>CAWCSJ010000022.1:0-372257 GCA_963798185.1 uncultured Acidobacteriaceae bacterium
TCAAAACGGGGCAGCCCGCAAGGGCTGCCCTTAAGGCGTTCGCGGCGCAGGTGTTCTTGCCATTTTGGGGATACCGGACGCAAAATCGCCAAGTCGCAGGTAATCCCCGGCTGAGCGCCAGCGGCTTCGATGAGGTGCTGCATGTCCTCGGATCGAAGCCAATTGGTGCAAGCCTCGCTCGGCAGCAAAAGTTCGCGAAAGGGTCGATGTTCGTGCCGATATCCTGCTAGTTGAGGAGATACATGACCACCCCCGAGGAACGCGTCCGACAGAGCTTTTCCAAGCAGGCCTTCATGTTCGTTTTGGGGGCTGAACTCACAGTAGTGGTTCAAGGGAGTGTGGAGATTCGCCTGCCATTTTCGCCGAATCTTACGCAACAGAACGGGTATCTGCACGCGGGCGCTATCACTGCGGTGCTGGATTCAGCTTGCGGTTATGCTGCGTTAACCGTGGCAGCAGACGATAAAGAGGTCCTCACCGTGGAGCTGAAGGTGAATCTCCTGGCCCCCGCTGACGGCGAGGTCTTCGCGGCCAGAGCGCAAGTGAAGAAGGCAGGGCGGACGCTGACGGTTTGTACAGCGGATGCCTTTGCCATTAGAGATGGTAAGGAGAAGGTGGTTGCAACCATGCTAGCCACAATCATGGCTGTGCCAATAACGCCCGCTGCCTCAACAGCGGACAGCCCGGCGGAATAGTGAGTGAGAAAAATCCGTAGTGCCGTATCGACAGTGCTCCGCAGACAAGACTTGTGTGGTGGCGATGGAGATGGGCGGAGCATTGTCGATAGGGCGATTTGCAGTAAGCCGCTAGCGCGTCTCTATGGGGATTGAATGGGGTGAGCGGTCTGCGGGGATAAAGCGTGGGCAGCTTTGGCAGCATGGTGGGAGGTAGAGAGGGGTGGAGACGATAAAGATGGAAGGGTGCTTAGGTCGCGGGCGACGGTGGTGGATATGGGGGGAAGCGATTTTGAGCGCAAGGGTACTGCAACCCGTGACGGACGGGTGAGAGTGGGCCTGCGAGTTGGTGTTGGCATAGTCATAGGTGGAGCTCAGGAAGAGTCGATGGGGCTGGTGGAAGCCAGGGTGGTGTAGGTGGCCAAGGCATAGGCGGAGAGCCGGGCGAGGATGTGCAGAGTTCCGCGCTGACAACTGGGGCAGCAGCGATGGAGGGTCGGCGGTTGTAATTGCGTGAGAATCGCGGTGGCTTCGGTGGCGGCTACGTTGAGGTGTAATCGGCAAAGAGCGAGTGCGCTTCGGCGATTACGGTTGGCCAGCAGACCGAAGTGGCGGATCTTGACGAAGCCCGAGGGCAGGACGTGCAGCAGGAAGCGGCGGATGAACTCGACCGCATCGAGGGTCATGACCCGGATGCGGTTGTTGTGTTTGGAATCGCGCCAGCGGAAGCGCACCTGACCGTTCACGAGATCGAGAAGCCTGCCGTTGGCGATGGCAACGCGGTGGGTATAGCGGGCCAGGTACTGGAGAACATGCTGGGGTCCGCCGAAGGGTGGTTTGGCATAGACAACCCATTGCTTGGAACGAAGCAGACGCAACAGAGAGTGGAACTGACGCGGATCGGCGAGGTTTGCCGTGGTGCCGAGGCAACGGAGCTCTCCGGTCTTGTAAGCCTGCTGGAGGAAGGCCAACATCTTGCCCCGGAAGAGGCGGCTGAGTACGCGCACCGGCAGGAAGAAACCGGGTCGACATGCGATCCAGCGGGAATGATCGAGAGCGAGTCCACCGGCGGGGACCAGGCAATGCAGGTGAGGATGGTGGCGCAGGTTCTGGCTCCAGGTATGGAGCACGGCGAGCATCCCGATGCGTGCGCCGAGATGGCGAGGATCAGCGGCGATCTGCAACAGGGTTTCTGAGGCGGCACGAAACAGCAGGTCATAGAGCAAGCGTTGGTTGCGGAGTGCAAGCGGTGCCAGTTGTTCCGGCAGGGTGAAGACTACGTGGGAATAGGATACGGGCAACAGGCTGGCCGCCTGCCTATTGAGCCAGCGGTCGCGGGCCGTGGACTGGCACTTGGGACAATGCCGGTTGCGGCACGAGAGATAGCTGACGGCCTGATAGGAACAGGCGTCGCACTGTTGCAGGTGAGCGCCGAGAGCGGCGGTACGACATAGGCCGATGTCACGCAGGACCCTGTGTTGCTGGCGGGAGACAACCGGTCCCCAGCGCTGGAGGAACTCTTGCTGATGAGCGTGCAAGACATCGGCTACTTCGAGCCGATGTGGTCTCATCTTCTTCTGCCATCTCCATCGGAAATCTTGATCTCGCGAATAGGCAGATCATCGAGCGGGCTGGCAATGGCATGCAGTCTGTGTTCGGAGACATGTAAATAACGGGCGGTGGTCTCCAGGTCGCGATGGCCGAGCAGCAGTTGAATGCTGCGCAGATCGGTGCCTGCATCGAGCAGGTGGGTGGCGAAGCAGTGCCGCAGCACATGCGGACTGAGCGGCTTGAGCATGCCCAACTGGCGGCGCAGGTTCTGGCAGATCAGGCGCACCCCGCTATCCCGCATGGGTAGATCCGATCGCTTTCCAGGGAACAACCAGTCCTCGGGCTTGCGCCAACGCCAGTAGATACGAAGCAGATGCAAGAGCTTGGGCGAGAGCATGACCTGGCGCGGGAAGTTTCCCTTGCCGGCGCGGATGGGGATGATCATGCGTGGGCTGTCGATGTCGGTGACCTTCAGATCCAGGGCTTCCTGGCAACGCAGTCCGGCACCGTAGAGGGTGGCCAGCAGAGCACGATGCTTAAGGTTCACCGTGCTGTCGAGCAGGGCGCGGACTTCTTCCCGGCTCCAGACCACGGGCAACTTGCGGTGCACCTTCGGCTTGGCGACCTCGTGGTCGAACCAGGTTTGCTTGAGCGTCCGGGTGTAGAGGAACTTCAAGGCCGCCATGCGAACCTGCAGGGTTTGCCAGGCCAGCTTCCTCTCATTCAACAAGTAAAGCTGATACCGGCGCACCTGCTCGGGGCCCATCTGGTCGGGCGACTTATGGAAATAGTGGGCGAAATCGGCGACGGTTGCGATGTAGGTGCGGATGGTTTGTGGGGAGTAGTTGCGCAGCCGGAGTTCTTCCTGCATGCGTTGACGTAGTTCCGTCATAGACACCTCCTTCAGGTGTCTATGAACTCTACCCAATCAACACGCTGCACACCTCTGCCGCGCTAGCGGCTTAGTGCAAATCGCCTCTCTGACAATGTCGGCGTTGTCAAGAGCGTAGTTCGGCATCCGCTTTAAACAAAGCGCCACTTCGCTCTAGTTGAAAAAACTCTGTCCCAACCAACCACGGCTCGCCTTGTAATCCTCTCAGGTCAGAACTCGGTCCGACCCATGCATCTCTTCGGTCGCGACTGCGATCATGATTACCAGTTCGAACTCCTCGTCAGAGGAGCGGGGTGCCCACTCAATCTCTCGGTGTTCTACTGCACACCATGGCGATTTCCGGGCTGCCCCGCGTACGAACCGAACTCGACCCACTGCTGATAATCCCATCGCTGGCGCATCATCCAGTACAGACAAACAGCCAACCGCCGCGCCATGGCGACTTTGGCGATCTTCCTTCCGCGCCGCATCATCAGGTGAAAGTATCGGCTGCGCCATTCCGGAAGACTGCGCACTGTCACCTGCGCCGCCTCCACCAGCAGGAAGCGCAATATCGAACTGCCTTGCTTGGTGATATGTCCCAACCGCCGGCGATTACCGCTGGAGTCCTCCAGTGGAACCAGACCGAGATAGCTGGCTACCTGCTTCCCGCATTGAAAGCGTTCTGCTTCCCCGATGATCAGGACGAAGGCCATCGCGGTTAGCGGACCGACGCCGGGATGCGTCGCCAGCCGTTGCGCCTCAGGGCACTGCTCGACTTCTCGTTCCACTGCCTGGCTCAGCTCCGCGATGGTTGGGTTCAACCGATCCAGCAACTCCAGCAGATCCTGCCGTCGCCGGCCGGCCCACGGTGCCAGTCGGAACGATTCCAGTTGTTGGCGTTCGGTCCGCCACAATCTCTTCTTACACCGAAGACCTTCGTTTAGCGCCACCGCTTGCAACTGATTCATGATCCGCGTACGCGCCTGCACCATACGGTGCCGATGCCAAAGTAGTTGCCGCAGATCACGGTTCTCCCAACTTGGCACCCAGATCTTCGGAAAGTCATCCTTCAGCATCAGTTTCAGAATCAGCTGGGCATCTTGCCGATCCGTCTTCTGCTTACGTACGCGCTTGGTTCGGATCTCGGCTGCATCTCCAATCCATAGCTCGATCTGCAACTCGCCCAGCAGTCGCTCGAACCAGCGGCCGTGCCCACTGGCCTCCATACCCACTCGCACCTGAGCCGAGCGTTTCACAAGCTCGCGGTAAAAGCTTTCGGCTTCTTTCGGATGTTGCAGACGCCGTTCCTGCAGCTCTCCAGTCTCAGTGTCAACCATTGCGATTTGCTGAAACTCGGGGTGGAAATCTACTCCTATAATGATCATTGTTCGGCTCCTCTCTCCCGAGCCTGTTGGTTGGTCAGCACCACCAACTTTACTCGGGCATCGGAGCCGACATTGTCATGGAATCAATCTCGCACGTAATCAGGGCAAAAGCCTACCGCTATACGTTTCAGCGGTGCCGCTCATCGCATTTCCGTGCTTAACAAAGAAGGTGATACACCGCTACAAAAAGCAAGGAAGTATGGAAACGCGGAGATAATCGCAGTCCTTGAGGCTTGTGAGGCTGGCAGGAACAATTAGCCGCAATTCGGCCACTCCCATCATCCCCACTTATTTGTCTTCAAAGAAAAGCTCAAGGCGCAGAAGACGCTACGGCGTGATTGTCCAGACAACACCTTGATGATGCGAGCCGCCATTAGCTGCTGTGCCATAGAGATTACCATTCGCGTCGAGCACAATGCTGCCATGGGGGTTTGCTCCATCTGTCGCATTGAAATCGTGAAGTGAGATGTAAGTCCAGCTTCCCCCTGAGAATGTCAGCTTGAATACCGAACCGAAACCATGCGCGCCGTCCTGCACCGTCGTACCGTACACATTGCCTGAGCTGTCCATAACGAGATCGCCCCAAGGCCCAGATGGGCCGCTAAAAGAGTAGGGCTGCACGAATGTCCAGCCACCGCCGGAGGCAGTTAACGCGAAGACTACACCACCACCGTTTGACCCTCCGGTGTTGGTTGTGCCGTAAATATTGCCCCTAGGATCCAGGATTACGCCGCCCAAGGGCGTACTCCCGTCGCTTCCGCCAAAATTATGGAGAATGGTTTCGCCCCAGCCAGATCCCTGCTTGGACAGCTGAAAGACCACACCATTTCCGGAGGAGCCACCGGACTGCGTTGTTCCGTACAAGTTGCCTGAGCTATCGAACACAACACCGCCGTAGGGATAAATCCCATCACTAACAGCCATGAAGTAATATGGTACGGTCAGCGTCCAGTCGCCCCCGGATGGACTCAGGTCATAAACGACGCCCCCACCAAAGTATCCAGCGTACCTGGTGGTGCCGAAGAGATTTCCCTGCTGATCGAACACGATGTCGCCACTGGGCTCGGCTCCGTCATCTAGCCCGGTAAACCGATAAAGTACGTCCTCCGACCAGGGACAGATTGTGGTCCGGCAAAACGTCGCCGGTGGTCTCAGCGTAAAAACAATCCCGCAGCCGATGCATCGGTTTTGGTTCTCAACTCCGCCTCGACCGGTTGTTCCATAGAGCCTGCCATCTCTACCGAAGATTAGCCTGCCTTCTGGATACTCCCCATCCGGCATTCCATTGAAATTATAAAGAGGAGAGAATATCCAGCCAGAGGTTCTATGGGACAGCTTGAAAACCGTACCGCATCCGCCCATGCAATTGCCGGAGCCTCCGTACGAGCCCGTTCCATAGAGATTCCCCGCACCATCAATGGTTATGCCGGCCCAAGGGTGCGCTCCATCCTGCCCGCCGGTGAAGTTGTAGAGCACAGTAAATGTCTGGGCCTGTGCCGATCGCAGTGGGAATAAAGTCAGCGCGCACAGCAACGCGAATGCAAGAATTGGTACCCGCAGGCTGTGGGTCAAAAGGAATGTGGAACGCTGCGCTGGGTTCGTCATGGGGTCTCCCTTCCTGAACGTGAGGTTGACCGTTTCCATTCTTGAGGCTGGAACTTTACACCCGATGCATGGCAGACTCCAAGGAAAAATCGTTGTGATCAGCCCATTGCGTGACCTCGTGCTGCGTTCGTCATGGGGTCCTTCACCGTGACCGATCACGGTCGCCGTTGTTGACGCGTCGGAACCTTACATCCGAATGCCGCGGTCCAGCACGATAACTGTCGAAATCAGGCGATGTCGCAAGTTTGCGCCGTCTGTTCGCCCCTCTGCCGCCATACCTGTGATAAGGCGATGTTACGCCAACTGCGAATGCAGACACGATTAACTTCCGGTTAGCCGACAAGGACGAAGCCGCTGGCGCGGCGGACGCTACGCGTGAGATAATCCGTCGCGTGTGTGCTGGTATTTGCCTCTTTTCTCCGGCGCGTTGGAAGCGCACTCGTTACTGGCAGACCACGAAGAAAGAGCGAAGAAAAAGGCATTCAAATTCCATAGTCTGACGAGTTCCCCGCGTCCGCCGCAAACGCCAGCGTCTTCCTCCTAGTCTCCTTATCGAAAACGCCTCGGACCCAGTCTTCCGCCCTTCCCACCTGTCCTGCCCGAGGCGTTTCCGATCAAGGCTAGCGACAATTCATCAACAATCGCCGAGTGAGTCTGCTTGGCACGTTATAATGGCGCGCACTGATGACAATCACCACAGGAACAAAGCTCGGTCCTTACGAAGTCCAGTCGCCGCTTGGTGCGGGTGGCATGGGAGAGGTGTATCGGGCTCGCGACTCCCGACTTGACCGCACGGTCGCGATCAAGGTGTTGCCGTCGCACCATTCCTCCGATCCTGCGTTGCGGCAGCGATTTGAGCGCGAGGCCCGCACGATTTCGAAGTTCTCTCATCCGAATATCTGCACCCTGTACGATGTCGGCAATCACGAGGGTCTTGACTATCTCGTAATGGAGTACATCGAGGGGGAGAGCCTGGAGCAGAGGCTTACCAAAGGACCCGTTCCTCCGCCACAGGCGCTGGCTTATGGAACTCAAATCGCCGACGCGTTAGACAAGGCCCATCGAAGCGGCATTATTCACCGTGATTTGAAGCCCGGCAACGTGATGCTGACCAAGTCCGGAGCCAAACTCCTCGACTTCGGGCTGGCCAGGTTACAAGAGCAGGTTTCGGTGGGGGCCGCTGCGCTCACCGAGATGACCTTTGACACAAAGCGGCTCACCACAGACGGCATGCTGGTGGGGACCTTCCAGTACATGGCTCCTGAGCAGTTGGAGGGGAAAGAACCGGATGCGCGCAGTGACATTTTTGCGTTCGGGACGGTGCTGTACGAAATGCTCACGGGCAGGCCTGCCTTCGGCGGCAAAACTAAGGCCAGTACGATTGCCGCGATCCTATCCTCGGAACCGCCACCGCTGTCTGCTGTGCAACCACTGGCGCCGCCTGCGCTGGAGCGTGTAATCAAGCAATGTCTGGCGAAAGACCCTGACGAGCGCTGGCAAAATGCCGGCGACATCGCGCGCGAGTTGAAATGGATTGCCGCAGGCGGTTCGCAGGCATCCTCGCCCGCTCATGTGCTCCCGCGCCGACAACGCATTTTATCTTTGCCGTGGGCGGTGGCTGCTGTTGGATTGGTGCTGGCAGGGTTGTTCGGATGGCTGTTTGTGAACCAGGCGTCCAAGCCGCAACCGCTGGTTCGCTCCTTGATCCTGCCCGAAGAAAACACCACGCCACTTATTACGCAAGATAATGCCGGCCCGGCGGTGCTTGCGCCGAATGGAAGCGCGCTCGCTTATGTAGCTACAGATACACATGGACAAATCTTGCTTTGGGTCAGAAAACTGAGTGAGGTCCACGCCCGGCCGGTCCCGGGAACGAGTGGCGCTAATTTTCCGTTCTGGTCATTCGATAGCCGGTTCATAGGTTTCTTTGCGGGCGGGAAACTGCAGACGATACCGCTGGACGGGGGCTCGCCAACAGTTGTGTGTGACGCCGCGCTAGGCCGCGGTGGGACCTGGAATGCGGACGGAACCATTCTTTTTGCGCCAACCTTCGAAAGCAGCCTGTTTCGAGTACCGAGTTCGGGAGGAACACCCCAGCCTGTGACCAAGCTGGACAAGTCGAAGCACGACAGCCATCGCTGGCCTCACTTTTTGCCGGATGGCCGGCATTTTCTCTATCTCGCTATCACGCATAACAATCCGCGCGACCCGAATAATGGCATCTACTTCGCGTCGTTGGACGGCAAAGAGGGCCATCTGGTAATGCAAACCGATAGTCAGGCGGACTTCTCCTCAGGCCATTTGCTTTTCCTGCGAGATACCACATTGATGGCACAGCCGTTCAATCCGAGAACTGGTTCTCTGAGCGGAACCCCGGCGCCGGTAGCTGAACAGGTGCTGCTGGATGGTGGTACGTGGCGAGCTGCTATATCGGCGACCGACGGAAGTACGCTCGCCTACCTGTCCGGCGGTGCTGCCGCCAACCAACTCACCTGGTATGACCGTTCCGGCAAGAAGATAGGAGTTGCCGGAGAAAAGACGCTCAATCTCAATCACGTTCGTATTTCGCCGGATGGGCTCAAGATAGCCGCCGATCTCGGCGAGTCCCTCACCGATATTTGGATCTACGACGTGCAGCGTGGAGTCAGCACTCGATTTACCTTTGGACCAAGTTCATCAAGCACACCGGTGTGGTCGCGGGATGGGAAATGGATAGCATACGGCGGCCTGCAACATGGGTACCTCAACCTTTATCGCAAATCTGCGAGCGGCATGGGCCAAGCCGAACTGCTGCTTGAAGGAAGCGAAAAGAGTGTGCAGAATTGGCCTAGCGACTTTTCCCCCGATGGCCAAACTCTGCTCTATGCAGTAGGTGATTTGGTCGCAGCCGCCCAACTATGGGAGTTGCCGCTCAGCGGGAATGACCGCAAGCCCAAACCTCTGATGCCGGGCGCGTTCATAACCATGGAAGGCAGATACTCACCGGACGGTCGCTGGATCGCCTACACGTCGAATGAATCGGGCAAGTTCGAGGTCTATGTAATTCCGTCAGGCGGAGGCGGCGGTAAATGGCAAATCTCCAACGGCGGTGGCCAGCAACCGCTTTGGCGGCGTGATGGCAACGAGCTTTTCTATCTGAGTTCGGATGACAAGCTGATGTCTGTTCCCATCAAGACGAATGCAGACTCCGTGCAAGCAGATGCTGCCCGGCCCTTGTTTTCTCTGGCCGATTCCATCCTGTCTGTCAACGGACTCGTGGCCCCGTACGACGTCTCTGCAGATGGCAAACGGTTCGCGGTAGTTACCATAGAAGAGGGCAAAAGCTTCCCAATTAACTTAGTGACGAATTGGACCGCGGCGCTGCAGAAATAATCTAGACTTGCCCGGTTTTCGGGATAACTTAGTAGCCGACAAACCGGGACACCCCAACGCCTAACCGCCCTTGAAGGGGTGGGCTACCTTCTCTCGTGCCGCTTTGCGGGACTGGGTCAACCGCAAATGGCGGACTCTGTACACAGGAAGCGAATCGCATTACTACTCCTCGCCCGCCGTCAGTTGCCGCTCTTCCATCCCACCTGCTTGCCCTTGTTCTGCTCATCGAGCCATTGCTTTAGCGGTGCGAAGTACTCCATCATGGCGCCGGCATCCATCTGTCGCTCGCCGGTGAGGGCATACAGCGCGTCGGGCCACGGCTCGCTCTGGCCCATCTCGAGCATGGCGTTTAGCTTGGCGCCCGCGGCCTTGTTGCCGTAGAAGGAGCAGCGATACAGCGGCCCGCTGAATCCGGCCTCGCGGCACATGGCGCGGTAGAACTGGAACTGCAGAACCCGCGCCAGGAAATATCGCGTGTAGGGCACGTTGGCGGGAACGTGATATTTCGCGCCAGGATCGAAGTCGGCCTCGCTGCGCGCGACCGGCGGCGCGATGCCCTGATACTTCTCGCGCATCTCCCACCAGGCTTTGTTGTAGTCGGCGGGCTTGATCTGCCCGCTGAACACCTTCCAGCGCCATTGATCGATGAGCAGTCCGAACGGCAGAAACGCAACCTTGTCGAGCGCCATGCGCAGCAGATAGCCGGTGTCGTCGGTTTGCGGGATGGTCGCCAGCAGGCCAACCTTGTTTAGGTATTCGGGCGTGATCGCCAGCGCAATGGTGTCGCCAATGGTCTCGTGGAAGCCGTCATTCGCTCCGCTCTTAAAAAGGAAGGACTGGTTCTCGTACGCGCGCTGGTAGAAGTTGTGTCCCAGTTCGTGGTGAATGGTGACGAAATCCTCGCCCCGCACCTGGATGCACATCTTCAGTCGCACGTCGTGAGGTTGTCGATGTCCCATGCGCTGGCGTGGCAGACCACCTCGCGATCTTTCGGCTTCACGAACAGCGAGCGCTCCCAGAACGTCTTGGGCAGCGGCGCAAAACCCGTAAATGGCGGAGCGCCACGTCTACCGACGCATCGGCACGACGGCACCGGGGCCATTCAGGTAAAGTTCACGCCCGTTTGCGTTGTGTGCCAGAACACTCTTAACCAGGGGATAGTTGTTGAAATATCTCCATTACACAAGAGATTTGCGCCAAGATTTTGTGCAACCTGAGCAGGGCGGCCGCCCGCGTACCAGTGTCGAAATGCACTGGCGTTCGTCAGCGAACTCGAACAAGAGGATGAATCCATTTACAATATGTCCGAATCTCAGGAGGGGTCAGAAGGTTCATACGTTTTTTTGTTTAGCGGGTTGGTGCAGCTAGTCGGATTCCAATTGTTAACCGATCAAGGCCCGCCGCCCGGCGTCACGAAGTATATGACAGCTGATGCGGAGCTTGAAAACCGAGTCGCGGCGAAGGTGGATTTGCAGGTGCGCTTTTTCAGAGGCAACGGTGGAGACTTATTTTCAGCACCGATTACTCGCGCAAAACGCGCCAGGGTCCAGCAATCTACATGAGCGCGTAGTCGGCGTTCCGTGCTTGTGGCATCAACATGGCGGAGCTCCTTAATAGCGCGAGTTGGGCGCGACACGGCAGCAAGTTCGAGGGACTTCAACTCCCCTGAGCAGGACGCTACTCAGCACATAATCCTGTTCTGTCGGAGAAAACGGGATTATACTTTTTCGCGTTCAGCAAGGCCCTTCTCAGGACGGCACGCCGTCCTAACGGTCGGCTCGCCTATGAGCAAAAGGGGGCGTCTATGTCGCAGAAATCGATTCTCGTTATGTCAATCGTCCTGATCGCGGTCGCCAGCGGCGCCGCTCAGACTCAGACTCAGGGGTGCGAAGTTGCCGATGGCATGACAAAGGAGCAGAAACTACCTTGCATACGAGCGGGCAGCATTCTGCTCGATCAGCCGAGTCTAACTCCCACCCAGCTTGCGAATGGTCCAGACTTCGATGCTGCGCAGCCCGAGAAGAGCCGGTTCTTATACTTCACCGAAGCCGACACCATTGCCTGCTACTTTCGGCCGCATTACGCCTTCCAGAAGGTTCCGGGTGACAGCATGAAATTTCAATGCTGGCACATGACTGCGGACGGTGGGTTCTATGGCCTGCAAGGGGAAGTGATTCGGGTCGCCGACGTCAAGGTGGAGATCAAGACCGACAAGAGCGGCGAGAAGGTCGCGCATTTGTACCCGCGCGATGATGTCCAGAACGAACACGAGATCAAGGCTGATCACGTCAAGGTGAAGTACCTCAAACCACCGTACCCGGGCCACAATCCCCGCTTCAACGAAGTATTCACCTCGGTAGCCTCAACCCGCTTCATGTGGGTGCTGGGTTTTCCTGCTGACCACGATTACCCGGTCGGCTCGGCCGCATGCATCGGTTGCACGGACGACCCTTTCGGAAAGAAGCTGGCAGACAACAAGGCCTCCCTCAAGGATGCACCGGTCATCTTCAAGGTGGTAAACGTAGAACGCGAACTCCCGTGGGATGAGATCAATCCCGGCAACGATGAGACGTGGTCGTGGGATGATGCGGCCAAGTTCTATGCCGATGGAGAATGGACGCACCAGCAAAAAGTGGAATACGACGCCTATCGGCTTGCCCTTGGACTAATCCACTACCACAATGCGCTCCCCCAGCAGAACCGGCTCGACTGCCAAGAATGGAAGCCGGGAACGGGCGATCACTCCAAGGTCTGCCAACGACCTGTCATTTACGTTCATGATCTCGGGTCCACCTTCGGCAAGAAGAGAAGCGCCTTCGATATCGCTGGCACCAATCCACGCGGCATCTTCAGCGCATGGGAGCCACAAACCGTTTTCGCCAACTCAGGCAATTGCGAACTTCGCGCGACCCTGTTGGGCGACAAGCAGGTCTTGAAAGAAGCGCAGGACCTCATGATCCAACGCGTGGCGCGCCTGGATCGTGAGACCGTGAAGTCGATTTTCCGGGTGGCGCGCTTCCAGATGACCGACCAGAAACAAATCCAGCGATTGCGCGCCAGCGGCGCGAAAAACGTCGATGAGGCGGCTCTCGACGAATGGACGGATGTCTTTCTCAAGCGGATCGAGGAAATTCGCACCGCCCGCAACTGCAAGGCCAACTAGAATCGCGAAGCACTAGGCCGCCGCGACCGCGGAACATGCGCCGTAGCGCCCGCTCGCTTTTTCGAACGAATGGGGATTGGTGAACGCCCGTCCAGTCCCCAGCTTTCCCCAAACAAAATTCTCCTCGACTGTCGATTTTCCATGCGCGACGGCTTTAGGATGAACGATGCCGCGCGAGGCTGTTAACTCCCACACGTGCTGGCGCATAAAGGCTGGACAATCAAATGAGAAATGTAATCTTCGCCATCAACATCACCTTGGACGGCTGCGTCGACCACACGCCAATAAATCCTGACGACGAAGTACTTGAATATTTTACGCACCTCACGCGAGAGGCTGACCTGCAGGTCTTCGGGCGCAAAACCTACCAGTTGATGGTTCCTTATTGGCCAGAGGTCGCCAAGGACCAGTCCGCGTCCAAAGCAGACAAGGAATTTGCTCAAGCATTTGTCTCTCTCAACAAAGTGGTTTTTTCGCGATCCTTAGACAACCTTGAAGACAAAAACACGAGAATTGTCCGCACGAATCTTCGCGACGAAATGCTTAGACTCAAGCAGGAACCAGGCAAGAATATTTTAGTCGGTGGAGTCGATATTCCTTCCCAACTTATCGAGCTTGGTCTGGTGGATGAATTTCGCTTTGCCGTTTGGCCGGTCATTGTCGGCGAAGGCAGACGATTGTTGGAGGGGATCAGCCTGCAAGAGAAATTGCAATTGAAGCTCGTTGACTCAAAGATTTTTAAATCAGGATGCGTTGCGCTTCGTTACCTGAAACCGTGACATGGGTGCCCCGGGTCTCGCGTTGTTCGAGACCCGGGAGTTTGCGTCGTACCTACCCAAGTCTCGGATACGCGAGACCCTTCGGCAAGCTCAGGGCAGGCTCTGGGCCACCCGCGTCGCCTGCCGCAGGCGAGCGCAAACCGTGTTAAAGGAGACGACATGAGAACGATCAGGATCATCGAACACATTACGCTGGATGGCGTGATTCAGGCGCCCGGCGGGCCGGGTGAAGACGGCGACTACCCCTACGGCGGATGGGCGGGGCCGCATGCCGACCCTGATGGGGGAGCGGCCATCGTCGAGGGTCAAGGCGAGACGTTTGATCTGCTGCTGGGCCGGCGAACCTACGACATCTTTAGCGCCTTTTGGCCGAAAGCCCCGAAGAGTCCGATGTCGGACAGCCTGAACGCGGCGACGAAATACGTCGCGACCCACAGGCCGGACAGCCTTGCATGGGGGCCGGCCGAGGCCCTTGGAGCGAACATTGTTGAGGGCATTCGCCGCATTAAGGAGAAAGACGGGCCGCAACTGATCGTGTGGGGCAGCTCTACGCTGACACCGGTGCTGCTCGAACACGAACTTGCGGACGAGGTCTTGCTGCTCGTCTTTCCGGTTCTGCGAGGCAAAGGCAAACGCATCTTCTCGGATGGAACTCCGCCCCGCGAACTCGCGCTCGTCAGCACGAAGGCTGTGGGCTCGGGCGTCATCATCAGCACCTACAAGCCGAACGGTCCTTTGCGCACCAGCTCCTACGTGGGGTGAGCCGACGTTTTCGCCCAACCTACGCAACTCGCGGGTGCCCCACTCAAACCGGTCTTGCTTGAGCGGGCGTTTTGATTTTGTTCCGAACCATCGAATCTCCACTCGTTCGGACCCCGCGAATGAGTGGGGCACGCGGCCGAAGTTTCGCGAAGTGACAACCTCCCCGCAGTGAAGTGCCGCAGTTACCCAGGTCTCGAAAACCGCGAGACCTGGGCCACCCGCCATTTCCACCTCTTCGGGTTTTTGAGTGGGGGCACCCGGGCCTCTGGAAACCGCCTCGATCTTCGTTACCGCCCGTACTTCAGCTTGTTCACAACTCTCGCGAACCCCTGCATGGCGGCGTCGAGCTGGCGACCTTGCTTCCTGGCTTGCTTGACCATGTCGTCGAAAAACTGCCACGGCGGCTCCTGCAGGCGGTGAAGCACGACAGTGTCTTTTCTTGCGATGACGAGGAACGCCGTCCCGGGTTCGATCGCGAGCGCCTTGCGAACAGGACCAGGAATGACGACCTGTCCGCGGGAAGAGATGCGGGTCGTAAAAGGAGTTCTCATAGTACCTCAGTATAATCATCTTACTTTATCAAGGAGTAAGTAAAGTAAGAGCTTTTGCAAGTGTCCTATTTATAAGAAAATTGCAGGATATGCCCGGGTTGGGCGGGTGGCCCAGAGCCTGCCCTAAGCTTGCCGAAGGGTCTCGCGGTGTTCAGGACCTGGGTGATGGGGCAACCGGCTAAAAAAATGGGGTAGCTGTCGATTTTCGGCCTCCGAACGACCTGATAAAACGACACTTTCCCTGACCGGTAGAGGTGATGGCTACTCAATCGCAGTTTGGTGGGGCTGTAAGGAAGGGGCAAGTAATGGCGTCCCAGCGCCCAACAACACGGTGGAAACAGCTCTAAGAAACTCTCCCCGGTTTCCAGTTCACTGCTTCACGCTCTCCAGCAGCTTGCTCTCGGCTGGTGAGGGTGGCTCGGCGCGCCCGCCTAGATACTTGGCCAGGAAGTTTTCGCTGGCCGCATTGAACGCCATATTATTGCTCGGCTGGGCGAAGCCGTGACCTTCGTCAGGAAAGACGTAGTACTCAACGTCCTTGCCGTTCTTGCGCATGGCAGCAACGATTTGATCGCTCTCGGCTTTGTTTACGCGCGGATCATTTGCACCCTGACCAATCAGCAGCGGAACTTTGATCTGATCAGCCTTAAACAGGGGCGATTGCGAGTTGAGAAATTCCTCCGTGTCTCCCATTCGCTTGTGGAAGGTTGAAAGGATTGTTGACCAGTACGGTGGAATGGTGTTGAGCAGCGTATTCAGGTTCGACGGCCCTACAATGTCCACGCCGCAGGTAAACGCATCCGGCGAGAAGGCCACACCGGCCAGCGTCGCGTAACCGCCGTAGCTGCCGCCCATGATGCACACTCGATTGGCGTCGGCGACCCCCTTTTCTACCGCCCAGCTCTTTCCATCGAGCAGGTCGGTGTGCATCGTGCCCGCCCATTGGCGATCACCTGCATTCACGTATTTCTTGCCGTAACCGGTCGAACCGCGGAAGTTTATTTGCAACACGGCGTAGCCGCGATTTGCCAGCCACTGCGCATTGCGGTTGAAGCCCCACTGGTCGCGTCCCCAGGGTCCTCCGTGTACGAACAACACCATCGGCAGGCTTTTCGGATCCATCCCTGCGGGCACGGTGAGATAGCCGTAAATTGTCATGCCATCGCGCGCCTTGTACTCGATAGGCTTCATCGAGGACAGCTTATATTTCTCCAGGGCAGGGCGGTTGGTGAACAGAAGGGTAGCCTGCTTGGCGGGGCGGTCGTAGAGATAGTAATAGACCGGACCGTCGTCGCTCACGTAGGTGACGATCCACTTATTGTCAGCCAAGTTCCGGGAGAGGTCCGTGATATCGCCGCCATGCACCTTTTGCAGTACCTCGTAGTCCGCTTTCACCTTGGGATCGATGAAGTCATAATCCGTACGCTGTTTGATGAAGGTCACCACTTCCAGAGCATTCGTCTTGGGCTGCGTGACAACTCCTTCGACATCGAACTGCGGGTCGGCGGCGATGACTTTTCGCTCTCCGGTAGCCACGTCCATCTCAAGCAGTCGTGCCGCATTCGTATCCAGACTCGTAGCTATCCAGATTTTCTTGTTGTCAGGGGAAAAACCGGAGATGTTACCGAAAGTTTCGTCGGGCCCCCACTTGATCAACTCGCGCCAAGGTGACTTGGCATCGTTACGAACCCGGATGATTGTCCCGCCATCGGGCGTCTCAACCTGCGCCGCCCGCACCAGGAGAGCGTTATCGGCTTGCCAGCCCTGCACGTCACCGGGGTTCTGGGTGTCGAGGTCCATCTTGCCGGTCTTGAGATCAATGTGGTAAACGTCGAATACCTTGGGATCGCGTTTGTTCATCTGGACAAGAACGGTGTCCGGCGTCCTCCATTCATAGGCCACCAAGTCCACCCTTACTTTGTCGAATGGTGTGAGGTCTTTGGTTTGCTTGGTGGCAATGCCGGTCTGATAGAGCCGCCAGTTCTCGTCTCCACCTACGTCCTGGGTGTAGAGGATGTGCTGGTTATCGTATTGCCAGGTGAAGTTGCGGATACCGCGCTTCTTGTCGGCCGTCACTACCCGGTCGTCGCTCTTGCCGAGTGTACGGACCCACACATTGAGCACGCCATCGACGGGAGCGAGGTAGCCGAGCTGCGTACCGTCGGGTGAGATCTGCGGGTCGGCGCGTTCAGGATTGCCGAACAGCACTTCGCGCGGAATCATGGGTGTGGTGAAAGTTTCTTGCGCTACCAGCGAAGACGCGAACCCGGCTAGCCACACTGCGGCGAATAGCAGAAAAGCACGGTAATTCAAGCGCATGCTAGACCTCTCCTGGACGCAGAGATGATCGCACTTGCGTGCCTTCGGCGCAAGCGTGCCGCGCGCAGCTATGCTGTCCGTCTCAGGACGGATTTCTAGACATGGGCTTTCGAAGTGGTCCGGCCAGGGGGGACGCCCTTTTTCGCGATTACTCGCGAAATCGGGTAGTGTCTGAAAGGTGCGTTGATAGCTGACAGCGAGAGTAGAATCGGCATCATGAGGGGCCTAGCGGTCAACTCCCCTGCCGCCGCTACGACGCTATCATCGCGCACATCCTCGGCCCTTTCCTGGGCAATCCTACTGGGTGGAATCGCCACCATCGCCGTGACTCTGCACCTGGTGAACGCGAGCTACTCCAGCCTTCCTTTCTGGGACGGATGGACCCAGATCGCGGTGGTGGCAAACGGCGAAAGCCCATTCTCTGGCGCCTGGCTGTGGCGTCAGCACAACGAACATCGGCTGCCCATTCAGAAACTGTTCCTAGCCGTGGACCTTCGCTTGGTTCATGCCCGACAGGCGTTTCTTCTGGCTAGCATCCTCGCGGTGCAATTTTTGCACTGGATTTTGCTGAGTTGGAGCATGCGCGCGCTGGGAAACTGGCGCGGCGCACTTTGGCGGACCGGGGTAGGCCTGGCGGCATTCTGCGTGTTTTGTTCCTCGCAGTGGGAGAACTTCACGCTGGGCTTCCAGGTGTGCTTTGTGCTTACCGGTCTCCTCGTCACGCTTGCCTTCATCAGCCTGTTGCTCTATTGGACCGATTCGCAGCAGGCATCCGGCCGACCGTGCTCGTCGAAATTCCTTGTCCTGTCGATCCTGGCAGCCTTGGGAGCAACCTACTCGTTATCCAACGGAAATCTCCTCTGGCCATTGTTGGTGGCGGCCGCGCTGTTGCTTCGCCTTCCGCTCTCGGCAGCGGTGAGTTTCGCCGTCACCGGGTTGGTCAGCACCGCGGTCTATTTTTATAACTACGTTCGCCCTCCGCTGCATGCCAACCCTCTTGCTTCGCCAGAAAGGGCGGCTGCCATGCTGGCGTATCTGGCCACATACTTCGGCAGCTCCTGGATCTGGCAGAATGTAGGCGCAGCCGAGATGATAGGGGCCGCCGGATTGCTCATCGCAGCAATCGTTGCTGTCCGAGTGCCATCCTTGGTTCGCGCCCAGCGCCGTTTCGAACTGCAGCTTGTGCTTATGATTGCGTTCTATGTGGCGAGCGCGGTAGTTACCGCGGCAATACGATTGAACTTTGGCGTCGCGCAGGCATTTGCGTCCCGTTATCAGGTGTTCGCCCTCCTGTTCTGGTGTTGTCTTGGACTGCTGCTGTTGGGAAGCGATTGGCTCAGGTTGAGGCCATCCGTTTTTCTTCTGGTACAGGTCTGCATGCTGCTGATATTTGCGTGGGGAGCGCACATGACCCGTGGCCCCATCTTCGCGGCACGAGGCCGTGGCTTTGACCAGAATGTGGCCGCAACCGCGCTGCTGACTGGCGCCATGGACCGTGCGCAGCTATCCAAGGTGTATCCCGAGGCAGACTACGTGCTTCATCTGGCGCCCTACATGCGCCAGCATCGCCTGTCGGTCTTCTCGACTGCGCTTGCCTCGCAACTGGGCAAGTCGTTGGACTCAATATTCCCAACCTCTGAAAACGACTGCACCGGGGTTTTGGAATCCGCTGTGCCAGTGGAAGGAACGGGTCCTGGCGCGGTCCGCATAAGCGGTTGGGCCTACGACCGTAAACATCGCCGGGAACCGCTGGAAGTGGTGGCCACGCGAGATGGAGTCATCACCGGTCTGGCAGCAGTAGGCGAGCGGCGTCCGGCCATCAGAACGGCCAATCCCTGGCTAGAGAGCAGCTACGTCGGCTTCGCCGGTTATGCCATAAATGCGAACTCACAAGTTCCTCTGAGGTTCTATGCCATCCTCGACAGCCGTCCGCTGGCGGCTTGCTATTTCGCCACAGAGTAAGACCTCCAAGCGAGGAATTGGCGAAAGCCTGCACCCAGTGGATCCGCAGGGATGCGCGTATTATTCTCTCGTTACGAAAAAGGAGTCAAACGTGCAAATCCATAAGCGCCTGGCAGTAACGGTATGGCTGATTCTGGGCCTAATGGCGTCCGGGCTATCTGTCGCTCAGTCCTCCCCGGGTTCGGGAGCAGAGATAAGTCATGCAGAAAGTGCGGTGCCGGGACTGCATGACTTCGATTTTTTATTCGGACGCTGGCAAGTCCATCATCGAAAGCTGAAGCATCGCCTCGTCAACAGTCACGAGTGGATCGAATTCGAAGGGACATTATTCAGCCAGCCACTGATGGGTGGCTACGCTAACGTCGACGATACCGTGTTCGAGGTTCCGGGCGGCACTTACCGCGGCGTAGCTCCGCGATCGTTCGACGCCAAGACGGGGCAGTGGTCGATCTGGTGGATGGACAGCAGGAAGCCCCAAGCGCCCATAGGCCCGCCGGTGATAGGCAGCTTCCACAATGGCGTAGGAACGTTCTATGCGAACGACGATACCGAAGACGGGAAACCAGTCCGCACACGGTTCATATGGTCCGAGATCACACCCACCTCAGCTCACTGGGAGCAGGCTGAATCAACGGACGGTGGCAAAACGTGGGAAACGGATTGGATCCAAGACCTCAAACGAGTGCAATAGCTGGCTCTTCAGAGTCTTGGCGGTGTTCTCACCCCGCGTGGAAAGATAAAGCGATGGCAGAGCTCCCAAATAAGTGATCGGAGCACCTTCGCAGGCGGAGCAGGATGCCGTGGAATGGAAATCACGTTCTCCTTCGCCATTTCCATCAGCACGATTGCCAATCCTGCGGGATGCACCATCTCCCCGCCGTATCCGGGTGTTTAGAGAAAATCGGCAAGAGCAGGCGGGAAGACCCGCCCACTCTACCGAGATATTAGGAAGCGCCCTCCGCCGAATTCTGCTCAAAAGGGCTGCCCGTCCATCAGGCGCGTAAGATACTTCAGTTCGTCATCAGGATGTAGTCGCTATAGACGTATCCCAGGTTGACGACCCGCACCCGAAATGGACCGGTCCAGCGCGGAACAAACTGTACCAGGCAGTTCGAGCCTGGGCCGCTGGTTCTTGTGATCTCGTGGCCGTTCTGGTCGTAGATGTAGAGATCCATGTCCGTATCGCCGTCACCGACTATGGCAACCCGCGCCACCTCGCCGCCGTAAAAGTTGACGACGAAGTCATCGTAGGCCCGGGCCGAAACCCGATCGCGGTGCGTGATAGCTCCCCGTGTTGATCCCAGAGTCCCAGCCGCCGAGGCCTTCGCCTTGCCTGCTTCAGCATCCAGCAGGGCCAGCATGTGTGGATCGCCTTTTGCCCAGGGTCTGGCTTCAGCCAGCAGCTTCTCCGGGTCAAGCGTCGGCGCCGGAGTGTCACCCTTCTTGCCTTCCTTCACTTGCTCGCCCGCGTTCTGCAAACCTGTTTTCTTGGCGCCCACCCGTTCGGCATTTTCTTGGACCTTCACGCGCTCAAGCATTTGCACTGCCGTGAGCATCGCCACCGGGGATTCGTTCTCTTTTGCGTACTTCACCAACTCCTCAGCCTGATTGAGCAGCGACACCGCTGCGGCGCCACCACTGTCCTTGCCTTTCTCTGTCGACATATTCGGCTGCTTCGGGTCTGCCTGCGCCGTTTGACCTTGCGCGGCCAAACCCGTGACCGCAAGCCAACCACCTACTACCAAAACACCTACCCACCTCACCATCTGTCGTCTCATCTCGTCTCCTTCTGTTTTTTGAAATTCAGGGCCCCCATTTTTCATTTGAAAGATGGCATATCTATAACTTTTCGGCTATTGCTTAGCCGTAACCGTTGACGTTCCCGGTCGCGGCAGATCGCCAGGGTCGCCAACAAAGATCATCCCAGCCCAAAAAAACGGATGCCCCGTCCCGTGATCCTGCCGGGCACGGGCCAGTGCCTCCACTTGCGCCGCATGAAACGCTTCGTATCGGTGTTCGGGAAATGATCCTTTGCCTTCATTGCCCAGCCAGTGGTGATAGAAGTCGCCGATCTGCTGCGTCGTCTCATCCGCGGGCACTTCCCACATGCTCATGGTCAGTGATCGCGCCCCGGCTAACAGGAACCCTTGACTCAGTCCTGCGACCCCGTCGGGCGTCACCTCGCCCAACCCCGTCTCACAGGCCGTCAAGTTCACCAGCTCCGTGCCTTGCAGCTTCATGCCGGTTACTTCATAGGCGGTCAGAACTCCGTCGCCCAACTCGGTCAGCGCGGCCTGCAATTGTTCCTCCGTCAAGCCTCTGGCTCGGGCTGCCGACTCCGTCATAAACTCTGTCCCAACGCGATAGACCGGGTGCCAATCGTTGACTCCAGCCATGATCAGCATGGAACGCAACAAGGGATTGTCCCAGCCTTGGGGATCACTATTAGGTCGATCCAGAACATAGCCATGGGTGGCGAACTGCAAAATCCGCGGTGCCGTAACCGCCTCGGCCGCCTCTTTCACCGCCTGGCGATCGGTCAACATGGTCACCGACCAGCCCAATTGCTTGAGTTCTATGCCAGCCTGCTGGATCAGCATCGCCAGCACTTCGACCTGGCCCCAGTTGCGGGGAATCTGCAACCGCGGGGCATCGTCTCCGCCCGTCACCCCCAACGTGGAAGTAGAGTGAGCACTGACCTGTATCATCGGTGCAGCGGCGGGTGAGTTGAGCCCTGCCTCCAGCGCGGCCAACTCCTCCGGCTTCGCACTGAAGGCAGGATTGCCAATCAATACCGCGGTTTTGTGATGCTCTGCGGTGTTGCCAGCGCTCCTTGCCAGGCCACTCAAATCCCGTCCTGTTCCCAGGTAGATCAGCTCCCGATCTTCCGCCAGATATCGCCATGCCCCCGACTCATCCTTGTGCGCCAGGGCTTCAAAGGGAATCAGGCTCAACTGCCCATCGGGAGCGACATAGACCCGTTTGATACCCGACAACTGCGGTTCCAACCGCTGCCAGATGAGCTCGCGTACAGCCGAAGAGGCCAGCCCAACCTGGTCTTCAGAGCGACGCATTTGAACGCGACTGGGAGCAATCTCCTTGAATTGATTAATCGCTCCGCGCACCGCTGCCCGGAAGTGCTCCACCGCGGTGTCAATCTCCTTGGCGTCACCCAGGTCGACGGCGGTAACCTGTCCGCTGCCGCCCAGCAGGAGGAACACTCCATAGTGCGCGCTGCCTGTTTTTGAGGTGGCAAAATCGTAGACCTGATAGCGCACATATTCCATCAATGCTTCGCCTGGACGTAATGCGCGGGTGATGTCGTTGAGCTTGACCTGCTGCACCCGCGCTGTGGCGGCGTAGGCCGGATGGCCTTGCCGGAGCCGCGCGTCCAACTGCTCGACCTGCTCTGCCAGAGAACGGACAAAGGCGGCGTTCACCGTATTGTTGTTTGGTTGCGGAGGCCCGCTCTCCGACATGAGCTGTAAGACCACGGTGGCGTACTGGTGGCGCAGTTGTTCCCGCTTGCGCCATTGCTCCTGCCACGCTGGTGGAGCAGCCGCCACCGCCGAAGCCAGCGCCCCGCTCTCCTGCCGCGCCACCTCAAAAAGCAGTTTCTTGCTCAGCAGCACTCCGGACAAGCCGTCTTTCGGGTCGGCTCCTTTGCCTTGAAAGACCAGAGTGGAAAGCTCTTCGCTCTGTACGAAATAGCTGCGCGACAGAAATTGACGCTTCTGCTGCTCTGACATGGTAGGGAAATTTTCGGTCAGGTGCAGCCATTGCAGCCGCGCCGATTCGAGGAGCAACTGCGAAGCCTCGTGGGTGCGGCCTGTCACCGCCAGAATTGCCGCCAGATGTTTCAGGTTCCGCGCATAGGCGGGGTGGTATTCTCCGACGGTATTCTTGCGGATCTCCAACGCTTGCCGAAACAAGGGTTCGGCTTGCTCGTACTTCCCCATCTTCTTGTACAGCAAAGCCAGATTGTCCAGGTTCACCGCATAGGCTGGATGCTGCTCTCCCAACGTCTTCTTGCGAATCTCCAGCGCCTGCCGGTACAAGGGCTCGGCTTGCTCGTACTTGCCCATCGCCTGATACAACTGCGCCAGATCGTCCAGGCTGCTGGCATAGGTCCGGTGCTGCTCTCCCAAAGTTTTCTTCCGGATCGCCAGCGCTTCCAGGTACAGAGGTTCAGACTCCTCGTAGCGCTTCATCTCCTTGTACAGCAGCGCCAGATTGTTCACGCTCCGCGCGTAGTCCGGATGCTGTTCGCCGAGCGCTGTTCTGCGGATCGTGATCGCTTGCTTGAACAGCGGCTCCGCCTGTGGGTAGCGCCCCATCGAGTCGTACAGCGCTCCCAGACGGTCCAAACTCCGCGCGTAGTCGGGATGTTCTTCACCCAGAGCTCGCTTGCGGATCGCCAGCGACTGCACATACAGAGGTTCGGCTTGGGCATAGCGCCCCATATACCGATAGAGGTCTCCGAGATTGCAAAGCGTCGTGGCGTAAATCGGGTGCTGCTCGCCCACGGTCTGCTTCTCGATTTCCAGCGCCTGGCGGTAGAGCGTCTCGGCCTGCTCGTTGCGTCCCATGGCGACATAGAGAGACGCCAGGCCATCCACGCTGGTCGCGTAGTCTGAATTCTGCTCGCCTAGCAGCTTCTTCTGGATCGCAAGCGCCTGCCGATACATCGCTTCCGCCTGGTCATAGCGGCCCATCGTCCGGTAAAGCTCAGCAAGATTCGCCAGGTTGCGGGCATAGCCAGGATGCTCTTCTCCGACGGCCTTCTTGCGGATCTCCAGCGCTTGCCGGCCGAGCTCTTCAGACTCTTTGTAGCGCCCCATCTCCTCATACAATGACGCCAGATTGTCCAGGTTTACCGCATAGGCTGGATGCTGCTCTCCCAACGTCTTCTGGCGAATCTCCAGCGCCTGCCGATACAAGGTCTCAGCTTCCTCGTACTTCCCCATCGCCTGATAGAGCTGCGCCAGATCATCAAGGCTGCTGGCGTACGTCCGGTGCTGCTCTCCGAAAGTCTTTTTCCGGATCGCCAGCGCCTCCAGATAAAGGGCCTCAGACTCCTGGTACCGTCCCATTTCCTTGTACAACAGTGCTAGATTGTTCACGCTGCGCGCGTAGTCTGGATGCTCCTCTCCCAGCGCCTTCTGGCGAATCGCCAGCGCTTGCTTGAACAGCGGCTCCGCCTGTGGGTAGCGCCCCATCGAGTCGTACAGAGCCGCCAGCCGGTCCAAACTCCGCGCGTAGTCGGGATGTTCTTCTCCCAACGCTTTCTTGCGAATCGCCAGCGACTGCACATACAGAGGCTCGGCTCGGGCATAGCGGCCCATATACCGATACAGGTCTCCCAGATTGCAAAGGCTGGTCGCGTAAATCGGGTGCTGCTCGCCGAGCGTGCTCTTCTCGATTTCCAGGGCCTGCTTGTAGAGCGTTTCGGCCTGCTCGTTGTGGGCCAGGGCCACATAAAGCTCCGCCAGCGACTCCAGGTCTGCAGCGTAGTCCGGATGCTCCTCGCCCAGAATCTTCCGATGGATTTCCAGCGCTCGACGATAGGAGGTCTCGGCGTCGGTATATCGCAATTGCGCGAAGTAGGCGCGGCCCGCCCGGTAGAGGCTATGCGCATACCAACGATCTTCCTGACCGAGGATCTGGTGTTCCGTGCTCGCGGCCTGCAGCAGAGTATTGAGCGCGTCGTTGCGCTTGCTCTCCTCGAGGTCCTTATCCTGGACCGAGTCGGCCGTTCGTTCAGCCGCTGCGAGCTTGGTCCTTTCATCGGCAGGCATGGTCGAGATACGCCGCAAATCCGTAACATCCAGGCGCGCATTGACGGTCTCCCACCAGGTATCACCCTGATGGGTCGAGCGAACCTGCAAGACGTGCTCAGCTTTGGGAACGGCAGCGTCGATTAAGGCTAGGTCCTCGAGGTGGTGGAGAGCTTCGCGAATTGACGCTTCGGAATCGGCTACCTCCTGCGCAAACTCTTTCGGCAGTTGCGGCAGCGGTGCCGGTGCTGCGCTTGTCGAAGCGCTGGAGTGCGGCGGACGCTCCTGTCCCTGTCCGACCAAGGGCAAGAGCATGGCTCCAGCAATTGTCAGCGCGATCAGCGTGCGTGCCGTTCCCTGACAGCAGCCAATGAAATTAGCGGATTGGTACAGTCTAGCCATGAGCGTGAAACTGCCGGTTGGCTTCGACCAACTTCTTAATCTCGCCCCTGGCCGACACAAGAGCCTTCCTCGTTCAGTCGGAAAAATAGCCGCCTGCTCAAGTTGGTTTTCGTAAGATTTTTGGGGCCCTACTCACTTGGTGAGGTACAAACCGTTCAGAAAGCCAGATATTGCATCGAGGGTCTTCTTCAAATGCTGGCTGACCGTCAGGTTTGCCGATTCGGAGAACCTGTATCCTCATCAGGAGATTTGTGTGGGAATAATCACCTGATTAACCTACTGGGTCAAGTGAATTATTGCCCTCTCTGCTTGAACGACGAACTGCGCAAAGCTTGCGTCGGGGACACACATTAATTAGTTTCCGCCGTTGTAGGAGTGCCGCCGCCGTTACCCCGGTGCCCCGGACGCAAGATGTCTGGTAACGTGATTCCACCGAAGGGCTTCGTAGTCGAGCAGCCGTGTAGCACTAGGAGGCCATGAAGCGTACCACTTTCCATCGACATTTCGATTCTACTGTTTACCGATTATTGGCTTCCGCGAGCCGCAGCAGAAAGGGTGGGAAATCTTTAGCGGTGGGTAGCACTGAAGGCACAGTTCTCGATAAGCGCAAGAAACCGCGCATCCGCGCGAAAGGGGTCCCATTTGGGATCCACCGGCAGCATCGCCAGATGCACATCGTGTGCGTTGTAGGCGCGCTCCAGCCACTCGAAGGCAGCGTCGGTTTCTCCCAGACCGGCATGCACCAGCGCGCTGGCATAGGGCGGGACATAGCGCGCCCGCGAAACCTCTTCCAGCGTCTTGAGTACCTCACGCGCCTCTCCGGCCCTCCCTAGCTTGGCGAACAAGTAGCCCCGGAGCGCAATCGCCTTACTGTTTCCACTGCTGAATTGCCCCGCCTTTTGCAACGCGTCGATTGCCGCATCACTCTGGCCCAACTGTTCATAGGCCTGCGCAAGCTGGATGTAGCTCACCCAGAACTCGGGATCGAGCACGACGGCCCTGCGAGCAAACTCCACGGCCGCCTGGTAGTCGCGGGCGTTGAAAGCGATTTGCGCCGATAGCGCCTGGTGGGTGAAGTCGAGGGGGTCCACTTCGCGAGCACGGCGGGCTGCCGCCAGCGCCTCCCGGTCCCGGCGCAGGTGCGACAAAACGATGCCCAGCATGCGATGGGCCAGCGAGTAGTTGGGGTCGAGGGCGATAGCTCGGCGAAGCGCTCGCTCCGCCGCCGGCCAGTCCCAATCCAGCCAGAACTTCACAAATCCCAGGGAAGCGTGGGCTTGGGCGAGATTGGAAGCAGCATTGACCGCGCGCGCGGCCGCCTCTCTGGCGCGGGGCCAAACCTCCAGGGGATTCGCATCGCCGTTGATCGGGCTCGCCGCATAGGCATCGGCCAGCCCGCACCATGCCAGCGCATAGTTGGGGTCGAGCTCGGTGGCGCGCGCATAGAATTCCACGGCGCGCCGCGTGGTCAGTGGCGAGAGTTGGTTCCAGAAGTACCGGCCCCGCAGGTAGAGGTCGTAAGCCTCGCTGTGCTGGGTCTGACGCCGCTCCAGGCCCTGCAGGCGTTGCGGCGACAGCCGCAGATGGATCTGCTGCGCGATGGCCACGCTCAGCTCGCGCTGAAACTCGATTACGTTGCCCGCTTCGCCGTCGTGGGAGTCCGACCAAATCTGAATCTGATCGCGCGCGCGGACCAGTCGCGTGGTAATGCGTAGCCGCAACCGATCAGCGCGAATGGAACCCTCCACCAGAAACGTTGCGCCCAGGTCCTGTCCAATCTCGGCGAGGGACTTCGTGGTTCCTTTGTAGGCCATCGCGGTCGTGCGTCCGATCACGCCCAGGTACTCGGGGTCAACCTGCCCCAACGCTGCAATGGCCTCTTCGGTCAAACCGTCGGCGAGATATTCGCGTTCGGGATCAGCTCCCAGATTTTGAAAGGGCAATACCGCCAGGGTCACTCGCACCGGAGCCTCGCGCGGCTCCTCGCGAAAAACCTCCACCGGCGCGGTGAACCGATAGCCGCGCTTGGGCACCGTCTCAATAAAGTCCTCTTCCTCGGTCCCATTCCGCAGCGCCTTCCGCAACTGCGAGATGGCATGCGCCAGGGCCACTTCTTCAACGAAACTGCCCATCCAGACCCGCTGCAGAAACTCGTCCTTTTCGACCAGCCGGCCCTGGCTCTCGACCAGCAGGCACAGCGTGTCGAACACCTTGGGCGCCAGCGGAACGGGCGCGCTGGCACAGAGCAATTGCTTGTCGCCGGGCAAGAGACGGAAATTCCCGAACTTATACGTGATCTGGTGAGGAGTGGACATACTGCTGCAGCTTAAGTTGTCGGTATTCTACCAGCCAGTCTCCGACCCTACGCCAGTCGCGGTCAAGATTCAGTCAAGAAACTTCAGGATTCCTCCAAGACTTGCGGCGCATACCCGCCCCAGAATGCAACCCACGCTCCAGCAAGACACAGAGCGAATTCAACAGGGAGAACGAAGATGGGAAGCTGCACCTTGACCGTAGATCAAACCAAAATTCTGAACCACAAGAGCGATGCCAGGCACGCTGACAACGACTGGATCAATCTGGTGGTTACGGTGAACAACACCCTGGCGCTGAATGAGACGATACCTCTCAGCAATCCGAAGTTTGCCGGGCAGAGCCAGGTGAATATATTCGGCGACGGCGACGTTGCGTATCCGTGGGGATTCACTGTGCCTTGTAAGAACGCGGATACGGTCGTCGCTACCTACTCCATTATCAATCTGGGCTCGTATGCCTATGACGACCAGGTCGCCGCGGCCGGCCAATTCACCGAGCAGGTGGCCGACGTGGTGGCGTCGCTCTATCTCAAGGCAGCCCAGATTGTGCTCGACTCGTCAACTGAGGGCGTGCCGGACATCATTGCGCAACTGGCCGGCGATGACAGCCTATTCAACCTCTTTGCGTCCGAGCTGGAAAAGCTCATCGATGCGGGGTTCCAGGATGTGCTGATTCCGGTTCTCCGGCAGCTCGCCGACTGGGTGCAGATGCTGATTACCGGACGTCCCGACTGCAACGGCCTGGTGCTGCGCGACTACGTAATTTTCAAGCCGTATCAGCCAAACCCGTCGCTGGTGATCTCGAAGACGTATGCAGGGCCGCAAAACAATTCGGACTGTGGCGAACCGCCGCATACGTTTCTCAGCCTGGTCATGACGAGGCAGCTTGACAAACCCGAGGTTCCCCTGCGTCACGGAGGGCTGGTGTACCAGAAGCAGGGTTTCTGACCGGCAGATTGCCGCACCTTTCAACAACCTAACTTGAGTGGAACCTAAAAGGAGGATCCGATCCATGAAACTACATATTGTTTTGCTGACAATTCTCTGCCTGGCGCTGGCGAGTACGCCGGCGTGGGCGGCACCGTGGACATATGACAACGGTCCCATCAACGGCACTGTCTCTGCCTGGACCATTAACTCCGGCTTCGTCGTCAGTGACACGTTTTACGCCGGTGGAACCACGACCGGTTTCTCATTTGGCGCATGGGAGGCTCTAGGCGACAGCTTAACTTCCGTGGATTGGTCTATCACCACCGCGGCGAACGGCGGAACGACGATTGGCTCCGGCACCGCCAGCACCAGCGGCGGCACGCTGACCGACCAACACCTCTTCGGCAACTCGCAGGGGTACGTGGTCAGTCTGATCACGGTGACGGGGCTGAACGTTACTACCGCCAGCGACACCACCTACTGGCTCAACCTGTTCAACGCGACCGTCCCCAGCGGCGATCCGGTCTATTGGGACGAAAACAGCGGCACGGGCTGCGGCGGCAGCGGTGGCGGCGCCAATTGCCCGTCCTTGGGCTATGACAATGCGGTCGGCTCAATCCCTTCGGAATCTTTCTCGGTAAGCGGCAGCGGCGGCAGCGGAACCACACCCGAGCCGGGCAGCATCATGCTGTTTGGTTCCGGCGTCCTCGGTCTGGCGTCCGTTCTACGCCGCAAGTTGCTCCCACCAGGAATCGACCGAACCCGTTAGGAGAGCTAATTTTGTGGTGCCCCACCCTTGTCGCCCGCCGGCGACAGGGTGGGCGCCGGCTCGTGACGAGTTTCTCCCAAAACGACAGCCTCTGTCGTGCCGGACAACACAAATTCTTAGAACCCGAAATTCGCCCTACGGCGCGAAGTAGCCGGAAATGTCGAGCACCAGTTGCGTCAGTCCGTTGGCAAAGGCGTCAACCTTGCCCGCATGGCCTGCCGGCACGATGGCCATGTTGCTGGAGACGGATCCATCCTGCGCGTTCAAGGTCGAGACCGTTGGCTGGTTGGCGCCGTCGGGCCACAGTGTCAGGTAGCCCAGGCTGCCTGTCGGCACCACCGTCGCATTGAAGGCATAGGCCTGTGCTGTCGCCGGTATTCCACACACACTAGCCCCCTACATCCACCGGAGGATTCAGGGTCCCGCTGAAGGGCTGCCCGCTGCCTATATGGCGTGTGTCGATGACTCTGCACGGCGGCACCGCATAGAGCGACAACCCGCCCGTCCCGGCCGGCGCGAAATAGCCGTTGATGTCGATGATCAAATCGGTATTGTTAGTCGCGTAAGCCGAAACGTCATTCCCCGTGCCGGCGACCACAATCGCGGCATTGGCGATGACATTACCAAGTACGTCATTCAAAGTGGAAACCGTCGGCCGGTCTTGGCCCGTGGGCCAAACCGTCAGAAAGCCCAGCGTGCCGTGGGGCACGACCGTCAGGTTCAACGAATACGCGGCCGCGCTGGAAGGAATGTTGCAGCTGGCGGCATTCAATATGGGGAAGTCGCGTGGCTGTCCGCCGGCCAGCGACGGCGGTCCCAAGCCTGGGGGAAAGTCGGATCTGCGCGTGTCAGCGACACGACAGGGCGGCAGAGGATAGAACTCCAGCGTGGATGACGTGACGGGCGCGAAGTAGCCGTTGATGTCAAGGACCACGTTGGTCGTGTTGGTGGCGTAAATATTGACGCCTCCGTTGGTGCCCGCCGGCACAATCGCGGCATTGGCCTTAACGCGGCCATCGGTTGAGTTCATGGTAGAAACCACCGGTCGAAGGTCAATGCCCGCGGGCCACATGGTTATGTAACTAAGGAAACCCATGGGCACAACCGTGACATTGAGCGAGTACGCAGTTGCGGTCGCCGGAATGTTGCAGCCACCCTCCAGCGGAATGGGGAAGGTCCGCAAGGTGCCGCCTGTAATCGGACCGCCGGTCTGGCGTGTGTCAATCAGCCGGCAGGGAGGTATGGTAACGAATTGATACGGGACAGGCGGCGTATTTGTGATCTCGAACGCCACCCCCTCACCGTCGCTGCCGCCCCCGCTGGTCGCGCCGTAGAGATTGCCGGCGCCATCGAGGACCAGTCCGGCGGCGGGATTGTTCCCATCCTCGCCGCTAAAGCTATACAGCAAGGTCTCTCCCTAGGCATTAAACCGAAATACCGTCCCCCCGCCATAACTGCCACCGTTGTAAGTCGTGCCGTAGAGATTGCCGGCGCCATCGAGGACCAAGCCTGCTTGGGGAGAAGACCCGTCCGTGCCATTGCCGAAGTTATGCAGCACCTGCTCCGTCCAGGTTCCGCCCCCTCCGTCCCCTGCGGGCGACAACTTGAACAGCGTCCCACCGTCGCTGAAAGTACCGCCTGCGCTGGTCGTGCCGTAGAGATTGCCGGTGGCGTCGAAGATCACCCCAGCTACCGGAGAACCTCCGTCCGCACCATTACCAAAGCTCCACAGCACCTTCTCCGTCCAGGTTCCGCCGCCGGCGGGCGACAACTCAAACACCGCCCCGGCGCCGGAAGTGCCCCCAAACTTGGTCGTGCCGTAGAGATTGCCCGTTATATCGAAGATCAGGCCAGCTTGGGGACTGGCCGCGTCCGTAGGTTCGCCGCTGAAACTATACAGCACCTTCTCCGTCCAACTTCCGCCCGCGCCAGGCGACAACTCGAATACCACCCCAAAGTCGAGGCCGCCCTCGTAGGTGGTGCCGTAGAGATTGCCGGCGGCATCAAAGATCAGCCCGGCTGCGGGTTCGTCCCCGTCGTTATAGTTGAAGTTATGCAGCACCTTCTCCGTCCAGGTTCCGCCTGCCCCGGGCATCAACTCGAACACGATTCCGCTGTTGGAAGTGCCGCCAAGGGAGGTCGTACCGTAGAGATTGCCGGCGGCATCGAAGATCAGCCCAGCGACGGGCTCGGCCCCGTCCGCGCCGTTGCCGAAGTTCCACAGCACCTTCTCCGTCCAGTTTCCGCCCCCAGCGGGCGACAGCTCGAATACCGTCCCGTCGCCAGTAGGCCCGCCGCCGACGGTGGTGCCGTACAGATTGCCGGCGGCATCGAAGATCAGCCCGGCTTGGGGAGTAGTCCCGTCCACGAGGTCGTCGAGGAAGACATGCAGCACCTTCTCCTGGGCAGCCGCCCTGGTGCTGGTCGCAAACAGGGCTACAGCAAAGATCGCCAGGGTCGCCATCAATTGGATGGAAGGTTGTTTGACTCGCATAGGTAGTCCTCTTTAAGCACCGCAGTTACGGCGCGAAGTAGCTGGATACGTTGAGGACCAGTTGCGTGATCCCAGACGAATCGGGCATGGGGTTGCAGTTGGTGCTGGCGGATTATGCTGCAGCTCTTGTCGAAAAACAACCTATTTTTTTATTTTTACTCAAGGGGACGCAGGGACACTTTGAATGGTCATGAATTCGTGTCAGAGGTTCTGAGGTCGATGAGGTCGTTCACTGGATGCCCGAGATTCTATTTGCAGCTGAGTGTTCCGTGGTCTGGACTGAGGAAGAACCACGGGTGGTGGATAGGTCCGCCCTGGGGGTGAAAGCGGGCGTGATCGCGTGCCGCTTAGCTGTCTTGGGGCGGCGGAGGAAAAGTTCTCCTCGATTGTTCAGTCGATCACGAGCAAGGGTTACGACTGGTGAAAACAAATACGATCATGGTGGAGGCGGCGGGAGTTGAACCCGCGTCCGAAAATGCTGTCAGCAAAGAGCCTACATACTTAGTCACGTTCATGCGCCGGAGTTACCCGGCACTCTCGCGGGCCACGCTCAGAGCGGACAAGAAACGCAGCCAGCCAACCTGATGATCTCGCCGCCAACTCACAGGTGGAGAGTTGGCCGCCAGCTCACTGTGCGACGCCCTTTCTCAGCCCATGAGCAAAGCCGAGGAGGACGGCAACTTAATTAATTAAGCTGCGTATGCCAGGTTTTGATTGGCAATTGTGTTTTTGCACGCGATTACGGATGCATGCGCTCCGGTATGCCTCTTTACCGCAATCACTTCCGTCGAAGCCGTGACGCCCCCGAAGTGCTGTACGATCTTCTTCACTCTACCAGCAGCGAAGTCAATCGCCAACATATAGATGCCGACGACGGCGCGGCCGACTCGGCCAGCTGAATCATGCATCCCTTGGGAAGCCTGGTCATCCAAACCTTTTGCCTTCCTGTTAGTCTCATACGAGTGGCGCGAATGGCCCTGCTGGTTCCTCGACGTGTTGCGACCGACGGTCGGCCGCTTCTGAATTTCGGCCCCATGTGCCGCACGCACATCGGCGGGCGCGGTTGTCGGGAGACGATCTCGTGATCCCCGACTGCATCTCGTTCAACTCCATCCCGCACACCACCCGCATCTTCAGCGATTTCCTTTCCTACTCTCCCGAGGTCCGCAAATTTTTCCCCACGCAGCCCGACGTGGAACATGTTGCTGCATTCGCCAAGTCCGTGCCCCGTAATCGCGAGCGGCAGGCCCAGGTCGCCGACGCGCTGGAAAAACAGAACCGCGCATGGGGAGCTTCGGATGCGACGCTGCGCAGCATTCAGCGGCTGCGCGATGGCGCTTTTGCCGTGGTCACCGGCCAGCAGGTCGGACTTTTCGGCGGCCCGCTCATGTCGCTGTTCAAGGCGGCATCGGTTCTCGCGCTGGCTCGAGAACTGCAAGAAAAAGGCATCGAGTGTGTTCCCATCTTCTGGATGGCCACGGAAGACCACGACCTCGATGAAGTGAACCAGGCGCTGCTGCTGACCCACGATTTTCAACTTGCGCCTTTCACCGCCAAGACGACCGGCATCACCGGCGCGCCGGTTGCGCACATTCGCTTCGCCGAGGGAACCGACGAGACGGTCGCCGAAGCCGCCAGGATGCTGGGCGAATCGCTGGCTGCGGACTACCTGCGCGAGACCTACGCCGAGGGTGAGACTTTTTCCAACTCGTTCGCCAAGCTTTACACGCGCATCTTCAACCAACACGGGCTTATCTTCCTCGACCCGGCTGACCCACAGTTGCACCGCATTGCCGTGCCGCTCTTCGCCGACGCACTGCAACGCTCCGCCGAACTCGACCAGGCAGTTCTGGAGCGCAACCAGCAGTTGCGTGACCACGGCTATCACGAGCAGGTCAAAGTTACGGGAGAATCCACTCCGTTGTTTGCCCTGGTCGATGGAGTGCGCGTGCCGGTGCACCGCGCCAACGGGGCCTTCACCATCGCCAAGACGAAAGTTTCGGCCGAGGAGTTGCTGAAACGCATCGCGGCTGCGCCAGAGAACTTCAGCGCCAACGTAATGCTGCGTCCCGTGCTGCAGGATTACTGGCTTCCCACACTGGCCTACATCGGCGGTCCGGCAGAGATTGCGTACTTCGCGCAGGCCTCGGTTGTGTACGAGAAGCTGCTGGGCCGGATCACGCCCATACTTCCCCGCATGAGCGCAACGCTGATCGAGCCGCGCATTGAGCGGCTGCTTAACAAATATGAAGTTGAGTTGCCGGAACTGTTTCACGGCGAATGCCAGCTTCGCGATTGCCTCGCGGCGCGCGTGCTGCCTGCCGAACTGAAGCAAAACCTTGAGCAGGCCCGTCAATCGGTTGCAGCCACTCTGGCGCGGATCAGCGAGTCCTTAAAGAAGCTGGATCCAACCCTGGTCGAAGCCGCCAGCCGCGCTGCCAGCAAGATGCGCTACCAGATCGATCGTCTGGAGAAGCGCACGGCGCAGGCCGAATTGCGAAAGAACGAGATCCTCTCGCGACATGCTGCGCAAATCGAGAATGCTCTCTATCCAAATAAGTCTCTCCAGGAGCGGGAAATCGGCGGGCTCTATTTTTACGCCAACCACGGTCCGGAATTGATTGATCGCTTGATTGAGCTGGCGCAAGCCCGTTGCCCCGACCACAAGGTCCTGACTTTAAGCTAGGTCCGCTGTTCCCTTACAATCCTCTCCCGCTTTTTTGCAAAGCAGTGTAAGCTCGTTAACCGCTAGACAGTTCACTTTGAAATTGTCATTACGAGCGAAGCGAGGAATCTGCTTTTGTTGGTGCTGGATCGATGGTCGTGAGCAGACAGCAGATCCCTCACGGCAAGGCCGTTCGTGATGCCAACTCAAAATGACCGGTCACTGCTTAACCAGCAGTCAATAGCCGCGAGAGAGCATCGTGCTATACAACATTCTCATCATCATCGGCTGTGTCGCTGCGGCAACGACGTTCCTTTTCCTGATCAGCCGCACTTCAACCGCGCCATCTCGCAAGGAGTCGAACGACTTTACCGGCGCGGTAGTTGCTGTCATCGGCACTACCTACGCGGTCATTCTGGCTTTCACGCTTGCTGGTGTCTGGACCATGTTCCAGCAGGCGCAAACCAACGAGGAGCAAGAAGCCAATGCGCTGGTCAACGTCTTCCGCATTGCCAGCCAGCTAAAGGACCCCAACGCCAAGCCCATCCAGCAACTATGCGTGCGCTATGCCGATAATGCCCTCGGCCGCGAGTGGCCCGCCATGGAAAAGAACCAACTGCCGGCTGCGGGCGAGGACATGATCAATCAACTATGGACCTTGGCAGGTGAGAGTCAGGCCCGTCCGTCAGTTGACACTATCGCGGCCTATCAGCTCTTGGAGGAGTTGCGAGGATTGACCCAATACCGCCGTATTCGCGCCACCCAGGTGCGCGAGGCCTTGCCCGGCATTCTCTGGGCAGTCCTGGTTGCGGGAGGCATCATTACGGTCGCCTCATCTTGCTTCTTTGGTGTGCCGAACTTTCGCTTCCACTTGTTGCAGGTGCTGATGCTGAGCTTCCTGATTGCCCTGGTGCTGGTGGCCATCGCCGACATCGATCAGCCCTATCAGGGCGTGGTGAGGGTCGAGCCGCAAGGATTTACATTCGCCGCCGCCTCGCTGCACAACCAAATGGCTCCCTAACGCACCCGTTCCTTACACTGCTCAGGGGTGAGACGGTTTCGCAGGCGGACGCTTTTTATCGTCACAGGCGATTTCGGTATCGCGGTTGAGCTGGTTGCGCCCTTGTGGTTCGCCCGAGTGTTCCTCGTTCTGCCCGGGTTCGGGGAAGTCGCTGTCGGAAGACTTCAGCAGCGCATCCTGATTGCGGTGTCCGATTTCTCCCGTGCGGGAAACGTTGGTCTCCTGGCCGGGCTGGTCTTGCTCCACCGCGCCCTTGCCGCTGTCTTCGTCACGAGTGTTGTTGGCCATGATTTCTCTGCGATAGATGAAAGATTCGGGAGATATGTTGTCCTGCGCGCTTTTATGTTGTCATCCCGACCGATATTTATGCTGCCATCCATTTCTGTTTTTACGACAAAAAGCCAGCGACCATTCGCCGGCTTACCTTGGTATGAGTTATGAATGAAGCTAATTTTCCAGTGCTGCGACGGCTACCTCTGACTCTTGTTTCACGATGACTTCGTTCAGTTCCTTCACGCCGTACTCGTATCCCCGATCAAAGGCCTTCAAGTTCAGTTCCCGATAAGCTTGTGGCACCGATGCGCCCACGGCGTTGCGCAACGCTTCTCGGTCGAGCACCTGCGTGATGGCCCCAAAGAACCCGACCATCACGATGTTAAGCACCATCTTCTTGCCCAGTTCTTCGGCGATGCGGGTTGCGGGAACACTGTAAACGCGCACGCCCGCGGGCAGTTCGCCGATCCGCACCAGGTCTTCTTCGATGATGAGGGTGCCTTCATCTTTGAGCTGGGGAGCGAACAGGCCATAGGCCTCTTGCGACATCACCACCAGGATGTCGGGCCGGGGCACATAGGGATAGAGCACGGGCGAATCGGAAAGAATAAGCTGCGCGCTGCACGCGCCGCCGCGGGCTTCGGGCCCGAAGTTCTGCGTCATGGTGGCGTAGCCGGACTGATAAATGCATCCGGCTTTGCCGATGATGATGGCCGACAGGATGACTCCCTGGCCGCCGAACCCTGCGATACGGATCTCGCTTACTGGCATGAACAGGCCTCCGTTTCCACGTAATCGTCTCCCAGCGAATCGAGCAGCTTATCGTGCATGAGACCGCCATAGTCGCTGCGCTCGCGATCGACAAACTTGCCGACCGTGATCTCGCCGCTCTTGGTCAAGGCAACGTCTTTGGTCGCTGCGCCGTTGCGGACTTTGCTGACTTCTTTGTAGAACTTCATGGTGTCCAGGCCGTCACCCATCTTGTTGCGGCGCTGATACAGCGTCGGGCAAGGCGACAGCACTTCGATGAAGCTGAAACCCTTCTTGGCAAACATCTCCTGCATGGCGCGCGCCAGTTGCCTGACATGAAAGGCCGTCCAGCGGGCCACGTAAACCGCGCCTGCAGCTTCCACCAGATACGGCAGGTTGAACGCCGGATCGTAGGTGCCGTAAGGATTGGTCGAGGTGATGACGTCGCCCGGCGTAGTGGGCGCCGTTTGTCCGCCCGTCATGGCGTAAATCAGGTTGTTGATGCAGATGACTTTGATGTCCACGTTGCGGCGCGCAGCGTGAATCAGATGGTTGCCGCCGATCGCGAACAAGTCGCCATCGCCGGAATACACCACCACGTTCAGCTTTGGATTGGCCAGCTTCAGGCCGGTGGCAAACGGAATCGCGCGGCCATGCGTGGTGTGGAACGAATCCTGCTTGACGTATCCGGCAACGCGCCCGGTGCAACCGATGCCCGAGACAATAGCCACGTTCCGAGTGTCGATCTTGGCGTCGATGAGCGCATGCGCGAACGAGTTGACGCTGGTGCCAATGCCGCAGCCCGGACACCAGATGTGCGGAATGCGGTCCATGCGCAGAAATTGTTCGACCGGATTTTCAACCGTCAGTTCAGTCAGCTCGCTCATCGCGCCACCTCCATAATGGCCTGCAGAATGTCTTCCGGACGGTGTACGCTGCCACCGGCGTGTCCCACGAAGCGGACCTTTGCTCTCCCGGCGGCGCGTTCTACTTCGCGCACCATCTGCCCCAGATTCAGTTCGACCACGACAATGGCCTTCACCTTGGCGGCGATTTCTGCAATCTGCTTTTCGGGGAAAGGCCACGCGGTAATAAGCCGGAACTTGCCGACCTTTACGCCCTTCTTGCGCGCCAATTCGATGGCGCGTTGCGCCACTCGCGAGGTGATGCCGTACGACACCACCACTACCTCGGCGCCTTCGATCTGGTCTTCCTCGTACAGCGTGATCTTGTCGACATTCTTCTTGATCTTGTCCTGCAGCCGCCTCACCAGTTTGTCCTGCTGGGCGGGCGTCATGTCCGGATAGCCGCGCTCGTCATGGGTAAGGCCGGTCACGTGGACGTTGTAGCCTTCGCCGGTCCGCGGCATGTCGGGCACCAGGTCGTCACACGGCTTAAACGCCAGAAATTCGTCGGGCGGAAGTGTGGTGTAGCGCCGCGGCGTGATTTCAATCTGCTCCGGCGGAGGAATCACAACCTTCTCCGTCATGTGTCCGACCACCTCGTCCATCATCACAAACACCGGGCAGCGATACTGCTCGGCATAATTGAAAGCGGTAATGGTCAGGTCGAAACACTCTTGCGGCGAATTCGGGCACAACGCAATGATTTCGTAATCGCCGTGCGAGCCCCAGCGCACCTGCATCATGTCAGCTTGCGCAGGCAGAGTGGGCAATCCGGTGGAAGGCCCGCCGCGCTGCACGTCAACGAAGACGCACGGAGTTTCCGTCATCACCGCCAGGCCAATGTGCTCCATCATCAAAGAAAATCCTGGACCAGAGGTCACGGTGAACGCCTTGGCTCCGCCCCATACCGCGCCTTGCAGCGCAATCGAGGCAGCCAGTTCATCCTCCATTTGAATGAACGTTCCACCCACGGTAGGCACGCGCGCGGCGAAGCGTTCGACGACTTCGGTTGAAGGGGTGATGGGATAGCCGGATGAGAACCGCGCTCCCGCGGCCAGTGCGCCTTCGCAGCAGGCGTGATCGCCATCCAGAAAATGAGTGCCGGTCATCACACCAGCCGGATCAGCGTGCATCTTGGTCCTCCTTGATTTCGGCGGCGACGGGCGGGGCGCCGGCGGCAACTTCCTTGGCGGGCGCCGGCTGCTTATGCCCGAAGATTGCGAAGTCGGGACAGTACATGCCGCACAAATCGCAACCGCTGCACTTCTCCGGGTGGACCATGTAGGGAGTGTGATACCCCTTGGCGTTAAAAGCGGTGGAAAGCGCCAGAACGTGCGTGGGACAGAACTCTACGCAAAATCCGCAAGCCTTACAGCGCTCAACCACAATTTGCACCGAACCCTTGGCCATTGCTGCCCTTTCTTCTTGGCGCCACGTTTGAGGAATTGCGACCTTGCGGCCGGCATCTTCCCTGATTTGGTTTAGTGGCACCCTGGAATTACGTTGCGGCTGAGCGGCTCACCCACTTACCGAACGATGGTTCGATTTTTAACCAGGCACTGCCCAGAGCGAAGTGACCACGGTCACACCGTGGTGTGAGGTCGAACACCGCGAGAAAGAGTCGGCACTTAAAGGTGCTTGTTGCGAAGCAGGTAAGGAGTTGTCATGACAAGCGCAGCGAGGAATCTGCTTTTGCTTGTTGAGGAAACAGCAGGTCGCTCACGGCCGGAAGGCCGTTCGTGATGACAATTCAAAATTTGAGAACTGAGGTCTTCCCGCGCGCCCTAATTTGCGCGTGAACCGAACTCGCCGGGCTGTCCCCTTTCGGCGAACAGTTCTTCAATTCGGGCGATCAGCGCATCGGGTTCCTCGTCGCGCGGAACAAATCGATCGACGGCGGTTTGCGAAGAATCGTGCACCCCAAAGTAGGGCGACAGCACTACGGTGATCACATGCGGGCAGGCTTGTTTAATCTGTCCCGCCACCTGCTCCAGGTCAACTCCAGGGTAGTTGTTGTCCATCAATAGCATGTCGGGACACACGTTTTCGGCGAGCACGGTTGCTCCTTCCACGGAACTCGTGGGCCACACTTGATATCCAAAATGTTCCAGCAACATGCGCCGAACCTGAAGCATGGTGGCGTCATGGCACAAACATAAAATCGCTTTACTGCGTGCTCGCATGTCCACTCCCGGAGATATCGCGGCTGTCATTCGAAACCCCTGTCCGTCGGCGAACTCGAGACTGCCCCTTCTCCGAGCCCAACGCCTCGCGCGTTGCGATATACATTGCAACGTGTTTGCCAAAAGCGCGCGCAAGAAAACATTGGGGTTACCAGGCAGCCGCCCGCGGTAAGCGGAAACTTTTTACGCGGTTTGGTAAAGCCTGCCATGCATGTATGATGGAAGTAGCAAACGCCGATTGAATGTTGATTGAGCTGAGAGGAGCCGTGTATGGCCAACTCGCGTCCGTCCTTTACCAAGCGCCAGAAAGAGCGCTCACGACAGGAAAAACAGGCTGAAAAAATGCAGAAGAAGCAGCAGCGCAAGCAGCAATCCGACACTGAAACGGAAACTCCTGCGACCTCGCCCGTAGCTGATCTGGTGGTCACCCACGACGAGGAAGGTCAGCCGCAAGGCTTTGATTTTCATGACTTTGCCAAGTAATTCCGCAGCACTGGCAAGCTCTGCCACCGCATACCGCACATTTTCAGGGCATTTGTGCTACACTGCTTCTAGACGCTATTAGCCACGGTTCGCTTGTGGTGCGACAGTCCGATCCGAAGTTTTCGATCTGATTTCCCGCTTTCCCTGCATCCCGTTTGTTTTCAGCGCCCAATAAACCATTGAGCGGCATCAGAAGTATCTTCGCGAATCGCATGCACTAACAAAATGCAATCGCGAGACGCCCCTCCAGAAAGTACAATTCGATTGACACAATTTACAGAAATGCCTCTTTCCGCTGATCTTCAGCGGAAGCTGGCGCTTGCTAATTTCACCATTCCCACCGCCATTCAGGCGGAAGCGATCCCGCACGCTCTTGCGGGCAGAGATGTCCTGGCCACTGCCCAAACCGGCACTGGCAAAACCTTGGCCTTCCTGGTGCCCATGATTGAGCGCCTGTTGCAGACTACGTCTCGCAACCCGGAAGCGTTGATCCTGGTACCCACGCGCGAGCTTGCCATGCAGGTTCACGAACAATACGAAAAGCTGCGCGACAAGAAACTTGCGCCCGCGGCCCTGGTCATCGGCGGTCTGGCCGAGAAGGCGCAGATCCAGGCCCTGCGCGCCGGAGCGCGCGTCATCGTGGCTACGCCGGGACGGCTGGAAGATTTCCTCGGCCGCCGGTTGGTGCGCCTTGAAGCTGTAAAGACGCTGGTTCTCGACGAAGCCGATCGCATGCTCGACATGGGCTTTCTGCCGGCCATCCGGCGCATCGTCGCGGTACTGCCGCGCGATCGTCAAACCCTGTGCTTTTCGGCCACCCTTGAAGCCTCCGTCGCCGGCCTGGTCAACGACTACATGCGCAAGCCAGTACGCATTGCGCAAGGTTCGATTTCGAAGCCAGCCGACACCGTCGAACTCCACGCCTTTGAAGTTTCCGCCTCGGAGAAATCTGAGGTTCTACGCCAACTTCTCTACGCCGAGAAAGGGCGTACCCTGGTGTTTGCCCGGACCAAGCGCGGAACCGAACGCCTGGCGAAAAGTCTGGTGCGCGACGGGTTCGCCGCCGCAATGATTCACGGCGACCGCACTCAGTCGCAACGCAGCGGCGCACTCGCCGGCTTTGATGCCGGCCACTTTAATGTTCTGGTGGCCACCGACGTGGCTTCGCGCGGCATTGATGTGCAGAACATCGCACACGTCATCAACTACGACCTGCCGGCGATTCCCGAGGATTTCATCCATCGTGTGGGCCGGACAGGCCGGGCAGGATTGCGTGGCCGCGCTTCGACGCTGGTAGCCGGCGCTGAGGTGGCAGAACTTCGCGCCATCGAACGCGCCCTGAAGCTGCGCATCACCCGCAAGCAGTTGAATGGCGCAGATAGAATCGTGCCGGATCGCCCGGTGCGGAATACTTTGCCCTCGCGCACCCTCTCGGCCATGGCCGGTGAGGTGTTCTCGTAGGGCTGGATCTCAGAGACCAGGGCTCAGCTCTGGTCTCACAATTCCCCGGTGGAAGCCCCCGCATTTATGCGGGGGAAGGAGCGCTTCAGCGCTCCGAGAAAAATTTGACTTTTGATCACGCGCTTTAGCGCTGGATCGCAAAATCCCAAGCCTAAAGGCCCGTTTATAATCGACGCCTTCTACGCTGGACTAAACTCCGGCTTCCCCCTGCTAAAGCAGGGGGCTTCCACCGAAGAACTACCTCCTGAACTTTTCTGGGCTCTCACCGTCGGATTTAAGTTTCCCCTCCACCCCGGTTGACGGTCGCTTTGGCCGGCGGGGTATAATCTCCGCCCATGGCACACGTTGATTCGCATCCGCCAGGCTCTTTCTGCTGGGTCGAGTTGGGTACCACCGACCAGTCCGCTGCCAAGTCGTTTTACCAGTCTTTGTTCGGATGGGAACCTGTGGACATGCCCATGGGGCCCGACGGTGTCTATACCATCTTCCGGCTCGAAGGCCGCGACGCAGCGGCTGCTTACACTCTGCTCCCAGAGCAGCGCGCCCAGGGCGTGCCTCCCAACTGGACGCTCTACATCATGGTCGTCAGCGCCGATGATGCCGCCAAGCGGGCTACGGAACTTGGAGGTACGGTTCTAAAGGCCGCCTTCGATGTCTTTGACGCCGGCCGGATGGCCGTGCTGCAAGATCCCACGGGAGCGGTGTTTTGTGCGTGGGAGGCGAAAAGAAATAAGGGAACCGGCATTGCGCACGTAGATGGCACTCTGTGCTGGGCCGACCTGAGCACGCCTGATCCGCAGCGCGCCAGTAGGTTTTACCGCGACCTGTTCGGATGGGAAATCGTCACCGACGACGAAGACCCCGAGCACAACTATCTGCACATCAAGAACGGCGAGCACTTCATTGGAGGGATTCCGCCGGTGTCGGACCGCCAGCCCAACACGCCCGCGCATTGGCTCCCGTACTTCAACGCGTCCAACTGCGATGCCGTTGCCGGCAAAGCCAAAACTTTGGGGGCGAAGACTTACCTGCCTCCCATGACGATGGAAAATGTTGGCCGCTTCGCGGTGCTCGCCGATCCGCAAGGGGCGGTGTTTGCGCTGTTCCAGCACATGCCGCGACCAGAAAAATAGCCGCCGGGGCAGGCTTATTTGCCGCCCTGCGCGCCTTCCAGTTGCGGCATTGCTGCGAGCGTGGCCTTAAGCCGATGGACTACGTTCTCCTGCGGGTCCAAGCCGATAATCCGCGCCTTGACGACGCCCTCGCCATCGATCACCAGATAGGTAGGAAACTCGTCAACTCCGAATGCCTTTCTGACTTTGCGGTCGCCGTCGCGATATTGCGGCCACTCCATCTTCTTCTTGGCGATGAACTGGCGCCAGGCCGCGTCGTCTTCGTCGGCGCTGATACTGATGACCACGACTTTGTCGCTCCGGTATTTGCGCGACAATTCCTTCAGCCCGCCCACCGAATCGCGACACGACGGACACCAGGTCGCCCAGAAGTCCAGCACGACAATCTTGCCGGTCATCCCCTTGAGGTCAAAATCCTGCCCCTGCAGCGTTGTCAGCTGAAAATCAGGAGCAAACTCTTCCCGGCCTCGTCTGGGATTGGCCATCAGTAACTTCGCCTGTTCGGCGATTGCCGAGGTTGGATTCATCGCTACACACTTCTGCAGCTCTTCCCTGGCCTGATCGTCCTTCGACTGGCGAAGCAGCGTGATGGCCAGGTCCAGGTGGAGGACCGGATCGTTGGGCGCCAACCCTATGGCCGTACGAAACTCCTGTTCTGCTTGGCCAAAGCGCTTAGCGTCCGGCTTGCCGATGGTCAGCAGCGCTTTTCCCTTGTAGGCGTGCGCGTTCGCTTTGTCGGAATCGCCGGCCGCAGCCGCGACGGCGCGGTCGCAACTGTCGAGCGCACTCTTGAGATCTGCCTGATGCGTGTAGGCTGTCGCCAGCCCCACGTAGCACTCGAAGCAAGAATTGCCGGCCAGCTTATTGGCCCGTTTGAACGCCTCAACCGCATCCTTGTCCTTGCCGGCACTCAATGCCTGTTGGCCAGCCTGGTACTGCTGCTGGACAGCAGGATCGAGCGGCGTGGTTTTTTCTTGAGCAAACAGCAGTGATGACGTAGCGATCGACAAACTGCAGACGAAGAGCAGCAGAAATCGGGACATCGAATTGCCTCCTGCTTCGGTTTTTATTGGGCATCGCAGAACGCAAGAACGTTCCGGGCAATGGACCGAACAGACCAAACAGATGATGGTGCCCGAATTCGATCATGAGCGCAGTGACCCGGGTCATAAACGGCAGTGACTGAGGCAGGGGAATTACCGGGGAACGGTCAGACCTGTGGGTTTGAGTGCTACGATGAGGTGGCTAGATCAATAGCAGGAAGAGGACTCGGTTGCCGGAACGATCAGAAACCCTTGCTGACGATCCGCTCAGGGGTCGACAGCCAACCAGTCACGAACGGATGAGCGGACTGCCATGGGATGGGTCGTACCGCGACGGCCCTGCGCCTTGGGATATTGGCGGGCCTCAGCCAGTAATAGTGCGGCTCGCATCCGAAGGCGGATTCGTCGGAGCGGTGCTCGATGCGGGCTGCGGGACCGGCGAGAACACGCTGCACATCGCCTCGCTGGGATTGTCGGTTCTGGGCGTTGACGTGGCTGAGAACGCACTGGCCATCGCCCGAAAGAAGGCCGCCGACCGTGGGATCGAGGTTGAGTTCGCTGCGGCTGACGCGTTCCAGTTGGAGCGTTTGGGACGCAGGTTTGTGACGGTGCTGGACTGCGGACTGTTCCATACCTTCGACCGCGACGAGCAACCAGGATACGTGGCCAGTCTGGCGTCGGTGACCGAACCCGATGGACCCCTGTATGTGTTGTGCTTCAGTGACGATGGTCCCGATACTGGCCCCCACCCCATCAGTCAGCAAGAGCTGAGGGCGGCGTTCAACCCCAGCACTGGATGGAAGGTTGCCGCCATCGAAGCGGAGCGGCTTCAGACCAGATTTCACGACGATGGCGCACCAGCCTGGTTCGCAACAATCAAACGGATCTAGACTGCGGAACTGCTCGGCCCAGGTGACGGCGTTGATGCTGAATAGGTATTGCGTAGCACGCAGCGGGATAGATAATGAGCGCTATGGCCGGTTCTCGCCAGGTATCCGTCGGAGAGCAAACTTCGGCTCAAGATCCACCGACTGAATCAATCCAATCCCGCAAGACGCTGCGGTCGGTCCAGCCGGACGCCGCCTGCTTGATTTTGCCGTCGCTGCCGATGAGGACCAGCTTGGGCACTCCGCCAACATGGTACGCTCTGGCCGCCACGCCGTCGGGGTCGGCGAGCGAATCCAGATCGATGCCATTTGCCTGCATGAAGTTGCCGGCCTCCTCTGCTCCCCCGAGGTGGATCGCAACGACGGTGATGCTTTTATGGCGAAATTCGGGCGCCATCCGGTTCAGCAGCGGGAGCTCGCGTTGACAGATGCTGCAAGACGTGGTCCAGAACACCAGCAGCAACGGCCGCCCGCGATAAGATTCGAGGCCAACGCGGGCACCGAGCGGCGTCACCAGTGAGAAGTTGGGCGCCCGCTCATTCCGGTTGTTGTCTTGCTTCAGATAGAGAATCAGAAACACCGGGGCTGCCAGTAACAGGAATCCTATCCTCCATTGCCGTGTCATAGGGCTCCGTCCGCTCGCTTCGAAGCGTTTCTCCTTTGATTGTAGGCAGGCCAGCGGGACCGGACAACAAGAATCAGGAATATGCCGGCGGTGTGCCGTCATCCCTGATGAACTGGGAGGCACCGAAAGCTCGACGGTTTAAGTACATCATTTGCTGCTGCTAAGCGCCAAACTTGCGCTCAGGGTCTCAGTATGTGCCAAAGCGTTGCGCGACTTCGCCGCGCGCTCGCATCCCCACTTCGCGATGTCTGCAATCCCCGCAATGGCTGCATCCACTTCTAGCGGTGTATTGAAGGCGCCGATCGAAAAGCGCACGCCACCATCGCGCTCGACTAACCCGAGCTGAGTATGAACCAACGGCGCACAATGGAGGCCGGTGCGGGTCGCGATGTTGTGATCCACGTCGAGCATGACTCCCACATCACCGGGATCGATCCCTTCCAGGTTCATGAGGATGGTCGAGAGGTGGTTCTGTAGGCGGTCGCAGCAGTACAGTTGGACGCCTTCAATCTGCCGAAGGCCATCCAGCAGTCTTTGTGTGAGCTGCATCTCGCGTGCGTGTACATTCTCGATTCCGTTTTCGTCCAACCAGTCTTGCCCGGCCCACAACGAGGCCACCCCGACCATGTTGGGAGTGCCGTACTCCAGCCGCCAGGGATATTCCTCAAGGTGATAAGGATTGCTGGATCGCACGCCGGTGCCACCGCTGCGCACGCGCTTCACTTCGACGTGCTTGCGGATGCAGAGGCCGCCGATGCCCATACTTCCCATGAGCGCCTTATGACCGGTAAAAGCCACCACATCGATGTTCATTTCTTTCATGTTGATGGGAATGACGCCGGCAGTCTGGGCAGTATCCACGACAAAAGTGACGCCACGCTCGTGGCAGAGCCTGCCGACCTCCCCAACCGCCTGCACTGTACCCAGTACGTTCGAACCGTGATTGACGATGACCACTCTGGTATTCGGCCGTATGGCTCTGGCAATGTCATCGGGATTGATAAATCCGGCGCCGTCGAAGGGAACAAAGGTGGCTTCGGCTCCGTGGTCGCGGACCATGTGATTGACCGGCCGGATGACGGAGTTGTGTTCGAGGTTAGTGGTTATAACGTGATCGCCGTCGGAAAGCAGTCCTGGGATGATCAGGTTAAGCGCGTCGGTCACGTTGTAGCCGAACACCAGCCGGTCGGACGAGTCCTCATCGCCGCCGAAGAACTTCGTCATGCGTTTGCGAAGGCGGTCGAGCAGAGAACCCGCCTCGATGGCCAGATCATACCCGCTGCGGCCGGGATTGACGCCGTGGGAGCGGTAGAACTCATCCATGAATCGGTACACCTTTTCCGGCTTGGGCCAGACCGTGGCGGCATGGTCGAAATAGATCAGCGGTTTTTCCATGGCTTGCTCCTCAGTCGAACTCCCACTTGATAAAAGGCTGGCTGACATCCACCATCGCGTTGACGATCAGTTCGGCCAGTCCGCCGTACAGAATTCCTGACTTCTCCCACACTCCGTAATACTGAAAAAGATCGCGGAACTGTCCCTTGCAATTCGAGCAGGGCGCGCAGACGTACTTGTTCACCGCCGGGCTGGGACAATCGGCAAAAGCATCGAGAATTTGTTTAAGTTTCATTCTGCCGGCAACCGACAATCGCCAATCGGCAAAGTTGTAGCCCGACATGATGGCGAACCCGGAGCCACCGCCGCAGCAATAGTTGTCCACGCCGTGCGGCGTCATTTCGCGGAATTGCGGGCAAATCTTGCGCAGGATCTCGCGTTGCGGCTCGACAATTCCCATCATCCGCACCATATTGCAGGGATCGTGGAGCGTGACTGGGAAATCGTTGCGGGACGGGTCCAGCGTCAGTCGGCCGCTCATCACGATGTCGCGCAGCAACACCAGCGCGCTCTCGCGCGGTACGTTCAGATCGCCCGGCAGAAGGCGATCGGCTGTGACCATGGATGCTTTGTGCCCGTGGCCGCATTCGCCCAGCACAATCTTTTTGACCTTGAGCTTGCGGGCGGCCTCGGCCTGGCGCACCGCTACGCGGGCAAACTGCGCGTCGTCGTACCAAAGGCCATAGTTCACGCTGTCGTATCCGGCGAGATCGCTCGACATCGTCCAACTGATTCCGGCTGCTTCCAGGATGATGGCAAAGGCCATCGGGTTCTCCGGCCACGCCAACACCTCGCCCGCGTTGTGGATCAGCAGAACGTCTGCACCTTCTTTGTCCCATGGCGTGTGGATGGTCAGACCTGTCTGGTCGCGGATCTCTTCGTCAAGAAAGGCAACATTGTCGCGAACCGCACGGGCGTTCATGCCCGTCGACGAGCCAGTACGGAGCTGAAGCATCGACCCCCGGTCGTGGATTTCTTTGGGAGCGATACCCATTTCCATGCTGAACAGCTTGCGGATCTCGCGGGTCAGCAGCGCATTGTCGACACCCATGGGACAAGCCTGCGCACAGCGGCGGCAGAGCGTACAGCGATAGGCCGACTCCAGCAGGCGGCACAGCGTGGCGGCATTCAGGTCGATGTCTTCGCCCTTGAGCCACGCCAGGGCATGACCGCCAGACTTGCGATATTGGTTCACTAGCCGGCGGAAGACCTCACTGCGAAATGTTGGGCGGTACACCTCGTCATGACCGCTAGCGGTGTAGATGGGACAAGCCTCTACACAACTCTGGCAGCGGGCGCAATGGTCGAGCGAAAGATTGAGTTGTTTGAGGAAGGTCCAGTTGTTGTCGGCGCTGAGCAGCTTCTCAATACCCGACAGAAAGCGGTCGATGAACTTCTGTTCTTCCGCTGGAGTCTGCGGGCGCGACAGGCCCAGGGCCGAGAAGCCATCCAGCGACGTGTCGATGCGATTGACGACCTCCGGTTTGAGCTGTTTTCGGACCGGCAGGTCCTCCACTCGATCGTACGGCGGCGGCAGTGGGACCAAATTGTCCACCTCGGTTAGCTGGCCGGTCCGGCTGGCGATGTCGCCGATCTTACGCACGACTCGCTCCTCTTCCGCCAGGATCGGAGGCCACTTCTGACCACTTCGCCGGCCTGCCCGCCGCAATGTGCGTTGCCGCCCAAGTCACCTCGCGTTGCAGGCTGGCCGTCAACCGCTTCGCCGCGAGTGGATCGTGGATCGCAGGAGAATCATTCCAGCGCACACCATGCCAGGCGAAGTACTTCATGTAGGCATGGGTCATGTGCGTGAACGGGAAGTAAGCCAGAAACAGCGCAACCAGTGCCAGGTGGGCTTGCGAAATCTTGCCGTAACGGCCGAGAGATACTGGGGAACGGAGCAAAGCCCGGATTAAGCTGTCCAAGCCTACTCCGTCGCTCAACGATAGCAAGCCCGTGACAAAGACCACTCCCAGCAATGTCAGGTTGAAAACTGAGCTGCGAGTTGTGTAACCCCGCAGACGCGAATGCAGACTACGCATCACCAGCAGGCCCAGGCTGCCCGCTACTCCAAGCCAGCAAGCCAGCGGGAACCCGTACTGCGCGACGAGATGAAGAAGGCGGAAACCGCTGGCCCGCAATACGGCTGCGAGGATGGCGAGCACCGTCGTCAGGAAATAAAAGTACAGTCCCCAGTGCAACAGCCACGACCAGAGCCAGAGCCCGCGAAAGTTCTGCCACACCGATCTCAGCAGGAAGACTTCTTTCGCCATAAATGCCAACTCCCCGGTGCGTCCAGTGTCGGGAGATTTTGTCCACCAATCGGATTGCTCGAAATAGGAACCGCCGTAGCGCTGGCGCGCGCGCGGGCCTTTGGGGATGGGGTAGAGTTCCCAGCGCAGAGGGGTGGGCATGCGCAGGAACCTGACGATGCGAATAGCATTGCCGGCGAAGAAGAGTAGGACTGCAACGGAAATCAAGATGATAAGCAACATCGCTCTTCGCTCGGCCGCAGCTTCGATGCTCCGGGAAATCCGATGTGGCGGCTACACGCAGCCCGTCGGTTTCGGCAGTCCCGCCACTTTGCAGGCGCCCTTGGCAGGTCCGGAGGGAAACAAGTCGTAAATTTCCCGCAACGAGAAGCCGGTCTCCTTGCACAGCTTGCGAATCATGGGCGCGATCTGGAATTCGTGAAAGTAGTCACGAATGTAATGAATGATCTTCCAATGGGCGTCGGTCAGTTCGGCAACGCCGTCCATGTGGGCTAAAGCCAGCGCCAGGTGCTCGTCCCAAAGCTCCGCTTGTTGAATGAAGCCGTCTTCGTCCACTTCCACCTCGTGATTGTTCCAAGTGAAGATTGCTGTTCCAGAAGGTGCTGTTGAGGAAGCCATCCTTGCCTCGCTTCACGCGAACTACGGGTACTGCTTTGTAACCATGTTCATCTTAGGGAGGTCAGCAGATGAGATACATAGGGAACTTCTGGATGATTGTGGAAATGACGAGCAGGGTGAACGTGAAACACTCGGTCGAGTTCTAGTTCGTAAAGCGGACGCGAAAAACCTCAGCCTCTCGTTTTGGTCGCTTGCGGAGTTGGCTTCGCACCCGGCTTGACGATGTTGCCCCATGCCAGCGCGGTGGAAAGCACCATAGACGTGGTGGTCGCGACGTACGGCATCAGCGCATCCAGCAGAATCTCCAGGTGGGCTACATCCGATACAGCCACTTTGAGCAGAAAGGATTCAGCGCCAGTGACTCGGTGACATTCCAGCACTTCCGGATGTCCGCCCGCGACCTCCATGAATCGGCTCAGGTTCTCTCCCCCGACTTTGACGTTAACGAAGGCCAGGATCGGCAAGCCTACCTTAGCCGGGTCAATGTGTGCCCGATAGCCAACAATAACTCCCGCCTCTTCCATCTTGTGTACGCGTTCTGTAACCGCCGGGGTAGAGAGGCCCACGATACGGCCGAGTTCTGCGAACGGGATGCGGGCATGCTGCTGCAACTCGCCGAGGATCTTCCAGCCGATATCGTCCAGCAGATGTTCGATGGTTTGTTCCTTCATACTTTGCTGTGAATATAGCACCTGCGCGTGGCCCGCCATGCCGGCGTCAACCTGCGCCGAGAGAATGAGACGCAGGCAGGTAGAACCGCATATCACTCGTCTCACGAGGGAACGAGAGGAAGGCCATCATAGGTTTGTTGGTTTTTTGACATCCTGCCATGTGACCGTCATCACCGCCGCTTCGACCCTCATGATGCTAAAAACACAGCGTCTCTCCCAATTTGGAGTAGTTCATTGGGTGCAACCATCTTTCCCGTCTTAAGGCCCGCGTAGGTCCATCATCGAGGTGTTGAATGAACGCTCGGCTGGTTAGTGAATTTCGTTTGATCGTTGGAGATGCCGGCCTGGTGAGCGGGCCCGAGCAGCTCCGGACTTACGAATGCGACGGCTTGACCCTGTTTCGGGTGGTTCCGGAGCTGGTTCTGCTGCCGGCAACATCGCAAGAAGTGCAGGCCATCGTCAAGGTGTGCCACCGGGAACGAATCCCGATTGTCGCGCGTGGCGCGGGCACAGGATTAAGCGGGGGAGCCCTGCCGGTAAAGGGTGGGGTGGTGATCGGGGTCTCCAGGATGAATCGCATCCTTGACGTTGATGTGGCCAACGCGCGGGTGGTGGTCGAACCGGGCGTGACGAATTCTGCCATAACCGCAGCGGTTTCACCCCACGGCTACTTTTACGCCCCGGATCCATCGTCGCAGGTGGTCTGCACCGTAGCCGGCAATGTGGCGGAGAACTCGGGTGGCGCGCACTGCTTCAAGTACGGAGTGACCACCACCTACATTCTCGGACTTGAGGTTGTGCTCTCCGACGGTTCACTTGTCGCGCTGGGCGGCACGAGCCTGGACCAGCCGGGCTATGACCTGGTCGGAGCTTTCGTCGGGTCGGAAGGAACCTTCGGGATCATCACTAAGATCACGCTGCGAGTCATCAAGAAACCTGAGACCACACAGACGTTGATGGCGGCATTCAATTCGAGCAGCGAGGCGGGTGCCGCGGTCAGCGGAATTATCGCTTCGGGTATGTTTCCCGCGGCCTTGGAAATTATGGACCGGCTGGCGCTGGAAGCTGCTGAAGCAGCCGTCCATCCTAATTATCCCAACTGCCAGGCGCTGCTGCTGGTGGAACTGGACGGGTCCGCCCGTGAAGTCGAGCTGCTGATGGAGAAGGTCGGGCCGATCTGCCAGTCGTGCGGGGCGTGGGAACTGCGCCTGGCCAAGACCGAAGCGGAACGCATGGCGGTTTGGAAAGGTCGCAAAGCGGCATTTGCGGCCGTGGGGCGGATCTCGCCGAACTATCTGGTGCAGGACGGAGTTATTCCGCGCACCGCGCTGCCCCGAGTGCTGGGAGAGATTGACCGTCTGAGCGCCGAGAAAAGTCTGCGCGTGGCCAACGTCTTTCATGCCGGAGATGGCAACCTTCACCCCCTGGTGCTGTATGACCGCCGTATTGGCGGCCAGGAGGAACAGGCGATGGAGCTGGCGGAAGACATTTTGCGGTTGTGCGTGGAAGCCGGCGGATCCATTACCGGGGAACACGGGATCGGTGAGGAAAAGAAGATGTTCATGCCGGTCATGTTCTCCGAAGCTGATCTTAATGCTATGCAGCGGCTGCGTTCGGCCTTCGATCCCTGTGACCTTTGTAATCCGACCAAAATGTTTCCAGGAACCGACGCGAACGTGCAAAGGCCAGTCGCTTATGAACCGCATCCGATCGAGGTAGCGGGATTGGCGCAACGGTACTAGCTGGAGCCACACAGACAAACTGCGCAACGTGCAGCCGATAAGGAAGGCCACGGGAGCCAAATTATGAGCCAAGCTCAAGTGCAAAACGATGTATGGATCGAACTAGGTGCGATCGTAGGTTCGGAATACCTGCGCCAGGCGACGCCGGAGGATGTCGTGGAAGCGGTGCAACCCATCGCTGTGGTTGCTCCCGGCAACGCCCAGGAAATCGCGCAGGTGCTTCGTTACTGTAATTCCTCCGGCCTGACCATTATTCCGCGCGGCGGAGGCACTCGGTTGGGATTAGGAAATCGCCCGCTAAAGGCCGATTTTATACTCTCGCTGGAGCGGCTCAATCAGGTCATCGAACATGCCTGGGGCGACATGACGGTTACGGTGGAAGCAGGCTGCACCATCGACAAGCTTCAGCAAGTGGTCCGCGAGCATGGTCAGCAGTTGGGCGCCGATCCCATGCAACCGGAGCGGGCGACTGTTGGCGGCGTACTGGCAACGGCTGAGAGCGGAACCTTGCGTATCCGCTATGGCGCCATTCGCGATCTGGTCCTCGGTCTGGAAATGGTTCTGCCTGATGGAAACGTGATTAAAGCGGGAGGCAAGGTCGTGAAGAACGTTGCCGGCTATGACCTCACCAAACTTGCCATCGGTTCCCTCGGAACCCTGGGAGTGATCACCCGAGCCGTGTTCCGCCTGCACCCCATTCCGGTGTCCGTCGCAAGCTACGTCGCCGCTCTACCCACAGCGTCGGAGGCAAGCAAACTGGTGCTCGCCATTCTGGATTCCCACCTGGTTTATACGGGGCTGCAGATTTACGCACGCGCCGCGAACGAGCTTTTTGTCCACGTTCGGTTCGAGGGCATTCCCGAATCGCTGCAGGACCAATATGCAAAGCTGGGCCGGATTGCAGGCGACCACAAGTTTGTGGAGTGTGCGGATGATGTCTGGACCGAGCGACAGAAACTGTTTGCCAATCCCGGCAGCTCCGCGATCTGCAAATGCTGTGTGCTGCCTTCGCAGATTGGATCGCTTTGCGACGCCCTTTTCCGGCAGACGGAGTCAGCGGGAGTTGCGGCCACCGTAGTCGCACAAGGCACCGGACTCGGCGAAGTGCGCTTGGATGCCGCCGGCCTGAAACCGCTGATGAACGCGCTGCAAGCCCTGCGCGGTGAGGTGGACCGCCTGGAAGGGACCATGATTGTGTCGCAGTGCCCGGTGGCGATGAAGGAAGACCTGGACGTGTGGGGCACTGTGAAAGATGCGCTGCCGCTGATGCAGCGAATCAAGCAGAAGTTCGACCCGGAGCAGACTCTGAATCCGGGCCGGTTCGTGGGGGGCATATGATAGAGCAACTCGTCACGCCGAGAGGCGCCAGAAAAGCTTTCGATGAGCATCATCCCCCGGCGGCGGAGCTTTTGAACTCCTGCGTCCATTGCGGCTTTTGTTTGCAAACCTGCCCCACCTACACTCTGTGGGGCAAGGAGATGGACTCCCCGCGGGGCCGCATTCACCTGATCAAGATGGCGATCGAAGGCGAAGTTGACTTGACTGACCTGTACGTCTCGCACTTTGACCATTGCCTGGGATGCCTGGCCTGTGTGAGCTCATGTCCGTCTGGCGTCAAGTACGGGAAACTGATTGAAGCCATGCGCGGACAGGTGGAGCGGCAGTATCGCCGGCCGCTACATGACCGGGTGCTGCGGCGGATGATTGCTGCGGTATTCAGCCGACCCTCGCGCATGCGTAAGCTGAAGGTGCCGCTGCGCGCATATCAGCAACTAGGCTTACAGCGGCTCACGCGAGCCCTGCATTTGACTGCACTTCTTCCCCGCAGCTTGCGTGTCATGGAGCAGTTGTTGCCTGATTTGTCGGACAATGACACCTCTGTGGTCTTGCCGCAACGCATCGCGGCGCTGGGAGAAAAACGCCGCACCGTCGCCTTGCTGACCGGTTGCGTGCAGAGTGTCTTCATGGGCCAGGTAAACGCGGCGACAGCGCGCGTCCTGGCGGCCGAGGGTTGCGAGGTGCTGGTGCCTCCGCAGCAGGGCTGTTGTGGCGCCCTGATGATTGACTTGGGCCAGGAACAAGACGCCCTGAGCAGCGCGCGCAAGTTGATTGATCTGTTTGAGCCCTTGCTCGTCGATACAGTCGTGGTGAACGCCGCCGGTTGCGGGCACACGCTCAAGGACTATGGATACTTGTTGCGCGACGATCCTGAGTATCGCGACCGCGCCATTGCGTTCTCCGCCAAATGTAAAGACGTGTCCGAGATACTCGCGGAGTTAGAACCGCGCGCGCCCCGGCACCCGGTGGCTTTGCGGGTCGCCTTCCACGATCCCTGTCATCTTCAGCATGCCCAGGGGTTGCGCGAGCAGCCGCGCGCCATGCTGCGCACTATCCCCGGGCTGGAATTGTTGGAGCTTTCCGAGGCCGCCCTTTGCTGTGGCTCGGCAGGCCTCTACGGCCTGGTTCAGTCGGAAACGGCACACCAATTGGGCCAGCGCAAGGCGGAGAAGATTGTTGCGACGCCAGCGCAGGCAGTAGCGACCGGTAATCCGGGATGCCAGTTGCAGCTCAGGGCAATGCTGAACGAAGCGGGGCATCCGTTGCCGGTAATGCATTACATGGAGTTGCTTGACGCCTCAATCTCCGGCACTCAACTGCCGGGCAAACGCAACTAGCAGCCAGTTACGTCCAGCGGAACCAACGCAGTGCGAGTAAGAACGACAATCCGCCCCAGAGCGCCAGGATGAGGATCCGGCCGGCCTGCGAGTTAAGCGTCGCGCCTTGGAGAATGATGGCGCGCAGCGCGTCGTTGAGTGCGGTCAGCGGCAGGGCTTTGATCGCGGGCTGCACGACCTGCGGAAAGCGCTCGTAGGAGAAGAACACTCCGGAGAATATCCACATCGGCATCATGACCAGGTTAATAAGCCCGCTCACGCTCTCGATCTTTTGCGCGCGGCTGGCCGTCAGCAGTCCAATGCCGCCGAACGAAACCGCACCGAGCCCGCTAATCAGAAGGATCGCCAGCAGCGAGCCTTCGACCCGCATGTGAAAGAACAGCACTCCGAATCCCAGCAGTAATGCCACCTCGATCAGCATCAGCACGAGACGACTGCTGCCCATCGCCAGCAGAAAATCGGAACGCCGCATCGGCGACGCGACAAATCGCCTTAACAATTTGCGCTGGCGCATTTCCACGATGGCGAAGCCGATGCCCCACATGCCTGAGTTCATCAGGTTCATGCCAAGCAATCCGGGAACTAGAAAGTCGATGTAGCGCGCGCCCGGATCGCTCGACTGCGTGACTTCTGTCTTTAGCGGGCTGCTGCGGCCGGCGGCGGTTTGGAGCGCATCATCTACCTGCATACGCGCCAAAACACTCTCCGGCCGCGCCGGATCATAACGATAATGCACTCCGCTGTCGTCCCAGGTCACAACCAGCGCATACTTGCCCAGGCGAAAGCCATCGGAGGCAACCTTAGCGTCCAGAACATCGGCATGAATCGCCGTCTTTGGAGAGCGTTGCAACAGATCGAGCACCTGTTGCGCATGCGAGTTTGCTACTACGGCAATCGGGGTGACCTCGGCAGGCTTGTTGCGGAATGCGATACCGAGGCCCAGCGCCAGAAGCAAGGGGAAAACGAACACCCAGAAAATGACCTCCGGCTCGCGCTGCAGTTCCCTCATGCGGGCGCCCAGCAGGCGCCAATATCCCGCCCAGCGTCCATTGGTGACCGTCTCGGTTGCAGCGACGACTGGCGCTGGCGGTGTTTCAAGTTCAGCCATTAATCCTCCCGCAGATGACGGCCGGTGAGTTGTACAAATACATCCTCGAGACTTGCCTGGCGAGTGGTGAGGTGGACCAGGCGCGCCCCTTTCTGCTGCACCAGGGAAAGCAGCGCAGGTATCGTCTGATGAGGCTCTTCGACCTGCAACGAGAAGCGCCGGTCTTCGCTGCGCACGGATTGCACTCCGGGAAGATGACTCCACAGCGCATCGCCATCATCACCGACGGCGTCGCTGAGCGCGAATTCAATCACGTGGTGCCCGCTCAAGCGCGCAATCAGCTCCGACGGCGTACCCGCGGCAATAATCTGTCCGTGATCGATGATGGCCAGGCGGTCGCACAGCCTTTCCGCCTCATCCATGTAATGAGTCGTCAGCAGCACGGTCCCTCGGCGCTGCTGAAACTGGCGAATGATGTCCCACAGCTGGCGGCGGCTTTGCGGATCCAATCCGGTAGTCGGTTCATCGAGAAAGAGAATTTTCGGATTGCCCACCAGCGCGGTTGCAACCGCCAGCCGCTGCTTCTGGCCGCCGGAAAGCTTGCCCACCAACGCATCGGCTTTCTCTCCGAGCGAAAGCTCTTCGAGCACTGCCGTAACTGAGTTTGGGTGGTGATAGAAGCTGGCGAACAGTTGCAGGGTCTCGCGGACCGTCAATTTCTCAGACAGGCGGGTCTCCTGCAGCGAGATGCCAAGCCATTCGCGTAACTCGCGTTCGTGCGCTTGCCAGGTCATTCCCAGGATCTCGACCTCGCCGGACGACGGCGCCAGCAAACCTTCCAGGATTTCGATGGTCGTGGTCTTACCGGCGCCGTTCGGCCCCAGGAGGCCGAAGCACTCGCCGGCTTGAATCGCCAGGTCGAGTCCGCGGACCGCTTCCACCTTTCCGTCATAGGTCTTCCTCAGTTCCCGGCAGCTGATGACCGTTTCCATATTGAGCCATGATACGGGAAGGTGTGCAGTCCTACGACTGGCGCGAACGCTTGAGTAGCGGCGCTTTATGCCCGCGGGTTGAATAGCCGGATTACCCAGAACGCTAACATTGCGACGACGGCCGACGCCGGAATGGTGAGTATCCATGCCCACACGATCTGGGTTGCCACGCCCCAGCGTACGCCGGAGATTCGACGGGTGGTTCCCACGCCGATAATCGCACCGGTGATGGTATGGGTGGTGCTGACCGGAATACCCGCCAGCGCTGTGCCGAACAGGGTGATGGCCCCAGCGGCTTCGGCGCAGAAGCCGCCCACCGGCTTCAGCTTGGTAATCTTCGATCCCATGGTATGAACGATTCGCCATCCTCCGAAATACGTCCCCAATGCGATTGCGGTGTGGGCCGCGAGGATGATCGGCCAATGCCAGCGTCCCCAGTTCGCGGCAAAATCGCGCGGATTCATGACTCCTGCGGTAAATAGCGCCCCGGCAACGATGCCCATTGTCTTCTGCGCGTCGTTGCCGCCGTGTCCCAGGCTGTACGCCGCAGCCGAGAGCAACTGCAATCTGCGGAAAAGCTTGTCCACTTGCCGTGGCGATTTTCGTTGGAAGATCCATGAGATCGCCACCATGAAACCAAAGCCAAGCACGAAGCCCATCACGGGGGCGATCACGATAAAGATCAGCGTCTTGTACCAGCCGCCGGGTACGATGACCTGAGGCGCTGCTCGCCAGCCGCGAAGGATCATGGCGCGCGCCATAGCTGCGCCCGCGTAGCCACCGATCAGCGCGTGCGACGAAGAGGTCGGCAATCCCAGCAGCCACGTCAACACATCCCAAACAATCGCGCCCAGCAATCCCGCCAGCACCACGTACTGGGTGACGATGTCGAGCTGAATCATGCCTTGGCCGATGGTCTTGGCAACCGCCGTGCCCAGAAGGAACGCGGCCAGAAAGTTGAATGCCGCCGCCCATACCACCGCCAATCTTGGCGACAGCACGCGCGTGGACACCACCGTGGCAATACTGTTGGCAGCGTCGTGGAAGCCGTTCAGAAAGTCGAACACCAGCGCTGTAGCAACCGTAATGATGAGCAGGACAAGTGCTGTACTCAAAGCCGATGTCCTCGTTGGAATGGTGGTTTCGTAAGCACGCTGCAGCGCCTCAGGCGCTCTTCAGGACTACCGTTTCCAGTACGTTGGCCACGTCTTCCGCTTTGTCACTGGCCTCCTCCAGAATTTCCAGCAGTTCCTTCAGTTTGATCAGAGTGATGGGGTCGTAACCGCCATCGAAGAGGCGTCCGATGGCTTCGCGGCTGACTTGGTCGGCTTCATTCTCCAGCCGGTTGACTTCTACACAATGTTCCAACAGCTGACCGTCTTTCCTGAGCAGGGTCACAGCTTTTTTCAGCTCCAGCGCTTGCTTCACGATGATGCCGGTCAACACCTTGGCCGACGCCGAGGGTTCCTTGATTTTGTAGGTGAACAGGCGGTCCGAGGCACTGTAAACGAAGTCGAGGACGTCATCCAGTGACGAGGCCAGCAGGTGAATGTCTTCACGGTCGAAGGGCGTGATGAAAGTCTGGTTCAGCTTGATCAGAATCTTGTGGGTCATCTCATCGCCACGAGACTCGATCTCCTTGATACGCTGCACCGCTGCCGGCATCTTTTCGTAATCGTAGTTATGGAGCAGGTCGTTCAAAGCTTGCGCGCCCTCGACAACATTTGTCGCGATCTCCTCGAACATGTCGAAAAACTTTGTCTCACGGGGTATCAGGCGCACCGGGATGCTCCGCAGGCAAACTGTGATGTGGGATGGTCCATTGAGAGATGAAGGATTGCGAATTATTACAATATTGTTAAAACGAAACTATCGCATGGGAGCGGTAGGAGGGTCAAACCAACCGGCCCAAAATGGCAAGTGCTCGGGTCTAAGCATCTTATTTGTTATTGCCTACACTTTCTCTACCTCAAGCTCGAGGCCTTCGACGCTACGCACTACAACAGGCTCGCCCAGGCTGACTCGCGAACGGGCATGCGCATTCCACAGCTCGCCTTGGACAAAGACCTTCCCTTCGGGGTCGATATCAGTGCGCGCTTCACCGACGGCCCCGATCATGCCTTGCAGGCCGGTGACGACCTTGCTACGTCGTGCCCGCAGGGCAATGGTCATCAAGAAGACGGTAATCACGCCGAGAGGCACGCTGACCCCAAGAGCCGTCCAGATCTGCACCCGCATTTGCGGAATGGGGCCATCGACCAGCAGCAGTCCGCCAATGGTGAGCAGAGCTATCCCTCCGAGACCGAGCACGCCATGGGTCGCAAATTTGGCCTCGAGGGCGAACAGCACAAACGCGGCAATGATGAGGGTGAACGACGCGTAACGCGTGGGCAATAAGTTGAGGGCGAACAACGCCAGCAGGATAAAAACCACGCCCACCACTCCGGGCACGATGGCGCCGGGGTGATTGAACTCGGCATAGAGCGCCAGCGCGCCGACCGCCAGCACCAGGAAGGCAATGTTGGGATCGAGCAGGAAATCCAGAATCCTTTGCTTCAGCGTCATGGGCAATTCGTCGACAGAATCGCCGGTAAGATGTAACTTCACGGTCTTGCCATCGAAGCGCTTAACGGTGCGGCCGTCGATCTGGCGAAGCAAATCGCTCTGGTCGCGCGCTACGATGTCGATGAGGTGCTGCTGCAAAGCCTCCTGGTCGGTCCACGACTTCGACTCGCGCACTGCGGTCTCGGCCAGTTGCACATTGCGTCCCCGGGGCCCGACGTAGGAACGCATGAAGGCCGCCGAGTCGTTCTCGACCTTGGTCTTCATGGTGTCATCCATCTTCTCGCCACCGAGAGTCACGGGATGCGCGGCTCCGGTGTTGGTGCCGGGAGCCATGGCCGCAACGTCAGCGGCTTCCAAGATGAAGAAGCCCGCAGAGGCAGCCCGCGCCCCGCTGGGCGCGACGTAGATGATGACCGGAACCGGCGAAGCCAGGATCGTCTGGATGATCGAACGAGTGGAATCCAGCAGGCCGCCGGGCGTGCTTAGTTCAATCAGCACAGCATCAGCATTGGTCTGGCGCGCATGTTCGATGGCGCGGTCAATGTACTCGGCCGTAATCGGCTGAATGGTGTCATCCAGGCGAATTTTGACGATGCTGTTCGCCGAAGCCATGCCGGTGGAGAAAAGCGCCAGCAGCCCACAGCAGAGGACGAAACGAATCCGGGACATGTGTGCCTCCTTCCGGAGGGCGATCGCCACTGACCATCAAGAGCCGTGAGTAAGCGCGCCAATAATAATGCCGGGAAATGTTGAGACTATGGGGTTCGCCTCCCGGGGGCTCTCTCATGATAACTGATGAGGGGCGGAGGCGCGGCAGATGACTTGATTCTACCGCTCGCGATTGTCGGGAATCTTCACCGGAATTTCCATCATCGGCCGGCCCATCCGCTCCGCTTCCTCGGGGGTCACCCCGGCCATCTGCAAGCGGCGATTCTGAATTTCGCGCAGTAAAGCGAGGATCTCGCGCTCCTGCTCGACGTACTCTTCCTCGGTGATGGAACCTTCCTCAAGCAGGGTTTGCAATTCCAGCAAACGCTCCTTGATGGGGGCGTCGTCTGTATATTGCTCTTCGGCTGCGCGCGCCAGGGTCCGCAGGATGAACTTGAATCCCGTGATCGGCGACAACAGCAGATCGTCAAGGAACAACATTCGATGTTTACTCCGTAGTGCTGGGCTCCAGCTTCAGCCGGATGTTCACGAAGTTATAGGGCGGCCAGGGGCCGGTGTATTTGAAGTTCAGCCGGTCGCCGAACTTCTTGGCGATGCGGTTAACGGCAGCGTCAAATTCGGCTTCGCGCTCGCGCTCAATCAGAAACGCCGCGTTCATAATCATTTTGTCGCCGATCGGTTTATTGTCGCGCGAGGCGACGCAGATGGCGCGCAGCCCTTCGTAGATTTCGCGCAGGTATTCACCCGACCGTTCGGTCAGTGCTTTCTCGATCATGCGGCCCAGCTGCATACGAGCGAAGTAGGTGGATTGCAGGTGCTTGCGCGTGATCTCCTGATGGAAGCGATGGATTTCTTCATGATCGCGCCGTAGCTCTTCGACGATGTGGTCGCGGTCCCAGGTGACCTTCAGTCCGAATTCCACCTTCCCAGCCATCTGCTTCAGCACGTCTTTGACCGACGGATAGATACTGCGCAACACCTCGCGAATATCATCGTCGGTGCGGAACACCGTACCAAAACTCATGGGAATAATGGTGTGGGTGCGCATAACGGTTTCGATGACATGCTCGTGCGCCAAAGCATTCTCGCGCGTGGGATCGAAAATAAAAACGCCGGTGCGGCTCACTACGGCAGAGATGTCACCGTGGGTGACAGCGTAGACCAGTTCACCCGCCCCCCCGATGCCCATCTTCCCAAAAGTTACGGGCTGATTCGATTGGATAATGCCATACACATAGCGGCCTTCCTGACGAATATCGGGCGCAGGGATCGGGCCTGGCACGAAGTGAATCTCGGCCTTGGGTTTCAGGGCCGGTTGAGGCGCCAGCGCCGTCACTTCCAGTTGGACTGGCTTGGCCTTGACGGCCTTCTTTTTGACCGCTTTGGCGGCCGTCTTGGCCGCGGGGCGTGTCTTGGCCGGCGCCCTTCTGTTGCTTCCAGCCGACCGCGTCTTAGCCGGTCGCCTTCCGTTGCTCATAAACGTGCCTCAACATGTCCGAGATGGTCTGCAACAGCTGGTTGATGTCAATCGGTTTGAACAAAACTGGAATTCCGCTTATGTCGGCGCGATCGTTGGCATCCTGCGTCGCATAGCCGGTCAACAATACCGCCGGCATCTCCGGTTCCTTCTGCCGTGCAAACTCGATAACCTCGAATCCGTTCTCGCGTTTCTCCAACGAGAGGTCGCAGAGCAGCAAATCGATCTTGCGCTCCAGCAGCATGTGCCGCGCTTCTTCGGCCGAAACCGCCGCGCTCACTTCGTAACCCTGCTGCTGCAGGATCAGTTGATAGGTCAACAGGACGTGCGGTTCGTCGTCCACGACCAGGATGTGACATTTACGCTTCATTGGACAACCAGGCCTTCTATCGCACTGCCGGCAAAGCGATACTGAAGACGGTTCCCTTTCCCAGTTTACTGCGCACTCGCAGCTTGCCCCCGTGGTTCTCGATGATGCCTTTCACGATCCATAAACCCAGACCGGTGCCGCGTTCTCCCTTGGTAGTGACAAAGGGCTCGAACATAGTGGGCAGGATATTTTCGGCGATGCCGCTGCCCGTGTCCGCCATCACGATCTGGATCATCTCTTTCATCTCATCTTTGCGGTAAACCTTGGTCCGGATCCGCAACACGCCCCCCTGGCTCATGCTGTCTTTGGCATTCACCACCAGGTTCGACAGCACCTGCCGAATCTGGTCCGCCGATCCCAACGCGAAGGGAATCTGGCCGAACTGCTTATCCACGCGGACCCCGGCGCGCTCGATTTGGCGCGCAAACAGCAGCAGGGTGTCTTCGAGCGCGGCATTCACGTCAACATTTCCCACCTGCTCGGTGTTGCGATAGAGGCCAAGCATCTGGCGCACAATGCGGGCCACGCGTTCGGTCTCAGCTTTCAGAATTTCATAGACCGGTCCTGCCTCCGGCTTCACCTGGTCGGTCAGCAGGAAGATGCAGTTCTTGATCGCTTCCATGGGGTTGTTCACTTCATGGGCGATGGTGCCCGCCAGCCGCCCCGCGGCCGCAAACTTCTCCATCTCGAGCATCCGCCGTTCCAGTCTTAACTGCTCCAGGCGACGCACCGACGTGAGGTCGCGCAACACCGTCACGGTGTAGGCCACCAGACCGCGCTCATCGTAGATCTTGCCCGAGCGCGCATCGTATTCCACCTCCTGGCGCGTGCCGGGATGGGTCAACCGTATGGGCGCGCTCTCGCGATCGGAAAACGAGTAGGTGAACTTGGTAACGTAAGCGTCCAGCTTGGATTGGTTGCGCACGTGCAGTGCGGAGCGCGCCTCCTGGGTGCCGAGCAAGTCCTGCGCCAGGGGGTCGAGCAAAACTATCCTGGCATCGCGGTCGCAAACCACGATGGGATCGCCCACGTTCTCGATGATCAGGTTCAGGCGGTCACGGTCCTGGCGCACCACTTCCTCGGCCTGGCGCAGGCGATCGTAATTAGCGCGCAATTCTTCATCGGCGCGACGCAAATCCGTCACATCGCGCAGCACCGTCACCATGCCGGTATGCCGCCCATCCGGACCGTAGCTGGGAGCAGAGACTGCCTCGAACAGGACCTCGTCACCCTCAATCGCATCCACCAGCGTCATGTCGCGCGAGGAATCGTGGCCCGAGACCACCATGGAAGACAGAGCGGCAGAAAACAGCAGGTTATTCAGTTCCACGGCCCGAACCCGGCCTGCACTCACCTCCTCAGGTACCTCGAAGAAGCGCTCGGCTGCCTTGTTCTGGGTGATGACACGGTGCTGCGGATCGGTGAGGATGACCGGGTCGGTCATGCTCTCCATCACCGTCTGCATCTGCGCGATGATGGTCTCCATGTCCATCATGCGGTTGTAGTAATGCTCGACTTTGTACAAGCGGGAGAGATAGCGGTTGGCCAATTCGATAAGCGCGCGCAACTCGCCCAGTGGCGCCATGCCGACGGAACGGCCTACTTCCGTCACCACCATGGCCGCATAAGCCCGCATCTCGCAAACTCCGCAAACCTGTTCCTGCAATTGCAACCGCCGTTGCGCGTGATAGTTGTCTACGGCAAGACAATCGCCTCGCCGCGCGCGCTCGGCTTCCCAGCAGGCAGTTTTGTTGCGGTAAACGAGCGGATGGTAGTAGAGATCTGGCCCGCGTCTCCCGCGACCCCGCACCAGTTCCGGCTCGAAGCTATGCAGCACACGAACCGACGTGTTTTCCATTGCATACAGCGAGCTTCGAAACTGCTGGATGAATGTTTTGGTGCAGTTCAGCGAGGCCACGGGAACGATTTCGGAAGTGTCGAAGTTCACCCGGGCTACCAGAGCGCGTGGGTAGCCCAGGGCAACAATCTCTTCCAGCAGGACCGGGAAAATCTCTTCGCTGCGCTCTGCCCCAAGTAAGCGAAGCGCCGGACGGCGCTTCCCTGCAGGTTCTGGCGGCTCTGTGCGCATGCGCATCTGGGGCGAAGCCATCAAAACTACTCCTGCACCTCAACTTTCCTAGTGGCGAACGGCTGGCCGACGAGTACGGACCGGGCGCCGAGTGGTTTCTACCATGGTCACTTCTTCCTCCGCCGGCCCGAGCTGCGGGCGGGAAACCAGTCCGGTCAGACCCACGGCATCGGCATACTTCAAGTAGGTGTCGATGGAGGCCACGACGATGCGGGCTTCGACCGTGATCAGATCGATGCCAACCAGCGAAATGCGGACCCAAGCATCGATGACGATGCCTTTGTCCAATACCCGATCAAGTACATCGATCAGACTCGAGCCGCCTGAAAGCCGTTCAACTGCCATTCCAGATCCTCCTGCTTTGCTTCTTGTCTAGACGCTGCTTACGCTTTCTTTTTGGCCGACTTCTTTCCTGTTCGTCGCTTCGCCGGGCCGGCGGGAGCACGCAACTCCGCCCCAGGGCCCGGTCGCGGTAGTGCCCTGGGGGCCGGCAACCCCACCGGATGAGTGAGATTGGGGTCGAACTTCCACCAGTTCAATCCGATCTGCTCCGCCTTGTCCACGGAACACACCAGCAGACGAATGCGGATGGTCAACAGCTCCACATTGGCCAGTGAAATCCTCACGTCGCCGGCTATGACAAGCCCCTTGTCCAACACCCGGTCAAGGATGTCGAGCAGATTAGCTGTTCCTGAGACAGTGGGTACACGTTCCATGTTTTGGTCTTTGGAGAATAGAGAGTATCGGCGGTCAAAGCCGGTCCCCCGCCGCGCCTCGACACAAGGGCAGTATCCTAGCGAACAGCAAACCCAAATGTCAATTTGCCAGAATACCAAGAAACGAAAAGCCCAAAACTGCTTACGTTCCTCTTCCCAGACCGATACTCCCTCATGCGTGTTAGATGCAGCGGGGTTGCCTGCCCGCGAAAATAATGCCTCGAATCCGAAAAATTTTTATTGGCGTTTTCGAAATGGGAGCCAAATTCAAAATGGGAGTCAAATTAAAGAGAAAGACTAGGTGGCCCCGCGTCTCATGGAAGCACCGAAGTTGCGGTCTTCCTCAATCAGCGGCGCTGCCCGCACTAGGCGGTAACGCACATTATTGCCACATTCGGAACAGAGAGGAAAGACGCCGCCGCGCAGCATCGTCACTTCGTGATAGAGCCGATGGCGGTAATGCAGGACCTGGTATACTCCTGATTCTGGAATCGGGCTCTCCGGTTGAAACAGTTCGTCCGCCATATGACCCCTGTCCGTTACAGCAGTTTCAATACTGGCGTACCCGGCGTGCGCGGCTCGCTTGGAGATTCGGCCGGCTGCTACCGCTGACCGTCACGTGCTTCGCCGTACCACGATAAAGCAAACGTCACAGCACTTTGAATAGCTACCAGTAAGACCAGTAAGAAAGGAGGAACAATGATTAGGAGTGCTTTACAAGACTCCTCGTCGCTGGACATACTAGCTGCCTTGAGGCAAATTCACTCCAGAAGGTTGCCCAGCGGTCCCAAATCCAGGTTCAGGTCCTCCGGTTTCAGGCCGAACTGCTGGCCAAGGTCTTTGATCTTTTCCTCCAGCTTCATCAGGGCAAGTCCCATCTCTTCCACCTGCTGGTCCGTGACCGAACCTCCCTCCATGCGGCGGATGGCCTGTCGCTCCAGTAGTCGCCGCAACAGTTCGATCAGACCGAGCACCAGCTTCGCCAAACCTTGTTCAATCGTCTCCGGTGAGCAGTCAATGCGCTCCAGCGATGGCTCGGTGATGCCTTGCAGTTGCCGCCTCAATTGCGACACAGCTTCTTCCACGTCGCTCGGCGTTAACGGCTTTGGGCTATCCATGTTCCCCTCGCGCAGTGACAAACTCGGCAGGAGGCCAGGGCCCGCTCAAGCGAAGCCGGACTCCTTCGGATGGCCCGGCGCTTCGTAATGAGGCAATGAATGGGTCGCGGCTCTCTCGCGGTACCAGCGCAAACCAGCGATGGCTCTTGCGCTCCTGCCTGGTGCGCCACTCACGCACCAACCCGGCCGTAATGCTTTTCAGTTTGCTGTCGATGGCCGCGATCCGTCCCGCCGCCTGCGAGCGGCGCTTGAGATATTCACGGCCGCTGACCGGCGTCGCCAGGTCAACCTGCTCATCCTCAGCCCAGCTTCCTACAACCTCGTACTGTACGGCATTGCCAATCCGCTCCAGCGCCCCGCGATACACTTCCTGTCCCTCGGCAAGCTGTTTCTCGATTGCCGCTTCGCTTTCCAGGAGCGTCGGAAAACGAAACGGAATTGGGGTCGCATTCGTCAGGATTTGGCGCAACACCTGGTGGAATTGGAGCGCGGCTTGTTTCAACGATTCGGCCGAACCCAGGCACGCTTCAGCATCGGCGATCTCGCTCCAGTACACCTGCACTCCTAACATCTCACGCGACTGGACTTCGGCTTCGCACACTCCGGCAGCTACATTTACGATCGGTTTCGGCTGGGTGACGCAATAGAGCAAGCAAGGCATTCAGCGGCTCACGAGGCCCGACGGGAAGAAGAAGAAGGGAGTTCTGCGGCGCCGGCGCGGTCGATGTTACGAAGCGCTGTTTCCACCGAAGTCAGGACTACGTTCAACCCGACATACACCAGATCAACCCCAGCCAGCGAGATCACGAGGCTGCCGTGGATCACCACGCCGGAGTTGAGCACATGGTCGAGGATATCGAGCAACGAAATTTCGCCTGCGCTGTCGGTCACCAGCAACGAGGCCGAAGATGCGGGCGCCGCCTCAGTGGTCATGGTCCCCCACAAACGAGTACGGAGGCCACGGCCCACTCCAGTCAATGCGGCGGCTGCCGTGCCATTTGGCGGCGTACTTCTTCAGAATGCCTTCCAGTTGGTCACGATTTTTTCTGCGAATCAGAAACGATCCGTGCCAGATGAGTCCCGGCTGCCCGCTGCTGGCTTTTCCGCCTGGACTCGAAGCCACGGCCATGCCGTCTAGCGACGCAATAAAGGCTCGAACTTCCCGGTCAAGCGTTTTACTGGGCGGTGGGCGCAAGACTTCTGCTTTCTTTTTCAGATAGTCGGCCCCGCTGACGGCGCTGACCGCCGGAGAACTCTGCTTTGGCGCAATCGCAAAAAGTTTTATGCCCCATTCGTCAGCTTCAGCCACCCGCTTGAACGCCGCCCGCAACACGCTTCGCCGCGCCTTCAGGTGCTCGGCCATGGAATCTTCGGTGAGAAAAACCGTGCCGAATCGCGCCGGCAAAGAGGTCAGCTTGCTGGCAATCTCCCCCACCGCGCGCTGATGCCGCAATCCCGCCGACGCTAGCCACTCCAGGTCTTGCATGCGCTCGGTCAACTGGTCGGTGAACTGATCACGAGGCACCCGGCTTACCCAGCACAGATGGCCTTCGCACGGCACGGCCTCGACCGCTGCCAACCCGTCAATGCCTTCCGCGGCAATCGACGGCAGCCGCCCTTTCGGCGCTTTCGCAATCGCGTAGAGATAGAGCACGGGGGCGACGGCCGGCTGTACCGCTTTCGTCTGCTTCGGTTTCGCTGTTGCTTTCTGACGGGCAGTCATTTCAGTCACTGTGAGTCAGTATGCGATTCGAATTCAGTTTGCGATCCTTAAAACTCCAAAGTTCAGCGCCGTTACACCACAAGCCACAACTTCCGCGTGAACTGCCGCAGCGCTTTCGCGCCGGCGATTGGACCTGCAGATTCTCCGACTACATAACACTTTCCCAATTGCTTGCGCAGGTTGGCCAGCGACGCTGCCTGCCATTCTCTCACCAGCGTACACCTGCGACAGCCATTACCATCCATCAAAACCCGATTGACGAACACACCGCCAATCGGCGCTTTCAACTCGCGCAGGGCTTCCACCAGCCGGCGCGTTTCGTAATCCGGAAGCGGCTCGGCCAGCGTGACGATCACAATCTGGCAGCGCTCACGGTCGTGAAGGACCGACGACAACTCACGCACCCGCTGCGACAACTGCGCAATTTCCACGCCCGCGTCGCGAGCGATGGGTAGTGTACGGTGCGCCGCCAGCGTTTTCAACAGCACGCGGGCCCAGGCTAGCAGGCGGTCCGGCGTCCGCAACACCTCCAGCGCGTGCGCCGTAGGCGCCATGTCGATGACCACCCGCTGCTTTTCCGCTTCGTTCAACAGATCGAGAATGCCAAAAGTAGCGAAGATCTCATCCACGCCGGGCGGCACCACATCCAGCAATGCCAACAAGAATTTCCGATCCAGGCTCAGATCGACATGGACGCCGTGCTGTTCGCCGGTCATGGCCTGGTCCAGCCGAGCGCGTAACTGTCCGGCCCACTGCTGGAACTCGGCGATGGCGTCGAACTCCGCCGCACGCAGCTTGCGGTCTCCCAATACTGGGCGCAGAGTGCTTCCCACCTCGGCCGCGAAAACATCGTCGAGCGACGGCGCTGGGTCAATCGAGCAGATGCTTACGCTCTCGCTCGGCGCTTGCCTGCGGTGATGGTAGGCAAGCGCTGCCGAAATGGTGGTCTTCCCTACCCCACCTTTTCCCAGCGTCAGCGTCAGCGGCGACGCGAGAGGTGGCCAACGCGTGGCTTCCATAGGGGAGCGACTTTGTTTCGCAGGCTTCGCGCGGATCGAACTCGGCAGTCGCTTGCCTTCGAATACGTGTGCCCCAAAATCGCGCAGCGCCTCGACTCCCAGGATCGGACAACCCGGATCGTCACCCGTGAATAGTTCCGCATCGCGAAAATGCTTGCGGATAAACCGGCGCGCGGATTGGCCTTGCTTCCAGTTTCGTTTACAGCGCGGGCAATTTGTTTCCTTGGCAACCACACGATTCAGTATCACGGTTGTGAACCGGTTCTGCGGTTTCGCGTCGTGAAACGAACTAACCGATCGCGCAGCCTCATTGAGCGAAAACGGCTCCGCTGTAGTGACCAGCACCAGCTTAGAGCCTTCCATTGACAGCGCCGCTTCCACACGGTCCACCATCCGCGACCAGCGCTCCACCGCCGGCTCACGATGCACGTGTCCGCCGAAATGCCGCGCCAGCACTATGTCGCGCGCAGCAGCAGCCTCGAGGACATTGAGAAATCGAGCGAAGTGTTGCGGCATCTGGAACAACCGCACGGCATGTCCCATCGGCGCCGTATCCACGACGATCTCGTCGAACTTGCTATCCAGCAACTCATGGACCGCCAGCAGCGCCGCGACCTCCGCCATACCCGGCAGGCTACTGTCGAGCAGCGATGCCAGCTCATCGCCCGTAAACAGGCTGCCCCGATTCAGCAACGCAAGGATCTCCTCGCGCTCGCTTTTTAGAAATGAGCTGATTTGTTTTTCCGCGTCCAACTGCTGGACCCACAGGCGCCCGAGTACCCGCAGACGTTTAGGAGCGTCGCCAAGTTTGGTTTGCAGAATGTCGCCGAGCGAGTGCGCCGGATCGGTGGATAAGAGCAGGATCGGCGAACGTGGCCGTTTGGCGGCCTGACGGAGCGCATATGCGGACGAGACCGTCGTCTTGCCGACGCCGCCTTTGCCGACGAAGAAGGTGAACCGGGCCACCGCTCACTCTCGCACGGCGCACGTCGGCGCCGCAACTGCAAGGGAACTCGAAGACCGATAGGTGCAACCAAACTAGCAAAAACACCACGGATACATTGAGGAGGCAGGGTTTCTCTTGAGATTTCTCCCCGTGATCTCCGTGTCTCAGTGGTGAATTGTTTTCGACTGACAGAAGCACGAGCACCGCTCAACCCGCCAGGTAATCCATGGCTTCTTCGCGGGTGGCGAACGTCGGAATCTGACGCGCGGAGAATGTTCGAATCGAATCGTAGAACGCTTTGGGAAGGTTCTCGGTCAGTACCCACGCCGAGCGCTTGAGGTGTGGGCGATCGAAGACGGCGGCAATTTTCACATGCTCGATCGCCTCGCGGCTGAATTGCGCACCGCTGAAATCGCCCAGCAACAGCAGCGAGCCGAGTGGCTCGCGGGTGACAAATGCGGGCACCCGATCCGCCATCGTGGTCAATTCCTCCGCCGTGCAATTGCTGAAATCTGCCAGTAGGATGCGCTGGTCGCGATGCGTGATGAACCGAATGCGATCCAAGGTCACTCCCGTCCATGGTGCGAACGGCCCTGCTTGGTAAAACCGCAAAGCCTAAGTTTGCGCAGTGTACTTCAGAATACGCGGTGACTCAAGCGTTGTGTCGTGGGTGGTGAAACCGCGCTTCGTGGTAGTTTGGAACCATGATCCACGAAATCTTTCCGGTCGGCCCGCTGCAATGCAATTGCTCGGTGATCGGAGATGAACAGACAAAAGAAGCAATGGTCATCGATCCCGGCGACGACATTGAAGATGTGATGGCCATCGTGCAGCGCCACGGGTTGACGGTGAAGCAAATCGTCATCACCCATGCTCACATCGATCATATCGGAGGGGCGACCAAGCTGAAGCGTCTGACCGGCGCGCCCATTCTGCTGAACCAGAACGATCAGGCATTGCTGAAGATGTTGGATGTCCAGGCAACATGGATTGGCATGCGCCCGCCGGAGAAGGTCGTGATCGACGCCAGCCTCAGCACTGGCGATCAAATCCGCGCCGGCAGCCTCGTGGCCGACGTTCTGCACACGCCCGGTCACACCGAAGGAAGTATCTGTCTGTATTTCGCGCCCGAAAAAAAACTGCTGGCGGGGGATACATTATTTGCCGGCTCCATTGGCCGCACCGATTTGCCGGGGGGCTCGTATGAAAAGATCATGAAGTCGCTGCACGGCCCGGTGCTGGCGTTGCCCGATGAAACTATCGTCGTTCCCGGACACGGACCGCTTACCACCATCGGCGAAGAGCGCGTCAACAACCCGTTCCTGGTGGGATGAAGAGCGGCTTGCCGCTTTTCGCTCTTCGTTTTTCGCTTTTCGCTGGAAAAAAGGCCTCGAGTTTTTCTGCTCGAAAACGACGTTGTACGGTCGCGGGGGCATATCTCAGGTTTTAGAGAAATTTTGCTTTGGCGAGAAGCGAAGAGCGAAAAGCGAGAACCGTCTCCCGCTTAACCTCCAATTCCTTGTTGAACAAACTGCGCACAATCATGGTCTGCGGAACCACCAGCACAAGAAGGTAGGACAAGATCGTTCCCCCAATCACACCCAGGGCGCCGATGTGCCGTACCAGCGCGATAGACAATACAAGGTTCACCACCGCCGCCACGATCGACAGGCCTGCCTGCTCCCGCGTCCGGTTCAGCGCCGCCAGCAAGCAGGATTCGACGCTCATGAAGCCGCTGATTAACGCCCACACCGCCATCGCCAGCAACAGCAGAAACGTCGGTACAGCGGCCGGACCCGCCCACACACGAATCAACGTGCGCCCAAAAGCAAGCAGCAGAACTACACAGCACAGATTGAGCACGACCGTGCCTCTCATAACCATGGAGAAGGTACGCCGTATCCAGCCATAGTCGCGCCTGGCATAAGCCTCGGCATAGGCCGGCCAGAGCGCCGGAAAAATGAGTGACTGCAATACTGCCGCGAATCCCACTAAACGCCACGTAACGCTGTAGGGCGTGACCTCTGCCGCTCCAAGATAATGACTAACGATAATGTTGTCGGAGCTGAACACGACCACAGCCGCCACCTGAATGAAGAAGAAAGACGAGCCGGAGTTAAGCAGTTCTCGGCTGACCGAGCCATCTAGAGCAGCGATGGCCTGGGAAGAAGCCATGGCTTTTGCCACGTGACTACAAAAATCAGATTGGCCAGGCTGGCGAAGGTCAGGCACCCGATCGACATCACAAACAACGTAGGCATGGAGACCCGCAGGGCGACCCCTAGAGCCAGCCCCAATACGCCGGCCACCGCCCCCGCGCAAGCCACGTAGTTACTGCGATGCAGTTCCTGGTAGCCAGCCAGAAGTTTTCCGCCCAGGTTGCACGGCAAGCCGATCAACGTCAGTGCAGCAGCAACCATGACGGTGTTTCGCACCTCGGCTGCCGGCACGCTCGCGCTCACATTAAATAAGCTCGTCCAATTCACGCGAGAGCCGACGGCGGCGAATGCCGCGCCCACGAATGCGGCGACCGTTCCCGTTATCAGAAGCGCGTTGGTGAAATAGCGCGCTGCGGAGGCCTTATCGTCGAGCGCGTAAGCCCGCGAGATGCTATTGGTCAATGTGTTTGCAATACCGAGATCCAGCAGGTTAATCCAGACTACGGTCGTAGTGATGGTTGCCCATACGCCGTAGCGTTCGGCTCCGAGGTAACGCACGGCGAGGGGCAACGATACCAGCGTGATCCCCGCCGATAGCATCCTCGCAGCGGCGCCCGACGACACCGCCTTGGCGATGCGGCCATAACGAGTCGACGGCAAGCATGTCGAGAACATGGACTGCTCTGACTAAGGCAGGCCCGCAGGCCTGTTGCTCGCAACCTTGGCAAATACGGCAGCTTCGCGGAGAGCTACTACCCCGGCTGCATCGATAACCGAGGGACGAGGGGCGTAATGCGGCGGCGCCATAATGGTCTGTCTCCCCGCAGCATCTTGTGAGCAGCGGCCACCGCCTCTTCCACCGACACGGCGTTGATGCAATGCGGCTCAGCAGAGAGGCACGCCGTCTCACACGCATCCAGCCCAGCCGCCGGTTGCAAAACGCGCACTCGGTCGCAATAGGGCGCGAAGCGGATGGGACTATTGGCATGGTTCGGATCGCCACGGCCCGGGTGGCGTGAAATAACGACGGTCTTGCAGTTCATCGCACCCGCCAGATGCGCGGTCCCGCTGTCATTGCCGATGAAAAGATCGCATTGCTGCAACAGCGCACAAACTTTACGGAGCGGTATGCCACTCACGATGATGGGTTCGCAGCACAGAAGACTCGCAAGCTTGCAGGCGTCTTCCCATTCGCCCTCAGAGCAAATGATCGCCGGCTGCATGCGATGTTCTCTCCACAGTTGCGCCAGGGTGTGGGCATAGTTTTCCAGCGGCCAGCGACGGCTGGCGCTGCGGCCACCGATACCGACAGCGATCACCGTGCTGGTGCGGGGCACGTTGCTCAGCAGCTTCGACGCGAAATCACGGTCATGTTGAGTTAGAGTGATCTGCAACTCGGTGTCTTCGATGCTCCCACCCATAGCTTTTACGATTTCAAGATTGCGTAACACTTCGTGTTGGATGGGACCGCCGGCCAGGCTGGTATCGAACGCCGCGTCGAACCCGCGATTGTGCCGCTGCTTGGCAGGCGACACCGCTTCGCTGTAGCCTACCCTGGCTCTAGCTTCGACTAGCGTGCACAGAAACGTCGCCAGTTGGTCATCTACATCCCACCTTGGCGAGATGGCCACGTCGAAGTGCCTGCCGCGCAACCGTCTCCCGAACAGCCACAGCACCGACAGCAGATTTCGCGCGCGCGCCGGGAGCCACGCCACCGTCAACGGCCGCAAACCAATGACCTCGTCAATGTTCGGGTTGGTCGCGAGGAGCGAACGAAACGCCTCCTGCACAATCACGGTGCATGACGAATTAGGGAAGGCCCGCTTCAATTCCCGGAAGAGAGGGGTTGTCAGCACCACGTCACCCAGACCATCGAGGCGGACTACAACGAACGAGAGATCATCGTTGGGGCGAGGTTTGGTGCCAGCTGCAGGCGCCAGGTAGGTGCGCCAGAAGATCGCCAACTTTGTCGGCAAGCGAACGGACCAGAACGGTGGTTGCAGCATTGTTACCCCTTCAAGCCAAGACTACGGAGGTAAGCCGTGTTGAAGGTTTCGGCTGCGCCTTCGCAACCAAACGCGTGGTGCTGATTCCCTCGACCAACGGAATGAGTTCGACATGGCCTCCCCAGGCCTGCACTTCGCGAGCCCCCACGATATCTTTATCGCGATAGTCGCCACCCTTCACCAACACGTCCGGCCGAATCGCCTCGATCAGCTTCAAAGGTGTACTTTCGTTGAAGACGATCACCGCGTCCACAGCGCCAAGCGCCGCCAGGATTCGCGCGCGTTCACCTTCGCCCACGATCGGCCGCAACGGTCCCTTAATCTGCCGTACCGACTCATCGCTATTGAGAGCGACGATCAGACGATCGCCCCGGCGGCGAGCTTTTTCCAGCAAAGTAATGTGCCCAATGTGCAAAATGTCGAAGCACCCGTTCGTGAACACCAGGCGCTCGCCGGCAGAGCGCCACATCGCGGCGCGTGCCAGTAGTCGCTTCAGGGGCAGAATTTTCTCGTCCATCTGCAGTGCGATTTCCTGCGACAGGGCGCCCAGCAATTCTTCCCGCTGAATGGGTACCGTGCCCAGTTTGTTCACTACGATTCCCGCTGCAAGGTTTGCCAACTGGACCGCCGTCCCAATCTCGACATGACACGCTATGCCCAGCGCCAGAACTGCGATGACCGTGTCACCCGCCCCGGAGACGTCGTAAACCTGGCGAGCGACCGCGGGCAGGTGCAGGCGTGAATCCTTGCGCAAGACCACAATGCCTTTGTCGCCCATGGTCACCACCATGAACTCCATATCCAGGGAAGCAAGCTGGGCTTGGCCTGCGGCGAGCACCCGATCGACCTCGCCAACCGGCACACCGCTTGTCGCCGACAATTCCTTCAGGTTGGGACAGATCGTGGTGGCGCCGCGATAGCGCGAAAAATCTTGCTGCTTGGGATCCACCAGTACCGGGACACCTAAGTTGCCGGCTTCCGCAACAATGGAACGGCATACCGTCTCCGTCAGCACACCTTTCGCGTAATCGGAGAGCACAACCACATCAGCGTTCGGCAACGCGATGGAGATGCTCTTTAGCAATTCTGTGTAAGCCGCGCTGGAAGGTGATGGTACGGCCTCGGTATCGAGTCGCATCACCTGCTGGTTGCCGGAAAAAATACGCAGCTTGGTGGTCGTCGGAATGGTCGCAACTTCGGTCAAAGCCGGCTCAATCCCGGCGTCGGCCAGCAGGGATTCCACTCTTCCCTGTTCGGCATCGCCGCCACCAAACCCGGCCACCGTCACGCAAGCTCCCAGCGCAGCCAGATTCATAGCCACGTTGGCTGCACCGCCCGGTCGCTCGTTCTGCCAGGTCGCGCGAACGATGGGGACAGGCGCCTCGGGCGAAATGCGTTCCACCTCGCCCCAGATGTACCTGTCCAACATGACATCGCCGATCACGAGCACGCGAGCGTTGCGCCAACCCGACTCGATGAGAGCGAGAATTTCAGGCAGATTCGCGATCACAGGTCGACTCCTCGACTGCTACCGTGTGGGTGATGCAGGTGGCAAGTTCTATCCATTCGCACAGAATGTGCCCGCAGAGAAGATGACATTCCTGGATGCGCGCCGGATCGGTGGCCGGCACGCGCACGCAAACATCGGCGAGCGCTGCCATTCGACCGCCGCTACGGCCGGTCATGGCCACGGTGAAGCCCCCCAGTTCACGCGCTTTCGCCAGGGCAGCGCAGACGTTCCTGCTGTTTCCCGAAGTCGAGAGCCCGACTAGCACGTCTCCTGGTTGGCAAAAGGCCTCAACCTGACGTTCGAACACTTCTCCGTAGCTCCAGTCATTGGCAAGAGCGGTGAGGACCGAAGTGTCGGCGGTTAGGGCAATGGAAGGAAAAGCCCGGCGGGTGCGGTGGAAGCGTCCCACCAGTTCAGCCGCAAGGTGCTGCGAGCCGGCGGCACTTCCGCCGTTGCCGCACCATAAAACTTTGTTGCCTGCCAACAGGCAGTCTGTGATACGCGCAGCGGCACGCTCGAAGGATTCTTCTTGCGTCTCAAGCTGGCGAATAATGGTCAAGTGTTCGGCGATAGCGTCGGCAAAGACGCCAGAGAGGTTCAACGAAGATGGCATACGCTCCTGCTCTCGTTCGGCCAACGAGTGTGAGGATCTTCGCAGAACTCTGGAAACAGCTGTTACTGCGAAATTATAGGCGCTGTGCGCGAGCGTGAGGCCATAAAGTTCAACGATATCAATTATGTTTTCCTGATTTGGGACAGATCGAGCCGATTGCGGTGTTTGGAGCCACGCCGTGAAACAAAACTAGTGGGCGAGATGCTCGAGCGCCTGATGCACCAGGCTCAGGCTGGCTGGCCAGAGAGTTACGATTGCCAGCGCGCCGGCGATCAGTGCAGCAGCTCTGCTAACCAGGGGGATCAACTGCTTAGCCGGCTTTTCGAGAATGGGCCGCGGTCGCAGCAGACGATCCACCCTCTCCGACAAATCGTGATCATCAGCCATCAACGAGCTGGATAGATAAGAAATCTGGGGCTGGTTGCCCATTCTTGCCACTTTCACCAATGCATCGGCCAGCGAAAGAGCGCGACGGGGATCGCCGGCTGCGGCTTGATCATCGGCCGCCCATTCGATGGCCTTGGCCCAACGCCGCTCCAACGCTACGAAGCCACTCATGAAAGGCAGAACATCGGGCGCCAGCAATATCAGAAAGCGCTTAAGATTGTCGCCCGAGGCGCGATGGGCACGCTCATGGCGCAGCGCCGAGTCAATCTGCTCAACGGTAAGCCCGCGCATGACGCGGCGGGAAATGAGCAGCCTGGGATGCAGGACTCCGGCGACCGCCAGCACCGGTGACTTATCGCGCAGCAACAACGCTGGCGCAATCTCTCCCGGCATCTTGATCTGTTTCCCGTGGCGCTCGCAGCGATGCAGGTAACGAGACGTACCCCGCACCGCCTTAACGACCCGCGCGATTGCCAGCACCCAGATCGCGGCTCCCAGTGCCGCCGTCAGGAAACAAACCACTCCAATTTTCTCGCCGGTCGCTTCCGGCTCCAGCCACAGATAACTGGGAATGCAAAACGCCAGGACCGCAAACAGTGTCAGCCCGAATGGAAGCATGCGCACGGCAAACAGAAGGCGCGCGGCCGAGTTGGGCCTCAGGCGTTCCGCGACGCGCACGGCGGTGCCGGCACTCAATTGGGTCGCGATAGCCAGCGCCACGTGGATCATGAAAAACGAGGCACAGCACAAGCAAAGCAATCGTAAAGCGTATGGAAGGCTCATAGCTTCCTCGCGGCTGACAGTTCTTTCCGCTTCTTGCGGATCCTCTCTTCCAATTCATCAAGTAGAACGGCGTCGTGTTGGCCAACGGCTTCGACCAGAGACGACAACAAAAGTTCGCGGGATAGTTGTGGACCGGCAAGAAAGCCAGCCACCAGGTCGCCCGCGCGCCGGCGCTCCCACTCCTGGCTCGACAAGCGCGGTAAATAGAGGAAGGCGCGCTCTGATTTCTGCCGATCCAGCAGTCCTTTCTTGAACAGCCGGTCCAGCGTGGTCATCACGGTAGTGTAGGCCAGCTTACGTTCCAACTTTTCGACCACGTCGCGTACGCTGCTCTGGCCCGCACTCCACAGGACCGCCATGATGCGCATCTCCAACGGGCCGAGCATGGGGTGTTGGCTGGCGCGGGTTGTGGTGTCGTTAGGCAAAACTTTTGGTCCTTCAGCAGCGTACTGGCTGCATCGCGGGCTGTCAATTCAGAGAGGGTTCTACTTTCCTGATGAGCGGTTAGTGGAGAATTCCTGGCCTCGTACCGGCGCCAGAAATGGAATCACGTATCCCCTAATGTCAAAATAGCCTGACTGGATGGCCTCGACAATGAGATCGTACTTGAAGTCCCCTCTGCTGAACGACTCATCATTCAAGTGGAAGACGATCGTCTGGTTTTTGGCGCCTCGCATCGAAACCTGTGTAGGGGTCAGGTTCTTGACGACCACCAGGATCGATCCTCCCTTTTTTTCTGTCTCTCCATTTTCAGTTGACTCGGCCTCTTGTTGTGCTTCCCGCCTTCCGCGTTGTTCTCGATATTCGCGTCGTAACTGGAATCCGGGTATCAGTTGGCGCGCCTCGTCAAGATTCGACACCGGAAAATTTCCCGGCTGCCAGGCAGCATCGGGAATACCATCGGGACCTTCCAGGGTCGGGAAGGTCACCAGGGTTTGGCCCGGTTGCAGTTCCCGATCTCCGTTCTTAACATGGAACTCGGCCACGACCACCGGCAGCGCGACTACCTTCGAGCCCTGCGTAATAAACAAGGGCCGTGGGCCCGGTAGAGTCAGGTCCGGGATACGGATGTATGCCGTGTCGGGGGTTTCGGCTACCACCGGCGCGGGGCGGTCTTCGAAAGCGGCGAAAGTTTTTGTGCTCTCTTGGAGGAACGGCCCATGGACGGTGCACAGTTGGCCCTTTAGGCATAACGCCGCCGCTTCGAAATAGGCTGGCGTTTTCTGCTTCTTGGCGGTACTTTCGGGAAAATCTATTGGCACGGAAACAGAACGAGGTGAACTCCCGGTTTGCTCAAACATGATGTTGAGGACCGAGCCGCCAGGCGGCACCGTGAAGACAACCGGTCCGTCAGCAGATTGCGGACTTTCGCCACGAACTTGCACTCTCCAGTCGGCCAGGGTTAAACCTTCGCCCGCCGATTCTGGCGGTAGCGTGACACGGGTCACCCTCACTCCGGCTATGCCTTCATACTCGGCAGGATTTGCGACCATGCTGCCCGATACTCGCTCGCCAGGATAGACCTGCCCGGGCACGACAAATCCGAATTGCTGCTCGGCGGTGATGTTTGACTTGGTTGTACTAGCGGCCAATAGCTTTTGCGCGTCTGCGGCCTTGCGAGCGGCGTCCAGATGTTTCACGACCTCGGCGGACGTGAACTTCTTGACCGGTGCTGGTCCCGCTGATTCCTCACCTGACGGGCACGGGGCAGGCTTATAGCTTTGCGTTTCGGTATTCCAGTCCGCGCAGGTGTAGACATTAGTCATGGGATCGTGGATCAAACGATGTCCGGCGATTTGTTTGCCGGTTTCATCGAACTGCTGGGCGAATTCGCCGGTGAAATTCGCGCTCGCGTCATAGGTGGTCTTGATGATCCTGCGAACCTTGCCGGTCGGCCCGTAGAACGTCGTCGTTTCGTCAGCAGCGTAGTATCCGGGGCGATGCTCATAATCGACTTTCTGCTCCACTGTGCCATCGGCAAGGATGGTGCGCTGCTGGGTGACTTGGTCGGCGGCATTGTAGTCGAGTTCCAGTTTTCTGCCTGCTCCTGCATCCTTCACGACGGTCTTTTGTGCGAATAATGGTGTCGCGACGCATAGCAGGGCGGTGAACAAAGCAAAGTCGAGCCAGATATGCGGCAAATAGCTGCCGTGATTTTGTCGCACGTGTCTTCCCCTTGGCGAGAATCGTAAGGTTAATTAGAGTTTTTCAAACTCAGGGAAACGGGATTGGGGGCTTCCGGTTACCGCGCCCAACTGTTGGCACCCGCTAGCGGTCGAATTTTCAGTCTAGCACGGACACTTAACCGGGCCGCATTCAAGTCCGGCCGGCGGTGGAGCGTGCCGTTTGCCAAAACCATCCTTCATCGTCGTTCTATTACTTGTTTCGGAAAGAAAGCCCTACTGACGAAATACCACGGCAAAAAAGCAGGGCTCCGATGGCAGAGATTCCGCGTTCCAGCAGCCAGCTTTGTAAAATCTCGGTGACATTTTTGTCATATTTAAAGAAGAGCCGAAAAGGCGTTCTTCAGGCCGCTCTCCGCTTAAGCTCGCATGGAGACAGGGTTTAGCTGTAGCAGCGCAATCAGAATGGAGACGATAGAGGATGCACCCGGTCCTGCAACCGGGGCCAGTAACTACGTGGATAATAGTTGCATTCGCCTTTGCACTGTGGTTCAATCCTTCCACCTGCCTAGAAACAATTCAAACAGGTATTGAATCAATTGCCCGACAACGAAGACACGAAGAACTGTGTTCCAACCATCACACCTGCCGAGTTGCGAAAACTACTGTGCGCAAGCAATAGCAAATGCGCCGCGTAGATCAGTTAAGGAGAATGGGAAGACTATGACAAGAACTAGCTCGAGAATTATCGGCGTATCCATGCTCGCCATGGCCGCGCTTTTGCTCTGTAGCCTGCCGCTCGCTGCGCAGGACAACAATACGTACATTCAACATGCGACCAGATTCGCAGTTTCGCCGCCGCTGAGCGAGCTGGCCAAACTGCCCCAGCATCCGGTGTACGGATTCCACGTAGCCAACCCGGTTCATACGATTCCGATGCGTCCTGTGGGACCAGTGGTGGATCCCGTGGAACAGCGTGGCGCGGCTCCGGCTGCCGCCTACACCGTCGGCGCCAATTTCCTCGGCGTCGGCAACGGCTTCCCCAATTACAGCGTTCCTGACGCTCCGCCAGATACCACCATGGCAGTGGGCGACACCCAGGTAGTCCAGTGGGTAAATACCTCGTACACGGTATGCTCCAAGACTTCGCCTTACACCTGCGGACCAGCCATCGAGGGGAATACCCTGTGGACCAGCCTGGGCGGGATTTGCGCCAGCAACAATGACGGCGACATCATCGCCCAGTGGGACGTGGTGGCACATCGCTGGCTGCTGACCCAGAACGTGTTCTCGGGCAGCTACGGTGTTTGCGTAGCCATTTCCACCAGCAACGATGCCAATGGCACGTACTTCTTGTACGAATTCCCGGTTGTCAATCGCGGCTTCCCCGACTATCCGAAGTGGGGAGCATGGGTCAATGATTGGGCTGAAACCTGGAACAACTTCGGTCCTGGCGGAAGCGGCTTCGTAGGCGCGGTAATGTGCATCTATAACCGCACCAAACTGCTGGCTGGCGATCACACGGCCGAACAGATTTGCCACCAATATCCCTTCAACGGCGGCACTGGCATTGGCGATTACAGCTTAATTCCGGCCGACCGCGATTCAGTACTTGCTCCCCCGAGTGGTCAGGACCATTTCGCCATCGGCAGCATGGGCTTTCTTGACAACGCAAGCCTGGGGCTTTACTCGGCGCACATCAACAACCCGTCCAACTGGGGCGCGGGCGCAACCTTCACCGGCGACAATATCGATCAGGTACTGGTTGTTGCCACCTTCAATCCTGCCTGTAACGGTAATTACGAGGCAGCCTGCATTCCGCAAAAAGGCATCAGCGATATGGCCGATTCCCTCGGTGATCGCGTGATGTATCGTTTCGCCTATTGGGAAGACCAGCCGCTGGCCAACGTGAACGCAACTCCGCCGATGCCGTTACCCTCCCAGCACTGGTTCATCAATTGGACGGTTACTGCAAGCGGTGGTCAGAACGCCGTGCGCTGGATGGAAATCACTGCTCCCATCAGGACTGTTACGTTGCCTGCAAATCTCGGCCTCATGCACGTGTTCCAGCAGGGCACCTACGCTCCTGACGGAACCCACCGCTGGATGGGTTCTCTCACCAGAGACAAGGTTGGCGACATCCTTCTTGGCTACAGTGAATCCTGCGGATCCACGTGTCCTGGTGGTCCGAGTGGGGGAGAGTATCCCTCGATCTGGATCGCCGGACGTCAGGTCAACGATCCCGTGGGCATCGGCAATCTGGAAGCTGAAGTCGAAGTGGTTGCCGGCTCCGGGTCGCAGCAGGATACCGCCAATCGCTGGGGCGATTACAGCACCATGCGTATCGACACCAACGACGGTATGAATGGTTGCACCTTCTGGTACACCCAGGAGTACATCCAGGTTACGGGGACTTTCGACTGGAGCACTCAGCTCAACTCCGCGAAGTTCTCGAACTGCAACTAACCGTAGCTAGCCCGCATGGCCTAACCGCTCTGCGAGTGTGAACCTCAAACACAGGGCATTCCGCAAGGGATGCCCTGTTCTTTTCTTCCATTCTGTACTTCCCTCTTCCAAGCATCAGAGAGTGGTCTTATCTTCGATCAGAGTGGCAACCTTTACGGCACGACCTACGCCGACGGCGCCAACGATTGGGCTCGGTTTTCAAGTTAGCGCCTTCCAAGGGCGGCGGCTGCGGAGTGGTGTTTGAAATTACGCCCTAGATGGCTTACTGCAGAATGCGGAAGGTGCAGTACGTGGGCACAGCTTGTCGTCGTTTCCTGGGAGTCTTAATGGTTGGTCGACTTGGTCGCGGTGATTATCCGTCCGCCTTGAGTGCGTCCGGAAGACAGGTCTTTGACTTCGTTCTGCGCTGCTATCTCAGCCAGCTCTTGCGTTGGCGCATGTCCCCACGACACTAACTCATCAGGATTCTGCGCCCAGCAAATCATCCAATGGTAGCGTGTTCCCTTGTGATACGGCTCCGTTTGAAACGAAACGACATACTGACTGACGGTTTCTTTCATTCAGGGTTTCCAATTTTGCGGACGGTTCCGGTTCGCTCATCTACTTCAAAGTTGTGCCGGTAGCGATCTACGCCAGCGCATTGCTCCCGGACCTGCATCCCCCGGGGCTCCCGAATTTCCCGGATCGGGGAAGTGACAATCGGTGTCTGATACTGGGGATGACAAAACTCCAGGTGCATGCCGCGACCGACGAAGCGCCGTTTCAGCATCGAACCTCCCCACGTCGAACCCGCAATCGCCACCTGGGTCGGTTCTGGGCAGAACTGAGGGTGTCCGGAGATAAGCACGCTGTTGTCGCTCAGCAGGACAACCCGGTAACAGTGATGCTGAGTTTGAATCTCCAGCACAGTCGCGGGCGGCAGGTCATTCAGAAATACGCCCCCTTCAATTTCCGACTGCGCGATATTGTGATTCACTTCATCGCTGAGGTTGGGATGAGACCGGAATAAATGTGGACACGTGGACACGACCAAACCTCACCGTTATGTCGAGTGTACACCGTTCCCCGGCTGTGCTTGAAATGCAATCTGTCCAAGCATGTACGCCTGGGCACATCGCTTCCACAATCAGCGGTTGAAGGGGTATTCCTGGACCCAGTGAAAGCCCCGGTTGACCAGCAGGAAATTCTTGCGGTCAACCAGCTGAAGCTGCATGTGGACCTTATGGCTGTCCATGTCTCCGTCGAGCGTCAATTGATGGTCCGACACGCGCTGGAACGAAAACTTGGCCTTCCAGTTCTTGTCATCGTTCTTGGTCACTTCGAGGGTCTGGTCGTTGACATTAAGCGAAGCGGCGCAACGGACAAACGAATCGTCCATGCGCTGAAATGCCATCCGCGTGGGAAATTCAAATATTGCGCGACGCCAACGGTCGCCGTCGGTGAGCAGCGGCGGGTGCAATTGTCCATCCATCGCGAACTGGTCCACGTTCCAGACGCCGTACAGTGCCGATCTAGGGGCTCCGCCACCGAACTTGTGCCACTGGCTCCAACTGCCATACGCGTTCGCTCCCAATAGTACGATGCCAAAGATAATCTGCACGGCGAGCGAGATACGGTTGGCGCGTCGCGTGGCGAAGAGCACTGGCTGTGTAGAGGCGCCGGGAGCGCGATTCAGAACGAAGAAGTCAGCTAGACGGCGAAGTTCGGGCGCCAGCAGGAACAAGCACATCAGGATCAGGTGGAAGGAGAACAGCTTCACCGGGACGTCATAAGTCATGTTGAGGGTGAAGATCTGAATGGAATCGGCGAGGCAAACCAGCGCTCCCAGCGTGGTTGTCCGCGGAATAATCAGCAAAATTCCGGCCAGCACTTCCGCACTTCCGGCGAAGGTTTCATAGGCCGGCGACGCCCCGACGGAGGCCCAGAGGACGCCCATGGGCGAGAAATTGCCGAATGGTTCCAGCAGTCTGGTGAGAAATGGGAAAGGCATTTGCAGAGGGATGACTTTTGCCATGCCGTAACCAAACATTTGTCCGGCAAGAGCAAAGCGAAGGAAGAGGCGAAACCATTTGTGCAGCGTGACGTAATTCTGCCGTCTGCGGTCGAGTATCGACCAGACGATCGTAGCCACCACGGCGATTACCAACAGGCAGAACGCCAGCACCCAGTCGAAGATCTTGTCGCCGCTGCCACTCATCTCAATCACCAGAGGATGCATGACCTTGAAGATGTGCGTTGCCGTCCAGGTGACAGCCTGGCGCATTGGTGAGAGCGTCGCCGGGTCTGAAATCTCGAAGTTCGGCAGGGGCAACAAGCCGCCAGAGATCTGCGTCAGGAGGCAGAACAATCCGAAATAAACCAAACAGAACCGAAACGCGATCCGGGTCGCGAGGCTCCAGCGGGGTGCCTGCGGTGCTTGCTGGAGTTGTGCGGCGTGGGCTTGCGTTCCCATCGAGACCTCCCTGCGCCGCCAGAGTTTACACCAGATTGATGGACTCAGATCGCTTTCGTACCGTGGCGATCCTCTTCCACCAATGTCGCTTCGCACTCCGAATCGTGCGAACAATCTGCTACCATGAACGCTCTGGTAATGTATGCCCCAATATGTAATTGAACGCGAAATCCCTGGCGCGGGTAATCTGTCGGACGCGGAACTGCAGGAGGTCGCCAGGAAATCGGTGAGCGTCCTGAAGAACATGGGACCGGAAATCAAGTGGCTACACAGCTACGTGACTGGCGATAAAGTCTATTGCGTATACCTGGCGCCGGACGAGGAAACCATTCGCGAACACGCACGCCGCGGGGGCTTTCCCGCCAATCGCATCTCGGCCGTGCGGCGCATGATCGATCCCGGCACCGCCGATTGAACTAAGCTGGGTTTCGAGACCGTTGCCGTGGCTCCGCGTCGCAGTTGAGCGCTTCCTCAACGGCTTGTTCGACCGGCATGGCCCAACCTTCCAGCCACGCCGCCAGCCCCGCGGCATTGCCCAGCGTTCGGCGCGCAAATTCCAGCGCCTTCTCCAGCTTGATCTGCTCGACGGGCGTGAGCGGCGCTCCCAGGCGTTGGCGAAGCGCGGCCGCGGCTCCCGCCAAACGCAGCGCGTGCTCCGCGTTCGATCGCGCCGCGGCGCTAGCCGCAAGACACTCCAGCACCCTCGCGATGCCTCGCTGGTGACCCAGTTCCTGAAACATCTTCATGCTTTCGCCATACAGGCGGTGCGCCTCGGTGTATTCCCCTTGATCGCAGCAGAGACTAGCCAAGTCGGAAAGGGCACTCGCGGTTCCCCAGCCATCCTCCAATTGTCGGAAGGCAGCCAGACTTTGTTCGTAGAACACGCGAGCAGCAACCAGGTCGACCGCTTCCCTGGCAACGTCGCCTTGATAGTTCAACGTCCATGCGATACCAGCGTCATCCCCTGCCTGGCGGAACATGCTGAGGCACTCGTCGTAAAGCGGAGACGCGCGCTCATAGTCGCCCTGCGACTTAATCAAACTTGCCAGATTGCTGAGGGCGCGGGCGATGGCGGCGGGATCACCGACGTCCTTCCAGATCGCAACACATCGCTCGAACAGCATGGATGCCGTCTTCAGGTCGCCACGATAGCGGGCGAGGACGGCCAAGGCGTTGAGTGCGACCGCGACCCCGCGGTTGTCGTTCATCTCAACACAGGTCTCAAGACTGCTCTCTAACAGCTCCTGCCCGGAGATGTAATCGCCCTGCTCGTTCGCCAGCACGCCGGCAGCGAACTGCAGGCGCGCGCGAACCTTCGGACGCGCGGCGGCGCCTTCCATCGCGAGCAACTTGGCGATGCGACTACGCCCCTCGGTAAGATGTTCCCGCGTATCCCAAAAGCCAAACAGGGCAGCGCCGAGGCGAAGTCCCCAGTCGGCCTCACCAGTCTTGATGAGGTATTCGAGCGCCGCTCGGAAGTTGTCGTGCTCGACGTCAAATCGTTCGAGCCATTCTGGGTGAGTGGCCACCTCCTCGGCGCCTTCTTCGGCGAGCACGAGGTAATACGCAGCGTGGGCCCGGCGTGTTGAAGACTCATCGTCGCTCGCGGTCAGGCGTTCCACAGCGTACTCCCGGATGGTGGAGAGCATGACGAAGCGCGCTTCTCCCCCGACGTCTTCCACCTGCTGCGCCAAACTCTTGTCCACCATGGACGCCATGCCGTCGAGTACGTCGAGGCCCAGATCGCCCTTGGTATCGCAAACCGCTTCCATCGCTTCGAGCGTGCAGCCACCGTTAAACACGGCCAGCCTGCGAAAGAGAGTTTGCTCAGCGGCATTCAGCAGGCAGTAACTCCAGTCCACGGTGCTGCGCAGGGTCTGCTGACGTGTGGGCAGGTCTCGGGCGCCGCCGGTGAGCAGGCTAAGACAGCTTTCCAGGCGCACTAGCATGGCCGACGGCGACAGCATCTTGATGCGCGCCGCTGCAAGTTCGATGGCCAGAGGCAGCCCGTCAAGACGAGCGCAAATGGCCACGACCGCAGGCGCATTTTCTTTGGTCAGCGCGAAATCGTGCTTCACCGCCCGCGCCCGTTCCAGGAAAAGCGCTATCGCGGGAAGTCGCGCCAGAGCATCCAGCGGCGGAATAGACCTGGGATCGGGGAGCGCCAAGGGTAGCACTGGAAATTCGTGTTCGCCGTACACGTGCAGCGGCGCCCGGCTGGTGACCACGATCTTGAGCTTAGGGCCGACCGAGAGCAGATCGGCTACGAGGGGCGCGGCGGATACGAGGTGCTCAAAATTATCCAGAAGCAGTAGCATCGGCTGCTCCAATCCGCCTAAATAATCTTTCATGCTTTCCTGTGCCGACTGATTTCCGGTCTCGGGGACTCCCGCAGCTTGTGCGATGGTGGAAGCTATCAGCCCAGGTTCTCCAACTACCGACAGCGAAACGAAGCACACGCCGGAGGGAAATTGGCCGGCGATTTCGCCCGCTACCTGCAACGCAAGTCGCGTCTTGCCGATGCCGCCCGGACCAGTGAGGGTTACCAGCCTCACATCATCGCGCCCCATCATTTCGCAGAGAGCAGTCACTTCATGTTCGCGTCCGATGAACGCGGTACGCTGCACCGGCAAGTTGCTGGGGCGAGGCTCAGAATAGCGGGCCGGTGCATCGCCAAGCCGGTCGCGCACCGCAGTAAGATCGCGGGCCAAATCCCGGGTGGATGCGTACCGTTGTTGCGGGTCCTTAGCCAGACAGCGTTCCACAATCCACAGGAACGGAGCGGGCGCCTGCAACATTTTGGAACCAATTCGCTCCGGCTGGTCGCGCAGGATGGCGGCCGCGGTTTCCGCTGCGGTCTTCTTCTGGAACGCGGGATGCCCGGTGACCATCTCGTAGAGCACTGCCCCAAAGGAAAACTGGTCGGAGCGGAAATCGACTTCGCTTCCATTGGCTTGCTCGGGCGACATGTAGCCCAAGGTACCCATGACGGCCCCGTATTTGGTGAGGGGAGCGGCCATGGTGAGACCATCGGAACCGCGGGCCTGGTCCAGGGTATGCAGTTTCGCCAGACCGAAATCCAGGACTTTGGCGGTGCCATCGGCAGAAACCATCAGGTTGTCGGGCTTCAAATCGCGATGAACGATGCCGATTTCATGTGCCTTGGCGAGCGCGTCGGCAATCTGTGCCGCAATCGCGATGGCCTTGCGAAATGGTACCGGCCCCGAGGCGAGCAACTCGCGCACCGTCTCGCCGCAAACCAGTTCCATCGCGATGTAGTGGGTGCCGTTTACGTGTCCGAGTTCGTAAATGGTGACGATGTTGGGATGATTCAGCGCGCACGCCGAACGGGCTTCCTGCTCAAATCGCGATAAGGCATCGGCGTGAGAAAGGTGGTTCAGCGAAACTGTCTTGATTGCGACTTCACGGCCCAGCCGCGTGTCCCGGGCGCGATAAACCTCGCCCATGCCGCCAGCTCCGAGCTGCTGGAGAATTTCGTACGTGCCGAAGCGCGCACCCGGCGACAAGGTGGACCGCGCTGAACCTGGCGTGAATGGTGGGCTCATGGTCTTATTGGCGCAGCTGTCGGCCCAGGCAAGGCAGACTGCTCGCCGCTGCGCGCTCACGTTGGAATCGACGCTTAAACTCTGCCGCGACGGGTTGCGGCAGCACCCCTTAATGCGCTTATAATACCCCAATTCTAGAAAGGGATTCATGGATATTCGATCGTTGCAGCGGCCTTTGAAGGACCAGTACCGCCAGGATCCGGCGAGTTCCCGCATCACCCTCACAGCGCACGGCCGGCAGACCGACGCGCCCATCTCCTGCTCCGTGGATTTGGGAAGAGCAATTTATGCGGCGGAGGCGCACAAGGGTGTTGGTGGAGCAGGAGCTGGCGCCTGCTCGGGAGACTTATTGTTAGGTGCATTAGCCGCCTGCGCGCAGATCACTTGCCAGATGGTCGCTGCTGCCATGGGTATTCCTACGGAAGGCATTGATGTCACGGTCGAAGGCGATCTAGACCTGCAAGGAACGCTGGGAATTTCAAAGGATGTGGCTGTCGGGTTTGAGAGTATTCGAGTCATTTTCGATATACGCGCCCCGCGGGCAACTGAGGAACAGCTAAGCGCATTGCAGACGAAAACCGAACAGTATTGCGTGGTGATGCAAACCTTGCTGCATCCTCCGAAAATTGAGAGCAAATGGGAGCAGCAGTCACCAGCAAAGGTCAGTTCCAGGTAAGAACAAGTCGTAGCAACTCTTGGGCCCGTTTGAACGCTGATCAAACACTTTGATAGGAGAAATATATGGCTACCCCATCTATGCCCACTCCATCGGTGGACCAGTTGAAGAGTTCTTTCCGCGGAGAGCTGATCCAGCCCGCGGATGCCGGGTATGAGTCGGCACGCAAGGTCTACAACGGAATGATCGATAAACGCCCGTGTCTGATTGCGCGTTGCGTGGACGTTGCCGATGTCATCGCGGCGGTGAATTTTGGCAGGGAAAATGGCCTGTTGACCGCGATTCGCGGGGGCGGCCACAACGGCGCCGGCCTGGGGACCTGTGAGGGTGGTCTGGTGATCGACCTTTCGCGAATGAAGGGCATCCGCGTTGATCCGGAGGTCAGAAAAGTTCGGGTTGAGGCGGGTTGCGTTTGGGGCGATGTGGATCACGCGACTCACGCCTTTGGCATGGCCACACCTTGCGGCTTTGTCTCAACTACCGGAGTGGCTGGCCTCACGCTGGGGGGCGGTATCGGTTACCTGACCCGCCAGTACGGGCTTACTATCGACAATCTGCTGTCAGTGGACATGGTGCTGGCCGATGGGCGCTTCGTGACCGCGAACAGCGCGGAGAATCCCGACCTCTTTTGGGCGGTGCGCGGCGGCGGCGGCAATTTCGGAGTGGTCACTTCCTTCGAGTTTCGCCTCCATCCGGTTGATATCGTGCAGTTCGGCCCGACATTCTGGCCGCTGGACGAGGCGGCGCAGGTCCTCACCGCCTATCGCGATTTCATCAAGCAGGCACCCGAGAACGTGAGCGGGTTTTTCGCTTTCCTGGTCGTCCCGCCCGCCCCGATGTTTCCCGAGAATCTCCACAATAAAACAGTGTGCGGCATAGTGTGGTGTTGCACGGGTTCTCCCGAGGAGGCGGAAAAATCTACAAAGCCCATGCGGAGCCTGGGCCATCCCCTCCTTGACCACGTCGGACCTGCACCATTTCCGGCCGTGCAGAGCATCTTTGATCCGTTGTTCGTCCCCGGCCTCCAATGGTACTGGCGGGCAGACAACTTCACCGACCTCAGCGACGAAGCCATTGCTCAGCATGTCAAGCACGGCCCAGAGATTCCAACCATGCTATCCACAATGCACCTTTATCCTCTCAATGGCGCAGCCCAGCGGGTTGGAAAGACTGATACCGCGTACAGCTTCCGCGAGGCGCTGTTTGCCGAGGTGATCGTGGGCGTGGATCCAGATCCCGCCAACGGTGAAAAGATCACGAACTGGTGCAAGAGTTATTGGGAGGCGCTGCATCCCTATTCGGCGGGCGGAGCGTACATCAACTTCATGATGGAAGAGGGCCAGGACCGCGTTCAGGCCACTTATCGAGACAACTATAAGCGTCTGGTCGCCGTTAAGAAGAAGTATGACCCCAACAACTTCTTCCGGGTGAATCAGAACATTCGCCCGGCCGATTAGTTTGACCAGGCTTTGTGGACAAGATCCGAGCGGTTACTGCAACTCGCGCGTGCCCACCGCCTGCCGGAGTTGTTCCAAATTGCTCATATATGCGCGCACTGAAATTACGGTGCCCTCCGGGCTAATACGCTCCAAACCATCATAGCGGTGAACAATCGCATTCTTCGTTATAGTCTGCCCGGCGACTTCGATGTCTAACTGCAGCGGGTTCAATCTCGCCAGTTGCCGGCCTTCAACACATCTGCGACCGCGGCGGCCTGCTGCGGATTGTCGCTCCCACTTCTTGGCTATTGCCGGACGCGCCAAGGCGTGTCCAAATGGCAGATATGAACCGGACCGAGAAAATCGGCGTGGCGATTCTCTGCTTCATGGGTGCAGCATTTGCCTTTTTCGGCCTGATGGGGATGTTCATGGCCGGGCGTGGTATGGCCAGCCCATCGCCTCAGCCGCTGCTGTGGCTTCCGCTACTCTTCGGAGTGGTTTTCAGCGTCATCGGTTTCGGCCTGATTTATCTCGCCCTGACCGGCAACAAACGCATGGCCCGGCAGAAGCAGGTCCAGTCGGTCCATCCCGGCGAGCCGTGGATGTGGCGCGCTGACTGGGCGCAGGGCCGGGCAAACTCCGCCATTCGCGGCAGCCTGGCCGGTGTCTGGATCGCGGCCGTCCTCTGGAACCTGTGCGTCTTTCCTTATGTATGGTTGGGGTTTCCGACTGCGTTCCACCGCAACCCTGCGGGATCCCTTATCCTTCTTCCCTTCGTCGCCGCGGGTCTGTTCCTGCTGTTTCGGGCGGTCCGCACCACGATGGCGGTCCTTGAATTCGGGACGACGTACTTCGCCATGGACAGCGTCCCCGGCGTAATCGGAGGGAAGCTGAAAGGGTCCATTCAGGCGCGATTTCCGCATTCGCCCGACCACGGATTCCACCTGCGGCTCTCCTGCGTTCACCTGGTACGAACTGGCAGCGGCAACTCCCGCAACACCTGGGAAACGATTCTGTGGTGCGATGACGCTGACCCCGGACAGTTCTATGCTGGCCCCATGGGCACGACCATCCCGGTGGACTTTCACATCCCGCGCGATGTTCGGCCCACCGATAACACAAACCTGTCAGACCAGATCATCTGGCGGTTAGAGGCCATGGCCGACGTGCCGGGCCTCAACTATCACGATGTGTTCGAGGTCCCGGTGTTTCGGACCGCAGCTTCTTCCGGCGAAGCTGAATCGGTGGCGCCGGAGCGGGGCGACTTTGCGAATGTTGCGGCACAGACGAGGCGTCCTGATGAGCTGACGGTAGTGGTTCGCGAGACGAACGAAGGGACCGAGTTCTATTTTCCGCCAGCACGGAATCGTAGCCTGGCTGTGTGGACGACTGTTATAGCCCTCATCATCTGCGGATTCACCTACGTCGTGGCACATTTGGGCGCGCCATTGATTTTTCCCATTGTCTTTGGCTTGTTTGCGCTGGCGTTTGTCTGCTTCGCCGTCCAATACTGTATGGGAACCACTCGCTTGATCATTGGCGCCAAGCTGAGGTTACAGGTGGGTTACCTCGGCGGCGGAAAGACGCGGGAGATTGCGCTCACTGATGTGGATGGCTTCGACGAGAATATCCGGACGCAGACCACCAATGGGACGGCAATCCCGTACTACGATATCGTGCTCCGCTTGCGCGACCGGCAGACCCTGACCGTGGGGAAAATGGTATCGAGCAAGCGCGAGGCCGAGTGGCTGGTCAGCGAGATGCGGCGCCTGACCGTGAAGGACGCGAGAACGGTCAGCACCGGAGCAGCAATCTAGGGAACGCGGCGCCTGTATTGGCCTGTCATTGGCTGTTGTGGGGCTTTCTCCAAGGCGTTGTAAGTAGGCGCAAACTAACAACCGACAGTTTGCTTTTGCTCCATGGCAATGCGACCAAGCGTACGAGCCGGGGAGGCAACGACATGAGTAGTCGTGCACAGCAGGAATTCCTGCATTTGGTTCGCACGGACGGTACGATTCCAGCCGTAAGAAAAAAGGGAGCCGACTACAGCTTGCTTCCTTTCGTGGGCACTTCCCAGGTGAAAGTAGCCTTGCCGAGATCGATGCCAACGGATGCGATGTGCATGTAATGATCCTCCAGATATAAACCTGCCGAGCGGTAATCGTACTCGGCGGCGCACCATCTCATTCAAAGTGCGCGCAAATTACTCGGCGCCCTGATGGCCCAGACGCTGGCCTACGCCGGCCACGACCTGCGCGATGAGTTTGTGACCTGACTGGCTGGGATGCACGTCGCAGCTCGGAGGGCTGGTCGGCGGGTTGCTGGCATTCAGCAAACCAGCAACACAAGTGTTACCCGCCGCGAACCGGTTCGAAGTTGCGGCCTGGAATGCCGAAAATACGTCGGCTACGACCGCACCGTAGGTGCCTGCTGCTGCGGTGATAGCCTGGTTCAACCCAACTGTCAGCTCGGTCTCAAATTGGTTCGAATAGTCGAGCGAGTAGTAATTCACGATTACGATGGTGCCGGTGAATCCCGTGCCGCGAAGAGCGGCAAGGATGGTCTGCATGTTGGCCGCAACCGTGGCAAATACTTGTGGTGCCCCTAACGCTATGCATGTCGGATCGTTATTACACTGCTGCTCCAGCAGAAACAAGTCGTTCGCGCCCAGGCTGATCGTCACCAGCTGCGTACTGGTATGGCGCTGGAGGAAACCAGTGGCGAAAGCAAGTTGCGTGGACTTGGCAGATCCGTAAACAACGTGGAGGGGGAAGAGCGAGCGATAAAAGCGGCACCCGTTATCGGGCCCAGTCGGGGAGATAAAGCTGCTGGTCGTCTCACCTGGACAGGCCGCGTTCACCAGGTTCAAGCTCAAGTTCAAGCCAGCGTAATCTGCATACGCTACGAAGTTTGTGGGATTGTAATATTCAAATCCCGCCTGGTCGATGAACCCAAATGGCACGCTGTCCCCAAGCGCAACGTAGTCGTTGGAGCTGGCTGCAAGATCCTTTGCCGAAGCGGATCCGAGCGCGAACAGGACGATTAACAGGAAGAAACTGGAAATGCTGCGGACTCTCATGACTAACTCCTTGAAATGGAAATCAGGTGGGCAAGAATAGCAGAAAACCAGGAACGAATGGCAAGGAGCGCAATCACCCGGGCAAGCAGAACCGGCTCCTGCTCCCACTGCTTTCTTGTCTTTTCATCAGGGTGATCTGTTGGGGACCATCTCGATTTTGGCAGAGCATATTTCTTGGCGCCGCGAGCCTATCGGAATGTACGATGAGGAGAGTCATATACCCAACCAGCGGTACCGGGATCGAATGCCGGCCACGGATACGCCGTCCAGCAGAACGAAGACTTCATGACCATCCTCGCCCGCTTAGAGCGCTGGAGGGAGCAAGGCGCGATATCGCCGGAGCAGCACTCCCATTTGGCGGGCCTCTGCCGTGGAGAACCCTTCTCCCTTTTTCTCGAGCTGAACATTCTTCTCTATGCCGGCGTGCTGGCGTTTGTTGCCGGACTTGGCTGGACGGTCACCACCTGGTCGCAACAACTCGGTGACGTTCTCGTCCTGGCCATTCTCTCCGCCATCCTCGCCGCCTGTTTTTGGTACTGCTTTTCCCGCGCGCGCGCCTGGTCCCTTGCGCAAACGCCTGCACCGAATGCAATCTTCGACTACGTGCTTTACCTGGGCAGCCTCGTCTGGTGCATAGAACTGGCCTACCTCGAGAACCGGTTCCACCTGCTCTCCGGGCAATGGGATTTGTATCTCCTGGTAACCGCCGTCTTTTTTTTCTTTCTCGCTTATCGTTTCGACAACCGCTTCGTGCTGTCGCTCGCTTTGTCGTCACTTGCCGGATGGTTCGGGTTGACGATCTCGCACTGGCCATCTCATCAGGACTCGGCGTATCGCCAATGTGCTCTCTTCTATTGCCTCGTGGTCGGCCTCGGCGCTGCGCTGCTCCAGCGGCGCGGCCTAAAACCGCATTTCTTTGGCACCTATCTGAACATTGTGGCCAACGTTTTGTTTTGGGCTGTGCTCTCGGGCGTGTTCGAGCGGCAAAACGACGGAGTATGGTTTCTGGCACTGCTTCTGGCCTGTGGCGCATCTCTCGCCTGGGGTCTGAAGCGCCGACAGTTTGCCTTCGTTGCTTATTCCGCGGTCTACGGCTACGTGGGTGTTAGCTCGGTGCTCATCCGCAATATCAATGATGAGATTGTTCTCTTGGGCTATTTCATCATTACCGCAGTTGCAATGGTGGTGGCGCTAGTACAGATCGCGCGCCGCTTCGGAAGGCCCGCATGAAACTCTATTCGTTATCGAGCGAAGAGACTCTGCAGGCCCGCAAACTTTTGGCGGACTGGGCCGGAGATGGCCTCATCACTCAGGAGCAGCACAAGCGTCTGGAGCAGGAAACCGTCTCTGAGTTGCGCACCACTAACATTTTTCTGCGGCTAGTCTTATTCCTCTTCACCCTGATTACCGTGGGCGCCGCGACCGCACTATTCTTCAAAGTTTTTATTTCGGGGTCATCGGACCAAACCGATGGCATTTTCCTCCTGATCTTCGCTGGCGTTTGCTACGCGGCCGCAGAAGTCGCCGTTTCCCGAGCCCATCTGTATCGTCATGGCATCGAGGAAGCGCTCGCCGTCTGCTCGGTCGGTTTTCTTTGCGTGGGACTGCAACTCGCTCTTTTCAGCGGCTGGCATTATTCGCCTAAGCCGGAAGCAGCCCTATTCGTGGTTCCCGCCGCCGGCGCTGTCTTGTCGCTCTGGATCTGGCGCCGCTTCGGGCTGTGGTATGCATTTCTCGCCGCAATGGTCTTCGCCCTCTTTCTGCCAGGCCACTGGACCTCGTCTCAGGCGGCGCAGCATGTGATTGTCGCCTTGCTTTATGCAGTGGGGCTCATATGTGTAATCGCGCTACGTTCCCGCCACCAGGTCAACTACGTCGAAGATGATTACTCGCTGGTGGAAGCGTTTCTGTGGCTCGGCATCTACCTGGCCATCAACCTCCAGCTTTCGTCGTTGCACCTGGGCCAGCAGTGGTGGGGCGGCACCAGCGCCGCCGCTGAATTCGCAAGGCCGTTCTACTGGACCACGTGGATACTAATCTGGGTCCTGCCGCCCCTCGTACTCGCGCGCGGGATTCGCCTGAAGGACCGCTTCGTCATCGCGGTGGGCGCGATCTCCCTCCTCCTGACCTTCGTCTCCAATAAACCTTACCTCGGCTGGCCACGGCATACCTGGGACCCGATGCTTCTGGGCATACTGTTGACCGGCGTTGTATTTTTCATTCGACGCTGGCTTGCGAGCGGCCCGGGCGGAGTTCGCGGCGGCTTTACCGCCGCGCGGCTATCGGCAAAGGACAAGCAGTGGATGAACGCCAGCTCCACCGTATTGGGCCTGGTAACACCGCAGTTAATAACGCCAACCCCGCAGCCAACGAGTGCGAACGTTCGCTTCGGTGGGGGATCTTCGGGAGGCGGAGGTGCCGGCGGCGATTATTAAAGAGCACTAAACTCGAGTATTCCCGGTTAACCTTCCAGTTCACGACGACGCGCCGCGATCCAGCGTTCGCGCGCACCGGTCTGACACTTCGGGCAGTGCCGGTTGCGACAGCTGTTGTAGGAGATGGTGGCACGATGCCCGCAGCTGGTGCACTCATCGATATGGCCGCCCAGGGCGGCGGTGCGACAGCGCGCGATGGCCCGCAGGACCTTGAGGTGGGTCCAGCGAAGCCACGAACAGTTCCTTTCGATGAAGTCTGCGCCTGCGCTGCGAATGATGTCGGCCACCTCGAACTGTGGCCGACTCATCTACTCCTCCTCGGACGACCTGCCTTTCTTGAGTACCAGCGCATCCAGCGGACTGGGCGTGGCCTGCAAGTGCCGTTGTGAGAGGTGGAGATAGCGAGCGGTTTCTTTCAGATCGTGATGGCCTAACAGGATCTGGATGGTGTGCAGATCGGCGCCGGCTTCAAGCAAGTGGGTAGCGAAGCAATGGCGGAGCACGTGGGGATAGACACGTTTCTTAATCCCGGCGTGACGGGCGGCCTCGACGCAAGCGTGGTAAGGCGTCTTGTCGTCCGTGGGGTGATCACCGCTGTGCCAGCGGTTGCCGGGAAATAACCAGACAGACTTTTTGCGCAGACGTCGCCAGTGAGCGCGCAGTTCTTCGAGTAGAACGGGGCTGAGCATGACGTCGCGGTCTGGGTGACCTTTGCCGTCCTGAATGTGCACGACCATGCGTCGGCTGTCGATGTCGCTGACCTTCAGGCGCGTGAGTTCGGTGCGGCGCACGCCGGTGCCGTAGAGGGTCATCAAAATGGTGCGATAGAAGGAAGTCGGCGCAGCATCGATGAGCTGTGTTACTTCTTCCTGGCTGAGGATAGTGGGCAGGCGATAGCGCTTCTTGGGATAGGGAGTGTCGGCAATGCTCCAGGGCCTCTTGAGCGTCTGGATGTAGAAGAAGCGCAAGGCGCAGAGATGGTTGGTCACCGAGCCGGGAGTCAGTTTGTGCAGGGTGAACAGCTGCGCTTGGTACTCGCGGATGTGCTGCGGTCCCAGGCGATCGGGCGAGCGGTGGAAGTGCTGAGCGAAGCGCTCGATGAAGCGAACGTAACGCTGTGTGGTAGCCTCAGAGTAATGACGTCGCTGGAGTTCTTCCAGCATCATTTTGCGTAGATGGGTCACAGGGACCTCCTTGTGACCCACAATTTATCTGAGCCGAAAATCAGAACTGCCGACATCACCCACGCGGCAGCGTCCGCCGCGCCAGCGGCTTCGTTCTAACGGGCAAACCTGAAGTAAACAAGTTATGAGTTGCCGACTAACCGGGAAGAGGGCCGCCATCGGTGGCTCACCGAAACGGCCATGCCGGGCCATCCCGCCTCCGAGCCACCGCGCGAAATATCTTCTTGCTGCCACGAGCGATCTTGGGTATAGTCCGTGCCACTCGCTTCAACCCCAAAGGATTCCGATGATGTTTTCAAGCTGTCGCGCCCAGTCTTTGCGGAGTGAACTGCCTACCTCGCATACTTACTTCAACCCGCGGAGCGCAACGCCAGGGGCGCCGCTCACGTCTGTTTCAACGAGCCGGCTCGTGCAATGGTCACTGCTGTGTCTGGCAGCTATCCTGTTCCTGTTCTCGCCGGCGGCTGTGCAGGCGCAGGGGCAATACACGGCGACGGCGCTCTATAACTTCTGTCCGCAGAGCGGTTGTCCGGACGGGGGCAATCCGACTTCTCCTCCGCTCTTTGACGCCCACGGCAACATTTACGGCGTCGCCAATGTCGGGGGCGCCAACCACCAGGGCGTGGTCTATGAGCTGACCCCGAGCGGCGGCGCGTGGAGCGAAAGTGTTCTCTACAATTTCTGTTCGCAGTCTGGTTGCACCGACGGCAAAGATCCGTACTATTCCTTGGTGTTCGATTCCCAGGGCAATCTTTACGGCACTACCGTCGAAGGCGGAAGCTTCAACGGTGGCGTGGTGTATGAGCTCAGTCCCCAGGGCGGCGGAACCTGGACGGAAAGCGTGATTTACAACATCTGCTCACCTAATCCGTGCCCCGGCGGATCGCAATTCTATGGAGGGCTGACCATCGACACGCACGGCAACCTGTACGGCGTGGCCCTGGTCGGCGGAACCCACAACAGCGGCGGTACCGTCTTTGAATTATCGCCCAGCGGCGGCGGCTCGTGGACCTTCACCGTGCTCTACGAATTCTGCGCCCTCACCAATTGTGCCGATGGCCTCCAGCCCAAGGGCGCCCCCATCTTCGACTCCCACGGTAATCTTTACGGCACCACGACAGGGGGCGGCGCGAACAATGCGGGAACTGTCTACGAGCTGAGCCCGAGTGGCGGAGGCTCCTGGACCTATAACGTGCTCTACAACTTCTGTCCCGTTTCCGGATGCAGCGATGGTCAAGAGCCAGTGAATGCCATGGTTTTCGACGCACAAGGCAATCTTTACGGAGACGCTGGCGGCGGTGGGGCTAACCCCCCCTACGGTGGCGTCTTCAAGTTGAGTCCTGCCGGAGGCGGTTCCTGGACGGAGCAGTTGCTGGCCAGCTTCTGCCCCGGGCCCACCTGCCCGAACGGTTACGGTCCCATGGGGGTTGCGATTGACTCTCACGGTAATGTGTTCGGAAATACCGCGTTCGGTGGCAACAACGGCGCCAACCGGGGCACGGTCTTTGACTTGACTCCTGGCGGTGGCGGACAGTTCACCTACAACATCATTTACACCTTCTGTCCTAATGAAAATTGCAGCAATCAAGGCGGTGGTGAGCCTCTGGCCGGCGTGACCCTCGATGCACAAGGAAATATCTACGGAACCAACGCAGCGGGCGGCCTCCACTCCGAGGGCGCGGTGTATGAGTTGTCGCCACAGCCGTTGATTCCCACGGCGACCGTCCTGATGACTACCCCTAATCCGTCGAACTTGGGGCAACCGGTTACTATGACCGCCACTGTAACTGCACAGGATCACTCCATTCCGACTGGCACGGTGGTGTTCGATAGCAACGGCGTCCAGATCGGCTCGGCCTCGCTGAATAACTCCGGTGTTGCGGTTTTGATTTATGCAGGTTTGAACGCCGGGACCGACAGTTTGACAGCAATCTATCAGGGCTCGGCAACATTGGCGGGCAGCACGTCGAACGTCGTCATGCAGGTGGTGAGGACTGGAGTCAGCACAACCGCGGTGACCAGCGCGCCCAATCCTTCGACCTTCGGACAATCAGTGATGATTACTGCGACAGTCGGTCCAGCGGGGCCGCCGACGCCGACGGGAACAGTGGACTTTACCTCGAACGCCGTCGCGATTTCCGGCTGTACGGCCGTGCCGCTGGGTTCGTCGCGTACGGCAGTGTGTACGACTTCGACGCTGGCGCTGGGGACCGATGCCATCGTGGCGACCTATTCGGGTGACTCGAATTATTCCGGCAGCAGCGGCACGGAGTCGCAAATTGTGAATCCGGTTCCGTCGCCGGTGCAATTCGCGACGCTGACGCCGTGCCGCGTGGTGGATACGCGCAATCCGAACGGTCCATTCGGCGGGCCGCCCATCACCGGACATTCCTTCCGCAGTTTTCCGCTCGCGCAGAGTGGCAACCCGTGCGGCATTCCGGCCACTGCCGTGGCTTATTCGTTGAATGTCACGGTGGTGCCCGGACCCTCGCTGGGGTATCTGACCATCTGGCCAGCAGGCGAAGGGCAACCGGTGGTCTCAACCATGAACTCGCCGGATGGGCGCGTGAAGGCCAACGCCGCGATCATTCCCGCGGGACGTCGTCTGGATCGGTGAGCGTGTATGTCACCGACACGACCAACGTCGTGCTCGACATCGACGGCTACTTCACGCCCAGCACCGGTTCTACGCTGGAGTTCTATCCGCTAACCCCGTGCCGCGTGGTGGACACGCGCCATGCCAACGGCGACCTGGGCGGTCCGTATCTTACGCACGGGCAGCCGCGAAATTTCCCGGTGCTGGAGAGCACCTGCGGAATACCCAACAGCGCGCAAGCTTATTCGTTTAACTTCACCGCCATCCCCAGAACCAGAAGTCTGGGATTCCTGTCGGTGTGGCCGGAAGGTCAGACCCAGCCATTGGTTTCGACGCTGAACGATACCAAGGGGACGATCGTTGCGAACGCGGCGATTGTGCCTGCCGGTACGAGTGGCGGGATCACGGTGTATCCGACGGACGATACTGACCTGGCGATTGACGTCAATGGCTACTTTGCGCCGGCGGCGAGTGGTGGGTTATCCCTGTACGTGCTGACTCCGTGCCGCGTGCTTGACACGCGCCATGCGGGTGGCGCATTCGGTGGCAAGCTTGTGATCGATGTGTTGAACAGCGTGTGCGAGCCACCGAGTTCGGCGCAGGCGTATGTGTTCAATGCGACGGTGGTGCCGCAGGGGTCGCTGGGCTACCTGGCACTGTGGCCGGACGGTCAACCGCAGCCGGTGGTCTCGACGCTGAACGCACCGGATGGCTCCATCACGTCGAACATGGCGATCGTGCCCGCAAGCACGCAGGGCAAAATTGACGCGTTTGCCGCCAATGGCATTACCAACCTGCTGATGGATATTTCCAGCTACTTCGCGCCGTAGGGCCTACATACAAAGGAGAACGAGGGTTGTCCGGAGGACGAATCGCCAACTTGTCCAGAAGACATCTTACCGAAACTGGCTTTGGTTCATTCCTTCTTTTCGTCCTGTGGCGGATTGCGTTTCTTGCGCATGGACTCCGCGCATCCCGATGCGGTGGCCATTGTGAACCAGGCGGTCGAGGATGCCGTCAGCGATGGTGGGATCGCCGATCTGCTCGTGCCAGCGCGAGATCGGCAACTGGGAAGTGAGGATGGTGGAACGCGTCTGGTAGCGATCCTCACAGATCTCCCAGACTTCGCGCCGCTCGGCTTCATTCAGAGGCGCCATGGCGCAGTCGTCAATCACTAGAACGTCGATACGGCCCAGTCGAGCCAGGAAGTGGCGCAAGCTTCCATCGGCCCGTGCCAGGGCCAGTTCGCGCAGCAAGGCGGCGGCCCGCAAATAGAGAGCCGAGTAGCCGTCGCGACAAGCTTTCTGTGCCAGGGCCGATGCGATGAAGCTCTTGCCCACGCCGGTCGGACCCAATACGAAAATGTTTTCGTGATTGCGGATCCAGGCAGAGTCTTTTGCCAGGGCACGCATTACCGTCTTGTCCAGGCACCGCGCCGCACGATAGCCGATGTCCTCCACGCATAACGGTCCATCTGAGCTTGGCCGCTTTCAGCCTGGGAGCCAGTGCTTGATTCTCGCGCCAACTTCATTGTTGATCGACCAGCAGCGCGAGTCGTTCGAGGAAACTCAGTTCGTTGATCGCTCGATCTTGTTCCTGCGTCTTCGAGCCTTCGACCATGCCCTGCAACCGCATGGCCAGCAGTTTTTCCATCAGCGGTTGGTTCAGCATGAGGGCGGTCCCCCTTGGTCGAAGTAATCGGCGCCGCGGACATTGTCGTGGGTCAGTGGTGGAGAGCCGACGCGCTCGAAGCTGCCAGGTTCACCTGAAGACGCAAGGAATCTCCTCGAAGGCGGGCCCGTCCCCGACGGGGACTTGAACCTGTGTTACCGCGTGAAAAAGGGGCCAAAACGACTTACAAGAGGCGCACAACCTCTAAGCCGTTGAAAATTCCCGCTACCAGGAGGCCGCGAGACTCGCGACCTTCGTCTTGTCATGTCGGACAGTGAACTTTCTCGAAGTTCATCTGTTCTCCAATCTGATCGGATCGCCTAGATATTGAACCTTGCTCTCCGCATTGGCAAACTTCGGCCACGAGGAAAGACCCGGGCCGTTGGGATCGCACGATCGCGCGAAGTTAGCCCAACAGACCTGTCCGTATTTGAAACTTGCAACCCTACCACAAATAGTCCAGACTTCTCCACGTGGTGGCGACTAGGTGAGCAGCTCGGCGGCAAGTTCAACGCTTGACGGCAACGCCGTTGCGAATAGCTGGGCCACCCGTGTATCGCAGGTTGGTGCGGCCGTCTCCTACGCGATCCTACTGGGCGGAATGATCACCATCGGTATTTCGGTGTACCTGGTGGTGGTCAGCTACTCAAGTCTGCCGTGGGGCGATGGCTGGGCGCAGGTGGACCCTCTTGCCAATAACGTCGATCCCCTCTCTCTGGGTTGGCTTTGGGGTCAGCACGACGAACATAGGGTCGTGATCACGAAACTGTTCTTGCTCGCCGACCAGCGCCTGTTTCATGCCCGGCAAATATTTTTGCTGATCAGCATCCTCACATTTCAGTTTCTGCACCTGATGTTGCTGAGTTGGAGTATGCGAGCGCTCGGCGGTTGGCGTGGGGCGCTGTGGCGGACGGGCACCGGCGTGGCGGCCTTCTGCTTGTTCGGTCCGACGCAATGGCATAACTTCGTATGGGGCTTTGAAGTCTGTTTCGTGCTGCCGGGCTTGTTTGCGACGCTTTCCTTTGTCGGGCTACTGCTGTTTTGGATGGCTCAAGAGCAGCCCTTCGGCAAACGGTCATCATGGCGATTCCTTGCGCTTGCGATGGCCGCAGCGGTGGGAGCCACCTGCTCGCTAGCCAATGGAAATCTGGTCTGGGTGCTACTGGTGGCTGCGGCCCTGCTGCTGCGCTTGCGATGGCCGGTGGTAGTGACTTTCGCAGTCGCAGGAGCGGTCAGCATTGGGCTCTATCTTTATCACTACGTCAGCCCTCAGGCCCAGGCCAATGCTGTCTCCTTAAGAGAACACCCGTTCCGGTTCTTGCAGTTTGTCGCGGTGTATCTGGGGACCGTCTGGGTACACGCGAATACGGTTACGGCGTGCCTTCTTGGAATAGCTGGTGCAGCGGTCGCGGGTGGGCTTGTCTTGCGCGCGCCCTTTTATGTCCGCACCCGGCAAGCCTTTACCATTCAACTGGTTCTCACCTTGCTGTTCTGCATCGGTACGGGCCTGGCCACCGCGCTGGGAAGATCAAACTTCGGATTGAGCTACGCGTTTTCGTCGCGATACCAGACCGTCACTCTGCTCTTCTGGTGCTGTCTCGGCCTGCTATTGCTGGAATTCGCATCTGCGGCTGAGCACCCGCGAATTCCTTTGTTGCTGGTGCAGCTTTGTCTGCTGGGGATCATGCTACGGGGAGCCGAGCGGGCGCAGTACCCAATTCGAGAAGCCCGAGATCACGGCTTTCAACTCAACGTGGCATCCATGGCCCTGCTCACCGGGGTGGATGACTTGGAGCAGTTCTCCCGTGGAGCAGGGGTTAAGCCCCGCTACTTGATGAGAGAAGCGCCCTATTTGAAACCGGGCCGCTTATCAATCTACTCGGGCAGTATGGATTCTCAACTCGGCAAACCTCTGGAGTCTGTCTTTGATGTGACTTCACCGGATCGATGCTTGGGAGCATTACAGTCTGCCACGCTGGTGGAAGGAGCGGAGCCCTCGGCTCTTCGCTTCACGGGTTGGGCGTGGGACGAGCAACATGGACAGCCACCGCTGGAAGTCATCGCGACCCGTGACGGCGTTATCACAGGCCTGGCTGCCGTAGGCGATTGGCGTGCCGTGACCGGTCCCCAGGTAAAAAGCAATTATTCGGGTTATGTTGGATACGTTCCGGATGCACGCCTTTCCACAGCTCTTAAGATCTATGCCGTTCTGCAGGGCAAGCCAGCATCCGCCTGCTATATAGCAAGCACACAGCCTTAGGATGTAACCATGTTATTTGCAGAAGAAGCCGATGCTGATAATGATAGCCGCGACGATCAGGCTGGCGCGATCGCGCAGCGCAAAAATGATGGGGTCCGAGTCCATTCTTCCCCGGCCGGCAACGACCCAGGTTCGACTGAACCAATACAGCAAGAACGGACAGATCAGCCAAAGCATCTGAGGATGCCGATAAAGCAGCAGAACTTCGGGACTCCGCAAATATAAGGCAAGAACCAGGACCGAAATCATCATGGAGCTCAAGCCAAGAACTTGCACCGTGCTTTGGTCGCCTGGTTCGTAGCCACGGCGGGTATTCAGGTTCACGTTCTTAGGGAGGGCCTGCAGCTCAGCATAACGTTTGACCGCTGCCAGCCCGAGAAAACAAAACATCGCAAAGGCAGCAGTCCATTCTGATATTGGGATGCCGGTTGCAGCTCCCCCAGCGAAAACACGGATAGTATAGAGTCCGGCGAGGGTGCAGATGTCGAGGATTACTTTTGTTTTCAAGTAAAGTGAGTACAGGGTAGTTGAAAACAGATATACGGCTAAGATGATGTCGAAGCTCAAGGGCAGCTTCACCGCCAGGAGTATCGCAGCGGCCAGGAGAACGACCGCCATGATGATGGCGGCTCTTAGACTCACCGTGCCCGCAGCCAAGGGCCGCAATTTCTTGCGGTCGTGCTCCCGGTCAGAGTGCAGGTCGAGAAAATCGTTCAAAATATAGGTAGCCGATGCAGTCAGACAGAAACACGCGGTCGCTCGGAGCGCATGGCTCATAACTACCGAATTGTTCCAGCTATGCGACAGGATTACCGGCAGTAATACCAGGATGTTCTTCAGCCATTGGTGAGGACGAAGCAGATAAAAAAGCGGTGCAATGGTTCGCTGCTCTTTGGGGAGGGGCGTCGGTCGAGTAGCCGATTCAGGTTTAACAGCAGCGCCAGGCATCACAGCACAAATCCTAAGCTAAGGTTTCAACAGTAGCCACTCATGATCACACGCAACGCGAGCCAAGACGGAGGCCCTGAGGTCATCCTGAGCTATCCCGGCCGCCAGTGGCGCGCGCTAAGGAGTAAACACCGGAATTGTAACGGAAATTCCATGCGCAGAAGTTGAATCAGGTTATATGGTGCCGCTTGCGAATGCAAGGTTGGTGAACGACCGCAGACCAGGTTCCTGTCAGACGGGTAGAAACGCGGCCGGCGCTGGCGAATTCGCAGGCATGTCATACTGCGCCCGGGCGATTGGTGTAATGTTCTTGACATTGTGGCCTGCAACAGCAACCGTGGTCCAACGGAATGGAGCCAGTGAACCCAGAACCAATTGCGAATTTGATTCTGGGAACTGGGCCTACGGCCATGGCCGCGGCCTATGCGCTGCACCGCCACGGAGTGCCCTTTGAAGTCCTCGACGTTGCCTACGATCTAGAGCCCGAAAGAGAAGCGATGGTGGAATCGCTCGCGGCCACGGAGCCGGCAGATTGGCCACGCCAGCAGGTTGAGACCTTGTTTCCGCCACCCATAACGTCCGCGCGCGGCGTTGAAAAGCGACTAGCCTTCGGGTCCGCCTTTCCTTATGAGCGGCCGCAATGCATCTCGTGCTCGACCACCCAATGCACGATCGACATGTCTTATGGCCTGGGGGGATTTGGGAACGTATGGGGCGCTGCCATGCTTCCCTATACGGAGCACGACCTAGGCAAGTGGCCCATTTCCTACGCCGACCTGGCCGATTCGTACAGGAATGTGTCACGGTTTGTGCCGATGAGTGCCGATTTAGATCAGCTGCAAGATCCTTTTCCTCTATATCACGATAAGGTGACCACACTCACAGCGTCGGAACAAACCAGGAACCTACTTAAGTTTCTAACTAAGCGGGATCCGAAATTGCGATGCCAAGGGGTCAGCTTCGGCCGTGCTCGTGTCGCGGTGGATTCCTCGGGAGGGCCTGCAACTTGCCGCTACTGCGGCCGCTGCCTCGACGGCTGCCCCTATGGCTCCATCTTCAATCCGCGCTTGCTATGGGGTAAGTTCGAACAGAGTGGGATAAAGATCCACAAGGGCTGGTACGCAATTGAATTTAAGGAAGAAGCGGATAGTGTAACCCTGTTGGCGGTGAACATAAAAGATGGCTCATTAAGGAAATTGCAAGCCCGACGGCTGTTTGTGGGCATAGGTGCCATTTCTACTACACGGCTTATTGCAAGATCCCTAAAGATATTGGACAAGCCGATTCGTCTATTGGATAGTCAATACTTCTTCTTTCCTTTCTTGTCTTATAGTAGTGCTAGAGATTTGGCTATACGCTTTACGTTGGCTGAAGTGTTCCTTGAGGTTCTTAGTCCGGAAATCAGCGACCACTACATTCACTTTCAAGTCTATGGATTGAACGACATCTTCCGGCAAACCATACGCTCGGTCGTGCCTTCCTGGTTTCGGAGCCGCCCTATTCTCAATGCGATTGGGAATCGCTTCTATCTGGTGCAGGGATTTCTTCATTCGTCTGATTCCAGCCATTTGCAGCTGACCATCACTTCCTCTCAATTGACCAGGGACGAAATACATGTCCGAGGAGTAATCAACCCAGCTTCAATACGCGTGGCGAAGCGAGTTCAAGCACTTTTGCGACGAAACCTGGCTGGCTTCGGAGTCATCCCGCCGAGGAATCTTACGATGGTGCCTCCCGGAAGAAGCTTTCATGCCGGGGGCAGTTTTCCGATGGGAGCGAAGGACATACTTTACAGCTCAGACCTGCTGGGCCGTCCAGCCGGGCTGAGCCGAGTTCACATTCTGGATGCAAGCACGTTTCCCAGCATTCCTGCTACGACTATCACATACACTGCGATGGCAAATTCGGACCGGGTAGTTAATGAGACAGTCAGGAACGGATATCTGTGAACAAGTGGAGCCGTCACGAACTGGCAGTGAATCGGCGGGTCAGCGTGACCGTGCATTTGACATGGGGGAAGCGTCCCGGGCAGCCTGGATTACCGTCGTGAACTCGCGTTATCACAAGCAATCGTAACCGCGGCTCACGTTTCGGGATTTTGGTGTAATCGCCTATCTACTCGTCCATCAGGTCAGGCTGCGGCCCGGCTCGGCTTATGGTTGTTAGCTATTGCATTTAATTTACGATATCCCAGTATCGACATTGGAGACTCGACACATGACATTGCCATCGTTCCGCTACCGTCTTGAGCAGCAGGCCCCACGCACAGGAAACGGGGGCGTCACGCGCGGCGCGTCCGTGCGCGAGTTCCCGGTGTCGACCGGCATTGCCGGGGTGTCCATGAGGCTGGGACCGGGCACCATTCGAGAACTGCACTGGCACGCGAATGCCTCCGAATGGGCGTACGTGGTCAGCGGTTCGTGCCGCACCACCATCCTGCATCCCGACGGATCAGCGTACGTTGACACTTTTTATGCGGGCGATGTCTGGTACTTTCCGCGAGGCTATGGCCATTCGATCCAGGGACTCGGTCCCGGCGAGTGCCACTTCATTCTGATCTTCGATAACGGCGACTTCTCGGAAGATCACACTTTCAGCATCACCGACTTTCTGGCGCAGATGCCGCGCGCAGTGGTGGCACAAAACCTTGGTCTCTCCGCTGCCCAGCTTGCGCCGTTGCCCCATCACGAAGCCTATTTCGTGCAGGGCCCGGTGCCGGACGACAGCTCAGTGTCGGCGGCGCGCCGCCGTTTTCCCGAGCTGACCACCATGCATCGCTATCCGCTGGACGCGCAACAGCCCCGGCGCGTGCCGGGAGGTGGCACGCAGCGGACGGTGACCGTGAATGAATTTCCTATTTCAACGGCGATGGCTGGGTCCGTAATTGAGTTGCAGCCCGGAGCTCTGCGCGAGTTGCATTGGCATCCCAACGCGGACGAGTGGCAGTACTACATCAGCGGGACGGCCGAGATGGGCGTGTTTCTTGCCCAGGGGAATGCCGTAATCGAGCCGTTCGAGGCCGGCGACGTCGGCTACGCTCCCATGGGGGCGGGCCATTACATCAAGAACACCGGCAAGGATGTCTGCCGCATTCTGGTCGGCTTCAACAGCCCTCACTATCAGGCGATGGACCTGAGCGAATGGCTGGCGGGCAATCCCGTCGACGTGCTCACAACCAACCTCGGACTCAGCCCCGCGGTCGTCGCCAAGCTTCCCCATCAGACCGTGTTTGTCGCGCCAGCAGTGGGGCGGAAATAAATGGCGATCGACGATCAGATATATTCTTTGCGACGGTTATAAAGTGCAACCCCAGGAGGACTTATGTTCTGCGACCGATGTGGCGCTACCGTGCAGCCAGACCAGCGTTTCTGCGGCCGATGTGGCAAAGATTTCTCCGGGGCCATGGTCTCTGCTCCTCCGCTGGGTAATCGCGTAGAGGAAAACATTCGGCTGGTGGCCATCCTGTGGCTGGCACTTTCGGCGATCACCGCGGTTGCCGGCTTTGTCATGTTCATTGTCGCTAATGCTGTGTTCACCCATATGCACGACATGGGAACCTCGCCCGAGTTGCCTGCCGGTTTTCTGCGTTCGCTCTTTACCTTGATCGGGGTGTTCATTTTGGTCAAGGCGGCTGTTGGGTTCCTGGCCGGCTGGGGACTGTTGCAGCGCGAACCCTGGGCCCGCATGCTGACGATCGTTCTTTCGTTCCTGGAATTGTTCAACATTCCTATTGGAACCGCGCTCGGAGTCTATAGCCTGTGGGTGTTGTTGCCCGCGCAGTCGGAGTTGGAATACGTGCGAGCGACACGCGGCACCGGGACGGCCAACCTCTGACCGTTAGTTCTTGCCCTCGGCGACCTGCAGATCGAGGGCGGCGCGTTCGCCGTTAGTCACAATTGTCCCCAAATCCAGCAACTGCTGGCGGGCCTCTGGTTTGCTCTCAGCTTCCATTCTTGCGCCTACTGGTACACACTGTCAGATAATCTTTGCAGACCGTGAGAGTGATCGGCAATGTCTTCCTCATCCTTGGGAAAACACGCGAGCGGCGCGACCAGTGGCCAGTCAATAGTTCCCGAGCCTTCCTTTGCCGAGCGGGCCCGCACCTTAATGCACTCGGGCCGCATCGGTAGTCTTTCGACTTTGTCGCGCAAACAGCCGGGCTTTCCCTTCGGGTCCTTGATGCCGTTTGCGCTGGATGCTCAGGGCCGCCCTATTTTCCTGATCAGCACCATGGCCATGCACACCCAGAACCTGCAAGCGGACTCGCGCGCCAGCCTGTTTGTCACCGAACCTGACGCGAGCGGCGACCCGCTTGGCTCGTCGAGGGTCACATTAATAGGAACAGCTAGCAGAATTCCGGAGGAAGAGCGGGCTGCCGCGCGTACCGTCTACCTGATGGGTTACCCAGACAGCAAGTACTGGGTCGATTTTGACGATTTCTCTTTCTTCCGGATGGATGTGTTGGACGTTTATTACGTGGGAGGCTTCGGAGTGATGGGATGGGTAGCTGCCTCGGAGTACTCTCAGGCCCAATCCGATCCGTTGGCCGAGCACAAAGGCGGCATCATGCAGCACATGAATGCCGACCACAGGGATGCGCTGGTCCTGCTGGCAAAACAGTTTGCCGGCATCGAAGCGCAAGCAGCGGAGATGACCTCAGTCGATCGGCTCGGCTTCCACCTTCGCCTGAAAACTCAGGATGGTATGCGCGGTGCCCGCATTGCATTTTTGCGGGAAGTGCGAGATCCGGCACAGGCCAGAGAAGTGTTCGTTGAAATGGTACGACAGGCGCGTCAGTAACCAGCCGTAGAGTCGCGCAGACGGTGCCGCCGGAGTGGGCAAACCGTCCGCTTCATCGAACTACCCGTCATGGCACAGTATGGTCAGAATTCCATTGAAATTCAAATCTCCTCGCCGGATAATCCAAGTCCCAGTTTCGAGAATGTCGATGACCAAACGCAAAAGAAGGCAGCTCGCCGTTTGCCTTGTGCTAATAGGGATAAGTTTGGCGGGTATGACTTTGGCGGCGCAGACCACCCCGCCTAATCCGCCAACTCCTAATTTAACCGCGCTGCAGAATCAGCTCAATGCTCTGAACCTGCAGCTGCAGACCATCACGGTGCAGAACCAGATACTGGCGGCAAAGGCGGGAACGCCGGCGGTCACGCCTGTCCAGCCGCTGGCCGGCAACATCACGCAGCAAGATGACAAATCATTCCCCGAGGCTACCGCACTGGCCTACAACGCGATGCGCGCCGACGCCAAGCTTATCTACAACCGCATTGACGCTGCCATTGCCTCGCCCGTCCACCAAAACAAGAACATCACTCTGGTGATCTACGATCAGGCATCGTTGAACGGCGTCCAGCAATACCTCGCCTTCAAACCGCAGCTGGCGTTGCAGCGCGAGAGCCTCTGCTCAGCTGCAGCGGCTGCCAGGATTGGGCCGTCTTCGAAATTTACAGCAGCCCTCGCTCCGGCAGGGGTTGAGGCGGGCATTACCGGAGCGACCAACCTGGTTTCCTCGGTGGCGACACTAATAGCGATGTTCCACACCGATGTTGACCGAAGGTCGACCGACGTGACCATCGATGACCTGTCTCTGATGCAAGAAGTCGGGAATATCTACAAATCCAAACGCTCGCTACCTAATCCGGGCGTTCTCTACAACACCCGCCTATTTCTGCCCAGCCAGTACTTCATGCCCGATGAGGTTGATAAAAGCGAGTTGAAGAAGATCTTCGAGTTGCAGGACAGCGATGTCTTTAACGAGAGCGCAGGTGGCTGTAAGAACGACCCTCCAGTAGGGTTTTATGCCGGCATGGCGGAACTGGCTGTCATCCGTGACCTGGCAACCGAGGTGTACGCGCAATCGTCTGCGCCGTTTCAAAAACTCACCGATGCCGACACCAAACTCAAAGCCGATCAAAGTGCGCTGCAGCTATTGCGAGCGAAACCAGGCGATAAGCTGAGCGACGATGACAAGGCCCAACTGAAAATACTTCCAGACGAAATCAGTAAGGACCAGGAGGCTCTGAACACGGCCAAGAAGGCCATCGATAAAACCGGGAACGACAATGCCATCGAGAAGAAGCGGCAACAGGTAGCCGACTTGAAGTCGCAGCTTGACCGCTACGACACCTTGGTGAAGGCCCTCGGCACGGTCGATAGCACCGGAACTACACCTCTGGCGAAATATGCCTCAGCCGATCGCCTGAGCCGGTATCTTCAGTTGCCGAACACATACCTGTTGAATGTGAAAGTGCTGAAGTCAAGCGCCGCCAATCAGACCAAGAAGAACCTGTTTCTCGGCACGCGCCTCTATTTCAGCGGCGCCTGTACTGCGTCATTTCTGCTGATTGATTCGTCAACCTCAGACGTGGTCTCTTCGGGCTCGTTTACCACCGTGACCAACTACATGCGAGAGAAAACGTTCAAACAGAAGTTTGGAACGGACGTCGTGCAATAGCTGTCACCAGCCGCCACATCGAGTTGGCCACATCGTTAATGTGTCGGTGCGGGTGCCGGTTGCTGCGCCGGCGCACCGCCGAAATTCACTTTTGGAGCCTGACGTGCTCCCTCGTCGGTCTTGAAATAAGCATCGTTCCGGGTGAACCCTGACAGGCTTGCAATGATGTTGTTCGGGAACAAGCTGATATACGTGTTGTAGTCCTGCACCGCCTCGTTATACCTGCGGCGTTCGATGGCGATACGGTTCTCCGTGCCCGCCAGCTCATCCTGCAAGCGCAGAAAGTTTTCGTTCGACCGCAGTTGCGGATAGTTCTCTACGACGACCAACAGCCGGCTCAGAGCGGAATCGAGTTGGCCGTTGGCGGCAATCTTATCCTGCGGTGTCTTCGCTCCCATCATCGCGGCACGTGCTGCGGCAATGTCGCCGAAAACTTTTTCCTCGTGCGCCGCAAACCCTTTCACGGTCTCAACCAGGTTGGGGATCAGGTCGGCTCGGCGCTGCAATACAACATCCACCTGCGACCAGTCTGCATTCACGGTTTCGCGCTTGCGCACCATCTCGTTGCGATGGCTGATGAATGTGCCGCCGAACCACAGCAACAGCAATACGATGACGATTAATACGATGGTTCCTGTCTTCATGCCAATCTCTCCCCGCCTATCTTTCTCGGCTAAATGAGATATCGCTACTGCGCTTTCTGCAGGTGGCGCTTGGGCGCACGCACATCCAATTCGTGGACCGCCCGCTGGATCGCACTCATGTAAGCATGGTACAGCTCATGTATGTCTTGCGAAGGCGCGCCTTCCTCTCGCAGCGCCAGGATGGACCGCAGCGGCTGCACGTCGAGTCCGAAGACCTCTCCGGCCTTTTCCAGCAAACGCGGCTTCGCCTCTGGCGGATCGGTTCCCAGCGCGATCAAGGCATGGCGGAACAGCGTCAGCACAGATGTGATGGATTTTGCCAGCACCGCGCGCAGTTCGTCCTGGTTGTCGGGACTCAGCAGCAAGTGGTGACGCAACCGCAGCAGAGTCGTCCGCAGCTCGTGCTCAACCTCGACACGGTGCAGATTCATCGGTATAGGAATGGCCGTCACCACATCCTGACCGAACAGTGTCTTATGCGAGCGCTGAATATCCAGCAGCTCGATGGCGAAGACATCCGCAGACTCGCGCAGCTCCTCTAGCGTCATGATCAGCGGCGGCCGCAGCTTTTGCTCGTGACTCCACCAGCGCAGGACCGCCGAGATTGCCGCAAACGAAGCTGCATCCAGATGCTGGAGCACAACCAGTACGTTCACGTCGGAGAATTGCTCATGGAAATCTTCGCGGGCCGCGGAACCGTATAGAACGATGGACACCAGGTTCTCGCCGCACGCCTGCTGCAATCGTGTGACTAGTTCCTGCAGTTGGCTTTCCGGTTTCTTCATTGATCGTCACTCCCAGCGCAATTGTTTACCAACTGCCGCCAGCGCCACCACCACCGCTCATGCCGCCACCAAAGCCGCCGAATCCCCCAAAACCACCGCCCCCGCCGGAATAGCCTCCGGAACTACCGCCAAAACCTCCGCCCCAGCTGCCTCCACGGCCACCCATGGCGCTGCCCAGCAGAAACCACGGAAGCGCGGACCCTCCGCCTGACCGTGGGCCGCGCCCGCCGCCGCGCGCCGACCGCGAAACCGCCCGCACGATGAGAAAAATGATCACGATGATCACCACCGGGATCCACCACGGCGTTTGCGCAGTGGGCGCGCGCTGCTGACTGGCCGGCACGCCGTTCAACTGCACACCTTTGTCCGCGGCTATCAGTTGAGCGACGCGAGTTGTAGCCAGCAGCACTGCGCCGCTGTAGTCTCCACGGCGCAGAATGGGCACTATCTCCCGCCCAATATCGCCGGCGCGGGCATCGTTGATCACCGGCTCTAATCCGTAGCCGACCTCAATCCGGTACTGATGTTCCTTGGGCGCTAGCAGAATCAGAACGCCACGGCTGTCCTTTTTCGATCCCACACCGAGATGCTTATAAAGATCGGCTGCGTAATCTTCCTTGCTTCGGCCCTCAAGCGAATCGACGGTCACCACCGCGATCTGGGCGCCCGTCTTCTGCTCGACCTCAGCGCAGAGTGTCTCCAACTTGTCCCTGGTGGCAGGATCAATGACGTGGGCCAGATCTGTGACGTAACCCTGTGCGCGAATGTCCGCGATCTTCTCCGCCCATGTGAAGGAACACCCGGCCAACAGCACCACAGTGAGCAGAGCGAACTTGACTCGCGTTGCCATGAGTTATCGCCAGCTTTGTATCGGCGTAAGTACCGTAGAGAATGCAGGACGCAGTGTCAAGGACGCGTCGCGCCGACCTGTTCGCAAGCCCATCATCACTTCTGTCGCGCCTCAGCTTCGGCCAGCCATCCCCGGCGTAGTTTTTCAGGCGGGATGCTCGACAGGTAGGGTTTGATATCGATGATGGGCGTCCCATCGAGCATATCAACGCCCCCAACATACAACTTGCTGCCTTCGCGGCGACGCAGTTCGACAATGGTCAATCCAATCGGGTTCGGACGGCGAGGGGATCGGGTGGCAAATACACCATGCGGCCGATTGTCGGAGGGCGGCGCCCCTAGCAATTCGAACCCCTGCGAGCGATCGAACTCCCAGAGGACGATGAGATGCGAGAAGCCCTCAATGTCGGTAAGCCCCGGCTCAAATTCAGGCAGGACCTCGAGCACGCCATCTGCCTCGTGTTTCGCGCCGAGGCCCTTGGGAATTTCGCTTGTGTTCTTGTACGGACTACGCACAAATCCAATCGGCTGCGAGGTAAACATACGGGACCAAGCCTCCACTTCCCATACTAGCTGACGAAGCGGTGGCAAGAATCTCAGACTCTTGTCTCGCAGTGGTGCGGAATTTGGGCGAAACCCTGCATCTCATAAAATGCAGTTAGGAGAGCGCAATTTGACCCGACCCGCTTTTATCGTTGCCGAACCCGAGCCCGAACAGGCCCTGTCCAGCCGCAAGCTTCTCTTGGAAACCTTCAAGTACAACGTGATAACCGCCCATTCCGTAGCCGAAACGCTCGATTTAGTCCGCTTATTTCCGAATGCGGACGCGCTGATCATTCATTGCAGGATCCCGGAATTCGACTCCGATAATCTAATCCAGTCGGTAAAGAAGTCTTCCCCCGAACTGCCAATCATCGCGCTCACGCCAACGGAACAGGAGTTGAAATGGGCAGATTATGTGGTGCAGAGTCACAATCCACAAGAATTGTTGACGCTGGTGCAACGGCTCTTCGGCGACCCCCGCAAGATCCCGTCCGTCCCTAGCTAACTTGGCTGGGCCGGCAGTACGCAAGCAGCGAAAAGAGAACCTTACCCTTGGCAACTCAAAGCCGGGCGGTCGCGGTCTAATGGCAAATGGATCCCGAAGAACCTAAGGGCTTATGTTCCAATTGCAACCGCGCAGTCGAACTGGACGCGGAAGTTTGTCCGTATTGCAACTCGCCGCTCAGTAATCGTCCATCTTCGGCGCAAAATAAGCGGTCAAGCGATAACTTCGAGTGACGATCATTTTTTGCGTATCGCGCGCCTTCCCTCTTCGATAGCCTTCCTTGCTTGGGCCGGCCCCTTCACGCCCAGCACGCGGTATTTTTCCTCCGACAATTCGTGATAGTTCACGAAAAAGTCTTCTAACTCGCGCACGAACCGCTTGCCCAGATCGTCGATGTGCTTGATGTCGGCAAAGCTATGGTTGTGCTTTTCGATCGCAACGATGCGATCATTCCTGACTTTTTCTTTCTTACCGACCTGCTCGCCTTCGATGATCCCAATGATCCTGCAACGCAAGAGGCAGCCCGTGAACGCAGGTTCATCCATTAGCACTAACACATCCACGGGATCCCCGTCGTCGGCCTTGGTTGAGGGAACGAACCCGAATACGTATGGAAACGCCATTCCGGCGGGGAGAACCGTCTTGAGCTCAAACACGCCATCTTCCGGATTGAAGGCAAATTTGTTGCGACTGCCTCCGGGCGTCTCAATCACAACCTGGATTAGTTCCTTGTCGTCGGCGTCCAGCGGCCGCAGCCGCGAGGGATTTGCCAGCGATTTTCTGCCTGTTCCGTTCTTACTCATCTGAGCTCCTGTGAACTGAAGATTTGCCCTGAACTATGATGCCGCCTGAATGCCTCGGCGCACCGAACAGCTTGCGCCCCAGCCTCCTCAAGATGTTTTCATGAATAATCCAAGTCAGCACTGATACCATCAGCCACGCCAGGGTCGCGACGGATAGTATGAGCACAAGCGAGTGGTCGGGTAGCCATTTCCAGACGACAAATGCAAATGCCAACAGGCCAACGCAACCCATGGCCGCGCCGTCAGCATCGAGTCCAGCCGCCGCTCTCCCCCGCAGCGTGCCTTTCTGTCCGGCGCGCTCTTTCTTTTGTCTCTCATGTTTTTCGATCAGGGTTGCGGTTGCCGGGAAGATGGCTGGGAACGCCAGGAAAAGTCCGCCAATCTCGGGCCCCCAGCGCTTTGCGATGATCCCGGCTAGCGCCGTCACGGCCCCGCCAAAGCCGAAGCGGACCAGATACTCGTACCACTTCGATCGTCCCAGAGCACCGATATTCACTTCGATCTTCATTGGTCAGCTCTCATCAGGAACGAATCAGGCCATACCACAAACCTAAAGCACAGCCGAGCCACAAAAGTAATGACACGCTGGTGACCGGCAATGCGGGCCATTTTTGGCGGACCAATAATCGGCACACCAACCAGACGTAGATGAAAAACGCCAACGCCCCTAGGATCATGGAGCGAGCTTCGACGCTTGCATAAACTTTGCCGTGTTGTATGACCGCCAGGGTCAAGGTTGCCAGCGCCACCGAGGGCGCGGCGCCGAACAGGCCAGCGAAGCTTTTGGGTTTCAATACATCGCCCAGGATGGAAAAGGCGCACACCACCACTCCTCCGAGGACCACCCGCAACAGGATTTCCCGCATAGTCCCTCCGTCCCAGCTCAAAAAGAAGGGGGCTGTGCCGAGCCCAGTCCCCTTTCCTCCGGCACAATAAGTGGTTTATGCAGCGCGCCGAGGCTTGCGTTTTTCTCCGGCCTGCTCTTGGGAAGCGCCTTCGTTGGCCTCCACGTTAATCTCCTCCGACAACTGGGTCAGCTTCTGATCGGTCTCTTTTTCTTCCTCCAGCGTCTGCTGCAGAAGAGATGAGTGTTCGGATTCCCCGAGCAGCTCGGCGTAGGCATGCACGGTGCCGTAAGCAGCAATTTCGTAATGCTCCACGCGCTGCGCGGCGGAAATGAGGGCCGCATCCATCACGTCGTCAGAAAAGTCCTCGTCCATGATCTCCTGACCCTCTTTGATCAGGCCTTCCATGCCCATGCATTTCTTGCCTGTAGGTTTGGTGTTGAGGCTGGAGAAGATTTCCTCCAGGCGCTCTACATGCCCTTTGGTCTGTTCCAGGTGCTCCTCGAAGCCCGACCGCAGCTCGTCGGAAGAGGATGCTTTCGCCATCTTCGGCAGCGCCTTCGTCAATTGCTTCTCGGCGTTGTAAAGGTCTTTGAGTTCGTCTATGTAAAGTTCGCGCAATGAATCTTTGGTCATTTATTTCCCTCCGCTGTGAATTTGGATTCTGAATTTGTGCACTGAATGTGTTCCGCACGGAACCGAGCGCTGTCGTCAAATGCGTGCCAATCCTTCCGAGCGAAAAACCCGGGGAGACGTGCGTCTGGTTCCTAAGCTTCATTAGTTGCATGGCATGTGCGCGAGGATGTTCCGGCGGTGGCACTTCCTAGCTGCGGTATTTTCGCTCCCAAAATCAGGAAAACCCGCGCCGCGAAGCTGCATCGAAGCTCTTTCGGAGAACTAGCCGAGGAACAAGATCATGCCAGACCCCTCTATGAAAAATCGTTCCGCAGAACCCAATCCCGCAATTCCTGGCCGCAGGACTGTCTTGAAGTCTGCCGCATGGATGATGGGCGCCTCCGCCTTGACCATGCCTCCTCTGAGCGGCACCGTTTCAGCGACAGACGATCAGCCACAGCAGATGGATCCCGGCCCGCTTCACAAAGGCATGGTGGGCTTCATGCTGGCTCATGAACAGTTCACCTCGCCACAACTGCTCGACCTGGGAACCGCGGCTGAGCGCGCCGGCTTCGACCTGCTGGCAACCAGCGATCATTTTCAGCCCTGGCAAGCAAACGAGGGGCATTGCGGAGAAGCATGGGTGACATTGGGCGCTCTGGGACAGCGAACCCGCCGTGTTTGGATGGGACCTGCCGTCACCTGCCCAACGTTCCGCTACAGTCCGGCGGTAGTCGCCGAAACCTTCGCTTCGCTCGGCTTGTTATATCCGGGACGCATCTTTCTTGGCATCGGCTCAGGGGAAGCTCTCAACGAGCAGGCGGCTATTGGTGAGTGGCCGAAGTGGCCCGAGCGTTCAGAACGGCTGATCGAAGCCACCGAAATTATCCGCAAGCTTTGGACCGGCGAGCCGGTGGCGCATCAGGGCAAGTATTACCGGGTCAATGCCAGGCTGTATGATCTGCCGCCGAAAACCGTGCCCATACTTATGGCGGCAAACGGGCCCAAAGCCATGCGCCGCGCCGGCCAATATGGCGACGGCCTGATTACCGATCCGAAGACCTGGAAGGAACACAAAGCGGAGTTCGAGAGTGGAGCCAAGGCAGCCGGAAAAGATTCTGCGCAGATGCCCGTGCTGGTGGAACAGTTTGTGGCCGTCGGCGACCAGAACGATGCACAAGTGGCGGCAGAGTTGTGGCGCTTCCTGCCCAAAGCCTTCAAGACGTATTACAACATTCCCGATCCTGCCGCCATTCAGCAACGGGCCAAGAGCGAGCTTCCGCTGGAAAAGGTGTATGGCGACTGGCCGGTTAGCACCGATCCCGAAGTCCACATCAAGGCCGTAAGCGAGCTGTTCCAGAGTGGCGTGACCATCGTCAACATTCACTCCGGCCAGGCCGACCAGCGGCGCGTTATCGATTTTTATGGCAAGCAGGTGATTCCACGGCTGCGACGCGCCTGATTAGGAGAACATTCGAAGGTCGAATTCGAAGGGCTTGGGATTCTGAATCTTGAGCCTCCGAAAATCGGGATGCGCAGGATTCAACAGCACATTCCATTCTCCCCGAACCGCTGCGGAAGGCACGTGTAGAGCTACCGTTTCGCCCTTCTCAATCCAACGATCGCCGAACTTTTTCAGCGACTCATCTCGCAGCTTATGCCAGTTGCGGGGAAGCAACTTCAGATCAAGACGTTCAGTGGCGAGGTCATCCGCAAGCTCAGCCTCAATCGAAACCAGATCGTCGGGCTGAAGATTGGGTTCCAGATGAACAAAAGTCTCGACCACGGCCAAGGCAAGCGAAGAAGACGTGTACACCATGCTTACGCCCTGGCTGTTCCAACGGCCGCCGTAGAGACGTGCACCCTCGCCCGAGAAGGCGCCGTCAGCATGCAGAGCGCGGCAAATTCTCCAGACGCGCATCAGCTATAGACGCCGTAGGCAATGCGGCCAAGGATGTTTTCCACTTCTTTCGTCCCCAGATCGGTGTCCAATTGATCGATTGGGACCTCGCCCCCCAGCGCACGGTTGGGAGTACGGAGCCACTGCGCGGCCTTCTCCGCGTTGCCGATCATCTCAACCGCGGTGGCATATACCCGCGCCAGTCGAACCGTGCGGTCCGACTCGGCGGACGTCAGTCGCGAATGCTGGCTCAGGCGGCGGGTCAAGGTCCGCTGAGGAATGCCCAGCTTCTTGGAAAGGGCCGTGTTCTTCAGGTCAAGCTTTTCGCCCAGCACGATCAGAGAACCTGCCGGCAGTCCTTTGCGGATCAGTTCCGCAAGCTCGGCAAAATTTCTGATGGACTGCCCCAGGACCTTCTTGCCTCCCAGCACCTCGGCAATGATTCCAGAAGTCATTGTAGCCTCTTGGCTATTTAGATTACGCCAATTGGCCAGGGGATGCAACTTAGGTCAACAACAGGGGCAGCGTCTGCGGCGGATAGTTCGTGAGGACATCCTGGACATCGACGGAGTTGGCGCCGATGTGCAGGATCTTGTAGCGGCGGTTTACGATGTCGCCTTCCCTGGCCACGAAGATGTCGTCGCCTTCGGCCAGAAAGATGCGCTTGTTGCCGTCTTTTCGACTGGCAAAGCCGTAGAACTTCAACGGGATCGGTGGTGGCGGGGGTGGAGGCGCCACATAGCCTGGTTGTTGTTCCGGAGGCAACGGTTTGGGAATGGGCGCCTCTTCGGCTTGCGAACGGAAGATGTCGCGTCCGCTCCCCTTATACGTCACATCTTCGCTGGACTTCAGCAGGTCGAAGCGCAAAGTGGGATCGAGCGTCTGGGCCATCAGCGGGTGCGGCTTGCGCGCAGTTTTTGTAGCCCCGGAAGCAGGTTGCCCGATCGCCGGACGGGAAGCGGTGACGGCCGGCGCTGGCTCTTCGTCTCCACCACGAAATGCGCGCCATACCAAAATGACCGCCACGACCAGCAAGGCCAACGCGATAATCGTCTTCGTCCGATTTTCCGTCCCGATCTTCACTAGCTTTCGGCCCCGCTACGCAAATATGTTTCCAGCTTGATTTGCAGGCGGACATTGCCCTGCTGCTCGCCCAGCGCGATGCCATCGACCAGGAAAAACATCTTGTCCCGTTCCAATTGATTGATGAACTTCACTTCCTGAAGATAGTCGCCGGACAAAGAGATCTCGATGCTCATCTTCCGTAAACCGGGGATGGGCGCATCCTTTTCATCGTACTTCGCACCCGCAAAGTGGACACCGGTTTCGCCGGCAACCTTGCCTAATTCTTCTATGACATCCGAATACTTCGAGGGCAGCCGCTGGGCGTAGAAACTGTTGATGTCGGTGGAAGCCTGAATTAACTTCGCGTCCATGCCGCGCGTGGGCAGTACTTCCTGCCGCTTGGCGGTGAGACGCGCGCGCAGCTCATAGTAATCGCGCTGGCGCGCCTGGCGCGAGCGTCCCGCGGGCGAAAAAAGATAACCAATGCCAACCAGGTCAAGCACCACCAGGGTGATCACCACCGGCATCCAGGTTTTGCGGATCTCGTGGATACTGGCCATCAGTGCGGCCTCGCAGGCATGGATTTCGTTGGCCCATTCTGTGCCTGTGTTGGACTGGCTACCGGCGACACCGGAACCGGCGCCTTTGACTGCGCCCGCGGGTTGCCGCTCTTTTCATTGGTCTTGGCCGGTTTGGCCTCGTCGGCAGCCGAATCGCTGTCCTCCGCACTCGGAACATAAATGGCAGCAATATCGAACTGAATATTGCCCGGCCCGGCGGTTTGATCGCTGGAATTGGTGGTCACGTTCTCCGCCACCACTTGCGGTTGGCGCAAGTGGTTCGACTTTTCCATGCGGCGTACCAGTTCCACCGCGCGGTCGCGCGAATCGGTTGCCACCACCACCCGCAGCATCAGGTCGTTCGTCTTGGTGTACTCGGGTTTCATCGACACGACGTGCAGATTCGGCGGCACAATCCTTTCCATCTCGGTAAATACCCGCGTCCACGACAGCGCCTTGCGGGCAAACAGTTCGTTAAGGAACTCCGACTGGTCCGCTATATCGCGATTCGCCGGCTTGTTCAGAAGCGAGCGCGCCTGGGCCTCCTCCGAGTTGAGGCTGTCGATTTGCCACCGCACCTCGGCCAACTGCTTGTTGATATCGCGCGATTGCGCCCGCTGATACACGATGTAGCCCAGCAACAGCACGGTGAAGGCGCCCAGCGCGAGCACCAGGGTAGTCATGCGGCGGCGGAAAAAGCGCGCCGCTTCGTACGGCTGGCTGGCAAGATTGATGTTAAGACGCATCAGGACACCAGCGCTCCCACTACTCCGGCGAGCACCGCCCGAGGCACGTTGCCGGCAGGCACAGGCGCGCTGCCACTGGGAACCAGTTCTTCCACGCGAATACTCGAACTCGCGCTCAAGGCTTCCTGCAGAGCCTGCACCGACTCGACTCCGGTGACCAGGACTCGATCCACCCCCACGGAATAGCGATCCTCGAAGTACACCAGCGAAGTATTCACGTCATCCACCAGAGACTCGCCGCTCACCACCGAGCCGCCATTCTCCAGCGCGCGATGCAGCAGCAGTTGATTGTTGTCCACAATGGCGAAGGTGGTGGTTCCCCGCTCCACCTTGATGACCATGGTGGGACGCGCACCATCCACCACGCCGAGGGCGGCAATCATCGACGGCACCACTGCACCCGGGTTGTAGCCAGCCTCGCGGACCAGCGATTCGTACTCCTCCAGAATATTGCGCGGCGTAATGGCCGCCACCAGCCTGACCGGGTCCGAGGTTCCCTGGCGATCGAATGCCACGGCGGCCTGCTCTACTTCGAAAGGGAGAGATTTCTTCAGGCGGAAACGTACCACGGCATCGGCGTCTTCCAGTTTGGCCGGGAGCGTATCAAAATCCAGCAGCATGATGCGGGTGGTGGCGTCAGGAATCACCAGGCAGACATCGCGCGAACGTCCTGCGACCGCCGACAAGGCATCGCGCAATGCCGAGACCAGTTCCGCGCGGGCATTGACGTTCGCCTGCTGCAGTCCGGGCACCAGTGCCCCGTCGGGAATGGACCGGGCCGAGGCTACTTCGAGAGTCTGCGCGCCGTCGCCGGCGCGACCGGCAACCACGCGCTCGGCGCTTATTTCACAGGCCACCCGGGGCCTCGGGATGTGGTTAGAAGACATCAGTATCAGTTGTCAGTTGTCAGTTTCGAGTTGCGATAGGGGCCCTTCGACTCGTCGCTACGCTCCTCGCTCAGGATGACAAAAGCAGTTGCCAGTTTTCAGTAGTCAGTGGGCAGTCGACAGTGGGCGGCCACAACTCGCAAGTCTTTCACCAGCCCCTGATTACTTATTGCTAAAGGCCAATTGCTAAATGCTAATTGCCGCCCTACCGCGTCGTCTCGATGAAGGTCACCTTGTTGATTTCCTTCAGCGTGGTCAGCCCACGTTTCACTCTATCAATTGCCGACTCGCGAAGGAAATGCATTCCCTCGTCCTTGGCGGCGCGGCGAATCTCGCTGCTGGGTTTCTTTGACAGAATCATCTCCCGCACGTTGTCGGTCAACTCCAGCAACTCGTGGATCGCGGTCCGTCCGCGGAAACCGGTGCCCGAGCACTCGATGCAACCCTCGCCTTCATAGAACGGGATGCCGGCCCATTCTTGCGGATTCAAACCGCTGGCCTCCAATTCTTCCTGGGAATAATGGACTTCTTTCTTGCAGAATTCGCAGACCACCCTCACCAGCCGTTGCGCCAGAATGCAGTTCAATGCCGAAATGAAGTTGTAGGCCTCGACTCCCATGTTGAGGAAGCGGCCCAGCACGTCAACCACGTTGTTGGCGTGGACGGTGGTGAACACCAGGTGTCCGGTAAGCGCAGAGTTGATGGCAATCTGCGCGGTTTCGGTGTCGCGGATTTCGCCCACCATGATCTTGTCGGGATCGTGACGCAGAATCGAGCGCAATCCGCGGGCAAAGGTCAGTCCCTTTTTCTCGTTCACCGGAATCTGGGTAATGCCGCGAATCTGGTATTCGACCGGGTCTTCAATGGTGATCAGCTTGTCTTCGTCGCTCTTGATCTCGTTCAGCGCGGCGTACAGCGTGGTGGTTTTGCCCGAACCCGTCGGTCCGGTGACCAGCACCATCCCGTACGGCTCCTTGATGTAGCGGCGAAACTTGCGCAGATCTTCATCGCTGAAGCCGACCACGTCGAGTGTGAGCTTGTGGAACTTCTCGCTCATCGACTCTTTGTCGAGCACGCGCAGCACGGCATCTTCGCCGTGGATCGAGGGCATGATGGAGACGCGGAAGTCGATGGAGCGGCCGAGATAGCGCACCCGGAAACGCCCGTCCTGCGGCACCCGGCGTTCGGAGATGTCCAGCTCGCTCATGACCTTGATGCGCGAGATGATGGTCGAGTGGTGCTCCTTGGCAATTGACTGCATGGCCTGTTGCAGCACGCCGTCAATGCGGTACTTGATGACCACGGAGTCGTCGCGGGTCTCGATGTGAATATCGCTGGCGCGCCGCTGCAGGGCGGTAAAGATGGTGGTATCGACCAGCCGGATGATGGGGCTGATATCGGTCTCAGCCGTCAGCTTCTCGATGGAGATGGTTTCGTCGGAATTTTCGTCTTCGACGATTACGTCCAGCGCGAAGCCCTCGCTGGCTTCCTCCAGCACGCGTTGCGACTGCTCGGTCTTCTTCAGGATGTCGCTGATCTGCGACAGGCTGGCAACCTTGATGGTGAGGCGCCGCCCCAGCAGCAAGCCGATCTCGTCAATCATCATCAACTGGCTGGGATCGGCGATGGCGATGACCAGCCGCCCGTCGGGCTTGTCCTCCAAGGGCACGAAGTTGTAGCGGAACATCAGGTCCACGGGAATCTTGCGGAACAACTCGTGCTGAATGTGAAAGTTCTTCAGGTCCACGAACTCGCAACGATAGCGCTGCGCCAGTTCTTTACCGTGCTCGACCTCGTCTCGCACGCCTGCCGGGCTTCCGTTACCGCCGCCTACGAATATGGGTTTTTTAACGTCTGCCATAAATACCTTTTTAGCAACCAGCAATTAGTCGTTCGCAGTCGTAACTGACAACTGACAACTGACTACTGACTACTGTTCTTTAATGCAGCCCTTCCGAGCCTAAGCTGAATATCGGCAAATAGAGGGAAATCAACACGAATGCCACCACCACGCCCATCACAATCAGGATAACCGGTTCAATCAGGGCCATGGCCGTCGCCAGCGCGTTCTGCACGTCTTCTTCATAGAACTCAGAGACCGAGTTCAGCATGGCAGGCAGTGCGCCGGTCGATTCGCCTACCTCAATCATCTCCACCGACATCTCAGGAAAAACTTTCGTTTCTTCCAGGCTGTGCGCCAATCCCTGGCCTTCGCGCACGCCGCGGGTCGCCCGCTCAATGCCGCCCGAGATCAAGCGGCTCTGCATGGACTCCGTTGCCGTCTCCAGCGACGGCACCAGCGATAGTCCGCCCGACAACAAGGTCGACAGCATACGGGCAAAAACCGCGACCTGGTATTTCAACCAGATATCTCCCAACATGGGAATCTTCAGTTTGATGCGGTCCATCCTGGTAGCGCCGCTGTCGCTCTTCATCCAGCGCCACAGAAAAAATCCAATTCCACCCATCACCGCCAGAGTGAGCAGGAAATACTTTTTTGCATTGACACCGATCGCCAGCATTATGGAAGTCATTGCCGGCAGCGGCGAACCCAACTGCTGATACAGGCTGGCGAACTGCGGAACCACAAAGGTGATGAGGAAGGTCATCATCACGATCAGCATCGCCACCAGCAGCGCGGGATAGACCAGCGAAGCCGTCAGCTTCTTGCGAAAACTTACTGCCAGGCGCTGGAATGAAATATAGCGGCCCATCACCTCTTCCAGGTTGCCGCTCTTCTCGCCCGCCAGCAACGTCGTGGTGTACACCTTGGGGAAAACCTTCTGCGCTTCGAACGCCTCCGACAACAACTCGCCGCCGCGCACCCGGTCGCGCACATTCTGCAACACCGAGCGAAAGAAGAGGTTGCGCTGCCGCTTGATCAGCAACTCCAGCGATTGGATAATCGGTAGTCCGGCATGGATCAGGGTCACAAATTGCTGGTTGAAGATGACAAACTGCTCCTGCTTGATCTTGCGCCGGCGCGGGAAACCGATCTCCGTCGAAAACAAGCCCTTGGGCTTTACCGAATAGACCATAAAGCCCTGCTGGGCAAAACGGTCCCGAATCTCGACCTCCGAGCCCCCATTCTCGGTTTGCTCGAGGACGTGGCCCCGCTCGTCGGCCATTTTGATCAGGTATTCGGCCATGGTTGTGCAGGTCCCAAAGGAGAGGTTATAAGTAGTTTAGCATTTAGCCGTTGGCTATCAGGCATCAGCGGTAAGGAACGCTGTTCGCTACTCGCCTTTCGCTTTTCGCCCACAGCCCACCACTTGCGAAAGCTGATAGCTGACGGCTGAAAGCTGAAAGCTGATGGCTAATCCGTTAACTCCGTTCCCGCCACGACCTCGGTTCCGGGCGGCGGAGTAAAGCGAAATTGTGTGTCTGGTACTTCGACGTTCTGCTGCTGCTGAAGAAAGCGGAAATCGGTGACCGAGCCGTCGCGTTCTTCCACCACAATGCGCGCAATCAGCCCGTCCGGCATCACTTCCAGCAGCGTCTGCTCAATGCGCTCGCCCATTCCTTTCGGAATGCCGCGCAGAACCACATTCCCGGAGTTGAGCGGCTTTTGATCGGGCGCCAGCGACAGCCCATCCAGTTCTTTCTCCAACTTGGTCTTGCCCAACAGGTAACGCAGTGGCGAGCGCAAATCGTCGAGTTGCTTGACCGGCGTGCGGCGGACCTGTTTCTCCCCCGGAACGTAGAACCACGCGGTGTGTCCGTCGGTGAGGAATAGCTTGGGACGCGGTTGATCGTAGTCCCACCTCATGCGGCCAGGCTTCTTCATCAACAAAGTGCCACTCTCGGTGCGGTTGATGCCTGCCCCGGTGTAGGTTTCCGTGAACCTGGCCTCAAGCGAACGCATGTGATCGTAACGCTGATCAACCTTGGCGGCGAGAGCGTGAACGTCCTCCTGCGCGACGAGCGGAAGCGAGTTAAGCAGCAGGACCGTTACAACTGCGGCAAGATTCCAACGGTATGGGGCGATGAACATGATTAAGGGGCACGGCTTCAGATGTGTCACCGCCGAATGGCTGACGCTACTGAATCACCGGGCTGGTCACGTCCGCGATGGCGGAGGAATTGTAATGGATCTCGCCCGCCTCATCGGAGTAGAACCTGCGCTGTCCGGTTGAGCCCACCTGGTCGGGCACGGCCGTGACGGTGTACGAACGGATCGCCCCGTTCACCTTCTCGCCCGGCGCGTAGGTGAAGGTGTAACCGCTCTTGCGGCCGCTGGCCAGGTTGTTATCAATCGTTCCTTCGCCACCGGTCGCCGTCGTACCTCCCAGCATGGCCAAGTCCGCAGTGAAGCCCAGGTCCGGATGGCTGCTGGCATAGATCATTTCCGCTTCATTGATGGCCCGGATGCTGGCGATGGCAGAAGTCTCGTGCGCTGGGATGGTCGATTTCGTCAGCTTCGGTATGGTGAAGGCTGCGATGATCAGAATAATGGTTACGACGATCAGCAGTTCGATAAGGGTAAATCCGCGGTCTCGATTACGTTTACGCATAAGTGGCAACCTTTCTCAGCCGCCCTGGTTAGTACGCGCTGCCGCTAGAATTCCGGCCTTCTCCTGGGGAGAAACAACAGCCCGCGACCGGGCCCCGGCATGGCAGCGCTTCACCAACACAGCGGCTCAGCTGGCTTAGAGGGTCGCTTTAGATTTCTTCTTCGGCGGTTTTTTGGCTTCGCGCTTTGGAGCGTTCTTATTTCCCATGCCCACAGCATCGCACAGATTTGAAGATGATGCGAGGGGGTCATCACCTCAAACTGCCCGTCGACCCTATTTTATTCCCTATCCAGAACCTATGATTTGGACGCCCGTCGCCGGGAAAGGTCTTGCTCCAGGGATTCCTGAACCGAAAGCTGACGGCTGACAGCTGACAGCTTCTTCAGCACGCCAGCGAATCGCGGCTGATCTTCAATCCATTCAGATTGCCCAGCACGGTCACCGCAATCCGGTCCGGTTGGAACAACTCATTCGCTGATGCCAGCAGGCTTTCCACGGTGACGGCCTGAATGCGCTCAATGATTTCATCCATGCCGAAAAAGCGGTCGTAGTACATTTCCTGCCGCGCCAGGTTCGACATGCGCGCCGTACTCGATTCCAGACTCAGCATCAGGCTGCCCTTCAACTGGTCCTTGGCGCGTTTCAGCTCTTCTTCGGAGATCGGATTCTGTTTCAGTTGGCGGAACTCGTTCACGATGGATTGCACCACTTTCGGCGCCGACTCTCGCGAAGCGCCGGCATACACCGACAGCAGCCCGGTATCGCGGAAGGGGTTCAGCTCCGAGAAGATCGAATACACCAAGCCCTGCTTCTCACGGACATTCTGGAACAGGCGCGAGCTCATGCCTCCACCCAGAAGAGTATTCAGGATGTACGACACATAACGCCGCTCGTCGCTGATGCGATACGAAGGAACGCCCACACAAATCTGCACCTGCTCCAGCGATTTCTTGTTGCGCAGGATAATGCGCGAATGCACTTTCGGAGGGCTGTCGTGCCATCCGTTGGAGCCCGCAGGTAACAGGCCGAAGTTGTGGCTCAGCAGCTCGACAAATTCCTCGTGATTGACATTCCCTGCCGCCGAGATGATCAGGTTGCCGGGCGCGAACTTGGTCGGATAAAAGCCGTGAATGGCCTCCTGGTCGAAGCGCCTCACCGTCTCCTTGGTCCCCAGGATCGGCTTGCCCAAAGGGTGGTCCTTGAAGAAATTCTGGGTGAAGATTTCATGCACCAGGTAGTCGGGATTGTCCTCATCCATCTTGATCTCTTCCAGGATGACGCCGCGCTCGCGCGTGATTTCGTTGGCGTCGAAGACGGGATGCAAGACCATGTCGCTTAGAACATCCACCGCGATGGGCAGATGCTCGTCCAAAACCTTGATGTTGAAACAAATCGTCTCTTTGCCGGTGAAGGCGTCCATGTTGCCGCCAATGGAATCCACCTGGCGAGCGATATCTTCGGCGCTGCGATGGGTGGTGCCCTTGAAGACCATATGCTCGACAAAATGCGAGATGCCATTCACCGTGGGATCTTCGTGGCGCGAGCCAGTCTTCACCCAGATCCCCATCGAGACCGAACGGATGTGGTCCATGTGTTCGGTCAGGATGGTGAGGCCGTTGGGCAACACCTCGCGTCGTATATTGCGGATCTCTTCAACCATTATTTCGTTAGCGCTCCACACACATCGAAGTCGACTGAAGCCGTGCCTTAGCCCGAATTCCGAACTTCTTCACCCGACATCAGGCCATCAGGCTAAAATAACTCACTCGCTAGAATGAATCGGCGATTGGCGGAAATGCCCGCAGCGTCGTCGGGCCCACAGGAATCTAACCTAGCTAAGCATATTGGATGCATGAGCGATACGCAAAATACCGAACTATTAGGCCTTACGAATCAGCAACTTACGGAACTCGCTGCCGGTCTGGAGCAGCCCGCCTACCGGGCCCGCCAGCTTTTAGACGGTTTATACCGGCAAAGGTGGTCGGCGCTGGAACAGTTCACCATGCTGCCAGTTTCCTTTCGCCAGCAACTGCGTGAATCGGGCTACTCGATTGGGCTGCCTGCAATCGAGAAGAAGTTCGTTTCTGCCGATGGCACCGTGCGTTATCTGCTGGGGTTCTCCGACGGCCAAAGTGTTGAGACGGTATGGATGCCTGAGGGCGACGGCGGCGAAGCCGGCGACGGCTCCGAGGACGGCGATGCGGAGCTGCGAGAGCAAGCATTCAGCACTCAGCATTCAGCACTCAGCCTCGAAACTCGAAACTTGAAACTCGAAACTTCACCCTGGCATCGCGCCACCATCTGCGTCTCCAGCCAAGCAGGCTGCGCCGTCGAGTGCGCCTTCTGCATGACGGCCCTGCTCGGACTGAAGCGTAATCTGAGCGCGGGTGAAATCGTGGGCCAGATTCTCGCCGTGCTCAACAACCAGCACGTTGACCTGGAGCGCGACCGCATCAATCTGGTCTTCATGGGACAGGGTGAGCCTTTCCTCAACTACGACAACTTCATGCAGGCGGTGCGCCTGCTGGTGGAAGCCGTCGGCATTCCTGAGTCGCGCATGACGGTCTCGACTTCGGGCATCGTGCCGCGCATTGCCGACTTCGGCGCCGAGCCGGTCCGGCCTAAGCTGGCGGTCTCGCTGAACGCTCCCAACGAGGCGCTACGCACTGAGGTCATGCCCATCACGAAGAAGTGGACCATCGAGAAGCTGATGGCGGCACTGCGCGAGTTCCCTCTCCGCAATCGCGAGCGGCTTACCTTCGAGTACGTCCTGCTAGGCGGCGTCAATGATGGCGTTCAGCACGCCCGTGAGATGGTTGACCTGATTCGCGGACTGCGCGCCAAAGTAAACCTGATCGCGCTGAATTCCGGCCCGGAGATTCCTTTCGCGACGCCTTCCGACGAGCGCGTGCTGGCATTTCAAAGTGTGCTCACGCGAGCCGGAATTCCGGCGTTCATCCGTCGTCCGCGCGGCCGCGACATCTACGCCGCCTGCGGCCAACTGAAGCACACGACGGAGCTGGTGCAGGTGACGGGGAAGATTTGAAAAGCGTTCGGGTGCCCCACTCATTCCTGGTTTTGGAATGAGTGGGAACTGATTACCTCGACACACGAGCTTTCGATTGCATCGACTCTTCTGTCCCTCACATTCGAAAGTCGCGAATGTGTGGGGCACCCTGCAATCCCTCTAAGCCCAACTCCTGCGTTGGAACAGCCGGAACGCCAACGTCGCGCCGGCGGCGACCAATCCAATTCCGACCGCAACTTTCTTCAGGCAGAGTGCCCCGCAGGTTTGGCGGGGGCGCGCACCTGCAACGTGCTCCGGACGGAAGCCATTCCCCACCACAAATCCCAGCAGGTCCTGCACTCCGGGAATATTAAAGGCAACCTTCACTTGCCATGGCGCCTTCGCCGGTCCGGGATTCTGGAATACTTTCTCGAAAAGCTTGTGCGCCTGGACCTGCATGAACTGGGTGGCACGCGTGGGAAACTCGCGCCGGCATTGAACGCGCGCCAGCAATGCCTCGGTGACACGTCCCTCGCGAAGCGCGCCGGTCAAGATGTTCGCCGTGGCCACGGCATCCTGGATCGCCAGGTTGATGCCAACTCCGCCCGCCGGAGACATGGCGTGGGCGGCGTCTCCGATGCAGAGTAGTCCCGGGCGATGCCACTGCTCCAGACGGTTGATCTGCACCGACAGCAACTTGATCTGGTCCCAGTCTTTCAATTCGGCAACCCGGTCGGCGAGATAGGGAGCGATGCGCGCGATGTCGGCGCGAAATTCATCCAGTCCCCGCCGCTGTATCTCCTCGAACGAACCTTTCCGAATAATGAGGCCGGACTGGAAGTAATCGCCGCGGGGAATAAGGACCAGCGCCTTGCCGTAGTTAATGTTGCCGAAGAGCTGCTCGGGATCGTTGCCGGTGCGACTGATGCGGAACCAGAGCACGTCGATGGGAACGCCTGACTCGATGACCTCAAGACCGGCTGCCTTGCGGATGGTGGAATGGCGGCCATCGCAACCGACGACGAGGTCCGCGCGAATATCGACTGTCCCACTTGGCGTTTTGGCTTGCACACCGGTGGTGCGTCCGGAGTCGCGAATCAGGTCAACCGCCTCATGCTCCAGCCTGAGATTGAATGCGGGAAATTTCGCGGCGTGGCTGGAGAGAAAGTTGAGGAAATCCCACTGCGGCATTAGCGCGACAAACTTGCAATGCGTGGGCAGGCGCCGAAACGCGGCCGCCTGGAAAGCAAAATCGCCCAAGACGCCTCCGACCGACGTCAACTTCTGGTGCGGTAGCTGGAGGAACTCTTCGAGCAAACCCAGTTCATACATCACCTCCAGCGTCGAGGGATGAACGGTATCGCCGCGAAAATCGCGAAAGAAATCTTTGTGCTTCTCGAGCACCGTAACCGGAACACCGCCCCGCGCCAGTAAGTAACCCAACATGACCCCGGCCGGCCCACCGCCGACTACACAACAGGTGGTCTCGACTGTTTCCGTCGCCATTCGCCGCTCCTTACGTATTCGTCGTTGTCGGACACATACATAGTAGGTGGAAATCGTTCTTGGGTTGCAGCCGAAGAAACAGCAGGTCCCTCCGCTCGGTCGCGGCGACCTCGGTCGGGATGACAAATTGACGATGCTCCGACCTCGGTCGGAATGACAAACGAACAGGGCATCCTCGGCGCAAAATTCCCTGCAACGACCAGGGCCACTGGCACATCTAAACATTGACAATGATTCACTCAAGTTCTATAGTCGGTTTGATGTGAGGGGCTTCAGCATCAGGAGATTTGCACTTATTATTCAGTAAGTTACAGGAGTGTGGCTGCAATGGGAAAGATTATCGGAATTGACCTGGGAACCACCAACTCGGTGGTGGCGGTGATGGAAGGTGGCGAGCCGAAGGTCATCCCCAACGAAGAAGGCGGGCGCACCACGCCGTCAGTCGTGGGATTCACCAAAAATGGAGAGCGGCTAGTCGGGCAGGTTGCCAAGCGCCAGGCCATCACCAATCCGGAGAACACAATTTACTCCATCAAGCGCTTCATGGGCCGTCGTTACGACGAAGTCAATGAAGAGATGAAGATGGTGCCGTACAAAGTGGTGCAGTCGGGCGATCACGTGGCCATCGTGGCGCAGGGCAAGGAGTACACCCCGCCGCAGATCTCGGCCATGATTTTGCAGAAGCTGAAGAAGTCCGCTGAGGACTACCTTGGCCAGACGGTGACGGACGCCGTGATTACGGTTCCGGCCTACTTCAACGACGCGCAGCGCCAGGCGACGAAGGACGCCGGCAAGATTGCCGGTCTCGACGTCAAGCGCATCATCAACGAGCCGACGGCGGCAGCGCTGGCATACGGGCTCGATAAGAAGAAAGACGAAACCATCGCCGTGTACGACTTCGGCGGCGGCACCTTCGACATTTCAATCCTGGAAGTGGGCGAAGGCGTCATCGAGGTAAAGTCCACCAACGGCGACACCCATCTGGGCGGCGACAACATCGACCAGCGCATTGTTGACTGGTTGATCGACGAGTTCAAGAAAGACGAAGGCCTCGACCTGCGCGCCAAGGGCAACGAGATGGCGCTGCAGCGTCTGCGCGACGCCGCGGAGCGCGCCAAGATCGAGCTTTCCACCACGATGCAGACCGAAATCAATCTGCCGTTTATCACGGCGGATGCCAGCGGTCCCAAGCACCTGGTGAAGACCCTGACCCGCAGCAAGCTGGAAGAGATGGTGAAAGACATCATCGACCGCTCCATCGGGCCATGCAAGGCGGCGTTGAAAGATGCCGGCATCACGCCCGACAAGATCAACGAAGTCGTGCTGGTCGGCGGCCAAACGCGTATGCCGCGCATTCAACAGTTGGTGAAGGAGATCTTCGGCAAGGAGCCGCACAAGGGCGTAAATCCGGACGAAGTGGTCGCGATCGGCGCTGCCATTCAGGGTGGCGTTCTGGGCGGCGAGGTCAAAGACCTGCTGTTGCTCGACGTAACGCCGCTGACGTTGTCGATTGAAACCATGGGCGGGGTGGCGACGCAGATGATTCCGCGCAATACGACCATCCCGACCAAGAAGTCGGAGATGTTCTCGACGGCGGCTGACAACCAGACGTCGGTTGAGGTGCACGTGATGCAGGGCGAGCGGCCGATGGCGCGCGACAACCGCACCTGGGCAAGTTCCACCTGACCGGACTGCCTCCGGCGCCGCGGGGCGTGCCGCAGATTGAGGTCACGTTCGACATCGACGCCAACGGCATTCTGAACGTGAATGCCAAGGACATGGCCACGGGCAAGGACCAGAAGATTACGATTACGTCGTCTTCGGGTCTAAGCAAGGAAGAAGTCGAGCGCATGGCGAAGGACGCCGATGCCCACTCGGCCGAGGACAAGGCCAAGCGCGAGGAAGTGGAAGCGCGCAACCAGCTCGACGGCATGGTGTACAGCATCGAGAAAATGCTGCGCGAGCACGGAGACAAGATCTCTGGGCAGGAGCGCAGCGACGTCGAGAACGCGCTGGGCGACGCCAAGAAGGCGCTTGAGGGCACCGACTCGGCGGCGATGAACAAGGCGCGCGAGAACCTGACTTCGGCTTCGCACAAGCTGGCGGAAGCCATGTACAAGGCCAGCTCGGCGCAATCGCCTCCCACGGGCGGTCCGGCTCCGGGTGGCGACGGCCAGGCCGGCGGTGGCGAGCAGAAGAAGAAAGACGAAGGCGTGATCGACGCCGAGTACGTGGACGTGGACGAGAAAAAGTAACGCTCTTCGCTCTTCGCTCTTCGCTGTTCGCTGTTCGCTGTTCGCTTTTGGCCAGAGAGGGGCGCTTCAGGCGCCCCTCGCGGCAGAAGACGTAAAGGGCGAAAAGCGAGATGCGAACTGCCTGCGCACCCGCGAATGTAGTTTTGGTAGTGGAACAAGAACTGCCGAAGGCGCGACGATGCCGGCAGCTCGGCAACTCGAGTCCCGCGGCGCGGGACGGAAGATGATAGCCCAGCGCTTCAGCGCTGGGTGGTGATGATAAAAACGAACGAGTCCCGTAGGGACGGCACAAAATAATGCGGGGTTGAGCCCGCACAAACCAAGCTAACGGAGCTCCCCAGATCGAAGGACAAATTGCGATTTGAAGTAAACGGTCAATCCTACATGTTGAGTTTTAACAACGACGACGGACGGTGGTACTTGATCACCGCCGGCGCCGACGGCCGGATGAAAGCCATACCGGTCATCAGCGACGAGTTTGGTTTCGTCGCGCGCGCGGTCGTTCCCATGGGCGATACGGGACAGGCAGGAATCAACTAACACGCGAGGAGCGGAGCACCCCATGCGTTGTCATCCTGAGCGGAGGCGGCCTGAAGTTGGCCGCCGGAGTCGAAGGATATGCGGTATCGCTGCAGCGGAAGACCACAGATCCTTCGACTTCGCTCGGCTCTCGCCTCGCTCCGCTCAGGATGACAATACGAAAATAGGAATTAGCGAAGAGCGAATGGCGAAGAGCGAACAGCGATGACGGAGACTTCTGGCTGATAGCTGACGGCTGAGAACTAATCATGCCCACCACGCCCAACAAAGACAAAGACTACTACGGCATCCTCGGGGTGAAGAAGACGGCCTCGGCGGATGAGATCCGCAAGGCCTTTCGCAAGTTGGCGCGCAAGTATCACCCCGACGTGAATCCGGGCGACAAGTCTGCCGAGGAGAAATTCAAGACGCTCTCCGAAGCCAACGACGTCCTGAGCGATCCGAAGAAACGCAAAATCTACGACCAGATCGGCTTTTACTCCGACAACATCGACCCAGCCACGGCGGAGGCCTACGCGCGCGGCGGCGGCTTTGGCGCCGGTGGCTTCGGCGGACCGGCGTCAGGCGCGGGCGGGGCCGGCACCCATGGCCAGGAAGTACCGTTTGACTTCAGCGGATTCGACTTCAATGATTTCGCCGAGGGCGCGGGTGCGGCGGGGCGCAGAGGCGGTGGCGGCGGATTCCGCGACATCTTCTCCGGCATCTTCGGCGGCGGTCACGAGGCGCCCGCGGAGCGGCCCGAAGCGGGCGAAGATCTGGAATACCAGGTGAACGTGGGCTTCTGGCAGGCGATCAAAGGGGCGGAGATCCAGCTTACGATTCCACGCCGCGACGTCTGCACCAACTGCCATGGCCAGGGCTTCATTGAGAGTCCGGGGCAGTGCCCTGAATGTAAGGGCAAGGGCACCATAACCCAGAAGAGCGGCAGCATGAAGTTCAACGTGGTGTGCCCGCGCTGCGGCGGCAGCGGCAAGAACCGTACGGTGTGTCCCGTTTGTCATGGCGACGGCCGCATAGAGCGCAATGAGTCGCTAAAAGTTCGCATCAAACCCGGAACCCGAGACGGTCAGCGCATCCGCCTGCCGGGTCGCGGCAATGCCGGAACCATGGGCGCGCCCGCGGGCGATCTCTACATCATCGTGCGGGTCGGCGAGCATCCGGTGTTCAAGCGCGAGGGCGACGATATTTATCTCACCGTGCCGGCGACGGTCAGCGAAGCGGCGCTGGGCGCCAAGATTGAGGTGCCGACCATTGATGGACGGGCGCTGCTGAAGATTCCACCGGGCACGCAATGCGGACAGAAGCTGCGGCTTGCGGGACAAGGGTGTTCCGTCGGCGGTCAAAGAAGGTGCACGCGGCGACGAGATTGTCGAGATCAAACTGGCGCCCCCGAAGGCCAGCGACGAGCGCTCGAGGGAAATCTTGCGCGAATTGGCGAAGCTGAATCCGGAAGACCCGCGGGAAGAGTTATGGAAGAGAGTGTAGCAATCAGCTATCAGCTATCAGCTATCAGCTATTTCGACGTTCAGCGCTATAGGGTTCCGCAAAATGAGCAAGACCCAGAGATCGACTGCCAAGTGCTAAATGCTGAATGCTGAATACTGTCTGCTTCCCGACTCCATTCTCGAAACCGAAAGGCTGCTGCTGCTGCGGCTGCGTTTGGACGATGTGGAGGCGATCTTCGCGGTGATTGGCGATCCGATCGCAATGCAGCATTATCTGCGCACGTTCGAGCACAGGGATGCGGAGGAGTGGGTCGAGCGTAACCTTCGCCGTTATGCTGAGCACGGGCACGGGCTTTACGCCGTTGGTGCTCAAGACCAGCGGCGACGTGATAGGCGATTGCGGTCTGGTCACCCAGCAGATCGAGGGACGGCCGGAGCTTGAGGTTGGTTATCATCTGCGCCGCGACCAGTGGGGCCGCGGTTATGCTACGGAAGCGGCGCACGGCTGCATGGAGTTCGCTTTTGGTGTGCTCCATGCGCCGAAGGTGATTTCGTTGATCCGGCCTGAGAACCTGCCGTCAAGGCGCGTGGCCGAGCGCAATGGAATGCAAGTGGAGCGCGAGGTGATGCACGGCGGATTGATGCATCTGATGTATGCGGCAAGTAAGCTATCAGCTCTCAGCCATCAGCCATCAGCTAGGAGCAGCGAACGTGATACTAAAGCGGCAACCAACGACTGCTCGGAGAAAAAACAGGCAGTAACTGAGATGCTGATAGCTGATAGCTGAGAGCTGAGAGCGAACGAAGAGGACCATGGCCAAGCGTAAGAAACAAGGCGCGTACATGATCAGTGCAGTGGCGGAGATGTACGACATCCATCCGCAGACGCTGCGTCTGTATGAACGCGAAGGTCTGCTGAAGCCGTCGCGCACCGAAGGCAACACGCGCCTCTACACGGACGAAGACATCGAGCGCCTGGAACTGATTCTGTCGCTGGCGCGCGATCTGGGAGTGAACATCTCCGGCATCGCCATCATTCTGCAAATGCGCGAGCGCATGGACGAAATGCAGCGTCAGATGGCGGGCTTCGTCACCTACGTGCGCAACGAAGTGATGGCGCGCGCGCAACACGCTGATGCCAGCCGCGGGGCGCTCGTGCCGCTGCGGCGTGGCATCGTCATCAGGCCGGAAAAGAAGAAACAGTAGTCAGTTGTCAGTTGTCAGTGAAGCACTCAGATCCTTACTTCAGTCATTCTTCGAAGCCTGTTCTACAATTTTCCAGCCGCCGATTCACTGCAACAGTCCATACCTGACAACCTGATTCTCGGCCCCGACGAAGACGCTACCGTCTGCGATGATGGGAACCGTGAACTTCACTGCCAGACCCACGCGATCGCGGCCCGAATTCTGCTCGGAGTTGTACAGCTCGCTGCTCAGGTTGGTCGCATCATAGGCGCGCAATACGGCGTTGCCGCCTCCCCAGGTATCGCTCTCGATGATCCAGACGATCCCATTGTTTGTGCCATTGGACGACACCGACGGGGTTGGTCCCGGGAAGTTGAAGACTTCCGGAGAGGCAGAAGTTGCGCCGGTGGATAACAGTTGAGCATGGGGATCGAAGGCAAAGGCTTTCAGGCGGTCGAACTGGCCGCCGAAATAAGCGGTGTTGTTCCAGAACGAGGGAGCGCCCCAAACGCCGCCAATCGCGTTCGGCAGGGTTTGCACGATCTGGCTATCGTTGCCCGAATGGAAGTGTCCCATGTTGTCGCGATTGATCAGGTCGATGGTGCCTTCTTTCCCAACCTGTATCAGCAGGTGAGGATGGTGGGTGCCAGGCTGATCGGGGAGAAGCAGGACGCCGCCGGAGCCGACGTCGGTATCGCTTTCATCCAGACTCTGCTGGTCCCATGGGGTGAAGTAGTCGCTCAGACTAATGGGTAGGATGGTGGCTTGCGAGGTCAGACGGAGAACGCTGTCACCGAAATCGGTGCCTCCGTCGAACTTGCCGTTCCCGGTCACAACATAAATCGATCCCCCCGAGTCAGCCGCCGGACCCGCGCCCCCGCCCCAGAAACCGCCTTCGTAACCATTGGGCGTGTCCACCCAAAGACCGCGGCGAACCAGATTCGACTCGCTGAACGACATCACATAGCCGTGATAGGTGCCCAGGTCGCAATGGGAAGCCCATGAAATCCAAACCTGTCCCTTCAGCAGCATTAACGCCGAGCGCTGTCCTTCCACCAGCGGGTCAAACGTGAGAATGCCCCCGACGGAGCCAGTACCGTTGCCCGGGTACGTGGCGGTGATGCGAACCGGAGTCACTTTGTCCTGGCCGGTCTTGACATCGAGCGCATGCAGGGTCTGATAGAACGACGTGGTGTGGCCCACCGAGTCATAGACCTTCGTCTTGGCAACCAGATACATGGTACCGGCCGTGGCATCGATGACCGGGGTCCCGGTGACACCGATCTCAGGAACCATGTCGTTACAGTTCACGTCGCCATTGGACACGGGATTGATGACGTAGCGAGGACCGTCGCTGGCAAGAAAATTGGTGTGCCAAAGCTGCTGACCGCTGTTTACGTCAAAGGCATAAACCTGATCATGCTCGGTGGCGATGAACAACACGTTATGTGATGTTCCCCCAATCGTGAGGCCTGGCAAATAGAGCGGTTGCGCATACACGTTGCCCTGCACGGCGAACGTGGCGCGCTTGCCGAAGGTATGTGTATTCACATTCGACGTGGTCAGGACGGTTTCCTGAGAGTTGGAGCCCGAGCGGTAATTGTCGTTGTGATAGGTGGTAACAGCAACTTGTGCCACGGCGAACGTGGAACTCAAGAACAACCACGCGGCGAGGCAGGCATAGCGTAATAAAACGGCACATACGTTCTTCATGGAGACGAGGTCCTTCTGCGCGAAAACAGGCTGGTTTGGGAAAGCCGAAATATTATCCATGCAAAAGCCATCGGACACAATGGCTTTCTGTGAGTGGTTCAGCAGTTGGGCAACTGACTACTTTTTCTTCAGCTTGCCCACTTCCTCTTTGGCGCGCTTGGCGTAAGGTCCATCGGGCAGGATCTTCAAGTAGGATTGATAATTTTCCAGCGCGCCAGCATAGTCACCGGTCTTGTTCAAGACCTCGGCCAGTTTAAAAGTGGCCTCGGCATCGTGGGGCTTGAACTCGAGCGCTTCACGGTAGCGGCTGATGGCGGCCGGATAATTCTGCTTGACCTTGAAGTAGAAGTCGCCGATCTCGACGGCCTTCATCGCTCGCATGGGATCGTAGGGCGTGAATTCATCGGTATCGCCAGCACTGTCTCCCAACCCTGCTTCGGGATGCTTTTTGGCATCGTCGGCTGGGGGAGTGACGTCAATTTGTGTCTGCTTGCTGGAGCTTTCTCCGGCCGGGACATTGTCAGAGCGCGGCGGATTTCGGCGGTTGTCTTTAGGCGGCGGCGCGGACTTGTCGGTGGGCACCTGTTCAACCGGCTGCTGATCTTGCGCGACGCCGGCACCGGCAAAGCAGAGACAAAGTAGGGCGAGAATCAGATAACGAAAACGCACACTCATATTCTATTTCAACCCGGAAGTTCGGGTTGGGACTCGCTGGTCGAATGGGCATTCATTTTCGCCGGACATGCAGCACCTTTTGCACTTCGGCAACCACGTCACCGGCTTCATCTTTCACCTCGACCAGGAACGTCGGTTCGTACTTCTCCTGAAGCTTGAGCTTCTCACGGATGTCGTCGAGTTGCGCGTCGGTCAAACGGAACTCGGCCTTGACTTTTCCCTTCCCGGGTTTGCGGAAGCGGATGGTGGCCGCTTTGTCCCAGACGATGTAATCGCGGCCCAGGTTTTCCATCAGCATAAGCATGTAAAAGGGATCGGCCATAGAGTAGAGCGAGCCGCCGTAGTGCGTGCCGACGTAGTTACGGTTCCAGAAGCGCAACTTCATTTCGACATCGACGGCCAGGTTGGAGCGCCAGCGCACACGGATTCCGGCGCCGCACAGCGGCGGCCAGATGTTGATGGCGCGAAGCATGAATCGTTGCAGTCTCGTGGCCATGCAGTACAACGATGATAGACCAGGCGTAGTGCTGCAATGCTACAATGCCGCTCCGTCTTGGCATAGAACAACGGTACCCTCGGACCAGTGTTGAATCTCCCACGCTGCAAGTCATCGACCCGGCGCTGAGAATCGCCCCGAAGGCAGAACAGAAAGGGAGATCATGAAACCTGCACGCCTTGTCGTATTCATCCTCGCGCTCGCCACCGGTATTTCTCCCATGCTGGCGCAAATCAACAGCGGCACGTCGAAAGAGGCGGACAACGGCAAAAAAGTGAACGAAGCGCCACCACCGCAGCCCATCGATACCAGAATCGGCGAGTTGAATTACGAGAACAATTACCCAACCAACGAAACGGTCATCAAGCTCTACGACGAAATGGATTTCCAGCGAGCCTGCCAAGCATACTTTGGGCCTTCCCCCTCGTGAGCGCCGCTTCCGTCAGACGCGGCCTCTTCCAGGATATTGGCGCTACCTACAACGACTTCGAAATGTACCCACATTATCTCGATGCGAAAGGCCTTTGGCTTACGGGTAACACCACCACCATCTACTCAGCCGCCATCATTGATTTGGCTAAAGATGGGCCTGTCGTGGTCGAGGTTCCTCCCGGACCAACGGCGGGCATGTTTGGCGATTACTGGTTTAGAACTACCGGAGTCGGCGGCCTCGGTCCTGACAAGGGACATGGTGGCAAGTTCCTCCTCGTGCCACCGGGCTATAAAGGCGACCTGCCAACGGAAGGTTATTTCGTTACTCCATTCAGGATGAACGACACTACCTTTTTTATTCGCGGCATCGTGGTAAACGGCGACGTAGCTGGGGCCGTCGCATTGCTCAAGCGAGCGCGTATTTATCCATACAGTCAGCGCGACAACCCAAAACCTAACCGGTTCTTTGACGTCTCCAACAAGCCTATTAATACGCTGGAGCCGGAAGGCCTTGCATTTTGGAAGCTCCTGTCGGAGGTTATCAACAACAACCCGGTTGAGGAGCGCGACCGCTTCTATATGGCCATGCTCAAGCCATTGGGCATCGAGAAGGGCAAGCCATTCGCGCCGGACGACCGCCAAAAGAAAATTCTCGAAGAGGGCGCACGCGGCGGCAAAGCGATGGCTCAAATCACCTCTTTTAGTCCACGCCTCGCCAATGTCTTCTACTATCCTGGTAAGCATTGGACGAACCCCATGAACTTCAACACCCAGCAGGCTTCACAACAAGAATCTGAGTACTACAGTGAACTCGACGAACGCTTGAACTACTTCTACCTTGGTACTTGGCCCAACGAAGCCATGAACCTGCCGTTCCCCTCCAAGGGCCAGCGGTATCTGGAGAGTTTCAAGGACAAAGACGGCGTTTGGCTGGATGGGAGGAAAAACTACCGACTGCGGGTGCCAGCCGATGTTCCCGCGAAACAATTCTGGTCCATCACGGTCTATGACAACGCCACTCGTTCCTTGACCCAGAACAGCACCAATAAGGCCGCGATTACTTCGTACGACAAAATCAGAGTTAACGCCGATGGCTCCGTCGACCTTTATTTCGGCCCAAAGGCACCCGCAGGGTTGGAGAGCAACTGGGTGGACACAAGTGCGTCGAAAGGATGGTTCGCTTGGTTCAGGTTCTATGAGCCGACAGAAACTTTCTTCAGCAAGACTTGGCAATTGCCCGACTTTGAGCCGGGGAAGTAGCGTGGAAACTGCAGTAGAGGTCGCGCGCCCAAGCCAGCCGCTGTGTCCGCGGCTGGCCCCCTTTTTCGCCGGAGCGAAGCTGCCGTCCAAACTCGCCGAGGATCACAAAACTAAGAAAGGCCGTCCACGGGGGACGGCCTTTTGGGATGGACAGTTCAACCACCACTGGGGCTGCTAATTGCGTTAACTTTTCAGCACGGCCGACTGGCGGCCCGCTCGTTACTGTTGTTGGTTCTGGCTCGAACCCGCCTGTGCGGATGCAGCCGACTCGGTTGCATTGTTGCTCATCAGGGTGACGTCGACGCGACGGTTCTTGGCGCGTCCGGCAGAGCTGGTGTTCTTGGCCACCGGATTGTCCTTGCCCAGACCGATCAGATAAATCTTGTACGCCGGGACGTTGTACTTCTGGGCCAGGTACTGAATAACGGCGTCGGCGCGGCGCTGGCTGAGCTGGTAGTTATAGTCGGCAGGCCCGATCGAATCGGTATGGCCCTCAACCTGAATGATGTAGTGCTTCTGGCTGCCGAACTGGCCGGCGAAGTCGTCCAACGCCTGCTTGTCCTTGCGCGTGAGGTCGGCCTTGTCGAAGCCGAACAAAATTGTGGTGTCGTTGACCGGCTTGTAGTTGTCCAGATTCTCCACCGTGCCTGCCAGGCTGGTCACGCGATGAGAGGCCTGAGTAGCGTTCTGATTGGCTGTGGCGGCTGCCTGACCGGCGGCCAGGGCCTTCTGGTCGGCGGCATCAGCCTGCGACTTCGCCTGCTGGATTCCCTGCTGGGCGCGCGCGTCGGTCTCGCGGATGTCGTGAGTATTTTTCGCCGTCAGATCATCTAATTCATTGACCTTGTTTATCGTCGGAGTGGTCTCATTGCGAACATAATTCTTGGTAGCGCAGCCGACCGTAAACGGCAGGCTGCCAGCCACCAGCGCTGCGACCAGGGTAAATCGATTCATAGAATAAGCTCCTTGCAAACCTTAGGCGGTGGCGTTTGAAGCTGACCGTCTGATGAGATAGGTGCAACCAGGCTGCCATTGCCGTTCGCTGGCGGCTGTGAGAACGCATATAAATTTCAATGGTTTAGGGGAGGTTGGCGGGGGTCCATCTGGCGCCTCGGGATGCCGCCGGATAATCCTGACGCGGGGAGTAGAATTTTTACCAGGTTGAGCCGTTTTGCAGGTGTGAGCGAGCGGTCTTTGCGAGCGGGAGCCTGCAGGCGAAATCCCGAGCGTAGCGAGGGAGCTGTCGCACCGCCTGACTTGCGCTGTAGCGATCAAAGCCAAATGGACCTGCACCAGAAAATTCGGACTTTGCCGACCTCGCCCGGCGTGTATCTGTACAAGAACGCCGACGGCGAAATCATCTACGTGGGCAAGGCCAACAGCTTGCGCGCGCGGGTGCGCTCCTATTTTCTGGAGGGCGCGGCGGAGAATGCGAAGACCGGATCGCTGCTGCGCGAGGCCGTCGATCTCGACTACATCGTGGTGGACAACGAGAAGGAAGCGCTGGCTCTTGAGAACAACCTGATCAAGCAAAAGAAGCCGCGCTACAACATCCTTCTGCGTGACGATAAGACTTACCCCTACATCAAACTGACCATCGGGGAGCGCTATCCGCGGGTGTATCCGACGCGCCGCTTGCGCCGGGATGGATCGCTGTACTTCGGCCCGTATTTTCCGACGAGCCTGGCCTATCGGATTGTTGACCTGATCCACCGGCACTTTCTGATTCCTTCGTGCAAGCTCGACCTGAACCGTTATTATCCTCGGCCCTGCCTGCAGTACTACATTGGGCGCTGCCTGGGGCCGTGCGTCGAAGGATTGACCACGCCGGAACGCTACGCCGAAGCCGTACACGATGTGAGGCTGTTCCTGGAAGGCCGGGGCGCTGACCTGACGCGCTCGTTGCAACAGCGCATGGCCGCCGCGGCCGAACGCCAGCAGTATGAACTGGCGGCCAAGTATCGCGACCTCATCTCGACCGTGGAATTGCTGGACAAGAAGCAGCGGATCGCGGCGGTAGAAGGAGACGACGCGGACGTCTTTGGGTATCACTACGAAAACGAGATGCTGGCGGTGAATCTGTTCCACATGCGCGGCGGAAAGATTGTGGACAAGCGCGAGTTCTTCTGGGAAGACTTGAGCGGAATGGTCGGCACTTCAGGCTTTGATCCGGGAGCGTTCTTCTCCGCGCTGCTGAAGCAGGTTTATCTGGACCAGCAGTATGTGCCGCACACCATTTATGTCGCGGTGGACTTTGAAGATCGGGTCACGCTGGAGGAAGTGCTCTCGGAGGGGCAGAAGCGAAAGGTGCAGATTCACGTGCCGCAGCGCGGCGAGAAGCGTTCGCTGATCGATCTGGTGGGACAAAATGCCAAGCAGGCTTACGATCAGCGCTTTCGCGTGATGAAGCCGGCGGCCAAGGCGATCCAGGAGGCCTTGCAGGACGCGCTTATGCTGCCCGAGCTGCCCAAGCGCATTGAGTGCTTCGACATCTCGCACATCCAGGGCGCCGAAACCGTCGCGTCGATGGTGGTGTGGGAAGACGGCAAGATGAAGAAGGCGGACTATCGCAAGTTCATCATCAAAGGCGTCGAGGGCGTGGACGACTTCGCCTCCATGCGCGAGGTGGTGACCCGTCGCTACAAACGGGTGCAAGAGGAGAAGCAAGCCCTGCCAAGCCTGGTGCTGATCGATGGCGGCATCGGGCAATTGCATGCTGCCGCGCAGGCGCTGGAAGCGCTGGCCATCATCAACCAGCCGCTGGCGGCAATCGCCAAGCGCGAGGAGATCATCTACGTTCAGGGCCAGGAGGACGAGCCGGTGGTGCTCGATCGCCATTCGCCGGTGCTGCACCTGGTGCAACTGGTGCGCGATGAGGCCCACCGCTTTGCCGTGACCTTCCATCGCAAACGGCGGCAGATGCGCGACCGCAAGACGGAACTGCGGGAGATCCCGGGCGTAGGCGAGCGCACCACGAACCGCTTGTTGCAGCACTTCGGGAGTCTGCAGGCGGTGAAAGAAGCGGATGCCGCGGCGCTGGCGTCGGTAGTGAACCGATCTCAAGCGGACGCGATTCTGCGCTATTTTCGCAAAGACGCTAGCTCCGCTCCGGAGTCCCCACCTGCGGAGCTAAAAATACTTAGACAAGTGTAACGGTAAAGATAAAGGTAAAGATAAAGATAATGGCAAAGGTAAAGGTAAGGGTATGGACAGCGACTCAACCGTTCGGCTGGTAGTTCTTTGTATATGCGTAATGCTGCTGGTTTGGATCGCGGGATTCGGCTTTGACCGGTTGCTGGCCAAAGACGGCGTCACCCGCACCGACATTTTGCTTACGTCCAATTTCCTTACTGGGTTGGTGGCCGGCTTTCTGTTCTTCAGCCTCAACAACCACGAGCGATTGCGGCGCAACCAGGTGCGCGAACGTTTGCGCACCATCGCTGATATGAACCATCACATTCGCAACGCGCTGCAGGTGATAACTTATGCCACCGCCTCGAAATCCCAGTCCGGCTCGGTCGAATTGATTCGTAACTCTGTGGAGCGGATTGAGTGGGCACTTCGCGAAGTGCTGCCCGGACATGTGGCGACCTCGGAGGCGCCGGAGCAGGAACAAGCGTTGCGAAACATCTGACCGGAGTCCGTGCCCGCTAGCGCCGAATACTCTCCCCGTGGCGAGCCTTCACAATTTACTATGTTCCGGAATACGTTTCGGCTGATCGCCGAAGGTTAAAGTGCAACCACGTACGGGAGGCCTCATGGGTTCGGAAGAAGCACTCGACAAAGCCAGGGAAGCAGCCGAAGAAGGCAGGGAAAGAAAGCAGATGGCGCCGGTCAGTCTGACCATTGCGATTCTGGCGGTGCTGATTGCCACAGTTTCGCTGCTCGGGCATCGCGCCCATACCGAAGAAATCCTGTTGCAAACGCGGGCCACCGACCAGTGGGCGTACTATCAGGCAAAAAACATGAGGCGCAACAATCTGGAGGCGCTTTCCGAGGTGCTGACGGCGCTGGAGAACACCAAGGCCGAACGCGCCCAGGAAGTGCAGAAACACTTTCACGAAGACATTGACAAGTATCGCGACCAGCAGAAGGACATCCAGAACGAAGCGCGCGACCTGGAGTCGGAAGTCAAACTGACCAGCCGTCGCGCCAATCGCTTCGACTTCGGCGAGGTATTTCTGGAGATTGCCCTGGTCGTCACCTCAATCACCATGCTCACGGATAATCGCAGGTACTGGTACTTCGGCTGCGTGCTGGCTGTGATCGGCATGGTTGCCGCGGGTACCGGATTTCTGGTGCGCTGAGGCGGCGTTTTGCCAGCAGTTGTCATCACGAGCGTAGTGAGGGATTAGCTCTTATCTTTGTTTTAGGGATGGGAAAAGCAGATTCCTCGCGCCAAACCCGGGCGCTCGTAATGACAATTCGAGAAACGGTGACAATTTATGGTTAGCTACGCTATACTTAGCTAAGAAGCTGAGATGCCTATTGCCACCATTCATCAAGCCAAGACCACTCTTTCGAAACTGATCGAGCGGGCCGAACACGGCGAAGAAGTGCTGATCGCACGCGGCAAGAAGGTGGTTGCCAAAATCGTACCGATTGCCGCGGCGCCGAAGTCCCGTCGCTTGGATCTCTTCAAGGGCGAATTCAAGGTCCCGCCTGAGTTTTCGCAGCCCCTGCCTGAGGACGAACTCGATGCCTGGGGCCATTGATGCGCGTCCTAGTGGATACCCACGCGTTGCTGTGGGCTATTACGGCAGACGATAGGCTTTCCAAGAGGGCACACTCTGTTCTGGCTTCCTTTGCCAATGAGGTATTTGTCTCCGCAGCTACCGCTTGGGAGATCACTACGAAGCATCGTTTGGGAAAGCTTCCCAGCGCCGATGGACTGGTCGCTGATTTTGACCGGATTGTGCAGGAACTAGGATTTCGCGCGCTTCCGATTTCACTTGAGCATGCACAGAGAGCGGGTAGTCTTCCAGGCGCTCATCGTGATCCCTTTGATCGGATGCTGATTGCCCAAGCCCAGAGCGAGAACCTGCCCTTGGTCAGCAACGAAAGAATCTTCGACATCTACGGCATCAAAAGAATCTGGTGAGCTGGGACTTGCTGCTAGCTGCCGCCTACTGCTCCCATCCTTCTTCTCCAACCAAGGGAACAAACCGACAAGGATCGTGCAGCTCCACGACCGTATCTCCGCGAACTTTGCGCACCACCTGTACCTGCTGCTCGAAACGATTCCCCACCGGCACAACCAGCGCCCCACCGTCGGCCAGCTGCGCGACCAGACTCTGCGGAATTGCAGGCGCCGCTGCCGCAACCAGGATCTTCTCGAACGGAGCATGCTGTGGCAAACCGAGGCTCCCGTCGCCAACCACCACGTGAACGTTGGTATAACCAAGCCTCGCCAGGATTTCGCGCGCTTTGGTCGCCAGCTCTTCGTGCCGTTCGATGGTCCACACCTCCGCCGCCAACTCACCCAGGATGGCAGCTTCGTATCCGGTGCCGGTGCCTACCTCCAGCACCCGGTCCGTGGGACGCAGCTCCAGCGCTTCCACCATCGCGGCCACAATGTAAGGCTGGGAAACGGTTTGGCCAGCACCGATGGGGAGCGGATGATCGTCATAAGCGTTGGCCTGGTCTTCGTTGGCGATGAACTCTTCACGCGCAACCTTGCCCATGGCGGCCAGCAGGCGAGGATCGCGAATGCCGCGGGCACGCAGTTGCTCGTCGACCATGCGGGCGCGCGAATGCCGCTGGCCCTGCTTATTCTGCGGCTCGCCGTTCATCGTTTCCGCTTACGGACAAGAACATCAAAGCTGACCACTCCGTTCTCATCCCGTATTGCTTCAACGGTGTATTCGCTGTTGATGTTGTATTCGAACTGAATCACCTGCTGCGCCGACCGGGTCAGATTAGTGATGTAGGTGAGGGTCACGTTGTTCGAGACCTGCTGCTCGAAGGTGATGCGGGCGTTGGGATTGTTGTCGGGGCCGCCCACGGAAGGATTGATGCGGATGGAACTGACGCCGAAGAGGCGGGAGACGCGGCTGGACACGGCCTGGTTTAGGGCTTCACCCAGTATGGCGCCCGAGGCGCTCTCGCCCAACCCCGACTGCGGCGCAGTGTTGGTCGCGCTCTCCTGTTCGGTCCGGCCGAAGGCCAGCAGAGCTATGATGTCTTCGCTGGAGAGTGGAGGGTCAGAGCGATAGGTGGTATTCAGCCTCTCCAGGGTGCCATGCAAGCCGATGGTGATGTCGTAATCGCGGACCCGGGTAGAGGCCTCGATATCGAGCACCGGGTCAATGCGTACCGGGTCGGTGAAGGTAATATCGCCGCGCTCCAGATGATACTTGGCTCCCGCCAGTTTAATGTCGCCCTCGGCAATGTTGATGCGCCCCAGCAAGACCGGCCGTGCGGCTGTGCCCCGCAGCCGTAGATCAACGTCGCCTGCCAGTTTCGCCAGGGCCGTCTGTACGGTCAACTCCGGCGTCGAGAGGATGCGCACATCCAGGTGCAGATTATTCAGTGGCGAATTCACTACCGGTATGACCGAAGGTTGAGTGGCTTGCGCCAGAGCGAAGGTCAGGTCGCTCGACGGAATCTGCGCGAAACGGGTGACGGTGACATCCCCGCTGAGAGATGAGTTTTGCAGCGTGCCCGACAGCCGAAGTGATTCATCCGCGGTCACACTGATTCCGGCATAGCGAAAACGAATCTCGGTCCCGCTTGCGGTCAGGTTGAAACCAATAGTCCGTCCATAAGTAATGGAGCCGGCAAAGGTCACCAGTCCGCCGCCGGTGCGCGCGGTGAGACGCTCCACGTCGAGCCGGTCCTGGTTGAAGACCAGGCTGCCGTTGATATCGCCAAGCCCGGCGGGCAGGTCAATCATCGACAGTCCGCCGTGTTGGATATCGATGCGCCCGGAGATTGCCGGCTGCGCCATGGGACCATTCACCGTGAGATCCAGATTGGAGACGCCGTACGAAGTCACCTCAGGGTCAAGAGTGTGCACCAGACCCAGGTCAACATGGCCATCGGCGCGAAGCGCCAGTTGGCGATCGCCTTTCAGACTGGCACTGCCGGCCAGGGTAAAGTGCGAACCACCGCTGGCCAGGGTGCAGCGTTGCACGGTGACCACTTCGTTCGCCATCGCGAGCTCAACCGGGCCATCGCTGGCGATCGCCACCTTTTCCACTTCCACGGTGAACTGGTCGAGGTTGAACTTGCCGTTCCATAGCCTGGGCTGCTTCAAGGGGCCGGTCAGTTGCGCGTGCCCCGCCAGCGCCGGATGGCGAGTGATCCGTTGGCGAAGTTGCGCCGGGAGGAAAGGATCGATGTCCAGGCCGGAAAACTCCAGCTTCAGGTCCGACGGCATGTCTCCGCGCAAATCGATGCCTCCGTCCACAGCCAGGCGTGCGGTGGAGAAATTCGATCGCGCCGTGAGTTGCAAATGATATCCCCGGGTGGTTGCGTCGGCGGTAACGTCGCCGAGGTGGTCTGCGTTCAGCACCAGGTCACTGAGTTGCACGTGGGCGTTGATGATGGGTTGTTCGGTGGTCCCCGATCCCTTGGCGGTGAACCTGCCCACGCCCCCTACCTGTACATGCGGCATTTGCAGTTCGGGGATACTGGCCAGATCCAGGCCTTCGCCCGCCAGGTCGAAGTGCACCTGCTGGTTGGCGAAGTTGTACGCCGCGGAGCCAGCAACCTTGCCACGCATGGCCTGCATCTGGATGTCGTCGAGTTGTGCTTCGTGGTCAGCAAAGACAATATTCGCAGCGACCGACTTGACCGGGCGTCCGTAGGCTTCCCCTGATGTCAATGAGAAATGTCCTGAGCCGTGAGGGTTGGTTTGCGTTCCGGCAGCCTGCAAGGTGAGATTCACCGTGCCGGTTACTCGGATAATTCAGACCGACGGCACGCTGCAATTCCGCAACGTCCGCATTTTGCACGGTAGCTTGTACCTGAAACGGCAGGTCGTCGGCGAAACTTCCTTTCTGCAGCGTCGCCGAAGCATCCACATGCAAGTGCGCGCCACCCTCTTGAATCACGCCGTGATGCACGGCAACGTTCGTAGAGGAATATTGCACGTCGCCGGAAAACTGATCGATATGAACGCGCCTCGGCTGTGCCGTGGCTGGTGGCGGAGACGGCGGCGCTGGTGGCACGGAAGCAAAGTGGAAGAACGATTTCTTCTTCGCCGGCGGCGGAGCTGTGGGCGCCGGGCCCTTAACCGTTGGGGTATAGATGTAAGTGAAGTCAGAAGCTTGCACGTTGCCGGCAATCTGAGGATCGCGCAGCCTTCCGCTGAGGGTGCCGTTGAAACTGGCCTCGCCCGCGAGTTCTATCGGCAGTGTAGAGCTGCCCATGGCCGTAAGCATCGGCTGGAACTCGGTCAAGCTGGTGGTGTTCAGGGTGAGGTGCAAAGCGGCGGAGGTCGAACCCAGAGTGCCGGTCGCATTCACCCGGGAGTGCGGAGTCGTCATCGTCACGACAGAGAAATCCATCATTTGCGCTTTGGGGTTGTAGCGAGCTTGCACGGTAGCGGTCACGGGCAACTGGTTGGCTGACGGCTGTGCGGGAGGTGTGACATCAAGCGCCAAGTCAGCGCCGGCTTCCGACAGGGACCGCGTCCATGCCAGATTCACGGTGCCGCCGACGCTGCCCACCGGATTGAGCTTTTCGTATGGCGCCTGCCTGGTGGAAAACATTCGCGCCAATTCTGTCAGCGATAGACCGGTCACACGTAAGCGTGCCGAGCCCTGCTGCAGCCCAGCGATAGAGACTGGAGGAAGAATCGGTTTACGCGCGCTGGAGCTTTGCCTGGTGCCCGCCTTCCCCCGGGCCTGTTCCACTGGGGAGGGCACGGCACGGGTCGGGCCGGAAAAAAGGTTCTTAATTTCAGCGTCGCCAGTCACTGTTCCGCCCAGTAAACGTCCGGCTATTCGAGTGAGCGCCAGCTTATCGTGGGCGAGCGAAAAATCTGCGCTACCTTGCGCATCGCGCACGGCGACTCCACTGTCCAGATAAGTCACGCCGCGTGCGGCGGCATTCCCTTGCGTGGCGATGCCGGCGGTGGTCGAATAGCTGCCCGATCCGGTTAGGGTCAACCTGCCGCCGCGCAGCTCATACAAGCGGACGACGGAACCCAGTTGTCCAACATCGAGCTGAGAGGTGTAGTTGAAGTCAAACTCGGGATTATCGAAATTGCTGATCTTTCCGGTCGTCTCCAGCGAAGAATTCTCCGAGGCCAGATTCAGCGATTTAACTTGCAGCCGGTTTGGCCACAAGCTGAACCCCAGTTCGCCATGAGCTGCAACATCGCGCAAGTCAAGGAACTTCACATCCATCTTGCCGACTTGCACCGCGCCGTCATAGCGGCGGTCGCCGTGATCGTAGGTCATGGCCGCCGTGACGTCATCGGCGGCGAAATCAAGGGGCAGCACCTGGTCATTCACCAGCAACAAACCGTGGTTTACATCAAGGCGGGCGATGGCCACATCAAACAACTGCTGGACCGGCGTTGCATTGCCGCGCTGCTTGGGCTCCGCGGCGTTGGTCGTCCCATCGGGATAGATAATGAGGTGCATGACAGGATGGTCCAGGATCAAACTTTTGAGGCTGATGCGCTTCTCCACGAAGGAGACGATGTGCAACCGGACATGGATGCGGTCGGCGTGGGCATACGGCAACTGATCAGGACCTTCCAATCCGTGAATGGTGAGGCCGTCGGCTTCGACCTCAAGCCTGACGAGGTTCCAGCGAAAAGCCTGCAGCTCGACGCGGCCGCCGGTGACGTCTTCCAAGGTAGCAATCGTCTTACGGCGAACCAGGTCCGCGAACCGCGGACTTCGCACATACCACACCAGTACGATAAGAGCCGCTAACACCACCACGCCGATTGCGGCCTCAATCCACAGGCGGGTATGCGAACGGCGAAGGTGGGTGTCGGGGTTCATTCTCAGTTGGCGCCAGAGGCCCCGTTCTGCTCGGCGGGAGCCATGGTGGCGGGCAGCGCGATGGAGCTGTGTATTTCTGCCTGCTGGCGCAGGTTATGGAGCCACGCGTCCAATAGCTCATCCATGCGCTGCTGGATGAGCAGTTCACGAATCCGGGGTTCCACGTCGGACAGCGCAACTGTCTTGCCGCCATTTTCTTTCAGGTCGGGCAGCAACTGATTGGTGTAGTACGCTGCAATTTCTTCGGGCTGAATGTGCAGGTTGGGACGCAGCCGAACCTCCACGAAATTCATCACTCGCACTTCCGTCCGCAGATGGTTTTTCAGAGTGTCCGGGGTAAGTCCGTATTCGGCCAGCAACTTCTGCCAACTGGCATCGTTCTCGCCGTGGGAAACTTGCGCCCGGAGTTTGGCGACATCTTTGTCTAGGTCGTCTTGGGAAGGCCGCAGGAACGTCTCGTCACCCATCTGCGCCTGCAACAACTGGCGGTCGATCAAACGTTGCAAGGCTTTCACTCGATCGGCCTGGGTCACATCGGCGAGGGGCTTCTGCTGCATGAAAGCCTCGAAACAGATCGCCTCTTCCCAATCGCTCTGAAACAAAGGCTGGCGGTTCACGGTGGCAACGATTCCATCGATGACCTCGCCCGCCACGGCGAACGGCACAGTCGCGGGCAGCAACAACAATAAGCAAGTGGTTAACTGAAAAATTCGCTTCATCAAAATGTTTGTCCAATACTGAAAAAGAAATTGATATGACGCAGGGTTTCCACGGTGTCTTTTTCCTGGATTGGATACCGCGTCGGATTGAAGTTATAGCCCACGTCGAAGCGGACTGGCCCCACCGGTGTCTTATAGCGTAATCCCATGCCGGCCGCCTGGGGGTTGTAGTTGAAATTGCACGTCGCCTTGCTGGTTGGCGCCGAGCAATCGGCGATCGAAGGCTGATGAATTTGCACCATCCCACTGATGATATGGTTCGCCGTGTCGAACACGTTACCCATATCGTGGAAGAAAACAAATCCCAGGTTGTCTCCCACGAAGGGCAGTCCTACCGGAGGAGTACGAATTTCGAGGTTGTTGATGAACAGTCCCTGACCGCCGATGGGATAGCCGGTCACCAGGTCGCGAGGTCCAGCCTGGTTAATGGAGAAGCCGCGCAACGAATTGCTGCCGCCCGCGAAGAACAACTCGGGCAACGGAACCGAGGTCGCCTCCGTCGGCAGCTGTCCCGAGGGCGGCAGACTAAGGAAATTGTTCGTGCCATAAGGATGCAGTATCCCAATTTGCGTGCTGCGCGCGAAAACCCACCGCTTCTTAATCTTGTAGTAGGTGGAATTCTGGAGTAGCACCTTGCCGAAATTCGCCTCCGAACCCAGCGCGCTGGTCGCCAAACCTAAGTCCACGATGTTATAGCTTCCTTTGTGCGAATCGATGGGATTATCGCGCGTATCACGGACATAAGTGAAACTGGGAATGGCGAGGAATACCGGTTTCGAATACAAAGGAATCAGCGTGGGGTCGATGACCAGGCTGTTGGGATCGACCGAGACTCGTTGATAACTCATCCGGTAAAACAGGGTGACCGCCCGGCTGTATTTATCCTCAGCCTGAAGGGTCCCGTCGAGGCGCGCCGAGGTGAAGGTATTCACGTCGGCCGTATTGTCGTAGAAGACGGTGGCGTTGAGGCGCCACTTTTCGCGATGAAACAGGCGCGGCGCATCATAACCGACCAAGCCACGGCGGGTCAGCAGACCGACGCGCGCCCGCATGGTCAGGGCCTGGTCCTTTCCGAACATGTTGAGGCGAGTGATTTCCAGCACTCCGTTGGGACTGACGCCGGTTTTGCCTTGCGGATTGTTGGTGGTGGGAATATTGCCGGTGGCGAACTCGATGCCGCCTCCGTAGCGGAAGGTCCAGCGCCTGGCTTCCTGCAGGTTGAACAGCACATCCTTGAGAGGCACCTGGCCTTCAGGATTTTGCACGGCCATGTCCACCTGGTTAAAGATGCCCAGATCATAGAGGCGCCGTTGGGAATCGACCATCCGGGCCTGACTCAACGGATCGCCGTCGCTAATGCGCATCTGGCGATCCACAATGTAGGGACGGGCGTACTCTCGCCCGCTTATCAATACCTTATCGACGAAGACCCGTTCCCCCTCGGTGATGGTGTAAGCCACTTGCATGCGGTGCGGGTCGCCCGGCGCCGGCGTTGCTGCCGCTTCAAACTGAACGCTAGGAAATCCGTGGTTGTAATAAAAGTAGGTGACTGCGTCGCGATCACTGGCGACGTTCGCCTCGCTGTAAGGCTGGCCATCCAGTTCACTCATTAACGGGACCAGCCGCTCCCGGGGAAACGCGTGGTTACCTGCCAACTGCAGCGATTTCACCAGGGTCTGCGGTCCTTCCTCGACCTTGATGACGACCTCCATCTCGCCGGGTTTGCCCTGGTACTCTTCATGCAGGTCGGCGGTGACCTTGACATCAAGGAAGCCATTAGCCAGGTAGAGGTTCTTGATGATGATCAGGTCGTTAGACAGCAGCCTCTGGCTAAAACGGCCATTCGGCATAAGCGTGCTTGACGGCTGCAATTCCATGCGCTCGCGGATGATGTCGCCGTTGAAATACTTATTACCCTCCAGCCGCACCGCAGCCAGCTTGTGGCGCTCGCCCTGATCAACCTTATAAATGATGTCGAGATGATTCTTCTCCGCAGCGTTATGCCGCTCCACTTCCACCGCGGCGTCGAAATAACCTTTCGTCTGCAAGTAGTCGCGCAGGTTGCGGCGTCCTTCGTTCAGTAAATCGTCATCAACGGAGTTCTCCTGGTAAACCGGCACCAGTTTCTTTAATTCCCGATTGCTGATTTTTGCGCCGTCGGCGGTAATCGCCACCGTCGGTCCTTCTTCTGCTTTGAAAACATAATCGAGACGGTTGGTATCGGGATGGTAGTGCCGGTCGATGAGCGAGACCTGCGCTTCCAGATGATTGTTTTTTTGATACTTCTGCCGCAGCCGCTCCAGGGCGCGCGTCACGTGCTCCTGCTTCACCTTGTTGCCGGGCTTCAGCTTGGTAAGGCTGCGGACCTTATCGGCAGGAATGCCGGTATCACCTTCGATCGTCACCTCTCCCACGCGCGCCAGTTCCCCGGGGTCAACATGAAAACGAATATCCATTTGCCGGGTGTCATCGTGGGGAATCAGGTCATCGGTAATGGTGGCTTTGTAGTAGCCGTTATCGGCCATCACCTTCAACATGCGTTCGACGGAGCGGTCCACGTTCTCCTGGGAAAACGTATCTCCCAGATCGAGCTTGCTGGATTCCACCAACTGGTGCGCCTTGGGATTCGTCTTGGCCGGCGTTCCGTCAACGCTGACGGCGCCATTGAAGTAGTTCTCCTTGGCAACGAACACCAAGGACGCTCTCGTTTCGATTAGCCTCGGCCTCAACCTGCAGACTGGCGAAGCGTCCCGTAGCGTAGAGGGTCCGCAAACTGGCGCGGATTTTTTCGCGGTCCAGCGGCTCCCCGACTTTCTGCACCAGAAGTTGCCGCAGCATCTCTGTATTGGTGCCTTCAACACCGCGAAAGTCGATGGCCCGAACCAGCAAGCCGTCGTACTTGTTGAGTGTGGTTGGAAGATTGGCCTGGGGAGCGGTCTGGCCCGGATTTTGACTGGTGCTCAATGGAGCAGTTTGCGACCATGCGATAGGCATGCTCAGCGCCAGCCAGGCGCACACCAACACAATTTTGTGGAATGATCGCGTGATTGGCTCCGTCAAACTCTGACCTTCAGCACTTCCGCTGCCCGCCAGGGACCTCGTCTGACGGGACCTGGTCCAGTAGGCCACGCTGGCGAAGATATGTGCCCCAACGTGGCACACCTGCGGACCTTGCTATAACCCGGTCCCCACGGCGAAGTTAATGTCGAATCCCTATAATAAACAAGGAACCTTCTCCGGAGCAGGTGCAAGTCGTTGGAATTCGCCGAACGCTATTCCCGCCAGGTCTTGTTTCAACCCATCGGCGCCTCGGGGCAGGAGAGGCTTGCGGCCGCGCGCGCGGTCATCGTGGGATGCGGGGCCACGGGTTCGGCCATCGCTTCCCTGCTCGCGCGTGCGGGCGTGGGCACGCTGCGCGTTATCGATCGCGATTACGTCGAGCCCAGCAATCTGCAACGGCAGGTGCTGTTCGACGAGGCTGACGCCGCAGAGTCCCTGCCCAAGGCCATCGCCGCCGCCCGCAAAATTAAAGCCTTCAATTCGGAGATTGCGGTCGAGCCGCACGCTGCGGACCTGACACCCGCCAATGCGCAAGACTTGCTGAGCGAGGTTGACCTGATCCTCGACGGCACCGACAACTTCGAAACCCGTTACCTGATTAACGATTTCGCGGTGTGGAAGAAAGTGCCATGGATCTATGCCGCCGCAGTTGCCAGCTATGGGGTCACGATGACCATCCTTCCCGGGGAGACGGCATGCCTGGCCTGTGTCTTTCCTGATTCCCCCCGTGGCTTGGTCGAGACTTGCGACACCGCAGGCATTCTGAATTCGGCAGTAAACTTTGTCGCCTCGATCGCATCCACCGAAGCCATTAAATTGCTGGTCGGCGCGACGGACAAAGTTCGCCGCACACTTTTGTCTTATGACGTGTGGACTAACGATTTTGCCGAGATCAAGACAGACAAACCGCAGCCTGGTTGCCGGGCGTGCGACCAGCATGATTTCGTCCACCTCGCCGGCGAAGGTCGGCCGCACATCACGCTTTGTGGGCGAAATTCGGTGCAGATTCACGAGCGCCGGCGCCCCATTGACTTCGCCGAACTCACACCCAAGCTAGCCCCTCACGGCACTGTTCGGCACAGCGAATTTATTCTGAAATTCTGCTGCGATCCCTACGAGTTGACGCTATTCCCGGATGGCCGGGCCATCATCAAGGGCACCACCGACATGGCCATCGCGCGCAGCTTGTATGCGCGGTACATCGGGTCGTGAAGCAGCACTCTGCATTCAGCACTCAGGGGCTGAAGCCGACGTTTTGTTGATCCGATTGCGGCACGTCTGAAAACGTGCCCTGACACGAAACGATTTCGTGGCTAAGTGCTAAACGCTAATCGCTAATCGCTGACAGCTACCCGCTTCTTCTGATATCGTTTCCATTCACGTCACCCGAGGCCGTTTGAATGTCTGATCCCAAACGCTGGTCAATACCCGCCCGCAGCCGAGCAAGTCGTATCGCTGGTTAGTGCTGATCTTCGTCAGCGTAGCCATGTTCGGCAATTACTACGTTTACGACAGCATCAACCCGCTGGAGCGAATTTTTCTCCAGCAGCTCAATTACTCGGCTTCCATGTTCGGGTGGCTGAATGCCAGCTACAGCGTGGCAGCGGTGGCGACGCTGTTGATCGGCGGCATCCTTATCGATCGCTTCGGGATCAGAAAATCTCTCATGTTGTTTTCGGTCCTTATTCTTCTGGGCGCGCTGCTGACTTCGCTCAAGGGAAACTTCTATCTGATGGTTTCGGGCCGAGCGCTGGTTGGACTGGGTGCTGAATCACAGATTGTCGCAGTTACCACTGCCTTGGCACGGTGGTTCAAAGGCAAAGAGCTCAGCTTCGCGTTCGGCATCAATCTCACCATCGCGCGAATCGCCTCTATCGCCGCCGACAATTCGCCCACCTGGGCCAAGTTCGCCTTCTTTCCCAACGGTGTCGATGCCCAACCCAGTTGGCATCGCCCTCTGGTACTCGCCGTGGTCGTGGGATCGACGGCCGTAATCGGCGTCGCTGGTGTATTGGGGGCTGGAAACCTACGCCGAAACGCGCTACCACTTGGGCAAATCGACCGAACCAGACAAGCTGAGTTTCCGCGAAGGACTGAAGTTCAATCCTTCTTACTGGTACGTAGTCGCACTGTGTTTCACGTTCTACTCCGGAATCTTTCCGTTCCGCACGTTTGCGATTGACCTGTTCACCAGCAAATATCTGTCGCAGATGGGTGCGGCTGTAAACTCGACCGCAGCTTTCGCTTTGGCCCAGCAAAAGGCCGGCTGGCTGAACAGTCTGCTTCCTTTTTCGGCGATGATCGCAACGCCTCTGTTCGGCTTGCTCGCCGACCGCATCGGCAAACGCGCAACTTTGATGGTCGTTGGATCATTCCTGATGATGCCGGTGTACCTGCTGATCGCTTACAGCAATGTTTCGCTGCTGGTGCCGGTGTCGATGATGGGAATTGCCTTCTCGCTGATTCCGGCGGTGATGTGGCCTTCGGTCGCCTACATCGTGGATGAGCGGCGGCTGGGTACTGCATACGCCTTGATGAGCCTGTTGCAACAGATCGGTTTCTTCATCTTCAACCTTGCGATTGGGCAGGCGAACGACTTTATGCACGCCGGGCCCACCAATTTCCGCGGCTATGGCCTGGGAATGTGGATCTTCTCGATTCTGGGCTTCCTGGCGCTGCTGTTTGCCTTGCTATTGCGCAAGCGTGAGACCGGTCCGGACGCCCACGGACTGGAGACCATCACCACGCATTCGCAGGCGTGATGGGCGTGGGAGCGGGGACGAACTCCCGCTTATGTCCGAATGCGGGGATTAAGTCACTGGCCTTGCGAACATTGTCCCAGTCACGATCGCTCCCAGTACGGCACCGGCGGAATAAGCAGCGCAAATCTCTAGGAAAAGAAATGCGTCGGCCCACCACGGATAAGGCCCCAAGACAACCGTCAATCCCCGGCTCACCACGAAGTGAAAAGTAAACACGGCGGGTAAAACCCACGCGAAGAATGCGTGATGATCGTGCCATCTTGCATATATTGCGAGTCCCCAAAGTGCCACGACGACGAGCACTAGGATAACGCTTCCAGGACTGCGTGCCACTAGGCTGTAGCGTTGATGACCAATAACGGGCCGCCAAAATGTATAAAACGTAAAACCCGCAACAAGGGCGGCAAGGAACGAGAGAACGGTATGCACGAAAACCATCAGCATGGCCTTCAATTTATGTGCCATCTGTGCTCCGTGGATTACTTGTAAGCTGTGCGAACACCCAGCGCCTTACTTGGAAGCGCCCGTCGCCAGCCCGTGGTACTTCAGCATCGGTTCGATGCTGGGCTTGCCCCCGCGCCACGTTTCGTACAGCTTCTCCAGGTCCTCGGTGTTGCCCCGCGATAACACCATGGTGCGGAAGCGGTCGCCATTGGCGCGAGTAAGACCTCCGTGGTCTTCGAACCATTGGAAAGCATCGTCGTCAAGCATCTGGGTCCACAGGTAGGCATAGTAGCCGGCCGCATATCCGCTGCCCCAGATATGAGCGAAGTAGCTGGAGCGGTACCGCGGCGGCACATAGCTGATCGCCAAATGAGTTTGTTCCAGCGCCTGGGTTTCGAAGGCATCGGGCTTTTCCAGTGGCGCACTTGCCGGAAGCGCGTGCCACACCATGTCCAGTTCGGCCGCGGCCAGCAACTCAGTGGTGTCGTAGCCCTTGTTGAAGGTGTCGGACTTCTTGATTTTCTCCAGCAACTCCGCCGGCATGGGTGCGCCGGTCTTGTAATGCTTGGCGTAATGCTGGAAAACCGCCGGGTAGGTGGCCCAATGCTCATTGAACTGGGAGGGAAACTCTACGAAGTCGCGCGCCGTTGAAGTGCCGGAAAGACTGGGATATTCGGTGTTGGCGAACATGCCGTGCAAGGCGTGGCCAAATTCGTGGAACATTGTCCTGACATCATCGGAGGTGATCAGAGCAGGCTCGCCGGGTGCGGGTGGCGCGAAATTCGCGACATTACTGACTACCGGCTTGGTACCGAGCAATTTTGACTGATCGACAAGATTGTTCATCCACGCGCCGCCCTGCTTGTTGTCGCGCTTGAAGTAGTCGCAGTAAAACAGCGCCATCGAACTGCCATCGGCGTCAAACACTTCGAACACGCGCACGCCCGCGGTGTACACGGGAAGATCTTTGCGTTCCTTGAAGGTCAGCCCATACAACTGGTTGGCCGCGTAGAAAACTCCGTTCTCGAGAACATTATTCAGTTCGAAATACTGCTTGACCTGCTCCTCGTCGAGATCGTACTTGGCTTTGCGAACTTGTTCGGCATAGAAGTCCCAGTCCCATGGCTGGACTTTAAATCCACCCTTCTGCTGGTCAATGACCGCCTGGATATCCTGGGCTTCGCTGGCGGCCTTGGCGGTTGCCGGAGGCACCAGCGCGTTCATGAACTTCAACGCGGCTTCCGGCGTTTTGGCCATCTGGTCTTCCAGCTTCCAGGCCGCGAAGTTGGGATAGCCGAGCAGCTTGGCCTTCTGGGCGCGAAGCTGGGCGATGCGTGCGATGGTGTCGCGCGTATCGTTGGCATCGCCGTGTTCGGCGCGGTTCCAGGAATTCGAGAAGAGCGCCTCGCGCGTGGCGCGGTTGGTCAAAGAGACCAACTCGGGCTGCTGCGTAGTGTTCTGCAAGGGAAGAACGTAGCCATCCGTCTTGCGGGCCTTGGCCGCGTCGGCCGCAGCGTTGATTTGCGCATCGCTAAGGCCGGCCAGAGCGGCCTTGTCGGTGGTCACATAGGCGGCCGCTTTCGTGGCCGCCAGCAGCTTCGTCGTAAAGTCGTTTGAGAGGGTCGCTAATTCTGCGTTGAGCTTCTTGAGTTCGGTCTTGTCGGCTTCGCTGAGCTTTGCACCGGCGTGGACAAAATCATCGTAGGTACGCTCAACCAGACGCAACGATTCGGGATCGAGCTTCAGCGTTTGACGCTCGTTGTAGATCGTTGACACCCGCTGAAACAGCTTCGGGTCAAGATAGATTGCGTCGTGGTGGGCTGCGAGTTTCGGCGCCTCGGTGGCCCGCACCTTCTGCAGCTCAGGATTTGTGTTCGCGGCGCTCACGGCGAAGAATGCAGTCTGCACCCTTTGCAATAACTGGCCACTTTTTTCCATCGCGACAAAGGTGTTCTCGAAGGTCGGCGGCGCGGGATTGTCCGCAATGGCCTGGACCTCTTTGCGCTGCTGCGCCATGCCCGCCTCCATCGCAGGCTGATAATCCGCATCCTTGATCTTGTCAAAAGGAGGCGCCTGAAACGGCAGCGGGCTGGGCGCGAAGAAAGGATTGGCGGAAGTAAACTCTTGACCGGGCGCTTGTGCAGTAAGAGTGCTGAGTCCAATGACGACGGCGACAGCAATAATCAGAGTATTCATGATTAGTAGTGTAACCGTTCACAGCCGGTAGCAGGCAATGGACTGCCGATTACGGCTCTGTGCAAGCGTGGGGTGAACGGCAACTTCAGAAGCGGAAGTCGATGCCCATGTTCTGCGCGATGTTTCTCGTGGCCTGGCGAAATTGGGTTGGGCTGCTGATGAATTCCGAGCGACCGCCAGTTCCAGAGGACAGCGCCTCCAGCCGGTAACGCCCGTCGTTTCCATTCACATCCATACCAATGCAGTAGATGCGAACCGCGGCGGCGTTGATTTCGGCGGAGGTTTGCAGCGGAGAAGCTATGGCTGTCGCTGTTGCGGCCATCGGAGACGACCAGCAGTACGCGGTTGGGATACTTCGCGATCCGCGCCAGGTGACCGGCCGCAAACGCCACGGCATCGTCGAGTTCCGCGCCTTTCTGCGGCTTGATGTTCTGCATGGCCTCGTCCAGCTGTTTCGGATCGGTGGTCAGGTCCTGCTCAAATACAAGATGGTTATCGTAGGTCAGGATGAACGCCTCGTCATCGTCTGTCATGTGGCGAAGCATGTCAGTAAGCGCCCCCACTACGGCCCTGCGGCTGTCACTTTGTGTTAGCGACGTCTCAATGAGAATGCCAAGCGAGATTGGTCCGCTCGCCACAGCGCGCTGGCGAATAGGAGCGTGGGCGTAAGAAGTGTTGTCAGCCGGAGACGGGGTTGGTGCGCTGGGCAATGGCGGAACCGATGCCTTCGCGAGGGTCGTTGTCTTTGCCTGGGCCTGGACCGCTGCGGGCGGCGGCTGCGTCCCCGCGCTGGCTACGGAAGTCCGGGTCGCGGTTGGCGCGGGTCCGGGGCGCGAGGTCGCGGTTGGCCGCTGCGGCAGCTACCAGGAATTGGTCCCATCCGGCGTTGGTGCCACCGTCGTTTACATATCGGCGTCTGGCATACTGCGCAATCTGCGCGCCCTGCGGCGTGCCTTGCGAAAGCTCAACCGCGCGTGCCAGATTCCAATAGCCTTCCTTGAGATCGGGGTTCTTGCCGCTGAGATCGGCCAGCGCCAGCGAGTACAGGTCGCGGCCGCGGCTGGGATCAAGCGATACCGCATCGCGCAGATCGTTGCGGGCGGCTACGTTCATGTTGCGCTTCAGCTCGGCGTAACCGGCCGCAGCCTTCAGCATGGCGAGCGATTGTTGCCGTAGCTTTGCGAAATCAGATTCGCTCATGCCCAGCGGACGGCGGAGCTGCGGCATGGAATTCATTCCCCGTCTCGCGTCGCTGAGCAACTGATCAACTTTTATGTTGTTCGATGGCGCGCTCTGCGCGGCGTCGCAAATCACTGCCAGAGCGAGGGCATTGTCTTTGTCGGCTAGTTGCAGTTCGTTGGCCCAGGTCAGTGCATGTGGTCGGCTACCGAAGCGAAGATATTCCCAGATGACGAACTCCAGAGCGTCGATCCGTATGGGTCCAGACGTGCTCCATGCGACCCGTTGCAAATCGCGCAGGCGTTCTGCTGGCTGCGCGCGCGCGACGGCACTGGTGTATTCGCTAAGCGGGTTGGGCGCAGGCGTTTGAGCTGCGCTAAGTGGCGCCGCCAGCAACAACCACAAAGCTGCCGTGAACCAAGGCGATCCATACCATGCCCGCTCGCCAGGGTGGCGCGGGGTCTTGCGAAGATTAGACAAGGCTCATCCTCTCCGGATCGACCACCAAAATTGAGACGAAGTCGCATGGGGTTGGATGGCATCCATCGCGTTGAGGGTGGCCTTAACGGCGCCGGAAGTCGTAGCTCAACTGCCGAGCAATTGCGAGCGAATGTTGTAAGCGGCTCCCCGAGCAAGCTCACAAGAAACAGTGATAAAATCCCTGCTCTTTCCGGGATAACCGCGCATGAAGAACACCGCCGTCTTACTCCTCAGCACACCTATTCCCCTGGCTCGCAAAGGCGCGGTGGCGGCCATCACTCAGCTCTTGGTCGCACATAACGGGAGCATCTTGCATGCCGACGACCACGTGGACACTGAGCGGGACGTCTTCCTGTCGCGGTTGGAGTGGGACCTGGATGGATTCGATATTCCCCTCTCCAACTTCGAGGAACGCTTCAAGCCTATCGCCAGGCGGTACAAGATCAAGTATCACCTCGCGCTCACCGATTACCGGCCCAAGGTTGTCATCCTGGTGTCGGGATATGACCATTGCCTCGCCGATTTGCTCTACCGTCACAGCACCGGTGAACTGGATTGCGAGCTCGTCACCATCGTCAGCAACCATCCCAAAGCCAGGCCTCTTGCCGACTTTTATGGAGTCCCTTTTCATGAGCTGACGAATCCCAAAGACAAGCGCGCATCGGAGCAAGAAATGCTGGCCTTGATCGGACTGGATGTTGACTTAATCGTGCTGGCTCGATACATGCAGATTCTGGGCCCGGAATTCGTCGGTCCCTACCTGTTACGGATGATCAACGTTCATCATTCGTTTCTCCCCGCTTTCGTGGGCGCGAAGCCATACCATCAAGCCCTGGAGCGCGGAGTGAAGTTGATTGGCGCCAGCAGCCATTACGTGACTACGGTGCTGGACGAAGGACCCATCATCGAGCAAGACGTGGTCCGCGTCTCCCATCGCGACACCGTGGAGGACCTGATGCGCAAGGGCCGCGACTTGGAAAAAGTGGTGCTGGCGCGCGCGGTCCGCTGGCATCTGGAGAATCGCATTCTGGTGTATCAGAACAAGACGGTAGTGTTCGACTGAGTCCTATCGGATGCAAGATGCCCAGCGGGAAGTCATGCAGAAGTCAACGCGTCGCGTGTGGCTTTCAAGGTATTAATCAGCGATTCCTTGGGGAGATTGCGGATAATGGGTTCGATCATCCATCCCAGGCCGATGGGGATGTCGCGCGTCAGCGAAATGGCGCGGCACTCGACGTACACGCCGCCATCGCGCTCTTGAAAACGCCAATAGGAATAGAGACGCCACAGAAACCCGTAACCGGTGTCGGGCGGCAACACCTTCTCCTTTTCCGTGCCTGCATCTTCCACTTCCGCAATTCGGGTCGTGCGCGAGCGGCAACACTGGCGACCCTCGTCCACAGATGAGTAATGCACGTCATGGTCGGTGTCGAGGACCACGGTGATGATCTTTTTTTTCAGCAGCCGCAGGAAGATCTGGAAATCGTCACCGTTGCGGGAGATCAGCTTCGAGTCTATGACTTCGGGCTTGTAAATGTTCTTGTGATTGTCGTAATTCTGAATGAGGGCAAGGGTAGCCGCGACGGTTGTTCCGGCAATGAATGCCGCGCCAATCCAATCGTGAATCAGGCCATTCGGCACTTTGACGGACGCGTCGCCCGACCACAGTTGTGCGGCAATTTCGCCATGCCTCACTTGCTGGGCTATCGGTGCACTGGTGTCGGACCACAGGAATGCGCCGTGCCCTTGCAACGACGGCTCCATAGCCGCTTCGGCCTCGTGGATGTATGCTTCGAAAGCCGCCAGCGTACGAGGCTTCAACTGCACGATATTGGCAGTCTGCGCCATAAGTTCGGCCTATTGCGAATCGTGAGCCGCCAGCTAGCGATTGTCAAGGAAGCAGCGGCCCGCCGGAACCGTTTCGCCCTGCCGGGCCTATGCCGAGACACGGCGGCGTTTTTTCGGCCTCTTAGTTTTCTGCCGGCGAGCTTTAGTTTTCTGCTGGCGGGCTTCCATCTCCGCGATGCGCTTCCGCAGTTCTTCCAACTCTAGTAGTTCTGCACCGGGTCCGCTGCCTTTTTCCGTCACCGCTCCGGGGATGAACTTCTTCATCATTTGCAACGGTGACATGGCCACCGATTGCACCTCGGTCAACCGGTTTTCTAACGTGTTCTGCACTTTCTTGTAGGCGTCGAAGGCAGATTTCAGATACCACATGATGAATTCCTGCCCCACGCGGTCGGAGGCGACAATGAGCTGCCGCAGCAACTCCAGCGGCAATCCCGTGGGCTGCTCCTTGGCGTCTTCCACGATAATCTGGGTCAAGGTCACACGGGTGACGTCCTGGCCGGTCTTGGCATCGACAACTTGCAGGTCTTTCCCGTTTCGGACCAGCGCTGCGATGTCTTCCAGGTTGATGTAGCGGCTCCCCGAAGTGTCGTAGAGTCTGCGGTTTGCGTACTTCTTGATGACCACCTTGCTGGAGTTCACCGGTTCGCCTCCCTATTGCAGCGCACAATAATTGTAGTTCGCGATTGACAAATGCCGCAAGGAATACTAGGTTTTAGTTAATGCTGCGATGCAGCAAAACGGAGGTCATCATGCCTAGAGCAATTAAATCTGAGTCCACCATGACACACTCTCGGGAGTCATCCTTTGTTTCCTTGCTGTCAGGATGGATGCAGCAGGGGGTTGAGAATTTCTTCGCCACACAACGAATCGTGGTCGATCTGATCACGCGGCAGAATGCGGATGTCATGCACATGCTGCGGGAGCGGTTGAACGATCCCGCATATTGCCCAGCCGAGATCTTTACCGATCTGACGAGCGAGGGCGTGACCAACTTTATCGAAGGGCAGAAGCTGCTTCTCGGCCTGGCCCGGCAGGAATACGAGCTCTTCACCAATGGAGTGAAAGAGCGGGTTGGCGGTTTTGCCACCGCTGCGGCCGCGACCGACTTCATGCGTCGTGGTTTCGATACCTTTGTCGAAATGCACCAGGACATGCTCAAGATCGCCGGCAAACAGATGCACAACTGGCTGGCGGGAATCAAGGCGGGCAAGCCCTATGACGGCGAAGCCATGGTCGAGGCGGCCCGTGAGAGCTTCGACACCTTCGTCCACGCGCAGAAGATGTTCCTGGACGTCGTTAAGGAAGAGGCCACCAACGCAACCGAAGGCAAGAATGGCGGGACCAGGAAGAGGACCGAGCTGACCGAGTTGGCGCGTCACGCCACCGAGGCTTTTATCGAGGCGCAGAAGAAGATGATGGACGTGGCCGGCCGCCAGATGACTGCCAGCCTGAAAGCCACGAACCGTACCATGAACATGATGTCGCCCAGTGCGTTCACGGATCTCCCGGATTTCACCCGTGAAAACGTGAAGCATTTTGTGAATGCGGAGAAGGCCTTGATTGACACCGTTACCAAACGGCCCATGATGCCCAAGACCACTCCCAAAACCGCGCACCGCAAACCGCGGACCATCAAGGTGAAAACCGCCCACGCTGCAGCTTGAACCTGGGCTGCTCTTAGAGACGTGTCTCCATAGCGTGGGACTGTGCTGAACCGGCGTGCTGCAAGTGATGCTGCGGCGCGCCGATTCAGTTTTGGTATCTGAGGAGGAAATCGTCCCATCCTGGATTCCCTTTTCCAAAAATCTACAAATTTCTGGCAACTCTTGCCGCCTCCAGCTACACTAACTTCCCGGAGACAGCGCGCAGCCGTCTGCCCAGCCTCTTAGGCGCAGACTCTTCGGTTGTTCTGGACCGCCGTTGATGGCTCCAGAACAATAGACCGCTCCTGATCAACTATGGCCTCGCCCCACACGCCCCACACTCGTTATCAAGCAGACTATGTAGAAGCGGACGTTACGATTTGGAAGGAAGCGTTGTTTGGGGCAGAGATTCTCTTACTGCACGCCTCCCCCATCTACTATGGTCTAGGCATACCCCATGGCGACGGCGCCGGAGTGGTTCTGGTTCCAGGATTCCTGGGCACCGACAGCTACCTCAAACAACTGCATTCCTGGCTCGGACGGATCGGGTACCACGCGTATTTCTCTGGCATCGGGCTGAACGCAGAGTGTCCCAATCTGCTCATCCAGCACCGCCTTAATGAGAACATCGCAAGGGCGCTTGACCAAACCGGGCGCAAGATCCATCTCATTGGCCATAGCCTGGGCGGCATCATCGCCCGTTCGGTGGCCAACCAGAGGCCCGACGCCATCGCTTCCGTGATTACCTTAGGCTCACCGTTCCGAGGAACGGTGGCACATCGCACCGTTTTGAACGCTGCCGAAGCCGTCCGCCAGCGAATTTTGCGGGAGCACGGTCCCGGAGTGCTGCCCCATTGCTACACCGGAAGCTGCACCTGCAACTTTCTGTCTTCTCTCCGCCGTAAGATGCCCCGATCGATGTTTGAAACCGCAATTTACACGCGACAGGACGGGGTGGTGGATTGGCGATACTGCATCACCGGAAACGCCGAAGCTGATTTTGAAGTTTCCGGCACGCACATCGGCTTGGCATTTAATGCGTCGGTTTACAGCATCATTGCCAATCGCCTGGCGGAAGCATCCGCAATCGGCTGAGACGGCTGGCGGTGTTCCGCAGCACATTCTGGTGAATTTGCCAACGAGAGCCGTCACAGAACGGTTGTGACAGGCGAAGAATCGGCATCCCATCTGCTATAGTTCCTAAATTGGGAACGGAACCACAAACATTTCATTTTGTTACTGATGCCGACCCTCTCATAGGGCAAACTGGATTCAGGCACAGTTGGGCCGGAGCCAGTGGGGCCAAGAAAGGCCCACGGTTTACATCCCGCTGAAAACTTGTAACTGGCCGCCCTGCCTCCATCTGAGGGCGAGCAAAAGGAGATTTATGCGGCCTAGAACTCTATTCGTCGTGTTCTTATTGGTTCTTCTAACCTCTCTCACTGGTTTCGCACAACAAACCGATGTCCGTCAGTTCAGCGCTTTTGGCGGCTATTCCTATCTCGACACGCCGTCGTTGAATCTGGACCAGCGCGGATTCGATGGCGACTTTGGCGTTAACCTGCGCAGTTGGCTGACGTTGGGTGGTGATTTCAGCTATGGCGCTGGCAGCAGTTCGCTGGTGCCGGCCAATCTTAATGCGGCCACACAGGCGAAATTGGCGCCGTTTCTGCCTTTACTTCCACCTGGGTACGTGTTGGCGGTCCCTTTTAACTCGACGACCTATACCTACGAGGCCGGACCGCAATTCAATTACCGCAGATTCAGCAAGGTGACCCTTTTCGTGCGTCCGGCACTTGGGGCTCTACATTCGACTGCCACCCCCAAGCCGAACGACCCAATAACTGCGCTGATTGTCCACGGCCTCCTGAACGGGGCCACGTCGAAGTCTGACACGGTAGTGTTTTACGGGTTCGGAGGCGGGGCAACTTGGGAAATCACACCGAACTTTGGTCTTCGCGGCGCCGTCGACTTTGTTCACTTCAACTATTTCTCGGATTTGTTGAATGGCGGCCGCAATACCGTACGCCTCACGGTGGGAACCAAGTTCTCGTTTGGCAAGAACATCATAGGAAAGTAGCCAAAGGGTAGCGGCTGGATGTAGGGAAGCAGAGTTCTGCGCCATCGAAATCTCTGAGCTCATCCGGTTAACAATTTGCAAGCCGATTGCTCCGCGTAGCCGACGAGGCTGCGCGGACAGGTTTGCGTTCGTCGTAGGAAGTCTGCTGCCGAATCAAACCGATCCATCTTCGGCACCGATAGCGAAAACTGCACTTTGCTTGCGAGGTTTGCCATGCGAAAACTCCCCGCCGTCGAAGCCGCCAGAGCCATCATGACGGAAGGAACGGAATGGGGAGTGTGGACGTGGCTGATGCAAAAAAAGCGGGTGCGTGAGATTGCCGACAAAGCCCGGGCCGCTCTCGATGAACTGGAGATGAAAGTTAAATCCACCTGGGACGACGATCTGAAGATTGCTTACAATCAGCTCGTTTCGGAAAGCGGCGACGATAAACCAGCGCGGCATAAAGGGAAAGTGTCAAGAAAGCAAGAAGTTGCGAAGCTCGATTCAAAACTTTTGGCCGCCGTCAAGCGAGTGAAGGAAGCGGATGACGACGCCTACAACGCCCATGAGCATGCGGAAGAGGTTTTCGCCGAAGCCGAGAAACGCATGAGCACGAGCGGCGCTCGTGAAGGGGCGCGCCAGGCCCTGATCGCCTATGACTTGCATGAAGCGGCCATTCGCAAAGCCGAAGCGCTGGCCCGCAGCAGTTAGTCACCTTTGACTAGTGCCACCGAACTCTGGTCTTCCAACGACGCCCTGGGACGGAATCATGCGCCAAGCGACACCGGCGCTCGCCACCGAGAGGCCGGCACAAATCAGCACGATCAGCCGAAACCCAAAGACAAATGCCCGCGCAATCGCGAGTCGAAGCGTCGCCTGGGTGGTCGCATCCAGTTGTGCAGGCACCTGAATAGCGGCGAGCTTGACCAGGTTTGACTGAATTGCCCGGCGACCGTCTGGGGCGATCTGCATGCCCGCAAAGGCTTGCTGCAAGTTGTGGCTGAATGCTTTTACCATCACAACCCCAAGAATTGCGATGGCCAGCACGCCGGCAACCCGTGCCACAGCATTGTTGATACCAGAAGCCGTGCCGGCTTTATCCTGTTCAACTGAACCCATGACGACGGTGGTCAAGGGCGCCACGCTGACCGCCAGACCTAAGCCCAGAACCACGAACGCCGGAAAGAACGATGTCCAGTACCGGCCCCCGAGCGACGGCATCGCGAACAGGATGAAGCCGGCCGCGGTGATGACCGGCCCGATAATCAATGGAGTCCTGGGACCATAGCGCGCAACCAGACCGCCGGCCCAGCGCGAGAGCACGAACATGAGCAGTATCGTTGGCAAAGCAGCCGCCCCTGCGGCGGTCGCTGAATATCCCTGCACCTGAATCAGGTTCATCGGAAACAGGAAAAAGAAAATCCCCAGCGCCGAGTAAAGCAACAGCGTCAGCAGGTTCGCGCCGCTAAAACTGGGCGACTTAAACAGCTCCAGCGGAACCATCGGAGAGACGGCCCTCGCCTCGACGAATACAAAGATGACGAGGCAGACAACACCGGACAGCAAGCCCCCAAGAACTCGAGGGTCACGCCATCCCAGAAGCTCGGACTGGATAAATCCGTACAGCAGTCCGCCTATACAAACGGTGGCGAGGACTGCCCCAAGTCCATCGACACGTTTGGCGGCATCACCGCGGCTTTCCGGAATGTGCTTGAGCGATATTGCGATCACCGCGACGGCGAGCGGAATGTTAATGAAGAATACCCAGCGCCAGGACGCGTGCTCGATGAGCCATCCGCCAAGAACCGGGCCCAGCGCGGTGGTAATGGCGGTGAAGCCCGACCACGTGCCGATCGCCTGGCCGCGGCTTTTCTCGTCGAACGACGTACTGATAATGGCAAGGCTGCCAGGCACGAGCAACGCAGCGCCCACGCCTTGCACACTTCTGGCAATGATCAACTGGTGAATGGTAGAGGCGAGTCCGCAGCCGGCGGAAGCCACGGCAAAGAGCACAACTCCCAGCACGAACATCAGGCGGCGGCCAAATAAATCGCCCAGCGAGCCTCCCAACAGAATCAACGCCGCCAAAAATAATCCGTAAGACTCAACCACCCATTGCATGTCCACTACTGTGGCGTGCAAGCTGGCTTGGAGTGCAGGCAGCGCGACGTTGACAACCGTGCTGTCGATGAAAGCGAGGCTGGATCCGAGAATGGTTGCAGCGAGGACCCAACGTCTGGCAGCCGTCGTGCACGGAACTGCGCCGTCTGCCGACCTGACTACGGCGTCATCGCAGGGCGCTCTCATGCAGGCACTGGATGCACCTGCGGGGGAATTTGATTCCGGGCTCCCTCACAAACTCGTGAACCTTTCGCGAGCTGAACAGCATCTTTTTCTCATGCTTGTTCTCCGAAAAGAGACAGGGAATGTCCTCGCAATTCTTTCGCAACTGGTGCTTATTCTGTTCGCGATACTCGCAAGCTCGGGGTGCAACCGTACGGAGGCGAAACAGCCTGCGCAACAAGCCCTTCCGGTAAAGACGCAGACCATCAGCCTGGAACCCGTACCGAAAGCAGACGAATACGTGGCGACGGTTAAGTCGCGCCGTTCCGCCACCATCCAGCCCCAGGTCACAGGCACGCTCACGCGGATCCTGGTCAAGTCTGGCGAACACGTGCACGCCGGCCAGGTGCTGATGACCATCGATCCGTTAAAGCAACAGGCCACCGTGGATCAGCAGGTCAGCACCGAGGCACAGAAAAAAGCCGTCTACGACTACAACCGAATCGAACTGGATCGGCAAAGCCATCTCTATGAAGCCCAGGTGACCAGCAAACAAGACTACGATCAGGCGCTACAGGCGTTCCAAAATTCGAAGGCCGATTGGGAAGCTGCCACCGCGGCAAAGGTCACGCAGCAGCGCGAGCTCGCCTACTACAACCTGGCAGCCCCGTTCGCGGGCCTGGTGGGCGACATACCGGTGCATCTGGGAGACTACGTTTCGTCGCAAACCCTGCTGACCACGGTTGATGAAAACGAAGACCTGGAGGCGTACGTTTACATCCCGACAGAACGGGCGGGTGAAATCCGCATGGGTCTCCCAGTACAGATCATCACCAGCCAGGGAGTACTGATCGAAAGCTCAACCATCTATTTCATTTCCCAGCAGGTGGATAATTCCATTCAAGGCGTTCTGGTAAAGGCGCGTCTCCACACCTCACTCGACAGGTTCCGCAACGAGCAATTGGTGAAGGCCCGGGTGGTTTGGAGCACGGCCCCCGCGCCCACCGTTCCGGTACTGGCGGTTACGCGCATCGGCGGACAGCCATTTGTTTATGTCGCTACCCAGCAGGGGAACGGCCATGTTGCCAAGCAGCGCGCTGTAACTCTCGGCGACACCATCGGCAATAACTATGCCGTGACCAGCGGCCTGGCGCCCGGTGACCAGGTCATCGTCTCCGGTACGCAGTTTCTGATCGACGGCACACCGGTTCAGCCAATAAGCTAGCCAACTTCCAGACAAGTAGTAGATTTTGATCGCCGCGGACGGTGCAGGAGAGGAAGTTTTCGCTTGGTTGACTTTTTTATTGAACGGCCTATTTTTGCCACGGTCTGCGCCCTGCTCATCATTCTCGCAGGCGCCGTATGCATTCCGACCCTGCCCATCTCACTCTATCCGAACCTGGCGCCTCCCCAAGTCGGCGTCACCAGCAACTATGTGGGCGCCAATTCACAGGTGGTGGAGTCGGCCGTCACCATTCCGCTGGAGCAGCAGATTAATGGTGTCGAGGGCATGCATTACATCACCTCGACCAGTTCTAACGACGGTACCAGCAGCATCAACGTGACTTTCCGTACGGGTTACGATTTGAACATTGCCGCGGTTGACGTGCAGAACCGGGTGGCCACCGCGCTAGGCCGTCTTCCTCAGGAAATTAAGAACACCGGCGTCACCATCACCAAGGCAAATCCGAACTTCGTTTTTGCCGCTGGTTTCTACTCCCCCGATGGCAGCCTCTCGGACCAGTACATCTCGAACTACCTCGACGTTTACGTTAAGGACGCGTTGAAGCGCGTTCAGGGCGTGGGCGACGTGGTCATCTTTGGTGAGCGAAAGTACGCCATGCGCGTCTGGCTTGATCCCACCAAGCTCGCCGCACGCCAGTTGACCGCTGCCGACGTGGTCTCGGCCTTACAGGAGCAAAACGTCGAGATCCCAGCCGGACAGTTGGGACGCCCGCCCGCCAATCCCAAGCAGGATTTCCAGGTGACTTTGCGCGTCGTAGGGCGCCTGTCGGATCCTAAGGAATTCGAGCAGATCATTCTGAAGAACACCCCCAACGGCCTGGTTCAGGTGAAGGACGTAGGGCGGGCCGAGATCGGCTCCGAAAGTTACGATACCAACCTGATTTACAGCGGCCACAAAGCCGTTGGTATCGGGGTTCAGCAACTGTCGAATGCCAACGCCTTGGACGTGGACAAGAAGGCAAAAGCGGTTTTGGCGGAACTGGCGAAATCCTTCCCGCCCGGCATCAAGTACGTGGTCGCCTTTGACACCACGACTGTGGTTGGCGATTCGGTGAAGGAAGTGGTGAAGACCCTGGAGGAAGCGATCCTCATCGTGATCGTGGTCATCTTCTTCTTCCTGCTCGACTGGCGCGCGACCATCATTCCCGCAGTCACCATTCCGGTTTCCCTGGTGGGAACGTTCGCTTTTATCAAGATTTTCGGTTTCTCCATCAATTCGCTGACGCTGTTTGGCATCACCCTGGCCACGGGATTGGTAGTGGATGACGCGATTGTGGTCATCGAAAATGCGCAGCGCCACATCGATACCGACAAGACCAACCCGCGCGCTGCAACCTCGGCGGCGATGAAAGAGGTGGCGGGTGCCGTGGTGGCGACCTCGCTGGTACTGATCTCCGTATTCGTCCCGGTATCGTTTTTCCCAGGCACCACGGGCATTCTCTACAAACAATTTTCCTTGACGATTGCGTTCTCGATCGCGATCTCGCTGTTCAACGCGCTGACCCTGTCGCCTGCGTTGGCGGCCATCCTTTTACGCGGCGAGGAATCCAAGTACTCAACCTTAGACTGGACGCATATCGGTTGGCTCGCCAACGCATATCGCAAATTTGCGCACGGAGTCGACGGCGCGATTCGTGGAATGGCTTCCGGCTATGCGAAAGCCATTACCGCAGTCTTGCGATTCCGTTACGTAATGGTGGTGCTGTTTTTTGCCGGACTGGCCGCCACCGCCTACATGTATGTTCACGTTCCTACCGGCTTCGTGCCGCAGGAAGACCAGAACTACTTCATCGTGGTGGTACAGGCGCCGCCGGGAGCGTCACTCTCCTATACGACGAAAATCTGTGGGGAGGCGGAAAAGGTCCTGCTCGCCGACCCCGATGTATTTGGCACCTTCGCGGTTCCCGGCTTCTCGCTCACGGGCGGCAGTTCCTCGAACTACGGACTGGTCTTCGCTCCGCTGAAGTCCATTGACTTACGTAAAGCCAAAGGGCACGCGGCCAGCGATATCGTGGCCCGCGTGGCGCCCAAGCTGTTCGGCATACCCGGAGCTGTTGTGGTGGCGTTCGAGCCGCCGGCCATTCAAGGCATCGGCAGCTTTGGTGGCTTCCAGTTCCAACTCCAGGACCTGGGCCGCAACACATTGCAGGACCTTGATGAAGTGGCGCACAAAATCGTTGCTGGCAGCCACCAGCGGAAGGACCTTATCGGCTTGTTCACCAGCTTCACCGCCAACGACCCTCAGCAACTGGTTCAGATCGATCGCGACAAAGCGAAGGCCATCGGAGTGCCAATTAGCCAGGTCACTCAAGCCCTTGGCGTCTATATGGGCTCGCAATACGTAAACGATTTCGATTTCAACAACCGCTCCTACCGGGTGTACGTTCAGGCCGATGAGCCCTTCCGCATGACCGCGCAGGATTTGCGGCAGTATTATGTTCGCTCCGACACCAACGGCTTGCTGCCGCTCGACAACATCGTCTCGCTGAAAGACACTGCGGGGCCGCAGGTGATCAACCACTTCAACCTGTTCCGCTCCGCGGAAATCGACGGTGCTGCCGCTCCGGGGTTTAGCTCCGGTGAGGGTCTAACGGCAATGGGAGACCTGGCCAAGCAGAACATGCTGCAGGGCATGACGTTCAGTTGGTCAGGCCTGGCGCTGGAAGAAGTTGAGGCAGGTGGCAAAGCCATCCTCATCTTCGGCCTCGGAATTCTTGTGGTCTATCTCACGCTTTCGGCGCAATACGAAAGCTTCGCGCTTCCTTTCATCATCCTGCTGGCTGTACCGATGGCGGTGCTGGGCGCGCTGTCCTTGATTTCGATGCGCGGCCTGGTTGACGACGTCTACGTGCAGATTGGACTGGTGATGCTGATTGGCCTGTCGGCGAAGAACTCCATTCTGATCGTAGAATTCGCCGAGCAGTTGATCGAGCAGGGACGCTCCATCGTCGATGCCGCCATCGAAGCCGCTGAGCTGCGGTTGCGGCCGATCCTGATGACCTCGTTCGCGTTTATCCTGGGCGTCTTGCCGCTGTACTTTGCCTCGGGCGCAGGCAAGCTGGGCAGGCATTCGGTGGGGACGGCCATCGTCGGCGGCATGTTGCTCTCCACGGTCCTCAACCTGTTCTTCATCCCGGTGCTGTACGTGATTCTCAAGACATTGCTGGTTTCGGCAGCAGGAAAGAAAACTGAGCCACTCAACCCACCGGCAGCGGCATCGTAACGCATCGCGACAGCAACCGTCGTTATCGGAAAGTGCCTGCATTAGAGGAAGGGCCGGAGCGACACACGCGCGTCTTTTTTCTAGACACGGCCTATCCTGTTGTAGTAAAAATTGCCGTCCGACTCTCCGAGTAACGTCACTCATCATTCCAAGTTATGTTCCAGAGGTTGCGTCATGCGCCCGCGTTTTCTGCATAGGCGAATTTCAAAAAGAGATATTGCACCTCTGCCTTCAATGGGCGATTGATCCTCCTCTTACAAACATTCAAGGAGTCGAGTATGGAACTGGCCGGTCCATCTAAGAAAACTTTCCATCAGATCTCCGCCCTCACGGTCGGCATGCTGTTTGCGATCTCGATCGCATGTACACCGCTTCCCGCCGCCGCTCAAGGTCGCGTAGGCAGTCGAGTCCAACCCGCGAACCCCACCCAGTGCACGACTGGAGCTCTGCCCCCGGGTGACGGAGAAGACTTGGAGGTTTTCACCGGCACATGTACGGTGAACGCCGGTACGTACAAATATCACAACGTGAATATCTACAAGGGCGGCGCCCTGCTTTTCGCAGACAATGGCAAAACCGACTTCTGGGCGCAGTCGATCCTGGTGGAACGCGATGGCAAGCTGATCGCAGGCTCGGCGGGGTCCCCCTATGGTGTGAGTGGCACGCTGACCATTCATCTGTATGGCGAGCAGCAAGGAACGGGGCAAGGCCAAGGCGTGGCCGCACCCTGCAAGTACGACCAACACTGCGGCATCCCAGATGCGCTCTGGACTTCGAATTCGATGATGACGATCAACCCGTCGAGTTGCACCCTGGCAAAGGACGCCAAAGGTTGGGACCAGGACCTGCCGGGAGACGTCGATGACTGCTTCTACGCTTATATGCCGCTGACCTACGACACGGGAGGAGATCCACCAGGGTTCTTCGGATACAAAGTGTTGGGTGTCTCCTTCGGTGGGACGCTGCAACTCTTCGGCAAGAAAGGATCAGTCAACGATCCCCAGCCTGTAAGCAATTCCGGCACGAGTTGGGCCCGCCTGACCAAGACCCTGCAAGGAACAGAAACGACCTTTACGATTGACCGGGTCGTCGATTGGAAAGAGGGGGACCAGATCGTTATTGCTTCCACCGATTATGTAGCCAGCCACGCCGAGACGCTAACCCTGGCAAGCGATGCGGTCCAGCAGGGTACGGGTAGCAAAATCACCGTTACAACCGCCGTTACGTATCCGCACTACGGCGCCGTGTATCCATTTCCACCGGCCAGCGAGCTTCGAGGAACCGGGCCAGACCAGCCCGGTATTGACACGCGTGCGGGAGTCGCACTTCTGTCTCGCAGCATCCGAATCGTCTCCGGAGGAGATGGGCTAGAAGAGAATTTTCCGCCCGAGCCCACCGATAACAACCCTGGTTACTTTTTCGGCGGCCATGTCATCTTCCGCCAGGGCTTTCAGAGTGTACAAATCCGGGGCGTGGAGTTTTATCAGTTGGGACAGGGTGGACGCATTATGCACTACCCCATCCACTTCCACATGGCTCGCAAGACGCCTCAGGGCAAGCAACCCATTCAGTTAGGGACCTTCGTCGAAGATTCGTCTATCTGGGATTCGATGACACGCTGGATCGTGCTGCACGGCACCGGCGGTGTGACCATCGCACGCAATGTTGGTTATAAGTCTATCGGGCATGGCTTCTACCTGGAAGACGCGACCGAGACTGACAACCGCTTCTACTCAAATATCGGCATTCTGGCGCGCGCTGCGGTAATCAATCCGCAAAACAAACGCCAGGTGCCGGGCATTCTTGCTGGGCCATATCCGGATCCAACGAAATATGGACAGGAGGAAGTGCCCTTCCATACCGACATCGACCACCCGACTGCTTTCTGGATAACCAACGCCTGGAACGACTTCAAGTACAACTATGCGGCGGGAGCGGGCACCTGTGGAGCTTGTTACTGGTTGGTGCCAGCGGCCAACAGCACCATGTCTCGTTATGAATACTGGACGTCTTACGCTTCGGAGCAGAAGTGGAACGCTACGCCTAAAGTGCCAGACTCGGAGTTGGCCCGCGCTGCCATGGCTCCGCTCAAATCCTTTGAGGGCAACCAATGCTCCTCAGCCATGAATTCCTTCAACACCATCGGTGATACAGCCCCGTGTTTCGGCGTGGTCGAGCAGGTGAACAAAGATCTGCCCCGCATGTTGCCGGTGCCTAACTCACTCGCACCGCCCAAAGAGCGCGATCCGAGAGGCGACTACTATCCCGAAGTAGAGCGTGGCGGCGGTCACTTCTCCACCGAATGTCCGGCAGGCGGTTTGGCTGATTGCAGTAAGCAGCCGCGCTGCGACAGCGGTCATCTTGGCGTTTGCGACGCGACCGTTATTAATCACTACACCACGTCCTTCAACTTTCCGGAATACAACTTTGCCGCCGTTTGGTTACGGCCGCAGTGGTATCTGTTCAGCAATAGTTCGATAACCGATGTACAGAACGGCGGCCTGACCTTTGTTACCGGTGGCGGCTATACCCTGTCTGACGCCATTCAGGGGCATTGGGCCATCGCTCGCAACGATGCCTTTGTCGGGCGCACCCAGCCGTCAGGTGGAAACCCCTACGCGGATGAGGCTGGCCCCTTCAACCCCGATACTAAGGAACTGGGATTTACCTGCAAGAAGCAGGAATCCGGCGCCTCTACCGGCAATTACTGCCTGAATGTCGAGCAGGGCATGATCATGCTGCTTTCGAATTTCGGAAATAACCAGCGGTTCTTCAATATCTACGACGGTCCGGCATTCGAAGAGAACAACGCTTACCTGGATATCAACCCGGTCACCATCACCGGTTGCTCACCGGGAGGAAACTGCAGCGGTAGCGACTGGATGTACGGCCAAGTCTCGGGCGTGCCGAAAGATCCGAAGGGCACCTGCTACCTGCCAAATGCAGCTATCGGCTGGAAGCAGCCCAACGGCTTTTACTATCCGCCAGCTTTCCACTCCAACAACCTGTTCTTCAAGGGTGTGGAGATTCGCCACTTCGTAATCGAGCCGCTCTTCAAGCCGAACTCCTACACGACGGTCGATACGGCCACTCTGGATACCCGGTATTGCACTTACACGGGCGCTCAGTTCCAGGGATATACGGATGTCGATCGTCAAACCGAACTCAATGACGACGATGGGACGCTGACCGGTCTGATCAATACGATTTCGGTAAACAAAGATCCATTTTTTAATGCTCCGGTGGAGGATGTTGAGTGCGCTTCAGACGTCACAAGCAACATGCCACCGGCGTGCGACAAGAACTCCGAGACCTGCGCCACCGCTAAAACCAGTCCTTACGGATTCGTGAGCACCGTTGTCTATCCCGATTGCGGCCCCAACTGTCCAAAGTTGCCCGATCCCAAGTCGCCTGACTGGATGCACTGGTGGACCCAGGATTGTGCCACTCCCAGCTGCTTCGGCGTTCCCCTGTATCGCGAATTTCTCAGGAAAGGCGAAAGCGGCAAACCATATATCCGGATGGCGGGCCAGGGTATAGCCCAACGCAGCACTCTTACTGTGAACCATGGGACCTATTTCATGGACACGACTCCGAGTGAGAAAACCCAGAGAGCCTGGAGCGGCTACCTCGATTCCCAATACCGTGGCAACCAATTCAGGGGCGGTCACTGGTACTACGTCTTCCTGCTGTATGCGAAGCCCGGCGACCAAGCCGGCAATTCCTTGTTCGATACGACTAAGCAGACATACCAAGTCTACGTTGGCCCTGATTTCAACAAAGTTAACGACGTTAAGCCAATCAGGATTTCGGTCGAGAACACACCCTTTTCACCATCCAGCACGGAGCAAGATCCATTTCCCTCGGATAACTTCCAAGTTGGCTACGCCGATGATGTTCTAAGCGTGACGATGGACATGAACTTCAAACAGTTCCGAGACAACTATCTTGCGACTGCAAAGGACAAATGCCAGCCGCAGAACCTCTGCTCCTGGAACAATTCCTCAAGTGCGTGCGGATGTAAGCTGAATGCCCAAAACCCCTTGTATAACCAGTGTCAGGCGGTCTGCAGCAAGTGGACCGCTGCGGATGTGGACTGTCCTAAGGGCGGTTGCTACGGATTCAAGTTCTGGCTCAGCGACAATTTTAAGCCGTTAGATCAGGCGCAGATACCAACGCCGGCTTGCCTCAAAGAGAGTGACGACTGGAACATCATGTTCGAGCCATTGGGCAAGGGTGCAGGTTCCTGCGAGTACAAGGACATACCACCCACAGGTCAATTCTGCCCCGGAACCAACTGACGGGGTGCAAGCCGCGCTGACCCTTACCGGGTTGCGATGTGGTCGAGTGGTGGCGGGTGAATCCCTGCATCTGCGTTACGGCACAACAGAGACCGTCAAAAGAAAGCGGCCTTGAACTGTTCGTGTCGATGGCTGGCCTGGTTCATCAGCACGCGGAATTCCGGCTCGCCGCGAAGACTTTGCAGTAGAGGTTCGCGCACGAAGCAGGGATAGCAAAACAATCCGCCGTCGATGCTGGGCCGCGATATTATTATGATGTAGCTCTCTTTTGAGACCGTCTATGACATCGTCCATTTACGTAGTTCCTTCTCCCTCCCAGCAACAAACTGTGGCGTACGATCCGCTGCTCGACGACATTGGCTACATGACCTGCATGACCCTGGTGCTGCTGGGAAATTACGCGCAGACCGGGCATCTCGGCGGACCGCTCGCCTACACACCGTACAATGTTGCAGCGCATTTAGTCGGTCCTGAAAACGGCGGACTGCGTTACGATTACCGCCGGCCGAAGCATCCTTACTCCGACAAATTCATGATGGCGGCGGGCCACTCGGTACCCACGTGCTACGCGCTGTGGATGATCATGGGCCAGGCACTGTATCGCAAGTATCAGCAGAACGGCGATCCGCGTTATCGCGTCGACCCACTCGTCGCGATGCTGCCGATCGACGCGTTGGGATTCCGGCGCAGCGCGGGCGCGCTGAAGACGCTGCTGCACGAAACGAATTTGGAAGACCATCCGCTGTTCGCGCAAGCGAAAGGCCGGGGCATTCGTGCGCTCGCGGGACATGCCGAAAGCACCGACTTAACCAACGACGTGAATGGCGGACCCTCGGGCATCGGCATCGCGACGGCCGCGGGCAAAGCCGCGTTCTGGGATGTGGCAGGCGCGCCAGTGAACTCGCCGAAAGTGATTGCGCTGGAAGGCGAATTCGCCCTCACCGAAGGTCACGCGCAGGAGTTGAAGACGCAGGCGCTGGCGCTGCAAGTGGGAAAGCGTTTGCGCGTGATGGTTTCCAACAACAACGCGGGCATCGACGATTGCCTGATAGGGGGCGCGATTGGCGGCGTAATCGCCGCGTGCTTCGACGGCTACGATCTGGTGAGTCAATGGACGTCGTATGGATGGAACGTCTTTACGCTGTCGAACGGAAACGATTACGGCGAGGTGACCGCGGCGTTGAAAGCCATGGACGCAGTGGACCCGCACGACCGCCGTCCCATCGTCGCCATCGGCAAAACCATCAAGGGCTACTGGCCCGCTGCCGCCGACGGAAAAATCGCCGGCTACGGCGATCAATTGGTGAGTTACCCGAGCCATCCCTATGCGCTGAAGATGAACTCGGAGTATTTTGTCGCGCTGGCGCAGACATTCGAGAAGCATTACGGCGTGGAGTTCGAAGGAATTCGCCAGGGCCCGCTCAGCAACAATCGCGAGCGATTGATCCAGTTCAAGACGAACATCGACGTGGTGATGTCGCTGCTCGACCGCAACGGATTGGGCGACCGCCTCGCCGATCGCCTCGTGGAAATCGGCGACACCGTGCGCGACGACGTGAAGTTGCGCATCTCAGCCACAAGCGATCCGTTCCTCGACGATCGCCTGCGCGTCGCGGCGCTGCCGGAAGAACCGCAGAAGGTCTCGATTCGCAATGCGATTTCCGGTGCCGAGAAGCAGGTCAGCATTGCGCTGTTCAAGAAACCAGGCGAGGTGGCCGGAGCGCGGCGCGCGATTTCCGAAATCATCAAGTGGATGAATTACGTCACGGAAGGACGATTCTTCACCGTGGCCGCCGACCTTTCGGAGTCGATCAACGTGGAGCACGGCAGTTTGTGGGGACACTACAGTCCTACAGACAATCCGCTGGGCACGCGCTTGAAAGCACCCATTGAAGAAGCGGGCAATGTTTCCACCGCCATCGGGCTGGTGAGTCAAAGCGCTTCCGTCGATCCCGAGAAATTCGCCGGCGTGTGGGCTTTGAGCGGCACCTACGGAGCGTTCACGCCGCTGATGTACACTCCGGCGCGGGTCTGGAGTCAACAAAATCAGGACAGCAAATTTCGCGTCGGAGTGCTGCATATTCTGGCCGCGCACTCCGGTCCTGAAACTGCGGCCGACGCGCGCACCCACTTCGGCATCTTCGCGCCGCAAGTGTGGAAGCTGTTCCCCCGCGGTCAGGTGATCAATTTGAGCTTTTGGGATTACAACGATGTCGCGCCCGGCTATTTCGCGGCGGCGGAAATTGCAGCGCGTGATCCGCGCGTGGGCATCATCACCCTGGAAGTGGCGCGTCCCGACTTCGCGGCCGCGGACCGCAGCCATTTCGCCGACTCCGATCTGCGCGCTGCGGCAAAAGGCCTGTACGTGATCCGCGATTTCGCGCCCGACAAGCCGCGCCACGGTTACGTGATCGCGCAAGGATCGAGTTCCACGGTGAATCTGGTGAAAGTGCTGCCGAAACTCGAAGCGGCCGACGTGAACGTGAAGGTGATCGCGGCGATCAGCGAGGAGTTGTTCGATCGTCAACCGCAAGCCTATCGCGATTCCGTGTTGCCGCCCGAGGCCCGCTACGATTTGATGGTGGTATCAACGGGCACGCGACGCATGTGGCCGCTGCGCAACCTCGGTCCGTTGACGGATGAGTATTCACTCACGTCCGACTTCGACAATTCCTGGAGAAGCGGCGGCCTCGAAAAAGAAGTGATCGCGGAAGCGCATCTCGATCCCGATTCGATTTTCACGGGCGTGGAGCGATTCGCAAACGAACGCGAGCGCCGCATCGGCGATCAACGCAAAATGATCGGTTAGTGGACCTCGCAAGCGCCGGTATTTATGCAGGCGGAACGCTAGCGCGCGCCCGGGCCGATCGGCACCCCACGCCGTACCTTCCAGGCCGTAGGTTACTTCTGCCCTGCGCTCACTGCTGACGGAAAGCTGGATTGCGCGCCGAAATAACACTCAATGGATTGCAACTTTCCGTCCTTGATTCGGAGATACTCCACGTTCCGGAACGATTTACCGTCCTTGGTGTGGCAAAGATACTTCACAAAAGCATCCTCCGGGCCAGTGGTGATTCGCTCCAGGTCAAAATGTCGAATGAAATCGATCTGTGTTTCCCAGCATCGCGTTTTGAAAGTGCTCTTGCTGATGTGGTCGTCGCCGGCCGCGCTGGTAAAGGTGAAGTCATCGGCGAGCAGGCTATCCACTGGCCCCCAGTCTTTCTGCTCCCAGGCTGCGTACCACTTCCGGACTATCTCCTCGTTCGTTAAGTTCTGCCCTCCCAATGCGCTGGCACGTGCCAGTCCCGGCACGCCCACGGCACCAACCAAAGCGCAGGCTCCCGTTGCGAGCAGATTCCTGCGCGACACTGCGATCCTTGTCATGGTTCGTTCTCCTTTTCATGATGTAGTTTGAAGCGCTTCGCCCGATCGCGGTGCTGACTGCCCGAGCATACGAACCGGTAGTGTCAAACCACCCCGTTGGGGCCGACACGATCAACCTCGCTTGCGGTTGCCCGGCGCGCGAAGACACCTCAGCCACCCCACGATATTTCTGATTCCCACTTCCCACACCTTCGCATCTTGAGCATTCTTTGCTAACGCGGCGTAGCCCTCGACCATCGCGATCAGAAAGCTGGCGGCCTCGTCGGGATTCAGGTCGCGGCGAACTGTCCCTTTCGACTGCCCCTTCCGCAAAAGCGTAGCAACTCCTTCCTGCCATGCTTGGAATATCCTCTCCAGTCGCTTACGGAATTGCTCGTCCAGCGGAGACATCTCCTGCGCCAGGTTGAGCAGGGGACAACCGCTCCGAACGTCTTCGGGCCGAACTGGGGTCCGCCGGACAATGCCAATCAAAATGTCGATGGGTTGCCCGTTGCTGAGCATAGGACATAACCACCTGTCATGGACTGTTTTTGCGATGATCTCTTCGACGATGGCATATCCCAGGGCTTCCTTGCTCTCGAAATGGTGGTAGAGCGCCCCCTTGGTGACATTGGTGGCGGCCAGAATTGTATTGATGCCGGCACTCTGGAAGCCTGATCTGTAGACCTCCCGAAACGCCGCTTGCAGCAGGCGTTCCCGCGTACGCTCTGGATCACGCAACCTTCGCTTCCTCTCTCGACCAACTAACATACCGACCAGTATGTATGTTAGTCATTGGAAAGTCAATTCGCAATGATCTGCCGGACCCTTGGCTGCTCGGTGTTCTCGAACCTCATAACCTCTCGGCTGAATATGTGTGAAAAGTTGGAGAAACAGTCGCTCTAGCCGTTTTGGGATCGTTCCAGGAGGTTGTTAAGTTGTTGGAAAATATTGGTCGGGGAGAGAGGATTTGAACCTCCGACCCCCTGGTCCCGAACCAGGTGCTCTACCAGGCTGAGCCACTCCCCGACATAGATGGGACTGCGTCAACAAGGCAACGCAGTGCAGGCGACTCAATCATTTGGCAGGATGCCGATGAGAGAGCGCCAAGACCCTGATTATAACAGAGCGCGACTACCTGCCCGAAGCTGCTTGCCAATATCTCGCACACCTTTCCGATTGCCATCCGCTCGCGACATCGTACACTCAACTTGTTAAAACATACCGGAGGACCAAAGCCCAACGTGTCTACCGTTCTACTAGCCCGGCAACTGCTCACTCCACTTGAGCGTATCGAGGATGCCGCGCTGGTGATGGACACCGGCATTATAGCGGCCGTCGGCAAGAGAGAAGATCTGACGATTCCATCGCAGGCGCGAGTGGTGGACCTCGGCAATTCCATTTTGACGCCCGGCCTGATTGACATGCATATCCACGGCGGAGCGGGTCATGACGTCATGGAAGGCTCCGACGACGCTCTCGCGGCCATCGAACGCTTAATGGTGCGACACGGCGTCACCAGTTACTGCCCGACAACCGTCACTGCGCCACTGGATCACACGCTGCAATCTCTTGCAGACTTGGCCACGGCAGCGGAACTCGCCGACCGTGATGCCGGCAGGGATCCCACCCGCGCGCGACCGCTCGGGATTCACCTGGAAGGCCCGTTCCTGAGCCATGCCCGGCGGGGGGTCCACTCGGGTATCCACCTGCAACCGGTTTCCAGCGAAACGTTCAACCAGATGTGGGATGCGGCTGCGGGTCGCATTCGCGTGCTCACCATTGCGCCTGAGTTGGAGGGTGCGCTGGGTCTAATCGCCGATGCTTCGCGCCGCGGAGTTTGTGTCAGCGTCGGGCATTCCAATGCCACTCTGGAGCAGGGCATCGCCGGCATACAGGCTGGCGCCCGTCATGCTACGCACATCTTCAATGCCATGCGCAGACTGGACCATCGCGATCCGGGATTGTTGGGCGCCATCCTTACCGACCGTCGAGTAACCGCCGACGCCATCGCCGATGGAATACACGTCGCGCCCATCATGGTTGACTTGTTCGTGCGCTGCAAAGGCGTGGATGGCGCGCTGCTGATCACCGATGGCATCAGCGCGACGGGCATGCCCGACGGAACTTATCATCTGGGTTCATTTGAGGTGGAGCTGCGGGACAACCGTTGCGAATCACACGGCAAACTGGCCGGCAGCGTTCTGACCCTGGATCGCGCGGTCCGCAACATGATGAGCTTCGCGAACGTCAGCTTTCAAGACAGCATTCGCATGGCCACGCTGAATCCTGCGCGGGTGCTGGGTATTGCACACCGTAAGGGATGGTTGCAGCCCGGGGCCGATGCCGACATCGCCGTGTTCTCACCCGCTGGCGAGGTGCTGCATACCATCGTGGGCGGCACGCTGAACTAATTCGACATCGAGTGCATCAGCTCGAAGCGATCTTCCAGTTTTTTCATCCTGGCCATGGCGACTAATTCCACGCCTCTGCGCGATGTGCTCGGCGCTGCCCGAGGCGCAAACCCAAATGATCGGCGAAACCATGCGACCGTTATTTGCTTGACCTCGGCTGCACCCGTGCTATCGTGTGCACCACCCCAGGATTCCACCTTTGAAAGGACCCTCACAATGACTTCGCGCCACAGTCAGTTTGCTATTGCGGTGCTGATGTTTTCAGCGGCGATTTTGGCCTATCCCCAAAGCAGTCGTGCTGCGGATGTATGTGCGACTGCCCCGGTGATGATCACCTTGCATTTGACATCCGATGGATCCTGCAGGCAAGAGTCTGGGGGCAACACCGTCTCTGCCCCAATTGCCGTAGGCCCTAAACAGTGCGTCCAGTACGCTGGCGCGGTGATAGATCCGGTCCCACCGGCCACTCAGAAAACGCCTGCAACATTTGATGTGACGTTCGGCGACGGACCTTCGCCGTTCTATGAATTTGCCACCACGAATACCATGGACACAGTAACGACGGGCCCTGTATCTGGGACGCGTGGTGACACCTACAACTACCGTAGCGTCCAAATAGGCAGCCAGTTCTGCACCAACGGCAAGCAGTTGGGCCTCATCATGAAGTAATGGCTGTTGTTCGATACGCGCCGCACCTTGAGCTAACCGCGCATGCTTCGCCTGGCACTCGACCAGACCAACTCCACATCCACGGACTACAATGTTGGCATCGGTCGAGGCCCAAGCGAATGCAGACAGCGGAAGTGGTCATTATCGGCGGCGGCATTGTAGGCTCGAGTATCGCGTGGCATCTCACAGAAGCTGGTTGTCGCACGGTCCTGATGATTGAGCGCGAATCCCATCAGGGCAAAGGGTCCACCGGCAAGAGCATGGGCGGCGTGCGCGCGCAGTTTGCCACCGCCCCCAACATCCAGATGTCGCTCTACTCCATTCCTTTCTATGCGAACTTTGAAGAGCGGCTCGGCCATCCTTCGGAATACCGCGCCCAGGGCTACCTGTTCGTCGCGACCAGGCCGGCGCATCTGGAATATCTGCAAACCAATCAGCGGCTGCAAAAATCGCTGGGGCTGACCGACGTGCGAATGCTGGCGCGCGAAGATATTGCGGCGATGGTGCCGCAACTGCGCAGCGACGATATCGTGGGCGGAAGCTTCTGCGCCACCGACGGATTTGTCGATCCCTACAGTGTGATGGTCGGATTCACCGCGCGGGCTTGCGAGCAAGGCGCCGCCCTCTGGCGTTCGACCGAAGTTACTGCCATCCATTACGACAGTGAGGGAATCAGCGGAGTTGAAACCACGCGTGGCCCCGTCAGCACACGAGTGGTGGTCAACGCCGCCGGCCCGTGGGCGGCTGACGCTGCGGCGCTGGCCGGCGTGAAGCTGGATGTCGAACCGCTGCGCCGGATGTTGATTCCCACCGAACCTTTCGACGGCGTCCTGCACACCATTCCCATGGTGGTCGACATGACCAACGGATTTCATTTCCGGCCTGAGAGCCTGGGATTTCTACTGGCATGGAACGATCCCGAAGAAACGCCTGGTTACAAGACCGACTTTGATTTGGCTTTCATCGAGAAAGTGCTGACCCGCGCCGCCGACCGCGTGCCCTGCTTTGAGAATCTGGCGGTCAATCCGAAACGCGCGTGGGCAGGACTGTACGAGATGTCTCCCGATCACCACGCGATTCTGGGACCAGTGCCCGAGGTGCGCGGCTTCTACTGCGCCAACGGTTTCAGCGGACACGGCGTGATGCATGCCCCCGCGACGGGAAAGATTTTGGCTGATTTGATTTTTCACGGCGCCACTAATGTCGTGGACAACATCGCAATGCTCAGTCCGGCGCGTTTTGCCAGGGGCGAGATGTTGCACGAGACAGCCGTACTGTGAGCCAGCAATGGTTTCAGCATTCAATCTGAAAGATGAAATGTTTTGAAGGGGCATGGCTTCAGCCATGCCGTTACTTGGATATGGAGAGTTGGGCTTCAGCCCCTGAGGGAATTGCATTTTGTCCCGACACTGCGGTCCCTCCGTGGCTAAAGCCATCATCAAAGGTAGCCTACGGCACGGCTGAAGCCGTGCACTTTCAATGCATCAGATCGTTTATGAACAATGCATAACCACCGCTCCACAGGATTCTTACTTTAGCGTGGACCCATGACCATTCCTCACATCAAGCTGAAGCACACCGATCTGGAAGTTTCGCGCCTTTGTTTTGGCACTATGACCTTCGGCAAACCGCTCGATCAAGCCGGTGCGACGCAGATCGTCAACCGCTGCATCGAAGCCGGAATCAACTTCTTCGACACTGCGAACATGTACCAATCCGGCGTCGCCGAAACCATGCTTGGCAACGCTATCAAGGGCAAGCGCGACCAACTCATCGTCGCCAGCAAAGTGTTCTTCAAGATGGGCGATGGGTCCGATCAACAAGGGCTTTCACGCAAGGCCATCCTGTGCGCCATCGACGAGAGCCTGGCGCGCCTCGGCACCGACTATCTCGACCTCTACTACTTTCATGCGCCCGATCACAAGGTGCCCGTCGATGAATCCATGGAAGCGATGGAGTCGCTGATCAAGCAAGGCAAGGTGCACCATCCCGCAACCTCGAACTACGCCGGATGGGAAGTGGTGCAGATGCTTTGCATCGCCAAGGAGCGCGGCTGGCACGCGCCCTACATCTCGCAGCCCATGTACAACCTGCTGGCGCGCGGTATCGAGCAGGAATATCTTCTCATGTGCAAGCAGTTCGGCATCTCTACCGTGGTTTACAACCCGCTGGCTGGCGGCCTGCTCACCGGCAAGCACCGGCAGTCCCAAGTCATCCCGGGCACTCGTTTCGATAAGAACAAGCTGTATCAGGACCGCTACTGGCACGAACAGTATTTTCAAGCGGTCGAGCGGCTCAAAGAGATTGCTCAATCCGCCGGACGATCGATGGTCAGTCTGTCCTTAAACTGGCTGCTGCACCACACCGCCGCAGATTGCGTCATCCTCGGCGCTTCACGCATGGAACAGCTTAACGAAAACCTGGCGGCGGCAGAGGAAGGCCCGCTTCCCAACGAAGTAGTGAAGGCTTGTGACCAGGTGTGGCAGGACCTGCGCGGCCCGTTACCGGTGTACAACCGTTGATGGCTTAGGTCAGCACGCGACGCAGAAATCCCCGCACGCCAACCCATCCCAAAACCGCCAGGCAGATGGTAAGCGCCAGGAACGACGTCCACGCCGGCATGTGCGGCAAGCTGGGAGTCAGCGTGGAGCGCAGTCCTTCGCTCATGTAAACCAGCGGATTGACCAGGACCAATATCTGTAGCCAGCGCACATTCTTCAGCATTGCCCAGGGATAATAAACGCAGCCCAGAAACGTGATGGGCACCACCACGATCCCGAACATCAGCGCGATCTGCTCGGGCCGCACCACCGTCCCGATGGTGAGACCGACCGCACCCGAGACCAGGCTGGCCAGCAGCAGAATGCCGATGAGCGTCGGCCAACTGGAGACGTGGATCACGACCGGCGAAACCGGGATAAAGTACACCATGGGAAAGATAACCAGTGCCGCCAGTATGCTCTGCAGCGCGCTGAAAAAAATCTTCTCCACCGCAACCCAGGTGACGGGAAGCGGCGACATGACGCGATCGTGGATCTCGCGCGTGGCGCCAATCTCCATGGAAAGCGGCAGCGCCGTAGCCATGATTCCCTGAATGAAGATGCCTACCGCCAACAATCCCGGCAGCACCAGCGTACCGAAGCTCGCGCCGGCTGAGCTTTGAAAGCCCTGCCCCACCTTCGGAAACAGATAAGTAAACACGAAAACAAAAAACAGCGGGTTCATCACCGTGCGAATCAGAAAGGCAATGAACTCCCGGCGCAGCACACTGATGTCGCGCAGGAACAATCCCCAGAAGGCGCGCCAATATAGGACCGAGTTAGTCACGCAGTTCCCTTCCCGTCAGCTTGATGAACACCGTCTCCAGGCTGGTTTCGCTGACCGACATGTCGCGCAAGTTGTCGCCCGCCAGCATCACAATCTCCGGCAGCAACCCTCTTCGTCCGTCGGTGAAGACGCGCAAGCCCGAAGCCTGGCTCTCCACCGCGGTCACCCCCGGCAAAGAGCGCAAACGAGTTTGCAAACTGTCGGCCTGGGCATCTTGCAGGTGCAACTCAAACACTTTCTGCGCGCCCACGCTGCTTTTTAGCCGGCCAGGCGTGTCGCATACCAGAATTTTGCCGTGATCAATGATGGCCACGCGATCGCACAGCTCGTCTGCTTCTTCCATGTAATGCGTGGTCAGAACAATCGTAATGCCCTTCTCCCGCAGCCCGCGGATGACGTCCCACAATGCCAGACGTGTCTGGGGATCCAGACCGGCGCTGGGTTCGTCCAGAAAAAGCACCTGGGGATCGTGCGCAATGGCGCGGGCAATTTGCACTCGTTGCGCGAGTCCTCCGGACAGCTCGCGAGGAAACGCTTTGCTGCGTTCGTTCAGCTTGAACAGCTCCAGCAGTTCCGCAGTCTTCTCCGCAGCGTGCGCGTGGCTGAACCCGAAATAGCGGCAGTGAAAGTATAGATTTTCCCGGACCGTGCATTGCCGGTCCAAGGTATTGAATTGCGTCACCATTCCCATGAAGCGGCGGGCTTCCGCCGGATGCGCCACTACGTCCACTCCCGCGATCGTCACTTTGCCGCTGGTCGGCAGCGCGCGCGTAGTGCATACGCTGATGGTCGTGGTTTTGCCGGCGCCATTCGGACCCAGCAGCCCAAATAATTCGCCGCGGGAAACTGCCAGGTCGATTCCCTTCACCGCCTCGACCGGCGTCTTGCCGGGATAGGTCTTGACTAGTTGCAGAATGTTGACGATCGGATCTACTGGCGTGCTCACGGGTCTCCGCTGTCGAGTAAGATTTTCGCCCCAAGATCAGTTGATAGCAGTTTACCAATCCTTCTGAAGAGCGATAAACAACTGGGATTTGAAGATCAGATGACAAACCGCTAGACGGCTTGTCCGGCGCAGAATCCTGACGCCCACGCCCATTGGAAGTTGTGACCGCCGAGATGGCCCGTAACATCGACCACCTCGCCGATAAAGAACAATCCGGGCACTTTGCGGCTCTCCATTGTTCTCGCTGAGAGCTCGTCCGTGTCAACCCCGCCGGCGGTGACCTCGGCTTTGTCGTAGCCTTCCGTTCCCCCCGGCAAAACTTCCCAGCGATGAATCTGGCGCTCCATTTCGTCGAGAGCGGCATTGGTCCAGCGCTCCGGCGGGTGCAGTTCGAGCCAGCGCTCCGCCAGCCGGATCGGCAACGCAGCGTGCAATGCCGATTTAGCCGCCGCCAGATCGCGGCGCACTCCCTCTTGGCGAAGCGCGGCCGTAATCTCCAGCCCCGGAGCCAAGTCAATCGCGATTGGCTCCGCAGGCTTCCAATAGGACGAAATTTGCAGCATGGCCGGGCCACTCAGTCCCCGATGCGTGATCAACAACTTCTCGCGAAACTGCTGATGCCCGGCCGATGCAATGACCTCTGTTGCCACCCCGGCCAGATCGCAATACCTTTGCTTGTCTTCTGCTGTGAAGGTGAGTGGAACCAGGGCCGGCCGGCATTCGCGGATTTTGATCCCGCATTGCTTTGCGATTTCATATCCCAAGGCAGTCGCGCCAATCTTCGGTATCGACAACCCCCCGGTCGCCACCACCAGAGCAGGCGCGCGGTATTCGCCGCTTGCAATTCGCACCACGAACCCGTCGCGTTGCAGAATCTCCAGTGGCCGTGTCTTCGTGAAAATCTGTACTGCGGCCGCACGGCATTCGGTCTCCAGCAGCTTCACGATGTCGTGTGCTGGGCCATCGCAGAAAAGTTGACCAAGCTTTTTTTCGTGGTAAGGAATGTTGTGCTTTTCGACGAGTGCGATAAAATCTGCGGGCGTGTAGCGCGCCAGCGCGGACTTACAGAAGTGCGGATTTGCGGAGAGAAAATTGTCCGGCCGGCAGTGCAGATTGGTGAAATTGCAGCGCCCGCCGCCGGAGATCAGGATCTTCTTGCCAATCCGATCGGCGTGCTCCAGCACCGCAACCCGGCGGGCTCGTTTACCGGCTTCCATAGCGCACATCAGGCCGGCTGCGCCGCCGCCTAGAACGATTACATCGAACGATTGGTTGACCAAGTCATCAGTTTCAAGTCTCACGTTTTGCGTTGCAAGTCAAAACTGAAATAGCGGATGGAAAACTAGAGACTGCTACCTATCTGAGCGGAAGACTTCGCAACTATCGACGACGCACCTGCCGACACTGAGATCAACAAGAGGGTCGCGTCGTCTCCGAAGTTTCCCTGAGCGTGCCCACGAACACCGTCCATGATGCTTCCGAACTCCTCCAGCAACGGCCGATCACACTGAGGTTCCAGCAGCGCGGCGAGGCGCTCGGCCCCAAACTCTTCGCCTCCATCGTTGCCCGCCTCGGTCACTCCATCGGTGTACAGCAGCAGGCGGTCGCCGGCCGACAGCCGCAGCCGTTCTGAACGAAACTCCGCGTCCAGCACCAGCCCCAGCACCGGACGAGTGGACGACAGCGATTCGATCTCACCGTTGGCACGCCGCAGGATCGGCGGACAATGTCCCGCATTCACGAAGTTCAATATGCGGCTCTTGAGGTCAAACACCCCGTAGAAAATGGTGACGTAATGACCTTCGCCCAGTTGGTTGCGCAAAATCGTCTCTAACCTGCCCAGGATGAAATCGGGACTGTCGTTGGCCGCCGACAAGGTGCTGAGCGAGGCATATAACATGGCCGCGATCATCGCGCCGGGCGTGCCTTTGCCCGATACATCGGCGACGCAGAAGTGCAGTGAGTCAGCCGCAGGCTGCCACACCCCAAAGTAGTCACCGCCGACCACTCCGGCGGGAGTGCATTCCCCAAACAGTTCGATTCCGTCCGCCACCACATGGCGCCGGGGTACGATGCGCGCCTGTAGTTGCTGGGCATCCTCGCGTTCGTAATCGGAAATCCGCTGCGACGACCGCCGTTGCTGCACCTGCCGCGTCAGCACGCGCACTTTTTCCAGCAGTGCATCATTCCCCCATGGCTTCTCGACAAAGTCGGACGCGCCATGTTTCATCGCGCTGACCGCCAGGTCAACGTTGCCCCACGCGGTGAGCGCAATGATGGGAACCGTACCGTCCACCTGCCGAAGCCGTTCGATCAATTGCAGACCTTCGACGCCCGATGTGCTATCGCGCTGATAGTTCATGTCGATCATCGCCAGATCGGGCGGGCGTTGCTGGGCCGCGGCCGTCGCCTCCCCGGGAGAAGAACACGTCATTACCGCGTAGCCGTGACCACGAAGCAACATCGACAGCGCCTCGCGCACATGCTCCTGATCGTCTGCTACCAGGATGGTTAGTTGGTCGAGGGAGTCAGCCATTGTCGTATCCGTGGATGATAGTGCAGATCGAATGCCAACGCCGTCAAGGCGCGATCTCCCATTGGGAGAATACGATAGCGGCAGTGCCAGGGCGAGGTTCGCCCACAAACACAAATGCTATGTCCAAATTCGGACATAGCGTTTCTTCTGAGTTGTCATTGCGAGCGAAGCGAGGAATCTGCTTTTCTCCACGCTGCCCGAAGAGCGGTCAGACCACCCGGCATTTTGTCACCATCGTTGCCAGGCAACAAACTGATGCTATGCTTGCATCGAATCTGGCAGCAGGCCGAGTACACACATTTGACGACCGCTAAGAAAATTCTGGCCAACGGCATCTCCGAGCAGGAAGCTATCGATCGCGCCAAACAGGGCGATGCCGAGTGCTTCGAAGCCTTGTACGGCCTGCACAAACGGCGGATATATTCACTTTGTCTGCGCATGGTGGGCAACACCGCCGAAGCCGAAGACCTCACACAAGAAGCGTTCCTGCAATTGTTTCGCAAGATCGCAACCTTTCGCGGGGAATCGGCGTTCTCCACCTGGCTGCATCGCCTGGCGGTGAACGTGGTGCTCATGCACTTGCGCAAGAAAGGACTCCCCGAGGTGTCTCTGGAGGAGACCTTGGAGCCGCAAAATGAGGACGGCCCGCGCAAGGACGTCGGCGCCCGCGACAACCATCTGGTCGGCGCCATCGATCGGGTCAACCTGGAGCGCTCCATTGAGAGTCTGCCCCCGGGATACCGCATCATTTTTGTGTTGCATGATGTTGAAGGCTACGAACATAACGAAATTGCCGAGATGATGGGTTGTTCCATCGGCAACAGTAAATCGCAGCTCCACAAGGCAAGAATGAAGCTGCGTGACCTTCTGAAGCTAAGTCAGGCCGAGAGGGCCGCAAAACGATAGGCGATGAGCGGAGAGGGCATTTCGCGAGGCGAAATGCAGGGAATCCTACAGCGGCGGTCTACCGACGCTGGGGAATAAATGTAAGGATCGGAAGGAACATATTCATCCGGATTCCCTTGGGAGAGGATTCATGACGTGCGCGGAGTTTCAAAAGGTCCTGCCTTACATTATCGACGGGGGCGGCAGCGCTGAGGAGCAGCAACACCTCGCCACCTGTCACGTCTGTTCCGACCTGATTGCCGACTTGCGCTATATCGCGGAGGCCGCCAAGCTGCTGGTTCCAATGGAAGATCCCAACCCCCGGGTGTGGAGCGGCATTCAGGAATCCCTCCAGCGCGAGGGCATGGTCAAACCTGCCCGCAAACATGTGTAGCGATATTCTGGATCAGCCGATTTGACCCCGGCCCGGCTCGCCCCGATGGTTGCCAAACCCCAGTTGCATTCTTCGTCGAAAACCCAGTCATGCGCCAAAATCGGCTTGGCGCCCCCTCCGTCCGTCGCTATTCAACTCCCAGCTTTTTTCCCGTGACCTGAGTCCAAAACGCCATGCTAGTATCTAATCGAGTCAGCTTACTGCGATGAGTTTTGTTGCTTGAGGCAGAAATTGTGTCAACAGTGACCCCGTCGCTCGGCGACCGCTTCGTTAGCCTTATTGCCCGACTGTTCGACACCATCACAACCGGTTCTCCTCGCTGCGAGTTTGCTCATCTAAGTATTCGCTGTATCTCATTCCTCGGGTAGTTACGGTATTGAATGGAGGATACTGTGACCCTGAACAATGCCTCCTGGATCGATCGCTCCTTGCTGGGGGCGGTCCGCAAGGCCGTGGGCAAGGCTCCCATATCTATAGCTCTTCCGCACCTTGAAAATCTGCCCGGCGCGGACTCGTCACTCATCGGCACCATCCGCATCGCCGACCGCGCTACCCTGGCGGGGCTGGTAATGAATCCTGAGGTCGTGTTTGGCGATGCCTACTCCGACGGCCGGATTGAAGTGGATGGCGACCTGGTTCGCGTCCTGGAATCCATTTATCCTTCATCCCACGCCGTGCGGAACTGGCGCTGGCGATTGATGTCGAAGTGGCTGGCCTGGGTCCAGGACAACAGCCGCTATGGCTCGACGCGAAACATTCGTCACCACTACGATCTGCCCCCTGAGTTTTACAAGCTCTGGTTGGATGAGCGGATGGTGTACACCTGCGCTTACTTCCCCAACCCAGACGCTTCGCTGGAAGAGGCGCAGGACGCCAAGCTCGACTTGGTTTGCCGCAAGTTATGGCTCCGGCCGGGCGAGACCGTGGTCGAAGCGGGCTGCGGCTGGGGGTCGCTCGCCATGTACATGGCCGAGCACTATAGCGTGAAGGTTAGGGCCTTCAACATCTCCCATGAGCAGATTCGAGTGGCGCGCGAGGTGGCCGAGCAGAAGGGCCTCTCCTCCATGGTTGAGTTTGTAGAGGACGATTACCGCAACATTACCGGCCACTACGACGCCTTTGTTTCGGTCGGGATGTTGGAGCACGTGGGCCGCGAACATTACCACGAGCTGGGGCAGATCATTCAACGTAGCATTGGCGATCAAGGCCGCGGTCTGCTGCATTTCATCGGGCGCTGCCGCAGTCTGCCGTTCAGCGTCTGGATCCGAAAGCGCATTTTCCCCGGCGCCTACACTCCCACCCTGCGCGAATCGATGGCGGTGCTGGAGCCACAGCACTATTACGTGCTCGACGTCGAAGACCTGCGTCCGCACTACGCCAAAACCATTGAGCATTGGTTGGCAAGATTTGACAGCGCTTATGACACCGTTCTCCGTGAGCAAGGGACGACTTTTGCGCGCATGTGGCGGCTCTATCTTGCCGGATCGATTGCTGCCTTCCGCGTGGGAACGCTGCAGTTGTTTCAGGTTGTGTTTGCCGGGAGCCACTGTCCGTCGGTTCCCTCCACCCGCAGCCGTTTGTACACCACCCTCACCGAGGATCAAGATAAGCTGGACGACGAATTATGGACTCCTGCGATGTCTTAATTGTCGGCGGCGGACCGGCGGGTTCTTCCTGCGCCTGGGGACTGCGGCAATCCGGGCTCGACACCCTGCTGATCGACCGCAGCACCTTCCCTCGCAACAAACTTTGCGGAGGATGGATCACGCCGCTGGTACTCGACGCGCTCCACATCGACCCCGAGGCCTACGCGCCCGGGCGTGTTCTCCAGCCCATCACCGGCTTTCGCCTGAGTTGCATCGACCAACCGCAAGTTGACATCGATTACCGGCGAACCATCAGCTACGGTATTTTGCGCAGCGAGTTCGACGAATATCTTTTGCGCCGCTGTGGCGCTCGCATCCGCGAGGGCGTGCCGTGCGACTCCATTGAACGCACCCCGGAAGGCTGGATCGTCAATGGCGATATCAGGGCGCGCATGGTGGTCGGCGCGGGAGGACACTTCTGTCCGGTCTCGCGCTTCCTCGGGAACCAAGCGTCTTCCCCGTCGGTGGTCGCCCGCGAAATCGAGTTCCAGATGCCCGGCGCGCAAGCCGCCAGTTGTATGGTCGCTGGCGTTCTGCCTGAGCTTTATTTCTGCCGCGACCTGCGTGGCTACGGATGGTGCTTCCGCAAACAGGATGTCCTCACCGTCGGCATCGGCCGCATGGACAACCACGGGCTGTCGCAACAGTGCGACGACTTCATTCGCTTTCTCAAGCGCACCAGAAACGTCGAAGTGCCAGGCAAAGGAATCTTGGGGCACGCTTACTGGCTGTATGGACATTCGGAACGGACGATTGTCGATGACGCCATTCTGCTAATCGGCGATGCCGCCGGCCTGGCGTATCCGGAAAGCGGCGAAGGCATCCGCCCGGCCATCGAGTCGGGATTGATTGCGGCCCAATGTATTGTTGCCGCCGAGGGCAATTACAGCGCCAGCCGGTTGGGACTTTATCGCGAGCTCTTGCATACCCGCTTGCGTCCGAAGCGGAACGCACTCGAATCCCTCAGCCATTTCATTCCGCAATCGCTCCGCGAGATCAGCGGGCGAGCTCTGCTCCGCAGCTATTTTTTCTGCCGCAACATCGTCTGTGACCGCTGGTTTCTGCGAGTGGATGAGCAGCCGCTGGAATTGGAGCCGTCAGCACTCAGCGTTCAGCCCTCAGCAATTAGCAGTTAGCTGTTATAGCTCGCAGCCTGTTAGCTGTTAGCTGTCAGCAATTAAGAGCTCGTCGAGTCTCATAATTGATCCGGGGTTGTGTCAGAGCACGACTTCAATCGTGCCGAAGAGGCCAGTAAACATGAAGGCTTTAGCTCTTGCGACATATTGTCATTCTAACCTGGGTTGTCATCCTGAGCGACGAGCGTAGCGAGGAGTCGAAGGACCCCTATGGCTGGCAGAGTCTCCACAACAGGGGTTCTTCGACTGCGCTCGATCGCTCAGGAGGACAAATAATTGCTGAATGCCGACCCTCTTCGCTCCCCTTGCCCGCTGAGTGCTTTCCTTTACCAACCCATTACTTCGCCGCGACCTGCACTTCTGCGGCGTCTAATTGGGCCAGCAGATGGCGCGCTTGCTCGGCGTTGCTGCCGGTCGGCTCGCGCTGCAGATAGGCCTGCAATTCTCCTTTGGCGCGACTGTAAAGTTTCAACGGAATCATGGCGTATGCCTTGAGCAAATGGATGACCGCCAGGCGCTTGCCGTTCAACTGGTCAGCCTTTTCCGCGTACTGCAGCCCCTGGTCGTACATTCCCTTTCCAATCGAGGCTTTGGCCATTTCAAGGTATTCCTGCCAGGCGGTCGGCGAGATCGTGGTCTCGCGTTCCAGCGTGCGCAAAGCGTCGTCGTAATGTGCCTGGGCGTTATAGGCGGCTGCCAAACCTACATACGCGGGGCCGTAGTTCGCGTCGTACTGGATGGCCTGCTCAAAATTCTGGCGGGCCTGGTCGATATGGTTGGTCTTCAATTGGAGCAGGCCGCGAAGCGTCAGCGCTTCGGCGAATTGGGGATGGATTTCGAGGGCCCGGTCCAAGAGTTCTTGCGCCTCGTCGAAATTTCCCCTGGCACAAGCTCCGCGGGCCTTCTGATAAAAGCCGCGGGCCTTCTTGGGGACCAGCATTTGCGCCACCGACACCGTTTGCCGGTCGGCGTTGGATTGGCCGGGAGCTTGGAAGCGCAGCGTCACCTTCGCTTGTCCGGAAGACACGTTCATCACATCGCCGGCTTGCGAAGAATCAGAGCCGGCCACCACTTGATAACGGCCCGCAGGAATGTTGTACAGTTCAAAGGTGCCGTTCGGCTGGGTGTAGGTGGTGGCGACGGTGGTGCGGCTGGCGACGTCCTGCACTTCCACCGGAACTCCACCCGCAGGATCTCCGTGCGGGCCTTGAACGGCGCCGCTCACCGAGCCGGTGTTGATATTCGACTGGCTTGGGATGTTGAGCAGGTCGGAAAATCTTGAGTTATATTGCGCGCCGGCCGGGGCGCTGAAGAAAAACGAGAGGAGCAGAGTTACAAGAGTCGCCCGAGAAACCATAGGGGCACAACCTGGGTCGCTGAATTCCGCGAGGCGTGTTTCCTTTCGACTTGCACCGTCGGCAAAATCCCGGGAGCGCCACGTTCGGCGCCGCGACACCGTGCGGCGCTATTCGTGAGATGTTGCGCGACGACCAGAGTTGTCCGTTAATCACAATTTGTTTTTGCTGTCAAGGCTCCTCCGATAAAAAAATCCATGTCCAAGCCCAGTTCGGTCACCGTACATCCCGCGCGCAACATCCTGGGGAGTGTCGGCGTCCCCGGAGACAAGTCCATCTCCCACCGCTACGCGACGCTTGCAGCCCTGGCAGCCGGGCGGTCGCGCTTCCAGAATTTCTCACCCGGAGCTGATTGCGCCAGTACGCTTGGATGCGTCCGCGCGTTGGGATGCAACGTTGAGCGCGATGAACAGGGCGCAGTGGTGATTGACGGCATTGGTCCGCAGTTGCGGTCGCCTGACGCGCCGCTCGACTGCGGCAATTCCGGTTCGACCATGCGGATGTTGTCGGGCATCGTCGCCGGCCAGCCGTTTAGCACGGAGATGACTGGCGACGAATCACTTTCGCGGCGGCCCATGCGGCGCATCATCGAGCCGCTGACCAGGATGGGCGCGCACATCCAGTCAACCGAAGGCGGTTGCGCGCCCCTACGAATTACCGGCGCACGGTTGCACGGTATCGAGTATCTGGTCCCGGTCGCCAGCGCTCAGGTCAAAACGTCGTTGCTGTTCGCCGGATTGCTGGCCGACGGACACACATCGGTGACCGAGCCGATGCGCACTCGCGATCACGGCGAGCTTGCCCTGCGTGCGTTCGGTGCAAAAGTCAATCGGCTGCGTAATACCGTGACCATCGAAGGCGGCCAGGCACTGCACCCGCTGGAAGCCTATATTCCGGGCGACATCTCTTCGGCGGCATTTTTTCTGTGCGCCGCGGCCATCTTTCCTGAGTCCAACCTGGTGATCGACGGGGTGTTGCTGAATCCCACGCGCTCGGCCTTGCTCGATGTGCTGACCGCCATGGGCAGCCGCGTCTCCATGGTGCGGGTGGAAGAGCAACACGGCGAGCTGTTGGGCACCATCACGCTGGTTCCCGGCGTAACCAAGCCGGTGACGATTGCGGGCGCGCAGACTGCGCTGCTGATCGACGAACTACCTGTGCTGGCGGCCATGGCCCCCTACACGGCCGGGCTGGAGGTGAGGGATGCCGGCGAGCTGCGCGTCAAGGAGTCGGACCGGCTGAGCGCCGTCACCCACAACCTGCGGGCGATGGACGCGCAGGTGGAGCAGACCGACGACGGATGGCGCATCGCGGGCGGTCAGCAACTGCACGGCGCGGAGATCGACTCCTTCGGCGACCATCGCATCGCGATGGCATTCGCGGTCGCGGCGCTGCGGGCGCAGGGAGAAACTGTGATCCAGAATTCGGAATGCGTCGCCATCTCCTACCCCAGCTTCTTTGCCGATCTGGAGCGGCTTCTGGAGCGGTAGCGCATTTCACCACGGAGGCACGGAGTGCACGGAGAATGAAGATTTTAAGACTCCGTGATCTCCGTGTCTCTGTGGTAAGTGATTTCTCAGCCCGCGGCCACCGGCGTGGCGACACGCTTGGGAAGGAATTCTCCGATGCGGCGTATCTGGGCGCCCAGTCCCTTGAGTTTTTCTTCGATGCGCTCGTAGCCGCGGTCGATGTGATAGACGCGATCGATGATGGTTTCGCCCTCGGCGACCAGGGCGGCCAATACCAGCGATGCGGAAGCGCGCAAATCGCTGGCCTGCACTGCCGCGCCCCCGAGCGGTGTTTTGCCCCGGACCACCGCGCGCGCTCCTTCGATCTTGATGTGCGCCCCCATGCGCACCAGTTCCTGGGCGTGCATGAAGCGGTTCTCAAAAATATTTTCGGTGACCATGCTGACGCCTTCGACCTGGGTCGCCAGCGCCATGAACTGCGCTTGCATGTCGGTGGGAAAGCCGGGATATTCTTCGGTGACAATGTCTGCGGCCCGCAACGGGCCATTGCTGGTGACGCGAACGGTTTCGCCGTTGCTCTCCAGTCGCACTCCGCACTCCTGCAATTTCTGCAGCAGCGCGCCGAGATGCGACGGATCGCAACCGGTCACCAGCAGATCGCCGCCTGTCAGCGCGCCCGCGACGATGAAAGTTCCGGCCTCAATTCGGTCCGGGATGATGCGATGGCGCGCGCCATGCAGCTTCTCCACGCCTTGCACGCGGATGGTGTGGGTGCCCGCACCTGAAATCTGCGCGCCCATCTTGTTCAGCAGCGCCGCCAGGTCGCCGACTTCGGGCTCGAGAGCGCAATTTTCCAGAACGGTTTCGCCTTCGGCCAGAGTCGCCGCCATCATCAGGTCTTCGGTTCCGGTCACGGTGATCCGCTCGAAGACGACCCGCGCACCTTGCAGGCGCTCGGCATGTGCTTCGATGTAGCCATGCTCCTGCGAAATTTGCGCCCCCAGCGTCTCCAGCCCTTTGAGGTGAAGGTCAATGGGCCGGGCGCCGATGGCGCATCCGCCAGGCAAAGAAACTCGCGCGAATTTCATGCGGGCGACCAGCGGGCCCAACACCAGCGTGGACGCGCGCATGGTTTTGACCAGTTCGTAGGAAGCTTCAGGATTCACCAAATCACGACAGCAGATGGTGGTGCGGTGCTGAGCCCGGCCATAGCCGAGTTCGACTTCGGCGCCCATGGCCGCCAGAAGCTTGCGCTCGGTTTCGATGTCGCGCACCTGAGGAACGTTTTCCAGGATGACCGGCTCGTCGGTAAGCAGCGCGGCGGCCATGGCCGGCAGCGCGGCGTTCTTGGCGCCGCTGATGCGCACCGTGCCCAACAGCGGATTGCCGCCGCGAATCACAAATTTGTCCATGTAGGGGTGTCCTAAATCAACGCTGCGAACGCCAAATTTTCTAATCACAGCGTAGACCTCATTTTACGAGGATTGTGGGCCGGAGTCGCGGGGCCTGTACGTAAACTCGGACGGGACTAAAGCTCCCGGGGGTCAATTCATGGCCAGCTTAGATGCAGACGGAAGGGACGCTTGCCTGAACGTCTCTGGAACTCTACACGCAGGTTGTCCGGTGGGCAACCGGTAACACTCGGAAATCGGTCGATTTCAGGAAGAATCTTTTGGCCACGGCACTGGCCTGGTTGTTCATTCCGCCAGGGCTTCAACAATGGCATCGTGCACCAGAGGCCGAACCTGGCGGATGGACTGCGCCATGCGATTGGGCCAGGTGCGGTTGGTCAGCAAGGTCACCGAAAGCTGGCGCGTGGGATCGATCCACAGCGATGTCCCGGTGAATCCGAGATGCCCAAACGAGGCCGCTGAAAAGTGGCTACCCGACGAGGCTGGCGGCGACGGCGTGTCCCATCCCAAGGCTCGCGACGAACCGGCAGGAGAATCGACGCGACGGGTAAACAGCCGCACGGTTTCAGGCTTGAAGATAGGCGCTGCGCCGCGCAGCATGCACGCGGCAAAACGCGCAATGTCGATCGCCGGAGCGAAGATGCCGGCGTGTCCGGCGACGCCTCCCATGACGGAGGCGTTTTCGTCATTCACTTCGCCCCGGATGACGCGCTTACGAAAGGTGCGATCGTCCTCGGTGGGCGGAATCTGCGGCTTCCACTCTGCCGGCGGATTAAAGCGCGTGTGCGTCATACCCAGCGGGTCAAAAATCTCCTGCTGCGCGAAGACGTCGAGCCCCAGACCCGCCTGGCGGCTCAGCACTTCTCCCAGCAGGATGAAGCCGACGTCACTGTACTCGGTGCGCGTGCCGGGCTCGGCGACCTGCCGCGTAGTGAGCGCGGCCCGCACCAGTTCTTCGCGCGAGGTGGCAACTTCGAACAGCTTCTCGTAAGCTGGGAGGCCGCTGGAGTGGGCCAGCAACATGCGCAGCGTAACGGCCTCGCGCGTCTCCTGCTGATGCCGCGGCGCGCGCGCCACAAAATCGGGAAGGAAGTGCCCCACGGGAATGTCCAAAGGCAATTGTCCGCGCTCATAAAGCAGCATGGCCATGGCGGTGGTCGCGACGACTTTGGTCACCGACGCCAAATCAAAAATGCTGTCGGCCTGGACTGGCGGCGCGTCGTCCGCGTAGGTGAAGCAGCCAAAGCCTTGCAGCGCGATGAGCGCTCCGCGATGCGTAATGGCCAGCGTCGCACCGGGGAAAGATTGGCGCCCGATGCCCTCGCGAAGGATGGTGAAAGCCCGTGCAAACTGCTGGTCCTGGAGTTCGAAAGCAGACGGCAGGTCTGCGAGCTGATGCGGCAATGGATTCAACCCTACCTCGTAATCAGAATCGGATGGGAGCGCAACTTATAATAGCTTGCCGGGAGGATAGTGCGTTTCCAATTGGGGCGGAATGTCACAACGACTCCTGACGCCGGTCTGAAGAACGAATGTGAGAGATGTGTCGTCCGAGAAGGGACTCATTAATCCTTCTGACTTTACCCAGGGCTTACGCCCTGGGCTAAGTTGTTCCGCCCTTCGGGCTGTATCGCAACCGTTTTAGTAACAACGCGGTGGGCAGACTGGGGAAACTAGCCGCGCAGCGGCGGCATAATTTTAGCGTTTACCAGATCACGAAAGGTTTTGGACCCATTGAGGCTTCGTCTTTATTGGCCAGTCATTGCGCTTCTTCTGTTTTGCACGATCACCAGCGGCATTCCTCTTTCGGCGCAGAAGGCGTCCACTCCTCCGGTCACGCCGTCGCCGAGCGTCAACCAGCAGGAACGCTTTGCAGCGCTCGACGCGCTGCTCAAAGATGCGGTCGAGAAGGGGCGCGCGCCGGGAGTAGTCCTGCTGGTCGGCCACAACGGAAATTTCGTTTACCGCAAGGCCTTCGGTTATCGCGCGCTCGATCCCGCCAAGGAGCCGATGACCGTCGACACGATTTTCGACATGGCGTCGCTGACCAAGGTGATGGCCACTACCAGTTGCGTCATGCGCCTGGTGCAACTGGGCCAGGTCAAGCTGAACGATCCAGTCGCCAAATATATTCCTGAGTTCGCGCAAAACGGTAAAGACGATGTGACCGTTCGCCAGTTGCTGACGAACTACTCCGGCCTGCGGCCCGACCTGGATTTGAAGCAATACTGGAGCGGCCTGGAAGAGGGTTATACGCGCGCCAATTCCGAGAAGCTGATTAATCCGCCGGGCTCGGCGTTCGTCTATAGCGACGTCAATTCGGTGGTGCTCGGCGAACTGGTGCAGCGCGTCGGCGGTATGCCGCTCGACCAGTATGCGCAGACCTATATCTTCGGTCCGTTGGGAATGTCTTCGACGCGTTTCCTTCCGCCCGCGGATTGGAAGCCGCGCATCGCGCCCACCGAGCGTGACGAGCGCACCGGTCAGATGCTGCGCGGCGTGGTGCACGATCCTACCGCGCGCCAGATGGGCGGAGTGGCCGGGGACGCGGGTCTGTTTTCGACCGCGGATGACGTGGCGAAGTTTGCTCAGGCACTGCTGAACGGCGGCACGCCGGTTTTCTCGCCTTTAATTGTCGAGAAGATGACCACTCCGCAACAGCCTCCGAACCTGACCGACGTGCGCGGACTCGGCTGGGACATTGATTCGCCGTTTTCCTCGAATCGCGGCGAGTTGCTACCCGTGGGCTCCTTCGGGCACACCGGTTTTACCGGCACGTCGCTCTGGATTGATCCGGCCACCAACATCTACATCATCCTGCTTACCAACGCGGTGCACATTAAAGACGGCAACGTGATTTCGTTGCGCACCGAAGTGGCTACGGCAGTCGCGGCGGCGTTGCAACTGACGCCCAGCGAAGAGCAGAAGATGCGCCTGGCGCGGATCACGGGCTACAACGAAGCCGCAGCGGCCAGCCGGCGCGTCGTGGTGCGCAATGGCCACGTGTCGCTTGGGATCGACGAACTTGAGGCCCACGATTTTGATGTCTTGCGAGTTTCCGGTGTGGGAACTCCGAAGATAGGATTGGTCACCAACCAAACCGGGATCGACAGCCGCGGCAACCGCACCATTGACGTGCTGGCGCGAGCGCGCGGCTTGCAGTTGAGCGCCATTTTCAGCCCCGAGCATGGGCTCCAGGGGATCTCCGAAAGGATCGACATCGCGGACACGAGAGACGGTGCGACAGGAATTACGGTTTACAGCGTGTACGGCGACAGCGATGCCAAGCGACGGCCGCCGCTCGACGTGCTGCGCAAACTCGACGTGCTGGTGTTCGATATTCAGGATGTGGGCGCGCGCTTCTACACCTACGAGACGACCCTGGGATATTTTCTGGAGGCGGCGGCCACGCTCGCAAAACCGATTGTGGTGCTCGACCGTCCCAATCCCATCACCGGGGCGTATGTGCAGGGCCCGGTCTCGGATAAAGCGCAGGAGAGCTTTGTGAATTACCACTCCGTGCCGGTGCGGCACGGCATGACGATTGGCGAGCTGGCAAAGCTGTACAACACCGAGCGGAACATCAATGCCAATCTCACCGTCGTCCCCATGAAGGGCTGGATGCGCGGCGATTGGTTCGACTCAACCGCGCAGCTGTGGGTCAACCCTTCGCCCAACTTGCGCGACCTGAACCAGGTGACGCTGTATCCCGCCGTGGCCTTGATCGAACAAACCAATGTTTCGGTCGGGCGCGGCACCGACACGCCCTTCGAAGTGATCGGGGCGCCCTGGGCAAGCGCCAAGATGATGGCTGCGTACCTGAATCAGCGCAACATCGCCGGAGTACGCTTTGTTCCCACCACGTTCACGCCGACCACCGGCCCCTACGCCCGCCGGGAATGTGAAGGGGTCAACATCATCGTTACCAATCGGGAAGTTCTGGACGCGCCGGAACTCGGTCTCGAGTTGGCGGCGGCCCTGCACGGTGCGGGCGGCAGCGGCTTCGACGTGGCCCACATGAAAGCGTTGCTGGCCAACCAGGCGGCGTTCACCGCGTTGCAGGCCGGGCAAGATCCGAGGCGCATCGCCGACGACTGGCGCGATGGGGTGGAGCAGTTCATGCAGATCAGGAAGAAGTACTTGATCTATTGAGCAGAAGTGGGGAATTCCAGCCCACCAAGCCAGGATCGTGATTCACGAGTTGTCACTAGGAGCGCCGAGCGAGCCTGGTTGCCGTTTGTCATCCTGAGCGAGGAGCGAAGCGACGAGTCGAAGGACCCCTATCGGTACGCCAACCTACCCTTGAAACGTGGTTCTCACCGGCTTGTCATACCACCCGTGGCTCAAGTCCTTCCACTGCGGATTGCTCTTCTCGATTAGCGCAGTCTTTCTCTCCCGCTTCCAGCCCTTCAACTGTTTTTCGCGAGCGATCGCTGTCGAAACCTCACCATAGGTTTCGTAATAGAGCAAACGGTCAACCTCATAGTCAGCGGTGTACCCGCGAAACGTGTGCTCCTTGTGCTGACGCACTCGAAAGGGCAGGTTGCTGGTGATGCCGATGTACAGCGTGCACCTGAGGCTGCCGAGGATGTAAACCGAATAGCGATGCCGACGTGCGCTATGCATGCTTTTTACCAACAATAGGGGTCCTTCGACTCCGCATGAGTCCGCTTTTTGCGGACTCACGCTGCGCTCAGGATGACAGACGGAGAATTTCCCTGCTGTGACGAGTAACGAGAGGACGTGATGCCCAGTCCTATTTCGGCTCGGCTCGCTAGCCCCGGCGACAACGCTCTACTGCGCCGCCATGCGGACCTTGGTCTGGTCGATCGTTATGCTGCGCTCCAGCACCATCTCGATCGAGTCGCCGACCGCGAGCTGAATCTCGGGACCGCGGGTAAGTAGAACCGTGGCCAATCCGAGCGCGCCGCCACTGAGCGCGCCGATGCCTGCGCCCTTCGATCCTCCGGCAATGCCTCCAATTCCAGCTCCCGGAACGGCGGTTCCGACAATGGTCCCGGCGTCCTTGCCTTTACTGCTGTCTCCCTGGATGGTTCCTTCTTTGTCTTTGACTCCAGCAGTGTTTGCATCCCCGGGCGTTCCCTGCACCGCGCCCGGCAACAGCAAGGTATAGCCGTTGGGGAAAATCATGGAAGTGAAACTCAGTTGCAATTCGGCGCGGCCCTTAACTTTGCCCGGACGCAGCACCCGCCGGATTTCTCCCTGCACGAAGGTACCGGGAGGAATCGCAATGCGGTTATTCATGACAATGGGAAACGCCGTTTGCGCGTAAACCGGATCACCCGGGCGGGCGTTCTTGGTGGTGAGGCCCTGCTTCATGGTGAGCGGAACTCGCGTGCCTGTGGGGACGGTGATGGTGTCATCGGGAGGAACGACGGTGTTCCCCTGTGGCGGCGGGGCGGCGCGCGTTGTGAGTTGCGGCCCACCATCCCAATTCTGCGCCGAGACAACGATGCTGACGGCGAGAAAAGCGCCAAGTAGAACAGCTGCTCTCATGAGCCCTCCCGGGACAACAAGATGCAGGTAGTATATTGAACGCCCCGTCGAGAAGATAGTCGCGCTGGTTTATTTCAGCGTGTACAAAGCGTTTACGTGGGCCGTAACCGTGATCTTCTGCGCCCCAAACTCAGCCGTTGGGGGAGTGGGAGCCGCGGCCGCCCCCGCCATCTTTGCCTGGGCGAACGCCATCGGGCGGACTGGGCTGGGTTCGTAGGTATCCACCGAGGCATAAGAGAGCTCGCCCAGCGCCCGGCCGCTGAAACGCGCCACTGCAGTTGCCTCGGAACGGGCGCGGGCCAACGCATCTTCCACCGCCTTAATTTTCGCGGCCTCCATATCGTCGAGAAGATAGCTGATGGACTGATCGCCGGTGATGTCCTCCATGTCGGCGAGTCCCTGCGCAATGGGTCCCACTTTGGCGAGGTCTTTCAGCTTGATGGTGATGTTGGTGTCCACGCGATAGCCGACCAGCTTGCGTTTAGCTGTCTTGTAGTCATATACCGGCTGCACCGAAAACTGGCCTACTTGGGCGTCTTTGGGATCGAGACCATTGGCACGCAGGAGCTGGCGGACCTGGTCAGCGGCTCGGCTGGCCTTCTGGTTGGCGTCCTGCAGCTTGTCTTGCTGGGCCGAGATACTGAATTGCACCAGCGCGGTGTCGGGCTGGGCTTCGTACTTGCCGTCAGCGCCGACCCAGATGGTGTTGGGGATGGGGCTGGAGGCGTTTGAGCGGTCCTGCGCCGTTAAAGGATTGACCGACGAAAATATTGCGAAGACCACTGACGACAGCGCGATGAATTGCCAACTTCTGAGTCGCATAAGAGTACCCCGCCTTCTCCAGCGCCGCAGCGTGGCCGCAACGGCTGGGCGTGGTTCCTTTCCGTTCGAAATCATAGTCTGGCGGGCTGGGTTTGACCAACATCGTTTCGCCCATCACCGTCACTGGAAAGAACGCTAGAACGGGAGCTTCTTGCGCGAGATTCGAGTTTCGCGGCAAGAATCGGGTTTGGCACTGAAATCCCAGAATCAAACTCGCTATGTACTTTCGCGGGGAGCCTGTCATCCCCGCGTTGAAAAAGCGAATCTAAGGAGTTAACTTGCGATTAGATGTCTTTCCATGGCGAGGTCGGGATAAGGAGCGGCCGATGCGCAGATGGTATGTGCCACTTACGCTGTTGGGACTGGGCAGTATCGGGGCGTTCCTGCTGACGGAGCGAGGGAGGAATAGCTTGAAAACCGTATTCGAGAATTTCAACGATGCGCCTGACCGCTGGATGGAATGGAACGAGAGCGCGCAGCGCGAACTCGATCGCATCCAGGCCGCATTGAATCGCATTGCCGAATCGTTGGAGCCGAGCCCCGAACTCGGTCAACTCGGTCAATAAGCGAATCGCCCAAGCGTAACGCCCTGGAGCTACGCAACCGGCGGGAAACTCTGTGGGCTTTTCTACTTCTGCGGCTGGTCGGCCGCCAACTCGTTGATTTTTCCCGCCATCCGAATATCGCGCTGCGTAATTCCGCCGGAATCGTGCGATACCAAAGCCATGCTCACCCGGTTGTAGCTGATGTGGATATCGGGATGATGGTTCACGGCTTCGGCCGCCTCGGCGATCTGGTTCACGAATGCCATGGCTTGCACGAAGTTGGTGAACTGGAAATTGCGCTCGATGGCATTTCCATTTTTCTTCCAGCCGGAAAGTTTCTGCAGGGCTTGCTGGACCTCGGTATCCGATAGAACTGTACTCATCTGTTTCCTCCCCTTATGAAATGCCCGCGCAAAAACATTATCGAACAAGTCAATTCATGCGCGCAGAGGAATCGAGTCCCACCCATTCGAAACGTGCGAAGGAGTGGGGTACCCGGCAGGTCATTTCCGATCGCGGCGAACTGGTGGCCACACTCTACCGCGCGGTGCCGATTCAAATTTCATTGCGGAGCTCCAGCCATAGGTGATCTGGAATAGCCAGGAAGACGCGCACGATGTCGGGATCGAACTGGCGTCCGGAATTGCGTTCGATCTCCCGCCGGCCGGCGGGAACGGATTGAGCCGCGCGATAAGGCCGGTCAGAAGTGATGGCGTCGAAGGTGTCGGCGATGGCGAAAATCCGCGCCCCTAAGGGGATCTGATCGCCCTTCAGACCGCGGGGATAGCCACTTCCATCGAAGCACTCCTGGTGCGAGTAAACAATGTCGGCGGCTTCGCGCAGGAAGGGGATGCGGTGCAAAATCTGGTACCCCCGTTTGGCGTGCTGGCGCATGATTTCCTGCTCGTCCGTAGTGAGCCGGGTGGGTTTGCGCAGGATCGCGTCCGGAATCGCCATTTTGCCGATGTCATGAAGAAACGCGCCGCGGGCGATCACGCGAATGTGATCGTGCGGCAATTCCATGGCGCGGCCAATGGCGATGGTAAAGGCGGTCACGCGTTTGGAGTGACCCTCGGTTTCGGCATCTTTCAGATCGAGGGCATCACCCAATGCCTCCAAGGTGATGTCATAGGAGCGCTCCAGGTCGGCCAAGGCGCGGCGCAACATCTCGGTGCGTGCCGCGACCAGAGATTCCAGCTTCGTCTGATACGCCAGGTTTTCCTGTTTCAAGCGGCGATTTTCCATTGCCCGGCGAACGATGGCCAGCAACTGCTCGCGCTCGAAAGGTTTCGGCAAATAATCGTAGGCGCCGTTTCGAATGGCGGCCAGGGCGACAGAAATGTCGTGGACGGCGGTGACCATGACCACCGGAATGGTGGGATGCTCCAACCGGATCCGCGCCAGAAGTGACAACCCGTCCATCCCTTCCATGATCAGGTCCGATAACACCATGGCATAACTGGCGTCGGAACGTAACTGCGCCAGCGCTTCCTGGCCGGAGGTCACGGGACGACAGTCGAAACCCGCCTGGTTCAGGATCGAGCAGACAACCTCGCGGATTGAATTCTCGTCGTCAACGACCAAAATGCGTTCTTCGGCCATAAATTTAAAAGCCCTTGCCCGGCCAAGGTTGCGGATGGCCGTGCTGTTATGGATTTTTATCTGCTTGCGGCACGTAAGGCCACATAAATATTCTCTAGGGGCTTACCCGACGTAGTTCCTAGGGTAGCAATAGGCTACTCCCGGGAAAAGTTACATGCTGTGACTCTGGATAGTTGGCACTGTGATGCCAACTTACGGCAGTCGAAATCCGAAATTACCTAGCGCAGGCAATTCAAGCACGATATCGCCTTCAGCGTATCGGCTGCGGCTCCCCCAGCGTGAATGCTGTTAAATCAGTGTTTTCAGCCACTTCGCCAAGTTTTGCTCAAGAGATCCGGTCACCCATGGCTTTGGGCACCCCAATTGCTTAGTACTAAGGTGTTGGGAAGCAGGGTGAGCGAAACCAGCAATTCAGACATAGCCGAATATCTGAACCACGTGAAATCAAGCCATTCCACAACCGAAACAGAATTCGCTGAGGGGGAAACCATGACCAGTCTCCAGGAAGCAAAAATGTTCGGATTTGCAACATACATGCCCGCAGTATTGCCGCGCAGCGCAGACACCTATAGCGAAATCTACGAACTGAATCGCCACCGCGTATATGCGCTCGCATTTTGGATGACCGACAACGAGTTGGACGCAGCCGAGTTACTGACCCAGGCCTTCTGTCGCGCTTTTGCCAAAGCCGACGCCCCATCAGCAGAAGAAATTGATCGCGGCCTGATCAGCGTGCTGCGCGAGTACATGCCGCTGGGAACGCTGAGCTTGGACTGTGCGCCCTGCGAAAAAGTTTTGTCGGTGCGCCGCAATACGTTGCGCGTGGACCTGGAACGGGCTGTGGTCCAGTTGCCGCCTACGGAAAAAATGATCTTCCTGATGCACGACGTGGAAAGCTACGATCACGCGCGCATTGGCCGCGCTCTCGGCATCAGCGTTGAGGAATCGCGCCTCGGACTTCACCAGGCCCGGCTGCGCATGCGCGAGCTGCTGGCGAAATAAGTTTCTCTCTCGTATCGACCCTCTCTCCTTAACTCTCACGCCCCTCGAAAGAGGGGCAATTTTATTGGGTGCGGCTTAGCTGTTGGCCGGCTCGTCGTGCGCGCTTTCCAATTCTTCTTCCTCTTCGCGCTTCAGGGGACGAAGCAGCGGGAACAGAATCACATCGCGGATGGAGCGCGAATCGGTCAGCAGCATGGTCAGGCGGTCGATGCCCACGCCTTCGCCTGCGGCCGGCGGCAATCCGTAGGACAGAGCGCGAATGTAGTCCTCATCCATCTGGTGGGCCTCTTCATCGCCGCGGGCGCGTTCGCCGAGCTGCGACTCGAAGCGCCGGCGCTGCTCCTCGGGATCGTTCAGCTCGCTGAAAGCGTTGCCGATCTCCAGTCCGCCGGCGAAGATTTCGAAGCGCTCGACCCACTCGGCATTCTCTTCCGGCTCGCGCTTGTTCTTGGAAAGCGGCGAGATGGCGAGTGGGAAGTCGTAGATGAACGTCGGTTGAATCAGGTGCGGCTCGGCGACGAACTCGAAAATCTCAGCGATGGTCTTGCCGTTCGGCGCGGTGGGATCGTACGGGATGTGCGGGTTGGTCGAATTGTAGCGATGGATCATGGCCGCAATCTGCTCGGCGCTGGAAAAATCGGCCATCTGGGGCTGGTCGCCGGCGTTTTCGGGCCAGAATTTTATGATGGCCTCGCGCAGGGAGAGCCGCTGGATGTTGCCGAAGTCGACGTCGTGCCCATTGAAGTGCGCAATGGTGGTGGGCTTTCCCTCAACCGGATCGAGCACGTCGCGCGCTACCTGCGCCAGCATCTCGGCGGTGAAATCCATCATGTCGCGATAGTCGGCGTAGGCCATGTAGAACTCCAGCATGGTGAACTCAGGATTGTGCTGGGTCGAAATGCCTTCGTTGCGGAAGTTGCGATTGATCTCGTACACGCGGTCCATGCCGCCCACCACCAGCCGCTTCAGGTAAAGTTCGGGCGCGATGCGCAAGTAAAGGTCCACGTCGAGCGTGTTGTGGTGGGTGATGAATGGCTTGGCCACCGCGCCGCCGGCGATGGGATGCATCATCGGCGTCTCGACCTCGACGAAGCCGTTGCTGTCGAGGAAGCGCCGCATCGACTGGACGACTTTGGCGCGCTTCAGAAAGACCTCGCGCACGGCGGGATTCATGGTGAGGTCAACGTAGCGGCGGCGATAGCGCGTCTCCACGTCCTGCAGCCCGTGCCATTTTTCCGGCAGAGGAAGCAGGTCCTTCACCAGGAAGGTGATCTCCTCGACATGTACGGTCAGCTCGTTGGTGCGGGTGCGGAACAGGTAGCCCTTGACGCCGATGTAATCGCCCAGGTCGAGCAGCTTGTAGAGCTGAAACGCTTTTTCGCCGACATTGTCGAGGCGGACATAAATCTGAAGCCGCTGGCCGCCCTGCTGGAGATGGGCGAAGCCTGCTTTTCCCTGCACGCGGATCGACATCAGGCGTCCGGCGACACTGACGTTCACCCGTGGCTCCTCAAGTTCGGGGCCGGCCTTGGCGGAGTAGCCGTCGAGAATCTGGGGAACGGTGTGGGTGGTTTCGTAGCGATAGGGATAGGCCTGCTGCCCCAGCGCTTCAATCTGCTTCAGCTTTTCTTTGCGGAGCTCGTAGATTTTCTGGTCAAGTGCCACGATATTCCTAGCGACCCCGCTACACGCTGGGCCGAGAGTTGGAGAAGCTTGATTATAGATGTGTCAGGCCGGTGTAGTGCAGATTCGGATTGCCCTGAGCCACGAGCCGCGGTATTCTGTATTTCCGTCATTTACCCCGCAAGCCTCGATCTGATCAAACCCCACAAGCTAACATCCGCTTGAGGGTTCGTGCCCGTTCTTCGGCAATCCGGTAACTCACTAAGACAAATACTCAAGGACTCATGGCGAACCTGTCGGAATTTAATCAGTGGCTGCAAAAGGGCCTCGGCCGGGCCGTGCTGCACCTACGCACCCACGATCCTGCACCTTATCGCGAAGCGGTGCTCTATGCCTGCACGCACGATCTCACCTACGATGCGCAGTGCGAAGGCGATCGCGAGATCTACTTAGTGGCCCTGATTAATTGCGTTGCTGATCAGGACTTTTTCCGCAACGGTTTTTTGGAGGCGCTACGGAGACCGCCTAAAGATCCGGAGAAGTTCGACCTGGGGCAGACCATCGAATTGGCTCGGAGCTTTGCAGAAAAGGGCGATGATGAGATGAAGCAGGCGATGTACCGCGCGCTTGCCGATGCGGGATTCGAACAGGAACCCATCTATTACGAGGACCTGATTAAATTGGACGGCTTACCGGCTCTTGTCATCGCCGCCGAACACGTCCCATCTGACATGCCCGAGGACAAGTTGTGGCAGATTAATTCCCTTGTCACGGCACTGCGAGACCGAGACGGCTTGGAAACGGCGAACGATGCTATCCGGCGGGCGGAACTGGAATCGCCACGCGTCGCGCAGATGCTTGAAAGAAGCCGTTTGTATGAGAGTAGGTTCGAACCTCGCGAAAATCAGAAGCGCCTCGATTACGAGGGGTTGAAGGAAATGATTGCAAGAAAACCCGGGGCCATGGTTTATGCCGGTTGGGGCAGAACTGCGACCGCCGAGGAGCTTGACGCAGCCGCCTCGGATTTAATCGTGGAAAAGGATGAATCACGACTGCTGGCTTACCTTCGTATTTTTTGGATTCAGCGTTTCCCCGGCCCTAGTGGTCCAGTCCTGAAGCTTGTAGACAGCGCTAACGTTCGGCTTGCCCGCGCTGCGGTGAAGGTGCTCTCGCAACTGACAACTCCCGCAATTAGAGAGCTAGGGCTTAGACTTTTGGGCTCGCCTGGGAGACAAGGGGACGGAGTGGAGCTTCTGGTAAACAACTACAAACCGGAAGACTTTCAACTGATGGAAACGCTCCTGGGTGGCCCGATGCAGGTCGACGACCTTCATTCCTTCGAAATTGGGGTTCGACATTTGGCTAGCGCGCACCATTCGCGTGAGGCTGAGCGGTCGCTCCTTCTTCTGTACGAAAACGGACCGTGTTCGCTATGCCGTTGTGGAGTCGTGGAGGAGTTGATCGCGCTTGACTGCCTTCCCGAGTGGATGAGGGAAGAATGCCGTCACGACTCAGACACCGAAACCAGGAAGCTTGTTCAACAATGAGAGATAATTGGTCAATCCCGGGGTTTCCCATCCGTCTCAGCGGGGCTGAGAAAACGCAAACGAAAGGCGCGCCGATGGCCAAACGCCGAAAGGCAATGCAATCGCTGATCTCCGATTTCACGAGGTCAGCGCTCGAACGGTCGCAGGAAATGACTGAGAGAGAATTTGAACGCACGGTGAAAGAATCTCACGAGATCATCGATCGCCAAATTTCTCTCTCCGGGCTGATTGCTGATAGCTGACAGCCCAGCGAAGAGCGAACGGCGAAAAGCGGCATTTGTGACGCATGTCATTGAATCGCCCTCGCAGGCGCGGTATAGTGGCGCGTTCGTTCATATCTGGATCGCGCCCCCGGCGTGACCATCAAGAAAGCACCTATGCCGCAGAATTACGTACCGATGTTCATTTTCGCGTTGTTGGCGTTTCTGGTCGCGGCCGGAACGCTTACGATCTTCTATATCGTTCGCCCCCGTAACCCCTTCAAAACCAAGCTGATGCCCTACGAATGCGGCATTACGCCATTCGACAGCGCACGTGGCCGCTACACAATTCGCTTTTACATTGTGGCCATCCTGTTCGTGGTCTTCGACGTGGAAACCATCTTCCTGTTCCCCTGGGCCGTGCAGTTCAAGTTGCTGGGCCTGTTTGGTTTGCTGGAGATGCTCATCTTCCTCGGCATCCTGATCGTGGGATACATCTGGGTCTGGAAGAAGGGTGCGCTCGAGTGGGTGTAAGGATCGTAGCGTCCACATTCACGGTTGCGCGAAGCGCCGCACTACCCGACCCGCGGGACGCGGATGACCAGACAATCGGACGGCATGTCGTGCAGCGCCTGGCGGCGCTTGGTCCAGCCTGCCATCATGAATCCAATGGTCAAGAAGAACAGCGACAGAAACTTCATGAAGTGACGGACGGTGGCCTGGCCGAACCCCACGCGGTCGCCCTCAGCGGTAACCACCTGCAAACCCAAAATGCGCTTGCCGACGGTGGCACGCAGCGATGAACTTTCCATAAACGCGCTGTACAGCCACGAGCCCACGGACAGAACCAGAATAAAGGCCACCCCGGTTGCGACCTTGGATCCCCCGGGAGAAATTCCCAGCGCACCCTCAAAACGACCAAGCACAAAACCGATGATGACCGTAAATACGAATGCTCCGACGACCTCCAAGGCCATGTCGAAGGCGCCGGCCCAGGTGCGGAGCCAGAATCCGGCGTAAACGGGTGTAAATAGCTCGGTTGGGGCTGAAGGCGCCAGGGGCTTGGCAGGTTGTGAGGACCCCGTTCCCTTGGAGTTGGGCTCGGAAAGCAGGTCTCCGCAGAACAGACAGAACCGTCCATCGGGCAATGGCACATTGCCGCAGGTAGCGCAAACCTGGCTCAATACCATCTCCATTCGGATGGGAAATACTACGCTGACGCGGTTGTTAATGTAAAGAGTGAGATGGTTAGGCCGGAAATCCCGGTTATCCCTCGGCGGCCGCCGCTGCGGTCGCGGTCGGGACCGGCGCAAAATCTAGCAGGTTGAGCTGCACCCCGCCAAAATCAGGATGCTCGTTGTAATCCAGGGTGAAAGCCAGATCAAGGCAGCTACCCAGCAGAAGCGACTCGGGCGTCATGCGCTCGGCCATGCGCCAACCCAGCGCGTCGAAGCCGCGTTGGAATTTCCGGCTATCCGAATTCCCGTCATTGGGCACCACCCGCAGCTTGAGGTGCTTCTCCTTCAGCAGCCGGGCGGGCTGGACCAGCCTGGTATTCCTGGCGACGAAAACCGGCGTGGGATTGCCTGAGCCGAATGGTTCCAGCTTCTGTAACAGCAGCCAAAAGTCGTGCTTGACGTCGTCGAGGGCAATCTCGGCGTCGTAGTGAAGTATGGGTATGAAGTCGCGCGGCGTCAGCCGTTGGCGGGCGAAGGCATCGAGCCGCGAGCGCAACTCGGGAATCCGCTCCTCGGGAAGCGAACAACCTACGGCGTGCGCGTGTCCGCCAAAGCGGGTAAACAACTCAGGACACGATTCCAGCGCTTGCAGCAAATGGAACGCCTCAATGGAGCGGCCCGAGCCATGCGCTTCGCCGTCCTCGCAGGAGAAGATGAGCGTGGGCCGCCGATAGCGCTCCACGATGCGAGTGGCGCAGATGCCGATCACGCCGCGATGCCAGCCTTCTCCTTCCACCACCAGGCAGTAAGCGTCTTTCAGCTCGGCCGAGGCTTCAATCTTGAGCTGAATTTCGTCGAGGATGCGCTGCTCCTCCAGTTGCCGGTCGCCGTTGAGCTTATTCAGCCGCAGGGCGATGTCTGCGGCTTTGGTTGGGTCCTTCTCGGTGAACAACTGAATCACGTGCTCGGCCACGTCCATGCGGCCGGCGGCGTTTAAGCGCGGGGCGACGCGGAAGGCGATGTCGCCAGCGCTCAGCGGGCGCGAGCCGTCGAGCTGGCAATTTGCCAACAAAGCGCGCAGCCCAGCATTGACAGGCTTTCGCAGCCCCTCCAGACCCAGCTTGGCGAAAACGCGGTTCTCGCCAATCAGCGGCACCGCATCCGCGATGGTGGCAATGGCGACCATCTTCAGAAACGACGGCAATAGGCGCTCGCGGCCGGTCTGCTCCAGCAGGGCTTGCGCAATTTTGAACGCCACTCCCGCGCCGCACAGGGACTTGCAGGGATAGTTACAACCGTCCTGATTGGGATTCACAACGGCGAGAGCTTTGGGCACTCCGTTGGCCTGGGGCAAGTGATGGTCGGTAACGATGAGATCGATGCCGCGACGCTGCGCGGTTTCGCCGGCCGCGAATGCGCGGATTCCGGTGTCAACGCTGATGATGACGCGAATGCCGCGATCGGCGGCATGCTCGATGACCTCATCGCGCATGCCGTAGCCTTCGCGGATGCGATGCGGGACATGGTGCTCGGTCCGGCCTCCGCAGAGTTCAATGGCGGTCTTGAGAATCACGATTGCGGTGGTGCCGTCCACGTCGTAGTCGCCGTAGATGAGGACGGTTTCGCCGCGCTCGATGGCCGCGCGCAAGCGCTCGACGGCAATGCCGAGGCCGGTCATCAGGCTGGGCGAGTGCAGGTCTTGCAGGGAGGGATTCAGGAATTTGCGCGCCTGCTCGGCTGTCTTTATCCCGCGAACCGCCAGCAATCGCGCCGTGGAGATGGGCAGCCCGGTCTCCAGCTCGAGCCGCTGTATATCTTCCGATTCGGCATTGCGAAGGGCCCAGCGCACGTCAGCGTTCTTCGTCCGAATCGGTCTCGTCGATCGCCATGCTGCCGAAATCTTCCACCAAGTCCAGCAGATGCTGATAACGCTCGTACCACTCGGTAGAGACCTCGTACAGAAACATGATGCCCTGGTGCGGCCAGCCCAACTGGATGAAGCCGGTCTTGCCGACGTAATTGCGCAACCAGCGCGCCTCGTCCATGTCTTCATCGCTGGGATAGTTGGCGTGCTGCAGGCGCTGGATGAGGTAATCGAGCTCGTCGCGCTGAAGCACCTCTTCGTCCATGGAGAGGAACTGGGAGCCCGCTTTTTTTGCCAGCTCGACAAAATCCTTCCAGCTTTCGGGATTGTCGCGCGGGTCCCACATGACGCTGTGCACGTCTTCGGTGACGTATCCCTGGAAACGGCTGAGACCGTGCCCGAGGATGAAGGCGTTCATGTCGTCTTTAAGGTTGGATAGATCGTCTGACATAGACATCTTTAGCGCCGCCGCTTCCCCACGGTGGCGGCTGAGAAAATTATCATACTCCGAATGCGAGGCCGGTTACACGGGGCAGGAAGAGCCACCTATTCGTCCACGACGCCCTCGAATAAGTCCGTCTCGAGCTTGGCTTCGCGCGAATCACGCGTCACGGCGAGGTGATACATCTCCACCCCGCCGCCACGCCGCCCAAGGTTCTGCTTCACCCGCTCGAACAGTGGCGCTTGCGTGGTGTGCTGGCGAAAGGCTTCGTCCTTTTTCTCGAAGCGCTGGGCCCCTACTTCGACGCGAGCGGTCACCGTGGGCGGGGCAATCATCTGGCGATCAGGCAGCACAAAGTCAGCTGTGACGTAATACAGTTTTTGCGCGCGATGCGCCGTCACGCCCTGCGCGAGTTGCTCGGGATAGCGATCGGGACGGCCTGCCCATTCGAATGCCAAGGTGGCAAACACCCCCGCCATGGCGTGGTCGATGTGACCGGTGAGTCCGCCGTCCGGGCCAAACGTGAGCACCACGTGCGGGCGAATCTGGCGGATGGGGAGGACTACGTCGCCGACCGCCTGATAGAGATCGGTGCGGTTCAGCTTTCCATCGGGATAGTCGAGCACCTCGTATTGACTCACCTTAAGCAGCTTGCAGGACGCCGCCAATTCGGCGCGACGCAGCGCGGCAAGTTCGTCGTCGGAGCGTGCCGTGCCGCGATTGCGCGCCGCAGTTCCGGCCGTCAGGCAGACCAGGTGGGTCTGAACGCCGCGGTCGTGATACAGCAGCAGCGTGCCTCCAAAGGCGCCCGCCTCGTCGTCGGGATGAGCGGTTATGCAGAGCAGTTTGAGCATGGGTTGGCCCGAAGACCATCATTTTCGGCTTACAGATTACAACGTGGCGAGTCGGGTTTCGAGTGCTAGTAAACCCCCAAGTGACGCATATCACAGGGCCTGGTGATAAGACTCACGGCTCCCTGGGTCGTGAAAATCCTATCGTAGATGCATACAACGAGCCGATATCCGCAAGAGCGGGGGAGGACAACAGCAATGACCAAAAGCAATGGAAATGGAGCGGCCGCCAAACAATACACGCCGCGCCTGATTTTCTGGGAAGTGACCAAGGGCTGCAACCTGAGGTGCATCCATTGCCGCGCCACCGCGACAGAACTGATGTCGCCCGCCGACCTGCCGACCAGCAAAGCGCTGGACATCATTTCGCAGATTGCCGACTTCGGCAGTCCGATCCTGGTACTGAGCGGCGGAGAGCCTTTGTACCGGCACGACATTTTCCAACTGGCGGAGTACGCAACCAGCCGTGGTCTGCGCACCGCGCTGGCCACCAACGGAACGCTGGTCACGAAAGACGTAGCGGAAAAGATTAAGCAAGCCGGAATCAAGCGGGTCTCAATCTCGCTGGATGGATCGAATGCGGAAACCCACGATTCGTTCCGCGGTATTCCCGGCGCGTTCGATGCCGCCGTGTATGGCATGCGCAACCTGCAAGCCTTGGGAGTTTCGGTGCAAATCAACACCACGATTGCGCGCCACAACGCGGGGCAGTTGCCGGCCGTGCTCGAGCTGGCGCGGAGCCTCGGGGCCGATGCGCTGCATACCTTCCTGCTGGTGCCGGTGGGATGTGGAGTGGACATTGCGGCCGAGCAGATGGTAGCTCCAGAAGAGTACGAGCGGATGCTGAATTGGTTTTACGATCAGTCGCTGGAAGGCGGGATCGAGCTGAAAGCAACCTGCGCGCCGCATTATTTCCGCGTAGCGCGTCAGCGCAAGGCCGCCGACCGCTTAGCGGGACGCAACCAGGTTGTGGCGACCGCGCCCAGCAGCAGCGGAATTGGAATTGGACCGACGGATATGACCATGCCAGGCTCGACGGGGATCTCCCTGAAGCCGGGTGGCGGACCGCCGGTCGGACATAGCGGCCATCCCGGCGGCCACCCCGGCGACATGAATGCCATGACCAAGGGCTGCCTGGCGGGAACCGGTGTTTGCTTTATCTCGCACGAGGGCGAAATCTTCCCTTGCGGATATCTGCCGGCCATCGCGGGCGATTTGCGCAAGCAGAGCTTCGCGGAAATTTGGAACGACTCCGACGTTTTCGCCCAGTTGCGCGAAGACGACAATCTGAAGGGCAAGTGCGGCTGCTGCGAGTTCCGTCACGTGTGCATGGGCTGCCGCGCCCGGGCGTACGCGGCCACCGGCGACTTCCTGGCGGAAGAGCCGTTCTGCGTGTATGAGCCCGGCACCTCGAACCAGATGATTCGCACCGCCGCGATCAAACCGATGGGCTAGTGCCGGCTTAAGGTGGAATTACGACCGCCAATGGTCTGTTAGAGCGCGAGGAACGAGTGGAAACGGCGCCCCCAGCGGGCACCGCGCGTGTTGCGGTGTTGGAGCCGGAAGTCGAAGAACCGTTTGCGCCGCCCAGCAATCCCAGAGTTACTCCTGACGAGATTCGGATCGAGATACCCGCACGCATGGCTGCGACCCACAGCGGACGCCGCCGGGCGCTGGTCATCCCGCGCGAGCACGGCGCGTGGGGGATGCTGCTGGTACCGCTGGCGACGGGCGCGGTGGCGGCGCTGCATTTCAGTGTGAATGGTGGCGCGCTGGCCCTGTTCACGGTTGCGGCAATGTCGCTCTTCTGGCTGCGCACACCGGTGGAGAGCTGGTGGGGCGCCTCACCCATCAAGGTACAGACCAAGGCCGAACGTGATTTTGTGATGATGGTGATTGCGGCTATTGGGTTGTTGGCCGTCGTCAGCATTTCGGCGCTGTTGTGGAACGGACAGCGTTCCGGACTGTTGACGATCGGCGCAATTGCAGCTTCAGCTTTCATGATGCAAGCAGGCGTCAAGAGGCTGGGACGAAAAGCGAGGATGCCGGCCCAGATCATCGGAGCCATCGGCCTTACTTCCACTGCGGCGGGCGCGTATTACGTTGCCGCCGGCAAACTCGATCGCATAGCGATCGCGTTGTGGCTGGCCAACTGGCTGTTCGCCGCAGACCAAATTCATTTTGTGCAGGTGCGCATCCGCTCCAGCCGCGCCGCTAGCCTGGACGAGAAGATGAAACAGGGATTGCCATTTCTGTTGGGCCAGATCGGTCTCATCGGGGTAATCCTTGCCGCCTGCCGGTTCGGATTTTTCCCGGCCGCCCTGGCAGTGGCCTTCGTGCCCGTGTTGTTTCGCGGGACGTTGTGGTTCGTCCGGCGATCTCGTCCTCTCGATGTGCACAAGCTCGGCTTCAGCGAATTGACGCAAGCCGTGATCTTCGGCGCGTTGGCGTGCGTGTCGTTCTTTGTATAGTCCGGTTTCACCTATTTTGATATTGCCTGCCTCCCTTACTACAATCAGGGGCATGACTTCGGCGAGCAGTGCTTCCTCAGCTGTATCTCTTAAACATTCCATGGCAAGAACCGCGGCGCTGGTGCTCCTGTTGGGCATCATTGGCGGAACAATGCTCGTCTCGCAGTCACATTCCTCTGCCGGAGGGTCTATGGCACTTGCGCTCAAGAGCACTGCGTTCGCGCCCGGAGCCGCGATTGCGAAGAAATATAGCTGCGAGGGCGATGACGTTTCGCCAGCGCTGGAGTGGAGCAGGACTCCGGCGCACACCGCCAGCTTCGCGCTGATTATGGACGATCCCGACACGTCTGCCGGAACCTGGGTGCATTGGGTGTTGTGGAACTTGCCGGCGAGCGCGCAGGAACTTCCCGAGGCAGTCGCCAAGCTGGAGCAGTTAGACGATGGGACACGTCAGGGACGCAACGGCTCCAAGAAGATTGGCTACGCCGGCCCGTGTCCGCCGCCGGGCAAGCCGCATCGGTATTTCTTCCGGTTATATGCGCTGGATAAAATGCTAGTACTAGCGCCGGGCGCTAACAGAACAGCGCTCGAAGAGGCGATGAAGGGCCATGTGCTGGCGCAGGGGGAGTATATGGGGACGTACGGGCGGTAGCAGGATGTGAATAACCGCAGATCCTTCGACTGCGCGCTCGCCCCACCCGCAAAAGCAGCGGGTCGGAAAGTCACGGGCGAGCGCTTCGCTCAGGATGACACCCTCAATTCACAGCGTCCAGATCAGCAACGCACAATCTTGGGCGAGATGATGCCTTTGGTGGCGTTGCGGGTGTCAACGACCAGTTTTGACTCCTGCACAATCCGTGGATAGTCATAATCGCTGTGGTCAGTGACAATCATCACGCAGTCGTACTGGCCCAAATTCTCTAGCGGCGAGCAGGTCATGTTGAGGGCGTAGCGGCGTCCGTGACCTACGGTCGGGAAGTAAGGATCGTTGTAGCTGACGACGGCGCCGCGCTTTTGCAGCAGCTCGATAATGGTGAGGGACGGCGACTCTCGCAGGTCGTCGATGTCGCGCTTGTAGGAAAGTCCCAGCACCAGGATTTTCGCGCCGTTGAGCGCTTTCTTCTGTTTGTTCAGCGCGTTCGCGACCGCCTCCACTGAGAAGTACGGCATGTTGGTGTTCACTTCGCCGGCCAGTTCGATGAAGCGGGTGCGAAAGTCGAATTGCTTGGCCTTCCACGACAGATAAAACGGATCGATGGGAATGCAATGCCCGCCGAGTCCGGGGCCGGGATAGAACGCCTGGAAGCCGAAAGGCTTGCTCTTGGCCGCGTCAATGACCTCCCAGATGTCGATGCCCATGCGCAGGCAAAGCAACTTCAACTCATTCACCATGGCGATGTTCACGCAGCGGTAGATGTTTTCCAGCAGCTTGGTCATCTCGGCGGCGGCGGGGGTCGAGACCGGAACGGTGCGGTTGAAGATGGAGCCGTAAAGCTTGGCTCCCAGTTCGCCGGCCTGGGGATCGAGTCCGCCAATGACCTTGGGAATGTCGCGGCGCGCAACCGTGTCGTTGCCCGGGTCTTCGCGTTCGGGAGAGAAGACCACGTGGAACACATTCTTGTCTTCGAGGCCGGCGCGCGCCGCCTTTAGCTCGTGACGATTCAAGCGCTCGAGGATCGGCACCAGCACTTCCTCGGTGGTGCCAGGATAGGTGGTGCTCTCAAGAATTACCAGTTGGCCGGCGCGCAGGTGCGGCGCAATCGACTCAGCGGTAGCGGTGATGTAGCTGAGGTCGGGCTCGTGGTACTCGTTCAACGGAGTTGGAACGCAGATGATGATGGCGTCCATGGTGGCGATGTTGGCGTAGTCGGCGGTCGCGGTGAAACCGGCGGCGCGCGCCGCCTGGATTTCAGTGGGAGCAATCCGGTAGATGTAGGAGCCGCCGGACTGGAGCACGTCGATCTTCTTCTTGTCGATGTCGAAACCAGTGACGGGAAACTTCTGCTCGCTGAACAGCAGCGCCAGAGGCAGGCCGACGTAGCCCATGCCAATCACGCCAACTTTGGCGGTGCGAGACTCGATCTTGCGTTTGAGTTGTTCAGATAGCTCGGAACCTACAGCTTTCGATGGCGAAGACATGAGTAATTCCTCAGGACTTGGATCTTAGCGACGCTCGGTGCTGATACCGTTCCGTCCAAAAACTTTTACCACGGAGGACACGGAGTTCTTGATTTCTATCGAGGTTTCTCCGTGATCTCAGTGCCTCCGTGGTGATCTTTCATTCTTACAGGTAAGACCCTCCAACCGTTCACTGGCTAGTGGCTTTTGCGGTCTCGGCGACCATGCTGCGATACCAGGCGACGGTGCGCTGCAGGCCTTCACGGAAGTCCACCAGCGGCCGGTAACTCAGTTGGGCTTCGGCACGCGAGATGTCGGCAAGCGAGTGTTTGACATCGCCAGTCCGCGCCGCAGCATATTCCACCCCATCGGCGTAGCTGGTCAATTCCTTCAGGATGGCAAACGTCCGATTCAGACTATAGCGATGGCCAGTAGCGATGTTGAACACCTGGCCGGCAACCTGAGATTCGGGTTGCGTGGTGGCCAGTAGGTTCGCCGCCACCACATTGTCGATATAGGTGAAGTCGCGCGACTGTTCGCCGTCGCCATAGATGGTCGGCTTCTCGCCTTGCAACATGCTGGTAATGAATTTGGCCAGCACCGCGGAATATTGCGAGTTTGCATCCTGGCGCGGGCCAAAGATGTTGAAGTAGCGCAGGCTGACGGTTGGCAAACCATACACCCGATAAAACGAGGTCATGTAAAGCTCGCCCGCCAGTTTGGCTACCGCATAAGGCGAGATCGGATTGGCCGGCATGTCTTCGCGCTTCGGCATGGTGGGCGTGTCACCATAGGCGGACGACGAAGCCGCGTACACCACGCGCTTGACTCCCGCGTCACGCGCGGCAATCAGCAAGTTCAGTGTGCCGTCGATGTTGACAGCGTTGCTGCGCGCCGGGTCCTCAATGGAACGCGGCACCGAGGGAATGGCTGCCTGGTGAAACACGTAGTCCACTCCCTGGCAGGCAGAACGCACCGCCTTGAGATCGAGCAGGTCGGCTTCCCGAAAATCAATCTGGGCGGCAACCTCGCGGATGTTCTCGCGTTTTCCGGTCTCAAAATTGTCGAAGCCGCGCACTCGTTCGCCGCGTTCCAGCAGAGCGCGAACCAGGGCCGAGCCGATGAATCCGGCCGCGCCGGTCACCAGATATTCGCTCATGGGTTCAAGATTAGCATGTCAAGCAGTGACTGGTTGAGGGCTATTCGAGGTCAGATTAAATCGACTTGCCAGCATGTCAACAATCTCTTTGCCGATCTCGAGCGAAGCGGTGGCGGCCGGTGAGGGCACGTTGCAGACGTGGATCATCCCCTGGCTGTGGACGAAATGGAAATCGTCCACCAGGTTGCCCTGGCTGTCCACCGCCTGGGCCCGCACGCCTGAGCCGCCCTGGACCAGGTCCGCCTCCGTTAGCTCGGGCACCATCTTCTGCAACGACTTCACGAAGGCCGACTTGACCCACGCGCGATATTGCTCCTCGATTCCCTTGCGCCAATACTTGCGCGCCATTTTACGGAAGCCGGGGAAGCGCAGCATCTGTAACGCCTCGTCGAGATCGGGCGATGTGCCGGTGTATCCCTCGCGCCGGAAGGCCAGCAAAGCATTGGGACCGGCTTCGACACTGCCATTGACGCGCCGCGTGAAGTGCACGCCGAGGAACGGGAAGCGCGGATCGGGAACCGGATAAATAAGCGCCTTCACCAGATTGCGCCGCTCCGGTTTCACTTCGTAATACTCGCCGCGGAACGGGATGATTTCCTGATCGGTCTCGACGCCGGCCATGCGAGTGATGGTATCGCTATACAGGCCGGCGCAGTTGATCACATAGCGCGCACGGAAGCTGCCCGCGCTGGTCTCAACGATATTGCAGTGGCCGTCTGGCCGCAGACCGGCCACCTTGGCGCGAAATACGATTTCGCCGCCGGCGTTCTGGATCAGCTCGGCGTATTTCTCCGCCACTACCTTGTAATCGACAATGCCGGTGGAAGGCACCTGGAGGGCGCTGATTCCTTCGCAATGCGGTTCGATTTCGCGAAACTGCTCGCGATTCATCGTGCGCAGACCGGGCACGCCATTGGCTATCCCGCGCTGATGCAGTTGCTCAAGCCGCGGCACTTCGTCGGGGCTGGTGGCGACCACGAGCTTGCCGCACTCTTCGAATGGCACCCCGTGCTGCTGGCAAAAGCGCTTCATGGATGCAGCACCCGCGACGCAGTTACGCGCTTTCAGCGAACCGGTCTTGTAATAGAGGCCGGAGTGGATGACTCCACTATTGTGGCCGGTCTGGTGAGCGGCCACGTGATCTTCCTTCTCCACCACGACCAGATGCATGTCTGGAAAACGCGCGGTGATCTCAAGAGCTGTCGCCAGTCCGACAATTCCTGCGCCAATGATTACGAGTCCGGTTTCGCGGTCGGCCATAAATCCAACTATCCTTGTAAACTCGCGATTATAAGAGCCGGGGCCCGGGCGGTGCTAGGACGCACGTCACACCCGTTGCGCTGCTGGCCGAGGGACATTACTCTAAGAGACGAGGTGCGACGGATGAAGGTGCTCATCACGGGTGGAGCTGGATTCATCGGATCGCATCTTGCCGAGCGCCACCTCAACCTGGGCGATGAAGTCTGCATCGTGGATGACCTCTCCACCGGCTCGATCGCCAACATTCAACATCTCAAGATCCATCCTGAATTTACCTACTACATTGACACGGTCACCAACACCCGGCTGATGGCCGAACTGGTGGACCTGTGCGACGTCATCTATCATCTGGCGGCGGCGGTGGGGGTGCGCTTGATTGTGGACAGCCCGGTGCGCACCATCGAGACCAACATTCGCGGAACCGAGATTGTGCTCGACCTGGCGGCGAAGAAGCTGAAGCGGGTGCTCATCACCTCCACGTCGGAGGTGTATGGCAAGGGCAACCGGCTGCCGTTTCGCGAAGACGACGATCTGGTGATGGGCCCGCCCAACAAGGGCCGCTGGAGTTATGCCTGCTCGAAGGCGCTCGACGAATTTCTCGCCATTGCGTACTGGAAAGAGAAGAAAGTTCCGGCGATGATTGCCCGCCTGTTCAATACGGTTGGCCCGCGACAAATTGGCCGTTATGGCATGGTGGTTCCCAACCTGGTGGTGCAGGCGTTGATCGGCAGCGACATGACGGTGTTCGGCGATGGGACGCAGAGCCGGTGCTTTACCCACGTCCACGATACGGTGGACGCGCTGGTCGGCATCATGGCCCATCCCGGCGCCAACGGCGAAGTCTATAACGTGGGCAGCGATCACGAAATCAAGATCATCGACCTGGCGCTGCGCATAAAAAGCATGACCGGCTCCGACTCGAAGATTGTCTTCGTCTCCTACGAAAAGGCCTACGAGGAGGGTTTCGAAGATGTGCGCCGGCGGGTACCCGACATCAGCAAGCTGGCTGCGCTGACAGGATATCGTCCGCGGCTGTCGCTGGAAGAAACTCTGGAGAGCATCATCGCGGACCAGCGCGCTCGTTTGCGTGAGCATGGTGTGGCAGTCGCAGCCCGGTAGAAATCGGGCTCATCCCCCATCTTTCCTTGAGGAATCGCAATCATGCATGTGCTGGTGACCGGCGGCGCAGGTTTTCTGGGTTCGCATTTGTGCGATGCCCTGCTGGCGGAGGGCCAATCGGTCGTCTGCGCCGACAATCTGCTGACCGGACGCATGGAGAACCTGGCACATCTCAGGCGTGAGTCGCGATTCGAATTTCTCGAGCAGGACGTTAGCCAGGCCTTTGATCCGGGAAAGGTTGATTACATCTTCCACTTCGCGTCGCCTGCCAGCCCAGTGGATTATCTCGAGCACGCGATTGAGACTTTGCAAGTGGGCTCACTCGGCTCGCTGAACTGTCTTGAGCTGGCGAAGAAATACGGCGCCAAATTTTTGTTGGCTTCCACCTCGGAGTGCTATGGCGATCCCCTCGAGCATCCGCAGAAGGAAAGCTACTGGGGGCACGTGAATCCCATCGGTCCGCGATCGGTGTATGACGAATCCAAGCGCTTCGCCGAAGCCGCCACCATGGCCTACCATCGCCATCGGGGCGTGGACACGCGCATAGTTCGCATCTTCAACACCTATGGGCCGCGGCTGCAACTCAACGATGGGCGGGTGATCTCAAATTTCATGAAGCAGGCGCTGCGCGGCGAAGACCTCACCGTGTACGGCGACGGCTCGCAGACGCGCAGCTTTTGCTACGTCAGCGACGAGGTGGCGGGGATACTGGCGCTGTCGAAATCTGACGAGCACGAGCCGACCAATATCGGCAATCCGGTTGAGTTCACCATCCTGAAGTGCGCACGGGCGGTGCTGGAGATAACCGGGTCGAGCAGCCAGATGCGATTCGAGCCGCTACCCGAAGATGATCCGCGACAGCGACGGCCCGACATCAGCAAGGCCAAGCGCCTGTTGGGATGGGAGCCAACCATCGACCTGCGGAGCGGCTTGCAACTCTCGATGGCGTACTTCAAGGGGGCGGTAGAGGCGACGCGGTGAGTTTGTTGCAGTATAGGGGTCCTTCGACTCCTCGCTCCGCTCGTCGCTCAGGATGACAGAAGGCAGTTGTCAGCTATCAGCTATCAGCTATCAGTAAAAACAATCGCAGGTCTTTTGACTCGCTACGCTCTCGGCACACCCCGTCGTGCTTAGCTGACAGCGGATGGCTGAAAGCTGGCGGCTGTCTTCCTGCCGCTCACAAACGCCAAAAGCATCGCCAGGGCGGAAACCGCCATCAGCAGAAATACGCACGCGGGCCAGCCGCCGGTGACCCACGCCCAGCCCGTGACCATCGCTCCCAAAGCGCCGCCGATGTAATAAAACGTCACATACAATCCTGCGGCCGAGGAGCGGGCGCGGTCGGCGACGATCCCGGTTTGCACCGTTCCCACGGCCTGATAGATGAATACACCCGACGAGGCGAGCGCCAGTCCGGCAACGATGATGGGAAGTGAGTGCAACAGGGTCAGCAGCAACCCCGCGGTCGTCAGGCAAACCGCAATGACCGAGGTCACGCGCAGCCCGTAGTGATCGAGGCAGCGCCCCGACAAGGGCGTCACCAGGAATCCCAGCAGATACACGAAGAAAATGCTGCCCAGTTGTTGCGAGTTCAGCCGGTAGGGCGGAGCGGCGAGATAGAAATTCGCATAGGTAAATGCGCCAACCAGGCAGAAAAGTGCCGACGCCCCCATGCCGAAGACCACCAGCAGGCGTGGGTTCCGCAGGTGCAGCCAGCCCTCGGAAAGAGAGTGCGCGACACTGGGGGCGCGAGCAAAGTTCTTGGCGAGCGGTAGCGAACGCTGCACCAGGATGGCACCCGCCAAATTCACCAGCCCGATGGCAAAGAAGGCGTCGCGCCAGGCAAAGTTATGCGCGACCACGCCGGAGATGCAGCGTCCCAGAAATCCGCCCAGCACGGTTCCGGATACGTACGCCGACATGGCTTTGCCGACGTGGCGTCGCGGGAACTCCTCGTTGATGTAGGCCATGATGACGACGATCACGCCGGGCGCGAACACGCCTTGCATGAATCGCCAGAAGATGAGTTGGTGCAGAGTATGCGAGGTGGCCGCCAGCAGCGTGGGAACGGTGAGCGCGTACAGCGAGGGCACAATCACCTTCTTGCGGCCGATGGATTCGGCCAGCAGGCCGATGAAAGGCGCGGTCAACGCCATTGCCAGGATGGTGGCGCTTACCGTCAGCGACACCGCAATTTCGGAAGCATGGAAGATCTGTTGCAGGTAAGGAAGCAGCGGCTGCGTGTCATACACGTTCAGGAACGTGCACATGCCCGCCAGCATGCAAGCCACGATGGCTATCCGCGGCGGCGAGTTAGCAGCTTCAATGCGGGAGACTGAATTTGGCGAGGTGACATCCATCGAAAGAGCCGGTTGATGGACGTCATCCATGTGGGGGGAACAGTCCAACCGAGAATTATAGGGGAAGCAGCGATTGGGGATTGTGATGTTTACAGCACCACGAGGGTGATACCGCGATTGCCCTTGCCCAGATCGCTATCGCCTTTCAGTTCAGGGATGAGCTTGAGCAGTGCCCAACTGCGTTCGTCGCTGGTGCGCCAGTTTTCGCCGTAAATGCAATCGCGGATTTCCTTGGCCTGCGCCATTTGCCGCAAGGTCGATTGCAAAGCGATGCGCAAGTCTCCGCCGACGCCGCTTGAGCCATAACCATGCACCAATTTCAGCACCCGCACGCCGCTCTGCTGCGCGACACGCAGTTCGGTTTGCAGGCGGGCGCGCGCCTGCGGGATGCTGGGCATGCCGGATTCGAGATTAACGAGCTTGAGGGAGGCCATTGGCAACTCTCGGTAAAAGGATCGTTGAAGGGGCACGGCTTCAGCCGTGCCGCAAATTCTTTTCTTTGATTGTGGCTTCAGCCACTGAGGGATCTCGGTTAGGCCCGAGTGCGAGTTCCCTCAGGGGCTGAAGCCCATCCTCAATGCCCCAGTAACGGCACGGCTGAACAGGCTGCTGAAAAACTCGCAACCGCTGATCCCTCACCGACTAAAGTCGGTTCGGGATGACAAGTATAAAGGTGCTTGTGACGGCGTACATAAAGGTACGCCCCTTCAAATGCAGTCGAGGTCGAGTTGTCAAACGGGAACGCGCAGAACACCAAATCGAACGAGCCAGCAGCCAATGGCTCGAGATTGTCACCCGGCACCAGGCGGTAGTCACCAGAAGGATCGGTGAGCTTCGCGATACGGAGCATGTCCTCCGAGATATCGACTCCGGTCACGTCGAATCCCAGTTTCCTCAGCATGCGTGTCGACCTGCCCGTGCCACAACCGAAGTCGAGCGCTCTTAGGCCGATTACATGCGCGCTCAAAATCTGCGGCAGGTCGCGGTAGGCCAGGTAGTAGGTGTTGGCGAACTCCAGAGTGGCATAGGCGCTGGCACGGTTCGCATCCTCGTAACAGTTAACCGAATTCACCTTTTCCTCTCATTCCTGATTCGCAGGTGCGTTCCTGAGTCGATAGTTTAGAAACTCCAGCGGGCCATTGCCAAGCTCCATATTGGTCCCCTGACTGACCATTGCCGGTTTGCAGATGGGTTGAATCTCGGATTCGAGCAACGGCTGATCCGCGAATCTCTTATACTTTGGCAATCTCGGAAGGTTTCCGTATCGACGCGTGCGTCCCCGACGTCTCTCAAAAGTCACCGCAATTCCCATTTTCGTGGCAAAATAATTTGCCGCTGCGCTTGCAGTTGGGTATGCTCTTGCCAGTGGTTCAAGCATTCCTAATTAGGAGTGTCGCCGGCTGTCCCAGAGCCGCGACTGTGGAGTTCAACCGTCATGTGGAAGCGTAAAGAAGAAGAAACCGCAACGCCAGTCCCTGAGCCGGGCGCACCTGTCCCAGCCTTTAATCCGCCTGTGGGTACGCCGCCGCGTCCTGCCGAATCCGTGCGCAGCGACTTTCGCACGCATGAGGTGGCCACCATCGGCAAATCGGTCGTCGTCAAAGGCGAACTTTCGGGCAGTGAAGATCTCGTTATCGACGGCGAAATCGAGGGTTCGATCTCACTGCGCGGTCAAAGCCTCACCGTCGGCCCCAATGGACGGCTGCGGGCCAACATTGAAGCCCGCAATGTGATTCTGCATGGCCGGGTGAATGGCAACGTACACGCCACCGAACGTGTGGAATTGCGCAAGACGGCGTCTCTGGCCGGAGATATTTCCACGGCGCGCATCTCCATCGAAGATGGAGCTTTCTTTAAGGGGATGATTGACATCCAGAAGCCGGAAGCTGCCGCCAAGCTCGACGCGAGGCCTCCCGCCTCCGCCGTGGCTGCCGCCGCTCCAGTGGCCCACAACTCGGCCCAGGGATCGCTGCTCGAGCCCAAAAAGTTTTAAGTCCATCGCATCCTCGGAGGGCGCTGACCGCACAGCGCCCCGTGATCGCTGCCTCCTGCTGGAGCCATCCCGCTGCGGCCAAGCCCGAAAAGATTGATGGCAGCGATGTTCTACCCATACAATGTTTGCAGTGGCTCCCGGCTTCTTCAGCAAACTATTCGGCCGTTCTGTCCGGCAGAGCGCCGATGACGATATTGTTCCCGGGCAACGGCTGAGCCGTCGCTCCACCGGCTTCACCGAATTTATTCGCGCCATCTCCCGCGAAGAAGGCCTCAAGGTCCTCGACCTGGGTTCCACGTCGCCTGCCAGCATCACCTTCATGACCGGCCTGGGCCATAGGTTTCACCAGGAAGACCTGCTTCGCTCCGCCAGCGACAAGGCCCTCATCATCCCCAACGGCGATGGCGGCACCACCATCGATGTCGAGCGCTTTCTCCATGAAAACCTCGCCTTCCCCCGGGAGGAATTCGATGCGGTCATGTTCTGGGACCTGGCAGACTTTTTGCCCGAGCCTTTAGTGAAGCCCTTGATCGAGCGCATCCAGGTCGCCATGAAGCCGGGCGGAATCATGTTGGCCTTCTTCCACACCAAAGACGCCGGCCCCGAGGCTCCGTTTTATCGCTACAACATCGCTTCCAAAGACACGCTCGAGTTGCAACCGGCCCGCGCCTACAAACTGCAACGCATCTTCAACAGCCGGCACGTGGAGAATCTTTTCCGCGAATACTCCTCCATCAAGTTCTTTCTCGGCCGCGACAATATTCGCGAAGTGCTGGTCATTCGATAGCCGCTTTTCGCTTTTCGCTCTTCGCTCTTCGCTCTTCGCTCTTCGCCCTTCGCCCTTCGCTATTCGCTATTCGCCACCTGCTGTTTCCACGCTGGAATGTTTGTGCAGCACGTCAGCACCGGCGGCTAAAACGCCTTTTTCACACCTTTCCTTTCTTGCTATTCCGCCAGACCTTGTGGTGCCCGAGGGATTAACATCGCAAGACCGAGGTCCAAGCGCGAATAGCGAAGGGCGAAAAGCGAAGAGCGTTTTTTACGTTCTTCTCGTCTTCCGAATCATGTACGGAATCAATCCCGGCAACCGTAGCAACTCGAAGACCGCCGACTGCGCGACCGGCGGCAACCTCAATAAGTAGCGCACCCGCGACGCGGCTGACAACAGCGGCGCAAATTGCTGCGAATACTTTTGCTGGTAAAGGTCCACCGCTTCGCTCAGTTCAGCCGCGCCCATCACGAACTTGCAGATACATTGCGCCGCCACCGAGCCGCTTCGCAAAGCGATGGAAATGCCGTCGCCGGCAAACGGATCGATAAATGCGGCTGCGTCGCCAACCAATATCGTATTCCCTCGAACCGGTTGCGGCTGGCGATAGATCAGCGGCGCTGTAATCACGGGCTGCATGATCGCGCTCCAATGCGACGCTCGCACCGCCAATCGTGGATGCAGCCTGAAAACCTCTTCCAGAGAAGTTGCCCGGTCGGAGCGCACCATGGCGCAAGCGTTAACCACCCCTGCGGTCACCGGTTGTACGCCACAGTATCCATTGCGAAAGAAATAGAGATCGGTGCAGGTCTCGGTCCACGATTCCTGGAAATGCGCCTTCAGGCCGATCCACTTAGGGCCCGCTGCCACCGTCTTGTCAGCAGTAAACTGTGACCATCTGCCGGCCGCGACGACCATCGCTTTCGCCGTAAATGTCCGGGCCGCGGTTCGCAACGTGAACGGACCGTCGCCGTCAACGCCAGCCACTTCACAGTTGGGATAGGCCACCGCTCCAGCCCGGCACGCTGCCTCCCATAAAGCGGCATCCAGGTCATAGCGAGAGATGCTTAGCGCCGGCGGAGCTACGGGCGCCTCGATCATTCGCTGGCCGAGCAGCAAACGCGTACGGTCGATCACGGGCGCGGCTTGAAACACCTTTGCGGCCGCCGCCCCGTCTTGCAGCAAGCCGGCAAGAACATGCAGCGATTCCGCCGAAACAAATTCTCCGCAGACTCGGTGTCGTGGGAAACCTTTGGCCTCGAACAGCCCGACACTTGCTCCCAGTCGCGCCGCGGTAATCGCACACGACGTTCCCGCCGGACCCCCACCCACGATGGCGAGATCGAATTGGAGATCAGAAGTTGGCATTTGGCGGTCAGCGGTTAGCTTTTAGCAGGCGTTGTGTAAGCCTCGTGGATTCTCGACGGTTGCTAAGAGCTAAAAGCTAATGGCTAATGGCTGCCTTTCCACAGCAGCGCTCCCATGCGGAACAGGTAATGCCGCGAGATCTCAACTTTTCTGGCGCCAACGTTCGCCAGCAAACCAAGCATCTCCCCGCGGGTATAGGCCCGCCGGACCGACGCAGGCGCGTCGTGCCAGGTGATGCGACTGCGGAAGAGCGGCAGCCCAAGGTAAACCAGCAGCAGGTGCAGACGGCTGCGAACCAGATCGTTGATCAGCACCGCCCGCCGGCAGACGCGCAGCGATTCGCCGGCAAAATTCCTCAGCATCTCGGGTTCGAGATGATGGGCCAGCAGCGAACAACTTACGACATCGAAGGCGCCATCGCGAAAAGGCAGGTGCAGGGCATCGCCGGCCACCGCGGCGGCGCCGCCAGCCGGCAAATGCGACGACCTGCGGTCCAGCAGGATCACCTGCAACTGAATGCCGGATCGCGCCAGCACACTCTGCGCCGCCAAAGGCAATTCTCCCGTCCCGGCGCCCACTTCCAGTAGCGAAAGTTTCCGGCAACCGCATTCGCGTGCCACCTGACGAAGTAACGCGGTGGTGGTGCCCACTCCTCCGAACCATTCGCTGATATGCCGCAAATCGGTCAGGGTCTCCGCAATCTCTGCGGCCGTGCCGAGATCGTCGTCGAGCAACTCTGGAGTGACAGTTCGTCGCATTAAGTAAGAGTGAGCGGCCAGATGGTGCGGCGGACGCTGGATTCGGCTGGCTGCCCTTAACTTTGCGGGTTCAATCGGCACACCCGCTTCACAAATTTATACCGTGGGACCGGATTTTGCAGGGGCTTCCTGCGGTCACCATCCCAATGCACAGGAAGTCTCCTGCTCAGGGATGGCATCGCAGGTGCCACAGTTGGCAGGCGGAAATTTTCTTCGCAGGTTGTGACCGGCCAACCCGATAGCAGCTTCGACCGTTTTTTGCTTGCAGCAATGGCCTTTAACGCGCATGGGAGCGTTTGGTCACAAGGTTGCTAACAAAATACAGCGTCGGTCCGGTCGGAATACCGCGCCGGACGGGTTAAACCGACAACCAGGGGAACACGGTTTTTCTCGTGCGGATACGGCCAAAAAACCCAATGGGACTGCCTTTTTTCGATCGGACCGACCTGGCATTGATAGCTAAGAATTGAACATCCTCCTTAACTGCCCAGGCCAGCGCATGCTGGCCTTCGCTTTTATATCGCGGACCTATCGCGCGCCCGAAACCGGGCTGGCGAAAAAGCAACTAAGGCCCCTGAAGCTTCGTCTAATCAAACTGGAGTTGTCTTTGCATAGTTCAAAAAAGCCTATCGGCCTTTCTGTTGCCCTGCTGCTGGGCGCTTTGACGTGCGGTGGGCTGGGGCGCGCTCAGCAGAAGCCCAACCTGGACCCGATCGAACTGGTGCGCCAAGCCTCAAGAAACGAGATTAAGGCCAGCGACGTCACGCACTATGCAATGTTCAAAGACACCACGCAGTACAAAGACCACTCCATCACCAAAGAGATTGTGCGCACGCCACAGGGTGGCTTGACCACAACGCTGCTCATCAATGGCCATCCGCTGACGTCCGACGAGCGCAAGAAGAACAACGAAAAGCTGGAGAAGTTCGCCCACGATACCGATGCCCGGCGTAAGCGCCGCGAGGCTAATAAAGCTGAGGACAAGCGCGCCGAGACGATGTTGACCAGCCTTCCCGACGCTTTCCTCTACACCTATGCCGGCACCGATCGCGGCCCCAAGGGGGAGGAACTTGTCCATTTGAAGTTCCGACCGAACCCCAATTTCGTTCCCCCAAACCATGAGACGGCGATCTATCAGGGAATGCAGGGCGATTTAACGATCGACCGCAATGCCATGCGCATCGCGAAAATCGATGGCACCCTGTTCAAGGACGTCGATTTCGGTTGGGGAATTCTGGGCAAAATGTACAAGGGCGGCAGGTTCATCATCGTGCAGCGCGATGTTGGCGGCGGCGATTGGGAAGAGGTCGAGGAAACTCTCCAGTTCAATGGCAAGATTCTCATGTTGAAGCCGCTCACCATCTGGTCAACCGAGACCATGACCGACTTCCGGCCGGTGCCGCCAGACATCACTACAACCCAAGCCCTCGACTTGCTGAATAAGAGCAGCGAACTCATCGCTGACGGAAACGCTGGAGAAACCCGTCAAGCCCAAAACAATCCCAAGTAAGCTCCATTCCATCGGGACGTCTTGCACAAATTGTCGGGGGGGACGAACTTTAGGTGGAAGCCCCCTGCTTCAGCAGGGGGAGTTGGACTCTAAGCCGCAAGAAATCCGCAGAAAAGCTCTCGGTGGAAGCCCCCTGCTTCAGCAGGGGGACCAGAAGTGGCTTTAGAAATGGGCTTTAGCCCCGGCGCTAAACGCTCCTCTACCGTCTGGGAGAGACGCTGGCCGACAGCGTGATGGAACGTCATGCCCAGCGGTTGCGTGGACGCGCCCGCCTCGTCACCATCGACCTTGACCCGACCGACGACCCAACCCACGGGGCTCAGCAGTTATCGTTTTTCAACGGACATTACGACAGCTGGTGCTACCTGCCGGTGATGGGCTTTATTAGCTTCAATGACGAGGCCGAACAGTATCTGTGTGCGGCTGTGTTGCGTCCCGGCAATGTGACCGCCGCCGTCGGAGCCAAGGGGATCCTGCGTCGTCTGATCAATATGATCTCCTACAGCTTTCCGGGTGCGCGTATCCGGGTTCGCCTCGACGGCGGCTTCGCGCATCCCGAACTGCTCGACTTTCTGGATGCCGAGTCCAACCTTGAGTACGTCATTGCCATGGCCAAAAACGCGGTGTTGAAGCGCAAGGCCAAACCCGCCATGCGGCAGGCCCGCAGGCTCTCGCGGCACAGCGGCCAGACCGAGCACGTCTACAGCGAAGCCAACTATGCGGCCCAAACCTGGCCGCGACAACGTCGCATCATCATCAAGGCCGAGGTCGTACGGGCCAAGGATAAGACGCCGAAAGACAACCCACGCTTTGTCATCACCAACATGAAGCAGAGTCCGCAGTGGCTCTACGAACAGGTCTACTGCCAGCGCGGCGAAATAGAGAATCGGATCAAAGAACTGCACGATCTGCAGATCGACCGCACCAGTTGCAGCGACTTCTGGGCTAACCAGTTCCGCGTTTTGCTGACCGCAGCCGCATACCTCTTGATGCAGGAGTTACGTCTGCAAGCCGCGCACACCAGCTGTGCCCGAGCTCAAGTCTGGACCATCCGTGAACGGTTGCTGAAACTGGGTGCCCGGGTGATGGGTTCGGTTCGCCGCGTGGTCGTGCATCTGCCCGCGTCGTTCCCGTTTCTATCCACTTTCCGGCAAGTGGCACTGGCACTCGGAGCCTCGACGGGATAAGGCGGCCTCGCCTCTAAGCTTTAGCTTTCAGAATTTCTTTCCTCACCGTCAACTTCTCAATCAAATCCTTGCGCACTTCATATCCGCGGCCGGGCTTGTCGCTGACGGCGATTGTTCCCTGCGGCGAGACCTCGACCTCAGGCTCGATGATGTCTTCCTTCCAGTATCGTTTCGACGCCGACACATCCCCCGGCAGCGTGAAGTTCGGCAGCGTCGAAAGCGCCACGTTGTGCGAGCGCCCGATCCCCGACTCCAACATGCCTCCGCACCACACCGGCACATTAAAAGCCTGCGCCACATCGTGCACGAGTATGGCTTCCGAGAAACCGCCCAGCCGGCCAACCTTGATGTTGATGATCCGGCAGGAGGCCAGTTCCAGCGCGGCCTCGGTGTCACGCGCGCCGCGAATGGCTTCATCCAGGCAGATCGCCGTCAGCAAGTGCTTCTGCAGACGCGCATGGAAATAGAAATCGTCGCTCCACAATGGCTGCTCAATCATCAGCAGATTGAAGCGGTCGAAATCCTTCAGGCGATCGCTGTCGGCCAGCGTGTAAGCAGAGTTAGCATCGCAGCTCAGCAGAATGCCCGACCAGCGCGCGCGCACCTTCTCCAGCACCTCGACGTCCCATCCCGGCTTCACTTTCAGCTTGATGCGCTGGTACCCGGCGGCCAGTTCAGTTTCAATCTTCTGCAACAGTTGTTCGTGCGAATCCTGAATGCCGATGCTCACGCCACAGGCGATTTCACGCTGCGTGCCACCCAGCAGCTTCCATAGCGGAGTTCCCTTCTCCTGCGCTTCGGCATCCCAGACCGCGTTTTCCAGTGCCGCCTTGGCCATGCGATGTTGGCGGACGCGCGCCAGCAGCGCCGGCACCTCCAATCCCGACTGCACCGTCTTGCCCAGCAGTGCCGGAGCCAGATAGCGCGCGGTTACGTCCCATGCGCCTTCGATGTATTCCTCACTGTAGTAGGGGGCCTCACCGGCGACGCACTCGCCCCACCCTTCCAGTCCGTCGGCGTGCACGGTAGCCAGCAAAATACGGCGGGTGGTGGTGCGTCCAAAGCTCGTCTCAAAAAAGTGGACGAGCGGAATTTGCAGCTCGCGCAGAGTAATGGCTTCAATCTTCATTGCTCACTTGCTCGCATACGACCACTCCTCATCCCATCGTCCCAACAGAAATCTACCATTGCCGCCGGCATCGCGCTCATAACCCAGGCACGCCAGCCCGCGCGCGAACGCCGACAAAAATATCTGGCGGTTGCGCGATTGCACCTCCGCCGCTTTCTGCCGCGTATCCGGCTGTTGCTTCCACGCGTAAATTTCGGCCGGAACCTCCACGCTCACGTCCTTCACAAATCCAGGAAGCTTGCCCGTGGACAGCAGGGTTTCGACCCGCCTCGAAGTCAGCCACCATTCCGCAACCAGACGGTCGGTCGGAAGAAAACCCTGTAGCGGCGACGACGTAATCCCGTACTGATTGAGGTTGTAGCGGCGAGCGATCGCGCCCAGGCGCTCCAGATTGAGGTACGCGTTCTTGATCTCCAGCGGATCGAAGGTCCACTCCAGCAGTTGGTAACCATGCGCGATGGCGTCCTCGCGCTGAAACAGCTTGATGCGACGCCCCAGGCCGCTGTTGCGGTAGGCTTCTTTGACCGCCAGCATGTGCGAATGCAAATAGGGATGGCCGTTGCGAATTCCTGGAATCGAGAACGCAAAGCCCACCAGCATCTCGCCTTCCCATGCCCCAATGACCTGTCCGCCAACTCTTGGCGCGAGCGAAAAAATTCGCAACGGAACCAATTCGTTGTCGGCGAATCCCCACACTTCCTTCTGCAGGCCCACGCAGGCGCGAAACTCCTCCAGTTCGGTGCAGTTGCGGAGCCCAATGACGTCTGCGCTCACGCTTTTTCCTGCCGCTTCGATTCCTGCCACAGCGCCTCCATTTCCTCCAGCGATGCTTGCGATGGTTTGCGTCCCTGCTCGCGCAGCCGGTCTTCAAGATACTCGAAGCGCCTGCGAAACTTGCGGTTCGTCTTGCGCAGCGCCGACTCGGGATCGAGCGACAGGTAGCGCGCGATGTTCACCAGCACGAAGAATAGATCGCCAACCTCATCTTCCAGCCGCGACCGTAATTCCGGCGAAACCTTCTCGCCGCGCGCGCCCGCAACGCCGGCGGCCGACTCGGGACGCGGGCCCGGCGCGGGATACTCCTCCAGATTCTGGCGAAGTTCCTGCGTTTCTTCGCTAAGCTTCTCAAACAGCGCTTCGATGTTGGGCCAATCGAAGCCGACGTTCGCCACGCGAGAGCTGATTTTGTAGGCCTCCATCAGCGCCGGCACAGCAGAAGACACTCCCGCCAGCACCGATTCGCGAGGCTCTTGCTCGGCCTTTTCTCCCGACTCGCTCTGGCGCTTCTTCTTCTCCTCCGCCTTGAGTGCCTGCCAATTGCGCAAAACATCGGCTGGCGTGTCGGCCTTCACGTCGCCAAACACATGCGGATGACGCCTGATCAGCTTGTTGGAAAGTCGATCCAGCACATCATCGATGGAGAAATATCTTTCCTCCGCCGCCATCTCTGAGTAAAACAGCACCTGCAGCAGCAGGTCGCCGAGTTCGCCCGTCAGTTCGTCCCAGTCGCGGGCGTCGATGGCCTCCAGCACCTCGTAAGCTTCTTCCAGGGTGCAGGGTTTGATGGTGTCGAAGGTCTGTTCGCGGTCCCACGGGCATCCGCCCGGACCCCGCAGCCGCGCCATGATGGATACGGCGCGCTCAAATCGCTCCCCTGTTGTGCTCATCACAACTAATGTAAAGTGCAATGGCGATCTGCGCCAGAGTGCTCGGGAATTCGGCCCGCCTAAGTTCCGTACAGATCGGTTTCATTGATCACCGGCGCTTCCCCGGGCGTGCCTGCACGCTGCGACGCGCCAAACATGGGACCGCGCGCGGGCTTCAGCGGCGCGAAGCGCATCATGCCAATCGGATTCGGGATGTCGTCGTAGATCGCTTCTATGCCGCCTTGCTTGAGATAGGTTTCGTGCCAGAATCCAGTACCACCTGAATCCTTCAGGAAGTTTTGCCACCACACGCGATGCGGATCCGAGCGCGTCCACGCCAGCAGTGAAGGCATGTCGCGCCAGTACTGGCGCATACCCAGGTGCGTGGGAAATAAGGAATACAACATGAACTCGTGCGACAGCAGGCCATCAGGTTTGGCCGCCGCCGAGTCTGAAATCTTCGGGCCGAAGCCGAACAGCGTCTTCAGTCCGGTCAGCCGGTTCACGTGCATTCCGAGATAAATGACGACGAGATCAGGATATTGCGACAGATCGACGGTCCGCCGTTCCACATTGGGTGGCATAGTTGCACCCCTGCGCGATTCGATACTCTAAATGATGACGGAAGGCAGGCGCACGACTGTCTCGGACGCTTTCCCAGTTTCAAAAATCTGTCGCAACAATTTGGGATCATCGGAGATCAAGCCATCCACGCCCCAGTTGGCGAGGCGCACCAGGTCGCGCCGTTGATTTACCGTCCAGGTAAACAGCTTCCGACCGGCGGCGTGAACTTCATCAACCATTGCTTGCGATACCAGCTTGTAATGCGGGATGAAGATTGAGATTGGCAGCTTTGTCCATCGCCTTGCGTCTTCCGCGTGTTTGCAGACGAAGCCCAACGGCAGCGAAGCATCCAGTTCGTGCAGACGCAGCAAAACCTCAGGCAAGAACGACGACACCACAAAACCGCGCATCGGCTGGTGGGCCTTGATGGCGGCCACAACGGTCTCTTCCTGGCCTGCAACCTTCAGCTCGATATCCAAGTACGACGTGCTTCCAAACCGCGCCAGCACATCTTCCAGACACGCCATCGGTGCGCGGCGGCGTTCGAAGCGGTGACGGCGATCAAGACCGGCATACTCGGTGTTGGCAATTTCGCGGCGTCCGTACTTGGGATCGTGACAGAGCGCACTGCGGCGATCGCTGGTGAAGCGCACATCGAACTCGATGCCATCGCAACCGTGCGCCAGAGCGTACTCGAATGCGGCAAGGCTGTTCTCAGCGGGGGCGCCGGGCCAGCGCAGGCCCAGGCGTGGCAGCCGCGGACGCGCCCCACGATGGCCCAGCAAAAGCGGACGTGAATTGGGTTTCATCACGCGCGACTTACCTGACCAACAGATTACAATATGCGGATGGAGTCATTCACAATTGCAGGCAGGCAGTTTCGCTCGCGGCTGATTGTGGGCACGGGCAAATACAAGTCGGGGCCAGAGACCGCGCGCGCCCTCGCGGCCAGCGGCGCCGAGATGGTCACCGTCGCGGTGCGCCGCGTGAACCTCGACCGCAGCAAAGAGTCGCTGCTCGATTACATCGATCCCCAGCAATATTTCCTGCTGCCCAACACCGCCGGATGTTACACCGCCGATGAGGCGATCCGCGCCGCGCGTCTGGGACGCGAGGTCGGACTTTCCGATTGGGTAAAGATTGAGGTAATCGGCGACCAGCAAACTCTGTTTCCCGACGTGCTGGCCACCATCGAAGCGACTCGTGTATTGGTGAAGGAAGGGTTTACTGTTCTGCCCTATACTTCTGATGACATTGTAGTTGCCAAGCGTTTGATTGATGCAGGAGCAAGCGCCGTGATGCCCCTGGGTGCGCCCATCGGCAGCGGCATGGGCATTCAAAATCAATCGAACATTCGCATCCTGCGCGAGATCATCACCGAAGTTCCGCTCATTGTGGACGCCGGCGTGGGCACGGCGTCAGACGCGGCGATCGCGATGGAACTCGGCGTTGACGGCGTGCTGATGAACACCGGCATCGCCGGCGCGCAGGACCCGGTGCTGATGGCCGAGGCCATGAAGAACGCGGTGCTCGCAGGACGGCAGGCATATCTGGCCGGTCGCATGCCCAGGAAGCTGTACGCCACCGCAAGCTCTCCTCTGGAAGGCGTGGTGCGCTAGTTCGCGGGCTGCATTGGCGACGTATAATTCTGCCATGGACGAACAGGAATTTCGGCGGCGCGCCGATACGGCATTGGAAAATCTGAAGCGCAACTTGTATGCCGCCGAAGGCGAAGCCGACTTTGAGGTCGAAGAAAATTCCGGCGCGCTGCACATCAGCTTCGACGAGCCTCCGGGAAAGTTCGTGATTTCGCCGAATTCACCGGTACGACAAATCTGGATCTCGGCGCTGTCCACCAGCTTCAAACTCGACTGGTCCGACGACCAGAAAGACTTCGTGCTCAGCAAAACCGGCGAAGGTTTGAAGCCCCTGGTCGCCCGCCTCATCAACGAACAAATCGGGGAAGGAACGGTCACTCTGGGATAAAATCGACCGTCATTCTGAATTCTTATGCCGCTGGTACGAATCGAGCTTCGCAGTGGAAAGTCGCCGGAATATCGCCGCGCCATCGGCGACGCCATTCACCAGTGCATGGTGGAAGTGCTCAACGTGCCTCCCGACGATCGCTTCCAGATCATCGCTGAACATGGCCCCGACTCGCTGATCTACGATCCAACGTATCTCCGCATCTCGCGCTCCGACGACGTCGTGATTATCCAAATCACGCTGAACCAGGGCCGCACCGTGGAGATGAAACGCCGCTTCTATAGCGCGGTTGCGCAGGCGCTCGCGGCTCGTCCCGGCCTGCGCCCCGCTGACGTGTTCATTAACCTGGTCGAGGTGCCGAAGGAGAACTGGTCCTTCGGCAATGGCATCGCGCAGTACGCCCCGGAGAGCATACCCTGAAATCAGCTCGCATGGTTCGCCAGAACTAGGGTTGTGCTGCTTCGGTACTACGGTCATTTTGTCCAATGTTTTCGCGGGTGTTTCGTCCTGAACATCAGTGCGAGCCAATATAATTAAGCCCAATCCAAACAATCCGTCACGCTCGTCTTAATTCCCCTCGATAAATATGGAGAAATGCGTAGCATGCAGTTTAGGTCTTCCTTGAGATTTGTTTCCCGTCTTCATCCTGGAATTTGGTTACCCGCCCTGATCCTTCTCCTGCTGTTTTCCCTGATCGGTTGCGGCGGAAGTCCATCGTCATTGCCGCAAGCGCAATCGCAAACCCCCTCAAGCCCACCGTCAGGTTCGGGTACGCCGACGTCCCCGCCACCTCCGCCTCCACCACCACCTCCCCCGCCACCGCCGCCAGGCCCGCCGGGCGTTCCTCCCGGAGCCACAATTATCTCCAACGTCCAGACCCTTCCCAATTGGCAGTGGTGCACCGCCGAACTCCATGGCCACCCTTGCGCCAGCGGATTGGGCAATGCCACCTCCAGCATGACGCCCGACCAGCAGACGCCATCGTTGAGCGGCGGTTCCTCGGTGTTCACCCTCGGTGGTCCTACGCGGTATTCCAATGCCTTATGGTGGAAGTCTTTTGGACCAGAGAGCACGCCCACACACTTTGTGTATGACTTGTACTTTTACATCGGCCACGCGAACGCCCCTGAGGCGTTGGAGTTCGACGTGAACCAGAGTATGGGAGGTACACGCTACACCTGGGGCAGTGAGTGCAGCTACAAAAACACCGGCCACTGGGACATCTGGAATCCCGAGCGTCTTACGTGGGTCACGACTTCCGTTCCCTGCCCGCAGGTCACGTCGAACGCGTGGCACCATCTGACCTGGCAGATTGAGCGGGTCAATGGACAGGTGCACTACATCAGCGTCACCCTCGACAACAATGTCGGCCAGGTTGACAAGTACTTCAACCCGCAGCACGGCTGGCACGGGAATGACGCGAACGTCGCGTTTCAGATGGACGGCGACTATCGCCAGGATCCGTATTCCGTATGGCTCGACAACGTGAGCTTTTCGTCCTGGTAGACCTGTTTGTTGGCGAGCACCCTGAAACCCCCATCAGGCGTGCTTTTACAAGGGGGCACGGCTTCAGCCGTGCCTTCCCTGCCGTTATTTCATAATGGCTTTCGCCACTGAGGGACTTGCCTGTAGCTTCTGCTTCAAATCGGCGGCGATCAGTTGTCCGTGGAAGCGTCCGTTCTCGATGAAGATTTCACTGGTGCGCATACCGGCAACAATCACGCCCGCCAGATAAATTCCCGGCACATTGCTTTCCAGCGTCTGAGGATTGACCAGCGGCCGCTTGTCGGCCTCGCCGCTCAACTTGATTCCCAGCGCGCACAGAAATTCAAAGTCCGGATGATAGCCCGTCAGCGCAAAAACGTAGTCGTTTGCCAGCCTCACTTCGCCTTGCGGCGTATCCAGCACAACCTTGTCGAGGGTGATCTCGCGCACGGTGCTGTTGAAGTAGGCGGCCACCTGTCCCGCCTTGATGCGGTTTTCGATGTCGGGCTTGATCCAGTACTTCACCGAATTGCTGATACCCGGCCCGCGATACGCCAGCGTAACTCGCGCGCCGTGCCGCCATAACTCCAGCGCCGCGATGGCCGCCGAATTCTTTCCCCCGACAATCAGCACGTTAAGCCCAAAAAAAGGATGCGGCTCGCGATAGTAGTGCATGACCTTGGCCAGGTCTTCGCCCGGAACATTCATGTAATTTGGCCGGTCGTAATATCCGGTCGCCAAAATCAGTTTGCGGGCATGGTACTGGCGCGCGTGGCCGTGCAGGTTGGTAGTGTGCACGACGAAATGATGGTCGCTGCCCTCGATCTTCGCTACCGGCTCATACTGCCGCACCTCGAGCTGGTAATGCTCGGCGGCTTTGCGGTAGTACTCCAGCGCCTCCTGGCGTGTGGGTTTCTGGTTTGGGCTTGAGAAAGGCAGGTCACCAATCTCCAGCAATTCGGGCGTAGTGAAGAACGTCATGTTGCTGGGATAGTTGTAGAGAGAGTTGACCAGGCAGCCCTTGTCGATATTGACCACGGTGAGGCCGGCGCGCTTGACGTCGATGCCACAAGCCAGGCCGGTCGGGCCGGCGCCGACCACGACTACATCAAAGCTTTCCACTGTCGCCGAGCGTACGCCATCCATATTGAAAAGCATACCTTGTCGGCAGGAGTTTTTCTGAAATTGTCATTACGAGCGCAGCGAGGAATCTGCTCTTCCTTTACACCTGTGACGATGGAGGAAAAAGCAGATCCCTCACGGCCTAGGCCGTTCGTGATGACAACTCACACCTCGAGGAAAACCGGACGGAGCGAGCCTGGTTCCATCACATAAATTGGGCTCACCGATATTGCGAGGAAAAACTCCGGGAAGCTTGTGGTGGGAGCCCCCTGCTTTAGCAGGGGAAGCTGGACTTCAGTCCAGCGAAAAACGGTCGCTCTAAGAAGGGGCTTTAGCCCCGGGATTTGCCATCCCGGCGCTAAAGCGCGTAATCACACTCCAACTTTTTCCCCCGCATAAATGCGGGGGCTCCCACCGAAACGCCTTACTTCACCACGCGCAATTCGTTGTTCACCTGAAAAACACCAGGCACCTGATTGGCGGCTATGGTAGCCAGGTTCTTGTCGGTCTCGCTATTGACGAACCCCTTCAGCGTGACCCGCTGATTGTCCACAATAATGTGGATGCTGGGCGCGGCCTCCCAGAAGTAACGCGACAGGTTTCCCGTCTTTGCGAGATTCCGATAAACCTTGATTCGCGCCTGATCGTCGAACGGCGCTGGCGGCAAAATCTTTATGTTGTTGACGACCGTGTCCACGCCCTCAAGGCGCTTTACTGCATTTTCGGCATCTCTCCTGGTCACAGCGTGCTCGCTGGTAAGACTGCCGTTCAGGGTGACCGTGCGTCCCTGCACCGTGTACTCCAGGTCGTCGAACAGAGAGTAGTGGGGCAGCATCAACAGCTGGTGCCGCACTTCCGCGGCTACGTGGTTCTCCTCCGGCTCGCTCGACTGCGCTTGTTTGCCGTAATCGGCCACTACCGGCCCGTTGCTCGAAATCAAAGCCGTCGAACTCGAATATGTCGCTGCCGGCGTCTGTGCCACCGCTCCTGCGCTCAGCGTCACCAGCAGGCTAAACAGCAATAGTTTTCGCATAATCTTGCCTCCTCTTACCCACTATCTTGATGTCGTAACTAACCCCGTGGACGCGAAGGTCTCTTTCGGCATTACAAGACTTAACAATTCTCTGTCTGTGCCACAGGTCCGGCAGGCAACCCCTAACCGGAAAAAGCCGTTCTGTATGCGTAACATGAGCGATCTTGAATCCATGCTCGAACGTAACAAAGACTTTGCTGCTCGCCAGTCTGCTGCGGGCACACTTATGCCGTCGCTTCCGCGGGCGTTGCCGAATGTAAGGGCAATCATCATAGGCTGCGCTGATATGCGTGTGGATCCGGCTCATGTACTCGGAATTAAGCCTGGCGAGGCCGTCGTGATGCGTAACATCGGCGGTCGAATCACCCCAGGATTGTTGGAGCAGTTGGGTCTGCTCGGGCGAATCGGTGAGGTTGCCGGAGAGATTCCTGGAGGCGGCAAGGAGTTTCACCTCGTCGTACTCCAACACACCGATTGCGGTATCACTCGCCTCGCCGGCGATCCCGTCATGCTAACGCGCTATTTTCAAATACAGGAAAGGGAGCTCAAGACAAAAGCGGTCACCGATCCCCACGCGGCGGTTGCCGTCGACGTTGCTTTGCTCCGGACGATTCCCGCATTGCCGGCAGAGTGGCTCGTCTCCGGCCTTGTCTATGACGTGGCGACCGGACTGGTTGAGATCGTCGTACCGCCAGCGCGGATTCGTACTGCGCAAAATCAAGGCATTCCGGGTCGGAGGGTTAGCGTCTCCCGCTGACGGGGACGAGAGCGAAGACAGGCTAGGCTCCGATTGCCCAGGTGCATATTTGCTTGCGAAATACCGCTTAGGCAGCGCCTGCTTGCGTTATTATTTACGTCCACAGGTTACGGTGTGGGGTGGCAATCCAAATGTTCAAGGTGATTACCGTCGAACGCGAATATGGCGCCGGTGGCAGCCTGGTGGCAGCACAGTTGGCGCGCCGCAAGGGATGGCAGCTTTGGGACCAGCAGCTCACCTGCGAGATTGCCAAGCTGGCTGCGGTGGACGAAAAGGCAGTGGCGCGCCGCGAAGAAAAATGCGATCCGCTCATGCACCGCCTCGCCAAGGTTTTCTGGCGCGGCAGTTACGAGCGCTCCCTGCCGATTTCCGATGACAAACTGTTCGGCGCCGATGAGATGGTCGAGCTGGCCACCACCATCATCGAGAAGAAGGGCGAACAAGGGAACTGCGTGATTGTTGGCCGCGGCGCGCCCTACATCCTCAGAAACCGGCCCGACACCTTTCGCGTGTTCGTGTACGGCTCGCGCGAAGAAAAAATTCGCCGCATGATTGGTCTGAAGATGGATGCGAAGTATGCCGAGGAAATGGTGGACACCATCGATCGCGAACGCGCCGCCTTCATCCGAAAATACTTCAACGCCGAATGGCCTTGCCGCCGCCTTTACCACCTCATGTTGAACTCAGACCCGGGCATCGAACTGGTCACGGAAACCGTTTTGGCTACCATGGACGCGCTGGAGCGCCAGGCGCAACCGGTCGGCTAGCGACAACCAGCGTCTCCGGCCTTGAAGGGGCTCACAAGGGGCGTCTCTTGCCTTGAAGGGGCATGGCTTTAGCCGTGCCGTAACTGCTCACACTCATGACGGCTTTAGCCGCTGAGGGACCTCGGTTTTCGCAGCCAGGCGCAACCGGTCTAATACGCCATCAAAATCCGCAGGTCGCGCACATTGTTGCCGGTCGGCCCGGTCATGATGCGGTCTCCAATCGCGTCAAACAATGGGTCGGCATTGAACTGCTGCAAAGACGCGGCGACGTCGTGTCCCGCCTGCCGGGCACGTTCGACTGTGGTCCCATCCGCAACGGCTCCGGCGGCGTCGCTGTTGCCGTCGATGCCATCGGTCCCCGCGCTCAGCACCGTAATGTTCTCGCCGGCAATTTTCTGTGCGCAATAAAGCGCGAACTGCTGATTGCGGCCGCCCACGCCCGACCCCGCTCCTACGCATACCGTGACCTCGCCACCCGAGATCAGGCACGCGCGCGATACGCCGCGCCGCAGCTCGCGCAGCCGGGCCAGCAGGTCATCGGCAGCGCGCTGATAGTCCCAATCGTCGCAACTGTTGTCCACCTCGACGGCAAAGCCGTTCAAGACCGCGCGTTCCACCGCGGCATTTACCGCCGTGGCATTCGACAACACCGTCGTATAGCGGGATTGCTGAAAAGCCAGATCTTTTTGTTTTGGCGTCTCCTCGAGCTGCTTCCGCTCAAACATCGTGCGCACACTCGCGGGAAACTCCTTCAGCAGTTGGTACCGCTTCACGATCTCGTAACAGTCGGCGACGGTGGTGGTGTCTGGCATTGTGGGACCCGAAGCCAGCGCGTCGAGTGCCCCCTCCGGCACATCCGAGACCAGCACCGACGCCTGATAGGAAGGCGCAGCCGCGCGCGCTAGACGCCCGCCCTTCAACCCCGACAGATGTTTGCGAATAGCGTTGATCTCGGCGATGGGCGCACCCGAAAGCACCAGCGCCTGGTAAGTCTGCACCACGTCGGCGAGCGCAATGGCCGGGCTGATGGGCTTTTCGGCGATCGCCGAAGCTCCCCCGCTGATCAGGTAAATGACCAGCGTTTGCGCCGACGGCGTGCCCAGCAGCCGCAGGATGCCATCGCCAGCCCGCAGCGACTCCTCATTGGGAAGCGGATGCCCGCCCAGAAAATAACGGAAACCGAACAGTTGTGCGGGCGGCGCATTGGGACACGCGATGATTCCCGTGAACCGGCTTCCCACGCAGTTCGCCAGCGCCTCCGCCATGCTATGTCCGGCCTTGCCCATGGAAATGACCAGCACCCGCGAGAACGCTCCCAGCGAATAAACATCGTTCCCCAGGCTTAGCTCGCCGCGCTCATAGCCCACCTGTTTGGCAAACGCACGCGAAATACTGCATTCCGCCAGGGCCTTCTCGAATATTTCGCGCGCGCGATCACGCATCTCGCGGGCCACTATTTCACTTGCGGGAGTCGACGGCGGTGGCAGGGACTCAGACATGTGGGGGAATTATAAGCTGACGCACGTTTGGTCTGCGCTCGCGTAATTCACCAACTATTCATGCTGTGTTCATCGTGCTCTGATGTACAGAAGCGCCATTGCGGGTAGTCTAGCTTCAATTGCAAACCTGATCGGAGAGTGGGGAGATGGCCAAACAGCCGCTCCCCGATTTTATTTGCAGTAGCCAGTAGCCAGTCGTCAGCTGCCAGTTGCCAGTTGTCAGTCGTCAGCTGGCTATGCACCCTGTGTCATCCTGAGCGACCCCGAACATCGTGAGGGGGAGTCGAAGGACCCCTGTAGTCTCAAGAAATTCGCAGGAAAGCCTTCGGTGGAAGCCCCCCTGCTTCAGCAGGGGGACAAGAAGTCGCTTTAGAAATGGGCTTTAGCCCCGGCGCTAAAGCGCGAAATCAAACTCCGATCTTTCCCCCGCATAAATGCGGGGGCTTCCACCAAGCAATTAGGAACCGGCATATTGACTGACTACTGCCAACTGGCTACTGACAACTGCTCTTTGCTACCATCGTTGCTGTTATGCCAGTCGCAATCGACAGCTCTACTACCTCTTATGTTCCCGTGAAAGCGCCGCGCGGCAACCTGCTCACCTGCAAAGGCTGGGGCCAGGAAGCCGCCATGCGCATGCTGATGAACAATCTCGACCCCGACGTCGCCGAGCGCCCGCAGGACCTGGTGGTGTACGGTGGAACCGGCCGCGCCGCGCGCAACTGGGACTGCTACCACGCCATCGTCAATTCACTGAAGGCGCTGGAAAACGACGAAACGCTGCTGGTGCAGTCCGGCAAGCCGGTCGGCGTTTTTCAAACGCACGAGTACGCGCCGCGCGTGCTCATCTGCAACTCGAACCTGGTGGGCCACTGGTCGAACTGGGAGAAATTCAACGAACTGGAGAAGCTCGGCCTCATCATGTACGGCCAGATGACCGCCGGCTCATGGATCTATATCGGCACGCAAGGCATCATCCAAGGCACATTCGAAACCTTCTCCGCGGCCGGCGAAAAGCATCTGGGCGGCAATCTTGAGGGCAAGCTGATCGTCTCCGGCGGCATGGGCGGCATGAGCGGCGCGCAGCCACTGGCGGCGACCATGACCGGCGCCTGCTATCTCGGCATTGAGGTCGATCCCGAGCGCATCAAGAAACGCCTGCGCACCGGTTATTGCGACTTCATGGTCAACTCGCTCGACGAAGCGCTGCGCATCCTGAAGAACGCGGTGCGCAAGAAGGAGAACATCTCCGTCGGGCTGGTGGGCAACTGCGGCGACATTATCCCTGAGCTGGCTGAGCGCGGCGTGGTGCCCGACATCCTTACCGATCAAACTTCGGCGCACGATCCGCTGAACGGCTATGTGCCCAGCGGCATGTCGCTCGAAGACGCAACGGCGCTGCGCCAGAGCGATCCCAAGGCCTACGTCGAGCGCTCGCTCGACACCATGGCGCGCCACGTCGAAGGCATGCTCAAGCTGCAGAAGATGGGCTCGGTCACCTTCGATTACGGCAACAACATTCGCACCTTCGCCTTCGAGCACGGCGTGAAGAACGCCTACGACTTTCCCGGATTCGTGCCCGCCTACATTCGTCCGCTGTTTTGCGAAGGGCGCGGACCGTTCCGCTGGGCGGCGCTTTCCGGCGATCCGGCCGACATCCACACCACCGACGATCTGGTGTTGCAGATGTTTCCGCAGAACAAAATTCTCAGCCGCTGGATTGATCTGGCGCGCAAGCGAATCAAGTTCCAGGGGCTGCCCTGCCGCATCTGCTGGCTGGGCTACGGCGAGCGCGCAGAATTCGGATTGGCGATGAACGATCTGGTGAAGAGCGGCAAGCTAAAAGCGCCGATCGTGATGGGCCGCGACCACCTGGATTGCGGCTCGGTCGCCTCGCCCTTCCGTGAAACCGAATCCATGAAAGACGGCAGCGATGCCATCGCCGATTGGCCGCTGCTGAATGCCTTGCTGAACACCGCCAGTGGCGCGTCGTGGGTTTCGATCCACAACGGCGGCGGCGTCGGCATCGGCTACTCGCAACACGCCGGACAAGTCACGGTTGCCGACGGCAGCGCCGAGATGGCCAGGCGCATCGAGCGCGTCCTGACGAACGATCCCGGAATCGGCGTCGCGCGGCACGTGGACGCAGGGTATGACGAGGCGAAACAGTTTGCGAAGGCGAAGGGAATAAACGTGCCGATGGAAGGGTAGCTAAAGCTAGCCTCCTTTATCGTCTTTAAACGTCCCATACTGATGCTGTGAAAAGCAGGCAGCCGCTTCTCAGATCGCTAATGGTCGCGAAGAAGGGGTGGTCAACAATCATGCGAAAAGGTTTTGGTGGTGCAGAATGAAGCATCGCCGTGATCTCCATCACACCAGCAGTAGCCGCCGCGGCCTCTGTCCCTTCTTCATTCACATCAAGATAGGTTTTCTGCAGAACGTCGTCGATCCAGAGCGGCATGGGATTAGTCAACATTCCGCCAAAATCCGCTTCCGTGGGCAGAAACGACTTCGTCATTCCTAACGTTTGTAACGCACCTTTCATGCGGAGATTGCACTCGACATGGAACCGGGGCAGTGCCAACTGGCCGGAGTGGCTCGCAAAGCCGCGGGACAACTCTTGCCAGGGCGTTTGGCCGAGGGTTTGCAGAAACTGCTCCAAACCGTCCTGTTTCTTGGGCAGGAACACCGACATCATCATTCCTTGCGGTTCGACGTAATACAAACGAATCGCCTGGAATTCCGCGTTCTCCAGATAGCTGAAGCTACCGCTCTGGTGCATAAAGGGCCGCCGAGAATCGGACGTCATGGCGTGGAACGTCAGCTCTTTGGTGAATACCTTCTCAAACGGATCAGACCATTTGCCATTGAAATACACGCAATTAATCAACACCATCCGGGCCAGCTCCTTCAGCTGATCGACGATACTGCTGATGTTGCCATTGGTTTTCTGTCTTACCCAAGCATTAATTCGCCCTATCGCTTCAGGCGAGTGAAAATCCAGCGATACCACTTCAGCGTCAAACAATTCGCGGCATTGCATTTCAAATTCCGCGCGCAACTCGCATTGAGTGCTCACCCAGATCGCGTTCGCCAGCTGTAAGGCGTCCGCGACCCCACGGCCTTGCAGCGCCTGTATTAATTCCGCATACGATGTTTCCCAATTTGCATTTGACGTGTCGATCGCGAGCAGACGGGTCAATTCCTCTCGCGTTGTCCCCCCAGCACCTGCGACCACCATAGCGAGCAACAGTTGCAAGCTGACTGGAGATACTACTAAGTTAGTCCGAGGGCCTTCGTGAGCCATTTGACGATGCAACCGTAGACCTAAATTCGCACCTGCTGATATCAGTTCGGTGTTGGCTCTTAACGGTGACAGGTTCCTTTGCTTTATCGAGGCTGCTGCTGCGGATCCCGGACCTGTTGGATTCAAGGGCGCGAGGCGATCTTTGACGTACTGTTGGAATCGTGCCAGAGAACGTCCTAATTTCATCAGCATGACCTCTTTGTCGTAGTTCGGCTGACTCAACCGCGCACACATTCTCCCATTACGCTTTGATGAATGACATTGGTACACGATATCCTACTGCCGAAGTCCTAAAGCCATGCATTCTACCAGCTCGACGTCTTCCGTTACTTTCCTCACCCATGCCGCGCAACTTCTCACTCTGCGCAGCCCTTCCCGCGACTGCCTTCCGCGCCGCGGCGCGCAGACACGCGAGCTCGACATAATCGAAGACGGCGCCGTGCTCATCGCCGAGGGCCAGATCGTCGCTGTCGGCACGACGGACGAGGTCGCCCGGCACGAACTACTCACAGCGAAGCAAGCGCACGTGGACGAGATCGATTGCTCGGCCAACGTCGTAATTCCCGGCTTCGTTGACTCGCACACGCATCCCGTCTTCACCGCGCCGCGGTTGATTGATTTCGAGCAGCGTATTGCCGGCGCCAGCTATGAAGAGATTGCCGAAGCCGGCGGAGGCATTCGCGCCAGCCTGCGCGGCGTCCGCGATGCCACTCAGCAGGAACTTGCCACCCACGTGCTTCGCGGGCTCGACGAGATGTCGAAACATGGCGCCACCACGGTCGAATGCAAGTCCGGTTACGGCCTCAACTTTGCCGCCGAGATGAAATCACTGGAAGCCATTCGCGAGGCGTCACATCAGTGGCCCGGCTCCGTTGTGCCGACCTTGCTGGCGGCGCACGTGGTCCCTCCCGAGCACCGTGAGAATCCCGCAGAATACGTCCGCATTATTTGCGAAGACATGATTCCCACCGCCGCCAAGCTGAAGCTCGCCGCCTTCGTTGACGTGTACTGCGATCGGGGCGCATTCACCATGGAGCAGTCGCAGCAAATTCTTCGCAGCGCGGTCGAACGCAACCTCGGCGTGCGCGCCCACGTTTGCCAGCTCACCCAGTCGCAGCTGGCTCCCCTGCTCGAATTTCATCCCGCCTCGCTCGATCATCTTGATTTCATCAGCGATGAAGATGTTGCAATCCTGTCGAAGCTCGACACGGTCGCGACCTTGCTTCCCGCCGCCAACTATTTCCTCGGCCTCGACAGCTTTCCCCCGGCGCGGCAATTGCTGGATGCCGGCGTCGCCGTCGCCCTGGCGACCGACTACAATCCCGGCACCTCGCCCACCGCGTCCATGCCGTTCGTGCTGTCGGTGGCATGTACCCACATGAAGATGTCGCCGGCGGAAGCGCTGGTCGCCGCTACTTACAACGGCGCTTGCGCGCTGCAACTTCAGGGCAGGAAAGGCAGTCTCGAGCCGGGCAAAGACGCTGACCTGGCGATATTCGATGCGCAGGATTATCGCGAGCTGGCGTACTGGGTTGGCGTCAACCGTTGCCGCGAAACCATCCTGAACGGTGTCCGCCACACGGCAGACTGAGGGAATCCATCTCAAGCTCGCGACCCGTCAGCCCATTCACGGGTGGCGGCCGAGCGGTTACCTATCTAATTTCCTTTTCGCCAATGCGAAAATCGGTAGTGGTGCAGTTTGATTTCCACAGGCAGTGAAGGGCGGCCGCGAGATGCGGTTTTTCGCTAGAATTCGCTGATGACTACGATACTGCTGCTTACCATTTCAAACATTTTCATGACGTTCGCATGGTACGGGCACCTGAAATACCGCCAGACACCGCTGTTCAAAGTCATCCTCGTGAGTTGGCTAATCGCGTTCTTTGAATACTGTTTCCAGGTACCGGCGAATCGCATCGGCTCATATGAGTTCACGGTCGTGCAGCTCAAAACCATCCAGGAAGTCATCACCCTGACAGTCTTCGCGGTCTTCTCAGTTCTTTATTTGGACGCTGAGTTGAAGTGGAACTACTTTGTTGGTTTCGCGCTGTTGGTGGCTGCTGTTTATGTCATTTTCAAGAAATGGTAACCAACTCGACCCTGGTGGAAATCAAACTGCACCACTACTCGAACGGATGCCGTGTCGCGATGGCGCAAACCTGATAAAATTCCCACCTCTAGCGTCGTGCTGGCATCTCATAAAGGGACGGCGTAAACGGGCCTATGCGCAACGGTGTGAAATCGCTGTGGTTAGGAATAGTTCTGCTTCTGATCGTTCTGGCCGTCAACGGCTACGTCACCTTCTTGTCTTTTCAGCGGGTAAACCGCGATAACGCCCAGGTCGAAGGCAGCCAGCACGTGCTGCTAGAGACCGAGCGGCTGATGGCCTTGCTGGTGGACGCTGAAACCGGTCAACGAGGCTATCTCTACACCGGCGATCCGCACTACCTGGAGCCCTATACCCAGGCGATCAAGCAAGTGGATGGTCAACTCGACCGGGTCGCCTCGCTGACCGCCGACATTGCCCTGCAACGGAAGCAGATGCAGCAACTCCGCGACCTCAGCCACGCCAAGCTGACGGAAATGGCCGGCACGATTGCTCTGGCCAATTCTGGGCAAACGGAAGAGGCCAAGGCCCGCGTGCTGACCAACGTGGGTAAAAACCTGATGGACGAGATTCGCGCTACGATCGCCAACATTGAGGGCGTCGAGGCCGGTCTGCATGCCAGTCGCGTCTCCGAAATGAAGGCCAGTGCGCGCTCGGCCAGGTCGGCATTTATTATTGCCACCTCGATTGCAGCCGCAGCCTTGCTGGTTTTTGGCGGATTGCTGGCGCACGAGATGCGCAACTCCGACCAGGCCGCCGCCGCGGTGCTGGAGCAAAAGGAATGGCTCGATACCACGTTGCGCAGCATCGGCGATGCGGTGCTGGCCACCGACACCTCGGGGCGGGTCGTGTTTCTAAACGAGGTGGCCGCAAGTCTCACCGGCTACAGCAGCAATGCGGCCCGTGGCCGGCCGCTGGACGAGATCTTCGCCATCTTCAACGAGGTCACGCATGAGCCGACTGAGGACCCCGTCGGGAAAGTAATTCGCACCGGTTCCATCGTCGGGCTTGCCAATCACACGGTGTTGCGGCGGCCCGACGGAACCGAAGTTGCCATTGACGACAGCGCCGCGCCCATCCGCAATGCACAAGGCGAGCTGATCGGCGTGGTGCTAGTGTTTCGCGACGTCACCCAGCAGCGGGAGATGGACGCCGCCCTGCGCAACGCCGAGAAGCTGGCCACCACCGGACGTTTCGCCGCCACCATTGCTCACGAGATCAACAACCCTCTGGAGGCGGCCATCAACTCGTTGTACTTGTTAAACAGCGATTCCGGAGTGAGCACGGAGGGTCGAGTCTATTTGACGCTGGCGGAGCAGGAACTGAATCGGGTGGCGGCGGTGGCCCGCCAAACCCTGGCGTTCTACAGAGACACCTCCTCTCCCGAGCCGGTGAACATTCCCCAGCTGTTGGACGAAATCCTGACCATCTATGGCAGGCGGATCGAGAGCAGAAAAATTCAGGTGGTTCGCAACTATCAGGACCATCCCCAGTTTGTGGGATCGGCCGGAGAAATGCGCCAGGTCTTCTCCAATCTCATTCTGAACTCGATTGACGCCCTTCCGCCGAATGGCGTGCTTACCCTCAACGTCAGCAACAACAATGGAGGTCAACCGGCGGTGCGGGTTGACGTAGAGGACAATGGCAGCGGCATTCGGCCAGACCATCTCGACAAAATCTTCGAGCCATTCTTCACTACCAAGAAAGATGTTGGCACCGGTTTGGGCTTGTGGTCGGCGCGGAACCTGGTCGAAAAGCATGAGGGTCAACTTTCGGCCGAGTGCTCTGGCGGAAAGACCAGACTGACCGTGCTGCTGCCGGTGCCCGCCGAACGCGCCGAACGCGCTGAGGCAAGCTAAGGCCTCGCGCATGTCGAACCTCGCGGACGTGCTGGTGATCGGCCTGGGAGCGGTCGGCAGCGCCGCGCTGTATCAGTCCGCGAAGCTGGGGGCGAGCGCGCTGGGCATCGATCGCTTCCGTCCGCCGCACGACCAGGGGTCGTCGCACGGCGACACCCGCATCACCCGCGAGGCCATCGGCGAGGGCCGCGAGTTCGTGCCGCTCGTCGTGCGCTCCAACCAAATCTGGGAGGAACTGGAAGCCGCAACCGGAAGCAGCCTGCTGGTCCGCAACGGCGGCTTGGTCTTGGCTTCACCCAGCATGCCGGGCAACCATCACGGTTCGACATCGTTCATTCAAGACACCATCGCCGCCGCCACCGAGTTTGGAATTGCGCATGAAGTCTTGAGCGCCGCCGAACTGGGCCTGCGCTATCCACAATTCCGTTTGCGCGGCGATGAGATTGGGTACTTCGAACCGGGGGCGGGATTTCTTCGTCCCGAGGCCTGCCTGGAAACGCAACTTGGGATGGCGCGGGAGTTGGGCGCCGAAGTCCACACCTCAGAAACCGTAGTTGCCTGCACGCCGATGCAAGATGGCACGGTCGAGGTCAGAACCGATGTCCAAACCTATTCCGCCGCCAAGGTCATCATTACCGCCGGGCCGTGGATACAGAAAATGCAGCAGCACCTGCTCGACGAAAATTACGCGGCGTACTTCAAAGTCTATCGCCAGGTCATGTACTGGTTTGCCCTGGCGAAGAACGCCGAACAGTACATGCCCGAACGCTTTCCGGTGTTCATCTGGATTGCGGGCGACCGGCCACGCGACATGATGTACGGCTTCCCCGCCGTGGACGGGCCGAGCGGCGGACTGAAGATCGCCGCCGAGCAGTACGACGCCACGGTCGATCCCGACGCGGTTCCACGCGCGGTGTCCGAGGAGGAAATCTCCGCCCTGTACTGCGAGTACATCGCGCCTCATTTTCCCGACGTTTCGGGCGAATGCCTGCGCACCGCGACCTGCCTGTACACGGTCACGCCCGATGCGAAGTTCATCGTCGACCGCCTTCGCGGCCACGACCATCGCCCGCATGACAATATCGTTTTCGCCTCCGCCTGCTCCGGCCACGGCTTCAAACATTCTGCCGCGTTAGGCGAGGCGCTCGCCGCGCAGGCGCTGGACCAGCCCGCGCGAGTTGATCTGTCAGTATTCAGTGCGCAGCGGTTTCAGCGTCATTGAGGTGTCATGCTGTGCGAGCGTTTGCCGGGGACGGCAATGACAAACTACCTCGCCGGCGGATACGGCCCACGGTAACCGATCTGATGAGAGATGCGGCGGGCCGCGTCTTTCACCGTCTCCGCCAACCGCGGCACCGCGTCACGCGGCACTGCATTGATGGTTCCGGTCGAGCCGATACTCGCCTCCACCCCACCGCGACTATTAAAGATGGGCGCTCCCACGCAGCGCGCTCCCAGGCTGTTCTCCTCGTCATCGATCGAGTATCCCAACTGCCGGACCCGCTCGAACTCTTTCATCAGCTTGGGCACGCTGATGATGGTGTGCGGTGTCAGCTTCTTCAGTCCCCGCTGGCGGATGATCGCATCTCTCTGCTTGGGATCCAGGTACGCCAGCAACGCCTTGCCCACCGCGGTGGAATGCACTTCCATCCGCCGCCCAATCCAGGTGTCCATCTTGATAAAGCTGGGCGCTTCCACCTTCTCCACATACACGGCCTCGTTATGGTCGAGGATGGCCAGGTGGGTGGTGATGTGAATTTGATCGACCAGGTGTTTCATGATGGGCAGCGCCGCCTCGCGTATATCAACTCCGCTCAGCGCGGCGCGCGACAGGCTCAACACCTTCATGCCAAGCCGGTATTTGCCATCTTCCAAATCTCGGCGCAGATAGCCGTGCTGCTCCAGAGTGCGCAGAATGTAGCTGGCAGAACTCTTGGGGATCTTGAGCTTGCGGCTGAAATCGGCGTTCGACATGCCGCTCTCGCGCTGCCCGGCGGCTTCCAGAATCAGCAGCGTACGCTCCACCGCCGTCGAAGGACTCTCCATGGGACGCGCCATAACAACTAGTCTAACAGCTCGTGCGGCCTGTTGAATGCGGGTTCAGCATGGCGACCAACTGCAAAGTGAGCTTTATGTCACAGACAAGGTTGCCCGCCGGGGTCTAGCCTGAAATCAGCCACCCAACGAGCTGGCGCAGGAACGGGCAACCCGTTTCCCAGTACGGGAATCGGAAAGCTAGGGTGCGAGATGGTGAATTTGTGTTCAGCATTCTGAACAACATTCTTGCGCCGGCATCAACCGGCCAGTATCGTTTGTACAGCCTGCGGAATGAATGTTCAGCTAATTGAACACTGTCCGCAGGGCCGCTCATCATCCGAACCCGAGAGGAGACCACCCCATGGCAGGGCATCAAACTGCTGCTGAACTGGCAAAATCCTGGAAGACCGATCCGCGCTGGAACGGGGTCGAACGTCCTTATTCCGCGGAAGATGTGGTGCGCTTGCGCGGCACCCTTCCCATCGAATACACCCTCGCCCACGTGGGCGCCGAACGCCTGTGGGAGCTGCTCAATAGCGAAAAGTATGTCGCCGCCCTGGGCGCCATGAGCGGCAATCAGGCCGTGCAGATGGTCTCGGCCGGACTGAAGGCCATTTACGTGAGCGGCTGGCAGGTCGCCGCCGACGCCAACAACGCCGGCCAGATGTATCCCGACCAGAGCCTCTACCCAGCCGACTCGGTGCCGAATCTGGTGCGCCGTCTGAACAACGCGCTCACCCGCGCCGATCAGATCCACCACTCCGAAGGCAAGAACGGCATGAACTGGTTTGCCCCGCTCATCGCCGACGCCGAAGCCGGTTTCGGCGGTACGCTGAACGCCTTCGAGCTGATGAAGTCGATGATCGAAGCTGGCGCGGCCTGCGTGCACTTCGAGGATCAGCTCTCGTCCGCCAAGAAGTGCGGACATCTCGGCGGCAAAGTGCTGGTTCCCACGATGGAAGCCGTGCAGAAACTCGTTGCCGCCCGTCTCGCCGCCGATGTGATGGGTGTTCCCACCCTCGTTCTGGCCCGCACCGACGCCAACAGCGCGCATCTGCTGACCAGCGACATCGATCCTTACGACCGCATCTTCCTGAATGGCGAGCGCACTCCGGAAGGCTTCTTCGGCATCCATGGCGGCCTTGACTCAGCCATCGCGCGTGGCCTGGCGTATGCGCCGTATTCCGACCTGATCTGGTGCGAAACCTCGGAGCCGAACCTGAAGGAAGCCGAGCGCTTCGCCGACGAGATCCACGCGAAGTATCCCGGCAAAATGCTGGCCTACAACTGTTCGCCTTCGTTCAACTGGAAGAAGAAACTCGACGATGCCACCATCGCGCGCTTCCAGCCGGCGCTGGCCGAGATGGGCTACAAGTTCCAGTTCATCACGCTGGCCGGCTTCCACGTGCTGAACCTCGGCATGTTCGAGTTGGCGCGCGCCTACAAAGACACCGGCATGACCGCTTACTCGCGCGTGCAGGAGAAAGAATTCGCGCGCGAATACAGCCACGGCTATTCCGCGGTCAAGCACCAGCGCTTTGTTGGTACCGGCTACTTCGACGAGGTCACGCAGGTGATCGCCAGCGGCAAGTCGTCGCTGTCGGCGTTGAAGCACTCCACCGAATCCGAGCAGTTCTCGGAGGTCAAGGTACCGGGACAGATGATCGAAGTTGGGCAGGATCCGTCTTGCAGGCCGATCCTGGGCGAATGCCCGCTCACGTGCGAGCACGAACACGAGCACGTGCGCCGCGACAACGTTTCGGCCAACGACTAAGTTTTCTCCAACACTGGGCGCAACCCCATACCAGGCACGGGATTAACCGATCCCGTGCCTGATTTTTTGGAACGTCTTCAAGAGTGTCAGCCTGAGCGAGCGCAGCGCGACAGCCCTCGCCTTTCCCCTTCGCAAAATCTTATCTATACTTTTTCTTCTGCGGTTTTCCCCAGGAGGACATCTTGATACGCACTCTGATTTCTGTTTTATGTATTACCGCTTTCGGCCTGCCGGCTTTCGCGCAAACCCCGCCACCCGATCGCAGTTGGATTGCCACCAGCAATCAGTACGCCAACATGCTGATCGAGGTCGTCTTCAAGTACCACCCCGAGGCGGGCACCCAGCAAGGGTTGAGCCAGTTCGACACCAAGATTACCCAGCCGACGCTAGCCAATGAAGACCAGGAGCGGCATGAAACCGAGGGGGTCCTGGCAAAGCTGAAGACCGCGGCGGCGGAAAAGCAGAACGAGAACGTGGCCGAGGACCTGCAGATTATGATCCGCCGGGTCAACCTCAACTTCAAGCGCCAGGACTTCCAGCGCGCCAACGAAGTGCCGTTCGTCAATGCCAGCCAGGCGGTCTTTGGCGGGCTACAGGTTTTGCTCGACGAGCAGACGCCCTCCGACCGCCGTGCCGCTGCGGTCGTGCGCATCCGTGAATACGCCGGAATGGAGCCGGGTTACACCGCGCTCACAGAAATCCTGAAGCAGCGCATCACCGAGCAGATGGCCAAGCCGGGCGTCGTCTATCCCGCGCGGGTTGAGATTGAAACCGAGATGGCGCGCAATTCCAACTATCTGAGTGGAATTACCGCGCTGATGCAGAAGTACAAACTTACCGGTTGGGAAGAGCCGTTTGCCAAGCTGAAGACGCAGCTTACCGACTACGACGCGTGGGTGCGCGCCACGGTGCTGCCCAAGGCGCGAGACGATTTTCGCCTTCCGCCCCAGCACTATGCGCTCGACATGGAGAACTACGGCATCGACATTCCGCCCGCTCAGCTGGCCACCATGGCGCACGACGCTTTCATCGAGATCCAGGGCGAGATGAAGTCGGTCGCGGCAAAGATTGCCAAGGAGCGAAATCTGCCGTCGAGCGATTATCGCGACGTAATCCGCGAGTTGAAGAAACAGCAGCTCGTGGGCGACGCCATTCTGCCGTTTTATCAGGAGCGCCTGAAGCAGATTGAGAAGATCATTGTCGATCAGCAAATTGTGACCCTCCCCGACCGCCCCGCGCGCATTCGCATCGCCACCGCAGCCGAGACCGCACAGCAGCCGGCGCCGCACATGGTGCCTCCGCCGTTCATGCACAATACCGGCCAGAAGGGCGAGTTCGTTCTGCCGCTCAACATTCCTGCCGGCCCCGGCCAGACCTCGACTGAGAAATACGACGACTTCACCTACGATGCAGCCGCGTGGACGCTCACTGCGCACGAGGCGCGGCCCGGACATGAATTGCAATTCGACTCCATGCTGGAGCACGGCGTCTCGCTGGCGCGCGTCCGCTACGCCTTCAACAGCACCAACGTCGAGGGATGGGGATTGTATTCGGAGTATCTCATCAAGCCCTACATGCCGCTGGAAGGCCAGTTGGTTTCCTTAGATCTGAGGCTGCAACGGGCGGCACGAGCGTTTCTCGATCCCGAGCTGCAGGCCGGCAAAATCAAGCCCGCCGATGCGTTCCGCGTGCTGGAGCAGGATGTCGTACTGTCGCATGCTTTCGCGCAGGAGGAGGTCGAGCGCTTCACTTATCGCGCGCCCGGCCAGGCCAACAGCTACTTCTATGGGTACACCAAGTTGATCGCATTGCGCGAGGATACCGAGAAAGCGCTGGGGCCTAAGTTCAACCAGAAGAAGTTTCACGACTTCATTCTGGCGCAGGGCCTGTTGCCGCCCGACCTGATGCGCAAAGCAGTGATGGAAGATTTCGTTCCCGCGCAGAAGGCGAGCGCGAAGCCATAACGGCCGTGGTCGCCGGGCAGACCATCGAAGTTTTCGATAAGCCGCTGCGCGCCTTGGCCTTCCGGGCGCCACGAGTGTCCAAATTTTGGAATTTCGCGTTTAAACGACCTCAGAAGGGCTTCTAGTCTCCAGATGAACTTATATCCCTACGAAAGGAGAATGTTCTCACTGCGGCACTTTTACGATTTGCATCATGATAGTTAAATAGTGCTTATGTAATGTGACACGTAGGTGCCAATTACGAAAAACTGCTGGTTGTTATTTGCAATCAGCCAGTTACAAGTCGCGGCGTGCGCGGCTGAATAGGTACCCTCCTTTGTGGAGTCACCGCGCTCTGCTGGCCGGAAACACATTGTTACCTGCTAAACTCGGGAGTGCGATCGGCCACCTAGACCATGAACTACAAATTGAATTTTTCCACCCAACTCTTATTCTGTATTTGTGGTTTGTTCCTTTCGAACGCTGCGGTTGCCCAGCATGCATTCGCAGCAGAACTGGCAATGCCCGCAGCGGCACAGCCGTCGTCGCCCATCGAAGTGGGAGAAACGCAAGCATTTGCTCTCATGGACGTGGAAGCACCCGGTGGCGAGCCGCAGTCAGGCCGGCAACCTCAGGGAAGCCTCAGTGGAACCGTTGTCGATCAGGCTGGAGCCGTCGCCGTGGGCGCGAACGTGCGACTCGTCCTTAAGGACCAAGCCCAGAAGCAGGATGTGTTGTCGGGCGACAATGGGGAATTTTCTTTTTCCAATCTTGCTCCAGGCCCTTTCCAACTCACGGTCAGCGCCCCGGGGTTTGAAACCAAATTGGTTTCCGGCATTGTCAACCCGGGCCAGGCCTTTATTCTTCCTGCGATCGTGCTTACTGTTGCCGCCGCCACAACCGATGTGAAGGTCGTACTCTCGGAAGCTGAAATTGCTCAGGTAGAGGTTAAAGAGCAGGAGAAGCAACGCGTACTTGGCATCTTCCCGAACTTTTACACCACCTATGTACCCGATCCCGCGCCTTTGGGCCCGAAGCAGAAGTTCTCGCTGGCCTGGAAATCGGTTACTGACCCTGTCAGCATTGCCGGGGTCGGATTTCTGGCCGGTATTTATCAAGCGAGTGATGAGTTAGGCGGATACGGGCAGGGTGCGGCAGGCTACGGCAGGCGTTTCGGCGCGGTTTACGGCGACGTTTTTTTTGGCACGTTTATCGACAGCGCGATTCTGCCCTCGTTGCTGAAACAGGACCCACGCTACTTCTACAAGGGCACGGGCGCGACCAAGGAGCGATTTTTCTACGCGATCCGCAATGCGGTGGTCTGCAAGGGAGACAACAAGCAGTGGCAGCCGAATTACTCGACAATTGTCGGCAGCTTTGCCGCGGCCGGGCTCTCCTATACGTACTATCCAGCCAGCGATCGCAGCGCGAGTTTGCTGGTGGAGACTGCGCTGATCAGAATTGCCGAAGGCAGCGTTGCCGGTATTTTCCAGGAATTTGTGATTCCGCATCTAACGCCACGTCTGAAGAGCCACCCAGCGCCGAAACCGTAAGGCATGTGGCACGAAAAGCTGTTTTGTAGTGGAAGATATCTGAAGCTGCGAATAGCAGGGGGTGGGCGCCCTCAAGAGGGTTGGGTGGGTTACCCGGCTTCTGCAATCCCGCATGACCTCACGCCCGAGATCAGATTTTCTCTTCCGGAAACTCCAGGTCCGCGCCCAGCGGGTCGGTGAAGCGGTTGGTCAGGTTTGCCAGGCCAATTAGCAGATCCAGGTCCACAATCTCGGCCTCCGAGAAATGCAGCTTCAGGCTTTGCAGGTCGCCGTCGGCAATGGCGTGCGGATCGCGGGTGAGCTTCTCGGCAAAATCCAGTGCGGCCTCTTCCTTCTCGCTGAAGTTGCCATGTTGGCCGTCTTTCAGGTGCTGCCAATCCTCACGCGTGAGGCCAACGCGCTTGGACGAGGCCAGATGATGCTGCAGGCAATAGCGGCAATCGTTGATCATCGAGACCCGGATGTACACCGCCTCGTACAAGCGGCGATCCAGCGAGCGTCCCACGCTGGCGTAGAACGGCAGGAAAGTTTTCAGCACCTCGGGCCGGTGGGCCATCAGCTTTTGCACGCTGCCGGGTTTGCCCTTCAACACCTTCTCGTAAACTTCGCGCACTTCGGGTGAAGCCTGGCCCATCTCCACATACGACAGTCGCGCCATCATGATCTCCTGGTCGTCCTTCGTATCATAGCCTGAGATTGATATCGCCGCGCGGTGGGCCCGGCTCCTCACGGGATAACACGCCGCACAACATCGAGTTGGACGACTTGCCAGGCGGGGGAACCTTTTTCTATCCTGTTCGTATTACTTGGGTAGGGAGACCTTCATGTACTGCAACTATTGCGGAAAATCGCTTCCAGACGACGCCAATCTGTGCGCTTATTGCGGGCGTCGCATCGGCACCGTCGTTGCCGGTCGCAGCAAGCTCATGCGCTCGCGCACCAATCGCAAGATTGCCGGCGTGTGCGCAGGTTTTGCCGAGTACTTCGACCTCGACGTGACCGTGGTGCGGGTGGTGTGGCTCATCGTCGCCCTGTTCGGCGGCGGAGGCGTGCTGGCCTACATCATCGCGTGGATCGTGATGCCGGAAGAGCCGGAATACGCGCCAGTTGCGCCGCCAGCGACCGTCGCTCCGCCTGCGGCGAACGTCCAGCCGTATCAGGGGTCGTGAAATTCCGGTGAAGCATTAGTGCCCCTATAGGGGTCGTAACGACGCGTCGTGGGCCAGAAATCTTTAAATTGTCATCACGAACGGCCTCTAGGAAATTGTCGTCACGAACCGACTTCAGTCGGTGAGGGATCTGCTGTTTCTTTGGATTCGCTCCAGTACCAATAAAAGCAGATTCCTCGCTGCGCTCGTAATGACAACTCTTGTTGATGAATCTAGTTCCTAGTTGCTAATTGCTAAAAGCTAGCGGCTAATTGCTAGTTGCTTCTTCCCATGCCCACCTTCCGCAGCGGCGACGCGCAGCTCTTGTATGAAGTCGCCGGCGATGGCCCCGACGTCGTGCTGCTGCATCCGTTTCCGCTGAACCGTCATTTCTGGGACGCAATCACACCACAACTCAGTACGCGATATCGGCTGATCGTTCCCGACCTGCGTGGGCACGGCGATTCTGCACTCGGCGAGGGTCCGGTCACCATTCAGAAGTTGGCCAACGACCTGTCCCGGTTGTGTCGCGAAGAAAAAATCAGCAAAGCGTTTTTCGTGGGCGTGTCCATCGGAGGTTATCTGCTGTTCGAGTTCTGGCGCCGCTATCGCGACCAGGTGGCCGCGCTGGTGTTGGCGAACACGCGACCCGGGACCGAGACCGCCGAGAGCAGGGCAAACCGGTTGCAGCTTGCCGACCGCGTGCTGCGCGAAGGCACCGGCAGCTTCATCGAGGAAATGCTGTCGAAGCTGCTGTCGCAGACGACCCACACGAACCGCCCAGACATCGTGGATGCGGCGCGCACGATGATGCAAAGAATATCCGCGGAAGACATCGCCCAGGTGCAACGCGGAATGGCCGAGCGCCCCGATTCAGTGGCCACGCTGGCGACCATCAACGTGCCCACACTGCTCATCGCCGCCAGCGACGACAGCATCCCATTGAGCGAGTTCGAACTGATGCGCCAGCACATCCGCGGCAGCCGATTGCAGGTCATCCCGCAAGCCGGCCACTATGCCGCCCTCGAGAAGCCGGCGGAATTCGCGACGTTGCTGCGAGGCTTTTTTGATCGGTTGCTGCGGCGTTAGACTGGTTTTGCCGCAACGCTGGAATGTTTTGCTTTGTTGGGTAGTGCGGCGCTTTAGCGCCGCGTGAAGCAGGTGCTTTCCAGCAGAGCCGGCTTCAGCCGGCGACACGGGTGCCGTCGGCTGAAAGCCGACTCGGCGAAGATACGGCAGCCCAACGCCGGCCTGAAGGCCCGCACTACCCGAGCTAAGCAATTCCTAAACTGCTCTAGCCTTGCGCTTGTGATCTTTGTCACCTCAGTCCAGGAGGCCGTTCGGTAGAATAGGTTCGCTATGGTGGATGCCTTTCTCATACCCGAAAAAACTGTCGTCACCGCCAAGGGTGACAGTGAAGCGCTGGACGTCAGCGGCGCTGCGAACCGCGTTTTTCTCGTGACCCTTTCGGTCAACGAGGTGGTGGAACAGGAGTCAATCGAGATTGGCTTGTTCACCTCGCTTGACGGCACGACGTGGGAGGCGAAACCGGCCGCCACGTTGACGCAGAAGTTTTATGTTGGCGAATATCCGCTGCTGGCGGATTTGACCGCCTCCCCGAACGCAAAATTTGTTCGCGTGCACTGGGACGTCAATCGCTGGGGACGCGGCCCCACGACGCCGAGATTTGTCTGCGGCGTGCGCATTCGCGAAGTGTCGCCGGACGCCCTGCTGGAAGCCAAGGCTGAGGCGAGCACCCGGCGCTGAACTGGCGAAAACTCTCCGTTGTCATTCTGAGCAAAGCGAGGTATCTGCTCTTGCTTAAGATCGGATGACCATCAGGAGAAAAGCAGATCCCTCGCGGGCTAAAGCCCACTCGTGATGACAACACTTACAGGGATTGCAATGGCGCACCTGCACGGATTGCAATGGCGCACCTGCACGGATTGCAATGGCGCACCTGACAGGGATTGCAATGGCGCACCTTGACAGGGATTGCAATGGCCCACCTGAAACAGCCTCCCCTTCAAAACTCTTTTAGATTTGTCATTCTGCGCGAAGCGAGGTCGCGCAGCGAACGAGCGCATTCGAAGAACCCTATTCTGGTCAAGAGCTCGGTTGCTATAGGGGTCCTTCGACTCGTCGCTGCGCTCCTCGCTCATGAGGACAAACGAAACCACCTCACGGGCTCTTATACGCTTGCTTCATATACTGGCGGGCCAAGCCGGCGGCGCTGGAGTTGGAATCCTGGGCGATCACCGTCCGATATTTGGCCAGCGCGGTGTCCCGCTGCTGCAGCACGTCATACATTTGGCCGGCAGCCAGGTTCGCCTTCTGGCGGAGTTCCGCATCAGTTCCCTGGCTGGCCGACAGATCATAGGCCTGGGCAGCTTCCTGATATTGCCGCTGGCCGCGCAAGGCCTGGCCCAATCCAAACGCCGGCACCTCGATACGGCACCCCGCATAAGCATTGCTCTGGCACCCCGCCAGCACTTTGCGGTAGGCGGCAATCGCCTCCGGTCCGTGTCCGGCGGCATTCAGCAGGTGGGCGTACTCGGAGGCGACCAGAAAGTTGCGCGGATATTCGGTTTGCATTTCGCCCACCAGCTTCAAGACCTCGTTGTATTTCTCCTCCCGGCGAAGAAACAACGCCAGCACGACCTGGCCGTCGGCAGCCACTTCGCTGTGGGCACCCGCTACCACCTGGCGCAGATACTCCATGCCCTTTTGCTTGTTGCCGCTGATCCCGACCACCGACGCGGCCACCTTGGCCGGCCAACTCAGGCTGCCCACGATATACAGGTCAGTGCCCACCACCAGCTTGGCGTCCACATATTTGGGGTCCAGTTCCAGCACGCGCTCGTGATCGCGGCGCGCGCTGACTGCGCTCCGCAGCGCCGGGAACCAGGCTTTTTCGCCCATGCCCATGTAGGTGGCGCGCAGCCCACGCGTTATTCCCCGGGCGTATAAGGCATCCACGTCGTTGGGATTCTTGTCGAGTTCGGCTTGCGACAGCGCCAGCGCCTGCCCGCTTAACTCTTTCACTTGATCCCGTACCTTGGGATCGAGTGCCTGCCCACGCTTGCTGTTCAGAAAACTGTCGGCGGAATAGGCCTCGGTGTCGAGCGCCCCGATGCGGTACAGCTCCTTGAAAATTATCCCGGCCAGTACATGATTGACGGCGAAAGGGTCATCGGGATGGGCTTTTTGCGCAGTTTCAAACTCGTGGATTGCCTTCTCGTATTCCAGGTTGTAGAAGTAGTCGAAACCCTTGCGGGTGGCCGGATCGTTGTCTGAACGCGTGGGGATGGGCGGCGACGCACCTTGCAGGTCGCTGCCTGCCATACACAACAGCCACAGGACTACGCACCAAATATAAGGCCGGTAAGGTTTCATCAGTAGGTGTACTGAGAAGTTTACCTGATATGGCAGGGCGCCAAAAGGAGATACAAATGGTTCACGCACTCGGGTAGCGCCACAATGACTAATGCTGATCGGCCTCTCAAAGATCACTTCTCGGAAGCGGAAGCTGCTGCCGCGCTGGGCATCAGTATCACGCGGCTTCACCAACTTCTGGACCAATACATCTTCACCGGCGGCAGCAAACGACCGGAGTGGCTTGAGTTTAACTCCAACGATTTGCTGCTGCTGAGCTACTGGAACAAGGGCGAAAAGGGCTCGCCAACGAGGAAAGTCCTGCAAATGCCGAAGCGGAAATGAGCCACGCTCGGGCCTTCGGCAACGCAATTGTTTCCTCGTTAAGGTAATTCCTGCATAAGCCGGGGCCACCGTAAACCCCCGTTGGGGGCGGCAACTCCTGTTGATGCTTGTACTTATTGCAGCCTCTGCCTTGGCTGCCTAAGTGCAGTGCATTACTGTAGGAGTACCAACCCATGCCGCCGGTCGCACGAACCCAACGCGAGGAATACTGGCGGCCGGCTGACCCTGTGACCGCACGGATTGCCGGACCAATTCTGACCCAAGGCCTCTGCCGCGACTGCGGCGCCGAATTCTCAACTGGAGCGCGGTTTTGCCACCTCTGCGGACTCGAACGAAATCGGCGTCCCATCCCTGCCTTGCCTTCGCTGAGCTTCGTCGACTTCTTCGATGTGGCCATGCTGCGTCAGCGCCTTCGCCTTTCCGTAGCCAGCCTGGTGTTCTTCTTTGTGGGCATCGCCTGCCTCGTCATCGCCTGCAGCCTCGGCTTGCTCTACAAATCGGAAACCCTGCTGCAGTGGCAAGCCCTGCAGTACTGGAGAATCGAGTGGCTGCTGGGAGCGGCCGCAGCCATGCTGGCGGGCATTCTGCTGAAGAAGAGCAATTAAGCTATCAGCTATCAGCTTTACGCTTGTCATCCTCAGCGAGGAGCGTAGCGACGAGTTGAAGGAGCCCTATGCCCACAGAAGTCTTTCATTCCGTCATCCTTGATTGTGCGCACCGGAGTCGAAGGACGCGCGATTTTTATCACTGACAACTGACTACTGACAACTGTTCTTACTGCACTTTCGCTTCGCCTTCTTCCTTCTTAGGGTTCGCGTTCTCGATGCGCAGGTTGTTGGCCCGATACTGCTTGCCGTCGAAGATGGCGTGCGCCGTCACTTCCGTTCCAACCTTCAATTGGTTCCCGCCTTCGATCGCCGCAGGATTAAAGTGAAGTTCGTAGGTTTCCTGGTCGCTGCGGTTCTCGACCGCCAGGGTGTTGGTTCGCATATCCAGGTTGGTGACCACTCCGGAAAAGATGTAGTCGTCGCCGGGCTTGGCCAGCACCAGGATTTCCTGGGCCATGTCGTGGTTTGCCCGTCCCGTCGCAAACTGCACATCCACCAGCGAACCCGGCCGCACATCGCCTGAACTCGCATTGCCCTTGTAGGAGCTGTACTTGGTTGCGCCGTTGACGCTGAAGCTGACCGGCCGCGCCGAAAGCTGGTCCTGCACTCGAATCGTTCCCCGCTGCGGATCGGTGGCGATGACCTGTCCGCGCACCTCGGCGATTCCGGGCTCGGTCACCACGCGAACATTCTTGGCGAAGATCCGGCTGCCGTCGAGCATGGTGTCGGCGTACACGCGATCGCCCTTGTGGATGGCCAACACCGTGGTCTCCGTGCCATTGCGGAAGATGTGCGTGCGTTCATCCAGGAACAGCTTCATCTTCGGGCCTCCGCCAAAGGGAGCGACGGTCACGCGGTAGCGCACCTGATCGACGCTGGTGGCGATGCCGCCGATCAATGTCGGCTTGCCTTTCGGCAACGGCGGCGGTTCCAGCAGCGGATCGTAAGGGTTGTCGTCGAGGTCATTGGAATTGGAGGCTGCCTGGCCGCTGACCTTCGAGGGCAGTGTCGCGCCGCGAGCGGCGGAATTATCGCTCTGAGGCTGCGGGTTCGACGCGCTGACGTTCATGCCGCCAGGCTGTGAGGCCTGTCCCGCATTTCCCCCCGGCGCCGTGCCCTGTTGTGCCGCGCCCTGGGCCACGCCAATGACAATAAGCAGCAGCGCCAGCGAGAGGATACCGAGGAATATCTTGAAGTTTGCTGAGTTCATAATCTGGAACACCCGCAACTGGTGATTTCTGCGCGAGGCGTGCCGCAAGCGGCAGCCTCTGAACGAGATTGGATGCAATTCCGCCGGAAGGCGTCCAAACCGGCCTTCAGGGAAAACGAAAATGCGTGCCGACCTGCGGAAAATTTCGGGAACGCTCTTGGTGGGAGCCCCCTGCTTTAGCAGGGGGAACACGAAGTCGCTTTAGAAATGGGCTTTAGCCCCGGCGCTAAAGCGCGAGATCAAACTCCGATCTTTTCCCCCGCATGAATGCGGGGGCTTCCACCGGCCACGCCAAGTGAGAACCGGCATGGATAGTCGCAAGAAATCCGCAGGAAAGGCTTTGGTGGGAGCCCCCTGCTTTAGCAGGGGGGAGTTGGACTTCAAGTCCAGCGGAGAGGCGTTCGTTCCGAAAATCGGCTTTTAGCTGCGGGATTCGCATTGCCACCCGCGCTAAAGCGCAAGAAATGAAGCTAAGGCTTTTTCGGAGCGCTGAAGCGCTCCTTCCCCCCGCATAAATGCGGGGGCTCCCACCTAAGAACTGCATCCTGGGCTTTCGTGCAGAATTCTTCGCACTTGGCTCAGTCAAGAAATGACCCGCTTTCCGATGTGCAACATGCCCGGCGCCGTCCAGAAATCTGGGCGAATCCAGGCTTACCTGTCCAACAAAAACACCTTACATCCCATCTAACCAAACCGAGGCGGTTGCCTGCCTTCTGACCTTAGATTGCCGGCAACCAATGTCCCGGAGGCTCGAATGTTCCCTGTCAAGATTCGTCGGCGTTGGCTCGGCTCCGCAGTGCTGCTGATGGCTTTCATCGGCTCTGCGCCCGCCGGTGATGTGCGCGTCAGCATTCCCAAGCGCACCAAGCCGACCCCGGTGCAGAAGTTGAATCAGGAAGGCGTCAAAGCGGTCGAGAAGCACGAGTACAAGCGGGCCAAGAACCTGTTCTACAAGGCCTACCTCATCGATCCGAACGATCCCTTCACCCTGAACAATCTGGGATACATTGCCGAACTGGAAGGCCAGGTCGACCGCGCCCAGCGTTACTACGCGCTCGCCCAGGACCAGAACTCCGACGCCGTGGTGTACAAATCCACCGAGAAGGCAGCCATCGGGAAGCCGGTCGACAAAATTGCCGGCGACGCCGCCGACGCCAAGATGCAGATCAATCGCATCAACGTTTACGCCATGAACCTGCTGCAGAAAGAGCGCGCGCCCGAAGCCGACCTCGCCCTGCAGAAGGCGCTCAAAATGGAGCCCAACAATCCGTTCACGCTGAACAATCTGGGATACGCTAAGGAAGAAGAAGGAGAACTCGAGGAGGCGTACAAGTACTACACCCAGGCTGCGAACCAGCATTCCACCACGCCGATCGTGGTGACGGTGCGCCCGCAATGGCGGGGTAAAGGCATCAGCGACGTCGCCGGACAAAACGCCGAGAAGGTCCGCAGCGTGATGTCGCGCGAACAAGACACCGGCGCACAGGTCGCCCGCTTGAACACCCGCGGCGTGGCCGCCATCAATCGCAACGATTACAAGTTGGCGCGACAGTATTTTGAGCAGGCCTACAAGCTCGACCCGAAGAACGCGTTTGCACTGAACAATATGGGCTACCTGTCGGAAATGGACGGCGACCGCGAGACCGCCGACTATTACTACGCCAAGGCCCGCGAGGCGGACCAGTCGAGCATGAAGGTTGCCTACGCGACCCGCAAAGACGTGGAGGGCATGAAGCTGGCGGCCGTGGCCGGCGACAGCGATGACGCCGTCAACAAGGCCACCGAAGAAGCCGCGGCCTTGCGTCGCACCCAGGGTGGCCCGGTGGTTTTGCGCTATCGCAACAATCAGCCGGTGCTTGAGCCGGCAACGCCGCCTCCGCCTCCGGCGGAAACTACCAATTCTGCTCCGTCAAGTAATTCTGTTCCGGCAGGTAACAATGGCTTGCTGGAGCCTCTGCCAGACAACGAGCAGCCTGGGGCCGCGCCGCCTCCGGGCGCCCAGCCTAACGGCACACCGCCTCCGACCTCGCAGCCGGCGACGCAGCAGCCGCCGGTTGTGCATAGACCTCCGCAGTCGCAACCGCAACAACCGGTCGTGCACCGGCCACCGCAGTCGCAACCGCAGACCACGCCGGAGGTGGCGAATCCGTCAGGTGGCCTGCTCATGCCGCTGCCCGACAACCAGCAACCTCCGGCGACGCAGCAGCCGCAACCACAGCCGCCGCCGCAGTGAGGCCGCGGTTCGCTATTCGCTATTCGCTATTCGCTCTTCGCTGTTCGCTATTCGCTATTCGCCAGAGATTGATTTGCGAGATTAGAAGAGGACCACCACTACCCTGAGAGCTCGGGTAGTGCGGCGCTTCAGCGCCCGGCTCGTGGCCAGCATTCTTCGGTGGAAGCCCCCGCATTCATGCGGGGGAAAAGTTTGGCTTTGATCGCGCTTTAGCGCTGGGCACCGAGTCGAGGCTCAGAGCTACACTACCCGTACAAATCTCCCGGCGAAAAGCGAAGGGCGAAAGGCGAAGAGCGAAAGGCGCGAGCCTTTCTTTGGTGGAAGCCCCCGCATTCATGCGGGGGAAAAGTTTGGCTTTGATCGCGCTTTAGCGCTGGGCACCGAGCCGAGGGACAGAGCCACACTACCCGTACAAATCTCCCGGCGAAAAGCGAAGGGCGAAAGGCGAAGAGCGAAAGGCGCGAGCCTTTCTTTGGTGGAAGCCCCCCGCATTCATGCGGGGGAAAGAGTCTGGCTTTGATCGCGCGCTTTAGCGCTGGGCACTGAGTCGAGGCGCACTACCCGTACCAATCTCCTGGCGAAAAGCCAAGGGCGAAAGGCGCGAGCCTTTCTTTGGTGGAAGCCCCCGCATTTATGCGGGGGAAAAAGTTTGGCTTTGATCGCGCGCTTTAGCGCTGGGCACCGAGCCGAGGCTCGGGTACTGCTGCGCTTCAGCGCCGCGTTCCGCTGCTACCCAACCACTCGGCTGGGGCGGCTGAGGTCGCCGGCCTCAGCCGCCCCAGCAATTTTCGTTTTCCGACCCCTTCACGCGGGCCTGGAAGGCCCCCACTACCCGTACAAATCTTCTGGCGAAGAGCGAACAGCGATTACCGGGCCCCGTGGTTGATCGGGCCGTTGCCTTTGCCTAGCGGATACGAGGCGGCGATCGCCTTGCCAACATATTCCTTCGCTGCCCGGACCGCATCCGTCAGCGCCTTCCCGTGTGCCAACTGGCAGGCCAGTGCCGTGGCGAAGGCGCATCCCGTTCCGTGAGTCGAGCGCGACTCAAGATGCACCCCGGTAAAAATCTCTTCCCCGACCGAACCGCCATCCTCATAAAGAAGGTAGTCGTTGGCCTGCGTCAGATGTCCGCCAGTGATAACCACCGCCCGGCTGCCGAGTGCGTGAAGCCTGCCGGCCATCGCTCGCAACCTTGGCAGCGCTTCCTCCCAAGAAGCGCCGGCTGCGACCGGCCCAGCCCCGGCCAGTATCGCCGCTTCATCGATATTAGGGGTAATCACATCTGCAAGCGGCAACAACCGTTTGACGAGCACCTCCAACCCAGCCTCGTCCAGCAAGACCGCCCCCGACGACGATCTCAGCACCGGGTCGAGGACGACGTTCGGCAGCCGCCTGTTCTCCAGAAAATTGGCCACGGCACCGGCAACCTCGCCCGAGCCCAGCATCCCGATGCGGACGGCTGCAATCGCCATATCGTCGGCCAACGCCGCGAGCGTCCGAGATACCAGATGCGCGTCCAAAACTTGGACACCGAATACCCCTTGCGTGGATTGCACCGTCATTGCCGTGATGCAGGTGACCGCATAGCAGTTTTGGGCAGCCGCGGTTTTGATGTCGGCGGTGATCCCGGCTCCCGACGAGGGATCGTAACCCGCAATGCTTAAGATGACCGGCGGCTGGCGCATGGAACGACTGTACCGCAATCGGTCAGGCTGAGACAGCCGGGGCATCTCGGGTAGTGCGGGCGTTTAGGCCCGCGTCGTGCCGTTATCCGATGAAGAGTGGCCTCAGCCGCGACGGCCGAAAATTTACCCTTCAGCCTCAAGCAGGCTTAACCAACGGAGTTGTCATCACGAACGACCGAACAGGGGTCCCCGACGAGCGCCGTTTTTACGCTTGTTGGGGTATTTGACCGTGAGGGATCCGGTCTTCCCTGATCCTGTTTGCAGCCCCAAACGACAGCAGATTCCTCGCTGCCGCTCGTAATGACAATTTCAAGAATTTTCGCGCTTCCACGCGGTATCCGCATCGAGATACTCCCATAACTCACTGCAAACAAAAGCTTAATAAGTTTACCAACTTGACAACCCAGGCTCCTGCCCCGACCATCTTAGTTGGTCTGCGCCCATCGTCAATGATGAGTTTTTCCGGCGGATTGAGCCCTTTGCTCTCGCCTTTTGGGGTTTGGATGTTGAGGCCGGGCCTTAGCACAAATGTCTCTCAAAGGCAAGCACAAAGGTAGGGCTCCCACCTTGGGTGGGTTGACTCCCACTTCTCGGGATGGATAGACTTTAGGGACTATACAGAACTGCCGGGAGGACCAAACTTAACGATGAGAGGTGTTTAAATGTTACGAGTACTCAGCCAGGTCGCGGTGACCATGGTTTTTGCCACCGCACTAGGCGCGGCACCCGGTAATAGCACACCGGATTCGAAGCAGCAAGGGACCCCAGGACAGATTCAGGAAAAGGACAAACAGGAAAAGCCAGCTAAGGCCCGGAAATCTCAGGTCGGGAAGGCTTCCTGGTACGGGCGCTTTTTTCAGCACAAAAAGACTGCCAGCGGCGAACCGTACGACATGTATCAACTGACAGCGGCGCATCGCACTTTGCCGCTGGGTTCCTGGATCAAGGTTACAAATCTGAAGAACGACCGCTCGGTCATCGTTCGCGTCAATGATCGCGGGCCGATGCCGAAGAACCGCATCCTCGACTTGTCGTACAGCGCGGCCCAAATGCTCGACATGGACCACGACGGCGTCGATAAGGTCCGGTTGGAAGTCCTCCAGACTCCGCTGCTAGCGGAGAACGAAGGCTGGTATTGATCGGGCGTTAATGCGGTAAAATTGAGCTGATGAACCCCCAAGACCGGCTCATTGTGGCGCTCGATGTCCCGGGCGCCACCCAAGCCCGCCAGATCGTCCAGGCCATCGGCGAAGCCGCCACCACTTACAAGATCGGGAAGCAACTTTTCACGGCCGAGGGACCGCAGGTCGTCCGCGACCTGGTGGCGTCCGGCCGGAAGGTTTTTCTCGACCTGAAATTTCATGACATCCCCAACACCGTCGCAGCGGCGGTGCGCTCGGCCGCCGACCTTGGCGTCAGCATGCTCACCGTCCACGCCTCGGGCGGCAGCGCGATGCTGAAGGCCGCGGTCGAAGCCGCCAGCCAGTCTTCTGCCAAACCGATGGTGCTGGCGGTTACAGTGCTCACCAGCTTGTCAGATGCTGACCTACAGGAGCTGGGGATTACGGGAAATGTCTTAACCCAGGTGCTCCGCTTGGGAGCGCTGGCTCGCGCGGCCGGGTGCAGCGGGTTGGTCGCCTCGGCGCAGGAGGCGCGCGCGCTGCGTCAAGCGCTGGGCGAGGGATTCGCCATCGTAACCCCGGGAGTGCGTCCGGCTGGCTCCGCCGCCGGAGATCAGGCCCGCGTAGTCACTCCGAGGGACGCCATCGCCGCCGGAGCAGATTACTTGGTGGTTGGTCGGCCAATCTTGGAAGCTGCTGATCCGGCCAGGGCCACCCGGCAGATCGCGAGTGAGATTGCAGCGGCGTGCGGGCAGTCAGTGCACCTGTAGCTCTTGTGGGACGGGTTGGCGGCGCACCTTGATTTTGCTCTCGTCCTTGCGGGCGGCGGCGAGGTCATAGGCAAGTTGCATTCGCAACCACGTTTCAGGGGTGCTGCCGAATGCCTTCGTGAGCCGAATAGCCATCTCCGGGCTGATGCCGGACTTGCCGTGGATGACGTTGTTGAGAGTCTGCCGGGTGACACCGAGGACCTTTGCTCCTTCGGTCACGGACAATCCCAATGGCTCCAGACAAGCGGTCCTTATACTGCGTCCCGGGTGCGGCGGGTACTTCATGGGCATAAGGTTCTCTCCTTCTGCTAGTGGTAGTCGATCAGTTCCACGTCAAGCGCTTCCGCGTCTTGAAAGCGGAAAATGATACGCCAGTTGGCTCGCACGGTGACAGACCAAAACCCTTAGAACTTCCCACCCGCGTTCGTCACCAGCACCTTGCCGCCACTTTCCCGCACGACGATCATCCGCGAGGCGCCGACTAGTTCTTCGTAGCGCGGCAACTCGGCCTGCGTGGCCAGCAAGTAACAGCGTTGCCGCTGGAGCCATAGCTCCTTGAACTGCGCCTGGTTGAGAAAGACATTGGGCGCGCCGGGCGCGTCCGCTCCATATTGCAGATTTATCTTGCGGTCGCTCAGCAATAGCCCGGTACGATTGGTGTAGAAGAAGACCGACGCGAACTTCCAGTAGAAGCCCTGGGTGATCAGCTCTCCTGGGGGAGATTCGAGCAACGCATCGGCCAACGGACGCGACGAAAGATAGGGATCGAACGCCACCATCGCCAGCTCCGCCGCGTGGAAGAACAAAATCATCATGAGCGTGGCGGCCAGAAACGCGCGCTGGCCCGCGGCTCGCAGGCATCCGACAGCTCCAATCGCAAATGCGATCGCCACCACCACCAGCGGCACCCGAAGATAGGCAAACGACACCGGCGTGATGTCGGCCATGTGGCCCAGCGAAAGGGTGTAGTTCCCTTGATGGCGCAACGCGATCGAAATATCTCCCGGCGTCGCAACGTGGCGGACGAGCAACAAAATCGTTACCGCCGCGATAGCAGCGCAAGCGGCAATCACGCCCAGCACCCGCGTGCCGCGGCGGACCCAAACACCCCCCGCCGCCATGGCCGAGCCCAGTAGCAGCGCCAGCGCCGGATAGCAGGGCATCGAGTAATACTCTTGGGTGGTCGAAAACGTAAAGAACACCAGCATGAAGCCGATCCAGCACAGCGCCAGCAGGCGCGTCCGCCCGGCGCGGTCCGCCGGCTTGTAAGAAAGCTTGGCCACCGCCGGCAAATAGACGCTCCAGGGAAACAGCCACACCACATGCAACAGCCAGAACCAGACACGCGGCACGGTGTCGTAGTCGCGCGGGTAGCGCAGGTTCAAGAAACGCAATAGCTGCTCGTTGATGAAGAAGAACCACAGAAACCCGTGATATTGCCCAGGGCCGCCATGCAGGGTGAAGGCAAAATACGGAGGATTGCGCAGCGTCGCCAGAATATGCCAGGGCGCGGCGATCGCCAGGATAATCAGCGTCCCCAAAAATGGATGCAGGCGTTTCCAGGTTCGCCGCGAGAACAACTGGTGGGTTACACCCAGGTAAATCATTCCGGCGGCAACGGGAAACACCACGCCGATCAGGCTTTTCAGCAGCAGCCCCACCCCCAGGCTGGCCGCCATCAGCAGCGCCCACAACCACGGACGGGTTGCCTCCTCCTCCAGCGCGCGCAGGAAGGCCCACAGGGCCAGCCCAATGGTGAACGTCAACATCACGTCGGGGATCAGGATGCGCGTAAACAGAAACATCCCGACGCAGGTCGCGATTACCAGGCCGGCATAAAATCCGGCGCGCCTGCCAAAAGCCCAGGTGCCGAATGCCGCGGTGAGCCAGCACACAGCGATGATCGATAGCGCAATCGGAACTCGCGCCGCCCAGTCATGCACACCAAACACTCGAAAGGAACCGGCAATGGCCCAGTAAACCAGCGGCGGTTTTTCCAGATACTCAACGCCGTCCAGCCGGGCCGTGACCCAATCGCCGCTGCTCAACATGCCCCGCGCGATCTGCGCCTGGACGGAATCGACATCGTCCATCAGAGAAGGTGGCGAAATAATGCAGCCCAGATAAATAATGGCGGCTACGGCGATAACGATGAGCGAAGAGTACGCGAGCCACTTCGGTTGAGAGCCCGGCTTACCCAATTCCTGCTGGGAAGTTTGCTCTTCCAGGTTCGCTTCCGATGAAATTTGCATTAAGACTATTCTACCGATTCGCGCGCGTTGTCACGTCCCTGTTTGTGCTGCTTCAGCGGCGGACGCGGCGGCAACTGGTTGTAGGGCGTGAAGCCTTCCCACTCGATCGGCGTGTAATAGTTGTGCAGCAACGTCTCCAGCAGTTCCTTGTAAATGCCCTCGCCGTTGGAGCTGTTGGTCATGATGAGGGTCCCCATACCGGACTTGTCGAAACCAACCGTGTAGTGACGCCAGCCTTCGTCATGGCCTTCTTTGAAGAATGCGCGGCCATAAGGCGTCCAGTACAAACCCCATCCCAAGCCGTAACTGAGCTTGATCCCATGGTTCGCGTCCGTGGTTTCGGTGTTGAGCGAGGGGAACTCATGCTTCTCGAAGATCTCGATCTGCGGGGTAAGCATCGGCTCGCGGGTCTTGGCGTCGGGGTTTTTGCCTTGCAGGATTGCCTGCAGAAAATTGGCGTAGTCGTGCAAGGTTGTCTGCATGGAACCGGCAGCGTCGGCGGTCTTGCGCCGCTGTGGTCCAAGCGAGCGGCCGTATTCATCGTAGCCATTGGCGAAGTCGCTCTCGAAACGCTCCTCCCAGACCATGCTTGTGCGTTTCATGTTGTCGGGAGTAAAGATGTATTCCCGCATGAGGTCGTTTACAGGCTTTTTTGTTGCGGTTTCTACTACCAACTGCGCCAGCAGGATGCCCTCGCCCGAATACGCGTATCGCGAGCCCGGCTGGAAGTTGATGTTGAGCTTGCGATCTTCATTGAATGAGCGCCAGTTGGGAAAGCCGGTGGTGTGGTCAAGACACATGCGCAAAGTAATCAGCTTGTAGCGCGGGTCGCCGGCGAGATCGCGGTAGAACGGATATTCTGGCAGTGGCTTCGGCAGGTACTGATAAACGGGCCGGTCGAGGTCGAGGACGCCCTTCCGGACCAGCTCCATCACCATAGTCGCGAACGCCGCCTTGCTGAGCGAAGCCGCCGTCATTACCGAGTCGGGCGTAAGCGGGAGGTGCTTTTCTTTGTCCCGAACTCCATAGGTCTTCAGGTAGGCGATTTTGCCCTGGTTAAAGATGGCGATGCCGACGCCGGTCACCTCTGCGGCCCGCATAAGGCGACTGACGGTGGAGTCGATTTCCGCAGGGGAGATGGTGCTGCCGTCGAGGCGCTTAACGGAAAGCTGCTGGGCAGCGAGTTGCAAACCTGATGTCGTAACCAGCAGGATGACTGAGAGTTGTCCTAAGAGAGTGCTTTGTCTCACACGGGGGCTTACGCAACGAGCGCGATCAAGGTTCCACCAAGCACTTCAAAACAGAGTGCAGTTTGTCCCCGCTCCCTGACCTTCTGCCTGGCCCGTGTGTTCATAAAACAGCACGAGCTATCAGTCACTGATTTATGGTGCGAACGTGTCCCATTTTCATGGCAGTTATCCCGCCAGTTTCAAAATCCAGCGGCTTCGAGGCAATTTTTAAGGTACGAATTTGGTCCCCTTGAAACCAGGCCATGCGGGAGTCTAAGCTTTCCCCTGGCGCGGGAGGGTAAGATGCGAGATCAACAGATACGTGCGGCACTGGATCAGCATTGGGCGGCCTCCGATGCCAACGATTTTGAAACCGAGCACCGCATCTATCACGAGGACGCGGTGCTGGAATACCCCCAGTCAGGCGAGCGCATACGCGGCCGCCGCAACATACAGATCACCCGCTCCATCCAGCCGAACCAGAAGCGCTTTACGGTCCAGCGAATCCTTGGCGGGGGCGACCTTTGGATCACCGAATTCATCCTGTCCTATGACGGCAAGCCATCCTACACCGTGAGCATCATGGAGTTCAGGGGCGACAAGGTGGCGCGAGAAACGCAGTACTTTGCGGACCCATTCGCGGCCAGCCCGGCTCGCGCTCAATATGTGGAAGGGATGGACACGCAATCTCGAAACGCGGGGACCCGCTAGTCACCCCGGTGGTTTGCGACCACCTCGCGGCGACGCCATATCGAAACGGGGCGGCGTCACGATTACTTGTGATAAGGCGATTTGCACTAAGCCGCTAGCGCGGCAGAGGTGTGCAGCGTGTTGATTGGGTAGAGTTCATAGACACCTGAAGGAGGTGTCTATGACGGAACTACGTCAACGCATGCAGGAAGAACTCCGGCTGCGCAACTACTCCCCACAAACCATCCGCACCTACATCGCAACCGTCGCCGATTTCGCCCACTATTTCCATAAGTCGCCCGACCAGATGGGCCCCGAGCAGGTGCGCCGGTATCAGCTTTACTTGTTGAATGAGAGGAAGCTGGCCTGGCAAACCCTGCAGGTTCGCATGGCGGCCTTGAAGTTCCTCTACACCCGGACGCTCAAGCAAACCTGGTTCGACCACGAGGTCGCCAAGCCGAAGGTGCACCGCAAGTTGCCCGTGGTCTGGAGCCGGGAAGAAGTCCGCGCCCTGCTCGACAGCACGGTGAACCTTAAGCATCGTGCTCTGCTGGCCACCCTCTACGGTGCCGGACTGCGTTGCCAGGAAGCCCTGGATCTGAAGGTCACCGACATCGACAGCCCACGCATGATCATCCACATCCGCGCCGGCAAGGGAAACTTCCCGCGCCAGGTCATGCTCTCGCCCAAGCTCTTGCATCTGCTTCGTATCTACTGGCGTTGGCGCAAGCCCGAGGACTGGTTGTTCCCTGGAAAGCGATCGGATCTACCCATGCGGGATAGCGGGGTGCGCCTGATCTGCCAGAACCTGCGCCGCCAGTTGGGCATGCTCAAGCCGCTCAGTCCGCATGTGCTGCGGCACTGCTTCGCCACCCACCTGCTCGATGCAGGCACCGATCTGCGCAGCATTCAACTGCTGCTCGGCCATCGCGACCTGGAGACCACCGCCCGTTATTGACATGTCTCCGAACACAGACTGCATGCCATTGCCAGCCCGCTCGATGATCTGCCTATTCGCGAGATCAAGATTTCCGATGGAGATGGCAGAAGAAGATGAGACCACATCGGCTCGAAGTAGCCGATGTCTTGCACGCTCATCAGCAAGAGTTCCTCGAACGCTGGGGACCGGTGGTCTCCCGCCAGCAACACAGGGTCCTGCGTGACATCGGCCTATGTCGTACCGCCGCTCTCGGCGCTCACCTGCAACAGTGCGACGCCTGTTCCTATCAGGCCGTCAGCTATCTCTCGTGCCGCAACCGGCATTGTCCCAAGTGCCAGTCCACGGCCCGCGACCGCTGGCTCAATAGGCAGGCGGCCAGCCTGTTGCCCGTATCCTATTCCCACGTAGTCTTCACCCTGCCGGAACAACTGGCACCGCTTGCACTCCGCAACCAACGCTTGCTGTACGACCTGCTGTTTCGTGCCGCCTCCGAGACCCTGCTGCAGATCGCCGCTGACCCACGCCATCTCGGTGCCCGCATCGGGATGCTCGCCGTGCTCCATACCTGGAGCCAGAACCTGCGCCACCATCCTCACCTGCATTGCCTGGTCCCCGCCGGTGGACTCGCTCTCGATCATTCCCGCTGGATCGCATGTCGACCCGGTTTCTTCCTGCCGGTGCGCGTACTCAGCCGCCTCTTCCGGGGCAAGATGTTGGCCTTCCTCCAGCAGGCTTACAAGACCGGAGAGCTCCGTTGCCTCGGCACCACGGCAAACCTCGCCGATCCGCGTCAGTTCCACTCTCTGTTGCGTCGGCTTCGTTCCAAGCAATGGGTTGTCTATGCCAAACCACCCTTCGGCGGACCCCAGCATGTTCTCCCGTACCTGGCCCGCTATACCCACCGCGTTGCCATCGCCAACGGCAGGCTTCTCGATCTCGTGAACGGTCAGGTGCGCTTCCGCTGGCGCGATTCCAAACACAACAACCGCATCCGGGTCATGACCCTCGATGCGGTCGAGTTCATCCGCCGCTTCCTGCTGCACGTCCTGCCCTCGGGCTTCGTCAAGATCCGCCACTTCGGTCTGCTGGCCAACCGTAATCGCCGAAGCGCACTCGCTCTTTGCCGATTACACCTCAACGTAGCCGCCACCGAAGCCACCGCGATTCTCACGCAATTACAACCGCCCACCCTCCATCGCTGCTGCCCCAGTTGTCAGCGCGGAACTCTGCACATCCTCGCCCGGCTCTCCGCCTATGCCTTGGCCACCTACACCACCCTGGCTTCCACCAGCCCCATCGACTCTTCCTGAGCTCCACCTATGACTATGCCAACACCAACTCGCAGGCCCACTCTCACCCGTCCGTCACGGGTTGCAGTACCCTTGCGCTCAAAATCGCTTCCCCCCATATCCACCACCGTCGCCCGCGACCTAAGCACCCTTCCATCTTTATCGTCTCCACCCCTCTCTACCTCCCACCATGCTGCCAAAGCTGCCCACGCTTTATCCCCGCAGACCGCTCACCCCACTCAATCCCCATAGAGACGCGCTAGCGGCTTACTGCAAATCGCCCTATCGACAATGCTCCGCCCATCTCCATCGCCACCACACAAGTCTTGTCTGCGGAGCACTGTCGATACGGCACTACGGATTTCGCAACAGATAACTACAATGTGCACCCGAGCTTCTCAAATTCCTCTTCACTCACCCAAGTTACGTTAAAGCGTATTTCTCCCGGCTCCACAATCTCTCTTGAGTGAAACGAGCGAAGATAAACGACTGTTGCCGAAGCGGCACGACTGACAAAGGCCGCCCAAGGTTCATTCGCTCGACGGTCGACCGTGTTGCCGTGGACTTCCGGCATTCCAGTCTGGCCGATTGGCAGAGAATGGATTGCACCATCGCGGATGACCCAAAGCTCCGTTCCGAGCACAGCATACTGATGCAAGCCGAGCCACTCGACGACCTGTGCTGCAATAGTTGGTTGCCACGCCACTTCATTATTCGTTAAGAGTGCTGCGTCGGCCAGCTCCGATGGGAAGTCAACAGGTAAAAAGTCGGTTCCGCTCACAAGCAGCACTGTAACGCTTTTGTGGCCTTGAGTTCCAGCGATAGGGACGATTGTTGCAATCAGGCGATAGCACGACTTATCCCGAAGCGGGTCGCCCTCGTTCGGGCGCGTGGCAGAATACAAAGATTTCCTCATCCTCTGGAAGACGCCGATCCGGCAATCGTCGCGCCAAGATGTTGCGATCACTACGCCGGATACCGAATACCCCCGTCCGCTCCTCCGGTAAAGTTATAAAGCACGGTCATGACGGCCCATCATGCCGGCTAGCAGCTCGCGCTCCCGTGCGTGTATCCGTTCAATCTCTTCCTTGGAGAGTGGTGGAGTAACATGGTTTGGCGCGGGCGCATTCGAATCGAGCGCCTGTGGGGATAGCTCGTCGCGGAGCTTTGGAAATCGCGGCTCATCGCGGCCTCCTGAGGACTCAGCTGCCTTCAACTCAATCGGCGCGACTCCTGACAACACGGCAGGCTCTTCAAACCCGTTCGTCGGCCTTTGCGACGGTTCTGGCTGTGTCTTCTCGGCGGAGCTCTCCGGTTCCGGCAGCATCTCCGAAGCTGGCGATCCCGCAGCAACCCACATGCTGGGCTCTACATTGGCCACAAACTCATCGAGATGGGCAAATCCATCTCGCAGAGCCTGAAGAGATTCTGCACCTTCCGGCTCTCTCAAGGCACACGCCCAGTCGATCCATTCGTCTGCTTCAGGGCCGGGCAAAGTTGGTGGTACTCCCTCCAACGCGGCCTGGGTCCGTAACTGCTTGATCGCCTGGTCACGAAGCTGCGTCAGTTTATTTGCACGCAATGCTCGCCGGTGAACGATAGTGCCGCGCTCCAACTGAGCCGCGAGGGCCAAAATTCGGGAGCGGCGTTGTTCTACAGCCTTCGCCTCTACAATCTGCTCGATTTGCTTAAGCAGGCCGTCAAGTTCCTCTTGGGTCTGCCATGAAGCCTCGGGCAGCTCCGTCGCTATCAAGGCACGCAGGTTGCGAGCCGACTCGGAGGCCGACTCAATTTGCGTGACGACTTCTGCGACGTCGATTGATCGGGCAGCCTTGAGCTTTCCCAGGCTTTCATCGAGCAGGGCCAAAAAATCGTCGAGAGACGCACGGGTGGAATGCCACAATGAACTCATGCTCAAGCTCCTACGCCGGAGTTTTCATTTTGGCCCCGTGATCGCCGTCACCGACCGCGATCCAAAACAGACGCGATAAAAACGAGAGGGGCCGCTAAAGCATCGCGGTCCCTCAAAAGGCACGAGGCGCATGTGAACAATACGTATCAAAGAGTACGCTTGTCTAGACCATTCAAGAGACCATAATTCATAGCATCTTGGGCGTTCCGGCTCCATTCAATTTCCACCATGTTAGTGTTGCCCTGCCAAGGTACGAGCTTCGGGTGATACGGAGCGTGCTCCGCAAAAACTTGAGCCGAGGCTTTTCGGTTGCACCCCGGTCGACCTGTGCAACGTGCGCTCGGCCGTCCTCGTCGTAGCGCCACGGACTGGTGAAGCCAAGCCGGTCAATGTAAAAGCGGAGCGAGGCCTCAACGTCTTTGACGTGTAGCACGGGGCGCGCGAACCAGTCTGTCATAGACCATGTACCCTCGAATGAAGATGACTTCTTCGCAAGCGTTAGGACGGAACTCCGGAATTTGCGTTTAAATGCCTCCAGGACGACGCTGGACGACTCGGACGTACTTTAAGTCGTCAGACTAGCCTAACGTTCGCCTACGGTCCTGTAAACGCATTTAAACGCTATCCTACGAAGTGGCCTAATAGTGGTTTATAAGCTATCACCTAAGTTTGCTAGATATAGTCTGGAGTCTAGCACTTAAAGTGATACATAATCTCGTCTGGCTCAGCCTCCCAACATCTCAGCTGGCGACGGATGTGGGCGACGGAGTCGGCAGGTGTACGTAGAGCGTGCTGGGATCCACTTTGCGCACCTCGTGTTGCGGCATCCGCATCTGATAGCGAACCTCGCGCTGATGATCGTGGATTTGCCGCTCGGCGTTATACACCTGCCTGAACTTCCACAACATCTTTACGAAGTTGGTCTGGCCCTTCGCCAGGAACTTTGCTGACAGCACCGCGGTATCTTTCAAGGCCTGCCAGCCGAGGTGCTTCTGGTTCAACACGGATTGGGTCCGCACCAGCTCGCGATAGAACTGGTCCAGCGGCAGTTTGGTAGGCAGAACGGCATGCTGCACATCGAACAACCGGTAATCGCGGGTGGTGAACTTGCGCGCCTCGGTGACCCAACTCTCGGTACCGGGATACGGCGTGTTCACGGTTATGTGGACAATCTCGGGCACCGAAAGCGCCCACTCGCGCACCGCCGCAAACCTGGCCTCGTCCCAGTCGGGGTCGGCGATAATATTCACGGCCACGTTGATTCCGAGCGAACGCGCGTACTCCAGGGCCTCGAAATTCTTGTTCGCGGTTACCCGCTTGCGATGCGCCTTCAGTCCTTCCTCGTCCAGCGCCTCCAGTCCCAGGAACATGTACTGCAGGCCCAGGCGCTTCCAGTACTGGAAGACCTCTTTATTACGCAGCAGCACATCGCCGCGGGTTTCCAGGTAATAACGCTTGCGGATGCCGCGGCGCTCGATCTCCTGGCCAATCGCCATCCCGTGCTCGGAGCGGATGAACGCCACATCGTCCACGATGAACACTCCCGGCTCGGGGATACTGGCGAGGTCCTCGGCGGCCATCTCCGGACTGCGCTGGCGATAGCTGCGGCCGTAGAAAGTCCACGCGCTACAGAACGAGCAATCCCACGGACAGCCGCGGGTGAACTCGATCGAGGCGCATGGGTCGAGCACTCCGATGAAGTACTTTCGCCGCTTGGTGATTAGATCGCGCGCGGGATGAATTTCATCCAGGGTGTGAATGAGCTGCGGGGGCAGGCCATCTCCGTGCTGGCTGATGACGCCTGGCACCTGCGTGATGGCGTCGCGGTCGTTCGCCACCGCTTCCAGCAACGGCAGGATGGCCTCCTCGGCCTCGCCGCGCACGATGCAGTCGAGCGCGCCTTCGCTGTGCTCGAGAATTTCCCTGGCGGTGAACGAGGCGCTGTGACCTCCGGCGAACAGGAAACAATTGCGCGAACGGGAGCGCGAAACTTTAGCCAGATTGACGACTTCAGGAATGTTGGCGAGGTAATTCAGCGAGAAGCCAACCGCGTGCGGCTGCCAGGTGTCGAGTTCATGGAAGTAGTCGGCGGCCTTGAACACTTGCAGGTCAACGATGTGCACGTCATGCCCAGCCCGCCGGGCGACTTCTGCGACCAGCTCAAGTCCCAAAGGCTCCAGTCGCAGATAAATCTCGGAGAACATCAAGCAACTGGGATGAACCAGCAATAGCCTCATCTGCTACCCCCACACGAATATTTGCGGCCAAAGTACGACGCGACATTCACTGCAAGGATCGTTCTAGTTTCGCAACCGTAAGAGTTCTGACGTGAGATGCAGGAAAAGTAAAGCGGGCTGCATAGTTTTTTGGGCAGCAGACAGGGTCTGTCAACGGACAGAAGCGCGATGGTCGAAGCAAAACCGCTTGAGTGGGACATGCGGCCAGGCAGCGGGTCCGCGCTAGCAAGCTACGAAATCAGGTTACAAAAGTCCTCGGCCCCGAAAGAATCACAGAATCGCCTACGGCGCAAAGAAGCTGGATATGTCCAGCACCAGTTGCGTCAGAGAGGTAGCATAGGCGTCTATGGAACCATTCGCAGTGGGCACGATGGCCATGTTCGACGTGATGAATCCATCGGTAGCGTTCAATGTAGAAACCACTGGCCGGGCCTGCCCATCAGGCCACAACGTCAGAAAACCAAGCGATCCCGGCGGCACCACGGTAGCGTTGAACACATAAGCTTGGGCGTTCGCCGGCGGCGCGCAGGGACTGCCAACCACGTTGACTCCGCGCTCCCCGCTGAAAGGCTGGCCATGATTGTCGCGCGTATCGAGCACGCGACAAGGCGCGCCGGGGTACAACGACAGCCCCGTTCCTGCCGGCGCAGAAAAATAACCGTCGATGTCAACGATAAGATCGGTGTTGTTGGACGGAAATACAGAAATGCCGCCACCGAAGCCGCTGGGCACAATGGCGGCATTGGCCACAACGGTGCCATGAGGGTTGTTCAGGGTTGACACCACCGGCTGATTCTGGCCCTGCGGCCACACCGTCAGATAACCCAGGAAATTGCCGGTAGGATGCGGCACGGCGGTGACGTTAAAAGAGTATGCCTGGATCTGGTTGCTCGGTGCGCCGCCGCCAACCTCCAGGTCGGGTTTATGGTCGCCGTTGAAATCGCCGACCGCCAGATAAAAAGGAGGGGCGCCTACCGGAGTGTCCCTCGGACCCTGGAAGGTGCCGTCCCCGTTGCCTAGCAGCACGCGCACATAACCATTATTAAAAAAATCGGTGGCTGGCGAAGCTATGTCGGGCTTGCCGTCGCCGTTGAGATCGGCCACGAGCACAAACTCGGATCCTATACCTATGCCATAATTCACGGCCGGCTGGAAGGTGCCGTTGCCATTGCCCAGCAGCACGCTCACGTCGCCGCCAGTCTCGTTCGCCACCGCCAGGTCGAGTTTGCCGTCGAGATTGAAATCGCCTACGTCCACGGAATGGGGATTTACGCCTGCACTGAAGTTCATGGCCGCCCCGAAGGTGCCGTCCCCATGGTTCAGCAGCACGCTGACATTATTGTCCCCGTGGTTGGCTGTCACCAGGTCGGGCTTGCGGTCGCCATTGAAGTCCCCCACGGCTACCGAGTAAGGGTTGGCAGACGTGCTGTAAGTCACTGGTGCACGGAAGCCGCCGTGCCCATCGCCAATCAGAACGCTAACCCCGGCGACGGTGTCGTCCGCCACCACCAGGTCCAGCTTGCCGTCGCCGTTAAAGTCCGCTACCGCCACTGAGCGGGGAGTGTGCCCCGCCGGGTAGTTCACCGCGGCTTGGAAGGTACCATCGCCGTTGCCGAGCAGCACGCTCACAACGTCCTGGTCATAGCTTGGCGTCACCAGGTCGAGTTTACCGTCGCCATTGAAGTCGCCCACCGCTACGGACAAAGGATCCAGCGCCACAACGTTGTGCACCGGCGCCTGAAAGGTACCGTTGCCATTGCCGAGGAGCACGCTAACCACGCTGTCATATCCGTCCACCGTCACCAGGTCGAGCTTGCCGTCGCCGTTAAAGTCTCCCACCGCCACGGCCCAAACAAGTACGCCCGACGGATAGTACACTTCGGGTTGAAAGGTGCCGTCCCCGTTGCTCATGATTGCCCCCACGGCGTTGTGATTAGCCGGAACGCAGGGGCTATTCTGGACGGGGAAATCGCGCTTCACCCCGCCCAACAGGTAGGGACCGCCCAAGTCCCCATTTGTTCCGCGAGTATCGATGACGCGACAGGGTGGCAGGCTGAAGAACTGTGAAGTGCCCGACCCGGCTGGGGCGAAGTAGCCATTAATGTCCACCACCAGATTGGTGGTGTCGGTGACGTAGAAGCTGATTGCGCCATCGGTTCCCGCCGGGACGATCGCCGCGTTCGCCTTGACGCGTCCATCCGGCGAATTCATGGTCGAGACCACCGGTTGGTTCTGGCCCGTCGGCCACACCGACAGATACCCAAGCGGTCCATTCGGCACCACGGTGACATTCAGCGAGTAAGCCTGAGCGTTCGAAGGAATGCCGCACGGGCTTTGTGGAACCGGGAAGCTGCGCTGCGCTCTGCCCTGCAATGGAGGCCCGCCGAATGGGCCATCCTGATTGCGCGTATCGATTACGCGGCAGGGAGGCACGCCGACGAATTGTAGCGGCGGCAAGAATATGGCAGTCACCGACAAGGCCTGGCTCATGGTAACGGTGCATGGCCCGGTGCCAGTACAGGCGCCGTTCCAGCCGACGAAGTTCGCTCCCTGGCCGGCAGTCGCGTTCAGCGTTACCTGGCTGGTGGGAGCATAGATGTGGCTGCAGATGCCGGGACAGCTGATGAAGCCGTCGGTGCTGCTGACCGATCCGTTGCCTTCTACCGCGACGGTCAGAGCATTGTAGCCGGCGAAAATTGGGGTCAGGTTGAAGGTGATCGTCCAGTTAATGTCCTGATAACCCGCGTAGTGGTTCTCGGCGCCGAAAGGGAAGTTGCTGGCGGTCAGTGGCCCGACCTGGCCGGGGAGTTGAAAGTTGAGCGGCCAGTTCGAGGCTGGTCCGGTTCCCCATTGAATGTCCTGGCTTTGCTGACCGCTGCAGTTATAAACCGTGTGCGTTGCCGTTACGCTGGGTATGGGCTGAAAAGAAAACGTGCCGGCGGTCGCATCAACCTCCAGCTCGGAATGGCTGGGGAAGCCACTGTTGCCGACGAGGGTGTCAGTTGTGAACCACTGCCCTTGCGTGCACGCATTTAGCACTTGCGTGGAGTCGTCGGCCGATCCAGTGTTGTGTATATCCGCGCCCTGCCAGCGCAGTTGATCGCACAGGCCGTCCGTCATCGTCAGCATGTTTACCGTCGCGCCCGTGGTCTCGCTGATGGAGTACATGTCGATGCCGCCGTGGATGAAACTCCCGTTCGAGCTGAGGGTGTAGGTGCCCTGCCAGCCGGTGACGGTCTTCCAGTCGGCACAGGTCTGCGCTTGCAAACCGGTGAGGGCGGCGGACGCGTACAAAAACAACACGCCTACCAGCAACACAGAGCTCATAGAAGTCAAGCGTTGTCTCATAAAACCCCCCAGGCTTCGGCAAGATGCAGGGCGAGACCGAAGTCAGGGTCGCTGCATCAGAAGCAACGGCGATGATGGGCAGGACTAAGTTTTTGTGGTGCTAACGGGTTTCGACCGGGTTTGGGACCCAATAACCTTGCTGCCCAGTTGCGACATCCTACTATCGAACTGATAAACGTACTACTACTTTTTTCGCCGCCGAAGAGGTATGCCGTTGACCAGGCGGTCACGTCGAACATGGCCGTCGTGCCCAACCTGAACGGCAACACCAACGCTTACGCCGCTAACGGTCGTACGAGGCTGGTCCTGAACGTCGCCAGTTACTTCGCGCCGTGAAGTGGGGTAATCACTCTGACTGGAACGATTTGATGGCCTTGCCTTCGTCTTCTTCGATGTCGAAGACGGTGTAAAGCTTGGTGATCTGCAGCAGGCTGTGGACATTCTTGCTCAGGTTCATCAACTTGAGCTGGCCGCCCTGATTGCGCACCGAGGTGTAGCAACTGACCAACTCGCCTACGCCTGCGCTGTCGATGTGGCGCACGTCGGCCAGGTTCAGCAATATGCTCTTGTAGTTTTTGCCCATCAGATCGCGAACCAGGTCGCGAACCACGTTGGTCCCTTCGCCCAGCCGCAACTGGCCGATGATGTCTACGATGACGATGTCATTCACTACCCGTGTACTGGTTTTAAGATTCACAGGGCCGCCTTCATGTTCGCGAGAGCTCGCGATGCAGCTCCAGCCGTCGTGCAAACGGGAGCGGCAACCATCCTACACTGACAAGCGAATCCGGCGAAATAGCGAAATAGGGGGTGGCCCTGTGGGACAAATGGCTCATCCTTGGGATTGTCATTACGAGCGAAGCGGGGAATCTGCTTTTGTTAAAGCTGCGCTCGCTTGGGTCGGTTTCCTTGGGTTCCGACTTTGTCATGCCGGTTCTCGCTCTAGGTGGAAGCCCCCGCATTTATGCGGGGGAAAAGATCGGAGTTTGATCTCGCGCTTTAGCGCCGGGGCTGAAGCCCTTTTCTCTAAAGCGACTTCTTGTCCCCCTGCTAAAGCAGGGGCTTCCACCGAAGCCTTCCTTGCGGATTTCTCGCGCCTATCCATGCCGGTTCTCACTTGGCCTGGCAGGTGGAAGCCCCCGCATTCATGCGGGGGAAAAGATCGGAGTTTGATTTCGCGCTTTAGCGCCGGGGCTAAAGCCCATTTCTAAAGCGACTTCGTGTCCCCCTGCTAAAGCAGGGGGCTTCCACCGAAAGGCTTTCCTGCGGATTTCTTGCGGCGATCTTGGTGTGCTGGTGGAAGCCCCCGCATTTATGCGGGGAAAAGTTCGGAGTTTGATCTCGCGCTTTAGCGCCGGGGCTAAAGCCCGTTTGTCAGTTGTCAGTTGTCAGTTGCCAGTTGCCAGTTGCCAGTGACCAGTTGTCAGTTCGCGGAAAAGATACTCCAACTTTTCCGCTAGGTGAACTTGAACATCGCGACGATCAGGAAGATGGCTTCGGCGGCCGCCAGTCCAATCCACACTCTGCGCCGGAAGCGGGTGCGTCCGAGGTCGCGGGTCAGTTGCATGCGGGCGGCCAGCAGCACGGGATTGACAGGCACGCCCTGGACGGCAGGCGACGCGGCTTCTTCCAATCGCGAGGTGCGAACTTCTACCTGCGCCCCGTCGGTCATCAGCACATCGGGCTTGGCGGCGTCGGGCAGGAAAACTTTGGGAGTGCTGACCAGCGTGGACCAGTCCAGAAGCTGAAGGCTCGACTCGGCTCCGAAAACCGGGACCGGCTGCGAGGTCAGCTTCAGCGGAGCGAGCTTTTCGGGCGCCAGCCGATCACGCAGGCTGCCCAGCAGGGTGTCCCACCATCCCCGGCCCAACTCGTCGCCCAGAAGCTCGCCGACATCCACCGGCTTGGACTGCAGTTCCAGCGGCGGAAGCGTCTCCGGCGAAATCACATCGCCCAGATTGGTGAACACCGTGCGATACCACGGCAGATCGACCAGGTCGCCCACCAGGATGCCCACATCCACCGGTTCGGAGGTGAGCTGCAGCGGAGGCAGGCGCTCGGGCGCAAGCCGGTCCAGCACGTTGAGGACGAGAGAACGCCACAACGATATGGTCAGTTCTTCCGGCGGAGAAAAATCCAATTCCGACATCCAGGTTGCGGTGCTCCTAAACTTATTCTACCTATTTAATGCTTCGCGCTGGCGGTTGCCGGTTGCATGTCCTTCATTGAGTAATCGGATGGCACCTGGAACAACTGCGCCGCCGGCTCGGTGCGCGTAATGTTTTCCAGCTTCATGACGCTATGGCCGCCTTGGCCATCATCGGTCTCGCTCAATACCGTCATTTTCAACTCGGGAGAAAACCAGGTCTCGGTCACGGAGACAATCGGCTTGTCGTTGCCTTGCGATCCAGCATCGATAATCCGCGTAGTCCGGGTACCGGTGGCGTTAACGCCTTCGACGTATTTGCTGGCGAGAGGTTCCGTCCGAGTCTGGACTGGCGTGGTGCCGAACCCGCCCGACATTTTCGAGGTGGTCATGCCACCGGATGAGGGCTTCGGCTCGATGGCCGTCGTCCCTGGAGCGGTATTCACGGGCGCGCCATTCAGATTGCCCATCCCAACCGCCGTAGGCCCGACTCCGTGAGTGAAGTGAAAAATCGTCCCCGTCTTGAGCTTGGGGTTCAGGTTGATAATCACCTGCTGGACTGGGTCGTTGATGGCGACGTGTTCAGACTTTTCCGCTCCGGGCTGGGATGACGGAATCTCGCTGTCGGTACGCAAGCGGCCCTGGCTGTCGCGGAAAATTTTGCCGCGGGTTTCGCGATGGATGTGACCGCCATTATCGAGAGCGCGATCGTATTGCGTGACTACGTCGGCTGAAAACGGGGAGTTCTTCACCGGACCAGCCAGGGTTGAGCTGGTAACTCCGGCGGCACTGGAAACGGTGCGTCCGCCCACCTGCCCAACTGCAATTGTCGTCCCCAGAAACAGTAGCCCCGCCAGGATGCATCGCAATCTCATATGTCCCCTTTGCTCGGCCCCACAGTTTGCAGCCGACCTATGTCCTTGCTGGTATTGTGTGCCGGATTCAGCGGCAATGCAACACGGTGATGGAGAGCACGCTAGCAAATGATCGAGGTGACGCTCCCAGGTCTCGAACCCCGCGAGACCTGGGGCACCCGTGCTGAGTGAATACCTCAGCGGCTGGCGCCAGAAATTCAGCGGGCGATCAGGCCGGCCGAGCTGCGGCAGCTCCGGCCGCCGCCGTGCGCACCATGTAATGCTGCTCCGGCACCTCGAAGCCGGCAAGGGTGAACGTCTCCTTGATCAGCTTGTTAGTATCGAAGTACACCTGCCAGTAGTCCTTGTTATTGCAGTACGGACGCACGGCGAGCACCGGCCCGGCGAGGTTGAAGGTCAGTATCTCGACGTCGGGGGCAGGGGAGGCCAGCACGTTGGGAATGCCGGCCAGCGCCTTTTTCAGCAGCGCCATGGCCGCGTGCACATCGACCCCGTGCGCCAGTTGCGCCGTCAGGTCCACGCGTCGGTAGGCGTTGGTGGAGAAATTCTGGATTACGTCGCCGAAGATTTTTGCATTGCCGATGATGTTGCGAACATTGTCCAGCGTGTCAACCGAGCTGGCGAACAAGCCGATCTCATGCACCGTGCCGGTCACTCCGCCGGCGGTGACGAAATCTCCCACCTTCATGGGCTGCAGGATGACCAGAAAAACTCCGGCGGCAAAGTTAGACAGCAATCCGCTCCACGCCAGGCCGATAGCTACGCCGGCAGCGGCGATGAGCGCTGCCAGGCTGGTGGTCTGGACGCCGAAGAAGCCCAGGATGGCGACGACCAGCACGATATTCAGAATGGCGGCGACCGCATTCTGGATATAGCGAACCAGCGTGGGGTCGATTTTCTGGCGAGTCATGCCGCGGCCGATGAGGCTGATGGCGAAACCGATCAGCCAACGGCCGACAATCCACAGCGCAAGGGCTTCGAGCACCCGAATGCCAAGCGCGATGAGCGCTGTCCAGCCCGCGGTCATTAATGCATCTACTTTCGTTTGCATTAGCAGGTTCCTCCTATGGAGCGAAGTTGTGACGGGTGGCGGCTGCTGGCGGCGATGGTATCACAGGAATGGTTAGGGATTGGCGAAAGGAGGGCTAGAGAAAATGGTTTGTGTCAGCGCACGGCTGAAGTCATGAGACGTCGTTCTAGACTCGTCAGGGCCACGCTGAAGTCGTATCATGCGTGCTTCTAGACGCGTCAGGGCACGACTTTTAGTCGTGCCGTAGAGCCTCTCTTTATTATTGTCATCCCGACCGAGGACTTTAGTCCGAGCGGAGGGGCCTGCTGTTCGCAGGGGCTGAAGCCCTCACTTTTATTGCCCTTCGCTCGGCCCGGCTGAAGCCGTGCCCTGACGCGATCTACCGTGCGGCTTGCTGGCTGGGTTCTAGTATTCGGCGTCCTCAAGGTTGGGTGGTTCGGATTCGTCGGGTTGGGCTTCCTGAGGCCCGGAAGCGCCACCGTTTTCCCCATTCTTCTTTTTCAATCGCACCACGGTAATTTTGGCGAAGCCTTCTTCGAACTTCGGCGCACGCAGCTTGGCGGCCATGCGCTGCATGACATCTTCCGGCACGTTGCGCTCGCGGCGGTGATTGCGTTCGATACACACCTCCGGCGGCACATCGAAGAAGACCGCGTGGGCCTCATAGCCGAAATCATGCGCCAGCTTGATCCAACTGCGGCGCTCGTGGGCCGACAAATTGGTGGCGTCCACGTAATTCCAGGGCCGCCGCGCCAGCAGGCGCGCCCGCAGCATGGAGCGCAAGGTCGAAAACACCAGGTCCTGGTAGCGCTGCTCGGTGACGTCGTCGAACAGCAGAATCCGCACCATGTCGCTCGATAGCGGAAGAATATTGTGACGCTTAAACCACGTACTTTTGCCGGACCCGGGCAGTCCGATGGAGAGCACGACCGCGCCTTTTGACTTCTGGGCCTCGTGGGGCGCCGGGGGACGAGGCACCGGGGCGGAAACGGCTGCGGGCTCGCCAGCCTCGGGCGCATCCTCGGCCTCAGCAGCTTCTCCGGTTGGACCACCGGGGCGAGGCAGCGCAGGCGTTTGTCCGGCTTGCGGCGGTGCGCCTTGCGGTGGACGCCCACCCCGGCCGCGACGTCCGCGGCGGCGATTGCGATCGCGGCGCAACGGTTGGGCCGGCTCCTGGCTTGCGCCCGCTGGGCCGGTGGGCTGCGGCTCGTCGGCTACGATTTCCGGCTCCGCGTGGAGTTCGGGCTGCGGGGCCACGAAGTCGTCCTGGCGGTTACCATCTACCTCAGCCGCGGCGGGTTCGGGGAACTTGGGTTGTAAAGGGGCGGGATTCTCCTGCCCGGGCTTATCATCTGTCGTTTTGCGCCGCTTGCCGCGGTCGCGCATCCATCTGCGCATGTTGCACTTGTAACACGCCTGCCTAGCTGGGAGCAACGGGGCCAGAGCAGGCGCCTAGCCACCACGGAATTCGCCAATCTAAGAGGTGTCACTCTGGAGCGCGACGGTCGGCGTCAGCGTCTGGCTATTTTTTACCGCCGCTGCTATTTCACGACCCGAAGGTTGTTGGTGACCTGAAAGGTGCCCGGAACCAGGTTGGCGCGCATGCCGGCGTAAGTCTTATCGGCTTCGCTATCCACCACACCTTCGAGCGTGACCCGCCCGTTCTTAACAATGATGTGGATTGACGGGACCGTCATGTTGGCGTACTTAAACAGCGGGCCATAGTTGTAGATGCTGTGGTAAACCGCCCGCCGAATGCGATCGTCGACGCCGCTGGGCGGCAGGACCTCGATGTTGTTAACCACCTTTTCGACGCCCTCGATATTCTTGACCGTGTTTTCGGCGTCGCGTTTGGTCACCGGCTTCACGACCTGGCCCTCCAGAGTGACGGTGCGTCCGTCAACCCGAAACGAAAGATTGTCGAACACGCCGTAATAGGGCAGCATAATCAACGCCCGGCGGACTTCGCGGACCAGACGGTCCTTGCTTTCCGGGCTGAGCGTTTCATCGGCTGGCTGGCTCTGGACGGACTGATTGCTGGAGGGCGCGGGGGGTGTTTGTTGCGCACTGCCGAGAACTACGAAACAACACAACAGGACCACGAAAACGATGGCCAGGGTTCTGCAGGCTCTTTGCATATCTCCTCCTAATGCGCTTTAGCCGTAGAAAACTTTACTACGAAATGTGAAGGTCGCCAAATAGAGGCGCATGGCGATGCCAGGGCCCCAGCAGACGGAAGGTTCGCCCTGGTGTGGGAATGAATTGGGTTGGTTGCCGAGTCGGTGGAAGCCCCCTGCTTCAGCCGGGGGACTGGACTCGCTAGAGTTGTCATTACGAGCGAGTTGGTGGAAGCCCCGTGCTTCAGCCGGAGGACGGGACTCGCTAGAGTTGTCATTACGAGCGAAGCGAGGAATCTGCTTTTGCTTAGACCTGTAACGGCGGCCGGGAAACAGCAGATCCCTCACGGCCAAGGCCGTTCGTGATGACAACCCACACGCCAAGGGAGACTCTCCGGAGCGCTTAAGCGCTCCTGCCCCCGCATAAATGCGGGCTTCCACCGAGAACTGCCTGCAGACGAACGGAAATCCAAGTATGATGTCGAATCGTATGAAGATCAAATCATTGATGGCCCCGCCGGGCAAACGCATTCGCCTGAAAGATTTCGATCCCGCCTTCAAAGACGGCTACGCGTCGCACGCCCATGCTGCGGCCAGCTTGCAGGCCAATGTGCGGCGCCTGGCCAAGTACCAGGACCTGCTGTATGCCGCGCACACCTATTCCCTGCTGCTGATTCTGCAAGCCATGGACGCGGCCGGCAAAGACAGTACCATCAAGCACGTGATGTCGGGCGTCAACCCGGAAGGCTGCGATGTCTCCAGCTTTAAGACGCCCTCCGAGTACGAACTGAGCCACGACTTTATGTGGCGCAGCTATCGGGAGCTACCTCCACGCGGCAAAATCGGCATCTTCAACCGTTCCCCTTACGAAGAGGTGCTGGTGGTACGGATCCATCCTGAGTTGCTGAAGAATGAACATCTGCCCGGCTTCACCGCGCCTGACAAGAAGTTCTGGCAACATCGCTTCGAGTCACTCAACGACGTGGAGCGCCACCTGGTGCGCAATGGCACCGTAGTTCTGAAGTTTTTCCTGCATGTCTCCAAAGAGGAACAGGAAAAACGGTTCCTGGCGCGATTGAATGACCCGAAAAAGAACTGGAAGTTTTCAGAGGCGGACTTGCACGAGCGGCTGCGCTTCGACGACTACATGGCAGCGTACGAAGACATGATTAACCACACCAGCACCAGGCACGCGCCCTGGTACATCATTCCGGCCGATCACAAATGGTTCACCCATCTGGCCGTTTCCGACATTGTGGTGGATACGCTGAAAAAGATGAAGCTGAAGTATCCCAAGCCGACCCCGGAGCAACGTGCGCAAATCCAACTGGCGAAGGAAGAGTTGCAACGCGGGAAGTAGCCGGAATTAACGTTCGTTCGACTTTTCGTGAGCCGCCTACAGAGCTTCGCTACCCGCTACGGTTCAGCGGCCGCCTAGCACTCTTCGTCCACGGGCTGCCAGTACGGCGACCGTGGCTTCCGAGCGACCTTCTTCTCTGTGGCAACCGCCTGGGCGCGATAGCTGAAGCGCTCCACCACCGCCTGTTTCATGTCCTCCTTTTTCATTTCACCCAGCAGGTCTGGGGTTATGACTGGGGCCGAGACTTCTTCGATGGCGAAACCGCTGCTACGTATCATTGCTTCTCCTGTCCGTTATTAATAATGAAAAGCTGTTATGAGTGCTACATAAGCTGTGGCTATTTCCAAATTGTCATCACGAACGGCCTTCAGGCCGTGAGGGATCTGCTGTTTCTTCCAGCCTTCATTCCACTTTATAAACAACAGCAGATTCCTCGCTGCGCTCGTAATGACAATTTCAGAAGCGAATCGTCAATTCCAAGCGACGTACATGGGACATTACCCGTCCGGCGGTCCCTAGTCCTGCACAACCTTGCCGCGGACGGTCAGGACCGGGCAGGCGGCTTCGCGCACAATTTCGTACGCGTTGGGCCACATCAGCCGATCGAGCAATCCCGCGCCTGGGCGCACGCCCATGACCAGCAAGTCGGCGTCGATTTCGAGTTCGGTCCGCAGAATTGTGGGTACTACTTTGCCCACCTCGACGCGACAGCACAGTTGCAAACCTTCTGCGTCCTGGCCAATCAATGTCGTCAATTCCTTCTCAATTCCCATCATGACCTCGGCCCGATCGGCGACGCCACTCAGCACGGCACAGTCCAGGACATGCACCATGGTCAACTTTGCATTGTGCTCGCGCGCCAAAGCGCAGGCATAGCGAGCGGCACTTTCCGAGGCTGGGGTGAAATCGGCCGCCAGCAGGATGTTCCGCGGCACAAACCCCCGGCCGGGGTGATGCAGGTGCGGGCCTACCGTCATTACCGGGACGGGCGATTGCCGGAAGACGCGTTCGGCGACCGAACCCATCAGGATTTTGCCCAGGCCGCTGCGGCCATGCGTGCCGACCACGATCACGTCAGCGTGGTTCTCGCGCGCACAGTCCAGGATGGATTGGGCCGCTTCGCCTTCCATCAGAAGCAGGTGGTAGTCTTCCCCTTCGATGAAGGAATAGGTTTTCCGCAACTCGGACTTCAACTGCAGCAGGTCGCGGCGGGAGGCGTCTTTGGCGGCCAGGTAAGCGTCTGGGCCAGCCATCAAAAAGTCGTTGCTGGGTAGAACGAACACCAGGTAGGCCTTGGCGTGATATCCATAGGCCAGTTCAAGGCCCAGATTCACGGCAACGCTGGAACAATGCGAAAAGTCTGTCGCGATGAGCACGCTGTGGATGCCCACCCGAGCCGGGTTGAGCTGTGCTGTCAACATCTTGCGCGACCAATCTCCCCACGCGGTGGGGTCACTGGATGGAAACCGGCCGCCCAGTCGCGGGGCCGCGCCCCGCTGACGACTCAGGGCTTCCATAACTATCTCTACTTATAGCGCGATGCGAACTTGGACGCTGTGACGTGCGTCAACCGGGAAAGTGACAGAGCGCAGCTTTTGCCGGGTCGGTTCTTGAAGCAGTTGTCAGTGGCCAGTTGTAGTCAGTTGTCAGTTGTCAGTTGTCAGTGGGAAAACCGCGGATCTTCGACTTGTGCGGCTCTCCGGGATGACAGAGGGCAGTTATCAGTTGTCATCACGAACGGCCTTGGCCGTGAGGGATCTGCTGGTGGAAGCCCCCGCATTTATGCGGGGGAAAAGATCGGAGTTTGAGCTTGCGCTTCAGCGCCGGGGCTGAAGCCTATTTCGATAGCGATTTCTTGTCCCCCTGCTGAAGCAGGGGGCTTCCACCGAAAGGCTTTCCTGAGGATTTCTTGCGGCGATCTTGGTGTGCTGGTGGAAGCCCCCGCATTTATGCGGGGGTAGGAGCGCTTCAGCGCTCCGGAAAGTCTCCCTTGATGTGTGAGTTGTCATCACGAACGGCCTTGGCCGTGAGGGATCTGCTGTTTCTTCGCCGTGGTCACCAGGTCTGAGCAAAAGCAGATTCCTCGCTTCGCTCGTAATGACAATTTCAGCGAGTCCAGCCCCTGTCGTTCATGACACGCTGCTGCGCTTCTGCTTCTTCTGGCAACGCTCGCAGATGCCATATATCTGGAAGGTGTGGCGGGTGGCCAGGTACTTGTTCTTGCGGCCGATTTCCTGCTCGACGCGCTCGATCTCGCGGGCGAAGAACTCCACCGAGCTGCCGCACTCGGTGCAAACCATGTGGTGATGACTGCGGCGATTGTACTGGTGCTCGTAACGGGTGATGCCGTCGTTGAAGGCGACTTCGCTGGCCAGGCCGCTCTCGGCCAGCAGCTTCAAGGTGCGATAGACGGTGGTAAATCCGATGCGGTCGTCGGTTTTCTTGACCAGGCGATAGAGTTCGTCGGTGGATAGATGGTCGCGGGTATCAAGAAACGTGCGCAGAATGGCGTCGCGCTGCCCGGTGAGTTTAAGGCCGACTCGCTTGAGGTGTCCGTGGAAAATGGCTTCCGCTTCGCGCAGCATTTCGCGCGAGATGCTGGGCTGGTCGTCGATTCGTTTCTGGAGCATGGGATTTTACCGCGCGATTTCCTATCAGGATAACATCGGGAACTGGATACTCCAGCATTGTCGCCCAGGGAAGCATGGAGCGCGTTTATTTGCCGCTATCCATCGCCATGAACAGGTTGTTCAGCGATTCCGTCAGCGTGGGGTGGGCAAATACGCCATCACGCAGCGCGGTATAGGGCAGCTTTCCCATCATCGCAATCTCGATTGCCGACATAACTTCGCCGCCCTCGACCCCCAGCACCGCCGCGCCCAGAATCTGATTCGTTTCGCCATCCACAATCGCTTTCATGAAGCCGCGAGTCTCGTCCACCTCACGCGCGCGCGCGACGGACGCCATCGGCAGCTTGGCCACGCGAATGTTCCGCTTCTGCTTGCGCGCTTCGCCTTCGGTCATGCCGATGCGGCCGAGTTGCGGATCGACAAAAACGGTGTAGGGCACCATTCGCCCGTCGGTGGTCGCGCTTCCCTTCTGGATGAGGTTGGTGCGGATGATGCGAAAGTCGTCGTAGGCAATATGCGTAAACGCCGGACCACCCTTGATGTCGCCGAGCGCATAAATGCCGGGCACCGTGGTTTCGAGGCGGCCGTTCACCGTGATGAAACCGCGATCGTCGCTTTGAACTTTGGCGGCAGCGAGGTTCAGAGAGTCGGAGTTCGGCACGCGACCGGTGGCAACCAGCAGACGCGAACCGGCGAGCGCGGTCGAACCGCCTTGGTGCTGGACATTCAGGCGAATGCCGCCGCCGGACTGGCTCACGCGATTCGCATGTGCGTTCAGCAAAACTTCGATTCCATCCTGTTGGAGAATTTTGGCGACCTCTTCGCCGACGTCGGGGTCCTCGCGGCTCAGCAATTGGCCAGCGGAGTGGACGATGGTCACGCGACTGCCGAAGCGCCGGAACATCTGCCCGAACTCCAGCCCGACATAACCGCCGCCCAGAACCAGCAGGTGCTCGGGCACCCTGTCCAACTCCATGATGGAAGTGCTGTCTAGAAAGGGAACAGACTTGAGGCCGTCGAGCGCGGGCACCGCCGGGCGGGCGCCGGCGTTGATGAAAATTTTCGCGGCGGTGAGTTCTCTTTGGCCGCCGTCTTTCAGCCGGACGAGCAAGGAGTTGGCGCCGGTAAAACTGGCTTCGCCGAAGATCAATTTGACGTTGGCGGTCTGCTCGATGCGCGTCTGCCCAGCCTCGCGAAAACTTTTTACGATGTCACGCTTGCGCTGGCGAACGCGTTCCATGTCGATGCGGATGTCGCCGGTATGAACGCCGTAATCAGCGCCTCGCCGTGCCAGATAAGCGACGCGCGCGCTGGCGACCATGGTCTTGGTGGGGGTGCATCCCACGTTGATGCAGGTGCCGCCGAAATCTCCGCGCTCGATAAGAGCGGTGCGCATGCCGGCCCCGGCCAGCGCCGTGCAAAGCGGCTTACCGGCTTGCCCGGAGCCGATTACGATGGCGTCGAATTGCTGCGGAGTGGTCATAATCGCGCCCGCAATAATGTATCGCAAAAGCGGAGAAATCGTTTTGTAGTCGACGGTGGGCGCGTGCGAAAGGATTTGTCATTACGAGCGCCTGCTTTTGGCGCGAGGAATCTGCTTTTCCATCGGACACGCAAGAAGCGTATCCCTCCCTTCGCTCGTGATGACAACTCCAGGCACAAATCGCCTGCCCTATGTGTGAGATTAACTTGCGCATTGAGATCCACCCGGCTTCAGAATCGCGTAACGATGAGCAGTCCCAAGCCGATGGCGAGCAGGTCCTCAGGAATGGCGACGTCGCGGTCCGGACGGTTCAAGGCCCTTACCAATCCGACGCGCGCCTGATAACCGCCAAACGCTCCGGCAATGGCGCCAATCGCCGCAACCACCGCTCCCAGCCAAAGCGATGCTCCGCCCGCGATGCCAAGACATGCGCCGCAAAGCAGGCCCATGACAATGCGCGCGCCGAGTCCGGCGGGTGCCGTGCGTGCGGGAGTGCTGGGAAGTTGGTCGGCGACGAATTCGACCAGCGCCAGAATGCTGAACAGACCGACCGCCCACGCCGATCCCATGAACGCCAACCGCGAGCCGGAAAGATTGATCCATCCCAGATGGGCCGCCCACGCCACCACGGCGGGTGCCGTCAGGGAGCGAAGGCCGGTGACTACGCCAATACCAAAGGTCAGCAGCAGAACGAATCCAGAACTCATGAAGGTCCTCCCTCAAACCCAATTCCATTGCAAAGGCCCGACCGAAAGATGCTGGAATGGATGACCGTATCGGTAGAGAGATTCAAATCTGGGGACGCGAAGGACCGTTCCTCAATTCACCAAAGTTGACGAATTGTCATTACGAGCGCCTGCTTTTGGCGCGAGGAATCTGCTTTTTGATGGTCCGAATAAAGCAGGTCCCTCGCTGCGCTCGTGATGACAACTCTTGAGCCTGAGCGAAGCCGAAGGACAGTGAATAGTTTTTGACGGCGCTGATCACTCAGAAGTCTCCAGCTTTTCCGCCATCTCCAGCAACTTGGTCACGCTGTTCCAGTTTCTGCCTGTGCCCGGCACCTTCAGCGTCCTCTCAAGCACTGCCCACGACATCTTCGGGCGCGCCATGCCGTTGGGGAAATAGATGTAGAGTTCGCGACCGTCCATCCGCAATTCTTCGGGCTCGGTCTTGAGGCTGAGAACTTTGCCGCGGATTTCTGCGCCAGGATCGCTGGCGAGAAAGTTGACCAATAGCTTGCTGGGCTCGATACCGTTACGCTTACCGAAGGGATTTCTGGCCATCGCGTCCCGCAGTTCTGAGGTGGTACGGAGAATTACACTGGGGCGAAAGCCGAAGCCGCGTTCGATCGCGTCTTCGATCCGCTTGGCCAATGCGGCCAGGTCGCGCTTGTCGGTTTTGAACACGACGTTACCGCTCTGCACATAGGTCTGCGGGTTGCGAAAGCCCAGCGATTCGTACAGCGCGCGGAGCGCGTCCATTTTGATGCAGTTATGCCCCCCGACATTAATCCCGCGGAGCATGGAGATGATCACGGGCATGGCAAGCTCCTCGACACCGAAGTCCCTCAGGAACCGAAACCCAGATCCAGAGGCAGATATAGTAGCGCTTAAACAGGCTGCTGAAAAAATGCGTGTGCGACATATGATTTGAAAGGGCATGGCTTCAGCCGTGCCGTTACATCCGCATGGAGAGTTGGGCTTCAGCGCCTGAGGGAGTTCGCACTCGAAAACCGAAGTCCCTCCGTGGCTAAAGCCACAATACCAACTGCTACGTACGGCACGGCTAAAGCCGTGCCCTTTCAAACCAGCCAGCTCTACGCGGCGCTAAAGAGGCTGTTACGAAACAACGCTAGCACGGAGGGAACGAAGGCATCTTTAACCTCCGGGGAAGCTTTCCGAGATTGCTTTAAGGCGGCGGGGTTGCGGCTTGCAGATACGCCAGTTTAGTTAGGAGGCCAGCGCTGTCCGGAAGGCAACTCCACCCAGCACCTTCAGCATGCGTTTCAGGTTGTAGGCCAGGGTGGCCAGGCTCATTTCGGTCTGCGCTCCCATCCGTCCGCGAAGCAGGAATCGTGGATGGCCGAAGATGTGGTACTTGAGCGCAGCGAAGGGATGTTCCGCTAGACAACGGCGCCATCGCATTATCTCTGCCTTCGCGCGCTGCTGCATGCGCTGCAAGGCCTCTTCGTAAAGGTGACGCTGCACGGAACGTTGTGGCGCGTTGGTGCATTGCGACTTCAGCGGACAGCTCCCACAGATTTGCGGCGAAGCCATATAGACCACCCGCTTTTTGTGGGGTTGTACTTGTTTGCGGCGCAGGATTTGCTGAGCCGGACAGCGAAGGGTGTCGCTGTTTTCGTCATACGTAAACTGGCTGCGGTCGAATAGGCTGCCATCTCCCCGATTGTTCACGCTGCGCTGAGCCGGCACATGGGGCACGATGCCTTGTGCTTCGCAGGCTTGGGCCTGCTCACCGTTGGAATAACCGGCATCGGCCAGCACGTTCAGCGACGCCGGATCGCCCACGGCGTGTTTGGCGGCTTCGGCCATAGGCAGCAGGCTGCGCTCATCGTTGCTTTCCGTCGTGACCTTCTGGGCCACGATCAGCCCGTGTTCCGCATCCACCGCTAACTGCACGTTGTAGGCTGGCCGTTCTCCGTCGGTGGTACGCATGAAGCGGGCTTCCGGCTCGGGATCCTGCTTCAGTTTCTCCAGCGCCGCAGCCACCGCGCTGGGGTCAATCACCCATTCTTCCTGCTCGTCGGCCCGATCCAATTGCTCCAGATAGCGCTTCACCCCATCGCGCTCGCGCACCCGGTGGGCACTGCTCACGGCGCGAAACTTTGAACCATCGATGGCCACGGTCTCACCCCGCACCAGTCCCACGTGGCGCGCGAAAGCCACCAATTGGCAGCCCGCTTCGCTCACCGCTTCACTATGCATCCGCCGGAACTCGGCGATGCTCTTATAGTCCGGGTGCAGCCGTCCCAACAGCCACATCACTTCCACATTGCGCTGGCATTCGGCTTCCAGCCGCCGCGACGAACGCACCTGGTTCATGTACCCATACAGGTACAACTTCAGCAGATCGCGCGGATCGTAGCCCGGCCGCCCCGTCTCTGCTGGCTCCGCACGCACGAATCCCAACTGCTCCATCGCCAGTCGATCGACGAAGGCCTCGATCACTCGACACAGGTGGTCGGCCGGAATCAACTCTTCCAAGGTCACGGGAAACATCGTGACCTGTTCCCGCGCTTCTCCCCGAATGTAAGCCATACAAAATGCCCTCGCACTCGCAAGCGCATCTTCTCATTGCTTCCCGTTTTCGCCTAGAGTCTTGCTGGATTCCCGCGCGAGTTTCGTAACAGCCTCTAAAGCGCCGCACTACCCGAGCAGATTTAAATAGTGCCCAATCTGTGACCTCTGTCGCAATGGTCACCGGCCGCTTCCCTTTCGCAATACCGCAAACAGCCGCTCAATGTCGGCGGCATCGTTGTACAGATACGGCGCAATGCGGATGGAATCTCCGCGAACGCTGACAAAGACGTTCGCATCATGAAGCAACCGGGACAGCTCGGCCGGAATACCGCGCGCGGGCTGGATGCCAATCATATGCGCCGACCGTTGGGCCGAAGGCACCGGCGAATAATCAATGTCAGCGGCGAGCTGCGCGATTTTTTCGCTCAGCAACCCAAGCGTTCGCTGGATTCGCTCCACACCCCACGCCAGGACTTGCTGAAGGGCCGTAATCGCCATCGGCGCCAATACAAATTGCGGAGACTCGCCCATATCGAAGCGGCGCGCGCCCGGCCGGTAGGCGTCGGTGTGATCGACCAGCCGCGAAAAATCGTCGCTGCCGGCGCGCGCGATCCACGACTGCTCCAGCGGAACGCCCGACTCCCGCCATTTTGGAGCGACGTAGAGATAGCCGAGTCCGTAAGGGCCGAGCAGCCACTTGTATCCCACGGCGGTAAGGAAGTCGGGCTGGATTCGCTCCAGACTCAACGGGCTGGCGCCGAGCGATTGGCTGGCGTCAATCACCAGGCCGGCGCCGACGGCGCGCACCCGCTCGCCGACGCGCTCCAGATCGACACGGCTGCCGTCGGTCCAGTGACATTGGGGCACGGAAACAATCGCAGTGTTGTCGTCAATCGCCCGCAGCAGAGCTTCGGTCCAGTCCATGCCAGGTTCCCGCCGCGCGACCACGACGCGGCCAGCGTTTTTCCTGGCCAGCTCATACCAGGTGTAAACGTTCGAGGGAAATTGCTGATGCAGGATGACAACTGACTGACCGCGCCCCAGTGACAGGTTCGCCGCCGCCGTCGCGATTCCATAACTTGCAGCGGGGACCAGTGCAACGGCGTCGCTGTCGGTGCCCATCACTTGCGCGGCGAGGGCCCGCAACTGCTCGGAGCCGGCGAACCACTCTGGGCCCGACAGGTTCCACGGCGAGGCTTTGGTGCGAACCGCACGCAGCCCGGTCTCGGTGACCGAGCGCAACTGCGGCGACATGCTGGCGCAGTTCAGGTAAGTGATGCCGTCGGGAATCTCAAATAGATCGCGGGCTGTAGGGATCGGGCTTGCGGTGTTGGGAGATGTCGATGCCATGAGAGCGAACCGACATTGAGTTTACCGCTCGCCGAGGATTTCGCCCTGTTGCCGATGTCTGTGACGTGGAGGCCCATCAGCGCTGGAAAATCGCGTTGAGCTCCCGGTGGTTGGCGGCGTCTGCGGTAAAGCCGAAGGTGCCGTGCTCACGCATTTCGTTGGCGGCGCGGAGAAAGGCGCCCAGCGCGGCGCGCGCAAGTGCGCCACCCACGCTGACCCGCTTGACTCCCATCGCCGAAAGCTCGTCGAGGTTTAATGGAATGCCGTGCAGTCCCATGAGCACATTCACGGGACGATCCACGGAGCTGACCACGGATGCGATCTCAGCCTGGCGGGTGAGCCCGGGCGCATAAAGAACATCGGCGCCGGCTTCCTGATAGGCCTGCAAGCGCTGAATGGTGTCGGCCAAATCAGGGCGACCGACCAGATAGTTTTCTGCGCGCGCCGTCAAGGTGAAACAGAATGGCAGGCCGCGCACCGCGTCCGCTGCCGCGCGAATTCGGTCCGCCGCTGCCGCAAGCTCGTACAGCGGAGCGTCGGCGCGGCCGGTGGAATCCTCGATGGAGCCGCCGACCAGCCCGGCATTCGCGGCCAGCCGGATGGTCTCGGCGACGACATCGGGGTCATCCGCGAAACCATGTTCGAGATCGCCGCTGACGGGCAGATCGGTGGCTGCGGCCATGGCGGCCACGTGTGCGATGGTTTCGTCGCGGCCGACGGCGCCGTCGGGCCGCCCGGCGGAGAAGGCATAACCGGCACTGGTGGTGGCCAGCGCCTCAAAGCCGAGGTGGGCCAGCAGGCGCGCGGTCCCGACGTCCCAGGGATTGGGAATGATGAATGCACTCTTGCGCTGGTGTAGGGCGCGAAAGGCCAGTCCTTTGTCAAGTTGGGTTGTCATTGGAATTGGATTCACTCGCTTGCTTTCAGGGTTGAAGGGAGGCCGAAAGTACCGTCCACGACTTCTACAAAAGTTCTCTCTTCTCGAAGGATAAGCCGCCTGCTCTGCGCCAGCGCAAAATTTTCGCACGCTTCCGCATCGGTCCTCAGGCGTGCCCGATAACTCTCATAAGCGGCGAGACTCTCGAAGCTGATCAGCCCCCAAGCCACATCGTTGGTGCCTTCGTAGGGAAGAAAATATCCGACCAGGTGACCGCCGCACCGGGGAATGATGCGGCCCCAATTCTCGGCGTACTTCTTAAACTCCTCACGCTGGAAAGGATCGATCTGGTAGCGGATGAAGCAGGTGATGGTCATGAGTTTCTCCTGGTTGCAGGCTGGCGCCGGCTGCACATTAAGCAGTATGCCGATTGTTCAACATGGACACTTCGTTTATCATCAAACTATGAATGTTGGACATGATGATGATGCGGTCTCGCGGATTGCAGCGGCCATAGGCGAGCCGGCACGCGCGCGGATGCTTTACTGCCTTTCCGACGGACGCGCGCGCACCAGCACTGAGCTGGCTGTGGTGGCCGACGTAACTCCGTCAACCGCGAGCGTGCACCTGCAACGGCTGAAGACGGAGCGATTGGTGAAGGTGCTGGCGCAAGGGAAACATCGCTACTACAGCCTGGAAAATGCCGACGTGGCCGGCGTGCTGGAAGCTTTGAGCCTGCTTGCCGGCGGCTCGCGAGCCCCATTCATTCCGAACACGCCCAACCAACTGCGCGCTGCCCGCACTTGCTACGACCACATTGCGGGCGGCCTTGGTGTCTCGCTGCATGATCGCTTCACGGCGCTAGGCTGGCTGACGACCAGCACACTCGGCGCCGAGAATAGTTGTGACCTCACACCGAAGGGAACCAAGGCGTTCGAGGCGATAGGCGTGGACGTGGACGAGACGCGGAAACTGCGACGCCGTTTCGCCTATGCCTGTGTGGACTGGAGTGAGCGCCGGCCGCATCTGGGCGGAGCGCTGGCCGCCGCGTTTCTGAAGCTTGCCCTGCGAAGAAAGTGGGTGCATCAGGACCTTGACAGCCGGTCCCTGGGTGTCACCCGTCTTGGGCGACGGGAAATGCTGGCGCGATTTGGGGTGCAGGTTTAATTCGATCGTGTCCCACCCTTTCGCAAATGCGGCGAAAGGATGGGGCACCGAGCTTACTGAATGCCTTTGGCGACGAACAGCGTCGAAAAGATGCGCTGCACCACGTACAGCGCGTGGGCCCCGTCGGTGGTGATGACCGGGTGGCGCAACGACAAGATCGCGTTTTTGTCTGCCGGCGAGAAGTGCGTCCAGAGTTTTTGCTGACCGGTAGCGAGATTGAGGTCATAGATGTCAACCGTGTCTGTTCCGGATCCGCGTTCGATGAACAGATTCTGCGAATCGTTGTGCCACTCCAGAGGAAAATCGGTCTCCAACAATCCCTTGATTTCGCGGGGCTCGCCACCTTCGATGGGCTGTACCCAGTAGTGGTTTTCGCCATCGGTGATGATGCAATACTTGCCGTCGGGCGAAACACTGCCGAACACCTGGTCGCTGGTCGCGAGGTACTTACCCTCGCTGGTGACCTGCCGCACACCCCCGCTCACCACGTCTTGAAGATAAGTAGCCGGGGCATGCCCGGGGGCTGCGGTCACCACCAACACGTGTTTGCCGTCGGGCATCCAGGTGGCGCCCAGGTACTTCAGTCCGGGCGGGGCGGTTAGAGTGCGCCCTTCACCTACGCCCGTGGGAATGATTCTGAGCTGTTGCAGATTGGTGGGATTCAGGGCCACTGCCCACTTGCCATCGAAGGAGAGGCCAAGTCCCGCACCCTGGCCAATCAAGGCGGGAGACGAACCATCAGTCTGCTGGGTGTAGAGGTTGTAGTCGGAATTGGCGCCGGTGATATAGGTGTTCAGCAGCAAGGTTCGCCCATCGCGCGAAAGAGCTTCCGTAATCTGGAACGGGAACGAGCTCACATCCCGTATCTTCCCGGTGGCGATGTCGGAGAGGATCTGCTGATCGCGGTAGTCCTCGACGCTCAACAGGACGCTCTGATCTTTCGCGATGTCCTGCAAATGCAGGTGTACCGGCGAGGAGAGCAGCATCCGCTCTTTTCCGCGCAGATCGACGGCACGCAGTGAGCTGGGCTCGGTGTTGACTCCGGCGGTGAACCAGATCTCGCTGCCGCTGGGCGGCCACGCCAGCCCTTGCACCGTACTGAACTCGCGGGTCAACACTTTTCGATTTCCCTGACGGTCGATGATATCGACCACGCCGCGATCGTCTCCCAGGATGTCGTGGTCCACAAAAGCGATCTTGTCGCCGGCGGGCGAAAAACGCACATCGGCGATGTAGCCATCGGATTGGTACAACACTTTGCCGGGCGGAAACTCAAGCTGGAAGTGGCCTCCAACTTTGCGGCTGACGGCCAGCGCAGAGCCGTCGGGCGCCCAGTCGGCGTCGGTCACCCCGTCGAGCATCTCGCGCGTGGAACCGCCTCCGAGCGGCACGCGAGCCAGGCGTCCGGTAGGCGTGAATTTCGGATCAAACAAAGTATTCAGCGAGACCGCCAATTCTCCCTTGGACGAAACACTCAAGATGCTGGCCGGGATATTGAGCGATTGCGCCTCGACGGTATCGGTACGCGTGGAAAAAAGCTCGGTAGGCTTGCCATCGGTGGTGACGTCGTACACGACGGTGCGGCCATCGGGAGCGAAGCGCGCGTGGCGAAAGAAGGCGGAGCGAAAGCTGATCTGGGTGAAGGCAGGATGGCTTGCCGCCGGATGCAGGAGGTAGGCTGCAATCGCGCCGATCGCCAACGCCGCCAGCAACGCCGCCGGCAGCAGAACTCGCGAGCGCGTATTCTTGGTGTCCTTCAGCGCGCGCAACCCGCCGCTTGAGGTGCCAGTGCTGCTCAGCGAATCGAGCGCGAAAGCCAGGTCGCTGGCCGATTGAAAGCGCGCGTCCGGCCTTTTTTCCAGACAGCGCTGCACGATTCTCTGCAACCCAAGCGATACGTTCAGGCCGCTCTCCGCCAACTCGGGCGGGTCCTGCTTGAGAATCGAATTCATGACCTCAACAGTGGAGTCGCCGCGAAAAGCGCGCTGCCCGGCGAGCATCTCGTAAAGAATGGTACCGAAGCTGAAGATGTCGGACCGATGATCGACGGCCTCGCCGCGTACCTGCTCGGGCGACATATAACCGGCGGTCCCCAGTACCGTGCCCGGCAGGGTCCGGTCCGCGCTGGTCATGGTTCCATCGGCGACAGCCGCAATGGCGGCCTGCTTGGCCAATCCGAAGTCGAGAATCTTTACTCGCTCATCGCGCAGGACGAATATGTTTTCTGGCTTGAGGTCGCGATGAACGATGCCCTTCTCGTGCGCGGCGGCCAGCCCCTTGGCGATCTGCAAGCCGTAATCGATGGCTCGGCGTTGGGTCAGAGGCCCCGCGGCCAAGCGCTCGCGAAGCGTTTGACCATCGAGAAACTCCGAAACCAGGAAATTCACTCCGTCTTGCGAGCCGACGTCGTAGATCGCCATCAGATTGGGATGATTCAGGGCGCTCAGAATGTGGGCTTCCTGCTGAAACCGCTCCAGTCGCTCACGATCCGAAGCAAGAGACTGGGGAAGTATCTTGATGGCGACGGTGCGCTCCAGGCGCGTGTCGCGAGCCCGGTAAACCTCGCCCATGCCGCCCGCGCCCAGCGGACCGGCGATTTCGTAAGGACCCAAACGGGTTCCCGAAGGAAGTGGCATCTTCTCACCTTGAAGGAAGTGAGTTCATTCTACGTGAACGGGCGGATTTCACGAATGCAAAGTGGACATGCTCAGCGGTTCAGGCCTTGCCAATGCTGGAAAATTTCGGCGCCTAATCCCGCCAGCATGGCCGTCGCCTGCGGGCCCGGGTCGCCGTAAACCTCGAATCGATCCACGGTCACCTGCTCGACGAGTTTCGGGACAAGTTGCTGGACGACGGGGCCGGTAAAGTGCGCCAGCGCGGCGTCGGCTGTCGCGTAGCTCTCGACCAGGCGGCAACGTTTGCCGTCGCTGCTGAAATACCATTCGTACCCAAGGGTACCGGGCTCCGCCTGGCTACCGGCCGTCATTTCCTTGGCAAGGCTCTTGAGGGCATCAAGTTTTCCTTCGTGGATGGTGAGTTCGACCAGAAGATACACCGCCGGAATGGCCATGCTAATCTCCTCTTTCTCGGTCTTGTTGACACCTTCGCGCGAAAATCTGCGCGAAGGATGGACCCCCAGTCTATACTCTCTGTCGATAATCAGAGAGGAGCCCCCATGAAGACATGGTTGGTTACTTTATCGTGCGGCATCGCCATGGCGGCGATGCTTGCCTATGGGCAGAGCGCGGACGGCGAAGGCTACGAGATGGCGAGGGTTGTCGCCTTCGAACGAGTCGCCGCGAACGCCCAGCATATGGAAGGCGGGGACGGCTACAAGATCTCCATGCGGCTGGGAAGCATCATTTACAACTGTCGCGCCACCGGCGATGCCGCAACTTTTATTGACTGGACTACCGGCAAAGAATTTCCTGCCAAACTAAGTGCGCCGAACGGAAAGACATTGCTGGTGAAAAATCCCGATGGTCGGATCGTGGAAATGACCATCGTCGGCAAGAAAACACCCAAGTAGGAACATATTCAGTTTCTGTTCCCACTCATTCGAATATCGCGAATGAGTGGGGCACCCGCGCGGAAACTATATAATCAGCTTTCCCATGGGAGCTTCGACTATCGCGACTACGGCACGGCCGTCCCGCTCCAGGTTTATCTTTCGTGTGGTAGTGGGAATCTTAGTTCTCTTCCTGATTGTCTTCCTGGCCTTTGACTTCTGGTTTTATCGAGCGGTGCGGGCGGCGCTACCGCAAGTGGATGGCACCATCCATCTTTCCAGCCTGGCAGGGCCGGTCACCGTAACCTACGACGCGCGCGGGGTTCCCAACATCGCCGCGGCCAACCTGCCCGACCTCTTCTTTGCACAGGGCTACGTCACCGCTCAGGATCGGCTGTGGCAGATGGACATGACCCGGCGCTACGCTTCGGGCGACCTGGCTGCGATTCTCGGGCCGGAGTACGTCAAGGTCGATCGCGAGCATCGCATCCTCGGCCTGCGGCAAGTCGCGGAGCGGACTGTCGCCAACATGGACGTGGCCCAGCGCGCTCACTTCGAGGCCTATGCCGCCGGGGTGAACGCTTACATTGAACAGCACCAGAAAACTCTGCCGCTGGAATTCCGCTTCCTCACCTACTTCCCTCACGTGTGGACGGCGGAGGATTCGGTGCTGGTGGGCCTGGCGATGAGCGAGTTTTTGAATCACGGTTTGTACAAAGATGAGTTGGAGAAAGAGAAAGTTCTGGCCAAGCTGGGGCCGGAATTAACGGCGGACCTGTTCGTGAATTCGTCGTGGCGCGATCGTCCTCCGGGGAGCGACAGCAGTTCGATTGAGAATGAAATTCCAGGCGAGACGACTCCCGACGAGGAAGAGGAAGTTCCGGCGCCGAAGAAAAAGAAAAGCGGCCTCGCTCCCCCGAAGATCATTCACCACGGAGGCACGGAGGACACGGAGTCTAGTTTTCTACAAAGTTCTCTCCGTGATCTCAGTGTCTCCGTGGTGAGTTTTCATTCCAATGGTGACAGGAATAATGGAGACCTTCACGGCGATCCCAAGCAAGCTGCTGAAACAATTCGGACGACGTTCGCGGTGGGAGCCCCCTGCTTTAGCAGGGGGGAGCTGGACTTTAGTCCAGCGGAAAAGAAGTCGATTTTCGAATGGGCTTTGGCCCCGGCCCTTTCGATCGCCAGCGCTAAGGCGCGCGCGCAAGAGCAGAGCGTTTCCCGGAGCGCTGAAGCGCTCCTTCCCACGCATGAATGCGGGGGCTCCTACCAAGCAGTGCACGCGACGGATGCGCAAGTCCAGCGGCTCGCTGCGAAAAACAAACAACCGCAGATCCTTCGCCTCGCTGCGCTCGCTCAGGATGAAAAACAAAAGCAGGTCCCTCGACTTCTCGCAAGGCTCGTCGCTCGGGATGACAAGAATAATATGGACGACAGCCTCCATCCCGGCTCCAACAATTGGGTGGTGTCGGGGGCGCACACCGCGTCGGGAAAGCCGCTGCTATCGAACGACATGCATTTGGACCTGCAGATCCCCAACGTCTGGTACGAGGCGCACCTGACGGCGGGAGACTTCGATGTTGCCGGCGTGACCTTGCCGGGCGTGCCTTTTGTGATTGCCGGGCACAACCGTTACATCGCGTGGGGCTTCACCAATCTCGGTCCCAACGTCGAGGACCTGTACGTCGAGAAATTCAATGACAAGGGCGAATACCTCACACCGAAAGGCTGGGTGCAGCCGGAACATCGCAAAGAAATCATCCGCGTGAAGGGCAAGCCCGAGGTGAACGTGGATGTCGAGATCACCCGGCATGGGCCGATCATCAGCGACCTGATTCCGGGGGAGCAGCGCAAGCTGGCGCTCAAGTGGATCATCTACGATCCGCAGGCGACGAGCGCTCCATTTTTTGCCGTGGACTCGGCGAAAAATTGGCAGGAATTCCGCGCCGCGTTCTCGCATCTTGGCCAGCCGGGCCAGAACGTGGTTTACGCCGATGTGGATGGGCATATCGGCTACCAGGCGACGGGCATGGTTCCCATCCGGGCGCGGGGCGACGGCTCGTTTCCCGTGCCTGGCGATGACGATTCCTATGAGTGGAAGGGATATGTTCCTTTCGACAAGCTTCCCAGCGTGTACGACCCGCAGTCGGGAATCATCGCCACGGCCAACGGCCGCATTACGCCAGACGGATATCCCTATACGTTGAGCATCGAGTGGGGATCGCCGTATCGCACCGAGCGTATCTACCGGCTGCTGAAGGCGAAAAACAAACTCACGCCGCCCGACATGCTGGCCATCCAGACCGACATTGTTTCGGCATTCGATCGTTTCTGCGCCGAGCGCTTCGTGTACGCCGTCGATCACACCGCGACCGCATCGCAGCGCGCCAAAGCCGCCGCCGACCTGCTGCGAAATTGGGACGGCGCCATGAGCACGGATTCGGCGGCGCCGACGGTGGCGTACTTCTCGCGCAAGCAGTTGGAGGAGTTGCTGCTCAAGCCCAAGCTGGGAGACGACTGGAAGCAATACCGATGGTTCATGCGCCCGGTGTGGCTGGAGAACATACTGTCTCACCAGCCGGCGCGCTGGCTGCCGGAAGGCTACACCAACTTCGACGCGCTGCTGACCGCCGCCGTGGAAGGAGCAGTAAGCGATGCACAAGCGCCGACTGCGCTCGCCCTGTGGAAGTGGGGACGCGTCCATCGCGTGGACATCAAACATCCCTTCTGGAGCAATTTTCCCATCCTCAAGCGCGCCGCCGGTCCCGGACCGCAACCTCTGTCGGGGGATGGCGAAACGGTGAAGCAGGTCGGCACGCGCTTCGGGCCGTCGGAGCGTCTCACGGTTGACTTCGCAGATCTCGACAACTCTACGTTGAACATCGTGAATGGCGAATCAGGAAACATCTTCGACGAGCACTACAACGATCAATGGAATGCTTACTACCTGGGAACGACATTTGGATTGCCATTTTCGGAGGCAGCAGTACAGCGGGCGGGAGTGCATCATCTGAAGCTGGAGCCGTGAGGCAGGGGACCGCGGATAGTCTTCCAGTTCGGCTTAGAGCAGTTTGATAATTAGCTTGGATGCCAGCCTGAAGGCTGACTCCTACCCGATCTTGGGCAACCCTGAAACTAACCGGCTTTAGCTGACAGCTGATGGCTGATAGCTGACGGCTCCCTGCCCTACGGATCCACCTGCACCACTCCATACAGCGCACCGCTGAATGCGACCTGGGTTTTCTGCAGGTCGTCGGTGGTGGAGTCGTAAATCACGAGGATGCCACCCTCGATCACATACACCGTGGTACGGCCCGTAATCGCGAGCATGCCAGTCACGGCCCCACGCGGCGGGGTGGGCGGATCAGCGGTGTTGTTGGAGACATTCACTACCGACAGGCATCCCACGGTGACATTGAGGCAGCTACTGGCGCCGATGAAGAGCTTGTTATTAGAAGCCAGCGCCATGGTGCTGTGATAGCCGTCGCCGATCGGAACGGAGGTGGCGGTCATGCGCGTCATGGTACTGACGTCGACCGCATCATAGGTGCCGGCAGGACCCGGGTTTCCGGCCACGTACAAGGTTGCGTTATTGAGCAGGCCAACACTGGCGCCTCCGACCGGCACGGTGGCCTTGATGGTTTGCGACGGAATGTCGAGCTGCTGTACCGATGCCGCCGAAGTCGAACCGCACTCCACTCCGCAACTGAGCACATAAGCCGTATTGCTGTCGCTGCTGAAGAACGCGCTGACCGGTCTGGCGAACCCTGGAATCGCTATCGGGGCAGGCGTGGTAGCGCTCAGGTTAATCAGATAAACCGTGTCCGAGTTATCGGGGAAGACCAGCAGAAACTGCCCGCTGGGACTGAGTGCAATATAGCGCGCGGAGGGGACAGGATAGGTGGTAGTGATGGTGGCCGACGAGAGCGTGATGACCTGCACGGCGCCAGGCTGGGAGCCGCTGACCGTTGCATTCCGAACCGGCGCGTACACTGCGGTACTGTCGGTCGAAAAAAGCACCATACTGGCAAAATCAGGAAGCGCCACGCTTCCAGTGACCGTCTCGGAGGCATTGCTGACGAACTCGAGTTGATTGCCACTGGTGTTATAGATCACCGTTACTGTGCGGTCGGGGCTTACCACCTCGTAGGTCAGCGTGCCTCCAACCGACACGGTCACCGGAACCCCTGGCACCAGCTGCCCGTTGGAGTTGACGGTCTGCGCAGTGAACGGCGTCGTGTCGTTTTGGCTGTCCATGATCTGCAAGTTGCCAGAATAGGTGTTGCTGATAAATGCACGATGCTGGACGGTGCTGGGAGGCGCCGTCGAGCTGCTGCTGCCGCCGCAGGCGGCAAGTAAACCCACGATAAGTAAGGTGAAAACCAGGACTGGAAACCGCTTCAAACGTTTACCCCGGACAACATAATGAATTGCAAGGATATGTTGGAATTCGCTGAATTATAACAGAGCGCGCCCTTGCCGCCGGAAGCGCCGGCAATGGCGATTTCGCGCCATTTGCGGTAAAGTTCAATCAAGCCGGGCACTACAGCCTTCACCAACTCCATGACTACAGACCTTATTTCGCGTTTGCAGAAAGGCGCTGTCTTATGCGACGGCGCCATGGGCACACTGCTGTATTCCAAAGGCATTTTCATCAACCGCTGCTACGACGAGCTGAACCTGTCGCAGCCCGACCTCATCCGCGCGATCCATCAGGAATACCTCCACGCCGGGGCCGACATTATTGAAACAAACACCTTTGGCGCGAATTCGTTTCGGTTGTCGAAGCATGGATGTGTGGACAAGCTGGCCGATGTTAATCGCCAGGGCGCGCGTCTGGCGCGCGAGGCAGCCAAGAGTTTCGACGCGTTGGTGGCCGGCGCCGTCGGACCGCTGGGAGTCCGGATCGAGCCGCTGGGCAAGGTCTCGCTGGAAGAAGCGCGCGAGGCGTTTCGCGAGCAGATTGCGGCCTTGAACGAAGAAGGCGTCGATCTGATCATCCTGGAAACCTTCGGATACCTGGAAGAACTGCATCAGGCCATTCTGGCGGCGCGCGAGGTGAACCCCAACTTGCCGGTGGTGGCGCAGGTCACCATCGACGAAGATGGCAACTGCCTGGATGGATCGGCCCCCGAACACTATGCTCCGCAAATCGAAGCCTGGGGCGCCGATGTGGTGGGATGCAACTGCAGCGTGGGCCCGGTGGCCATGCTGGACGCGATGGAGCGGGTGCGCGCCGTCACCACTGCCCCACTGTCAGCCCAACCCAATGCCGGCATGCCGCGCTCGGTGGAAGGCCGCAACATCTATCTATGCTCGCCCGAGTACATGGCGGAATACGCACGCAGGTTTGTGGATGTCGGAGTGCGGCTGATCGGCGGTTGTTGCGGCACCACGCCCGACCACATCCACGTGATGAAAGCGTTTCTGCGCGCGGTCTCCGGTGGCGCCATCGCGCGCAAGGCGGCCCCAGCTCCCAAGGCGAAGCCCGTCGAAGTACCGCCGCTGCGCGAGCGTTCGCTGATGGGGCGCAAACTCGCTGACGGCGAGTTTGTCACCATGGTGGAGATTGTTCCACCGAGGGGCACCGATGGCAGCCGCGAAATTGAAGGCGCGCGCTTCCTGAAATCGGTGGGCGTGGACGGCGTCAATATTCCAGACAGCCCGCGCGCCTCGGCGCGCATGAGCAACCAGGCGCTCTGCCTGCTGGTACAGCAGCAGGTCGGGATCGAGGCCATCCTGCACTACACCTGCCGCGATCGCAACGTGCTGGGGATTCAGTCGGATTTGCTGGGCGCCAGCGCCATCGGCATCCGCAACCTGATCTGCATCACCGGCGATCCGCCGAAGATGGGAGATTACCCGGACGCGACGGCGGTCTTCGATGTGGACGCTATCGGCCTGGTCAATATTGCTCACAATCTGAACCGCGGGCTCGACATTGGCGGCAATCCGACGGGTGCGTCCACTCAGTTCGTGATTGCGGTGGGCGCCAATCCCGGCAGCCCCAACATTGATGAGGAGATCCGTCGATTCGAGTACAAAGTTGAAGCGGGAGCGGAGTTGGCGGTCACCCAGCCGGTGTTCGATATCCGCCTGCTGGAAGCGTTTCTGCGCCGCATCGAGCATTGCCGGATTCCGGTGGTGGCGGGCATCTGGCCGCTCACCAGTACACGCAATGCCGAGTTCATGAAGAATGAGCTGCGGGTTTCCATTCCCGACGAGATTTTCGCGCGCATGGCGAAGGCGACCACGGTGGATGCCGGCCGCGCCGAGGGGGTGGCCATCGCCCGCGACATGCTGGCCGCCGTCCGCCACATGGTGCAGGGCGCGCAGATTGCCGCGCCGTTCGGCAGGTATTCGTGCGCGGTCGATGTGCTGGAGGCGCTGGGCACGAAAAAACGTGCGGCAGTGTGAGGTTTGGTTGTTTCCCACCCTTTCGCAAAAACAAGGGGAAGGATGGGGGACCCGACGGAAAAGCAGGTCCCTCCGCTCGGACTAAACTCCTCGGTCGGGATGACAACTACCGAGAAAATCCTTCTGGCTGTGATGACTGGTCAATACTGAGAAAATTTTTCCCGCCGATCGAAATTACTTCAAATTGTCACGCTCACCGCCAGCGTTCTGCACTAAAATTAATTCCACGGAGTTTGAGCTTGCCTAAATTCGAAGAGTGCCTGCAGCGGCTGGAAACCATCGTGACCGAACTGGAGAAGGGCGACGTCTCGCTGGACCACGCGCTGGAACTTTTTGATGAGGGCATGAAACTTTCCAGTTCCTGCCGTAAGGAACTGGAAGACGCCGAAGGCAAAGTGGAAATCCTGCTGAAGCGAAATAGCAAGCTGCAGCCGGAAGCCTTCGAAGCCGCAAGTCACGCGGGCGACGCTACAAAATAGCAGCGCCCGGGAACGCCAACGCTGTCTCCCGCTCCAGGTAACGTGGGGTACTTAATTGGATGGCAACCGCTGTCCCTTCCGTCAGTTAAAAGGGGTTCTCTATGCGGCCAATCAACGTTGTTCTGGCTCACCACGATGCAGTTTCGGCCGACTGGCTGGCTGCGTCGCTCGGAAAACAATTCCGCAATCTTGCAGTTGCAAAATCGGCGGCCGAAATTGCTGCCGCGGTGGCGCGTTATCGCGCTCCCTTCGCCATCGTGGACCTGGAGCTGGTTGACCTGGCAAGTCTGAGGTCTCTGTGCTCGGAGTTTCCGGCGACCGCCTTCGTTTGCATCCATCGTCTGGCGGACGATCGCATGTGGGCCGATGCCTTGGCCATGGGCGCGGTGGATTGCTGCCACTCCAGCGACGTGCGCGGCATCCTGATGGCGTCGGAGCGGTACGTGGTGCTGAGCCGTTCGCATTCCGCGGCGGCGTGACTCTAGTCCCGCTTTGCGGGACTATCGGGTGGACATTACCCTTTAGCGCTCTTTAGCGCTCTTTGCCGCTTTCGCCGCGGCTTTCTGCTGCTTTTGCGCGTCCGCGAGCAGCTTCCGCAGGATTCGCATGCCGCTGTCTACATGCTTCTCCTGTAGCAGGAAGGGCGGCAAGAAGCGCAGTACGGTGTCTTGCGTGACGTTGATGAGCAAACCTTTGGCGAGTGCGCCTTCGAGGATGGGCTTGCCCGGGACAGTCAACTGCAGGGCCTGAATCGCGCCCACGCCGCGGACTTCCACCGCGATATCGAACTTGTCCACCAGCTCGCGCAGCTTCTGCGAGAAATAGCCGCCGACCCGGCGCACCTGCTCCAGCAGGTTCTCATCTTCGATAATCGCCAGGTATTCCAAGGCCACGCGGCAGGTCAGCGGGCCGCCGCCAAACGTTGTTCCATGCTTGCCCGGCGTGATGTGCTGCGCGAAGCGGTCTTTGGCAAGAAACGCGCCCAGCGGCAGTCCGGCGGCGATAGGCTTGGCAATGCAAACCACGTCGGGCACGACGCCGAAATGCTGGAAGGCGAAGAGCGTCCCGGTACGCCCCAGCCCGCATTGGATTTCGTCGAAGATAAGCGCGGCCTGGTGCTGGTCGGCCAACTGGCGGCACGCCTGTAGAAATTCGTGCGACGACTCCTGAATGCCGCCTTCACCCTGGATGGGCTCGAGCACGATGCCGCACACGTTGTCGTCCATCGCATTGCGCAGCGCCTCGATGTCATTGCGCGGCACAAACCGCACACCCTCCAGCATGGGATCGAAGTCTTTGCGATACTTTGCCTGGCCGGTGAGCGCGAGCGCGCCCATGGTGCGTCCGTGGAAGGAATTCTCTAGCGCGATGACAATGCACTTTTCCGGACCGCTGGTGGCGTGGCCGGCAGCCCGCACCATTTTCAGCGCACCCTCAATCGCCTCGGTACCGCTGTTGGAGAAAAAGGCGCGGTCCAGGCCCGACGCGGTGCACAGCTTTTCCGCCAGCAATCCCTGGTACTCGTTGTAGTACAGGTTGGAGACGTGGATGACCTTCGCCGCCTGGTCGCGGATGACCTTCACGATGCGGGGATGCGCATGGCCGAGCGCGTTGACCCCCAGGCCGGAGAGGAAGTCGAGATAGCGCCGGCCCTCGACGTCGTAAACGTACACGTCCTTGCCGCGGGCGATGGCAAGCGGATAGCGCGCGTAGGTGTTCAGCAGGTATTTCTGTTCGAGCGCAACAATTTCTGGATACGTGAGCACGATGATGACCTCGCAAAGAGTTCATTGTAACGCGGGCCTCAGGGCCGGAGGATTGAAGGCATATCGGGGAGCCAATCGCGCTGTCTGTGACCAATCTCACAAATATTTCTGCGCGCGCTTCGGTAAACTTAGCCATATGGTGATGGAAAAACAGTTCCGCGAACGCGCTAGAAGCGAACTTCGCGAAATCCGCAACCAGGTCCTCAGCCTGGCCCGCGACCGCGACATCTACTGGAAGGTGGAACGCGAGGTGATTGAACGCAATCCTCAACTTCACGGCGTTCGCAACGCGTTCCTCGACATGGTAAGGGCCGCCTACGCCGACGCCATGGCGGCCCGCGTGCTGCGATTGCTCGACGCCGACAACACTGATCTGTCATTGCGGCGGGTGCTGACCGAGCTTGAGGAATTTCCTCATCTGCTGCACGACAAGGTGAGCAAACGCGAGTTTGCCGACGACCGTGCCGAGTTGGACCGCGCGGCCGCCGGCTTGAAGCAGGTCCTGAACCCGCACTTCGCCCATCACGAGCGCACGCTGTCAGCCCTGGCATCGACCAATCGCGAACTCGACCAGGCGATTGACGCGATCATCTCCACGCTGAAGACCTATTACTGGATCGTCGCGGATGCCTACCTCGATTTCGAGGTGAGCTATCCCGAAGAACCCTTGGCGATCTTCCAGTTCCCCTGGATCAAGCCGGAATTGGTGAGCTGAAGGGCAGTTGTCAGTTGTCAGTAAAAGCAGGTCCCTCGCGGGCTGAACTTTACCCCAACAAGCGCAAAAACGGCGCTTGTCGGGGACCCCTGTTCGCCCACTCGTGATGACAAGCTGTGAGGGATTTTCCCGGGTGGCCCAGGTCTCGCGCCTTTCGAGACCTGGGAATCCCATCCTCGATAAGTAAAGTAAGATTATCGTAACTATCTTACATATAAGAAAATCTGCATTGTAATGCCGGATGGCCCCCAGGTTCGGCGACCGGAACAGCAGCTCTGGAATTGTTCTAGTGCGCGGCGATCAGGGCCACGGAAACCAGCGCCCCCACGATGCCCGCGTTCTGCGTGACTGACATCCGCTCCTTCAAGAATATCCGCGCAAGAATTACGGTGCTCGCAGGATAAAGCGACGACAACACCGAAGTAACGTCGAGACGCCCGCGTTGCGTGGCGGCGATAAAAAGCGCGTTGGCGGAAGTGTCGAGTATTCCCGCAAACAAGACCGGCACCAGCGCCGGACGCAGCGGCCGATGGTCCCCGACTGAAAAAGCCACGATGAGCAGCATGAGCAGTGTGGAAGCGGTACGCGCGGTGACCAGCGGCCAGAACACGGCATGATGGCCAGCTTGTTTACAGGCGATGAAGAACAGGCCGAACATCACGCCCGCCAGCACCGCCAGCCCCAGACCGCGATGAGTGTCGATTTTGCCGTCGGGGCGCGCGATCAGCCAGATGCTGATCAACGCCAGCACAAATCCAACCAGTTGAATCGGGGCGGGCATGCCTTCGCTGTAGATGCCGGCCAGCACCGGCAATACTCCCGTAATCACCGCCGACACGGGCGCGACAATGCCCATGCGCCCGATGGCAAAGCCGCGGTACAGCGCCGCGACACCCAGGGCGCCAGCGATGCCGGCGGCTGCTCCCCACAATAAGGTTGAACGCGGCGGAAGCGCCTCGCCGGTAATCCAGACCAGGAGCAGCATGAGCAGCAAGCCGCATGCGTGCGCGCCTGCGACCACCTTAAAAACGTTGGCGCGCCGGGTGGCGATGCCGCCGGCGAAATCGCCTCCGCCCCATACGGCGGCAGTAGCCAGGCTGAGACCCGCGCCAGTTAAGGTTTCCGAGGTCATTGCTTAACGCAGGCTACTTCGCCGCCGGAACTTTCTCGCGCAGCACAATCGGCGCCTGATCGTAGGGCACGATGGTCACGTTGAGGTCCTTGCGATCGGCAAACTGCAGCTCGGAGATGGGAAACGCCACCAGGACAGTTCCCTTTTGCTCGGCGCCGGGCATGATCTTGGTCTCGACCGTCAGGGGTTGCGTCGCGTGTGGGCGAAGGTCTGGGTAAGCGGCGAAGTAGCGATCGTAATCGGAAGCCGCCGCAGCGTCATCGGATTGTTCTCCAAGGTCCGTTTTCAGGTTGGCCGAGATGGACTTGATGTAGAGCGCCTTGTCTGCCACATTGCGCAGTGTGACCTGGATGGCGACCATGGTGTTGGTGACGTCTTCAGGCTGGCTGGTGTAAACCGAGTCGATGCCGCCCTGCGCCACCGGTTTGGCGCGTTCGAGGTAGGCAATCACCGCGACCACGATGCCCACGACAACGAGTGCGATGATGACCGGCACGGCGGGCGGCAGGCTGCGTTTCGCGCTGTCAAATTCCTCGGTAATGGGAACATGTCCGGAGTCGTACTGCGGTTCGGGCGGAGTCGGATTATCAGCCATGAAACACCCCCGATGATGATACAAGAGAGCGCGGCGGTTTCGTCACTTCTCAGGCCAGTGGTGCTTCATCGCCTGGCGGAATTCTTTCTCCGGCAAGGTGTTCAGCACGTCCTTGGGAGTGAGCCACGCCCGGCGCGCCTGCAGGATACCGTACTTGATCTTTTCAAAGTGCGAGGTGTGGTGCGCATCGGTGTTGATGACAATCTTCACGCCGCGTTCACGCGCCATGCGCAGATGCACGTCGTTCAAGTCGAGCCGGTCTGGATACGCATTCAGCTCCATTGCGACCCGGTTGTTCAGCGCGGCCTTCAGCACGGCATCCATGTCGAAGGGATAGGCGTCGCGCCGTAGGAGCAGGCGTCCGGTGGGATGTCCGAGAATCGACACGTTCTTATTGCTCAACGCGCGCAATAGGCGGTCGGTCATCTGCGGCGATTCCTGGTTGAATGCCGAATGCACGCTGGCGACCACGACGTCCATCTGCTCCAGCACGGAGTCGGAGAGATCGAGCTCGCCGTCGGCGAGGATATCCACCTCGATGCCTGCCATGATGGTGATGCCATCCGTCTGCTCGTTGGCGGCACGAATGCGCGCAATGTGCTGCTCGGCACGCTTGTCGTCGAGACCGTTGGCGAAAGCCAGATTTTTCGAGTGATCGGTGATGGCGATGTACTGGTAGCCGCGCTCTTTGGCCGCGGCCGCCATTTCGTCAATCGTGCACTTCCCGTCGGTTTCGACGGTGTGCATGTGCACTTCGCCGCGAATATCATCCACGGTTATCAAGTGTGGGAGCTGATGCTTGGCCGCGGCCTCGATCTCGCCGCAATTTTCGCGGAGTTCGGGCGGAATGCAGTCGAGCTTGAGCGTACCGTAGATCTCGTCTTCGGTGGCGCCGGCGACGCGCTGGTTATCGTCGAGGCGAAACAGGCCGTACTCGCTGAGCGTGAAGCCCATCTTGAGGGCGCGCTGGCGCAGCGACACGTTGTGGTTCTTGGAGCCGGTGAAGTACTGCATGGCCGCGCCATAGGAATCCGGCGGCAAGGTGCGCACGTCCACCTGCATGCCTTTGCGCAACTTGAAGCTGACTTTGTTGTCGCCCTTGGCCAACACTTCGACGATGCCGGGAAAGCGCAGGATTTCTTCGATCAAGCCGGCGCGCTGTTCGTCGTCCACGCAGCATGGGCCGGTGATCAGCACGTCGAGATCGCCCACGGTCTCCCGTCCACGGCGCAGCGAACCGGCGGGCGTAATTTTCTCGATGCCTGGGATATGCCGCAGATGCTCGGTCAGCTTCTGCGCGGTGCGATCGGCTTCGTCGAGCAGGAAGCGGCCGGAAATGCGGCGGTAGTCCTCAATCGCTTTCAGGATTTTCTGCTCGCTCTTTTCGCTCAGACGCGGCAGCTCGCGCAGTTTGCCCTCGCGCGCCAGCTTCTCTACGCCGCCGAGATCGCTGACCTGGAAGGCGCTCCAAATGAGCGCAATGGTTTTCGGCCCCAGCCCCTGGATCTTCAGCAGCTCCAGCATCGACGACCGGTATTTCACCAGCAATTGCTGGTGCGGGCCGAGTTTGCCGCTGCGGCATAACTCCTGGATGTTGGCGGCCATTCCTTTGCCGATACCGGGAATCTCCAAGAGCTTCTTGGGTTCGTGGATCAGGACCGAGACCTGCTGGGGCAGGCCTTCGAGGGCCTCGGCGGCGCGGCGATACGAGCGGATGCGGAAAGAGTCGTCGCCATTGATCTCCATGAGATCGGCGGTTTCGTAGAAGACGTTGGCGATGGCCTTGTTGTCCACGCAAGCTACCCGATGGAAATTGTAACGTGGAGAAGCGATGTGCGGTGAAGGGGCAAAAAGCAGATCCCTCGCGGGACTGAAGTCCCGCTCGTGATGACAAAACAAATGGTGAACGGCGTACCCTTCGACTTCGCTCAGGGCAGGCTCCAAAGGTGCGCCTCTTCATGACACCCGACCAAACAAGTTTTCAAACATCGAAGTCCCCCAGCGGTTAAGGCCGTCGTAAGGACACGTCGTACGGCACGGCCGGAAGCCGTGCCCTTTCAAAGCGCGGCATTCTCATCTATCAAGGTTTAAGACCTCGCACCACCCAAAGCACAAGCACCGCGAAACTGCGCTAGAATCGCAGCTCCTTCACATATTCGCGCAGCGTCATGCCGAAAAAATCGGTAGTCTCGCCGGAAGGGACATAGCCGTGTTTCTCATAGAAGCGCATCGCTGGCTGTAGGGGTTCGGTCGTGTCCAGGGTTACGCGAGAGCAACCTCTGGCCGCCACTTCCCTCTCCGCAGATTGCAGTAGTTTTTCAGCGAGACCACGACCATGCCATTCCGGCAGGACGGCCATGCCTCGCAGATGGCCTTCGCTCGCATTGACCAACGAGCAGGCTATGGTGCCGACAATCTGGTCGTCAGGCGTGACCGCGACAAAAACCGACATCTGCCGGAGGCGATCCTGTATGGTCTGCGGAGTTAAGACAGTGTCGGTGAAGGCTTGTGGCGTGTACTGCGCGCGATAGGGCTCGAACGCGATTCGCAGGCATTCAAGAATGCCGGCCGCGTCCGTCGCTGTGGCTTTGCGAATTGTGATACCAGCTTGCAATCAGGTTTGGTGACGAATCAACCAGGCAGCCCAACGGAATTGTATCTGGCGGTGCGAGATCTTTCGCAAAAAAGAACCCAGCCCGGGGGCTGGGTCCATGAACTGCAGCGCAGCTTGGTTACATTGCCTGCTTGTACTCAATCCTCGACACGTTGCCTGCTTGCGGGCCTTTCTGGCCCTCGACGATCTCGAATTCTACCTGGTCGCCTTCCTGCAAGCTCTTGTAGCCGTCGTTATTGATCGCGCTGTAGTGCACGAACACATCCGAACTGCCATCGTCACGGCCGATAAAGCCAAAGCCTTTTGCGTTATTGAACCACTTTACGGTTCCCCTTAGTCTCACTTTCTTCTTCCTCCGGGCGAGAGCCCATCAGCATCCCCACCCCGAGGATGCCGTCTTGAATTGCGTCAATCAGGTTGAGCCCAGAAGCCAAAGTCGATGGAGGACTTTCTTCCTAGATCACATCTGGCCAGTTGGATTGGCCTGTTGAACAGCGTGGTTAAATTTTGCTCCCCGTTTGGTGGTGTTGTCAAGAGAGTATATAGACCAAAACCCCATTCCCAGCGGGGTCTTGAGCGTCTGCGGCCCTAGGCCGGCAAACTCATGGCGAACGCCTTAACCCTGCAATGATTCGCGGCGAAGCCGGTCGGCCAGCCATAAAACAGCGGCAATGGTCTTGCCATCGCGAATCTCGCCTGAGCGCACCATGGCCAGTGCGCGCGATAAAGGCGTCAGATGGCACTCGATCGATTCGTCCTCTTCAGGCTGGGCATCGCCGGCCGTCAACCCACGAGCCAGAAAGACCGTCATGGTTTCGTCGAGAAAGCCGGGGCTGGGATAAAAGAACAAAGCCTTCGTCCATTTGGCGGCGCGATATCCCGTCTCCTCCAGCAGTTCGCGCTTGGCGCCGGGCAGGGCCCTCTCGCCGGGATCGATGCGGCCGGCGGGAAGTTCCCAGAGATAGTCGTCAGCAGCATAACGGTATTGCCGCTCCAGCAGAACGAGCGGTTCGGGACCGCTATCGTCAACGGGGAGAATTACGGCTGAGCCGGAGTGGCGCACCACGTCGCGGCGCGCAACAATTCCGTTCGGTTCACGCACGCGGTCGGAGGTGACGCTGAAAGCGGGCCCCTGGTACACGGTTTTGGAGGAGAGGAGCTCGGCCTTCTTCGCACGAGGTGATAGTTTCTGCGATTTGCGACTGCTGGCTGGCTTTTTCAAGACGCGCTTTTTTGATGGCATAGGCTACCACTATAAATAGTTGCGGCTGGTTTTCGTAACCGGCCGCAACCCAAGCTGCGGAAAGGTAGTGCGGGCCTTCAGGCCCGCGTCGAGCGGAGATCTTTGAGTTTGCTTTAGCCGCTGAGGTACCGCACTACCCAACCCTCGACTCGCGGCCCAGCGCTAAAGCGCCCGATCAAAGCCAAACTTTTCCCCCCGCATAAATGCGGGGGCTTCCACCAAAGAAGTCCGCCACGGGCGGGCCGCTGAAGCGCCGCAGTACCCAGACGTCTTTTGACTCGTTGACACCGCGCTGAAGCGCCGCAGTACTCAGACGTCATTTCTTTCGGCATCCAATCACACGGCGCGAAATCTGCTATTCTGCCCGCCGTGCCGAAAAAAACTCAACTCGCGCGTCCGTTGACCGTCAGCATCGTGGGCCCGGGAAATTTAGGGACGGCGTTGACGTTAACTTTGGCGTCGGCGGGATACGTGGTTGAGTTCATTGCCGCACGTTCCATCAATCGTGAAACGAAAGGCCTGGCGCGACGAGTGAAGGCGCGACTGGTCGCCATGGGGCAACAGCCACTCGACAGCGACTTAGTCTGGATCACCGTTCCCGATGACGCGATCGCAGCCACCGCCGCACAACTTGCGCCCACGCAAAACTGGCAGGGGAAGATTGTCTTCCACTCTAGTGGCGCGCTCACCAGCGACGAACTGGGTCCGCTGCGTAAACGCGGAGCCAGGGTCGCCTCGGTGCATCCCGCCATGACATTTGTGCGTGGCCCTGCACCGCAGACGCGGGGAGTCGCATTTGCCGTGGAAGGCGACGCTGCCGCCATGCGCGTGGCTAAGCGGATCGTCGGCGACTTGGGCGGCGTAAGCTACACCATCAATAAACGCAACAAGGTGCTGTATCACGCGTTCGGCAGTTTTGCCTCGCCGCTGGTGATCGCACTGATGGCTTCGCTGGAGCGCGTGGCCGGGGCCGCCGGCCTCAAGCCCGGCGACGCCAAGACCATGATGGTTCCGCTGCTGAAACAGACGTTGGGAAATTATCTGCAGCACGATGCTGCTGCGGCTTTCAGCGGCCCGCTGGTGCGCGGTGATGTGGCGACGGTCCGCCAGCATTTGAAGGAGTTGAAGGTTGTTCCCGAGGCCCGCGTGGTGTACCTCGCGTTGGCAAACGCCGCGATCAAGTATTTGCCGGTGAAGAATCGCAAGGCGATGGAGCGAGAGCTAAAATGAGGATTCACCACGGAGGCACGGAGAACACGGAGAACACGGAGAATGCTCGACAAACAAACCTCTGTGTCTCCGTGGTAAACCGATTTTGAGAGCCCCCCGAATAATACCGTCTGAAGCGCTGCATTGCCCCACCACGCCAATCCGGACACTGTTTTAGAATGTCGCAATACGATAGTTTTGCAGGAGCCCAAATGCGTTCTTTTCTTTTCCATCTGGCGTTGTTACCAGTCTTGCTGATTCCAGCGCTCGCGCAACAAACCGATACCCCCCAGAGCCAACCCAAGTCCGAAACTCAGACCAATACAAAATCAGCGTCGAAGAAGGCGCAGTCCCAGCCGGCGAAGTCACAGGAAACCCCCGCAACTACGGAAGAAGCAAAGCCTGAGGCGCCCCGGGAGTCTGGCGACAAGTCGAAAGACAAGGAAGAACACTTCGACATGACCGAAGTAGCGCCGATAGTGACCCATCATCAGATCACGGTGAATGGAAAACTGCTGCACTACACGGCCAGCGCCGGACGGCTTCCGATTAAGAGCGACACCGGCAAAATCGAAGCCGAGATGTTTTTCGTGGCTTACACGCTGGATGGGCAGGAGGCCAGCCGCCGTCCACTGACCTTCGCCTTCAACGGCGGGCCGGGCTCGTCGTCGATATGGTTGCACATGGGCGCGCTGGGGCCCAAGCGCGTCGTCCTGCTGCCTGATGGTTTCATGCCGCCGGCGCCCTACCGCCTGGAAGACAGTCCCTACACCCTACTCGACCGAAGCGATCTGGTGCTGGTGGACGCGATCGGCACCGGATTCAGCCGCGCCTCCGATCCCGAAACCATGAAGAAATTCTGGGGCGTGAAGGGCGACATCGAAGCCTTCGGCGAGTTCATTCGTCTCTACATCACGCGCAACGAGCGCTGGACTTCTCCGCTTTACCTGTTCGGCGAAAGCTATGGCACGACGCGGTCGGCGGGAATTGCCGGATATCTTGCGGACAAGGGCATTTCGTTCAATGGAATTACTCTGCTCTCGATGGTGCTGAATTTCGAGACCCTGATCAGCAACAAGACTAACGACCAGGCCTTTGTATTTCTGGTGCCGTCGTTCACCATGATCGCGGGCTACCATCACAAGCTGGCGCCAGACCTGGCGCAGGACATGAACAAAGCGCGCGAGGAATCGCAGCACTGGGCATCAACCGAGTACGCGCAGGCGCTCGACAAGGGAGACGCCCTGTCGCCAGAGGAGCGGCAGAAAATCGTCACCCAGTTGGCGCGCTACACGGGATTGACTCCCGAGGTGGTTGACCAGGCAGACCTGCGTATCGATGTGCGCAAGTTCACTCATTACCTGCTGATTGACCAGAAACTGCGCGTTGGACGCCTGGATGGCCGCTACACCGGCCCTGACCCCAACGGCCTGCTGGATACTCCGTACTACGACCCAACCTCGTCAGCCACGACTCCACCGTTCACCTCGGTGTTCAACAATTATGTGCGGACGGAACTGGGCTACAAAACCGACATGCCGTACTACGTGATGGCGCAGCAGGCGGGGTTTGACAAGTGGGATTGGGGATCGAGCATTCAGGGCTTCCCCGACACGGCCAGCGCACTTCGGCAGGCGGTGGTGAAGAATCCGTACTTGAAGGTTTTGGTGATGGAAGGCTATTACGATCTGGCCACGCCATTCGCCGCCGCCAATTACACCATGCAGCATCTCGATATCGGCCCGAAGTACCGCCAGAACATTTCGTTCGCGACCTACGATGCCGGGCACATGGTGTACTTGCCCATGGATGGTCTGAAGAAAATGAAGAACGACGAAGTGAAGTTCATGGAGATGTCGGGCGCCGCGCAGTAAACCGGTGTCTACCCCAGCGAGCGCCCCACCCCAAGCTTCCGTGGCTGGGGTGGGACTGCTGCGCGGCAGCTTAGGCCGGCATCGATCCTTGCGCCAGCACCAGGTTCAGGACCTCGGCTACGCGGCGAGCGACCTGGTCACCAGAATTCGAGCTCTGGGGATTGCCCTCCCGGTCGTTCACTGTTTCCTCAATTTCGATTTTGTTATTTTCCAAATGCCTCATGACGTCCTCCTTCTTGGCTTGTTCTGAAGCAAGATTACAAATGTTCTTGACATGAATCAAATGAATTGTTTTTATCTAAATGATAGCTATAGGTCATGATTAATCTGGACCAACTACGGGTCTTTGCAGCCGTGGCCCAAGCGCGCAGCTTCACCCGCGCCGCCGAGGCGGTCCACCTGACTCAGCCTGGGGTAAGCAAACACATCAAGCAAATGGAGGAATATTTCGGTGTTCCCCTGTTTGACCGTTTGGGGAAGAAAGTGGCGCTGACGCAGGCCGGCGAAATTCTATTCGAAGCCACTCAGGGAATCATGGCTGCCATCACCACGGCGGAGCAACGAATCGAGGACCTGAACGGCTTGCGCGGCGGCAAACTTCTGGTCGGCGCCAGCTTTCCCATCGGGATTTATCTTCTGCCTCGCGTCCTGGCGGCATTCCGGAAGCAATACCCCGCCGTTGACGTCACGCTCGATATTTCGCTAAGCGAGAAGGTGCTGGCGAAGATCGTGACCAATAAACTGGACCTCGGGTTGATCAGTCACGATACGGTCGATCCCAGGCTGATTGCCAGACAGTTTATGACCGACCGATTGATCGCGATTGCTCCCGTCGATCATCGCTGGGCGAAGAAGAAGCGGATCAGGCACCAGGACCTGCTGGGAGAGACATTTATCGTGGCGGCCAGAGGCGCCGGGACGCGGGCGGTGGTGGAAGAGCGGTTGCAAGAGAAAGGCATCGCCCTAAAGCACGTCATCGATTTTGGCAACACGGAGGGCGTCAAGCGGGCAGTAGAAGTGGGGTTGGGGGTTTCGATTCAGTCCCACACTGTGGTACGGCGAGAGATGTCCGAGGGATTGCTAAACGGCCGTTCCCTGGCGGGGATCGACGACAAACTTGCCTATTTCTACGCTTATCGCAAGGACAAACATCTTTCCCGTGCCGCGAAGGCATTCCTGGCTCTTCTGCCGAGCGCTTAGAGACTAACGAATTTCTTGCGGCGGGCTTACGAAGCAAGACTGAGGAGACGATTCGCCTCTCGGCCGTATCCGCTGAGAACCGTCGCCGTGTCGGGATACCGCAAGCGAATGAGCCGATGGGCCGCCACTAGGGTAGTAAGCCCGAAACACGATACCTATGTAACAATTAATACACCGGGAATCTGCTGGGGCGGCGGGTGGGATTCCATTTCGTACGGGAGCGCGCTCCAGGTTTTCGCGGTCCATTCGGTTGAACTAGAACAAGGAAACGATAGCCAATGTTGCTGAAACCTTTCGTTATTAATTCGCACGGCCGCATTGTCTTTCCCGGCAATTTCTTCCCGGAGTTGGACTTCCGGGTATTCAAGAGCCTGAAGCAATTTGCCGCCGTCATTCGCCGCGACTTTGGAGAGAAAGCCCCGACGGACGTGGAAATTGCCGGCCGGGTGAAGGCGGGCGAATACAGGACGCGCTACGAGCTGTGCCGCGATCTGGTGTTGAACCGGTTCTGGGTCAATCGCTACACGCTGACAATGTACGAGAAACGTCCCACGCGCTGGGGAGATCTTCCCCGGCAACGCGACGATGTTTTTCTGCCGGTGTATAAGCTGCGGGATTCCTCGGCAATCACCACCGCCATCGAAGCCGGCTACCGGGCCTTGCCGCCGTCATGGGACGAAGAACTGGAGGGCCGCAATTTTGACATTCTGCTGAATGTTTATAAAAACGCGCTCAGCTCCGGTGGCGAGCTCCGGCCAATACGTCCCACAGTGTCAGAGGCGATGGCCGATCCGGCGAACCTGACCCGTCATCTGCTGACCTACGATCCCGACTATGTTCGCTATACCTTCAACGATGTAGTGGACTGCATACATCCCGTGCCCGAGTTGGAAGCGCTGATGCGGCAGTCGATGATCCTGCACAACCAGTATGCCTGGGACCCATCCACCAGCACGCAGACTGCGATCGGTGAGCTGAAGGACGACGATTACGTGGTGGCGTTCCATCCCCGCAGTGAAGAGGTAATGCGTTTTATCCAGCGGGTAAAGCAGGACGAAAACTGGGGGCCACGGATTCGCCATTATCGGACCATACACCCCGACACTCTGGCCCTGAGTCAGCCTATCAAGCCGTATCCGGCGGTGAATGTAAACGAGTCATTCAAGGTTAAACCGCGCTTCGAGGCCATCGCCGTTTATGAGGGCGAGATTGCCTGCACCAACGCTGACCTGATTCGCAACCACGCGTATTCCTGGTCGCGCATGAGCGCGGCGGAGATCAGCGCGAAAACCGGCATCGAACAGCGGCGCTACACCCTGCTGCCGCTGGAAGACATCGCTCTGCTGGCTGCCAAGAAAGCGCTGGCGAAGTCGGGCCGACGCCCGGCGGAGATCGGCGCGGTCCTGTTCTGCACCTGCACCAGCGTCAAGCTGATTCCGTCGGTGGCCACGTGGCTGTCGGGCGAACTTGGCCTTATGCAGACCCATTCGTCGTGCGACATTATCGCCGCCTGCGCCGGTATGTCGTATGGCTTGGGCGAAGCGGTGCGACTGCTGCAGGAGATCGAGCGGCCGGTGCTGCTGGTCTGCGCGGAAAAGTTCTCTGACAAGATCGGGACGGTGCGCACCTCGCGCATGATCTTTGGCGATGGCGCAGCCGCGATGATAGTGGCGCCTGCGCCCGAAGGCACTCCGTCCGACATCGAGTACTTCCAGACCTACGCGAGCGGTCCATGGGCGGAAGTGAACTCGATCATCTGGCCGAACCCGGAGTTCGACAACAACATTACCGTGTACGGGCCGGAGGTGAGGAACCTGGTCACTCGCTATCTGAAGACGATGATGGGCGAGTTGGCGCAGCTTCCCAATCCGAACGGGGCGGGCGGGTCGCTCATCGACGCCATCGAACTGGTCGTACCGCACCAGGCCAACAAGAACATGGTGCTCGCCCTGTCCGAAGCGGCGGGCATTCCGGGCGATCATATTTTTTTCAACATTGAGCGAGTGGGCAACACTTCGTCCGCGAGCATCCTGATGGCCGTGCATGACGCCGTGCGTGAGGGGCGAATCGACCGCCCCATGCGGGTCTTCGCGCCCGGCTTCGGCGCCGGCGCAGTCGGTGGCTATGTGGTTATGCGGGTTGATCCCGCGATTGTAAGCATCAATTCCGAAGACAGGAGTTTGGAAATGGTAAGCGTTGCAGAGGGAAATGGAAATTATCAACCGACCTCGTTATCGGGAAGGGTCGCGATGGTGACCGGGGCTTCTCGAGGAATTGGACGCGCAATCGCGCTGGAACTGGCGCGCCGCGGCGCGAAGCTGGCGCTGAACTTCCGTTCCGATGCCAAGCAGGCGGATAGCGCGGCGGAGGAAATCCGGGCGATGGGCGGCGACGTCATGCTGATTCAGGGCGACGTTGCCAAGAAAGGTGAGGCGGCCCGCATCGTCAAGGAAGTGCTCGACAAATGGCAGCGGCTCGACATCCTGGTGAACAATGCCGGTATCACGCGCGATCGCTCCATGCGCAAGATGACCGACGACGACTGGGCCGCGGTGATCAACGTCAACCTGAACGGAACGTTCTACTGCACCAGCGCGGCGGTGCCGGCGATGGTGAACCAGAGGTTTGGGCGGATCATCAACATCGGCTCGGTGGTCGGGCAGATGGGCGCGTTTGGACAGGCCAACTATTCCGCCAGCAAGGGCGGCATTATTGCCTTCACCAAAACGCTGGCGCTCGAGATGGCGAAGTTCAACATTACTGCCAATGTCATCGCGCCAGGGTTTACCTCGACGGAGATGGTGGACGCGATTCCCGAAGAAATTGCCGCGCAAATCAAGGCGAAGATTCCATTGGGACGGTTTGCCTCGCCGGAGGAAATAGCCAAGGCAGCCAGCTTTCTGGCCGCGGACGGCGACTACATCACTGGACAGGAGTTGAATGTGAACGGCGGGTATCACATGTAGGGGTTAAGACGGCCTGAGACGATTCGTCTTTAGGAATTGTCATTACGAGCGAAGCGAGGAGTCTGCTGTTGGTAAACCTGGAACGACCGATGACGGAAAAAAACAGATCCCTCGCGGGCTAAAGCCCGCTCGTGATGACAAAGACTAACGTGCACCTAAATGGTGCGTCCCTTCAAAACACTGGCTTGTTCCCACCGCAAGTTGCCGACTTATTTGGATCTTGGCGCGAGCCAGCTGTCGATGTGCGGCCAGGTGTATTTGCTGGCGCCGCTGCCGGCCATGATTCCGATGTGGCCACCGGCAATGCGGAACAGTTCCTTGTCTTTGCTGCTGACCTTGCCCATGATGGACTCGGACTGGCAAGGGGGAGTAATGTGGTCGCCCTCGGCGATGACGGTGAGCAGATTCGCGCGAATCTTCCCTACATCCACACGCTCGCCGCGGATTAGCAGTTCCCCGCGCATCAAGCGGTCATTGCGATAGAGATCGACGATGAGCTGGCGGAAAGCGCCTCCGGCCAGCGGCACGTTGTCTGTGACCCAGGTATTCATCGCGTGCCAGGATTCGACGACTTTGGGATCGTCGAGATTGTCCCAGAGCTTTACATAGTTGCCGACGTAGTTTTCCACCGGTCGCAGGGCCTTGGCGCCGTAATCAATCATCTCGCCGGGCATGTTGCCGAACGCCGCGAGCACCTTTTCAATGTCGAAGTAACGTTCGTCGGTCCAGCGAGCGAAGGTTAGTTTTGTTTTGTCGGAAAAATCCAGCGGCGCAGTAAGCAGGATCAGGTTGCGCAGGCCTTCGTCGCCGCGCAGCGATGCATAAATGGTGGTGAGGATGGCGCCGATGCACCAGCCGAGTAGGCTGAACGCTTCCGAGCCCGAGACTGCTTTCAATTTGCGGATCGCCCGTGGCATGTACTCAAGGGCGTAATCCTCGAATTTGAGGTTCTTGTCTTCCGGGCCGGGTGCTCCCCAATCGAGCAAGTACACATCGTAGCCATTGTTGACCATGTACTCGACGAAGCTGTGTCCGGGGCGAAGGTCGAGGATGTAGGGCCGGTTCATCAGAGCGAAGACGAGCAACAGCGGAACCGGATGGCGCTTTTCTTTGGGGACGACGGGAATGTAGCGATAGAGCTTGGCCTTGTTCAACGTCCAGATGAGTTCTTTGGGGGTTTGCGCAATGGCCGCCTTCGTCGTCATTACCTTCGAGAGCGTCTTGAGCCGGTTGACGGCGAGAGTAAACGGATCGTTCAGTACCGGTGCGCCTGCCATCCTACTTGGTCCCTCTCTTTTTGGGTGCCGGCTTGGCTGTTCTAGTGCGCTGCGGAGGCGCGCTCTGCGGCTTCCTGTGTTCGACAGGCGCAGCTGGCAAAATCCGCTGCAGAATGCGGTCCAGCTTGGCATCCATGTCATCGAGACGCATCTCGACATTGGTCAGGCGCTCGGCGAGCGACACCACGTCGGCGCGCGACGGCATGCTCATCTGCTCCAGCACCTTGAGCATGGTCTTCTCGACGGCTTCACGAAACGGCGAAGATGCGGTGAGGTAGGAATCGAGAATTGCGCCGCTGGCCTGGGCATAGGCCTCGCTATTCACCGCGTCCACCATGGTCTTGGCCCACACATCCATGTAGGCGTCGCGCATCCCGCGCCAGGGATCCATGGGATCGAATGGCTTGCCATCTTTTGTTTTTTCGTCGGCCACCGGCCACCCCTAATTAAAACTATATACCGAGCAACAGCCTCGAAAACACTCCACTGGGTCTCTTGAGGCGAATGGAGGTCTTCGAGGCCGCGCTAGTAATTCGAACTACGCTCGAGAAACATTAGTTCCGAGTGGCAGCAGACTTGAAAGGCTTGGTCGCGATTTCGAGGGCTGCCTTCTGGGTCTCGATGAAGGTTTCCGTTCCGCGCTGGAACGAGTCAATGACGGCCGCAACCGGCGCGCCGGCGGGAGCGAGCTGCTTCTTGGCGCCCTCAAAGGCGGTCTTGCTTTGCGTGGAAGCATAGTCCAGAGCTTTCTTCTGGGCTGCAACCGAACGCTCAACCGATTGCTGGAACAGGCCGGTCACGCTGTCGGCGATTTCGCCGTAAGCCTTGGCCCGGGTCTTGTTGATGGTGGCAATCGTGTTGCTCTGCTCGACGGCGAAGTCGATCGCGGACTTCTGGGTCTGGACGAAGGTCTCGACGGCCTGCTCGGCGATGTCGAATACGAACGTCGGGGTGGCGGGCAGGAAGCTGAACGCCTTCTTCCAGGTGTTGATGAACTCAGTGCTCTGCTCGGCGGCGATGTCGAGCGACTTCTTTTGCAGTTCGGCCAGGCGCTCTACGCCATTCACGTACAGTGGGGTAAAGGAATCGGCGAATTCAGGTTTACCGGCAGCGGCGGCCGGAGTAGTCTTCTTTTTGGACTTGGAGGTAGTAGGCATGATGGGCTCCTTGTAAATGTCTTATGTTGCGATTTATGCTGCACTGCAACATAAGGTAATCATACGCCCCTGACGGCGCCTGTCAAGGGCGAAAACGAGAAAATTCGAATGCCTCCTAAGACGCTGATTATTAAGAAGTACGAGAACCGGCGGTTGTACAACACGGCCACCAGCCAGTACATAAACCAGGAGCAGGTGGCGCAATTGGTGCGCGACGGTCACGATGTGCGGGTAGTGGACGCCGCCAGTGGCGAGGACCTGACCCGGCTGACCCTGGCGCAGATTGTAGTGGAGGATGCCAAGCTGCCGGACTCCGTGTTTCCGCTCGATGTGTTGCGCCAGATGGTTGTGGCCTCAGGAAAGGCCACGCAAGAGAGCGCTCTGCACTATATGAAGTCGATGCTGGAGATGTACCAGAACGCCTTCCGCGCGATGCCGCCGGCCATGAACCCGCTGGAGTTTATGCGCTGGCCGCAGCCGGCCGCAGCGGTGGCAACCCCGCCGGCAACGGCGCCAAAAGTAAGCCCGGAAAAGCAACGCACAGGCCCACGGAAAAATCGGAAGACTGGAAAGACGGGAGAAGAGGTGAACGAACTGAAGCGGCGCATTGCCGAGTTGGAGGCAGCTTCGGAACGCCGGTCGAAACCGAAGAGCGGGAGGCGAAAAGTCAAATCACGCCGCAAGTCTTGACGCAGTGCGGCAAAGGGACTACGCTCGGAACGTTTGACCTGCGCCAACGCACTTCCGTCACTGCTGGCTACAGATCTCGCCGCCCACCCTATTGGGAAAGCCAATCTCCCGACAGAATGTGAACCGCATTCCGGTTTACCCACAGACTGTCATCGCGATGGCCGCACGTCGATCGCATCACATCGATTGAGTCAAAACGAGGCGTGGCTATAAGACAGGAAGACATCATCATGAACGAAAACGGATTGCCGAGACGAGTAGTGCTCATTACTGGCGCGGCGGCAGGCATTGGCCGCGCGACTGCTCTGCGATTTGCGCGCGAAGGAGACCGCATTGCGGCCTGGGACGTTTCCGACAAAAGCGCGCCTCAATTGGAGTCGGCCATTCAAGCGGCGGGCGGAGAATGCCTGTTTCAGGTGGTGGATGTCACCAACGCCAACGCGGTGGAGACGGCCGCAGCGGCGGTGGTCGAGCGCTGGGGCCGGATTGACGTCCTCATCAACAACGCCGGCATCATTCACGACGCGCAGCTGGTGAAGTGGAATGGTGGCAGCGCGGAATCGACCATGAGCGAGCAGACGTGGGACTCGGTCATCGGCGTCAACTTGAAGGGCGTGTTCCTGTGCACTCGCGCGGTGGCGCCACACATGATCAAGGCTGGCGGCGGAGTGATTCTGTGCGCGGCTTCCGTCGTCGGCTTGCACGGCAACTTCGGACAAACCAACTACGTGGCTTCGAAAGCGGGCGTGATCGGGATGACGTACACCTGGGCGCGCGAGCTGGGCAAGCGCAACATTCGCGTGAACGCGGTGGCTCCGGGATTCATCGCCACCGACATGGTGAAGTCGATGCCGGAAAAAATCCGTGAAGCTATGGTGTCGCGCGTGCCGCTGGGGCGCATGGGGACGCCGGATGAGGTGGCCAACGTTTACTACTGGCTCGCGTCTGACCAGGCGAGCTTCATTCACGGCGCGGTGATTTCCGTGGATGGCGGCGTGGTAATAGGAACCTGATCAGCCAGCTCAACATTTCTCAATTCCAACAGCACCACGTGACCCACGTCACCGACTCCCAGCGCAAAGTTCTCTAACCTGAAGCTGGAAGCTGGTGGTCGTGCCAACACTGCGAGCCAAGACCGCAGAGCCGTCGCACGTCGGCGACAGCTTTGTCGTGGAGCGGGAGCACCTGGAGCGGCTGCTCCAAGTATTAGCCAGCCAAGGCTATGAGGTTGTCGGGCCAACCTTGCGCGACGGCGCGATCATCTACGATCACCTGACCACTCTCGAAGATCTCCCTTCAGGTTGGACCGACGAGCAGTCGGGTGGAACCTATCGTCTGAAACGCCGCGACGACGACGCCTTCTTTGGCTATGCCGTTGGCCCGCACTCCTGGAAAAAATTTCTGTTTCCGCCGGTGCAGCGTCTGTGGCAGGCGGCGCGCAACGGAAAATCACTGCGAATCCTGCCGGCAGAAGAACCAGCCCCGCCAAAATATGCTTTCTTCGGTGTGCGCGCCTGTGAATTGAGCGCGATCGCGATCCAGGACAAAGTCTATCTCGAGGGCCAGTTCGTTGATCCCGGCTATAAAGCGCGGCGCGAGAACCTGTTCACCGTGGCGGTCAATTGCGGACAGGCCGGCGGCACCTGCTTCTGCGCTTCGATGAAAACCGGACCGAAAGCAACTTCCGGCTTCGATCTTGCTCTCACCGAATTGCGGCAAGACGCGCGACATTACTTTCTGGTGGAAGTGGGAACAGAGCGCGGGATTGAGATTTTGACCCACGTGCCATACGAGCCCGCTAGCGATGACGATCGACAGCAGGCTGAGCGCATTCTGAAGCACACAGCCCAACACATGGGCCGGCAATTGGAGACGCACGGAATCAAGGAACTGCTCTACCGCAACTACGAGCATCCCCGGTGGGACGATGTCACGGAGCGTTGTCTGACGTGCGCCAACTGCACCATCGTCTGTCCTACCTGCTTCTGCACCACGGTCGAAGACGTTACCGACCTGACCGGCGGACACGCCGAACGCTGGCGGCGATGGGATTCGTGCTTCACGGTGGATTTTTCCTACATTCACGGCGGCAGCGTGCGCGCATCGGCGAGATCGCGCTATCGCCAGTGGATGACGCACAAGCTGGCTACCTGGATTGATCAGTTTGGCGTGTCCGGCTGCGTGGGCTGTGGCCGCTGCATCGCGTGGTGTCCGGTGGGAATCGATATTACGGTCGAGGCTGGGGCCATCCGCGCAAGTGATTCCGTAAAGGCGCCGCCCAACCAAAGCGAGGACCCGTCATGATACAAACTCTCGAACCAATTCTGCGAGAGCATCCGTTTTTTCAAGGGATGGAGGACCAACACATCCGCTTGATCGCGGGATGTTCCAACAACGTGCGCTTCGCCGAAGGAGAAGTCATCTTCCGGGAGAATGATCCGGCTGATCATTTTTATCTCATCCGGGAAGGCCGGGTGGCCGTGCAATTAATGGTGCCGCACGATGGCCTCACCACCGTACTGACGGTCGGTACGGGCGAAGTCATGGGATGGTCGTGGCTGTTCCCTCCCTATCGCTGGCATTTTGACGCCAGGGCGCAGCAGCCCACGCACGCGCTGGCCTTCGATGGCAAGTGTCTACGCACCAAGTGCGATGAGGACCACGACCTCGGCTACGACATTTACAAGCGGTTCATGCAGATCATTACCGGGCGCCTGGAGGCCACCCGCTTGCAGCTGTTGGATGTGTATGGCACGCCATGCTTGAGCAAACCCAAACTGTAGCCGCGGGCCCGGCCCCAGATCCCATGCTGCCCGTGCCTTACCGCATTCAGCGTGTAAGGCAGGAGACGGGGGACACCTTTACGCTGGAGATTCTGCCCGAAGATTCGAGCCACGGGTTCCGATTTTCGCCAGGCCAGTTCAACATGCTGTACGTCTTCGGCGTGGGAGAAGTGCCCATCTCCATCTGTAGTGATCCCAACGACGTTCCTTTGCTGAAGCACACGACTCGCGTGGTCGGCACGGTAACCAAGGCCATGCGGCGGCTCAAGCGCGGCGAGATCATGGGGATTCGCGGTCCTTTCGGCAGCCATTGGCCGGTGCAGGAAGCGACTGGTCGCGATGTGGTGATTGTGGCGGGCGGAATCGGCCTGGCTCCGTTGCGGCCTGCGCTCTACCGCCTGATGGCGGAGCGCGACAAATTTCACCGGATCGTTCTACTGTACGGCACGCGCAGCCCCGAGGACATGCTGTACCGGCACGAGCTGGAACAGTGGCGCGGCAAGTTCGATCTGGAAATCCAGGTCACCGTCGATCGCGCCGCCAGCACGTGGCGCGGCAATGTTGGGGTGGTGACCACGATGATTGGGCGCGCTCCCTTCGATCCGTCCAATACCCTGGCGATGCTTTGCGGGCCCGAGGTCATGATGCGTTTTACCGTGATGGAGCTGTTGAAGCGCGGCGTCGCGGCCGAGCGCGTTTATCTGTCGGCGGAGCGCAACATGAAATGCGGCGTTGGCTTTTGCGGCCATTGCCAGTACGGTCCCACGTTTGTGTGCAAAGACGGCCCGGTGTTCGCGCTGCCCAGCATCGCGGCCATCCTCGGCAAGTCGGAGATCTGATATGGCATTGCGCAAACCCAAGCTGGCCGTCTGGAAGTTCTCTTCGTGCGACGGGTGCCAGTTGAGCCTGCTGGATTGCGAAGACGAACTGCTGGCCGTCGCCGGCGCGGTGGAGATTGCCAATTTTCCCGAGGCCTCGCGCGCTGTGGTCAAAGGCCCGTACGATCTGTCGCTGGTCGAAGGCTCCATCACCACGCCGCACGATGCGGAGCGGATCCATGGCATTCGCCGCGCCTCGAAATTCCTGGTGACGATTGGCGCATGCGCGACCGCCGGCGGCATTCAGGCGCTACGCAATTTCAAGGACGTGAAGGAATTTGTTTCCATCGTGTATGCGCGGCCCGACTACATCGAGACCCTGAAGAAGTCCACGCCGATCACCGATCATGTATTTGTCGATTTCGAACTGCGCGGCTGCCCCATCAATAAGCAGCAGTTGGTGGAAGTGCTGAGCGCGTTTCTGAATGGCCGCAAGCCCAACACGCCGCCGCACAGCGTCTGCGTGGAATGCAAACTGCGCGGCACCGTCTGTGTGATGGTGGCGCACGGAACGCCGTGTCTCGGTCCGGTGACCCAGGTGGGCTGCGGCGCGCTGTGTCCCGCATACGCGCGCGGGTGCTATGGATGCTTTGGGCCGAAAGAAACTCCCAACACCACAGCGCTGAGCGCGTGGTGGAGCGAGGAGTTGGGGGTGAGCGAGCGCGATTTGATGCGGGTTTACCGCGGGTTCAACGCCTACGCCGAGCCTTTCCGCAAAGAGAGCGAAGCGCATGAAAAGTAGGACCATCAAGGTCGACTATCTGGCGCGGGTTGAAGGCGAAGGCGCGCTCTCCGTGAAGATCAAGGGCCAGCAGGTGACAGACGTTCAGTTCAAGATCTTCGAGCCGCCGCGCTTCTTCGAAGCGTTTCTGCGCGGACGTAAATTTCACGAGGCGCCCGACATTACGGCACGCATCTGCGGTATCTGCCCCATCGCCTACCAGATGAGCGCGTGTCACGCCATGGAAGACGCGTGCGGAATCAAGATTACCGGGCCCATTCGCGACCTGCGCCGGCTCATCTATTGCGGCGAATGGATCGAGAGCCACGCGCTGAGCGTCTATTTGCTGCACGCGCCTGACTTTCTGGGTTACGAAGATGCTATCCGCATGGCCGGGGACCACGCTGACGAGGTGAAGCGCGGCCTGCGGCTGAAGAAAGCCGGCAACGAAATTGTGCGCCTGCTCGGCGGCCGCGAAATCCATCCCATCAATGTAAAGGTTGGCGGCTTCTACAAAGTGCCACACCCGCGGGACTTCGCCGCGCTCGCCGAGGAACTCAAGTGGGCGCGCGACGCCGCACTGGCCACCGTGCGCTGGGTCGCAACCTTCACGTTCCCTGATTTCGACCGCGACTACGAGTTCGTTGCCCTCCGTCATCCCGACGAATATCCGTTCAATGAAGGGCGCCTGGTCTCCAATAAAGGGCTTGCCATCGCCGTCCACGAATACGACCAGCACTTTGCGGAAGACCACGTCGCCCATTCCAACGCGCTGCAATCGCGGCTGACGGAGCGAAATTCCTACTTCGTCGGCCCGCTGGCGCGTTACAACCTGAACTTCGACAAGCTCTCGCCCCTCGCGCAGGATGCAGCCCGCAGCGCCGCGATAGGACCGGTGTGCCGCAATCCATTTCAAAGCATCGTGGTGCGCAGCGTGGAGATGGTGTACGCCTGCGATGAGGCGCTGCGCATCATCGAGCACTATGAGATGCCCGACACCCCGGCGGTCAAGGTTGAGCCGCGCGTCGGCACCGGCTACGGCTGCACCGAAGCGCCACGCGGAATCTGCTATCACCGCTATCGCATCGACGACCGCGGCCTCATCCTCGACGCCAAGATTGTTCCCCCCACCTCGCAGAACCAGAAGACCATCGAGAACGATCTGCGGCAGTTTGTGCAAAGCAATCTGCTTCTGCCCAAGGACGAGTTGCAGTGGCAGTGCGAACAGGCAGTCCGCAATTACGATCCATGCATTTCGTGCGCCACCCACTTTTTGAAATTGCAGATTGAATCCGAATGAGCGACGGCCCCAGCCTCATCATCATCGGTGTGGGCAACGAATATCGCTGCGATGACGGAGCTGGAATTGCTGTCGCCCGCCGCTTACGCAAGCTGTTTCCCACTGGTGTCCGCATCCGGGAGGAAAGCGGTGAAGGCGCAGCGTTGATGCAGGCGTGGCAGGGTGGGACGTGGGTGTGGATTGTAGACGCCGTTCGTTCGGGCGCGCCACCAGGGACGATCCATCACCTGGATGCGCGGGCAGCGCCGGTGCCGAGGGGATTCTTCCACTACTCGACTCATGCGTTCAGCGTCGCCGAAGCGGTTGAACTGGCCCGCTCTTTGGACCAACTGCCTGCCCATCTGGTCGTTTACGGCATCGAAGGCTCTGATTTTATCGCCGGCCTCGAACTGTCGCCCGCAGTTGAGCAAGCGGTGGAAGCGGCGGTGGAACGGCTGGCACAGGAGATACGCGCCGCCCTGGGCCGCGCAGGTCAGTAACTACCTTGTATTCCGAAGCAGGCGGGGTGGCTATCCCACCTTGCGATTGCTTACCTTTCCAAGAGCGCCTCGTCCAACACTATGTTGTAACCTCCCCAGTGAACGATCGGATCACGGCCGCAAAGTTGGACGTTTCGTTCGACCGGCTGTTGACCGACCCATAACATTCAGCGCCTCTACGGCAATCGAGTTCCGCTTCAGGCGAACGAGCGGAGGAGTGTTCGCACGCCAATTTGATTTGGAGGATTAGAGAGACATGAAAGCTTGGATTACGCGGGGATGGAAGGCTGGTGGCAGCAAGGGGCGCGCAGCGGTTGCGCTCACGCTGGTGCTGGCGGCTTCTATCTTTGCCTACACCGCCCACACCTCATTCGGACCGGTGCGTGCCGCAGTTGCTTCCAACGCTGCACCACTCGAAGACAGCAAGATAGGACCACTGCTTTCGCTTGATCAGGCAATGGAGGCCGTGGCTGCCCGGGTCACGCCGGCAATTGTGAACGTTGCTGTCACCTCGCGGGCAAAATCGCAACCGGTGGCAGAGGGAGTTCCTGACGACATCCAGCATTTCTTTGGCCAGCAATTCAGCCAGCGCCAACAGGGCCCGCAGATCGAACACGGCATCGGCAGCGGCGTTATCATCTCGCCCGACGGTTACATCGTTACCAACAACCACGTGGTGGACGGCGCCACCGACATCAAGGTCACGCTCGGCGACCGGCGCATACTCACCGGCAAACTGGTCGGCACTGATCCGCTCACTGATCTGGCCGTGATCAAGATCGACGGCACGAATCTCCCAAACATTCCGATGGGTGATTCCGCCGCCCTGCGTCCGGGACAGACGGTGCTTGCCTTCGGCAACCCCTTTGGTTTCCGGTTTACGGTCACCCGCGGCATCGTAAGCGCGCTGAACCGCCCGAATCCGTATGCCGACGATCCGCATAAGCCAGGACAATTCATCCAGACCGATGCTGCCATCAATCCCGGCAACTCGGGTGGTCCGTTGGTGAATGCCCACGGCGAAGTGGTCGGCATCAACACCTTCCTCATCTCGCCTTCGGGATCCTTCTCCGGCATGGGATTTGCCATTCCCACCCAGATTGTGGCTCCGGTGGTGAACTCCCTGGTCCGCTATGGCAAGGTCAGCCACGCGCACATGGGTGTCGGCATCACCGATGTCACGCCTGAGAATGCGAAGTTCTTCGACGTGAAAGACGCCAATGGCGCTCTGGTGACGCAGGTTGAGCCGGATTCTCCGGGCGCCAAAGCAGGCCTGCGAGTGGGTGACGTGATCACTGAACTGGATGGCAAGAAGGTCAGCGATGCGGGTCAACTGCAGATGGAAATCGGGGAAAAGACCCCCGGAACCAAAATCACTCTGCAGGTCATGCGCGATGGCAAGAACGTTTCGGTGCCACTCACTTTAGAAGAGATGGGAGGCGACCGCAGCGAGAAAGTCAGCGCGGAGAACCAGACCGATAAGCCCCGCTGGGGATTGGGAATCGCTGACATCACTCCCGAGGTGCGTGATCAACTGAAAGCTCCGGACGACATACACGGGGCCGTGATTCAGCGCGTGCTGCCCGGCAGCCCGTCGGATGATGCGGGATTACAGCCCGGACAGGTCATTCTGGGCGTGAATCGTCACGAGACCAGGAGTGCCTCCGACGTGCAGAAGGCCCTCGCGAATGTGCCCAAAGGCCAGGACGCCCTGGTGCTCATCTGGGCCAACGGAGGAAGCACCTTCCGCGTACTTCACTCCTCCCAGGGAGCCTAACTTCTTCGCCGCACTGCGCTGTGCTTCATCGTGAGTCAGAATACGATTGAAGTACAGCGCGGCCGGCGTTGCGTCATGCCTAAGACTGAACTGAATTTGCCGAGCCTACTCTGGTTTGCGTTTCAGAGGTTTGCCAATCGCGAGCAGGAAGATTGCACTCTTGCCTTTCGCGTGCGGTGAAAAAAAGTTAGTCACGTCATCATCGAAGAAAGTAAGCCCAGTCGCACCCAGTCGCTGGGCATACGTAGCCAGGTACATCTTGCCGCCAATGGCACCGGCCTCGAGTTGAACCGCGCGATACCCGCGATTTCCATACGCCTCCAGGGCACGATTCAAATCAGCAAGAAAGAAGACGTCCACGCAGGCATCCGCCGGAAGGTCCTGCTCCAGCCCAAGATGATGTGCCTCGGTGCGAAATTCTCCCTCCTTCAGAAGTTCCAGCGTTCTCCGCTCACGATGGAAGAAGTAAGCACCCGGCTCGCGCCCGTCCACTGAATGCACGATCAGGTAAAGATCGTTGAGCTGCGTGCCCGGCTCGAGGAAGTCAGCCGGAAGACCTCGCGTGGCGCAGTCAATAATGGTTGAGAGCTGTGCCAGCGTAATGGATGCCGCCCGATCGAATGTTCGCGTGGAACCGCGGCGCAAGATCACTTGTTCGATCGTGTCCTTCGGCTTTTCTTCTTCCAGCAGCGGCTGAAGGCGAACCTCCTCGCCAGCCGGAGCGGGAAACGGCAGGACGAGCTTGTTCTCGCGCCACTGACGCACTTCCTCTTCCGACCCAAGCGAAGAAGCGTCATGCATCTCAAGCATGGCGGGAAATTGCACCTCGCGCTGTGAAACCGGAATGGTCTCCAGGCCGAGCACTGGCATCTCCGCCGGTGGTGGAAGCGAGCTTCGCGATGTGTGGCCGACCGGCACCAAACACAGAGAAACTTCGCGCTGCGTATCGAGATCGAGCAGACGGTTCACCTCGGCGTCGACGAATCCGAGCACGATCTCGGCCGGCAGCCCCGAAGCCGTAGAAACGGCCAGCATGTTTGCCAACAGCGTGCCGCCGTCCCAACCGAAGTGGCGATAGGTGCGCGCCTGGTACTTCCACGCGTTTCGCCAGTACGTTCCGGTGCAGACGATGGTTGCGGGCGCGTGAGCCACCGCCGGTTGCGCCGCTGTCGCCTGCACCAGGTTTCCGCGAAAATCGCCTTTGCGAAGAAGCTGTAGCGATACGTCCGCCGGGTTGAAGTGATAGACGCCGGCACCCAGGCCGGGGAGATCGCCGGTCACGACGTACAGTTCGATCTCATAGAGAGCTCCGGTGCAGGCGGCGGCGCGAAAGTAGATTTCTCCGCCCGGATAGGCGCGCTGTTTGGTGATGCCCGCCGAGAAATAGAGGATGCGGGCCAAGTCGTGAAGGTCGGGGACGGAATCGGCCGACACGGGCACCGGCTCGGAGATCGCCGACAATGCAGCGACCCCGGTTTGCCGCATGTCTCGCGGCAGCGGAATCGACTCTAGTTGTGGATAGATTTTGAAAGGTAGCGGCCGATTCGCCCAGTCCAGGAAGTGAGGATTGTTGCGAACACTCCAATAGGAATGCTTGGTGCCGTCGTGATACTTCCAAGCCGCGTCGATGTCACGGTTGTTCATCGTCACCCGGTCAGACTAGCACCTGCGACGGGATGATGGATGGGGTGCAGCCCGAAGGGCAAGACCGGGGCGTCCGCTGCACAACTGGCCAATAGGCTACTCCAAGTCCCGCTTTCTCCATCCCGATGGGAACATCAAACGTAAAGGTAGGACCCGTTCGCGCCGGCGTTCGGCATCGAGGGTGTGCGTCCGCGCCTTGAGCAGGTCTTCCAGCGAAACCATCCCCACCAGCTTGCGTGAACCGTCGCGTTCCACCACCGGAAAGCGCGTCAGCCCGGTTTCCGCCATGCGATAGACCACCACGCGCAATGGCTCATCGGGATAGGCGACCTTTGGGTCGCGCCTGATCAACTCGGCCAACCCATGGTCGTTGCCCTGTTGAATCAAGTGCTGAAGCTCATGCCGGGGAATCACGCCCATCAGCGTTCGCTCATGACCGACCACGGGATAAAGTTGTTGCCGCCTCCGGCTTGGTCCATCATGCAACGATTTGGCCAGGTCAGCGACCGTAGTGTCGGCGGGAATCGCCACTATGTTGGAGCGCATAACCTCCCGCACGAACAGGATTTCCAGCGGATCCACCGAGTATTCGCGGCTCAAGTGGTAGCCCCGGCGGGCAACCTTTTCCGTCAGAATGGAACGCTTCAAGGTCAGCACCGTGAAGCCATGTGCGACCACCGACGCCAGGAGCAAGGGAAGAATGGCGTTGATGTCGTGCGTCAGCTCAACCGCAAATACCACGCCTGTGAGAGGTGAGCGCATGGTCCCTCCCAGGATCGCGCCCATAGCGATCAACGGCCAGAAACCCATTCCTTCATGGGGCAGGAACGCACTCAGCAGACCGCCCAGGGCGCCGCCCATCATGAGCAGCGGCGCCAGAACGCCGCCCGACGTTCCTGAACCCAGAGATACCGCCCAGATGACGGACTTCACCAGCAGGATGCCGGCAAGGGTTGTCAGCACAACATTTCCTTGTAGTAACGATCCAATGGTGTCGTAACCGACGCCCAAGGCCTGCGGGAAGATCAATCCCCCAACGCCCACGACGAAACCACCGATGATGGGCCACCACATCCAATGAATCGGCAGCTTGAGGAAGCCGTCTTCCGCGGCGTACACCGCCAGAGTCAGCAGTGCCGACAATGCGCCCGCCAAAATTCCGACCAGCACACACCCCAGTAGTCCTGAGGGTCCGATGAACGCAGGGTGAGGAGGCGTGGGAAACAAAGGTCCCATGCCAATGATGTAGCGGCGTGTCGCTGCCGCCGCTACGCTGGCTAACGCGACGGGAATCAGGCTGCGTGGCTTCCATTCGAAAAGCAGCAGCTCGACGGACAGCATGACCGCCGCCAGCGGCGAGGCAAAGGTCGCCGACATGCCTGCCGCAGCGCCCGCCACCAACAACGTTCTGCGCTCGGCGCTGGTGAGATGGAAGAACTGCGCGATCATGGAACCAAACGCGCCGCCCGTCATGATAATCGGTCCTTCAGCTCCGAAGGGGCCACCTGAGCCGATGGAGATGGCTGAAGAAATCGGTTTCAGAATGGCCACTCGCGGCTCGATCTGGCCGCCCTTCAGCAGAATGGCTTCAATGGCTTCCGGAATGCCATGACCGCGAATACGCTCCGAGCCGTAGCGCGCCATGAGACCGACGATGAGACCGCCGATCATGGGCACAACAATCTCCAGCCAGCCGAGGTGGTTGCCCGCGGGAGAAACCAGCGCCGTGCCCCAGCGCTGATAGAAAAACAGGTTGGTGAAAATTCCAATCAGCCGCAGCAAAGCGAGGGCCACGAAGGCGCTGAAAATTCCGATGCCGATCGCCAGCAAGGTGATCGGTATCACCCGGTTGGTAGTGGTGAAGTCACCCAGTTTGTGCTGGTTGGGTTTCTTGCGGCGAAATATGCGCGCGATTGTTTCACCGAGTTTCACCTTGAACTGCGCCTCTCGGTTCTCGCTACTTTGGCACGCTTTTGCTGGTGGCTTTTGTCACTCTCCTGGGTTGTGGCCATTACCTTTTTCAGCGCAGCGATTAGAGCCGGGGCCGCGGTCCGCAACTCCACGCCATGGTCCAGCGTTAGTTGCTTCAGAATTCGCTCTCCCCGCGGCGTAAGTTTCACGTGCACCTCACGCCGGTCTTCCTGGCTGCGAGTTCTCTGGATCAGTCCTCGTTTGGCGAGCCGGTCCACCAGCTCAACTACGCTGTGGTGCTGAAGCTGGAGCCGCTCCGCCAGATACGCGATGCGGGGCTCTGTCTGTTCACCAGCACCCTTCACGGCGAGCATTAATTGATGGTGCTGCGGCTCCAGACCAGTTTTGCGGGCCGTTTGCTCACTGAAGTGCAGAAAACGGCGGATCTGGTAACGAAACTCCGCCAGGGCCTGGTAATTTGCGGTTTGGAGGTCGTTGGCGTCAACCATTCGCAACAGTGTACCATGTCGTATTGCGATATATTTTATAGTGCACAGTCGGGCCAACATTCGTGCGGCGTAGCCCTGGCTTTCCGCTCCCCGGCATCGCGTAAAATCAACGCCATGCCCACAGAGCAGGAAGCTGCCTCGCTCGCTGTACTGAAACGCGTTCCCATTTTCTCCAATCTATCTGAGAAGGAATTTGCGTTTCTGACGTCGCATCTGGTGCAGCGCGAATACGCTTCGGGCGAGCTTATTTTCGGCGAAGGCGACCCTTGTGCCGGGCTGTATGTTGTTCAGTCGGGAACCGTGCGCATTTTCAAGAGTTCGGCTGGCGGACGCGAGCAGGTGCTATCGATTGACGGTGCGGGCAGCTCGATTGCCGAACTGCCCGTGTTCGACGGAGGAAACTACCCAGCCTCAGCGCAGGCAATCAGCGATAGCACCCTGCTTTTCTTCAGCCGCCAGGATTTTCAAGCACTGTGCTTGCAGCATCCCCAGGTTGCGCTGAAGATTCTTCGGGTGATTGGCGGACGTTTGCGCACATTGCTTGGGATAATCGAAGAGCTCTCGTTCACCACGGTCCGGCACCGGCTCATCGCACTTTTGGTCCGGCTGGGTAAGGCGGAGGGCACGCGAAACGCAGATAAGATCACTCTGACGCTGCCGGCGAACAACAGCGAACTGGCAGCACAGATCGGCACTGTACGCGAACTGGTATCGCGCAACCTGAGCCGGCTACAGGCCGAAGGACTGATCCAGGTTGACAACCGAGCGCTGGAGATTCCGTCGCTGAAGCGCCTGCAAGCGGAACTCGACGCTTCCGAAGGTTGAATCCGCTCCCACTTCCCCGCCGCTCACAATTTCTTGTTCCCCGTGACAGAAGTCATAGTTACTGACTGGAGTGGCTATTACTCTGCATTTGAGGATGGTAACGGCACAAGATCCGCTACCCGCAGGAGGAGACAGAAATGACAATTGCTACTACTAAAACCGTAGGCGAGATTGCCACCGAGATGCCCAGCGCAACTCGCGAATTTGAAAAGCTTGGAATCGACTATTGCTGTGGCGGAAGCCGGACTCTGGGCGAGGCATGCGCCGAGGCCAAGATCTCGGTTGACGACGCTCTTGCTCGCCTGGAGAAAAGCCTGGCATCCACCGAACCCGGCGACGGCAAGGATTGGCAGAACCAGTTACTGGCCGACCTGGTTGACCATATCAAGAGCACTCATCACGTGTTTGTGCGCGAAGAGAGCCCGCGCATCCAGGCGCTTGCTGCCAAGGTGGTTGGCGTGCACGGCAAGAATCATCCCGAACTGCTCCAAGTACAGGACGTTTTTTCAGTACTGGCCGCGGAACTGGGCGTTCACCTGATGAAGGAAGAGCAAGTCCTGTTTCCCTACATACTGCGCATGGAAGAAAGCGCGCTGGCTGGAGAACCCATGCCCCCGGCGACCTTTGGTACGGTAGTGAACCCAGTGCGCATGATGATGCAGGAGCACGACGGCGCAGGGTCTGCCCTTCGTTCACTGCACGCTATCACCAACGATTACAGGGTCTCCGAAGATGCGTGCATCAGCTATCGCACGCTCTATCAGGCGCTACAGGGCTTTGAGGCTGACTTGCATCAGCACATTCATCTGGAGAACAACATCCTCTTTCCGCGCGCCGTCGCCATGGAAGCCAGGCGGTAGCCGGCAGCCAAGGGAAGGAGGCACTCCGACCCACTTCATATCGTAATACGAGGTAAAATGTCCAGGAAAGCTTTATGACCGAACAGTCTTCTCCCAAGCTTCAGCTCGCGCTGGGCACAGGCGCATTTGCTTTGTGCTTCGCTGTGTTTGGTTCCATGTCGGCGATGATGCCCATCGTCAGCAAGCACATGGCGCTGACCCCGGTGCAGAAGAGCATCGCCATCGCGATTCCGGTGCTGCTGGGCTCGCTGGGGCGCATTCCGCTGGGCATTCTTACCGATCGTTTCGGCGCCCGCATCGTATTCAGCCTGGTGATGGTGTTCTCCATCGTTCCGGCATTTCTGATGGGCGGCGTCAGCAACTACCAACAACTACTGATCTACGGATTTTTCATCGGCATTGCGCTGGCCAGCTTCTCGGTCGGAGTGGCATTCGTCAATGGCTGGTATCCCCCGGAGCGACAAGGTTTCGCTCTCGGCATATACGGAGCGGGTAATATCGGTCAATCGCTAGCTGCCTACGGATCGCCGGTACTGGCAGCGGCAGCAGGATTCAAGTGGGGCTTCTGGACCTTCGGAGTGTTGCTTTCCATCTGGCTGGTGATCTTCGCCACGATGGCGCGCAATGCTCCCGCTCGCGGGCCGGCGAAGTCGCTTGCCGAGATCGTGCGACCCCTGAACGACGAGCGCAGTTGGGTCCTGAGCCTCTACTACTTCCTCACCTTCGGCGGCTTCGTGGCCATGGCAGTATATCTGCCCACGCTCCTGACCGAAGTATTCAAGCTCACGCCCCAACAAGCGGGCTTTCGCACCGCCGGCTTCGTCGTGCTAGCCACGGGGATGCGCCCCATCGGCGGCCTGCTGGCCGACAAAATAGGCGGACGTACCATCCTGAAGTGGGTCTTTCCCGTCACCGCGGTGTTTGCCATCTTCCTGGCTTGCCCTCTGATGTCAACTTTCACCATTGGCGCGCTGGGCATGGCGTCGGCGATCGGACTCGGCAATGGCGCCGTGTTCAAGCTGGTTCCGGAGTACTTTCCCAAATCTGTGGGGGGTGTAACTGGTTTGGTCGGTGCGGCCGGCGGACTGGGCGGATTCTTTCCGCCCTTGGTGCTCGGCGTCATCAAACAGCAGACGGGCAGCTTCACCTACGGATTCATTCTGCTAAGCGGCTTTGCGCTCATCTGCCTCTTTGTCCTGCTGCGCGGCACGGGGACGCGTAAACTTGCGGAAGCGGCCTCGATCTGACCAATGGACGCGCTTAAGCCAATCAATCTTTCGCCCGGGGGCTCCGACACTACGCATGCGCTCACCTGGGGCTTGATTGCCGCCGCGGCGCTCATCGTTGGCATCGTGGTGGGCAGCCGCGGCCTCAAGGATTTCGATCCGGCGCTGATCTCCTATGCCGGCGCGACTGTGTTCTCTGCTTTCGGCCTGGGCTATCGCTATGCGATGTGGCTGCGCCGGCCGCCGACGCGCCTTTACTGGTTTCGCGGCTGGCAGATCTTCCTCATTCCCAACCGGCTGCCGGGAAACATCGTACGCCTGGTACGAATCTTCTGGAAAAACGTGGTCCTGCAGCGCTTCATCGAGCGCCGCTCCAAGACCCGCTGGACGGCACACTGGTTTCTCGCCTGGGGATGTCTGATCGCTGCCGCGGTCACCTTTCCGCTCTCCTTTGGATGGATCCGCTTCGAGTCAGCGCCTGACAACCAGCAGATCTATCGAGCATTCGTGTTCGGCATTCACGTCGGCAGTTTTCCCCTGGACTCGATCATGGCGCCACTCGCCTTCAATATTCTCGACATCTGCGCGGTCATGGTATTGATAGGGGTCTTCGTCGCAATGTGGCGGCGCGGCCGCGACCGCGGCGCCATGAGCGTGCAGCAGTTTTCCAACGATCTGCTCCCACTAATTCTGCTGTTTGCGATTTCCGTGACTGGCCTGTTCCTGACGGTGTCAACCCACCTGATGCGAGGTTTGCACTATGGTTTTCTTTCCCAACTACACGCCGTGACGGTGATCTTCACATTGTTGTATCTGCCGTTCGGCAAGTTCTTCCACATCTTCCAGCGGCCGGCCCAGCTTGGCATTGACTTCTACAAGCGCGCCGGGGCAGAAGGCGGACAGGCGCAGTGCATACGCTGTGGCCAACCTTTCGCTACCCGGTTACAGATTGGCGACTTGAAGGCCGTGCAGAGCGCGCTTTGCATTCAGTATGCGATGCCGGATGGCACGCATTATCAGGATGTCTGTCCCGCATGCCGTCGCAAGAACCTGGCGCTTACTCAAGATGCGCTGTGGCGTACGCGAGCAGCAGAACTTCAGCACTTCGATCGGTTTTGATTTATGGCAAAACTTCCTGTTGATGTTCCGGACTTGGTAAAGCAGTTCGGCCCCACGCTCAACCGCGTTCCTGCCGGCGGATGGGTAGCCTCGGAAGAAGAAGACAAGATGGTAAAGACCCATTGCTGCTTCTGCGGGCAGCAATGCGGCATTCAGTTGCGGGTGCGTAACAACAAGGTTGTGGGCTGGGAGCCGTGGGAGGACTTTCCCTTCAACCTGGGCAAGCTCTGCCCCAAGGGCGTGAAGCGTTACATGCAAGATGAGCACCCTGACCGGCTCAAGCATCCGCTGCAGCGCGTTGCCGGCAAGGGCTTCGAGCCGATTAGCTGGGACGCAGCTCTCAGCCGGGTGGTCGGTGAAATCCAGCGCATCCAGCAGACTTACGGGAACGATGCGTTCGCCTTGCTGACTGGCGCATCGCTCACCAACGAAAAAGCCTACCTGATGGGAAAGTTCGCGCGCGTGGCCCTGCGCACCGCCAACATCGATTACAACGGCCGGCTGTGCATGGTGTCGGCGGCTGCGGCGTCGAAGAAAGTTTTCGGCATCGATCGCAGCGCGAATCCCTGGTCCGACCTTCCCAAAGCAAAGGTCATTCTCGCTGCCGGAGCCAACATCGCCGAGTGTGCTCCCATTACCACCGACTACCTGTGGCAGGCGCGCGAAAACGGCGGCAAGCTGATCATCCTCGATCCGCGACTTACTCCAATCGCGCGTAACGCCGACCTCTACATCCCCGTGCGTTCCGGCGGCGACATCGGCGTCTTCAACGGAATGCTGCACATCATGATCGAGCGCGGCTGGATTGACCGCGACTTCATCGCGCAGCACACCACCGGTTTTGAGCAAGTGGCCGAGGCGGTGAAGAAGTACACGCCCGAGTACGCGGCCAGGATTGCCGGCGTGCCGCCAGAGATGATTGTCCGAGCGGCCGAGATGTGGGGTCCGGCGCCGACCAGCTTCCTGCTACATGCGCGCGGCATCGAGCACCACTCCAAGGGCGTGGACAACTGCATCGCCGCCATTAACCTGGTGGTCGCCAGCGGACGCATCGGTCGCGAAGGCTGCGGCTATGCCATGATCACGGGCCAAGGTAACGGACAGGGTGCGCGCGAGCAGGGGCAGAAGTGCGATCAACTGCCGGGTGCTCGCGATATTGAGAACCCTGAGCATCGCAAATACATAGCCGGGGTGTGGGGCGTGCCCGAGGAGTCAATCCCGGGCAAAGGTCTTTCGGCGGTTCCGCTACTGGAGGCGATCCACGAAGGCAAAATCAAAGGCCTGCTCTCCATCTGCTTCAATCCCGCGGTCTCGCTGCCGGACGGGAACTACGTCCGCGCTGCACTGGAGAAACTGGAGTTCTACGTCAACATCGAGTTCTTCCTCTCGGAGACGGCGCGCTATGCCGACATTGTGCTGGCCGGCTCGCTCATGGAGGAAGATGAAGGCACCACCACCAGCGTTGAAGGCCGTGTGATTCACCATCGCAAGGTAGTGAGTCCTCCCGGCGAGGCGCGCGAGGACTGGAAGATCATCTGTGAAATCGCGCAACGGCTCGGCTATGGCGACAAGTTCAACTATGGCTCGCCGCACGACATTTTCGAGGAGTTGCGCGTCGCCTCGAAAGGCGGCATCTCCGACTATTACGGGATAACCTGGGAAGCCATCGACCAGAACATGGGAATGTTCTGGCCGTGTCCCGAGATTGGGCATCCGGGAACCCCGCGATTGTATGAAGGTGGGAAATTCGGACATCCCGATGGCAAGGCGCATTTTCTGCCGATCGAGTGGCGGCCGTCGGCGGAGATGCCGGATGACGAATATCCCATCATCCTGACCACCGGACGCGTCGTCTCTCATTTCCTCTCCGGCACGCAAACGCGCCGCATCGGCGGGCTGATGGACCAGTATCCGCAACCGTTGTGCGAAATGCATCCGCGGCTTGCCGAGAAATATGGCTTGCAGGATGGGGACTTCGTCAAAGTGGAAAGCCGCCGTGGCAGCGTGATGGTGCGGGCCCAGGTGGTCAAGACCATCCGGCCCGACACGGTGTTCATTCCTTACCACTGGCCGCTTGACCGTTCGGCGAATAACCTGACGATTCGCGCCATCGATCCCGTCTCCAACATCCCCGAGTTCAAGATTTGCGCCGTGCGCATCAGCAAGACCGAGCAGCCGACCGACCCCATCGCAGAACTGGAAATGCAAGCCGGAGGCATTCGTTGAGCGAGCGGGCTTTCTATATCGACTACTCGCGCTGCATCGGTTGCCAGTCGTGCGTGGCGGCCTGCGCCGAATGCGATACCCATCGCGGTGTTTCCCTGATCCATCTAGAAACCATCCAGCGCCGCGAGAGCGTGCAGACTGCGCCGCAAGTCTGCATGCATTGTGAAGACCCGATCTGCGCGCGCGTTTGTCCTGCCGACGCCATCAAGAAGACGCCCGACGGTGTGGTGCAAAGCTCGCTGAAGCCGCGCTGCATCGGCTGTTCCAACTGTGTGTTGGCGTGCCCATTCGGCGTCCCCAAGTACCAGGTCGAGATTGACCAGATGATGAAGTGCGACATGTGCTATGACCGCACCAGCGTTGACAAGAAGCCGATGTGCGCTACGGTGTGTCCTTCGGGCGCGTTGACCTTTGCCACGGCGGAAGAGATCCAGCGCTCGCGTCGCGGCATTGCCATCAATCGCTGGAAGTTCGGCAACGAGGAAGTAAGAACCAAAGTGTTTGTGATGGTGCCGCGGGACGTGGAGCGCGTGAATGTCGAGTTGGTGCAGATTTCGCCGACGCCATCCGCTCTGTCCGACGATCCCTACGACGTGGCGCTGATGTTGGAGAGTGTATGAATAGCCCTACCGAAGACGAAGGCTGTGCAGGATGCAAGGCCTCGACCCCGCCTCAGTGGCGGCAGGACTTTCCCATCGAGTGGGAAGGCGACCATTATGTCACCCGGCGCGAGATGGTGAAGTTTCTCACGCTCGGCTCGCTCCTATTGGCCGCGGCGAACTGGGCGACCGCGCTGGCCAGCCGGTTCCTGCACCGCGGCTCACGCGCTGAAAAATATATCGGCTCCGCCGCCTCGATTGAGCAAGCCGGCTCCATGCTGTTTCGCTATCCCACTAATGAAGATCCGTGCATCGCGGTGCGCACGCCCGAGGGCAGGCTGGTTGCGTATTCGCAGGTGTGCACGCATCTTTCGTGCGCGGTGGTGTACGACCCATCCGAGAACGGACTGTTCTGTCCTTGTCACCACGGGTTGTTCAACCTTGAGGGTCAACCCATTGCCGGCCCGCCAACAAGGCCGCTGCCGCGCGTACAACTTCAGCAGCGCGGCGACCAACTTTACGCTATCGGATTGGAGGCGTGATGAGTCTCCGGCGGCAAGGCACAACCCTGTTTGCAGCCATGCTCATCTTCGTGGGTGCAGCCGTCGTGCTGCAGCTATGGCTGTTGACGCTTTCCGTGGAAGCGCTGCTCAGCGGACAGTACAACACGCTGGTTCCCGCCGCCCTCGGATCAACGGTGCTGCTGGCCATCAACGGCGGCCTGTTGCGCTATGTGTTCCGCTTTGACCGCGATGCCCAGGGAGAATGAGGCCGCAGCGCGAACTGCGACAAGTTTCCCAACATGACGGCCGCCCGTTCAGTCGGTGCGTCGCCCGCTGCCCCACTTGGCGGCATACGGCAGCACGAACAAGTACAAACCGGTGAGCAGGAGAAAGGCAAGTATGGCCACGGCCGATAGTCCCAGCCTGTTGTTGTACTTCCCCCGTACCACAGTAACGCCATTGATAATGACGGCCACTGTAAAGACTATGGACAGCCAGCGGTGGGTCTGTCGAACCCATTTGTTCCAATTCAATCGGACCTCCTCACGACTCTTGAGCCGACTTAGGCGGCCAGTTGGGCGCTTCAATACCGAACTGCATGGCGTACTCCGCGTTCAGCCGCTGCCAGCCATTGAACTTTATCGCCTCGCCACCAACGATGGGGCCGATGGGAGTTCCACTCAGAAGGCGATCCAGAACATCGAAAGCAATGTGCCACCCGGCAGCACCCATCGAGATGAAGCGGCGATCGATGCTGTGCCACAGCGTCAGGCGCGTGCCACCATCAAAGGCTTCGAGTTCCCAGCGAGTATCGTTGTACTCAAGCGCCTTGGGAGCGTCGGCTCGCGTCACTCGTGTTTCCAGCGGCGTGGGCGCTCCCACCCAGGTGAGCTTCACCGTTCCAACCGTACCCAGATTCCCATCGGCTACGAAGGGCGCCCACTGGCGCAGATGCGCCGGGTCGGTCAGCGCCTGCCAGACTTTTTCCGGCGAGTGGCGCAGTTCCCGGACGAGAATGAGCGTCCACTTCTCTCCGTTCTTCCGTACCTGCGCCCCGCTGGCCGGACCCGGTGTGTACTGCTCGCGATCGGTCATCTTCTTCTCCTTAGGGAGTCTCTTGGTTAAGTCCTCAGCGGCTAAAGCCGTTATCGAAAGGGGCGAACTTACGGACGGTCTGAAGGCCGTCCCTTTCAAAACCATCCTTAGCCCTACCAGCGCTTCAGCTCCGTGAGCTGAATGAGGTTGCCGCAGGTGTCGTTCAGCATGGCAATGGTCGAGGCGGTCACGTCGGTGGGCGGCATCGTGAACTCGGCGCCGCCGGCCTTGATCCGCTCGTAGTCGCCCTTGATGTCGTCGGTGAAAAACATGGCCGCGGGCTGGCGCTGTTGAAACATCGCCTGCTGATACGCTTTGGCCGCTGGGTTGTTGTTCAGCGCCAACTGCAGCTCAGTACCGTCCGGCTGCTCGGGCGAGGCCACGGTCAGCCAGCGAAATGGGCCCTGACTGAAATCTGTCTTCTTCACAAAACCCAGTACCTCGGTATAGAAGCGCAGGGCCTTGTCCTGGTCGTCCACGTATAAGCTGGTCACTTTGATTTTCATTTCGTTTCTCCTTTGTCACGTTCGCGGATTGGGCCGCGTCGTTTTCTCCTTGTCTTCGTTTTTGTTGATGCCGACGGATCCATGCGGTCGAGGTGGCGTTCGAGAGCATCCACGTAGCCGGACCAGAACCGTCGGAACTGAGCCAGCCAGTCATCCATCTCCTGAAAGGGTTCAGGTTTCAGCCGGTAGAGACGGCGCTGTGCGTCCACCGTGGATTCTACGAAACCGGCCTCGCGCAGCACTCGCAAGTGCTTCGACACGGTCGGCTGCGGCATACCAAGCTGGCGCTCAATCTCTCCCACCGACTGTTGTGACGAGATCAGCAGGCCCAATATCGCGCGGCGGTTCGGCTCCGCAATGATTTCGAACGCAGATTCCATTCTGCTTATATACTCCATTGAGCATATGCTTGTCAAGGCATATACTGACGGGGATGGTGCGTTGGCGAATTTCGGCCGTTCATTTCTGGAAAGCACTTCTGTGGTCTTGCCCACGCTGCGGAACGGGCGTACCGTCCCCAGAAGAACGGCAGTTTTGTAAGTGGCGGCTGGGCGGGTGCGGGTCCATTGAGCCGAACGAAAATGGCTGCGCCTTACTTGGCCGGAGGGAGGGGGCATGCCGTACGCTTCGAACAACAACGCCGTCTTGATCGACGGCTGCAACAACCTGCAGAATCTCCAGGTTCTCCTTGAGGTCACCGAGGATCTCGCTACAACCGACGGAGGCGGCTGGAGCCTCCAGCTCAATTGCTATCCGCCGGCGGGCCGGTACTGCCAGACCAGCCAGCTTGAGATATTTCAGTACATAGTTATCGCACAGGGCGGGAATCTCGCCTACTACATCCAATACTGGGCGAACGCGTCTGCCTGGCCGTCCGGCTACAACCCGCAGCCAGGAACGTCACCGTGGCTGCCCTGCTGGGCCCACGACTTCGGCACTGCTCCCGTGTTCGCAAGCATCAACGGCGACACGCTGCCGCGGCAATCACTGCTAAAGATCGCGCTGGGGACCAATGCCGACGGCGGCGTCAGCACCGTCACGTTCACCTACACCGACCCGGATGTCAACGACCATACCGCCGTATGGAATGCGCCTGCAGTGCATCCGATCTGCGCTTTCGAGTTGAATTTTGTCGGACCGCCAGGCGGCACAGCCAACTTCACGCAAGGGCTCACCAACTCACGGGGCATCATCTTCTACACCATCTCTTCGGGGCAGCTCTCCGTTCAGAATGGCGGCCCTGGCTCCGCCTGTGGCGAGCAGGGCGTGTTCACCGCCGAGACCTCGAACCTGACGTACTCGGACATCGCCGGCGCGCCCGCAGGCACCGTCACGCAGATGCTGCAGCAGCCCGTCTCATGCGCGATCAACAATCTGTTCGAAGGGGATCAGGCGCATCTCGGGGAGATGAAGCAGCTTCGCGACCTGGAAATTGCGAAGTATCCGGCCGGGCAATGGCTCATGGAGATCCTCGCTCGCCATTCCGCCGATCTTGCGTTGATTTTCGCCTCGGACGAAGGCGGCCTTGCGCGGCCTGCACGGGATTTACTAGCGAGAGCTGCGCATACAGCTCGCGAGGGGCGGGCCTTCAACGACACTACAATTGATGAAGCTCTGAAGGTACTCGAGCAGGTTTCCTGCAAGCTGCCGCCGTCTATGTACGGAGTCGGCCCCGCTGGCGCGACCGTGCTCAAGTCACTTCGCGGGAAAACGCTTGAGGATGGACTGACGGTGGCGAGCAATACAATCCTGCCGCGTTTCAAAGCGCGCCGAAGGTAGCGCGCGGTCGCATTTTCGGGTGGCCGGTGTCTGGCTGCTGAAATCTTTCTTGGTACACGCCTCCGCCGAGCGCGCAGTGCAGTCTGCCAAGGGCTGTGCCAGCACCTTAGACACTCGCCAGAATGTTGGCACTCCATCCCAACCGCGAAGGCCGGCCACCACTTACAGACTACGCAAATAGAACAGCGTTTCGGTGGAAACCTATTGGAACCAGGATTTTCGTTTTGCCTCCCGGTTGCGGACCAATGTATCCCCAGTCGTCTCCGCTCGCAAGTAACTTCTTGTGATTCTTAGCTGTAAGCCGGTTGCCCTCTGGAACGCCGCTGCAACCGTTCCCCTAGAGCCCTTTGAATGACCAACCAGGTCGGCTTCCAATCGCACTTAAGAATGCCGCGTCTTAACGGCTGCCGTAGGTTTTGGTATGTCGCTTGCTTCCATAATAGGTCGGAGTGAAAAAATGGCGCAGAAAACTCACAAGACGAGATTTTGGGTAATCCTCGCGGTCATAAACATTGCCGCGCTTATCTACCCTGTCAGCCTTTATGTTCAGGCGGACAGCAATGACACACAGTTCTTCGCGGTCATCGCCTTGTCTTGCACTGCGTTTTTGCTGGCAATTACAGACACGGTGAGTGCGATTATCGTTCACATCGAATAGGCCGCGTTGCCAAAGTTTGGATTCACCGGGCGTAGAGGCCATGGGGCACAAGATCGAGAACATTCGAGAGGTGATGCCTGTGCTGGGAGAGCGATGTCTACAAGGTTCAATCTTCAACCAGTCGGCTCTCGTGGATCCTTAATGAAACATGCCCAGACTCCAAGTCTCCACGACGTGACTCCTCACCCAGGAACAAACTGACAATGCAATTCTCGGCTCTGATAAGGGAGATATCTCGCGGTTGTTTCCATCGCCGAGTCGCATGGCCTCAGCACAACCGGCAACGCTGTTTGGTGTGCGGCGGTTGGCGCATATACGACCTGAACCGCGGCATTCAAGGTGAGTGGAAGCAGCCCGAGGAGCCGCAGTCGGAACCGTCGCTCGGCTCTAGCCACTCGTCACTTCAGCCTGGGGTGCGCAAATATTCCGTCCTACCTCTGAACTCATTGAACATGCGGGACAGTCAGGCTCCTCGAATGGACGAAATTCTGTCGTTACGTCACGATCTGACACACTGAATTCTGGTGGATCGCGCCCGCTTGGGTACGACTACCATCAGACACAATGCTCCGTGGGCTGCAATTCTCATCGCTCATCCCTGCCGGCTTTGGGATCTGTGTGGAGCTGAGCACCTTTCTTCCGTTTGAAATGACCGGATCGTTGCCCCCTGCGAATTCTCTGGGTGTATGATCCTCGGGGCCCGGCTGGAATGGCGACTGCCGACACACGAAGCGCCCCGAAAGTCGGAGGGCAATCATCGTGGAACTTTCAGAATATCTTCTCGAAACTCTCCGCGAGGATGACGAGTTCGTACTGTACCGGGGCGAGCACCCGAGCCAACCACCCGGTTCACCATCCGTTCTCCTGCTAGCTCCTGCTTCGACGCAGCCAGCGCTGGCAACGCTAAAAAAAATAGAGCACGAATATTCGCTCAGGGATGAACTGGATTCAGCCTGGGCAGTCCGGTCCCTTGCCGTGTCCGAGCAACGGGGGCAGACGACGCTCGTGCTCGAAGACCCTGGCGGCGAGACTCTCGATCGATTCCTTTCAGGGCCGATGGAGATGACGCAGTTCTTACGCCTCGCCGTCGGTACCGCAGCCGCACTCAGCGGATTGCACGAGAAGGATCTGATCCACAAGGACGTGAAGCCTGCAAATGTTTTCGTTAATACCGCGACGGGTCAGGCTCGGCTCATGGGCTTTGGGATTGCTTCGCGCCTACCGCGTGAGCGCCAGGCGCCCGAACCTCCTGAGTTCATATCCGGAACCCTCGCCTACATGGCCCCCGAACAGACCGGGCGAATGAATCGCTCGATCGATTCGCGGAGCGACCTTTATGCGCTCGGGGTGACGCTTTACGAAATGGTCACCGGGACTCTCCCATTCACGGCGTCCGATCCGATGGAACTGGTGCACTCCCATATCGCGCGACAGCCGGTGCCGCCAAGAGAGCGGGTGAACGGTATACCGGGCCCGGTTTCGGCAATCGTGATGAAATTGCTCGCCAAGACGGCTGAGGAGCGATATCAGACAGCCGCGGGCGCTGCCAGCGATCTGCGGCGCTGTCTTCATGAATTGGAAACGAGTGGCTGGATTGATAAGTTTCAGCTTGGCGAACACGACACACCAGACCGGCTGCTGATTCCCGAAAAATTGTACGGGCGAGCATCTGAAATTGAGACCCTCCTCGCTGCTTTCGACCGCATCGTCGCCGGCGGCCGACCGGAGTTGGTGCTCGTTTCTGGATACTCCGGCATCGGCAAGTCATCCGTTGTCAATGAACTGCACAAGCCGCTGGTCCCACCGCGGGGCTTTTTTGCGTCAGGCAAGTTCGACCAGTACAAGCGCGATATCCCTTATGCCACTTTGGCGCAGGCTTTTCAGAGCCTCATCCGCCTACTGCTAAGCAAGAGCGAAAAGGAGTTGAGTCAATGGAGGGATGCCTTTCGTGAAGCGTTAGATCCGAACGGACAGCTCATTGTGGATCTGGTTCCCGAATTGAAGCTCATCCTAGGAGAACAACCACCGATTGCTGAGCTTCCGCGACAGGATGCGCAGGGCCGCTTCCAACTGGTGTTCCGTCGATTTATCAGCGTATTCACACGGGAACATCCGCTGGCCGTGTTTTTCGACGATTTGCAATGGCTCGACGCGGCAACGCTCGATTTGATGGAGGACCTATTGACCCGGCCGGACGTGCAACATTTGATGGTGATCGGCGCCTACCGGGACAACGAGGTTAGTCCTGCCCATCCGCTGATGCGCAAGCTGGAAGCGATCCGCCAAGCTGGTGCGATAACGCAGGACATCGTGCTTGCGCCTCTGGCTCATGAAGACCTGCGACAATTAGTCGCCGATTCTCTACACTGCGAACCGGAGCGCGCCAACCCGCTGGCGCAACTGATCCACGACAAGACTGCCGGCAATCCATTTTTCGCCATTCAGTTCCTTTCCGCGCTTGCCGAAGAGAACCTACTCACCTTCGATCACGGCGAGCGCCAATGGTCCTGGGACCTGAATCGCATTCACGCCAAGGGTTATGCCGACAATGTGGTAGAGCTCATGGTTGGGAAGTTGAACCGGCTACCCGTCAAAACCGTGAATGCATTAAAGCAGCTGGCCTGCCTCGGCAACAGCGCCGAGTTCGCCCTACTAGCATTGGTGTACGAGGCTTCGGGGGAGGAACTGCAAAGCGATCTACAGGAAGCGCTGCGAACCGGACTCGTTCTCTATTCAGAGGGCGCTTATAGGTTCGTCCATGACCGGGTTCAGGAAGCAGCCTATTCCTTGATCCCGGAACATCTGCGCGCCGCGGCTCATCTCCGAATCGGCAGGCTGCTGGCAGAGCACACTCCTCGCGAGAAGCGCGAGGAGGCGATCTTCGAGATCGTCAATCAACTGAACCGCGGCGCGGCATTGATCACCTCACAAGACGAGCGCGAGCAACTGGCGGAGTTCAACCTGATTGCGGGCAAGCGCGCCAAGGCTTCTTCGGCCTACGCCTCAGCACTCAACTATCTCATCGCCGGTGCGGCACTGTTGGCAGATGACTGTTGGGAGCGGCGGCCGGAGCTCATTCTCGCGCTGGAACTGCACCGGGCCGAATGCGAGTTCCTGACCGGCGAACTGGCGACCGCGGAGGCGCGCTTGACCATGCTTTCATCCCGCGCTGCCAATGCCATCGATCAAGCGACCGTCGCCTGCGTGCGCGTTGACCTGTACACGACGCTCGATCGGAGCGACCGGGCGGTCGACGTCTGTCTCGCCTACTTGGCGTCATCTGGGCGTCGACTGGTCGCCGCATCCACCGCAAGAACAAGCGCGACGCGAATACGAGCGGACCTGGTCACTGCTCGGAAGCCGTGCGATTGAGGAACTCGTTGATCTGCCGTTGATGAGCGACGCGTTGTCGCTCGCAACCCAGGATGTGCTGACCAAGGTCATACCGGCGGCCCTGTTTACCGACCCTAATTTGCTTTCGCTCGTAATCTGCCGGATGGTGAATCTGAGCCTCGAGCACGGCAACAGCGACGGATCGTGCTTCGCTTATGTGTTCCTTGGCATGGTCGCCGGACCCCACTTCGGTAATTATGAGGGTGGTTTCCGGTTCGGCCGGCTCGGGTATGCGCTGGTCGAAAAGCGCAGTCTGCATCGTTATCGGGCCCGAACCTACATGACATTCGGCAGTTTCGTTATGCCATGGACGAGGCACCTTCGCACGGGACGTGAGCTGATACGCCGCGCGTTCGATGTCGCGAATAGAACCGGCGACCTCACGTTCGGGGCCTATAGCTGCAACAACCTGAATACAAATCTTCTGGCAGCGGGAGATGCATTGGCGGAAACGCAAAGCGAAGCCGAGCGAGGTCTTGAGTTTGCACACAAGGCGCGATTCGGCCTCGTCATTGCGATCATTACTGCGCAGCTCCAACTGGTCCGGACGCTTCGCGGTCTGACGCCGGCATTCGGGTGTTTTGACGAGGAGCAGTTCGATGAACGCCGCTTCGAACACGACTTGGCGGGCCAGGCGGATCTGGCGCTGGCGGAGTGCTGGTACTGGATTCGGAAGCTGCAGGCTCGCGTGTTGGCGGGCGATTATCGTTCCGCAATCGACGCATCCTCAAAGGCTCGACCGTTGCTTTGGACATCACCGTCGTTTTTTGAGACGGCGGAATATGAATTCTACAGCGGCCTCTGTCGTGCAGCATTGTGTGATGGCACCTTGGCGGACGAGCGCGGCAATCATTTCGAGGCCCTGGCCGCCCACTATCGCCAGCTCGAAGTCTGGGCAGCGAACTGTCCGGAAAATTTCGAGACCCGCACCGCACTCGTGGGCGCAGAGATCGCTCGCCTGGAAGGGCGAGAACTGGACGCCGAACATCTCTACGAAAAGGCCATCCGGTCAGCGCATGCGAACGGCTTTGTCCAGAACGAGGCACTCGCAAATGAACTTGCCGCACGATTCTACGCGGCGCGTGGTTTCGAAAAGATCGCCAACGCCTATTTGCAGGACGCTCGGTACGGCTATCTCCGCTGGGGCGCCAATGGCAAGGTGAAGCAACTAGACCATTTGTATCCACACCTCGGGGAAGAAGCGCCCGCTCGTGGCCCCACCGGCACAACTGTGGAGCCGGTGGAACTGCTGGTGTATCCACACCTCAAGAACGAGCCCGATCCCGCCCCCACGAGCACCATTGTGGCACCGGTCGAACTTCTCGACCTGGCGACGGTGATTAAAGTCTCGCAAGCAGTCTCGGGCGAGATGGCTCTGGAAAAATTGATCGACAGGCTCATGCGCGCCGCCATCGAGCACGCAGGCGCCGAACGGGGTCTCTTGATTGTTCCGCGAGGTGACGAGCTGCAGATAGATGCGGAAGCAACCATCGGTGGAGAGGGGTTAGCCGTGCATCTCCGGGATGGCACCCCTACTCCGTCCGCGTTGCCGGAATCTCTGGTTCGATATGTAATGCGCACTCGAGAGATAGTGATTCTCGATGATGCATCAGTTCAGGCTCCGTTTTCTGCGGATTCCTACATCGTTCAGTGTCGGGCCCATTCCATTTTGTGTCTACCATTCGTTAACCGGAGCAAGCTCATCGGTATTCTCTACCTTGAAAACAATCTGACGCCACACGTTTTCACTCCTGACCGCGTCACAGTGTTGAAGGTGCTTGCGTCGCAAGCAGCAATCTCGCTCGAGAATTCGCGGCTTTATCGCGACCTCGAAGATCGGGAGGGGAAGATTCGGCGCCTGGTCGACGCCAACATTCTGGGGATCTTCATCTGGAATCTCGAGGGTGCGATCATCGGGGCCAACGATGCGTTTCTGCGCCTGCTGCGATACGGCCGTGAAGATCTGGTCTCGGGTCGCGTGCGCTGGACGGACCTGACGCCGACGGAATGGCGCGAGCGCGACGAACGCGCCGTGACAGACTTGATGGGAAGCGGGACGGTTCAACCATACGAGAAGGAGTATTTCCGGAAGGATGGAAGCCGCGTGCCCGTGCTGGTGGGAGGCGCGCTGTTTCAAGAAGGTGGGAACGAGGGGGTTGCATTTGTGCTTGACTTAGGCGAGCAAAAGCGGGCCGAAGCGGTCATCCGGGAGCAGGAAACGGAGCTGCGGCAGCTCGAGTTTCTGGCCATTCCGGCGGTCAACAAGGCGCTGGTACTGGAGCTGGCGCGCTGCGAGTTTCTACTGCGGCGCGAGAACGTGCTGCTGCTGGGCAACAGTGGTACCGGAAAGACGCACCTCGCGCTGGCCCTCGGCCTTTCGGCCTGCCAACGCGGCCATCGGGTGCGTTTCACGACGACGGCGGCCATGGTGCACGAGCTGCTGGAAGCCAGGGATGAGAAACGGCTGCTGCGCTATCAGAGGCAGATGGCCGGCTACGAACTGCTGATCGTCGATGAACTGGGTTTCGTGCCGCTGTCCAAGTCTGGCGCAGAACTGCTCTTCGAGGTCTTCAGCCAGCGCTACGAACGTGGTTCGACGCTGGTGACCAGCAATCTTCCGTTTCAGGAATGGACCGAAGTTCTCGGTTCGGAACGCTTGACCGGCGCGCTACTGGACCGGCTCACCCACCATGTCCACATTCTAGAAATGAACGGCGAGAGCTACCGCCTGAAGCAGAGCAAGCGCAAGCGAGGCTCACAGCCTAACTCCTGATCCGCCGACCGCCCTACCTACTGCGGCAAACACGCCTCGGGGAGGAGGACGTCTTCCGCTCCGGCCTAAACGCGCCGCCTTCCAGGCGGCGCAGGCCTTCGCTCCAGACGCCCTCCTCCCCGACAATCCCCGCTCTTCTACATACTGTACTGGTCTACTTTTACTCCGCCCCGGTGGTCTGGTTTAACTCCGCCCTTGACATACTGCTCTGCGCGAATCGGATCAGCCTGAAAGTACTCGCTCCGGCGATCAGTTATTCACAGGGTTCACTGGCAAGTTTCGAATCAGGACTGAACCGAGGACTGGTCGAACTAGTGTCCTCGCAGAACATCGATGCGCTCACAATCGACTTTAAATTTGAACAGTTGCCTGCGAATTTTGAATTGGAGTCCGCCTGCAAATCGCCATGCGGTACCGAAGAGCCCGATCTGCAAGTCAGCTTAAAGACACCAGGTGCACCATCACTGGCGCAGAAGCATTTCACCATCCGGTATAACGACACCGGCTATAGCTACGAGAGCATTTTTTGGCGACTACCTGGCCGGCGCGAAAACGGTGATCGTCGAGGATCCGTACATTCGCATGCAACACCAAGTCGCCAACTTCGTACGCTTCTGCGAACTGCTAGTATGTCAGGGAACCGTGCGGCACGTCGAGCTAATTACTGGCTATGACGATTCCGCGCAACAGGCAGAGACTGGCAAGAGGCTCGCGGATCTGACGTAGAGTCTGAAGGATATGGACATCGAACTCAAGGTCAAGTTCGACCTCCACCTTCATGACCGTGCTATCAAACCGGACAATGGCTGGGTGATCAAGATCGGACGGGGACTGGACGTCTATCAGAAGCCAGAGAGCTGGTTTGAAATCGGGGCCAATGATCTCAATCTCCGACGGTGCCTGGAAACGAACGTGGATATCTTTCAGATAGCTATTTGAACGCGGCTGAGAGCCCCTGGCTTGTTTGCCGGATCAGGTTGAAGCCTTATTACAGGCGCAGTACCATCGCGTTATTTCAATGTGAGGCACGAGTTATGAAGCAAACGCAGTCAGAAGCAGTGTCCTATGAGATCCAACACTTCAAGGGATTTGGTGCCTCTGCCGCGGTGGAATTGAAACCGCTAACGCTCATTTATGGAGCGAACTCTTCGGGAAAGTCGTCGCTGCTGCAACCAGCTCTCCTTCTGAAGCAGACGATCAACGAATCGAGAGACCAGCGTACCGCACTCCTCATGAAAGGTACGTTGACCAATGGAGGATCGTTTCGCGACCTCGTCCATCGCCACGAAGAGACTAGCGAGTTCTCAGTCAGGATCGACTTTCCTGGCCAGATATTGAAGAGTGGTGCCGGAAATATGATCTGGGATCTGACGTCGGATCTACGCCCTTCACGCCGGCCGCCAGAATCAGCGTCCGGTTCAGGTTTTCTCACGACCCCCACCGCGGACGAACTGTCCTGTCTGCAATAGAAATGTGCCTCGACGGGAGAATTCACCGACACCTCATTTATACGGCCGACGACTTTGTTTGGACCGATTCCGATACAGAGCTTCCTACATTGCGCCTATCTGATGCGAGATTCGATAAGCCTGTGTGGCGAGCTATTACAGATTCCCACCACAAGCGAATCCGCCAGGGCTTACGCGAACTTCAGTCGCGCACGACTAAGGAACAGGACATGGCAGTGCGACTGGAGAATGAACGCCAGAAACTCTACGTTCGCGAACGCGAGTTGCACCAGGAGCTGGAGATTCTTGAACAGCGCCTTCAAGAGCAGCGCGGACGCCTCGCTGCCGAACAGGAGGAAGTCGCAAAGGAGATGCAACAATCGCCGGAAAAGTCTGCGGAATGGCAGACGTTGCTCAAAGAGAGTGAGCGGGAACGCCAACACTTTGAACAGATGAGAGCGAAGATTCGGCGGGAACTCGAACGGATTCACGTCGAAGCAGAGCGTCTGCACGATTCCCGCCAGAGCTTACGCGAATTTCAGTCGCGCACGGCGAAGGAACAGGACATGGCAGTGCGACTGGAGAATGAACGCCAGAAACTCTACGTTCGCGAACGCGAGTTGCACCAGGAGCTGGAGATTCTTGAACAGCGCCTTCAAGAGCAGCGCGAACGCTTTGCTGCCCAACAAGAGGAAGTTGCAAAGGAGATGCAACAATCGCCGGAAAAGTCTGCGGAATGGCAACAGCTGCTCAAAGAGACTGAGACCGAATGGCAAATGTTGCTCAAAGAGACTGAAAACAACGCCACCACTTTGAAGAGATGAGAGCGAAGATTCGGCGGGAACTCGAACGGATTCACGTCGAAGCAGAGCGTCTGCACGATTCCCGGCGAGCGGAATCCAGGTGGAACATTGATCGGCGGACCACGAACTTCCTTCGGCGTGTGATACCGGGCTTTGCGAAAGTTGCGGTGTCGAGCCAATTACCGTTCGCCCTCGATGACTTGCAACAACAGTTGAAATCTGAAGCCTTTGATCCGGTAAGTAACTTTGTGCGAATGAGTGCGACGCAGCGGTTGGTCTGCCAGAATTTCCTTCCGACCCAAGTTGTGACAGCCAATGATCAGGAAGGCGAACTCGAAGGCGAACCCTTCCCGAAAGGCAAACATCTTTTGGTATCTCTCAATGCACTAGTTGACTGTAAAGCTGTGCAGAGAGGTTGGCCAGTTTCTTGACCAACTTGCATATGTCGGGCCTCTTCGCAAATTGCCTGAACGGCTCGATGTTGCCGAATTCCTTGGAAGCGACCGAGGTAGGCAAGACGGGCGAGCTAGCCCCAGAGATATTGTTTAGAAACAGCCGATTCTTGTCTGACTTTAACAACGTTGCTAAGTCTTTTGGACTGGGGTACACGATCAAAGTTTCGCCGCTAGCTGAGACCGTTTTTGTATTGGAACTCGTGGATAGTATCTCTGGCGTTACGACTAACTTCGCGGATGTGGGATTTGGAGTTAGTCAGATTTACCCGTGCTGGTACAGACTCTTCTGTCCCGAAACAACACGGTGGTGATCGAGCAGCCCGAATCGCACCTTCACCCACGATTGCAGGCCGAGCTAGCTGACGCGTTCATCACCTCCTCGAGACAACCTTACGGAATAGGTTCCTTATTGAGACGCACAGCGAACATCTAATGTTGCGAATGCAGAGAAGGATACGTGAGGGAAGACTGGACAGCAGCGATGTTGCAGTTTACTTCATCGACCACGATCAGGATGGGTCGCAATGTCTCCGTCTGAGACTTGATTCAAAGGGGAACTTCCTATGCCTGGCCCGGAGGTTTCTTCGAGGAGACCTACAAGGAGGTCTTCTCGTAGCATGCTGCACTCAAGTATCGTTCTACCCTGTGCCGCCGAATGGCCAATTGGAGCTGGGCCAGACAACGCCTGCGCTCGAATGCTGTCTTGATGGCGTTACAGGATTTGGTGCGAGACCGTCGGCTCGTTAGCTGCAACAGGTCGTGTACGCCGGAAGCTCTGTTGAATTCTATTTCAAGATGGCCAACCGAGTACCGCAAAACCGGCGAGGAGGTTCTTCGTCGCCTCAAACAGCAGAATCGATTTGTTCATCGTGTCAAAGACACCGAGACTAATAAAGCCTTTACATGCCCGCCGTTCGCGGAGTGCTCCGCCAGTACGTGTCTGGAGCATGTTGCTGAGCTTCCGAGTTTTTGCGTTCCCAGAGCGACACTGAGCGTCGAACCCTGCGCAACGCGGCTGCGCAGTGAGGGCTGTTCTTCGATCGTCGTGATAGGAGAATATTCAACTTCCACTTTCAAGCAGCGGTCGAAGGGACCAATCATCATCGCAGACGGAGAGCTCAGCTCATCCGAGTTTGCGGAGCGCATACTCGTTCCGGTTTTCCGACACGCGTCATTCATTCGAATTGTTGACCGGTGGGTAGGGCGTTCTCTAGTAACTCCCGAAGGCGAGGAGGACGGATTGGCACAATTATAGACGAACTTTGACTTGGATTTGCGAGTAATTAATTCATCGGCACATGACTGCCCTCAACGACTTGAGATCCTTACGGGAGTCGATAGAGGCCCCCTAGACATGCGGGCGCTTCAGAAGGTCGTAGCGGATTTTGGGAAAAATGGGATGTGACCTTCAGCACTCGACTGGGCTAGAGATCGCTTTCGACATACGGTTAGAAACTGAAGGAAAAGCTTCAGCATGCCCGGTACTTGGTAACCGATCAGGTGGTGTTGCTGATCGAGCGGGGATTTGATCTTCTCTGGGATGACAAGCGAATGCAGATCGCGAAACTCGATCCGGCTGTAGCTGAGCCGCGAGTAAAGGATGTTAGCGTATCGATTTGCGAGCGCGACGACTACGGGAAAGTTGAAGTCGAAACGCGGAAACTCAAGATGATTGAAGAGGAAATAAAAGCCTACCGCCCTGTCATGGTTCCACCAGGGCTAATTGTAAGGTCAACACGTCCGTAGTGTTCCCGAACCCATACATTACGGCACAGCCTCAGACCGCGGCTTGGGAACGATGAAGTGGTCTATTTTCAACGCAGGCAGCACCGGGCGGAGGAGAGGTTTCGGACAGCACCACAGCACCTGTAATTCAAAAGTCAATCCCGAAATACCCAAAAGTCCATTAGTCCATTTCCCCAAGGGAAGCGGCGTAGCCGCTCTATCGAGGGGCCATCCGGCAAATCAAGAATCCAAGGGCATATGTCTCTCAAGCATCGCCGGGAGTTCGTCGTCAGCCAATTCCTGCCATATGAAATCGGCCGGAAACACCTCGAAACCAAAGCCCATTGTCAATTCGTTGCCAAACTGGGGAATCCGGCGAAGGTGAACGCGGTTCCCAGAAGAGTGATCTGTGGATTGGGCAGTATTCATTCCGACGGAGTTTCATGGGAATGCTCCAGTATGAATTGTGTTGATTGCCGCTCATGTAGCCGGAATGGTGGTAGCAAAAGCGGCCGCGTTGTTCAGGACCGCCATCCAGGATTCGGCAAGCCGATGCCGTTTTCCTCGGGCATAATGGGGTCAGCGTGCAACGGTCCTTGTAACGCCCCACGGGAGGGTGAAATGCCGCTCAATAATCAGCTTGCGCCGGAGTGCCGGGACTGGAGTGGCATCGTCTTCAGCGGCCTGCCGCCAGCTTCGGGCGTTCTTTTCGAGGAGGTAACACTCGACGAGCGCATCGGACCCGAGGCCGTCGCTCTATTGATTGATCCGAAACCGGCCGAACTGCTCGCGAAAGTGAGCGTGAAGCTCAATCTGAAGGCGGGTATTGCAGCGACGGCATACGGTCCGGTTCTGTTCCTGATCTGGTGGATACCGCCCGTTGTCAATGGACGCCCAGTGGCGGTTTACGAACAGGTGATGAACCCGTTGTATTCCAAGACATCAGAAGTGCTTCGCCGAGTGGCCGATCAGACCCACCTCCACGTTCTCGTTGTTGATGTGACCGGACAGGTTCTCAACTTGTTCGAATACAAGAACACATTTGGCTTCGATCGAATCCGTGCAGCAGCAGACGGGGCGCGTGTCGCATGGTCTGGAGCTGATAACTTCCCCTTGGCCGAGCAAGCCTACGAGCAGCAGTACGACATCGATGAACTGCTGGCCAGCGAATAAGACTGAACGTTCTTGGTCAGCCGAAATATCGGCATTATGGTGGGCCAACATCAGATGGAGTTTGAGCGGGCCACATTTCAACGCCAATCGGCGTACAGTCCTTCGGCCTTCCCATCTTCGCCAACAAGCTGAGACGGGCGGCGTGACTTCAAGACCATATGCCGATGTTTCCTGATGGGCACTACGAAGGTCGGACAGATTGCAGGAACCCCGCCAGCTTCGCCGTTGCCTTGTACTGAGGAATTGGCTCCAGCTCCTTAAACGCGCTGGTGAATGCGTTCGAGAGGCTCCACATGGTCCGCGCCTGGAACTCCTCATGCACGGGCTGAAAGTACAGCTCGTGTACACGCCGCGCCAGGTGCTTGGGAAACCCCAATTCGTCCTCGATGAACGCCTGGTAGATCAGCAGCTTTGCCGAAGCCGTTGACAGCTGCAGCGCCTGCCATTCTTCGACTTGCTGCTTCAGCGGCCCAAAGTTCCTCTGCATCCGGTCGACGCCGATGGCTAGGCTGTCTTCGAGCGAGAAGTTCTTGGAATGCTTCGCGAGCACGGGAGTGTATTCCCCGGCGAAGGCCATATTCGAGCATACAAAAGCGCGATCTTCAGCGCATAGTCCTGTTGTGTCAGCGGCGCAAACCGATTGAGACGTCGGCATGCCTTGCAATGACCGTTCACCCCGATTGGCTGGTCAAGCAGTTTGGGTGGCAACCAACGCCGGGATATCGCCGTAGCAAAGCGGTAGCCTGTCGGATCAACCGATGGGCCACCGTTGTCCTCACATGAACTACCCGCCTGTGCCTACTTTTGGCCACGGGGAAAGGGCCATCGCGAGCGGCTGAGTTTAACAGCATGCGAAGTCTGCCAGCGCACGTATGCCCCGGTCGTCTCTTCAGCCGGCATCTTCGGCTCTCCTCGATTTGCCGCAATGGCACTCCGACCAAGATGTTTTTGGTTGACCAAACCAAAAGCAGAAAAGGAGATGCTATGCAAAACGGAAGTATCACGCGGTCCACACGTTCGAACGGTGCCGATGTTTGGGGTTTTAGGTGGCGAGAGGCAGGGCCTGATGGCAGGCGGAAACATCGCCGAATGGTGATCGGTCCAATTACCTAGTTCCTCGACAGGTCGTCGGCGCTGCTGGCGATTGCCGCACTACGCTGCGAAATCAACGCGAATGATCCCACCATAGCCTTCAACCTGTCACCGTCTCTGAGTTGGTGAACCATTATCGCCATCAAGTCTGCTCCGGCAATCCCATCCCCTGGGCGAAGGCAGAGCGCCAAACGCAGGAAGATTCCCGTCGTGCTAAATGCCAGTGAGGTGCAACTTCTTCGGCGGTCCGAAGTCACATCGCGATAGAAGTCACCATCGTGAAATTTACAGAGCTAGCCGACTGCGCCAGCCGGGCCGGAGCGGGGCTTCAGAGTCACGTTGCCGGCGCTGCGGACGTCTACAATGCCGTGGCTCTTTCGCTGCCTGCCTTCGTGATCGTTCCAGAACACATCAAAATCCATCACCGTGTAGTCATCAGAATTGAGAAAGCCCCTGGCTATCATGTAGCCCCGACCGGGGTTCAGCTGCGGAAACGTCGCATGGAACCACCCACCCGGGATCGGGTAAACCAACTTCGATGATTCCGACCAAGATTGCTCGAGCCACGGCAGCGGACCGTGGGTGCGCTTGGACCAAATCCTCTCGTGTTAGGTATCGCATTCACCTCGACGTCACGAATCACGTGGGTACCAACGTTGGAGGCCCACAATCGCAATTCGCTCGCGTCGCGGGAAACGGACAGAACGAGCGCCGTTGCGTGGTGATCGAACTGAGCGGCGAGCTTGTCACGTAGAAAGGCGAGAAACACCCCGGCTGCCGCACGCGCAGCAAACGGACGGAAGTATCGGGCGCGCTCCCGCTCGGCGAAATCCATGACGCCTTTCACCACAATGGCCTCCGGCACTCTCCACACGTGGCCGACGACACCAATGGCCGAAGCTTCCATATCCAGGCCTCTGATGTGACTTTGCTGGACCTCGAGATCGTCCCAAATCGCGTCATCGATCACGAGGTTGTTTCCCGTCCCGAGCGGACCGACGTGAACCTTGAGGGGCGGCCGGTTTGGCAACGTACCGTGATGCAGAAAGCAGGCACATGGTCGATCTCCGCTTTGCCATCGGCGGTCAGATCGAGCGTGTTCTTGTTCAAGGCGCCACGCTTCCACAGATCTCCGAGCACCTCCGGCCAGTCGTGACAACGCGCGGCGCGCTCCGGGGATGTCACGGGATCGCGTCCGCCGCGTAATGTCGCCAGTAGCCATCGTGACTGCGCCGTGAGCGTGTAGGGTCGCTCTGACAGCCACGGCGCCGAGGCTGGAACCGTGAAGCTCTCTGCCGCCTGTTTCCACGCGGCGTTCAGGTTGTAAGTCGCCATGTCGTGGCGTGCCAACCGCCCACCGACCCGTGTGCCCGCATCGTACCGGTAAACGCGGTCCGCGATGATGACGTCTCCGAGTTCGGTCCACCCGGGCCGGCCGGCGAACACTCCGCACATCGCCAAGGCAGCGGGGACGGTACTGATCTAAGAGCGCAGTCGCCATCGTGGCGGCCGCCTCCGCACGCTGCTCGTGCGCGCGAGCTAACACAACGTTCAGCGAATGTTGGCCGGACGAGCTGCTAAACACGCAACTCCGGACTGAAAAGGCACCTGGGCCTCGATTTGTTCGTCCACTCGGTCAGCGCTCCATCGCGTACCGCTCGAACAGCCTCGTCCTCCTCCTTCCGCTGCCGTCACAATAACAGCATCCGCAGCTTGCATGGTCTGTACCCTCGATACGTAGGCTGGCCGATTCTTCGACGCGCGTCAAGCCGAAGTCTCTGGAGACCGCGATGTCCCAATGCGGTCAATCCACATCGGGAGTGCAGTTCCTACGCTATCTCCCAAAATCAC
>CAWCSJ010000023.1:0-98010 GCA_963798185.1 uncultured Acidobacteriaceae bacterium
CTTCTGAACTCCACGAGCGACGTCGGGCTGATTGCTAACTACGAGCAGAAGGAAATCACGTTCCTTGAGTCGGGCCAGTGCCTCGGCGGTTCCCGGAGGTATCCGCAGCTCCGCGAGTTGCGTAGGACCGAAGGGCTTGCCATCTCGGACCAGGGCCTCGTTCAACACGCCGTCACGATCCAGAAAAACAGCGCGGCGCAGTGGTCGGGACACTAGAGATTCCCACTTCGTGGCGTTCTGTTGCAGCGCGGGATGCGAGACCAGCAGGTGCCAGACGATCGCTTGAAAAGCCTCAGCATGCGGCGTGGTGCGATCCGGGTGGATCGTCGGGATAATCACGCAGGCATCGGCCACGCGTGCCGTATAGCCACCATCCCGGCCGACGATTCCGAGAATGGTTGCGCCCACGGACCGGGCGTAGTCGAGCGCCGCAACGATATTGGGGCTTACGTTTCGCTCGACGCTGCCGCCGCCCACCGAGAAGACCAGGACGGCATCTTGCGACCTAAGATGGCTGGTGCGCAGCCACGCCGCGAAGACGGTCGGCCAGCCTTCGTCGTTGACGCGAGCCGTTAGTTCCGACACATTGTCGGTCGGCGCGTAGGTCTCAATTCCAACAAGTTTGCGGAAGTCATTTACCGCATGGGAAGCGTTGGCGGCACTGCCACCGACGCCCAGAATGAACAAGCGGCCGGAACGGTCGCGAACTCCAACCAGAGAAGCGACCACCTTTTCGATGGCTGCGGTATCCAGGCGCCGTGCAATTTCTTCCACCTCAGCAAGAAAGGAGACCGAAAACACCGAGGTGTTATCTATCTTCGACATCATGTACAGTCTTTGAGCTTAACATAACTGCGCAGGTCATTATGACAGCAGACAGCACTAAGAAGGTGCTCGATCCAGTGCACTTGCTGCCTTTAGAAACTCCTCAGTGTCCCGCAATCCTTGGGGAGAACCGATCTCATAAAACCGCTGATGCACTTCGAAAGCTGCCAAATTCCCGGCTTGAAGCAAGTCCTGGTAAAGGGTGGCGAGGTCGCGTGCCTGACCCGCAGGAAGCGCCTGGAATACGCTGCGGTGAAAGGCGCCCAGACCATAGTCGATGTGGTGCATGGCATGGGTGCGATTGCGCTTGTCGTATTGCAGAATCCGGTCGCCGTCGTATTCAACGTTGCTGGTATCGTACAGACCCTCGTTGCGATACACAGTCATGAGCCCAGGAAGGCCGCGGTTGTGGAATGCCTTCTCCACGGCCGCGTAATCGCAGGGGAGATAGGAATCGCCGTAGAGCACGAAGAACCGCTCCGGCAACAGCGGCAAAGCCTGGCGAATTGCCCCGGCAGTTCCCAGCAGAGCGGGGCCATCGAAGGAGTAATCGATTCTTATTCCCAACTCCGCACCGTCTTGAAAGCGCTGCTGAATGCTCTCGCCCAGGTGACCGACCAGAAGCACCACCCGCCGGATGCCGCTGCGCTTGAGGAGTTGGAGTTGGTGCCATAGGAATGGATGGCCGGCAACTTCGATCAAAGCCTTGGGAATGCGTTCGGTCAGCGGACGCAGACGCGTCGCCAAGCCTCCCGCCAGAATGACGGCGGGCATGAGTTCCACGGATTGGCTCATGGGTTGCCTATTCGTGCGAGATGACGCAGGTGCCTTCAAAATCGAATCGGAACCTGACTTCCTTGAGTCCCTGCTCGCGCATGGCATGGCGCAGGCGTGCCTTATCTCCGGCATAAAACATCAAAAATCCCCCTCCCCCGGCGCCAATCAGCTTGCCGCCAAGGGCACCGTTCGCCATGGCGCAATCGTACCATTGGTTGATCTGAACACTGCTCATGCCCGCGCTGCGCTCCTTCTTGCGCTCCCAGTGGGCGTTCATCAGCCGCCCGAATTCTGCCAACTCACCATTTTCCAGGGCCCGCTTGCTGCGCAGGGCCAATTCCTTTATGAAGTGAAGGTTGTCGGTCATTTCCGCGTCGGCCACTTTGCTCTTGTCATCCTGCTCTTTCAAGATCGCGGAGGCTGAACGCGAGTAACCGGTAAAGAACAACAGCAGGTTGTCCTCGAGGTTGAACAAGGTCTCTTCCGAAATGGTAAGAGGCCACGCCTTCACCTTGCCGTCTTTGCTGAATTCGAAACAGGTGATGCCGCCGTAAGCCGCAATGTATTGGTCCTGCTTGCCGATCGGCTCCCGCAGAATGTCGATCTCGACACGACAGGCTTGCTCCGCAAGTTGATCGGGATGGATCAGGTTCTTCTTGTAAGCGTGCAGTGCTTTCAAGAGTGCCGTGGTGAAGCTGCCGGAGGAACCGAGGCCCGTCCCCGCCGGGATGTCTGCCATGCTGGTAATTTCGAGATTTCGCGCTTGTATGCCCACCTCCCGCAGGGCTTCGCGGATTATGGGATGCTGGATTTCCTCGATGGAGGAAACTTCTTCGAGGTGGGAATACTTGAGCAGAAAACCATCGACAAAACGAGGGTGAACATTGATGTAAACGTACTTATCGATGGCTCCGGCGATTAAGAAGCCTCCGTGTTCGCAGGAGTAGGAAGGCAGGTCCGTACCTCCTCCGCCCAACGAAACCCGTAATGGTGAACGTGTGATGATCATGGCTCACTGTTTTCCGAAAAACCTGGCAGTTCGTAAAGTGCATTGTATCGGGATCGCACGAAATCGTAAGGGGAACTTCAGCACTGGTTCATCCCGGCGCATGTTTTGTTATACTTAATTGCCTCTACGTTTCTGCTTGGACGCCGTGATGCTCACCGCATCCGGTCGGTGTGCGGAAGTGGTGAAATTGGCAGACACACCATCTTGAGGGGGTGGCGCCGAAAGGCATGGGGGTTCAAGTCCCCCCTTCCGCACCATGCGCCCCGGCAAGCGCTGGTGGAGCACCCCAAAAACGATATTCCGGAGAGCGGCGTAGCAGACGGACACCCACACTGGTTTGCGCGATACTTTCGCCCTCGAGTGTTTGCTGATAGGCGTGGACATTAAGGACGTCTCCATGATGCTCGGGCACGCCAGCGTAGCCATCACCGACAAGCACTATCTGCCGTAGGTGCGGGCTACGCACGGTGATGGAAGACGCCCCCTCAGCTATCGAGGAGATCGCTCCCCATGACCCCGACTATGGCTAGTTTCTGATGAGTTACAACAATGATCCGTCGACCACATTCGGAGACGTTCAAAGAGTACTGCGGCTCACCGAGCGGATCACGAAACACATCAGACATTGAGAAGCTTCCTCCAACGGAGCCACCATGCCATCCACGAAGTTTATTGCATGTCTCTTGAGCATCCTTAGCGCCTGCGCCATGGCAAAACCAACGTTCGCACAGACCTCTGCGCAGAAACGCATCGTCATTGCCGCGAGCGCGGTGCTCGATGGCAAGGGCCAGGTGCTGCACGACACGCGCATTGTGGTTGAGGGCTCGAAGATAATTGCGATGGACCCGAAGGCCAGCCCGGTGGACTATGACCTGCGCGGACTGACTGTGTTGCCTGGCTGGATTGACGCCCACGTGCACATCACGTGGAGTTTCGGCAAGGACGGGAAAAATGCGGGGATGGGTGGGACCACTCCGGATGACACCTATCGAGCTGCGTCGAATGCCTGGGTAACCCTCATGGCAGGCTTTACGACTGTGCAAAGCGTGGGCTCGCCGAACGACATTCCACTTCGCGATGCCATCGCGAAAGGAGTGCTTCCTGGTCCGCGTATCCTTACCGCGGTCGAGCCGCTTACCCAGCAGGGCGAGAAGGCCGGCACGCCGGAGGAAATCCGGGCGTTTGTGCGGAAGCAGAAGGAAGCTGGCGCGGACCTGATCAAGATATTCGCATCACAATCCATCCGCCAAGGCGGTGGACTGACTCTTTCGCAAGAGCAACTGAACGCCGCCTGTGACGAAGCCAAGAAGCAGGGGCTGCGCACGCTGGTCCACGCCTACAAAGATGCCGTCCGCGCCGCAACTCTCGCCGGATGCACCGAGGTCGAGCACGGCACGCTGGCCACGGACGACGACTTGAAATTGATGGCGGAAAAAGGCACGTACTTGGATCCCCAGGCCGGACTGGTCATTGAGAACTACCTGCTGAACAAGGAAAAATTTCTCGGCACTCCCGGCTATACAGAGGAAGGATTCGCTGCGATGGAGAAAATCCTTTCGATGAACCACGAGCTGGTGCAACGCGCAGTGAAAACTCCCGGACTGAAGATTGTTTTCGGCACCGATGCCTTGGCCGGCTCGCATGGGCGCAACGCCGAGGAATTCATTGACCGTGTGCGTGACGGCGGTGTCGAGCCAATGGCGGCGATGATCTCCGCCAACTCCCTGGGCGCGGAAGCGCTTGGCATGGCGGATCAGATCGGCTCCATCGCGCCCGGCCTGCAAGCCGACATCATCGCGCTCGATGGGGACCCATTGAAAGACATCACGGCCGTTCGCCGCGTCGTCTTCGTAATGAAGGGCGGCATCGTTTACAAGAACGTCGCGCGGGAGGCGATTCCGGCTTATGCAGGCGTCCAGCCTTGATTCGACCTCTGAGTCGGTTTGCCTTGAATGAAGGCATCAGGGACCATGCCTCTGCGAGACGGCTTCAGATAGGAACGGATGTTGCAGACCATTCGCACCGGTCAATGAGCGTTATGGCGAGATATCGTCAACTATTCAAGTTTATCTCCCAATCTTGCATTATGTGATTTCATAATCCTGAGGCGAAATAGTACTACTGTGTTATAAACTAGGTACCTTATCCTGATTTTCCTGGCGCTGATGAATACGGGGTAGTACGTTGAGGGTGATGAACAGTCGCCAACCGGATTTCTCCCGCCAGTCGGGGCGCCTGCAGGTCTATCTGGAGAATCTGACTCGGGCTGCCGGGCACGCCGATCGCATTATTCCCATCGAGAACTACACGAAAGGCCTATTGCTGCCGATCGAGCGGAAGAGCGTCGAGCCCATGGCTGCGCGTTTGGCTCCCGGCAACGTGCGCCAGATGCACCAGTCGCTGCATCACATCGTGGCCGATGCGGCTTGGAGCGATGCCGCGCTGCTACAGGAAGTGCGCCGCCAGGTGCTGCCCGCGATGCCGCGGCGGCATGGGCTGGCGGCTTGGATCGTGGATGACACGGGTTTTCCTAAGAAGGGCAGCCATTCGGTGGGAGTCACGCGGCAGTACTGTGGGCAGTTGGGTAAGCAGGAGAACTGCCGGATAGCGGTCAGCGTGTCTCTGGCCACCGCGCAGACCAGTCTTCCTGCGATTTACCAGTTGTATCTGCCCGAAATCTGGGCCAACGATGCGGAACGACGCAGGAAAGCAGGCGTGCCTGAAGAAGTCCGGTTCCAGACCAAGCCTGAGATTGCACTGACCCAGATCCGTTCGCTGGTGAACGAGGATGTGCCGCGTGGTGTAGTGCTGGCCGATGCTGCCTATGGCAACGATAATGGCTTCCGCCAGGGGCTGGAAGCGCTAGGATTCGAATATGTCGTGGGGGTCCAGTCTTCGACCTCGGTCTGGCCGCCGGGCATCGCGCCGCTTCCGCCCCAGGCCAGAAGCAGGATGGGGCGTCCTGCCAGGCTGCTGCGGAGGGATGAACAACATCAGCCGCTTTCGGTGAAAGAGCTGGCTTTGTGTCTGAGCGCCAGCGATCTCCGGCGAGTAAGCTGGCGCGAAGGCACACGCGGCACCATGCACTCGCGTTTTGCTCGGCTGCGCGTGCGCGTGGCGCATCGAGACTACTGGCGCAGTGAGCCGCATCCTCAGCAATGGCTGCTGATCGAGTGGCCCAAGACCGAGAAGGAGCCGACGAAATACTGGCTGTCGAACCTGCCGGAAGCCATCCGTCTGCGCCATTTGGTGGCCACCGCCAAACTGCGCTGGCGCATCGAGCGCGACTACGAGGAACTGAAGCAGGAACTCGGGCTGGGACATTATGAAGGCCGCAACTGGCGCGGATTTCATCATCACGCCACGCTTTGCATTGCCGCCTATGGGTTTCTGGTGCTGGAGCGGTGCCTTTTTCCCCCTGCCCCAGGTTCGCCGCCACTGCGGGCAGTCGACCTCCGGCTTCGCCTACCCCGTAGGCAACCCAGCTACACGCCTCGCGGCGCTGCCGGTGCGGACCGAACGGCATAATCCATCCTCGATCGCCACCCTGCGCCGGCACATCGCCACCCACCTCGCCCGCTCTCTGCCCAGGTGTCCCTGCTGCCTCCGAGGCTTCTTATAACACAGTAGTAATAGAAGGCCGTTGAGGAATCACCATTCTGGGTTCTGCAGGATTCCGGCAATTGCGGTGATGGTGTTCCAATTACGTGTCGTTGCTCGGGCCCCGAAGATCTTGTCGAGCTGGCCAAGGTAGCGGATCGCTCTCATTTCGCGCCGGTACAGACCAAAGATGAACCGGTTTTTCGTGGCAAGGATCTTCAAGGACCATTCGCCGCCGGAAGGAAGACTGAGGGGTGTCGAAAGCAAGGGCTGCCCGCGTTTCGCCAAAATGCTCACAAACCGAACGATCTTGGGTCCCGTGGGCTGACCCGCAAACGGGTTCCCGGACGCCAGATCGAGCACATCGTCACCCTTGCAGATCACCACGTCGGCTTTGAAGGGCAACTGCCGAAGTATCTCCATACGCAGTTTGGCTTGGCTGACCTGCTTCCACACTACGAAAGTTCCGGCGGCGCCAACGTTCACAATGTCGAGGTCCTTCAGTTCATTTGCCACGAGGCTGGGCCGAAATGTTCTATGGCCCCCGACATTGACTCCCCTCAGAAAGACGACCAACGCCATGATGCCCTTATTCTCGACCAGCAGAGCGCGATTAGCGATATCTAACTTTGCTGTAGGCGACGCTCATTGAGCGCCGACAATCATGTTCAATGCGGACCCTTGTTGGTATCAGGCTCGTGCTCTATCCGCCTGCCACCCTCGCCTCCGCCATCCAATGGCAGTCCAGTGAGGTATGCTCTTCTGGGACATTCGCCACAGATGAGTGATAGCGACCAGACGACGAGCGGAAGTTGGTGGAGAACCCCGCAGTCGTACTTCCTGGCTAAGTTGCAACAGCGTGAGGACCAGGTATTTCTGGTGCTGGCGCTGGTGATTGGCGCGTTGACCGGCCTGACGGTCGTCGCTTTCATTCTGCTGACTGAGCGCGAGGGACTGCGGCTGTACCCGGCGGGCGGTTCTCCGTGGCGGCGTTTGCTGCTCCCCGTGGGAGGCTCACTGGCCATCGGCTACTTGCTGTATCGCTATTTTCCCAATGCTCGCGGCAGCGGAGTGCCGCAAACCAAGGCTGCGCTGTTCGCCCGCGAAGGCCGCATCACTCTGCGCACTGTTCTGGGAAAGTTCTTCTGCACGTCGGCAACGCTGGCCAGCGGAATCCCGCTGGGCCGCGAAGGGCCTTCGGTGCAAGTGGGCGCAGGCATTGCCTCTGTGCTGGGGCGCTCCCTGGGATTGCGGCCCGAAAAAGTGAAAGCATTGTTGCCGGTCGGTGCGGCGGCAGCAATCGCGGCCGCGTTTAATACTCCTCTTGCAGCGGTACTGTTTGCGCTGGAGGAGATTATGGGCGACCTCCACGCACCGGTGCTGGGCTCGGTGGTGTTGGCCTCCGCTACCTCCTGGCTGGTGCTCCGCCTTTTGCTCGGGAATCATCCTCTGTTCCAAGTCCCGCAATACCAATTAGTGAATCCGCTGGAGTTCGGAGTCTATGCGGTGCTGGGCGTGGCCGGTGGCCTGGTGTCCGTCACCTTCACCAAACTCCTGCTCGACATGCGTCAGCGCTTCCTGCGCTTCCCGCAAAAGACGGTCTGGTTCCAACCCGTGGCTGGTGGTCTGGTCGTCGGTTTGATGGGATGGTTTGTACCGCAGGTGCTGGGCGTGGGTTATGGCTATGTCGGCGATGTGCTGAATGGTCGGATGGCGCTCAACCTGATGGTCCTGCTGGTGGTCCTGAAGCTCATAGCCGTGACCACAAGCTATGCTTCGGGCAATGCGGGCGGCATTTTCGGCCCTGCCCTGTTCATCGGCGCTATGTTGGGCGGTGCAGTGGGCACCGTGGCGCATCATTTGCTGCCCGCCCAAACAGCCACGCCGGGCGCTTACGCACTGGTGGGAATGGGCGCGGTCTTCGCGGGCATCGTGCGCGCTCCTATGACCTCGGTGGTGATGATCTTCGAGATGACGCAGGACTACGCGGTCATCGTCCCGCTGATGATTGCGAACCTGGTGAGCCTTTTCATCTCGTCCCGATTACAGCGCGAGCCCATTTACGAAGCCCTGGCGGTGCAGGATGGCATACACCTGCCGACGGCGGAGTCGCGCCACCGGCGTGATGAGCGCCAGATAACCCGCATCATGCGCGCTGCGCCCGAGTCTCTGCCTGCCGAAATGACGATCGAGGAAGCTCTGCAAAAGATCGGGCCGAGTGAGTCCCGCACGTGGCTGGTGACAGATCGGCGAGGAGTGGTTGGCGTTGTCAATCGCCCGACGCTCGAACGAGAGCGCGCGGAAGGCGCCGCCAAGCACCTGGAGGAACTTGTGGCTGGGCCTGTTTTTCCGCACGTCCACGCCGACCAGGGGCTCGATTTGGCACTGGAGCGCATGGGCGCAAACCACATCGACATTCTGCCGGTGGTAAGCCGTGCTGACGTACACAAGTTGGAAGGCGTGGTTACGCTGCACGATGTTCTGGATTCTTATGGGGTCAACCTGCCCGATCGGGCTTAGGCTCAAGGCAGGGATTTTTTCTGGGTCACGGGCTGTCGCCAGAGCGGGAAGAGCCGCAAGGGAAACCGCTGGGCTCGCAGCACTCACAATCCAGCGAGGACGTGAAGTCTATTTCTGGTGAGACAGTTCCGCGGCCCGTGCGGCGCCCTGCAAGGCTCCCCGGCGCCCGGGTGCATTGACGAGCGCCGTCTGAAATTCTTTGAGCGCTAGACCCGCGTGGTTCTGTTCCAGCAGTAAGTCACCAAGCTGTTCGCGGGCGGGAACAATCGGTCCCGGCGTCACCGGAAGTTTCTCGATCGCGTCCTCCTCATCGGCTGCCCTGCGCATCAAGGCCACGGCTTCTTCCGGTTTGCTGTCCGCTTGGGCTGACCACGCCATGACTTCGCGCTTTAGAATCGATGTCTGCGTAGCCCAATACTCGTTGACTGAGGTGCGCAGCTGCTGTTCAATCTGCGCTAACTTATCAATCTCGGCGCGCGCCTCGGTGGGGTGTCCACTGCGAGCGAGTCCAACTCCACGGGCCCAGACTGCAATTGCGACAACATGAGGCGGGGCTGCGGCTGGAGGAAGGATGCTAGCAGCGTCAGCCCATTGGTGGCGCTCAACCGCATAGCGAATCGGAATCACTGTAGCGGCGTATCCGATCTTGAAGTTTCCCGTGTTCAGTTGCGGCATGTTCCTGAGTTGCTGAACGACCTCAAACGCCTCTGTATCGCGTCCGCTTTGCAAGTAGGCGTACACCAGGTAATCCATTGCATGCAGTTCTTCTCCTGTGTCGCCCTGCCGCTGTGCTGCGTCCCTTGCCGCCAAATTACTACCTATGGAGTCTTGCCATAAGCCGAGTCGAGTGTAGATATGCGACGGCATGTGTAATGCATGTGGAGCTGACGGGGCGATCGTTGAGTAGGCCTTTGCCGCAGGCAGGCCTCTGGATGCGAGTTCCGCATTATCGTAAGCATGGATAAGGTAGTGGGGGATTCCGGGATGCTCCGGGTAAGCGCGATAAAGCGGTTCAAGCAAATCCGCCGCCTCCTTCTGCTTTGCATGGGTCTTGTCGGCGGGAGACGCGTTCGCCAGGAGTGCCAGTGCGTAAAAGACCTGTGCTTCGACATCTTTCCTGTTTGCCGAAGCAAGATTGTTCATCGCGTGCTCGTAGTTCGACGCCCGGGTGCGGTACGGGACCGTGGCAGCGTCCTGATAAATCAACGCTAGCGCATTAACGAACTGGCGTTCACGTTCGGAACTCGGTTCGAGCTGCTGCGCCCGCTGGATCTCCTTTTGGGCAATCGAAATTACCGCCGGCGAAATGGGCGGGTCCCAAAGCTGATGAAAGTACGTCATGGCAATGCCCCAATGCGCCATCGCACACCGGGAATCCCGTTCTGCCACCGCCTGAAACACATTTTCGGCCGGAGTGTAAGCGAACGAATGAAGCAGCGCGACGCCTCGGTCGAACTGCTGCTGGACCGCTGGACTGCAAGAAATCGGGAATGATACTTTGCCCAGCGTTTCAGGCGCGCTATGTTCGTGTGCTTCCTGTGCAGTTAAACCAAAGGCAGGGATTAACAGCAGGGTCAAAAATTTTCGCGATAGATAGGACATTTCTATCTCCGGCGGCCGCCTAATGTTCTCGTAACATCCGAATTTTACCCCTGAGTGTCGACCATGCATCCCTGGAGCCCCGTGTACGGGCCAAGACGTAATTTATGGGCCTGATTCTTAGGACTATAATGGCGCGCACCAATGGCCTTAACCTCCGGCACGAAATTCGGGCCGTATGAGATCGTGGCACCGCTGGGAGCAGGCGGCATGGGCGAGGTGTATCGCGCCCGCGACACCAAACTCGAGCGCGACGTCGCGCTAAAGTTCCTGCCGCCGCAGTTCACGGAGGACGCCGATCGCGTGACCCGCTTCGAACGCGAAGCACGGCTGCTCGCATCGCTCAACCATCCCCACATCGGGGCAATCTACGGTTTTGAAGACGCGGGCAACGTGCAGGCCCTGGTGCTCGAGTTGATCGATGGCGACACGTTGGGCGATCGCGTCCGCCGGGGCCGGTTACCTCTTGCGGAAGTTTTGGTCCTCGCGCTACAGATCGCCGACGCCCTCGACGCCGCGCATAGGGCAGGAATTATCCACCGCGATCTCAAACCTTCCAACATCAAGATCACGCTAGATGGGGCGGTCAAGGTGCTCGACTTCGGTCTCGCAAAAGCCCTCGCGGCCAAAGGGTCCGGCCCCGATGCGTTGGACTCCCGAACCATAATGGACAGCGGAACAATGGTCGGGGTGGTTCTCGGTACCGCCGCGTACATGAGCCCGGAGCAGGCGCGAGGTCAGCCGATCGATAAACGCACCGACATCTGGGCCTTCGGGTGCGTGCTCTTCGAGATGTTAACGGGCTCGTCGGCTTTCGCACGCGAGACGGTTACTGACACCATCGTCGCCGTCGTCGGCGCCGAACCACAGTGGAAGTTGCTGCCCGCTGATACGCCAGGCAGCCTCCGACGTTTGTTGACACGTTGTCTCCAGAAAGACGCCAAGCGGCGGCTTCATGATATTGCAGACGCGCGGATCGAAATCGAAGAGACGATGGCCGCGCCGGAACCGGCCCCAGCGCCGACGCCGCGATGGTGGTCGCGCGTGGCCTTGCCGGCGCTGTTGTTTGGAATTGCGGCCGCGCTCATCTTCCTCTGGTTGGCTCGCGACAAGTTCCTAAGGCCGGTGGCGGAGCCGGCGGCGGCGGACATTCGCATCGTGCGTCTCACCGAGCTGCCCGGCCTGGCGGAGTCTCCGGCCATATCACCCGATGGCAGGTCGGTGGCGTTCACCGCCGGGGTGGCCGGCAAACGACAGGTTTTCGTTCGACTCATTGCTGGCGGTGCGCCGCTTCAAATCACGCACGACACCGTCGATCACGAGTTTCCGCGCTGGTCGCCCGACTCCAGCTCAATCCTGTATTTTTCTCCAGCCGTATCCGGGGCGGTCCAGGGAAGCATCTGGGAGATCCCGGAGCTTGGCGGTGTGCCTCGGCGCGTGGTCAACAGCGTGCGAGGCGCCGACGTCAGCCCGATCGATGGACGGCTGGCGTTCTTCCGCTTGGCGAACCAGCATATTCAACTGGTGACCGCGCCCATGGATGGCTCCACGCTCGACGTAGTGGCCGAGTTCGCGCCAGCCACCTACTACTTGTATCCCCGCTGGTCGCCGGACGGCCGATGGATTGCCTTTCAGCGTGGAGATAGCATCAGGTTCGACATTTTCGTGGTACCGGCAACTGGAGGTCAACCACAACAGTTAACTCATGACAACAACATGATGGGCGGTTTTGCCTGGCTGCCCGACAGCACCGGCATCATCTACAGCTCAAGCCGCGGCGGCACCATGCCTTATCTGCCGACTTTAGGTTTGTGGCAGGTGGCCTTGCGTGATGGAAGCGTCCGCCAGGTCACTTCGGGCGAAACGTCGTACCTTAGTCCTGACATCTCCAGGACGGGCGCAATCCTGGTCAGCCGCTTGAAGCTGCAGAGTGACATTTGGAAGTTCCCGATCGACGGGCGGCCCAGCGAGAATGTGCGCCGCGGCATTCGCGTGACGCGACAGACCGGCGAGGTCCTTACTCCCACCGCGAGCCCCGACGACAAAGAGGTCGCGTTTCTTTCCGACAGCGGTGGTCATGCAAACTTGTGGGTCGTGAACACCCAGAGTGGCGGACTGCGGCAGATCACGTATGAACGCGACCCGAGAGTGGCCGTGGGCGTTCCGGTGTGGTCTCCGGATGGCCGCGGCATTGCGTTCGTCTCCTCGCGCGGCAATCCAGGGCTGACTTTTGGAGTCTGGCTGGTGGATTCGGATGGAAGCAACCTGCGCAACCTCGCCAACCCCGGTCTCGGCCTTGCCTGGTCTCCAGACGGTCGCTGGATGTATTACTCGACGCGAGGCGCGGCAGGCACCGCTGTCGTTTTGAAGAAAGTTCCGGTTGCAGGAGGACCCGCCGTCACCGTGACGACCGAGGCGCTGCGCAATGTTGTCGGGTTACATGGCAACACCCTGTACTACACCTTCGAGCGGCCGCTGGTGGATGGGGCTCCCGAATTCGACATCCGGGCCGCAACTCCTGAGGACGCGCCGTTTCACCTGCTGGCGCGCATCCCGGCCTCGCGAGTGCCGATCTGGCAGATCGTTAATCCCGCGCTTTCGCCAGATGGGAAATGGATGGCGCAAGCCCTGACCGACGGATTTACGACCAATATCTGGGTGCTCTCGACGGCGACCGGCGAATGGCGTCAGATTACAGATTTCGGCGAGCGCGCGACGTTCATCGCCCGCCACGTCTCATGGTCGTCCGACGGACGCTCTATTCTGGCTGCGGTCGCCGAGGGAGATTCCGACATCGTTCTACTCGAAGGACTAATCAATGTTCGGTAGGAGTGACCTTTGGATTGGTTCCGAGAAAACGCGCTTGTGTCCGGGAACACGCCCTCGATTGCGCCCGGCAGGCATCATCAGCCTGACCTGGCCAATGCGATCTTCTGGGGCCTGTGGCTGTTCCCATTCGGCCTGGTGCTCTACAAATCGCGCTTCCTGCCCCGCTTCCTGTTTCCCGCGCACGAGGACGAGGTCTTTTCCGCGATCCAACCGGTCGTGCTGGGAGAAGTGGCGACCTTGCTGTGGCTCCTGATTATGGGCGCCAAGGAGAAGCGCTCGACCGCCGTTGCCGCCGGAAAGGCCGCGGGTGCGCCCGTCTCAACGCGTAGTGTAGGATACCGGTGCTAAAACGAGACCATGGGGGGCGTCGATGGATGCAAACGATTTCCGGCGGATTGCCCTTAGCTTCGAAGGTGCCGAAGAGGGTTCGCACATGGGCAACCCCGACTTCCGGGTGGGCGGCAGAATTTTTGCGACGCTGGCTTCGGCCGACAAAGGCTACGGGAACCTGATGCTCACGCCGGAACAGCAGGCGGCGTTCGTGGAGGAACTGCCAGAAGTTTTCGTTCCCATCGCGGGAGGATGGGGGCGAATGGGAGCGACCCATATCCGGCTGGCTGCGGCCAAGCCGGAAGTATTGGCCGGCGCCTTACAGACGGCATGGAAGCTGCGGTCTGCGAAGAACGTAAAGTCGGGACAGAAGAGGCGCGCCCTCGCTAAACGGACCCGGGCAGCGAAGACTCGCAAGAAACGATGACGGAGTGGATTGACGAATGCCGTGGTCAATCCTTCTGGACGGCCACGATGGCGGAATAGTATCTTGGGCCGTGCGATGAGAACGCAGTTTCTGGTGGATTCTCATGGTGCACGACATCAACCTGATTAAATGGAGAAACGGTGATGAAGAGCCGAGTGCTTGCTGTCGTTGTCCTCAGTTGTCTAGCGTGCGTTACCGCCGTTGCGCAGAAAACCAACATCGATTGGGACCGGCAAGAGAACTTCTCCCAATTCCATACCTACGCATGGGAGCAGAGTCCACACCCAGCGCACGGTCTGTGGCATCAGCGCATCATCGACGCCGTTGACCAGCAACTGCAAGCCAAGGGATTGCAGAAGGTTGATTCCAATCCCGATCTTTGGGTTACTTACAGCAAGAGTATCCACGACCAGAAGACGCTGGTAGGGACCGGATATACCTTTGGGCCAGCCTGGTATTGGGGACCTTGGGGATACAATGGCGCGCCCACGTACAACAGTTATGTAACCAAGTGGGCCACGCTGGTAGTGGAACTGGCAGACGCAAAAAACAAGCAGGTGCTCTGGCGTGGCTCGGCTACTGACACCGTTATCGACAACTCCGACAAGAACATTAAGAAACTGGACAAAGCGGTGGACAAGTTGTTCAGGCAGTACCCGCCCAAAGGGAAATAGGATCGCTTGAGATAGAGCCACGTGTGCGGGCAATTGGTTTGACGATTACGATGAGCTGCTATGCATCCAACTGCCTTCCCATTTTGAGAATTAAAAACACATTCCCGTAATGAAATTGCTCGCCACCCCGCCTGCGCCAGAGCCACAATGATGCTGGTAGGCACCTCCCACGACAATTGACCCAATGGGTCGGTAACTTCTAGCGGTTCTTGTCTGCAATTAGGCCCCGAGAGAAATCCGCCCGGCACAAGAGTGCAACTGCCAGCAACCGAATCGGGGTCGCATCGCGACAAACGAATTTACGACCCACACGCAGAGGCTTTCCAATAGCCCCAGCCGTCACGTCGGGAACGGACCCGACGAGGCTGCGCTGTGCCGCAGACGTCTTGATGAAAATCCATGCGCCATTCTTTCATTCGCCATTCTTAGGAGAAACTTCATGCCCCCCACGCGTCACGTCTTCTTGTCGGTTGTTGTATTGGCCTGCTTAGCGGTTTCTCAGGTCGCGCTCGCCCAGGTCCCGTTGCAGTTTGTTACCGTGCCTCCCTGCCGGGTGGTGGACACACGCCTGGCCGTCGGTCCGTTTGGCGGTCCCTCACTGCAGGGCCAGACTCCCCGCGACTTCGCCATTCCCAACGGGGCTTGCAGCATTCCTTCTACGGCGGCAGCCTATTCGCTGAACGTGACCGTGGTTCCGCGTCCCACCCTGGGCTACCTGACGGTATGGCCGACCGGACAGACCCGGCCGAAGATATCGACCCTGAATTCTCCCGATGGCCGGGTCAAGGCCAATGCCGCCATCGTGCCGGCGGGAACTCCTAATCAGTCCATCAGCGTCTTCGCCACCGATAACACCGACGTCATTCTGGACATTGACGGCTACTTTGTTCCGGCCAACAACACCACGCTGGCGTTCTTTCCGCTCACCCCCTGCCGGGTGGCCGATACCCGCAAGGCCCCAGGGCCGTTTGGCGGGCCCACGCTGGTCAGCAAGCAGGAGCGCATCTTCCCCATGCTGCAGAGTGCCTGCAGCATTCCGCAAGGTGCGCAGGGCTATTCGCTGAACTTCACCGTGATTCCCCGGCCCACCCTGGGTTATCTGACGGTATGGCCGACGGGACAATCCAGGCCCACGGTCTCCACGCTTAACGACACCACCGGCGTGCCCACGGCCAATGCGGCGATCGTGCCCGGCGGCAACCAAGGCGCCATCAGCGTCTATCCCAACGGCAACACCGACTTGATTATTGATATCGACGGATACTTTGCGCTGTCCAACTCCAACTCCAATCCGTTGTCGCTGTACACCCTGCCGCCGTGTCGCGTGCTCGACACCCGGCACGGCGGTAACGGCACCTTCAGCGGAATGATTCCGGTGGCCGTACTGGCCAGCCCGTGCAACGTTCCCAGCGCGCAGGCCTACGTGTTGAACGCGACCGTGATCCCGTATCAGGGCCATCCCATGGGCTATCTGTCGCTGTGGCCCGACGCCGAAGGCCAGCCCCTGGTTTCCACTTTGAATGCCGCCGATGGGGCGCTCACCTCCAACATGGCGATTGTGCCCACGCTGAATGGCTCCATCGATAGCTTCGCGCAGAATCCCACCGACATGATCCTGGACATCTTCAGCTACTTTGCGCCTATCACCTCGCTGGGGATCACCACCACCTCACTGCCTGCGGGCGCCTTGAACTTTCCTTACGACGTGACCTTGGGCGCCAGCGGCGGCGTGCCGCCCTACAGCTGGAGCTTACTCAGCGGCACCTTGCCGACCGGATTGAATCCGCTTACTGCGAGTGGCACGATCACCGGCACGCCCACCGCGATCGGTACGTATCCGTTCACCGTGCAGGTGGCTGATTCGCAAACGCCGCCCGCCACCGCGACCGCGCCGCTCAGCATCACGGTGAACGCGACCCTGGCGCCGTTGACCGTCGTCACCACGTCGCTGCCGGTCGGCACGCAGAACACCGGCTACAGTGCCATGCTGGCCGCTAACGGCGGAGTCACGCCTTATACCTGGAGCCTCACCGCCGGCAACTTGCCGCGTGGTTTGTCGTTGAACACGATTACCGGAGCCATCCTCGGCACGCCCAGCGGCGGAGGCACATCGAACTTCACCGTGCAGGTGACGGACTCGAACACGCCGGCTGCGAACGCCAGTGCGCCCCTCAGCATCACCGTTACCGCGGCGGTGCCGTTGAGCATTACCACGACCTCGCTACCGGCCGGCCTGACGGGCACCGCCTATAGCGCCCCGCTGACCGCCATCGGTGGAGTCAGCCCTTACACCTGGAGCCTGGCCAGCGGCAGCCTGCCGCCTGGTTTGCAGTTGAACCAGACCACCGGCGCGATCTTCGGCACGCCGACCACGGCGGGGACGTCGAACTTCACCGTGCAGGTGGCCGACTCGGAAACGCCGCCCGCGACCGTCGTCAGTGTGCCGCTCAGCATCACCATCACCCCGAGTGGCGGCGGCAATCCCGGCCTGCTCAGCGGACACTATGCCTTCTACCTGAACGGCTTTAACTCCAGCGGTGCCTGGACGCTGGCCGGCAGCTTCATCTCCGATGGCAATGGCAACATTACCAGCGGCTTTGTCGATGGCAACTCAGTGACCGGCCAGCCCTTCAACACTACCGTCAGCGGAACGTATTTTATTGCCGCCGACGGTTTGAACACGCTCACCATTCAGGGAACGTCGTTCGGACCGGCGACCTACGCATTTGGTCTTGACTCGACGGGCAACGGCCGGATCATCGAGTACGACGACACTACCGGCCAGGGCAGCCGCGGCTCCGGCGTACTGCGGAAGGCGACCGCCAGCGCATTTTCGCTGAGCGCACTCAACGGCAGCTGGGTATTTGGGATGAGTGGCTCCGACCACGGAACTCGTGATGTTCAAGTTGGCCAATTGACTCTGAACTCCGGGAACCTCACCAATGGGACAAGCGACGAAAACGATGGCGGAACTTATGAGACCGGCACTTTCACGGGTACGATGTTTTCAGTGGATCCACAAACTGGCCGGGCCACAATGACCGTGCAAAGCACCCAGGGCACCGCTCACGAAGTCGTCTATGTGGTTTCTACCGGCGAGACGGTGATGGCGAACACCGATTCCAATGGCCCTCCAATACAGGTGGGCTCAGTGCTCAAGCAGACCGGACCATTCAACAGCGGCTCGCTGAACGGACAGGTTGTTGCCTACACTCAATCCGTCAACACTGGAGGCGGGGAGGATGAATCGAGCTTTGTGATCCTAAGCTTTGACGGCAATGGCCACGCCAATCTCACCGCCGGAGACTACGACGATGCCGGTGTCATTACCCCGATAACCCCAGAGCAGGATACGTACACGGTGGCTGCCAACGGGGCGGTGACCTTCAGCGGAGGAAACAATCCTCCGGCGGGCTTCTTGATAAGTCAGAATAAGGCTTTCATGGTGAGCGCCGGCTTCAATCCCGACTTTGTTTGGATGGAACCGCAAACCGGCGCACCGTTCTCCAACGCATCGATCTCCGGAACCTACGTTGCAGGCTCACTGGCCCCGCTGGATTACGCAAATGCAAGTGACGAGATGGATTTGGGACCGGCGAACGGCCTCGGTACGCTCACTCTCAACGGGGACTACAGCAGTTCCGAAGGGATTGATTACTCGCTTGGCACAATCGTTACCTACTCGATCACTAACAATGGCAGGGGCACGGCAGAGGCACAAGGCGACAAGGCTCCGGCCGTTATTTACGTGATCTCACCCACCAAATTCATCGTATTGCTGCCACAGACGGACGCAAGGGTGCTCGTGTTTGGTCGCTGAGCGTTGATAGATTGATCGCTTTGAACTCGTGGCCGGCGCCTTCAGGCGCTGGCCGTTTTTTTCAGGTGGGGGATGGTGATAGCAACGTCACGGTACAGCCACTCAAGATGTACTGAGCGGGGAACACGGGGACGAGCCTAGTTTTACTTTTGTCATCCTGAGCGACGAGCAGAGCGAGGAGTCGAAGGACCCCTATAGCCGCCCAAAAAAGCTAACGTGTGCTGACGCACTCGAAACTTGCAGATTGCTGGTGATGTCGATGTACAGTGCGCCGAGAATCTAAACCGAATACCGATGCGGACGGTCACTACGCGTGCTTTTTGCTGGCGATAGGGGTCCTTCGCTGCGCTCAGGATGACACTCCAGAAAATTACCTAAAAGAAGAGCGGATAGCGAAGAGCGAACAGCGAACCGCGGCCCTCAAATCACCACCGTCTCGTGATACTCGCCATACACGTGGCGCATGGCATCGGAGATTTCGCCAACCGTGGCGTTGGCTTCGACCGCCTCCACAATCGGGGGCATTAAGTTACCCGTGCCGCGCGCTGTATCTTCCACCTGCTTCAGCGCCGCCTGCCACTTTGCCGGATCGCGCTGGGCGCGCACTGCGCGCAGACGCTCTACCTGCTTGCGCTCCAGAGATTCGTCCATGTGCAGCAGCGGGATGGGCTTTTCTTCCTGCAGCTCGAACGAATTTACGCCCACCACAATTGCTTCCCCTTTGTCCACGGCGCGCTGATACTCGTAGGCGGCGTTCTGGATTTCCTGCTGAATGAATCCGCGCTCGATGGCCTTCAGGGTGCCACCCATGGCGTCGATCTTGTCGAGGTACTCGCGCGCCTGAATCTCGATCTGGTTGGTCAGCGATTCGATGTAGTACGAACCAGCCAGTGGATCGACGGTCTGCGGCGCACCGGATTCGTAGGCGATGATCTGCTGCGTCCTAAGGGCGATGCGGGCCGACTGTTCGGTGGGCAAGGCCAGGGCTTCGTCGAAGGAATTGGTGTGCAGCGATTGGGTCCCGCCCAGTACCGCAGCCATGGCCTGCAATGCGGTGCGTACGATGTTGTTCTCGGGCTGCTGCGCAGTAAGTGTCGAGCCTGCGGTTTGGGTGTGGAAGCGCAACATCAGCGACTTGGGATTTTTGGCGCCGAAATGGTCGCGCATGATGCGCGCCCACATGCGGCGAGCGGCACGAAACTTCGCCACCTCCTCCAGAAAATTGCTGTGCGCGTTAAAGAAGAACGACAGCCGCGGCGCGAAATCGTCCACGCTCAGTCCCGCGTCAATCGCCGCCTGCACGTAGCTGATGCCGTTGGCCAGGGTGAATGCCACTTCCTGCACCGCCGTGCATCCGGCCTCGCGCATGTGGTAACCAGAAATGGAAATCGTGTTCCACTCGGGCACGTTCTCGTGCGCGTAAGAAAAAATGTCGGTGATAATGCGCATGGCTTGCGCCGGCGGATAAATATAAGTTCCGCGCGCAATGTATTCCTTCAACACATCGTTTTGCACGGTGCCGGAAAGCTTGCGCACGTCGCGACCGGTGCGGCGTGCAGTCACAATGTAGAGCGCCAGCAAAATTGACGCGGTGGCGTTAATGGTCATCGAGGTGGAAATCTTCTCCAGGTCGATGCCGTCGAACAGGCGCATCATGTCTTCGATGGAATCGATGGCCACGCCGACCTTGCCCACCTCACCCATGGCGAGCGGGTTGTCGGAGTCGAGTCCGATCTGGGTTGGCAGGTCGAAGGCCACGCTCAATCCGGTGGTGCCGTTGCCCAGCAGGTATTTGTAGCGGCGGTTCGATTCCTCGGCATCGCCCATGCCGGCGTACTGCCGCATGGTCCACAACCGGCCGCGATACATGGTGGCCTGCACGCCCCGCGTGTAGGGAAACTGCCCGGGGAAATTGAGATCGCGATCATAGTCCCAGCCTTCCAGATCGGCCGGGGTGTAAAGCGGATGAACGCTGATGTGGGAGGAGGTTTCTTGCTCGGGCGCCAGCTTGGTAGCCACTGCCCCTTTATGTTTGCCGTCGGCCATAAGAAGGTTCCTCAATGAACAGACACCATCAATTATCGGGCGATATTGAGGATCTCGCTATGACACACGTCACAACACAGTTTCAAGTTTCAAGTTTCGAGTTGCATCGGACCGCTTTTTCCAGCGTTCACAGGGCAATCAAAAGCAGATTCCTCGCTTGGCTCGTAATGACAATTCCAGAGGCGAACTGGTTACTTCCCCACTTTGCGGCGCGCTCGAAACTTGAAACTCGAAACTGGAAACTATTTTCTTCTCGACCTGACAAACGAGCTCACGCCAAAATACAAAAATGCCAGGGCGAATCCGCCCGCCAGCAGCACCTTGCCCATTCCGGCAGTGCCGTTAAGGTGACGATGGTATTCGCGCACCGCAGCCCCGCCTCCAACCAGCGCGAGCACCAGAAAGAATAACCCAGCGACCTCCAGCCAGAGCACATGCAGCACCCGGGCTGCGCTGCCCAGGGTGACGCTGCCCCCGCGATAGAAGGCCCGCACCCAGCGATTCTCGCCAGTCTTGCGGCCCGCGACACGCAGAAACGCCCGGCCTTGGGTGCCCAAATTGCGCGATGCCACGCTTTTTACCTTTCCCTCAGCGTTATTACGTATATCCCCTTCATCTTAACAGCGGATTTCCGCGAAAAACGCCCTCCATCGGTGCGCATCTTAACCCCGGCAATCACGAAACTCGGCCCACAAAGGTAGCATCCAAGTTAATAAGTCTGGGTAGTAGCGGGCGGGCCAAAACTTCTGGCCTGATATTGAGAAAGCATTTGAGCCGTCCGGTCGCCAGCCAGCTAGCTTAGGTGCAATTGTGGATAAACGATTAAAAAGCCTGATGGAACAACTGGGGGAGGCGATCAACAATTCGCTCTCCGATTCCGACCAGATAGCTGATGTGATCACTCGTATTAAAGACGGGGGATACGATGTGTTCCTGGTGCTCGAGGCAACCGTAGGATTCAACGAGCGGGACGAGGGTGAGGAACCGTCCCCGGCCGACGAACGTCTCGCCGAGCCTGGGCGCTCGGCCGTCGATTTTCAGGTGACCTCACAGGATGTGAAGTTCCTGAAATCGCTGCGCATCAGCGTGGATGACTAGTAGCAGCCCGGCAGCCTGGCATCCGGCGGCATACTCCCTGCATTGCATTGCGGTGTGCTAACATTCGACTTCGCCTGTGGGCTAGCGTCAGCAACGCGCCGTCGGCCCTTCCCAACGAAACGAGCAGTCCCTTCGGAGAAATTCGTAATCGGAAACCATCAGGATGAGAGACACCCTAGGAGTCTTACTGGCGGGCGGAGCGGGCGAGCGTTTATATCCGTTGACGCGCGATCGCGCCAAGCCGGCCGTTACGTTCGGCGGCATTTACCGCATCATCGACATCACACTCTCCAACTGCATCAATTCCGATCTGCGAAAAGTCTACATCCTGACGCAGTACAAGGCGCTGTCGCTGAACCGGCACATCCGTGAAGGCTGGGGCAACATTGTGGCCAGCGAACTGGGAGAGTTCATTGAAATCCTGCCGCCGATGAAGCGCGTCAGCGAGAACTGGTACATGGGCACCGCCGACGCGGTGTATCAGAACCTATACTCCATTGGCTCGGTGCAACCGCGCTACGTGCTCATCCTGTCGGGCGATCACATCTACAAGATGAACTACGACCTGATGCTGCGCCAGCACAAGGATTCGGGGGCCGACGTCACGCTGGCCACCATCCTGGTCGATCCGGCGGAGACCAAGCTGTTTGGGGTTGTCGAAATCGATCGCACCGGCCGGGTAGTCGGCTTCCAGGAGAAGCCCGAGCAAACCGAGCTGCGCTCGCCCTACAACCCGCGCATGGTTTCGGCCTCGATGGGCATCTACCTGTTCAATACCGATGTGCTGATTCCGGCGCTGCTGAAAGATGCCGAGGATACCACGTCGCGGCACGATTTCGGGCACAACATTTTGCCGCGCATGGTGGACGACTACAAGGTTTACTCCTTCAACTTCATCGACGAGAACCGCAAAGAGGCGCTGTATTGGCGCGATGTCGGCACCCTGGAAGCTTATTACGAGGCCAACATGGACCTGGTGTCGGTGGCGCCGGTTTTCAACCTGTATGACTCTGCCTGGCCGATTCGGACGCATATGCGGCAGTATCCGCCGGCCAAGTTCGTGTTCAGCGATGTCGGCCGCACCGGCGAAGCGCATGACTCCATCGTCTCCATGGGCTCCATTATCTCTGGCGGGGCAGTGCGCAACAGCGTGCTCTCGCCTGACGTGCGCGTGAACTCCTACTCCGAGGTCGATACCAGCATTGTTTTTTCCCACGTGAACGTCGGCCGGCATTGCCGCATTCGCAAAGCCATCATCGATCGCGATGTGGAGATTCCCGAGGGAACGGTCATCGGCTACGATACCGAAGCCGACCGCCAGAAGTATCACGTGACCGACAGCGGCATCACCGTGGTGACCCGCGACTATTCGCTGTTCGAGAACCCAGTGTCGGTGGATTACTTCACGTCGGAGTGAAGTTGATGCCGAGGTCACGGGGCAAGAATCCGGGCTTTCACCGCTATCGCACCCACGCACCACAGCAAGGCATCTTCCACGTGCTCTCGCAGCGAGGGGCTGCTAAAAATTTTATTCAGCGGCGTGCCCTCCGTCAGCCGGGCCGCCAGTTCGGTCAAGATACCTTGATAGCGGTCTGGCATGTGTAGCCTGGTGGCGCGCACCAGGTCGTCGAAAACCAGCAGGCAATCCAGGATCACCCCGTCGGGATCAGCCTGTTGCGAATTGACCCGATACAGCGCCTCCGCGATATCGCAAAATGTTTCGACGGTTTCCGGTGGCGGGCCCAGCCTCGCCATGCTGGGGTCGAGCGCCAGCGCTTTGGCAGCAAGACTGGGGTGAGCAAAGAATATGATGCGCCAGTCGGACGTGATCGGGCGCTCATTATCGCTGCCGACTGCCAGCAGAGTGTAAAACTGCGGACCATCATGACTGGGGTCCAAACGGAAGCCGATGAGAATCAACTCTTCGTGCGGCCGGTGAGGAAGAACAGGTAGCTCTGACATGAGGAAATAGTACAGTCGCCGGTCGGCGGTTGTCAGTGGGTCAGTGGTTAATTGCCAGTGGGCATGCTGACCCGGCCGTTTCGGGTTTTTCCAGTCCGTCCGCAAAACGCGATTTCCCGCGACTGTAGTCCACCGCCGTCATCTATATCTTTAGCTATGGGAAATACCTTTAAGACCGCGTTACTGCTGACTGCCTTGACGCTGTTTCTGTTGTTGATGGGCAATGTCTTCGGCGGCCAGCGAGGCATGGAACTCGCTCTCGGGCTGGCCGTCGTCATGAATTTCGTTTCGTATTTCTACAGTGACAAGATCGCGCTGGCCATGTACCGCGCGCAGCCCGTCACTCGCGAACAACTGCCGCGCGCCTACCAGGTGGTCGAGCGGCTTACGCAAAAGATCGGCATCCCCATGCCGAAGATCTATGTGATCCCCAGCGAATCGCCCAACGCATTTGCCACCGGACGCAATCCGCAACACGCGTCGGTTGCGGTGACAGAAGGGATTTTGAATCTGCTCACAGACGAGGAACTCGAAGGCGTGCTGGCGCATGAGCTGGGTCATGTGAAGAACCGCGACATCCTCATCAGCTCGATCGCTGCAACTCTGGCCGGAGCCATCACCATGCTGGCGCGGATGGGCTATTGGGCATCGCTGTTCGGGGGCCGAGGCGGTAATCGCGACCGCGACGGTGGCGGCTTCGTTGGGCTGCTGATGTTGATCCTCGCCCCCATCGCGGCCACGTTGATTCAGCTTGCGGTGTCCAGGTCGCGCGAATATCAGGCCGACGCCACCGGGGCGCAGATTACCGGCAACCCTTATGCCCTGGCCAGCGCGCTGAAGAAGCTGGATGCCTACTCCAAGCGCATTCCTCTGCAGGCCTCGCCTTCGAACGCGCACCTGTTCATTGTTGCGCCGCTGCTGAGCGGCGTCAGCTTCGCGAATCTGTTCTCGACCCATCCGCCGATCGCCAAGCGCATCGAGCGGCTTACCGGGCGGCCCGCCGAGCTGGACTATTGATTCTCGTCGGCAAAAACGTCATGTCCCACAATGTCAGATATAGAATTTATTGCGCCTCAAGCCGCCGTAAGACTATTGCCGCGCGAATGCGTTCTGCGTAAAAACTGCCGCACCTCGGAAAAATCACCGGCTAAGCCCGGTGGCGTGACGCCTTTTTTTACACGCCCACAAATCGTCTCCTTTGCTTTCTTGCAGTTATCAAGTGGCAATGTGATTGCACACACTAAATCGGGATATCAAGTCCAGTTTTGCTCGGCCGGCAGTTTACAATTGTCACTCCGCAGTTCATAATTAAGTTTGAGCAAACGGTCGATCCCAGGTACTCACCTTTCCATATTCATGGTAATTTCTGTATATCCCACATTGTGGGAGGAGACTTATGACACCGAATTCCAGCAATCCTACAGAGGCTAACCCGCGCGAGCGTATCTGGTTTTTTCCAGACAAGTTTTGGCGCGCGACCAAGAACATGCCTCCCGACGAAGTTGCGAATCTGATGGCAGAAGTTGAAAGCTTCGCCGCCGCCGGCGACGTGCTGGCGTTGCGCAAATATCCGTTTGTGGTCGTTGGAGATCCCTACAAAAAGAAATCGGTTGCCTGATTCAAAATCAGGCGCTCGATTGTGAACCGGCAGCAACTTCGCGGGCGTGTCCCACAGGAGATGCAGCCGCCGGTTTTGTCGCCTGCGGCCGAACCATGATTGGGCATGCGCAGGTGGTTTCCAGTAAATATCGCGCGCGCGCCACGCGTTCCGCAACGGGACTGATTTCCTGCAAACCCCGCCCGTAAACAATCAGCATCCCGTCGCGCCGTTCCACCGTGAGCCGATCGATCTGCTGGTCGTGAGGAAAATCGAAAGCGTCCGCGAGTCGCAGAACGCCCGCCATGGGCAACAGCGCCCTTCGTCGTGTGGGCGTGAGTCCCACAAACGGGGAGTCGCCAATTTGCGGAAGCGCTCCGCCATGGTAGCGGGCAATCACGGCGACACATTGAAGTTCTTCTGCGCTCCATCCCACGGGGGGCGTGAGCCGGCGAATCATGGAATAAGCACGCTTACGATGTCCGCGGTCGCCGCGGCTTCGTCCCACCTCATGCAGCAGGGCTGCCGCCTCCAGAATGCGCCGGTACCCTGATTCCACCATCACGATTCCCTGCTTGGCGAGGCCATCGCAAAGTTCGAAGCGCAAGCCTGGTCACATGTGACGGAGTGGCTCACGTCGGGATCGAGGAACGAACCCCATGTGCGCAGCTTTTCCATCGAGGCCTGTTGCAATGCGGGGCCGCTTGGCAGCCCGGCACGCCACACCAGCCACAGCGAATTCTTGCCCAACATTTTCTGGCGGTAGAGGTCCAATCGCTGCTGCCGTTGCTCGGCAATTTTCTTGATCCAGCGCCGCTGATCTTCGGGCACAATCCCAGATTGCGTCCGGATCATCGCCTTGAGCACATCGAAATCGTGCACCTCGCCGAGCGCATCCTGTAATTCGCGCAAGTCCCTGGCCCAGATTTCGTGGCGCTGCGGAAGAAAATTTTCGCAGGTGTAGCGGAAGCGCTTGATGCCGATACGCAACTGGTGATAGCCAACCTGGCTGCGGTTTCGCAGTGCCTGCCGATGCAACTGATGCGCGTCCATCCACCGCTCGACCGCGAGATGCTGAAACACCAACCCTTCCAACGGAATCTTACCCGCACGTTTTGCCAACCTGGCGTTTAATGCCATCCATCGCTTGCGGTCAAAGTTGTGGAGGGCCTGTTGTGCGGCAACCTTGAGCTGGCTTTCCTGCCGGCCCAGGGTTTCGAGAAGCCGCTGGCGGACCGGATCGTCAGGCGCGGAAAGATGAGCTACCCATTCCGCCATGACCTGCACATCGCGAAGGTCACCGAGGGGACTGAAGAGCGCCTTGCCCACCTTCTTCATCTGCTTCCACCCCGGATCAGGATCGACAGAGAGAAAGCCGTCAGCCATGGAGCGGCAGCGGCGAATAGCGACGCGAAGATCGTGCACCGGATCGGCAGCAAACTCCTGGCTGGCTTTGTCACACTCCTCCAGCGTGCGCTGCGCCCAATAAGCGAGCCCGGCTTTGTTGTCGCGGGTGTGGGGAGGCGACGGCATGAGAGTGTGCCCGGTTTGATTTTACTTATACAACGATCGAGATGCTCAGGCAGCAGAAATGGTGAGAAATGCGGAACCGCAGATCACTCGACTCCCCCCTCATGTCGTTCGGGGTCGCTCGGGATGACAAAATCATAGATACACTCGCTCGGCGCTGCGCAGATTTTTGTAGCGCTGGAAAACTCTCTTATCGCTTTCCAAGCCCAGCAGCGATTTGAGGGAAGTGCCACGGAAGGTGTGCGCCAGCATCTTCCACCAGTTGCGCATAACGAACAGCGGTTCGTGCGCCATTACCGCAGGTATGTGGCGGGTCTTCATCCAACGCTCGGCGCGCCATCTCTCGAACTCGATTTCCTCGGGCTGCAAGTGCTGCGTGGCCACGACCGCGGTGGTGCCGTCGTACTCTTCCATATTGTCGATGACAATCAAATTGCGGGCGCGAAAATCTTTCGTCATGGGCGTACCCGGATAGGGCGTCGGATGCTGAATGTACGGCCAGTCCACATACTTGCTGGCAAACTCCAGGTTGGCGCGGATGGATTCGCGGGTGTCATCCGGATTGCCGACGATCAGGCCTCCGACGACGTACATTTTGTTTTTATGCAGCTGTTCGATCGCCCGCAGGGTCGCGTTGCCCATGGCGCGTCCGTCTTCGCGAAACTCGTTCTTGGCCGCCGCTTTCAGGAAGTGAAGATCGTCTTCAAGAATGTTCTCGATGCCGAGAAAGACGTAGCGAAATCCAGCCTGGCGCATCAGCGGCGCAAGCGTTTCTCCATGCATGGCGATGGGCGACGTCATCGCCTGGACGGTGTAATCGATGTCGTTCAAGCCCGCGTCGATGATGGCGCGGCACAGCGCCTCAAAGCGGCGGATGTTGAGACTGATATTGTCGTCCACAATAAAAATAGCGCGCGCGCCGTGGTCGCGGGCGTCGCGAATGTCGGCCAGCACGCGATCGAACGAGTAAGTATGGAAGTTGCGGCCGCGCATTTCGATAATCGAACAGAAGCCGCAATCGAAGGTGCATCCGCGCGAGGTCTCCACCACATCCACGCCGCGCCCCAGCATGGTATAGCCGCCAAGAACCCGCGCATCGCGCTTGGGCAACCGGATTTCATCTCCCTCGAGGGTATGAACCGGTCTCGAAAGGTTCTGATGCCAGCCGTCCTCGGCGTGATACGACAATCCCTGAATTGCAGCGAAGCCCGCGGCCACGCCGCCGGCGCTTTCGAGGGCGCGCAGCAGCTCACGGAAAGTAACCTCGCCTTCGCCGCGGACAATGAAATCGATGCCGCACCCGGCTTCCATATAAGCTTCCGGCGCCAGGCTGGGATCGTAACCACCCACCACCACGCGCACCGCAGGCCGCAGTGAGCGCACGAGTTTGATAATGCGCAGCGCGGTCTTGCGCTGGAAGGTCATGACGGACAGGCCGACGACGTCCGGCTGGTTTTCGCGGACTAACCGCTCCACGGTTTCGCGCACCGCGTGCTGCACCAGGATCAGGTCGGCCACAGCCACTTGGTGATGGGGATCGATGTTCCCCGCCAGGGAACAGAGCGCTCCATTGGGCATCCGCACCGCGACGGTTGGCATGTGCTCGAACGAGTCGGGCATGGAGAGGAGAAGAACATTCATAACGCAGTTCCTGCTGACACGGTGGTCCCCACAACCTGAAACATCGGTTGGCATAATGCTATACCGAAATTGGCAGCAATTGCTGGGAAGAAAATCCGGCGCCTGGAACTGGAGGCTGCAGGGGATGCCGGCACTACGCTCAAATCGCCCAGCGATCCGAGGAGCGCTGGCACAACCGTGCGCCACTTGAGCGCCATTATTGTGTCGGTGGAGGGGACACTCCTGCCCCATGTCGTTCTCGGCTCAACCAATGATATAGTCGCGCAACTACATTTTGCGCTAAATGGCAATGTGATGCTCGGAAAGACCATTTCCCATTACCGGGTGCTTGACAGGCTGGGCTCTGGCGGCATGGGCGTTGTGTATCGGGCCGAAGACACACGCCTGGGACGCGAGGTGGCGCTCAAGTGTCTGCCCCATGAAGTAGCCGGTGATCCGCAGATGGTGGAACGCCTGGTGCGCGAGGCGCGATCTGCGTCTTCCCTGAACCATCCGAATATCTGCACTATCCACGAAGTAGATCAAGCCGACGGGCATCACTTCATCACGATGGAACTACTAGAGGGCGAGACGCTGCGGGAGCGGATCGCAGAAGGCCATCTCCCCACGGACGAAGTCGTCCGCATCGGGATTCAGGTCGCCGATGCCCTCGATGCGGCGCACAAGAAAGGCATTATTCATCGCGACATCAAGCCGGCAAACGTGTTTCTGACTCGCCGCGGCGAGGCCAAAGTTTTGGATTTCGGTTTGGCAAAGCAGGAAAGACCCAAGCTTGCCGTTACTGCGAACGGGATTACGGCAGCTCCTCTCGGCAACACTGATTCTCAGTTGACCAGTCCGGGCCAAACCGTCGGCACCATCGCCTACATGTCCCCGGAGCAGGCGCGTGGCCAGAAGTTGGACGTCAGGAGCGATCTGTTCTCCTTGGGTGCGGTGTTGTACGAGATGGCGACGGGCGAGCTACCTTTTCCTGGCGCCACCACGGCGCTCATCTTCGATGCGATTCTGAATCGCGAGCCGGTTCCCATTTCTCGCTATGACGTGAGCTTCCCACCCGCGTTTGGCAACATTGTTACCAAGCTGCTGGAGAAGGATTGCCGGCTGCGCTACCAGAGTGCGTCGGACGTGGTGGCCGACCTGCGCCGCTTGCAGCGTGACAGAAGTCCGGTCAAGACGGCTTCCGCAAGTCCCCCAGCGGCACGGAAAGCGGGGAAGAGCGTCAATTCGCTGGCGGTGCTGCCATTCGCTAATGCAACGGGTAATCCGGAACTCGAATACTTGAGTGATGCGATCGCTGAAGGAGTGATTGACGGGCTTTCTGATCTGTCCAAGCTTCGCGTTGTACCACGCAGTAAAGCCTTCCGTCACCGAAACGCGGATGACCCCCACGCGGTGGGGCGGGAACTCGGGGTCCGCGCTATTGTAAGCGGCCGTATCACCCTGCGCGGCGACCTGCTGTCCATTCGAGCGGAAATGATCGATGTGGCCAAGGACACGCAGTTGTGGGGCTCGCAGTTCAGTTGCAGCGTAAACGGTGTACTGGATGTTCAGGAAGAGATCGCTCAGCGGGTGGCCGAAAGACTGCGCGCACCGTCATCGTCCGGAAGCAAAAAAGCTACCCCCAAATCCTCTCCTGCGCCTGTACACAACGCAGCGGATGAACTGTTTCTTCGTGGCAACGATAACGCAATCCAGTGGACTCCGGAAGGATTGCAGCTTGGAATCGAACTTTACCGCCAAGCCATCGACGCCGATCCGCGCTATGCTCCCGCCTACGCGTGCATGGCGATCGCGCATGCCATGCTGCCAGTCGTGAGCAGAGTCGATGCGGCCCAGGCGTTTAGCCAAGCCAAAATTTGTGCCCAACAGGCGATTGAATTGGATGAAGCGCTCTCGGAAGCGCATGCCGCGTTGTGTCTGGCGGAGGTGTTCTGTGATTTCAATCTCGCCGAGGCGCTTTGCCAGGGAGAAAGAGCGCTCGAGCTGAACCCTGACTCGGCCATCGCGCGTTACGCCCATGCCCAGGCGCTGTCCGCTTGTGGCCGGCTCGACGACGCAATCGAACAGGCCAGGGAAGGTTGCACAATCGATCCGCTGATGGCGCCTATCAATTACTGCTATGGATTGCTTCTGTATTACCAACGGCGGTGGGACGAGGCTGAGGCACAGCTGCAACGTACTCTGGAGATCCATCCGAACTTCTTGATGGCACGAGCGGTACGCGGAATTGTTCTTGCCCGCTCCGAGCGATTTCCCGAGGCTTTCGACCAGATCAATGAACTGCTGAATGAGGATCCCGGCTCCGGATGGGAGCTGTTGCTAGCCTACGTCGCTGCTCTAGCTGGGGAACGCGAGGAAGCCGAGAACATTTGCGCCCAGACGGATTGCGGGGCGTTCGCGGATGGCGCCTATTTCGCCGCTACGATTTACGGTGCGTTGGGTGATCTGGATAGTGGTTTCGCGGAACTCGAGCGAGCTAGAGACCGTGGTTTTGCGGTCCTCGCAACGGCTGCGGTGAATCCTTCGCTTGATCCCTTCCGCTCCGACCCACGCTGGGAACCATTTCTGCGAAGCATGGAAGAGCTGGCGCAGGCGATCCGCGAATTGCAAGGGACCGAGTAGCAGGGCGAACGCTTCGGCCGCGCAAGATTTAGCAAGAAACGCTCGTTGTGGCAAGGCGAGCGAGCGACCACCTGGTCGACAGAGGTTAGTGTCAGTAACGAATAGGCATGACAGAGGGCTCAAATGGATCATCCGTCTAAGGTCAACAGCGAGTTTCGACGCGGACCGCTGCACACTTCCACGTCCGTCGCCGTACAGCAGGCAGGCGTGAATTCTTCGGCTGCCGTAAAAAGCGATCTCCGGCCCGGACCGCTGCACACTTCCGGGTCGGTTGCATCACAGGCCGCGCGCCTCGATTCTTCGTCTGGGATCAGAAGCGGGATCCGGCCTGGGTCCGTGCAATCCAGCGGGTCCGTAGCGGCACGAGCCTCACTTGGAAATGATCCGTCTACGCTCAAGGCGGCGCTCTGGCGCGGACCTCAGCACGCTCCCGAATCAGTTGCAGAAGTTGGAGTGCGCCAAGCCATTCTGGAGGATCTGGCGCTAAAGATTCTTTTTGTATCCGGTCCTTTGTCGCTGCGCGAATTGACGGCGCACACCCGACTCCCCTTCTCGGTGCTGAACGAGCTGCTTCGTCGAATACGTGCCGAGCAGTTCTGCGAAGTCACGGGCATGACGGGGAATATTCCTCAGATCGCCATCACCTCGCTGGGCCGGTCGCGAGCCTTGGAATTGTTGTCCCAAAATCAATATGTGGGTCCGGTTCCGGTCTCTTTAGCGAATTACAAACAACAGGTTCACGAACAAAGTATCCGCCATGTGGACATCCATCCGCCTGAGGTCGAGCGTGCTTTTGCCCATCTTGTTCTCGACGCCGAGGTTCTGGAAAAGCTTGGGACCGCTCTGAATTCGGGCACCTCAATTTTCTTGTACGGACCAAGTGGCACCGGAAAAACCACGATAGCGGCCGCGCTGGCCCAAGTGCTTGCGGTCGATCGGGTATGGATTCCGTACGCGGTGGAAGTCGATGGTCAAATTATCGACGTCTATGACCCTATTGTTCACGCCAGAATCGATGAACCCGCTGCCCAGACTGGTGATGCGCGTTGGGTACTCTGCCATCGTCCGACGGTCTTGGTCGGCGGCGAGCTGACCATGGAAATGCTGGAGCTGCAATTTAACCCGGTTACAAAATTCTATGCGGCTCCCGTGCAGATGAAGGCCAACAATGGCGTCCTGATCATCGACGACTTTGGCCGGCAGCGACTACGTCCGGAAGAACTGCTGAACCGGTGGGTCGTTCCTCTTGATCGCAGAATCGACTTCCTCAGTTTGGCAGGAGGAAAAAAGGTCGAGATTCCGTTCGAGCCCTGCGTAATATTTGCGACCAATTTGGATCCCGCTACGCTGGCCGACGAGGCATTCCTGCGAAGAATTCAAACCAAGATCAAAGTGGGTGCCGTTTCGGAGCAGCAATTCCATGCCATCTTCCAAGCGGTTTGCAGCACCTGCAACCTCCAATGTGATGCTGGCGTCATCGATGACTTGATCAGTGTCATCCGGAAGGAGGTGAAGGAACCGCTGCGAGCCTGCCATCCCCGAGACTTAGTGAACCAAATCTGTTGGAAGGCGCGTTACAAAGAGGTCGAGCCCTGCGTCGATCGGGACGCTTTGCTGGCTGCGGTGAACTCCTATTTCGTTCGCGATATCAAGGACTCAGACCAGGAACCCGGCTAGAGCGTAGGGTTGGCAAATGACAGCCGGAAGACAGCCGCTATTCACCTGCCGCATCGCTCAGCGGTTGCTGCCGCAGCATCTCCTCGGTCAGCATCAGGAACATCTGTTCCACGCCATCGCCGCTCTTGGCGCTGGTGATTTTGATCTTCCAGCCGTCGGCTTCGAGCATTTCCAAATCTAGAGAGGTGATCTGCCACTGGCCCCAAAGGTCGGATTTGTTGACGACGAGTACGAACGGAATATTGCCCACTGCCTCGATCGCCCGCTTATGAATACTTTTGGCCGTCACCAGAGTTTCGGCAAAAGTGCCGTCGCATATCAGGAAATATCCCGAAGCTCCGCGCAGATAGGAAGTCTGGACCTGGATCTGGGAGCGTGGATCCTCGCCGGCCAGGTCCCAAACCATCAGCAGGACATCCTGTTCTGCAACCTTGATTTCCTTCTTATCAATCTTGACGCCCACCGTGCTCAAATACTTCGCGGAAAAAATACCCTGCACGAAGCGGGCAACCAGACTTGTCTTTCCTACGCCGAAAGAACCCAACATACAGATCTTCTTCTGGATCATTGCCTTTCTCCCTGGGACTCCGGCTGCAGCTTCACCGAAACGCTCCGATTCACTTCCATCTGGTAGGCCGCCGAACCATGACGAATGGGCTCGGTGTCGCCTAATCCTACCGCGCTGATCATGTCCACGGGAATGCCACGTTCGCGCAGAGCATCATAGACGTGCTGGGCCCTCTGCTCGCTGAGAGCGGCATTCTTGGTTTCGGCGCCGGTGTGATCGGCGCGGCCACAGAGAACGACGTGAATCCTGCGCCCCAGCCTGGCCGCCGTTTGCTGCAGCTTGTCGAGCGATTCTTCGATGTTGTCGATGCGGATTGCCTGGTCCGGCGTCAGGGTACTTGAGTTTACCGGAAACAATACTGTCTGGTTTTCCAGTTTTTGCTTTTCGACTTCAAAATCGCGCTTGTACAGAAAGCGCTCGTCGAGTGACTCATAAGGCACAAAATGAGCATTCAGTTTCTCGACGGGAACGCCGGCGTCGACAGCCAGCTTGAGCGGATCCGGCGACATAGGGTCGCGTAATCCCCAAACCCAGTAGTGTCCCCAATGGCGGTCGGCGCCGGTGACCACGATACCCGGTTCGTTACTCAGTCCGGCCAGATAATGCTCCCAGCGACTGTTGCGACGATGGAGGAAAAAGCCAACTGCGAAGACAGACAGTAGCACAAAAGCCAGCGCCCCTATCAGCCACCATGACTGCCTCTTAGGCAGGCCAGTTTGGCCGAGCAAACAACTCTGCAGATGCGGACGCGCGGCATCGAACACACTGGCATCGCCGTTGAAAGATGCCAGCGCGCCCGCAAACTCCTGGTGGATCAGCTCATTTTCCCGCGCGAACACGTTGCGCAACTCGGGCGGAGGCGTGCCTAAGATTGTTCCCGCCAGTAGCGCTCTGGGACCGTGATGCACCCAGATGGTGAACTCACCCGCTTGCATCGTCTCCAGGTCCTGCGACTGCTTGCTGGTAAAGGAATCGCGCACGAAATCCTGAATCGCGGTCAGCATGCCGGAAACCAGTTCCGCCTCGCTCACCCCTTCGCCAGGCGCGGAGACATGCTGCAACACCAGCCCCGTCTCGCGATGGATGAGGAACACCTGCTGCACCTTGTAGCGCAGACTGCGAAGCAATGCGATCTCGCCAAACGATTTACCGGTGCGCAAAGCCTCGACGCGCCATTTAATGCTCTCCCACGAGAGGCTGCGTTCGAGCGTGATGTTGATGTTTTCGGCCAGACTGCGAAAGGCATTGGCAACTGACTTGCGAACCGTCTCGCCGATGATGGGCGCCAGCGAGGTGGCGAGGAATTTCGGGTTGCGCGTAACCGAGATCTGCAGGGCCTGCTCGACTATGGGATAGAACGAGCGCTGCAATTCGCGGTCGCGGCGGACGCAAAGTGCTACCGCCTTCGCCATCACCTGGCTGACTTCTTCGGCACGGAGATTGGGGTCGTCGAGCCTCTTTTGCAGTTGCTGTAGCTCAACGAACTGCTGCCCCAGTAGCAGTGCGCGAAGTTCGGCCAGCTCATTCTGCGGGCTGCTGTACTCCGGATCGTGTTTCAGGTCAGCTGACGTGGGGCCCATAAGCGCCTCATGTCCCGGTACTCCGTGCGGGTTTAGGCCGCTCCTTGATGTCTTCCCCCTCATCCTTGAGGCGCACGGCGAGTTCGACAAATAAGGCGGCCAGCGCGGAACGGTCGGTCTTGGCATGTCGTAGTTCCCGGACCCGTGTTTCCAGCAAGGCGCTGAGAGACTCATTGCGCTTCCCGATCTCATCCAGCAACTTGCGCGTTTCGGCCATCAGCTCCTGCCGGGCCGCACTGCGTTCCAGCGCCAGCTTGTTGTCGAGGTCGAGGATCTTCTTGGAAAGCTGTGAAGCGGTAGCCTTCAGTTCGCGCGAAATGTTGTTCAGTGTCTCTTCACGCTCGTCGCGTTCAGCCTTCAGGCGCGCCGACAGCGACTCCGTCTCGCTCTTGAAGAAGGCTTCGAGAGAGTCGAGGCGGCGGCGCATCGTGTCCTTTATCTCAGAGGTCTCGCGGGCCAGCGCGTCCTCCAGTCGGGCGAAACGGGTTTCGTAGTTCTTGATTTGCGATCCGAAGAGGATTTCGCGGATCTTGTCGACGCTGGCGCCGCTAGCTTCGGCCGTTTCGGCAACCGCCGCTTCGACCGAACCAGGCTTGGTAGCCGCCTTGTCTTTGGATTCTTTCTCACGCACCGGGACGGGACTCATGGGCATCCTCCGTTGGGCGATAAATGCCGGTGCCACATGCTACAACGAAACGTCCAAACTGAGAACCACGGTCTTCTGGAACCATGGCGGAAGATCACCCCTATACCGGGAACCATCAATCCCACCAGAAGAAACAGCGCCCACTCTTCGCCAACTCCTTTGCGAACGTGGCGACCGCTTGCGGGTCTTTGGCGGAGACCTGCACGTCGGGGCAGAACTCGGCAATGCGGGCGGCGAGTTGTTCGCTATTTTGGATCGGCAGCACAAAACCCAGATCCATGAAATCGAACCCGACGCCGATTACGGTCAGCGGGTGCTCGCGACGGGTCTCGGCGCACCAGTTCACAACATCGCGCGTGTCATGGCCATAGTTGGCGGCGTTGGTGCCGCAGGCGGCGAGCGCGGCCAGCGGTTCGTTCAGCGGGAACAGTAGCAGCCGCTGCAACGATGTCTCCGCCAGCCCGGTATAGACCAGCGTATAGCCCTTGAATGCCACCTCGGCCTGGAGCCGTTGCAGCAATTGCTGTGGCACCTTGTGACCGGAGGCCGCGGGCGCCGGCTGCTCGTAATGCGCGGCCAGCGCCTTGTCCAGCAATGACGAGTAGTGGATGACGCCCTTGCGCCGTTTCCACGGAAGCGGCTTGGCGCGCAGGATCGTGCCGATGCGCGCCGCCTCCGCCTTGAATTTCTCGTCGGCCAGAACGGCACATTGCTTCAGCGCATCACGCACACCTTCGTAGAAAAATTCGCTGCCCTCTGCTGAGCCGCCCGCGTAAGTATGGAGGACATAATAGACATCACTGGATGCGAAATGTTTGGCGAATTCAAGCACGCTGCATGGACTTTTCAGATCTTCCGCGTCCCCGCGCTCGCGATTGGCACGTGGTCGAGATGCCTTCAGAAATTGCAACGGTCTTTGACGTTTCCGCTTTGCCTTCTCGATCACCTCCGCCGGCACCGGAGCGTGCACGTCGGCGCCATTGTCGAGCAAGAGTTTCAGTATGTCTTTGGGCTTTTCCAAACCGAACGCCAACAACAAGGCTGGTCCGGATTTCCGCGTTTGGTTGGGGTTGAGGCCGTGTTCGATCAGACAACCGATGATCTCCGCATTGGGCTTGGCGAAGGCACAGGTCCAGAGATCGCCACCGTCGTCGCCGCGCGTGGCATGCACATTGGCGCCCGCCGCGCACAGCATTCTAACCAACTCCACATGGCCCGCGGCGACCGCGAACATCAGCGGCGTCTGGCCATGCTCGTCGCTTTGCTCGACATCGGCGCCTGCATCGAGCAACGCCTTCACGCGATACAGGGTACCGGTGGCCGCCGCCTCACCCAGAGTCAATGCACCGGCTGCGTCCCGCTTTTCATAGGCCGCCTCGAGATAGGCAATGACCCGCTTGTACTTGGCTTCCTTCGCATAGGTCAAAGCGGTCCTGCCCTTTTTGTCTTTGGCGCTCAGGTCCGCGCCCGCCTGCACCAGCAACTTCACCGCCTCCAGGCTGGATGTGTTGGCGGCGATCATGAGCGGAGTAATGTGCGCGGCATAATCGTCGGAATACTCCACCGCATAATCCGCCACCGGCATTGATGCCATGGCCGCGTTGACCGCCTTGGCGATGGAGAGCGCCTGGGTGTCGGCATCGGCATCCGGCTGCGCTAACGCAGCTTGCCTTGCCGCCTCCTGAGCGCGGGCGACCCGTCTGCCGAGCGCCAGGCCGCGCTCATAGGCTCCGTCCTGAAAGGGCCCGTGCGGTTGCGCCATGGCATCCGGCTTCGCGTTGGGATCGGCCCCGGCTTTCAGCAGCGAGCGCATTGCCGCGGTGCTGCCCCGGACGGCAGCAAGGGTAAGTAGCGGCCAGTGGTTCCAACCGTGAACAGCGTGGGGTAGTAGCGGAAACTCCGTTCTGTCGTCATGCGTGCAGTTTATGTGCATGTTGGCGAGCATACCCGCGGCGAGCAGCAACTCCACGATTTCGGAATTGTCTTGCCGCACCGCCTCGATGAGGCACCGGTGATACTCGTCCGCATTGCTGTCTTGCAGCGGCGCACGCTGAATCGCCGAGCGGACGGCGGCAGGTTCCCCGGCGTTGACGGCGTCGGACAGCGAAAAGCGCTCCACAGAAAGCAGCAGCTTGACGATTTCGGCATCATCCTGTTCCACCGCATGGGCCAGCGCCTTGCGATACTCGTCCGCAGCGCTTTCGGCAAGGCGCGCTGGCTGAAGATTGCGGTGGATAGCGGCAAAATTGCGGGCGACGACAGCGTCGAACAGGCAAAATCGCTCAATCGGCTGGGTCCGGCTGTGCTCCAGCAGCAAAGCTGCTATTTTGAGCTGCCCATCAGCGAACATTCGCCCGCTGATCGATTTTTCCCGGCTCTTGGAGGCGCGCAATCCGTCGATAAGCGCCTCGGCCAGCAGGGTCTCGCCCCGCCGGCCTTTGGCGAAGATGTCCGCCCCCTGCTCCAGCGCAATTTTTGCCCACTCGGGCTTGTAATTCAGCATGGCGGTTGCCAGCGCGTGCGTTGGGTTCGAGGAAGGCGGCGGCGGATAGGACACGATAGATCTCCCGGAACGACGGAAGGGCTAAGCCTGCGAACTTCAATACAGTAGCTCAGCGGCTACGCCAGCGCCAACACTCATAGGCGTGTTGGGTCCCGGCCTGGCGCGCAATCCTGGCTCGGTGTATTCGCGGCCCGCGACTCGCAAAGGGTTGATTTTAGCGAGGATGGCTAAATTCAGCGTCCCGGGCTCTGCAACTTTCTTTCTGATTCCGCGTTTAAATGAATAAGGTGCCTCCAGATTGATAGTGGTGGATCTGGTTGGCCCGCGGCTCTGGAAAAATAGACTATGCCGAAGACGATCATGACGGCTGGACTGATTCCTGTTGTGCTTCTGCTGTTGGTGACCGCTGGTTCGCTAGCTGGACAAAGCAGGGGTTACCCGAACGGTTATCCTAACAATGGTCCCGGAAGAATAGCTCGCTTGCAGTATATGTCGGGACAGGTGTCGCAAGCTCCATGCGAAGGTAACGACTGGGTTGCAGCCCAGGTTAATCAGCCACTCCAGCCTCCGGTTTGTATCTGGGCAGATAAAGATTCGCGAGCGGAACTGAACGTGGCAGGTGGATTCATTCGAATGAGTTCGGAGACGAGCCTCAGCCTCAATACGGTAAATCGACGCACCGTCCAATTTCGCCTTAATCAAGGCGCCGCTAGTCTTACCGTTGCATACCTCCCGCCAGGGGAAATTTACGAGATTGATACTCCCAATACCACGCTCACCGTAATGAAGCCGGGAGTTTACCGGGTCAATGTTCTTCCTGATCAGGACCAAACATTGGTAACGGTGCGGCGAGGTTCTATTGCGGCAACGGGTGCAGGCAGTTCGGTAACGGTAAATGCCGGTCAGCAGGTGCGGTTTGAAAACAAAACTTCAATGCAGCACACCACGGCGAAGGCGCCAGCGCCCGACGGATTTGATGACTGGGCCAAGGTTCGCGACCAACGGCTGGGGGTTCGGACTTCGGGGTTCGGTGTAGTCTTCGGCTATCCTCCACCGCCCTATGGACCACCCGGATTCTGGGTGCGGTAATTCACATTGAAGTTTCCGCAGCTTCGAACAGTGTGCTGCTCCACAGCTGACAAGCTCCGCAAGAAAATTTAAACCAGGCGCAAACGCCGCGTTTGGCGACGAATGGCATTTCCCCGGAAGTTAATGGGTTGGTTGGTGGCGGCGGCAGGACTCGAACCTGCGACCTACGGATTATGAGATGTGGCTTCCGAAGGGCCGCCACCCGGATTCAATCACTTACAGTCGGAACAGGTCACCTGATTCGGGATTGCAAGTTGTCTTTCGGCACGTAATTGGCAACGGAACAGGCAACACGAGCGGCAATAGTCCTGGCGGAGCACGCCTGTACATTATTCGCACCAAACGTCGCAAACCTCGCCAGTACGAAGATTGAGCAATTTCGCTGACGCACAGGCTCCCAAAGGCGATCCTTCGACGAATGTCACATGATCGCCTTTTGCAAAGTTGAAACAGTAGGTTTTTGCTTTGAACACTTCGCCGTTAATTACGAATGTCTCATCATTGGCTGACGCTTCGATCATGTAGTTTGACCTGGCCGCCCTGCTTGGGCTGGAACCTCCAGAACAGCCCGAGCTTATTGCAGCTCAGCCGCTCGTACCTGTTCTGCCTCCGTAGGGGTGAGTAATTTGTGGTTGCACAAGCTTGGGTACGTCCCCGAAAGGCATGTCTGAAGATTCTGAGCATTGTTCGGATTAGTACTCTGCGAATACAAGAAAACAGCCGTACCCATTACAAGAACGGCCATAAAGCAGCGCATGTTTGGCTCCTTGAACTCCCAGGGTTGAAAACGTAACACGAGACCAGTTTGCAACGCAGTTAGCTTCGTCACCTGCCATTGTGCTATCAGTTGGTAAGGGAATACGTGCCTCGTTCGCTGTTTACCAGCCATGGATCAGCCCGGAGCGGCCGGCTGCCACCTCAAGCCTCGGCGGATTTTGAGACCTTCCACGGCCATTCCTAAGCCCCCTCATTTACTCGCATTTGCAAAGGCTTGCGAAAAACGGCCGTTACGTTCGGTGACGTTCGGTTACATCCTGAATCGTCCTGTTGGGCACATTTTGGGCACGCTTTAAGGGGTGCGGGGGCCCCAATCATGCGAGGCGAGCCCCCTACTGCTGAACTTCCTGTCGCGCTACCTTCCGAACGAAAGCGGATGCCAACAAGTACAGAGACTGAGTTCCCGGCTAAGCCGGGCGGCTCAATGGCGATATGCCACGCTCAGGGTGAGTTGGGCGACCCGCCGTTACTTTTGGGTCGTCGCTGGACTTGCACCTCGGGGTTGCTAGGCGCTCTTTATGCCGTAATCGGCATGGGTAGTGATCGTCATCGATTTCCGCGTAGGTCTTATCGTGACGTTCGCAAGAAAAGAGTGATCTCGGTCGAACGCGAGTTCAAGCTGTTCGTTGGTTCGCTTCTCTACCGGCTTCAGAACATCCTCGGCCGTTATTCGGCAACCCAAGACGTTGAAATCCGCTCTCAGCCGTGCAGCAATCCTCGCGACGACTTTGAATTCGGGGTTGCCCGTGCCGTTCTCGTATTGGATGATGCTCCCCCGATTGGAATCAACTCGCTTGGCCAGCTGCTCTTGGCTGAGGTTACGCAGCTTTCGCGCTGCCCTGATCTGCTTTCCGAGTACGACCTGCCAGCTTTTGTTCATGTTCAATATAGTTGACATTTAGAGAATGTTATGTACATTATAATCAACATCGAAGAAACAGCGAGGGTAAAATGACAACGAGTGCAACTATGGCTGGTGAGCGGGTTAACTACCTCTCTGTCGCTCTTCGAGCGCGTGGTGCGATCAAGACGCTGAAGTCACTGATCAGTTTGCAGCAGGGAGTGCTGTCTCTGCCCAATGCGGAGTTGCAGCAGGATCTTGGGAGTGTAATCAGCTCGGTTAGGGCCACTGCCTCCTCGGAGGCGGGGCAGGCCAAGCTGTCCAGCGAGATTCAGTACAACCGATTTGAGGAAGTACAAACCCTGGACGAGGTGACGAAATCATTTAAGGATAAAGACGTTCTGTCGCGGCTTGAGGCCCTTTTGAACGGCGGCTGTGACGAAGATGACATGCGAACCGCAATCAAGCTATTCTCTGCTATCGAGCGTCAGGCCCTATATCACTACAACGATCCGTCTTGGGCCCCTGGATTGTAGTCCATGAGTCCACTTCGCGACCACCTGCGACGCGAAGTGGCCTCTCTTTACAGCTTCGTAGAGTCCATTTCGCACGCTTGCGATCCAGCGCCACAATCATCTGCATATCCCGAATCCTCGAGTAAGTTCTTTGAGTACATCGTTCACTTGGCAGATTGCACAAAGAAGCGCATCTCGGATTTTGAGGCTCATGCTGAAGATCCAGATGACGACTTCCAGGAAGCGCGTGCGGAGCTGCAGACTATTAGGGCAGCGTGGCGCGAACTGCACCGGTTTATTAAGCCTAGCGTCGAAGCGGACACCCTAAACCAGCCCACTGCGATGGCTGCTGCGCTTGTGGACCGACTGCGTAAGCTGAAAGGCTTCGAGGATAGCGATTTCGTCCTGTTTCATACGGACACCTTCGATTACCTGCAGATCAATCCAGGCGCCACCGGGGACGCGCTTGACCAACTCGCGCGCATTGTCGATGCCAACCGATTCGGCGCGAATCTAGGGTTGATAGGGCTGCCAAACTCCCAAGGCGGCGCGTTGTTCATGAATTGCCTGCTGGCGCATGAGATCGGTGAGTATGTCTACGCGAAGCGTGGCGTTGAGAAAATTCTAGGCGCAAGGGCGGCCGCGGCGTTGCTTGCGTATCTCGGCGAGGAATTTGCGAAATTGGATCGGACACAACAGAGTCGGCTGACACAGACGGTCGTCATGTGGGGTAAAGAGCTCTTTTGTGATCTCTTCGCGGTCAGGTTCGTAGGGCCGTGCTATAGCTTTGCTTACATAGAGCTGTTTGATCTTCCTAATTTGCTGGACAAGTCGTCCACGCGAATCGTTGACGAGATCGACAAGCAACCACAGATTAGGTTCTATCGTTCGCATCCATCACACCCGTTCAGGGTGAAAGCGCAGATCGAGATGCTCAAATCAGAGGGCTGGTGGGACTTTATCAAAGACCTGGATTGTCGCTCTTGCGCCGTCTTGCGAGCTTTGCTTGATTTGAAACCGGAGAGGTTTATTGAGGTCGAGGAGGCTGGACCTGATCCGCGAGTTCCGTTGCTGAAAGCTCTGAACGACCTGATGTCGGACATACGAAAGGAAGTCGTCCATGCAACGGACGGAATTGACCCGGGCCTACACGAGTATCGTGAACTTTGGCTGCCGATCACAGAGTACCTCAGGAGTGGAGTTGTGCCGTCCACGCTGGTACTGGAATCAGATAAAGAGGAGCATTCGGGAGTGCATCCCACCGCCACAACCCTACTAAATGCCGCTTACCGATTCTACCTTGTTGGTGTAGAAGATCTGATGTTGGGCATCAATGCACAAGACCCAGCCTTACCAGAACGAAGGGCATTCTGGATGAAGAAAATTGAAAACTGGACAGCTAAGGCGCTAGAGGATATTGCTCTGCTGCGGGATTCGACAACGTGAGCGTACTGTCAAAGAAAAGTATTGAAGACCGGCTCCGGCTTCCGCTAAGCAAGCCGCAAAGCCTGGTGATCACGCCCCTCCTCGTTCGGAGCGATCCGTTCGATTACGACTCGGTCGACCTTCGCTTGGGCTCTTACTTTCTGATTCCACAGAGCCCTCCTGCCCCGTTCTTGGATCCCACACAAGAGAATTCCGCACGGCACTCTCATTTGAAGGTCCACAAGCCTCTTGGTTCCTATCTAGTCGTACCTCCACATCAAACCGTGTTGGGCGCCACCCTCGAATTTATTAAACTTCCATACGACGTCTCCGGTCAGATCCTGACTAAATCGTCAGTAGCACGTACTTTCTTGCTGATCGAGACCGCTCCGTGGGTACACCCGCTTTACCGCGGCTGTTTAACCCTCGAGATTGCGAACGTTTCCAACACGCCACAAGTTCTGTATCCCGGTTATCAGATCGGCCAGTTGATCCTCATTCAAAACGATAAGCCGGCCGATGTGACGCAACCTCTGTCGGCAGCGTATGTAGGCCCGATCGAGCCGGAAACACCTGCTCTTAAGCACCCTCGAGAGGTGTTGGGCGAAATCGGCGTTCGTCGTTACCTAGATCCACATACCGCGAGATGGCTGGACACGGCGAAACACGGCTGAGCGAACCGACAGGGGTGCGTGACAAGGTGAATTTACGATCTTCGTGCCAGCGGTACTCGCCGAGTGTTAGCCATGGTTTATCCCACGCACTGCCCGCTGCAATTCCCAACGGCCCGGATGATTCCGCGCATTAAGGAGCCGAGAAAGGAAGCCGTGTGGTGCGCGCCGGCAGGATGTTTCCTTCGATGCCGAGTCTGCCAGGGCGGGCCTGCTCGATGCAGGCAAGGGCATAGCTCGGCTGGCATTCTAGGGTTTGCCCAATAACCCACGCGAATCCGCCCCGCCAAGTGCTTGATTATGTAATACGCGAGATCGTGCGGTTCGCCCGCCCACAAACAGACAATTTTGGGCAGGCTGCAGAGACCTTCTATCATGTCAGCGGCAACGGCTTTAGCAGATCGCGATCGATCAAGCTCCGAAAATAACCGCCGACGGCCAGAGCGAATGCACGGTCGCGAATCAGAACACCAAGCTCGATGTTTCGGTCCAAGGCAGCCTCGGTGAGGTTTGCCGAGGTTATGAATACCGCTTCATCGTCGGCGACAACGGCCTTCGCATGAAGAACGCCACCGGGACCTTCCGGGTCCAGCGCTCGCGGGTCGTAAAACACACTTGGACGCGACGATCCGGGCCAGTCGGTCTTCCAGAAATGGTCCGCAAACCTCCGCACCAATTGTTCTGAAGCGGTAGTGTCGCCCCTTTTGCGTTGGATGTTCAGCAACAGCGTGACGCGGAGCGCTGGCGTCGTATCCATGCGTCGAGCCAAAACCTCGAACGCCTTAGGACCGTCGAAAAAGGCGTATGTGCTTGCCCAAATCGAGCGCTCTGCAGAGCCGAGCAACTCTTCGTAGACACGTCTGGTATCTCGAGCGTGCAAGCCTGGGACTTCGGGGCCGGACCACACAAGGTCAGGTTTCCGAGTTCTCGCTGCAGCCCGTCCAACAGTTCGAAGCCAGGCGGCAGCGGCCGGCCCCGAGATCCCAAGCCGCCCGAGTTCGAGCAGCGATGCGGCGAGGTCTTCCGCGTCCTCTCGATCCCCCAGCACCGAGCGGAACGAAGCGAGGGTGGGAGACGGACCCAGAAGTCCGGACTCGAGAGCACAGGCCAAGCGATCGCGGAGATGGGACGGGAGATCGAGCAGGGCGTCGCTCATGCAACCGCTCCGAAGAATGCAGCGTCGGGATAACCGAGTACCGGCACAACAAGTGCGCGGTCCAGGTAGTCATTCCGCATTTCGCAGGAGGTCTCGGCTACCAACGCGCAGCCGTGGCAGGCAGCACCATGGAGCCAGCGGCTCTCCAAACTCTCGCCCGGTACATGATAGGCGCAGACCGGATCGTTCGAACAGAGCGCGCTCATCCTAAGCGCTTGCGCAAGATGATCCTCGATGTGGCGTGCCTGCTGCACAAGACCACCGAGGGTCCCCTCAGCATCGGGGCTTCCCGTGTAAAGGAGAATGCCGAAGTGTTGGGCCTCAGCATCCGCGTAGATCCGCTCACGAATAGAACTAGCGGGGTAGCCGCAGCGCATGGCGAGCGATTGGATGAGGAGATGCGAGAGCGTATGCAGCAGCACGTACGGTCCACCAGGGAATAGGCGCTGGCTCTTCCGGTCCTTTCCCCAGTGCTGGTGCCCTCGCGCGAGCGCATCGAGGCGTTGCTTCACGGCGGGTCGCACAAGCCAGCTCATCACTGCTGCGCACTAAGCTGGACAAATAACCCCTCACCGCGGTTCTCGACCGCGGGGAACCACTTTGGTTCGAGCGCGATCTGCGCGCGCTCGACGTCGGTGTCGTATTCGCCGTTGATGTCCGGTGTCACCGCTTCGAAGCGTGTGAAGCCGACCAAAGCGAGAACCTCGCGCAAGCGGTGTACCTGAATTACAGCTTCAATGCCGTCGCTGCGCCTTGAGTGCCGCCAAGCTCGATCCGGCAACCGGCGGGCATGAAAGTTGGGATCGATCGGCACGTCGTCGCCAAAACCCTCGGGTGCGGCGAGCAAGGCTTCCAGTTCGACCTGCTTGACGGGTTTCTCTTCTGCCTTGCCACCCTTAGCTTCACGTATCGCTGCAAGAACCTCATCGTCGCTGAATGGGGCGAGCCCCTCCATGATCTTCGGCTTTTTCTTCAGAAACGCGAGGTCTGAGGCGTCGTCAACGATCTGGAGATCGTCCCAAAGCTTTCTAACTGCTGTCTCCACCGCGCTTCCGCGGTCCGGCAGCGACAGCACGCTTACCACCTGGGGGAAATACGCGTTGGATGCCGTGCGGATCAGCAGGCGGCTCGGTAGCTTGCAGTCTTCCTCTGTATTCCGCCCAAGCCATGGCCGCGCGCCGCGGCACGTGCCCAGCGGGTTCATCTCAAGCTGCGTAGCCTCGTATAGACTGCGCGGTGATTTACCGCACTCGCATCTCACGACGAGATCGGCCAGATCACCGCTCGTGCCACGCTCGTCGAGCCACAGCCGTTGGCGGCAGGGATCTGCAGCGCCGTGCACGAAGCGCCGCCAGTCGAGATCATCCACGTGTCCTTTCGGGCAGGCGCGCACAAACCGAGTGGCCACAACAGGCCGGCCGTCGAACCGTCCCTTGTCATCGAGCTCCTTGCGATGGACCAGCCGGCGGGATCGCTCGCGCTCCCCGCCGCTGCTGGCTTCCTGTACGACAAACCATTCCGGAAACCTCCAGACGCCGATTCCTTTGGCGGACTCACGGGGATCGTTCTCGTCGGGCGGTGGCGCAAAGAGCCGCGGCGCCGGGACGCCCGTCATGATTTGGAGCTTGCGCGTGAGCCGTGGCTCAGGAATTTCCTCCAGATCGCTCGTCTTCGGCCAGGTTTCGAGGCCGCCGACGATCGCCGAATGTTTCGGCAAGTCGATGAGGGCGCCTGGTCCGTAGGTTGTGATGACCTGGCCGCGCCTGACCTGTCCGTGTGATTTCCGGCTCATGAGCGATCCTCTACCTGCATGCCGCTCAAATCCTTCAAGAACAGATTTACCTCTGGCTCCACGTCGCGGAGCGACCGATTGGCACGGAACTTCCGGTGGTGATCGGACTCGAAATCCTTGTCGAGCATTTCCCGAAGCAACGGCCGGGGTTGCTTCAGCTCGTACTTCTGATACTGCATGGATACCCCGGCAGCGTGGTAGTCGTCGAAGATTTTGCGCCAAGAGTCGAGCAGTTCGACGACCCGGTTCTGAACACTGCGAAGGCATTCTTCCCGCTCCGCTTCGTCCGCAAAAGGCTGCTGCCGGACGCGCTCGAGGAAGGCATCGAGAAGCCGGCGCTCGAGCGCTGCCCGAACGTCCGCGATCAACTCAACTCCCTGCGGCGGTGTCAGCTGCGGCACGGCGTGACGGGCCAGCCCCACGAGCGCCCCGGCAAAGCCACGGTCGAGCGCCCGGGCTGAGAAGGGCGTGACGCTGGCCACCTCGACGGAGCGATAGAAGGTCTCGTGGTAATGCCGGAACCGTTCGTAGTGGGAGCGGTCGCGCGGCTTGTGGATATTGAGGAGCGTGACCACGAGCCCGGGTCGCTGGTCGTCGCGACCCACGCGGCTCGTGGCCTGGATGTACTCGGCGTGCGTCTTCGGTTGACCTAACACGACCATCAGCCCGAGGCGCTGGATGTCGAGGCCCACGGAGATCATGTTCGTCGCGATCGCGCAGTCTACCCGTTGCTCGATCTTGTGGAATGGCGCCTCGAGTCGGCGGCGCGCCTCGGCCACTTTGTCGGTAGAAACGCGCGAGGTGAGTTCGACCACCTCGGAGAAGTTCTTGCGGTCCTGGAAGAGCCCTCGCTCCTCGCCGATCCGCTTGCGCCCCCCGTAGGCCTTGATCGTATTCTGGACCTCTTCCTCGAGGATCCGGCGGGCTCCGCCCAGCTCGCGCAGGCTGTTGAAGTAGCCGAGCACCGTCATGTACGGGTCAGCGGGGTTCTGCTCGTTCTTGTGCCCGCCGGCGTCGCGGTAGGCGCGCTCGGCGGCGCCCATCAGGGCGAGCCACGCCTTGCGCATGATGACTTTCGGGTTCCTACCCTGCGCGGCGATTCCGAGATAAAGCCTTGCCGCCGTCTCCGACGAGGGAACCGTCCTCGCGAAGAACGAGTCGCGCCGGTCGGGCCCGGGCGGCGGGAACACTTGCGTCAGTGGCCGCGCGAAGAGCGCCTGAATCTGGTCCTGCGCCCGGCGCACGGTTGCGGTCGAGGCGACGATCTTGGGCCGCACCGCACGCCCGTCGATCTCGCGCACGCACAGCGCCTCGATCGCGGCCTCGTAGAGTCCGGCCATCGTGCCGAGCGGTCCCGAGATCAGGTGCAGCTCGTCCTGGATCACGAGGTCGGGCGGCGGGAGCGGCGTTGCGAGGCGCGTGCCCTTGCCCGGCTCCGCGGCTCCATAGAAGCCCGTCGCGTCGTGCCGCTCCGCCCCACCGAGGAGCGCACCCGGCCTGCCCGACCCACGGGAGCGATGCGAATTTGTCCACCGTCGCGATCAGGAAGGCCGGGAGCCGTCGGTAAATCGGCTCGTCCACGGCCACAATGGGGAGCGGACGGTCGCGCGTGAAGTCGCATTCGAAGTTCGTGCAGACGATGCGCAGCTCGCGCGGCTGGTCGTCGTTCGGCAGGAGCGCGAACGAGTCTGGCCCGAAGCGTGTCCCGCACCACGGGCAGTTCTCAAGAGGGATGGGCGATGGCTTGCCCTTGGGGTCCGCCTTGAACTGCCGCACCTTGGTGCGCGCCGAGTCCGAGCGCCCGTCTCCCTTGTGCCCGAGGATGTTCGGCGTCGCCGCCTTGCCCACCCAGAGACCGATCTCGAAGGGCCACTCGCCGTAGCGCGCGACGTCCTTCTCGCGCTCGAGCTCCAGCGCGCACACAAGCCCCGCGGCGCGCGCGAGCTGATCGAGCGTAAGCAGTCGCAGCGTGTAGCGCATGATGACGCTCACGCCGGCGCCCGCGCGACCCTTCTCGCCGGGATGGCGCAGCCTGCGCAGCACCATCGCAAACGCCGCGAGCCCGAGGTAGGCCTCGGTCTTGCCGCCGCCCGTCGGGAAGAACAGCAAGTCCACCGTTGCGCGGTTGGGGTCGCGCGGGTCGGCAAGGCCCGGGAGATTCAGCAGTAGGAAGGCGAGCTGGAATGCGCGCCATCGCGGGGTCTCGATACCGAGACGCTTGCGGAGCGCCCGGGCCACCGCGCGATTAGCCACGCGGAACGCGTCGAGCGCGTCCGCATCCTGAGCCAGAAGCGCGATGCCCCGCTCGATCCGATCGGCGGCAATACCCGCGAAGCGCACGAGTTCCTCTGCCGTGTCGCGCCGACTTCCTTGCAGCGTCGCGATGGTCGATCGCCGCGTCTCGATCCAAGCGCGATACTGATCTACGAGCGGCCGAAGCGCTGTCTCGGCGGCGGCGCCATCGGCGAGCGCGCCGAGTGCCTCCATCGACAACTCGACGCCCGGCACGTCCACGGTCGCCGTCTTTTCCACCTCGGCGCTTGGGATCCACGCACTGCGGAGCAGCCGGCACGCGCCGTCCACAATCTCCCATTCGGCCGAGACACCGTGGCCGGTGGCGTACTCGGGGGTGTCGGCGTAGTGGAGATCGGCGACCTGATCGTCCCACTCGGCGGCCTGCGCGCCGCGCAAGTCCGGCCGCGGGACAAAGGGATGGTCGCCGCGCACTTCGATCTCGGCTTGGAAAATGTAGGCGAGGTCGGGATTATCCTCATCCGGTGTGCGATGGTTCACGAGAAAGACCGAAACCGAGCGAGTGCCTTGCGGGATATGCTCCTCAAGATCGCCGCTGAGATCAGCCGTTCGACGATATGGAGCTGGAGGCCGCCGGAGCCAGGCACATCGTGCACGACGGGGTGGCTTGGACCCCCGTGAGCGCTACAGCAACCGTTTCTTCGCGCGGTTGTCGCTGCCAGACGGGTACGGGCTTGCCATCGGCACCCTCGATCTCCGTCGGCGTGTAGTCGCCCCAGCGTACAATCACGGTGATGCCGCGCGCTTCCTTCGGAACAAGGAAGCTCAGGCCCATCGACGAGGGGAAGAAACCCTTCTTGGCGGCCTTGCGCTCTTCGTTCGACTCCTCGGCGAGGCCTGCTGATTCAGGAATCACATCGACGTCATCGTCCTCGTCGGCGTCGGCGCTCTTCTCGGGCGGCGTGCCCGACGGGATCAGGAAGCCGGTCAGATACCAGTTCGATGGACGCACCCAACCCGGCAGCCGCTCGTCGGCGAGGGCATGGCCCGCCCAAGGACCGACGAGATCCAGCTTCAGCGCCTCGACCAGCCGCTCGCGCACCTCTACGGAGGTTGCGGGTACGTCGCTCTTCGGTTCAGTCGTGTGTCATGAGAAGAGGTCCTCCGTGTCCGATGCCTTGGGTGCGCGCTTCGCTGCCGCCTTCTTGCCGCCCTTCTTTGCCGCAGCGGCGCCGGAGCGGGCCTCTTCCTTCGCGCGCTCGGCGTTGAGCTCGAGGAGGCGCGCCAGCACCTCGTCGCGGACCTCGTCGGGCCAGCGGTAGCGCCAGGGCTTCTTCTTATCGCCCCACTCCTCCTCGTCGATTTCGTAGTCGAGGAGGAACTCGCAGTCGGTCGTGATGTCGCTCCAGCCGTAGGCGTCGAGCACGGCGCGGTCCATGGCGGCGTGCAGCTCGCGGAGCTTCAGATGTCCGGGTCGCGCTCGTCGGGATCGTGGAAGCGGTTGTAGGTCTTGGTCAGGCCCTCGTTGTTCTTGACCATGAGCGCGGCGCGGAACTCGTAGTAGGCCTTGCCGGCGGCTTCGAGGGCGGGGTGGGTCTCCCAGTTCTCGGGGAAGGGGAAGGTCTCGAAGCAGTCCGTAGGACGTATACGGAGTCGTCTCTTCATAGTTGACCAAAAAACGGACCCAGAGCTCATGTGTCTCGACTCTGAAGCGCTGCAAACGAGCTCATGGAGTCCAGCGCAAAGACGTAAGTGCGGGCCAGAAACAATCGTCTAGGTGGGAACGAAAGCGAATGCAAGATGAGCTGTAAGTAAAGGGATGCATAAGCACTCGCTCAAGTCCCGGCGATTGCCTTCGAACAGGCCGACTGTTGCTCGCCAAATTGCCACCAGCTTTCCCTGTAGGCTTTCCGCTTCATCCGACGACGCTCCGGCTTGACCTTCTCTTCAACACTTCGAATCAGGTCTGGCCAAATCGCGCCTCCTTCTCCGACATCTCGCCGAAGTTGATCACATAGCGGTGAGTGATGCTGAGTTGGATCGATTGTTGACCTCTTCCCCTCCTATATACGGGAATATCAGTCTCGCGTTTCGCGGGTCTCTTTCAATCAGCCTTCGCATCTCCGACAGATTGCGCTGTCGTGTCATTCTTGTCAGTATCGTCGAACGTGAATCCCATGCCCAGCACTATCGCTGCCCATGAAACACTTCCCTGCTTTGCCGAGAGCCGCTCCGGATCTTCGTGGCCGCCGAATGAAACAGAAAGCGGTGATCGTTTCTGACCTCTCGTCCGTCGAGAATACTTGTTGTCCAGGTAAGTCCCTTTCACAACGTGCACCACGCTCACCACCACGCTGCGAGCCCGGGCCATTGAACGCGCTTGCTGCGTAGATAGTCTGCCTCCGTGCTGACAGATCCAGCGCAAGCCCGTCGTCGGGTGTCACCTTGAGCGATCGTGTTTGTCGCAATAAGCCCAAGGGTCCATCTGAGCGCACGAGATTGAAGCCCGCCGGAAGAAATGGGCCACAAGGTCGGCGTTACCATTGCTTTCTGCGTGCATCTTGCTCAACCAATCGCGGTAAGCATCCGCCCAAATAGCGTACGAGATTCTCTTGCCCCCTAAGAACGGTGGATTCCCAACAGATCGCATCGAACCCGGAGTTCTCGCGCTCGAACACCTCCGGGAACTCGATCTCCCAGTGGAACGGCGCGAGCGGCTGCTCGGCGTGCCGCCACTCCTCGAGCCAGCCGCGGTAGCGCTCGGCCTCGCCGCTCACGACCGCGCTCGCGTACTCGCTCCGCTTCGCCTCCCGCTCCTTCGGCTTCTCACCCTCGAAAAACGCCGCGAGCACGAGGTCCCCGAAGAGCCGCACCTTGCCGAGCTCGAACTGCGCCTGCGTCCCACAGGTCGCGCAGCTCCCCGTCGGAGACGCTCTCGTCCGCCTCGCGGATGCGCTTGCGCAGCTCAGTGATCTTTTCCAGCGGCTCGCGAACGCCCGAAGCCCCTTGAGGACTGGCGTGGAAGGATCCCAGTGGAGCGCCTCGATCTGCTTCCGCGAGAGCCCGACCAGCGAGTCGCCGTGCCGCAGCGCATGGTCCACGAAGGTGAGCGCGTGGTCCTTCGCCAGCGTCACGAGCCAGAGCGACATCTTGGCGAGGTCCACCGCCACGGGGTTCTTGTCCACGCCGTAGAGGCAGCGCTGCGCGATCAGCCGGCGCGCGAAGATCACCTCGTCCTCGTCTGGCGGGATCGCCGGCACTTCGCCGTGGGCGTGCCAGGCCTCGACCAGCGCGTCGCCGAGCTGGCGGCAGGCTTCGACGAGGAATGCCCCCGAGCCCATCGCCGGGTCGCAGACCTTGAGGTCGAGGATCTGTGCGGGCCGGGGCGGCCGGCCGTCTTCCCCGCGCAGGCGGGCGAGGATCGGCTCAAGCGTCGTGCGCACGATCGGCTCGGTGAGCGCACGCGGCGTGTAGTGCGAGCCCGAGCGGCGCCGCTCCTCGCTCGGCTGGAGCACCATCGCGCCCTTCGACACGAGGTCGGGCGTAGCCGCAAGGTCGATCACGGGCAGGAGCGCCGCGTGCAGGTCCTCGACTGTCGCGGCCGCGGCCACAGCCTTCTTGACGGTGTCGGTGAGCTTCCGGTCGGCGCGGTCCTGAAGCCACTTCTCGCGCTTCTCCGCGGGCTCGGCGAGTAGCGCCTCGAGGTCCACCGCCGTGGGCGCGCCTTGCTTCTTCTGCGCCTTGATCGCCACCGAGCGGCCGGTCGCTGTCTCGAGCCGGAAGCCCATCATCGTCTCGTAGACCGAGCCGATCTGCTCCACGTCGAGCGCGCGGTAGGAGATGCGCTCGCCGTCGAGGACGAGGAGTTTTTCGAGCGCGCGGTAGATCGTGCCGTCGGGCACGAGCGGCGGCTCGATGCGTTCGTCGACACTGGCGCGCGTGCCAGGATGAGCGGCCTTCGAGGAACGTGAAGCGGTCAGGGTCGAAGAGCACGCCGTGGCGCTTGGGCAAGCCGCATCGAGCCCGACTCGGCGCCGTCGTAGATCATGCGGAAGAGGACGAGAAGCTGTGCCCAGGCGCCGTAGCGCTGGTCCATCGTGTCCGGGAAGAGCGCGGCGTCCTCGCGCAGGCGCTCGTAGAGGCCGGCGAGCGAGTAGTAGCGCAGGAACGTCTCGTCCTCCGGCAGCATGTCCCGCTCCTCGGCGATAGAGCAGAAAGACGAGCCGCAGAATGACGGTGAGCAGCGCGCGGTAGACTTCGTCGGGGTGCTCGGCGAGCGGCTTGCGCAGGAGCTCGCCCTTCGAGGCGTCGTGGGCGGCCTGAAATCCGCGCAAGAGCTCGTAGAGTGCGTGCAGCACCTGCTCGGCCAGCTTCTCACTGACCTCGTTCTGGAACTTGCGGCTGTCCTCGAGGAGGGCGGCGAGGCGTTGCGCGCGCGGCAGTGATAGGAGCCGCGGCTGGCCGAGCAGCAGGCGCAGCGCGGTCGAGATCGGTCGGCCCGCGGTTTGGACCATGTCCGCGACGCGGAAGTCGAGCCAACCCGAGCTTTCGCCGCGCGGCGCGGAGACGAGGCGCAACGCGCGGCCGTTGAACAGAAGACCCGCGGGCACGCCAGTCTGGCGCAACAGCCGCTCCATGCGGCCGTGAGCCGAGGCCTCGAGCTGGCCCCGGCCGCGCACGACGCGGTCGAAGTCCTCGCCGGGCTCGAGGACCCGCACGAGGAGCTGCCAGATCGATGCGCCATCCTTCGGCTCAAGCTCACGGACGGCGAAGTCAGGCCGAAGCGTCTCGCCGTAATCCGGCAGCGGCACCTCGAGCTCGGTTGGGATCGGGCATTCGGTCGTGCCTGCGTAGCCCTTCGGCGAGAAGCTCCAGCCAAGGACCGACTCCGCGAAGCGGCGGAAGTCGGGCAGGTACGGTACTGGGCCTTCTTTGGGGTCGAACACGCGCTCCGCGACGCACGCGCGCAGGAGCCGCTGGCCCTCGGCATCACGCCGGTCGAGGATCGCACCCGCGCGGACGAGCGCCGGGGCGGAGACGACAAGACCCGTCGGCCGGACGAAGCCGATCCACTCGAGGTGCGCGAGGATTTCGGGATCGAGCTTGGGGCTGGCCATCAGTTCGTCTCCGGCCAGAGATAGACGAGTCCAACCGGCTCGACGCGCTTTGCGCGCACCTCATAGAACGCCCGGATGCGCTGCGGCTCGCGCTCGAGATCACGCTCGAACTGCTCGAGGCGACTGCGCCAGGAGCGCATGTCGGATTCGAGCTGGCGCTTCTCTTCGTCACCAAAGTCGAGGGTGAGCTGCTCGAACGCGCCCTCATTCTTCGCGAGTTCTTCGCGCACTCGCTCGCGCTGTCGCTCGAGAGTTTCGCGCAGATCCTTCTCCTCGCGCGCGCCGCGCTGATCGAGCTTCTGGATGGCAAGCGCCGCCAGTTCCGCGGCCCGCGGCTCGAGCTGCGGCAGCAATTCCTCAATGTCCCGCGGCGCCGCATCGAGGAGCTTGCGCTGGATCGTCGCGCCAGGCATCTGGAGGCCGCGGCCGCCCAGCGAGCGCTCAAGGAGTTCGAGCGTCCTCGCCTCTGCGTCCCGCGCGTAGGCCGCAAGCGATCCCTTGCGCTGGGACGGCTCGATCCAGCGCGCCGTGATCGGCACCAGTTCCTCGTGCAGCCGCTCCGCGCCCTGACCGTAGAGCGAGAGACGCCCCAGCAGGATCACGCGCGGAATCGAGTCGGTGGCCTGCGCGAGGCACGCGCGCGACAGGTCGTGGTGGATGAAGCCCTGCGAGCGGAAGCGCGAGAGCAGGCGCTGGGCGACCCGCTGCTCGAGATGCAGGTGAACGGTGTCCTCGGTGAGTACGCCCGCGTCCTCGAAAACGACTGGCCGAATGGGCGCCTCGCGGCGCCAGTCGGCGAGCTTCTGGTTCTGCTTGCGTGGCGCGCGGAGGGTGTCGAGGGTCGCGGCCCAGCTCGCATCGGTCTCCGCGCGGCGGTCGAGCCGCGGGAAGGTCCAGACCGGCCGGCCCGCGTCGTCAGTCGCTTCCGCGAGCCGCTCGGCGCCGAGGAGCTCAAGGGAACAGGACAGCGCGTCGCGGAACGGCGCGGCCTCGAAGCCCGTCCAGATACGCGAGGCCTCAAGCAAGCTCTGGCAACGCTCGATCTGCGACTTCAGGTCTTCCTGGCGCTCGCGCGCCGCCTCGAGCTCTTCCTCGGAGACGCGCTTCTTCTCCGCGTCGAGGTCCGCCCGCTCGATCTCGCGCGCCAACTGCTCGGCGTCGCGGTGTCGGATGCCCTGTCCCAGACGGCGCTCGATGTCGTCGTCAATGACCTTCGAGAGGCTGCCGAGCTCTTTCTTGATGGTCTCCGTCTTCTTGACCAGCACCTCGAGCACCCGATCTTCGACCCGCTGGGGGAGCACGAAATAGTGGCAGTGCACTTCCGGGGCCGGTTGAAGCTTGCGGTCGATGCGCCCATTGCGTTGCTCGATGCGGCCCGGATTCCAGGGCAGGTCGAAATGGAAGAGATCCGCACAATGCGCCTGGAAGTTCAGGCCTTCGCGGGCCGCGTCGGTCGCGAGCAGGATGCGCAGCGGGTCCTTCGCGGGGTCAGTGTTGAACCGACGCTGGATCTCCTTGCGCCGTGCGCTGCTGGTGAGGCCGTCGATCACCTCGATACGCTCGTCGGCGCGGTCAGTACCCTCGATCGCCTGTTCGAGGATCGTCTTCAGGTAGCGCTTCGTGCCCTCGCGATTCTCCGTGAAGATCAGGACGCGCCGATTGTTCCACTTCGGGGGCGGGCCCTTCGCCTGCTTGCCGATGGGCGGCAGCTCGGGGCACAGGTTGTCGCGGATCCAGTCGATCAGCCGTCGGATCTTGGCGTCGGGCAGGTGGCGCGTCCTTTCGGCAATCGCCTGCATTTGGTCGAGGAGTGCCTGTTCGCGGCGCCAGAGGCTTTCTGCGTTTGCATCTCGCGGCGAGTCGGCCTCCGCGGTGGCGGTGACAACCTCGATCTCGGCCGCCTCCTCGGCCTCGAGCTCTTCCGGCGTCCACTCGCCGCGCTCGTCGTCGGCGTCGGGCGCAGAGGTGAAGAGATCCGCGTCCTTGTCGCTCGCGGTGACAGTCCCAGGATCGCTTGCCCGTGCTTTCCCACTGCCTCTCCACGGTTGCGCGGTGCACCTTCAGGCTGCGTGCAAAGGCCTCAATCGACGAAAGGAGACGCTGCTGCAAGCCGACCACGAGCAGGCCCGCGGCGGCCTGGGCCCGGCGCGTAGTGCTTGCAAAGCGCTCCTCGCGCGCGGTCCGGTACTCGTCGAGCAGGCGGGATAACACGAGCTCAGGGGCGTCTTCTGGAAGTCCTTCGATCGCGACGCGATCGACGTTCCGCTTCGGGAACCCTCCCTGCACGTTCCGGATGTCCTCCTTGAGGCGGCGCACCATCACATCCTCGAGCGCCTTCTTGCCCCGAACCTTGACGCCGCGGGTGAAGCGGTAGGGATCAAGCAGCTCGAGAAGTGTGGAGAAGCTGTTCGAGTGCCCGTTGTGGGGCGTTGCGGAAAGGAACAGACGGTGCTCGAAGCGGCCGGCGAGATCGCGCACGGCGCGCGTGAACTTGGTCTCGATTCCGTAGCGGCCCCCGCTCGCAGGTGCGGCGTGATGGGCCTCGTCCAGAATCAGAAGGCTTCCCGGCAGGAACTGACCCAGCCACTCACGCAGCGGATCCGCGTAGGCCGGGTCGATCAGGAGGTTGTGGGATATCAGAAAGCGGCTGTGCGTGCGCCACGGATTCACGCCGAAGCCGCGCTCGCGCCGCATCCGCGTCAGATAGGCCCGGTCGAGCAACTCGAACACGAGGCCAAAACGCTCCTCGAGCTCGGCCTTCCACTGCTCAAGGACCGAGGGTGGCGTCGCAACCACGATGGTCTTGGCTTTTTTGCGAAGGAGAAGCTCGCGGGCGATGAGACCAGCCTCGATCGTCTTGCCGAGACCCGTGTCGTCGGCAATGAAGAGGTTGACGCGCGGCAGGCGGAGCGCCTTGCGGAGCGGTTCCATCTGGTAGGCATCGATCTTGATTCCGGCGCGGAAGGGCGCCTGAAATAGATTTGGGTCGGTGGCAGTCACGCAGTTCCACCGGAGCGTATGCAGAAACGCCGCAAACTGGCGCGGCTGGTCGAAGCCCTTGGCCGCGAGGTCGGCCCAGCCTTCTTCCTCGAGAATCAAACGGTCGAGTTCGTAATCCCAGAGAACTTCTAGGGACTGCCCCTGAGCGTCGTCATCGGCGCAGGAGAGGCGGACAACGCAAGTCTGTCCGGGGCTCTTTGGTTCGATGACCTCATCGACCAGCCAACGTCGCGAGCGGACCTGCACCAGCTCGCCGACCGTGGGAACAGGAGAGGTTTGCCTTCTGATAGGGCCTGCAGGCTGGACATCTTCGGCGAGATTCATGTTGTTGTTCTTCGTGTTAGCTTCTCCGCAGCCTGTAGGGTTCGTTTCTTCCTGGCGAACTTCGCAATCAAATTGACCGGATTTGGGATGCTTTCCATGGTCGCAAACAAAATGGTCAAACCTGAGAGCTAGCGGAGCCAAAGATTGTTCGCCCGCTCTCGCTCATTGCCAGGCAGCAAATGATTGTAAGGACAGAATGCAATTAGACCTGCTTTCCTCGCGAGCTTCAAGAGATACTTTATCCGCGGTTTGTCCCACCCCCATGACGTGATAGGGATCACCGTGGAACTGGTTTAGTCTCTGGTAGTCTTGCAAGCCAGGCTTGCACTTAGTTTCATGCCGAAAAGCAGCAGGCACATGGGGGCCGCCACCTGTCACGGAGTGGGCGATAAGCGATGGAGCAAATCCCACCGAGGTTCGGAGTTGGTGATTACGTCCAGCGAGTAAATCAGCCCGAACTGGCTGGAATCGTTCGCGAACACCGCTGGGACGGCCAGGTGGAAAGCTGGAATTATCTCGTCCAGTTCGGAGCACAGCTACGCGCTGTTCCCGAAGAGGCTTTGGAAGTGGTTTCGGTCGTCCGGAGTCCGTGGGAGTCGTTTGAGCAAGGCAGCCTGTCAGGCAAGGCGCACTTCATATTCACCCTTACCTATGAACGGCTGAAGAGTCCCCCCGCCCGTATCGCACACTCCTTTGCAACAGCGCGGACTCAGTTCTATCCGCACCAGTTCAAGCCGTTGCTCAAATTCCTGGACAACCCTGGCAAGGCGATATTGATTGCCGATGATGTGGGTTTAGGAAAAACCATTGAAGCAGCCTACATTCTGCGCGAACTGGATGCCCACCAAGCCATTGAGCGCGTGCTGATCGTCGTACCGGCACGGCTGAGATCAAAGTGGGAAAAGGAGCTGCGGCAGCGGTTCGGTGAGCAGTTCAAGGTTGTGAAAGGGGCTGACCTGATTGAGCAGGCCAACCGAGTTGCAAAGGGGCGCGAACTGGAGGAATTTCGCTGGATCACGTCGTTTGAAAGCTCTCGGTCAGATGAGGTTCGCGCCGCATTGGAGGATGTACCACTTCCCATTGATGTGTTGATCGTGGATGAAGCCCACCGCTTGCGTAACCCTGAGACGCTTCAGCACAAAGTTGGTTCGGTCCTGACACGGTCCGCGAACGCAGTTATGTTTCTCACTGCCACGCCCGTACAGAACAAGCTGGAAGACTTGTGGAATCTTCCTAAACTCCTCTCGCCTGACGAGTTCAGTGAATGGCCATTGTTTCAGGAGCAGATCAAGGGTAACCGTCTGATTCTGGCGGCCCAGAATTCGCTAGCAAACCATCCGCCTGATTATGACACCGCAAAAACAGTGTTGAGTCTTTCATCCGGCGCTATGCTCCCGAGAGGTCTGGCCGACAGTTCCTAGCCTCAATTATGGAACGTTTGGCTGAAGCCCCGTCCGACGCAGAGATCGCCTTGAACTCCAGGCCGACATTTCAAGGCTAAGTCCAACGAGCCACATCATTTCCCGCACGCGCAAGATCGAGGCGCTGCCGAACCGCCCAAAGCGTGATCCGCACTGGCAGCGCGTTCATTTGACCGAAGAGGAGCGGGGAATCTACGAAAAGCGTTGAGGAAATCTGTCGTAAGCAGTGGCCAGGCACGCGAATTCGTGGGGTTTCCAGATGAGCCTCATGATGGCTTACCGCATGACGGCAAGCTGCATCCCCGCTGCTCTTCAGTACTTCGCGGACAAGCTGAAGGAGACGGAGCAGGAAGTCGCGCCAGTTTCGGACGACGAAGACAGTGAGTGGCAGGAAGCGGAGGAATTGACGGCGTGGACTGGCCCCGCGCGGAAAGCATTGGAGGCGATAGTCGAGTCGTCCTACCGAGTGCCGGAGCACGATTCCAAGCTGGAAGAGCTGCTTTCTGCGTTTCGCGAAACCTGGAAAGATGATGAAGAGAACAAGAACCCTCGGCGGAAGATCGTAGTCTTCTCATTCTTCCCAGAACACTTGAGTATTTGGCGCGGGCGCTCGCACAACGAGGCATCTCGAACCGGATGATTCACGGCGGCGTCCCAATGGACGACCGAGAGCGGGCAATCGACGATTTCTTGGAGCGCACTGATGCACCTGTGTTGCTGGCATCAGAAGTAGGCGGCGAAGGTATAGACCTCCAAGCCGCATCTGTTCTGTTCAACTACGACCTGCCGTGGAACCCGATGGTTGTCGAGCAGAGGATTGGCAGAATCGACAGAATTGGGCGAGCAAGCAAAGCGGCTTGTGATTCTTAATTTCGTCGTCGAAGATTCAATCGAAGAACGCGTTCTGCAAAGGCTCTTGACGAAAATCGAAATCTTCAAGGAATCCATAGGCGAGCCCGACCCGATTCTCGGCGAGGAAATCGAGCGGCTTGCCGGCCGGGCATTGCAGGGCGATGGAGCGCCTGAAGAACTGGACAGGATGGTCACCCAGCAAGGTGACGCACTGGCACGGCGAGTGCTTGAGGCCAAGACCATGCTTACCCGAGTCGATGGCTTGCTGGCTGCGGACCAGGCGCTGATCGACGAGATCAACGCCATCATCGGCGAACGGCAACTCCCGTCTGAGAATCAGTTGATTCTTTTCCTCAACTCGTTCCTCGCGAGCCGGTTCCGGGAACGCTACTCCGACATTGCGTTGTCAGTGAGGTTGTTTCAATAAACCTCGGTACGACACTCGGCTTTGCGCTTGAAGGTAGTGCAGTGGAACTCGGCCATGACGCCGCTATCTTTGGCAGGCGGATCAGCACGGGGCCTGTGGATGTTACGCTGTCACGCGAAGCTGGCTATCGTCACCCGCGTGCCGAACTAATTCACCTTCAACACCCGCTGACGCGGTTTGCCGTCTCAGAAAGCGGCAAAGAAAAGGGTTCGAAGAACTCTGCGTTTCTGCAATGTCGCTTTCCACAAAGCGATTGCCCGCCGGGCAATATGGCTTTCTGGTGGCCCTCATTCATGTTCGAACAGAGCGATCGCTGACGAAGCTGGTCGTTTTGTTTGCCGACTGGTCCAGCGGTAGAGTCTGGGCCGATCCAGAGCAGTCTACGGCTCTGCTGATTGAGATGCTCGACAACGGGACCGATCTCAGGAGCGTTCCGCAGTTAAGTGACACCATCCGAATCAAGAAACTCCTAGTAGAAGCCAAAAGCGAGTCTCAAGATGGACTGGGAAAAACGCGAATCGAGGTTGGAGCAAGCGAGACTCGAACAGCAGTCCGTTTCGCGGTTGGCAATCCTCGACTTCCGCGTGAAGCGGATCTTCGACCGGCTAACGAGATTGGAAACATCTCGTGCAAACGAGTTCGCGATCAGAATGACCAAGGCACAGCTTTCAAAGGCTCAGCAAGAGAAAGACCTGTTCCTAGCCCATAACAAAAATCAAACATGGGGCGCGATCGAACATGAAGAAATTGCGGTGGGATTTTTGGAAGTCTCGGACGCCGGTTCCGGCAAAGACTAAACGCCGGTTTGACCTCGGTATCGACTATGGAACGAGTGCGTCGAAAATCGTGTTTCGTGATTACGGAGCACCAGGTGGAGAAGTCGCTGAAGCGTTCTGCGGTACGGATCCTTTCGGTATTCCGTCTAGGGTGTGCGTAACCGCTTCCGAATTAGTGTTTGGTGATAATTGGAAAGAGCGCGAGGATTGCGAGATCTTCGAGAGCGTGAAAATGCAGGCGGCGGCAGCAGTTAGTGGAAAGTCGAGTTACTATTTCGGCCCGGTTAAGAAGCTGCCTGATGGGTTCACTTCCGCCGATCTCGCCGTACTTACAGTATGGTTCCTGATTTGTGAAGGGCACCGTGCAGTAGCCGCCTACCTCAGGGGAGATATGGGAAGGCGTTGCCATTGGGGACGACTTATGGGAGTTCCAATGGCATTCTTTAAAGATCAAAAGCTAAGATCGTTATTCCTGATGATCGCTCGCCGAGCCTGGTCGCTCTACCGAGAAGAGGGCCTAGTCGGGCGAACCCTGCCAATTGACCAGGCACTCAGGATATTGGAGGGACATCCGTCCGCTGCGGTGCCGGCAACACCAGAACACGAGGTCCGGGATGGGATTCGCTCCGAGGGCGAAGCTGCAATGTGTTGGCCCTTTCAATCACCCGCAATCGCCGCCGGGCCGTATGCGAAAGTGGATATTGGCGCAGGTACTACGCACTCAAGCTTATATCGAATTTTCGGAAACAACAGGACGCCAAAAACGGAGATGGCATTTTTTGGTGCCGTCACCGTTCCGGTGGGAATGGACGCGGTGGATAGTGCCATCGCAGCCTGCCAGGGGTTGGACGGCGACTGCCTCGCGCTGAGGGGTTCGGAAAACTCCATCCTGCAATCGGACGCTAGGGCGCGTGGAGCGTTAATCCCAGTGCAAGCACAAATCTACGAGGCGTACCGCAAAGCCTGGATCGAAACTTATCGAAAGATAAACGAATACGTCGCTGAATTGACTGCGTGGAAGGATCACAGGGTTTTCGTCATCGGCGGGGGCAGTCTTATTCCCGCTCTAGTGGAGTCATGCCGCCTACATCCAGGTCGAGGAGTTCTGCTTGAGCTGGCAGTCCTCGAACAACCACCGGACTTGGTACGCGCCGACAACAAGAAAGTGACGATCGGCGAGTTGCCATTCGTAACCGTCGCCTACGGACTGTCAAACATTGGCCTCTCGGTCCCAGAAGCTCTTACGCCTGACGAAGTGCCCCCAATGCCCGACAGAAATGAAAGGCGTAATCGTCTCGACCGCGAAGACATTTACGCGAAGTGAGTCCTGATGACGCTCTTTTGGCGAAGTCGCAGCTGCCGGAAGTCGAGAGACTCAAACAACTAAACAACCAAATCTGCAGTCTTGGTTTGCTTTGCCCGGAATCTTGTGTTTGTGGGCAGGTGAACTACGCAATCTGTGGAGCCACCATATCAGCCACTTAGCGGAACGGATTCGGGGGGGCAATTGGGCAAGACGGCACCCAAAGAACTGCGGGAATCCCGGCGTTACTGCAACTTGGCGTACTCAGCTTTGGCTTGCTTTTTGATTGGAATGTCGGGGTCGGCGTCTTTCCAGAGTGTGAGGAAAATCTTTGTAGGCGGCGAGCGCCCGGACGCGTGCGGCATCGGCATCGGCTCCTTGCGAGGTTCTCGCCTGGAGGGCATTGGCGCGAGCCACGCCCAGATGCGCCAACGCTCCCGTCGAGCAGTTCCAGACAATCCCACTGTGATCGAGAATTTTCTGAAATTCGACTACAGCGGCGCTGCCTTGCCCAGCTGCCAAATATGCTTCTCCGCGCCCATACACAGGATAGAGACACGGAACGTTGAGGGAGAATAGAATCATCCCCAATTCGATAGGCTTTGCCGCTTGCAAAATGGTCACAGCAAGAGTTGGATTCTTCCGATTCATCGCTAATTGGGCCTGAATCGCAGGCAGCCACAGCGATTGCATTTGGGTATCCAAGCGGGAAGCGTTTCCCTAAATCTCGGGTGAGCGACTCGGCTCGGGCATTCGTGTCACCCGCCATGGCAAAGGCCAGCGCGGCTTCACTCTCGGCACCCTGGCTTGTCGGAGCGAGTTTCAAGGCCTCTGCTGCCAATTTTCGGGCTTCCGCCGTGTTTCCGAAGGCCGCTTCCCGCTGGGCGGCAATCGCTTGCCAAATGGCTCCATTTTCCTTGTTGTCATTCTGCACCGCCGAGTCCACCGCGCGCTTGGTCAGCTCCCGCGATTTGGCGAGCTGCCCAGCGTACGCCTCCGTATCAGACGCGAACGCGAGTCCGACGCTCTCAAACCCGGGCTTGCCTGCAAACCACTGTACTTCTTCTGCCATCGCCGTCGAGTCCCCTCCAATAAAGGCGAGTGCATAGAGAGAATTGTGAATGATTACTTCATCCTAGTGAGGTGCCTGCGTCTCGCGAATCACTTGGCGCGCTTCGTCGAAGCGTTGCAAGGCAATCGCGTAATTAGCCAGATCGAAGATGCAGCTGACATCATCGGGCGCAAGCTGACGCTCTTGCTGGGTAACCTCTATAGCTTTTTCATACCGCCCGAGCGCGGCGTACTCTAAACCCAGCCCCGCGTACCCCCCGGTCTGCCGAGGATAGCCCTCAATCTCCTCCTGAAAGGTCTGGGCCGCTTTGTCCAGTTCTCCCGTCACAAGCGAATAGTAGTCGGCGGCGATCCTTAGCTTTTCTCGTTCGCCAGCATGCTCGCGCAACTGGAACGCCTTGGTGAAGTACTCGGTGGCCCGCCCTACTTCGCCAAGACTGGCGTAATCACCGCCCACTTCACCACCTTCTTGCAAAATTCGGGTCGAGCTGTATGGCGCGGTGATCGTAAGGCAATGACGCCGCGGGGCCCCCCTCATGACCCGCCTTAACACCAAGGCTGTACGCTTTGAGGGCCTCGAGCGACGCCGTGGTGGCGTCGGTCAGCGGAATATCGAACTTCTGTACCGTGGCCAGCGATTCTCCCAACTCAGCGCGCAGCTTCGACGCTGCCTTGCCCAGTGCATCCAGCACCTTCTCCTTCGATGGCGCCGTCACCTGCTCCTGCGCCAGCGTGTCTCCGCTCTGGCAATTTACCGCCTTCAACCCCACCACAAATTTGCTGCCCAGATTGCCAATCGATCCGGCAATATAAGCCTTGCTGCCGGCCCGTTGGCAAAGCTCACGTGTCACCGCGGGCGTTAGTTTCGTGTATGCGGTGCGGGTCATCTGTTGCAGCGTCTTCGCGACTTGGCTGTCGGAGAGCACACTGAGAAAAGGCGATTGCCGCAGAGAAACCGTGAGCGCCGTCTTCAAGGTGTCATCGAAATATCGTGTCACCCGTGCTGTTATCAAAATCCGCGACAACGATGGTGTCCTTCTGGGTGAGTTTGGGCGCGCGATGGGCATAGAGATAAACACCCACGGACAATGCCAGCACAGCGAGAGCCACCGTGGGCACTACTACCCGCAAGCGTTTCCCAGCGTTAGTCACTTCCGTTGTCGTTGGGTGAAGCGACGGCCCAATGGATTCCGACAGTGCACCCAGAGCAAACGCCAAATCCGAGGCGGACTGAAAACGCTGTTCCGGATTCTTCTCCAGACAACGGACGCACCACCCGCTGCAGGGCTGGCGGAATGTTCGCTGGGACCTGCGATATCTCTGAGGGCTCCTCATTCAGAATTGCACCCAGCGTGTCCGCTTGTGTCGGCTTCTAAAACGCCCGCTTCCCCGACAGCATCTCATACATAACCGCGCCGAAAGAAAATATGTCCGTGCGATTTTCGGTCGTTTGTCCCCGCACCTGCTCCGGTGACATATAGCCCACCGTGCCCATCACCTATCTCTGCTCGGTTCCCGCGGCGACCATCGGCAGGTTGCGCCCCGAACTGGGCTGCGGCTGTGTCAGCTTCGCCAGCCCGAAGTCCAGGATCTTCTTCAACTCGTCCGTCTTTGGTCACGAACAGGTTCTCCGGCTTCAGATCGCGATGAACGATGCCTTTCTCGTGCGCCGCAGCCAAGCCATGCGCGATCTGTACCCCATAGTCAATTGACTTCCGAATGGATAGAGGCCCACGCTTGATCTGTTCCCGCAGCATTTCTCCCTCTAGGAGTTCCGAAACCAGATATGGCGCACCTTCATGTGTGCCCATTTGAAACACGGCAAGAATGTTCGAATTATTCAGTGCGGCCGCCGCTCGCGCCTCCTGCTCGAAGCGTCGCAGCCGCTGGGAATCGGCGGAGAACAAAGACGGCAAAACTTTGATCGCGACATCCCGCCCAAGCCGCGAATCGCGCGCACGATATACCTCGCCCATGCCGCCCGAACCGAGCAGCGACTTGACCTCATAGTCCCCGATCTTCATCCCCGACGTGAGTGTTACCCGCAGTGCGGAAGATTGCAGAAAAGGTGGAACGCACGTCAGGGCTGGAGGCAAGAAGGGTTTCAACTTCCTGCCGCAGGGATGGATCGGACGAACAGGCCTGATCGAGAAAGGCTCAGCGTTGGCCGGGCGCCAGTTCCAGTGCCTTCTCCAGCACCTCGCGAATCTCTTGCCAGCGTTCCGGCGTCATGATTTTGCTGTCTTCGACATCTGATGATGCAACGAAAGCCTGGCCGTTGCCCAATGCCTCTTGACCGTGCTTGGCGAAAGATCCAACGCCCGCGAGGTTTCTTCGATAGAGAGGCCGCCGAAAAATCTCAGCTCCACAATGCGACTCTGCTGCTGATCGAGTTTCGCCAGTTCGTTGAGAGCGTCGTCGAGCGCCACCATATCAACGTCGCGGGTTTTGAACTCCAGCGCGTCATCCAGCGTCAACCTGAATCCGCCATCGCGCTTGGCGGCATTCCGGCTGCGCGCGTATTCGACGAGAATCTGCCGCATCAGCTGGGCGCAGATGGCCATGAAATGATCACGATTCTGGAACTGAGCTGCGCCTTGTTTTTCCAGGCGCAAATAAGCCTCGTGCACCAGGGCGGTGCTTTGCAAGGTGTGGCCCGGGCGTTCCTTCCTCAGGTAATGATGCGCGACCCGTCGCAGCTCGTCATAAACCAAAGGAAGCGCCCCGCGCAAGGCCTCGTCGTCACCGGCGTGCCAGTTCGCCAGTAATTGAGTGACGGTTTCGGGCGGAAGTTGCGACAAACCAGACCCCCAACGCGCAGCCCCAGCGTGTTTTGGAGACAAAGTTAACTACGCCCGGCACTTCCTGTCAACGGGATCGAAAGCCAGAGTACTCGCCGACTAATCGGTCAATTCAAAAAATATTCGATCAGCGTGAACCAATTCACATTCCGTTTGCACTTCTAGTTAGTGAGAGCGAAATGTTCTCAACGGAGTCACCCTCCGTTGCTTACGACTTGCTGAAGGGCTGTAGATAAATTTGTTCCGGGCCTTTGTATGTCGGCAACCTAAACAAACTAAACCATCGGCACCACAGTTGCCGAAAAAGGAGACGACAATGAAACTCAAAGGAACCTCACTCTTTCTGGGACTCTGCGTGGCCATTTTGGCTGTTGCAGCCAGTCCGGCCTTCGCGCTGGTCGACGACCGCGTTCAGCTCGTTCCACGTTGAACGCCAATATCCGAACCAGTATGCAAACCCGGAGAATTGCCTCAGCGAATCCTATCTGGCGTTGGCCTTAAACTGCAGCTATCCCGTCAGCCTGGAATTCGACCTGCCCATCGACACTGCGGCGGGAGAAAAAATCATCAATGTGCAGAATGGATGGTTCGGAACCAATCCAGAGGAAACCTTCAACTGCTACTCGTACGCCTTAACAGGTACTGGAGGGTCTGCGACCGACGGGACGAACGCTAACTTCACCTCTCCGAAGGAAGATTTGTATACCGTGGTGAGCGTTACAAGTGGCGCGAGCATTCAGGTGATCTGTTGGGACGTACCGCCTCAAGGAGGGGTTGCCAACTTCAATTGGAATCCGTAAACAGACTCATTGTCGACTGGCATTCGACTACTCAACGCAGCGTGTTGGCACTTGCTTCAAGGCCGCGGGATTAGGGTGCAAACCAGCCCCCTGGACCTGCGGCCACTCGAAGGCAGTCGACTAACGGTGAAGCGCTGTTTCGCGCGCCATCACACAGCGGTTAGCAAGCTGAGGACAGTTGAGCCGTTCTATACGGCACATGAGCAAAATCAATCGTTAAGAGGCTGCAAGAAAGAGAGGTCATTATGAAAACGCATTCCATCTACACCAAGGCAACCACGCTGGGACCGTTCTTAGATCCACTCCCACGTTTGTCATCACCGGGACGAGTGAAGGCGCCCAGAGAAGCTCTAGGTTGTGCCACCGGTGAAGATCCGACTCTGGCCTCCCACCCTAGCTTCGACATGCGGGGGAGGATGTTTTAGGCTAGACGAGACCCGCTAACCACTCTCACGTAACTCTGGGAGCGTTCTTGACACTGATTTTGAATTCCCGAAAACGCGACCCTGATGGCAAACGGAGTGAAGTGGATCCTGGCTGGCACTCGGGAATGCGTGTCCCCTCGAAAACGCGAAGGAAGGCTTGGGACATTAAGAGCAACATTAGGAAAGAGGTTCACCATGCTCTGCGCAGCAAAACGTATTCAGATGAAACGAGTTCTCGCGGTGTTCCTACTTGCAATTTGTGCAGCCACCTGTAAACCCGCAAGAGCATCAACGCAAAGCGAATGGACCTGGAGGACTGGCTCAAATACGGCAGGTGCCATACTAGGCGTCTACGGGACGAAGGGCACGCCCTCAACCAACAATACGCCCGGAGCACGGGGGTTCGCCGCTTCGTGGACTGACTCGTCCGGCAATCTCTGGTTGTTCGGAGGGTGGTTTCTCTCCGTCAACTCAAGCTCCTTTTTGAATGACCTATGGGAATACAACCCCAGTGTCGGCACCTGGACCTGGGTCAGCGGCGCGAACGGCCCGAATGTCAGCGGCACCTACGGACACTAGGCACACCTTCCATCAATAATGTACCCGGGGCGCGCGAGGGCGCCGCCTCGTGGATCGACTCGTCCGGCAACCTTTCGTTGTCCGGGGGATATGGCTACGACTCGACGGCCACGTTATCGGGTTCCGATCTCAACGATTTGTGGGAATACAGCCCCAGTGCCGGCACCTGGAGTTGGGTCAGCGGCTCGAACGTGGCGGGTGCGGCGGGCGTGTACGGGACGAAGGGCACATCTGCCGCCAGTAATGTTCGGGGTGCAAGAGCGAACGCCACCTCCTGGATCGACACGTCTGGCAACCTCTGGTTGTTGGGGGAGTTGGTTATGACTCAACAGGCAATAGGATTGTGTTCAACGACCTGTGGGAATATAGCCCAAGCACCGTGAAGTGGACTTGGGTCGGCGGGTCGAATGCGCCAGGCGCAGAGGGTGTCTACGGGACGAACGGCACGGCCGCAGCCGGCAATGTGCCGGGTGCACGTAGCGGCTCCTGTTCCTGGACTGACTCCTCCGGAAATTTCTGGTTATTCGGAGGATTCTCCGTCAATTTAGAGGGCGTTGTGAGTGAATTCAACGATTTGTGGGAATACTCTGCCAAAACCGCGAAGTGGACTTGGGTCAGCGGCCCCAATGTAGTCACTGCTGGAGGCGATGGCAATCCAGGGGTCTACGGGACATTGGGCACAGCCTCCGCCAGCAATATGCCGGGATCGCGGGCGGGCGCCGCATCCTGGATCGACACTTGGCAACCTCTGGTTGTTCGGCGGGGACGGAGTGGACGGGTCAGGCAGCCTCCTGAGCGGTTATCTTAACGACCTATGGATGTACAGCCCCGGTTCCGGAACCTGGACATGGGTTGGTGGCTCGAGTACTTGGGAGCCAGTGGGGTTTACGGGACACAGGGGTGGCCCTCGACTAGCAATGTGCCAGGAGCGCGTTCTGTTGCAGCATACTGGACCGACTTGTCGGGCAACTTCTGGTTTCGGAGGGTTTGAGTTCTATGCCTCGCAGCAGCCAACGGGTTCAACGTTAGAGACGAACGATCTGTGGGAATACACACCCCCATTGTCACAGACTAGCTCCAATGGGTCTACTCGCCCCACGTGTGTAACGGTGGGTAAAAATACAATTTGCTTTCCAAAAGCCGGTGTTCATCCTTGTTCGGGCGAGGACCGGTTCTGCCGGGCCATGTGCGACCACCCTTGCGGTGGCGCCGTCGTAAGTTGGACTCAGCCCTTTAACGATACGACAGATAACTCGCTAGACGGAATTTCGGTGAATATCCCGGTGGCAATCCGGGAGCAGGCCAACACCTTGGCTGCTGAACTACGGGTAGAGGTCAGTACCGAATCATATGGTCAGGATATCTCTGGACGTATTACCAGCGGGAAATTCGTCGACCACGGCACGTCGGGGCTTGATCGCGTAGCGGTCGTAGGGCCATTGGTGGATGTAAGAGCTAGACTTGGTACATCGCAACATCTCGCCAGCTCTACGACCCGTTCGATCGCTGAACTTTCGTTACCCTATGTCGCCACGATAACGCCGGGGGCGCATCTCCGGATGGTGAAATACGATGAGCGCAAAGGTCGGTGGCTGGACGTTGGAGCTCAATCCATGAATGTTTCAAAGCACCTGATTACGGCGCGCGTTTCTACTGTCGGTAGATACACGATTGTTGCGGAGATGGCGGCGGGTGGCCACCAAAACGCTCAAGAGTGGAACCATAATAAGTAAATGGTGCCTTGCGGCCGCCGTGCGCGTCTTCATGGCAAAGCTCGTTGAGACAAGCGCAGGAACCTGGGCGTGCTCGGAGTGTGGCGAGGTTATCCCAATCCCGTCGATCGGCACCACCACGGAGAAAGAAGGGACCTGCCTATCCAGGCATTCAACCGCCACCCTTCTGCATGAGGTGTTTCCTGACTGTGTGCCGATGCAGGACGGAGAAAAAGATGGCGGAGGCAGAATTGGCCATACCTGCCAAGACGATCCCGGTCCGGCGCCCTTCTTCTTCCGCTGATTTCAAAGTATAGGAAAAGCAAAATCTCGTGTTCGGCATGAATGAGCCATCTCTTGCAAAACTTTTGTTGTTTTCACTAGGCCGTGATTCCGCACATCCACTTGCTCAGAAGAGCACACCCTGAATCGCTCGTGACACTTCAATCGGTTGTGAACACTGAAGGTCATCGTTCGCGACTACCCTCGGGCTTACGGGATAACGCCACATCTGTCCGGCGTCGTATGGCTTGAGCATCTCGGTTGTCGCTGCCAAGTCTCGAAAACCGGGATCAAGCCACAGATCGTAGCTCGCGGAGGGAAGGATCACCGGCATCCTATCGTGTATGTCGACCAGGAGTTGATTGGGCGTCGTTGTCAGAATTGTGCACGTCTCGAGGGTAGCCCCGTCGGGAGTCCGCCAGCTATCCCAGAGTCCAGCGAAGGCGAAAGGCTCCCGTTGCATCATCTCGAAGCAATATGGCTGTTTGCTCTTTTCTGTCTTCTGCCATTCGTAGAAGCCGTCGGCTGGAATGAGACAGCGCCGCCGTTGGAGGAGTTCTTTGAAGGCGGGTTTCTCTGCCGCAGTCTCCGCGCGCGCATTGATCATGCGAGGACCGACGGCTGAATCCTTTGCCCAGTTCGGAACCAGCCCCCATCGCATCAATGAGGCACGCCGAACAGGCTCTCGAGCATCCTGCCGGATGACAGGCACGGTTTGGGTTGGAGCGATGTTATAGCGAGCCTCCCAGTCCACGGCCTCGTACTCGGCGTCGAATAGCTCGCAAGAATTCAGCACGCCGCGAGAAACGGTATCGTCCGCACATTTGCTATCAGATTGTAGCCCTCCGGCAGATTGAGGACGACGCAATACCAACTGGTTAAGTTCTGCCGCAGCAATTGCGGGGCGAGTCACTGGCAGCGCTTGGGCTGATGCATTTCCGATGTTACTATCGCCTCGTTCGTTCTGAACCTTCTGCAAAGGTGCTGGCGATGCCCACATCGATAATGAAAGATCCCCTCACATGGCTCTATCCTCCGATCGAGCCGTACAACACCGGTCGTCTCCAGGTTTCGCCCCGTCCCACGAGATCTACTTCGAGGAAAGCGGCAACCCCTCTGGCAAGCCCGTGATATTTCTCCATGGCGGTCCTGGCGGCGGCTCTGAGCCCAAACAGCGCCGTTTCTTTCATCCGGAGAAGTACCGCATCGTCAACTTCGATCAGCGTGGCTGCGGCAAGAGCACGCCCTATGCGTCTCTTGAGGACAACACCACTTGGGATCTCGTGGCTGACATCGAGAAAATCCGCGAGCACCTCGGCATTGGGCGCTGGCAGGTGTTCGGCGGTTCCTGGGGCTCGACGCTTGCTCTCGCCTACGCCGAGACGTATCCGGATCACGTTGCCGAACTCGTCCTGCGCGGCATCTTCCTTCTCCGCAAGCAGGAGATCGATTGGTTTTACCAGCGCGGCGCGTCGATCCTCTATCCGGACGCCTGGGAGCCGTACTTCGCGCACATTCCCGTGGCCGAGAGCGGCGATCTGCTGACGGCCTACCACCGTCGCCTGACCAGCGATGATCCAGCCATGCAACTCGCCGCCGCGAAAATCTGGAGCGGATGGGAGGGTGCAACCTCGAAGCTTCTGCCGGACCCTGACTTCACTAGCCACTACGAAGAGGATGAGTTCGCGCTCGCCTTCGCGCGCATTGAGGTCCACTACTTCGTCGATCAGGAGTTCCTCGGGTTACCGACGACCAGTTGCTGCGCAATGCCTCGCGCATCCGCGACATTCCCGGAGTGATCGTGCAGGGCCGTTATGATGTTGTCTGCCCCATGGAAAGCGCCTGGGCGCTGCATCGTACATGGCCCGAAGCCGACCTCATCATCACTCCCGATAGCGGCCATAGCGCCTTCGAGTGGCCCACAGTTGGGGCTTGGAGGCAGCGACCAACAAATTCGCTGGCTGCTAGGGCATGTCAACACTGGAATGTGTCTTGCTTCGTCACTGATAGGACAGTTGGGATCCGCCCGCTCGGCCGCGAGAGCCGCTCTAACTCTGTGAAACTCCAACCACACTCAGGTAAAGCCCGACTCAATTAGCAACCGATTCAGCCAATGCCACGTAAGGCCCGCTACAATATCCCGACGCTAATCTGGCGCTGTCCTCACTGCGGCTTTGAGCACACCGCCGCGGACCTGATGCGCCTCGATTTCAATAACCTCCGGTGCAAGACGTGTGGTGAGGCGTTTCCGTCGGGACCTGGAGAGGGGCAGGAGATGGGATTGGCCGAGGGGGCTTCCGCTAACAATAAACCCCTGCGTCTGAAAACTAGACCTCAGCGTCGCGGGGTCTAATCAGCTGAGTTTTCACAACATTGAAAACCGCCCTGAAAACTGCCGTGTTCGCGCCGATTCCCGGGCACGAGTAGGCCTTGGTCCCGATGCGCGGTACGTGTAGCAATGTCGTCGATTACGAGTTTGTTTCTCCGCCCTCAATCCGTTCTCTTTCGGCAGTTGCCAAGAGCGAAAAGCTCTTCAATGCGCTTGGCGTCGGCCTGGTCGTTGGATGCATGCTCTGCTACGACCTACTGTTTGTCGACGTAGTAGCCCGTGTACTTCGCTGCGAGCACCACGTAACGGAGGCGCGTGCGGTAATCAATGACGTCGCGCGAGTCCGTCACCACGCCTTTGTACCGGACGAATTTGGTTTCTGTCGCGTCCAGGCCTTCCGCGATCCGCTGTGCTAGCTCGGCGGGGTCCAGCCAGTTCAGCAGGATCTTCTGAAATTCGACACGCACGTTCGCACCTTCGAGGATGCGGTGGGCACTCCTGGCCGTGCTGGACGAATAGCCGGCGTCGAGCGCTGCCCGCTCCTGGCTCTTCAGCTCGGCGATGCCTTGCAGAAACGTCATTTGCCGTGGCGTCAGCTTTGATTTTGCGGAGGTTTGCGGAGGTGTTTTCTTTGATTTGCTGGGCCGTTGGGGCGCGGGTTTGCGTGCGATGGCCGTGGCGGCCTTTTCCGCCATGCTCTTGACAGCTATCGGCTTGCGGCCGGCTCCCGGCCTCTTTTCCCCTCGCGGCATACGTTTGATTGTTTGATTTCTTTGATTGTTTGATTTCTTTGAATTCTTTGATTCTCACGCGAGCGGATCGCCCGACCAATCGGCTGAGAAGAGCCTTTGAAATAAGCCGCTTGCCGCTTTTTCAGTGTCAGTTTCAGCTTGAGTTTTGGCTTTGAATTATCCGCCGTTTTCCGCCCTTCTTTCGCGGGCTTTCCGACCTCGCGCGGGCGGCCAGCCCCGCCGTTTGCCTCCACGCTGCATAGTGTTTGATTGTTTGATTTCTTTGATTCTTTGATTGTTTTGATTTCTCACGCGAGCGGCGACCGTCCGGAGAGTCCTGACCCTTGTCCGGGCCAGTGCATCTCGATTTCGTCTCTTCTTCCATGCTCGCCTGCCGGTGATCATCGTTACAAAAGCTGTCTGGAATGCGAACAGCTTCATATCCTTCGTGCTATCTAGGCATTTCGGGGGGCGCTGACGGTTTTATAAACCGTCAGATGAATTGTGGTCGCAATATCAACTGATGCGTTTTCAGTAGTTTATGTCTGCTATACAAGGCGGTAGGTGCAGGCTAGGTGCATATTCAGGTCCATGGCATCATGGGGTGACTGCCACCCATGCCGTCAACCCACAACCACCACCTGATCCTGCGTCATCACACCGCGTGACGCAAATGCTGGCCGTTGGAACACCACCGTTGAGTTCCTTCAGAAAGCTCTCACCTACGGGGGCGACACGTCCAGAGAACTGTTGCTATTCGGGGGTGCTGCGCGTATGCTTCACCCGCCATCTGGTCGCTGTATTCCGATGCTGATGACGGAAGTAGGGCAGCCAAAATGCTGCTTTGGATTCTTATGGTCGCCGGTTGCCCGGTCAGGATCAATGACATTCACAATCTCGTGTCAGCGGGCATTTATGGGCAACGATTTCGACGTTCAGGTACAAGCTGGACCGGACGAGTTGATCTTTGCCGTCCAGTGCACCTTGGATGACTTTGAAATTAGTTCCGATGACCTGTCCAGTTCCCACCTGTTTCCTATCACCGAGTCTTAACCAGGTCGGAGATGCCCGATCTGGCTTGACGCACAAGCTGCTTGTTCATGTTCGGGGGAAGGACGGATGCCCCGACCAAGTCGGCACCCAAATATGGACGGATTCCAGGTGACGTAGGCGATTCCGTCGTGCGGTTACAACCTCAGGCACTCCACAAAGGATGATCCCAATCCGGTCCTCACATCGACACGCTCACCAGCGCCGGACCCGGTCGAGGATCTCGTTGACCAGGACCTGGCTTCGGTGATTCACATACCCAGAGCATGGGCGAACCGAGTCGCTTCGAGAGCTCTCATCCGTACAACTCCGTTAAGAGTCATACGCCCGGCGCATGTGAGGAATCACGATGCTGCCTCCGACCACCAACGCCACATTGAACGCTTCTTCCTGCTCGGCGCGGCTTACGCCCAGCCGGAATGACTGGATGATGTGGTAGTGGATACAGTCATCGCAGCGGAGGCAAGCCGAGGCTACCAACCCCATCAACTCCTTGTACTTCGCCGGTAGCGTACCTTCGAGATAGGTATTGTGGTCAAGATTGTAGAAGCGTTTGACCAGCAAGTTGTCGGCTCTGTCCACATTCTCATTCAGCCTCGTTCGACCAGCGGGAAAGTGGCGTGCAATTGCACTCTTCTCTGCGACCTGGTTCTCGGAATAAACGTAGGTTGGTTCTTGGTGCTCAGTCATAGTTAGAGGGTAACAAAAGCCGACCACCGACCTCGTGGGTTGTAGTCCATGTAGCTGCCGGTTCGATGGATTCGGCTATGTCGGATGCGCCGCATCATCCCAATCTGGAACTTGGTCCTGCCGGGTGAGAGTTCCTTTTACTTGACAAGCCGTTGGAAATACGCCCATACTGTGTGCGTATGACAAGCTATTCAACGGCACAGGTCGCGAGGAACATCGGGGTCGACAAGAAGACCTTGCTCCGTTGGCTCTATGCTGGAAAGCTTGTGGAGCCCAAGATCATCAGGACTCCCGCCTCTATGATTCGAATCTGGTCCGAGCGGGATATCAAATCGGCGGCTCCCACAAAAAGCAGGACCACTGCAAGGGAAGAGGCCGCAAGAAAGCGGCTTAGACACAGGCGCGTCGTGCCAGTGCGTCAACACGGACACGACGCTAACCAGGACACCTGATAGGAGGCACCCATGGCTGCACACAAACGTAACACTGCGGCAACGCTCACTCAAGTTGCCCTCACGGTCAACCGTGTCGCGCTATATGCGCGCGTCAGCACTCTTAACGGGCAAGACCCCGAGATGCAGCTTTCAGAACTCCGTGAATATGCCGCCCGCCGCGGGTGGACCGTATTCGGGGAGTATGTCGATCAGGGCGTATCGGGCTCGAAGGAGTCACGCCCGCAATAGAATCGGCTGACGGCGGACGCTCATCGGCGATCGTTCGATGCTGTGCTGGTTTGGAAGATCGATCGCTATGGCCGGTCACTGAAACACTTAGTGAATGCTCTTGCTGATCTGAGCGCATACGGAGTCGCCTTCATCAGTTTCCGCGACAACCTGGATCTCAGCACGCCTTCTGGCAGGCTTATGTTTCAGATCATCGGAGCCATGGCCGAGTTCGAGCGGTCGCTGATTCCGGAGCGGGTTCGCGCCGGCCTGCGAAATGCGCGAGCCAAGGGGAAGAAATTCGGAAGGCCCCGCGCTCACGTCGACGCCGTCAGCGTGGCCGGATTGCGCCGTAACGGCCTGTCATGGTCGCAGGTTTGTCAGACTCTCAAGGTCAGCAAGGGAACTGCACAGCGGGCGTTCTACGGCTTGCCCAATCACTCTCAAGAACCGACGCCTGTAAATGCTTGACTGCGTAAGGTGGGCGGCCGAATATCAGCTTGCCCACAGACATGTGTTTTCGAACGGCCGGACAAGTGATCTCACGCGGCCATGGCAACCCTGATTCGTTTACAGAGTTGATCGCGCTGGTCCGGGGGACCAGAATTTCAATTTCTGTCCTCATTATCGGCCACGATATGGCACAATGTCCGCATTTTCAGGGAATTTTTCGCTCCCAACTATCTTCGAGTCTCGAGGGCCCGGAGACTAAGTTTTGCCACAAGACGCACGAACGGCTTTCTTCAGCTACAGCCGTGAAGACTTGGACTTCGGTTTGCGGCTTGCGAAGGACCTCATGGAAGCCGGTGCGTGTTGTCTGGATGGACAAAGGCAACCTCGGGGTATGGGCCGCCACACGCCCGATACAATAGCATCCTGGAGCACGGCTTTAAAGGTGACGGCTGCATAATGATGAGAGTCCGGGAGAGTTGCTCTATGGAACACAGCGCACAGTCCAATTACACATTTCGCCGTCACGAATAAAATGCATTGGCCGCAGCTAACCAGCAATCAGTGGGATCTCGTCAAGAGCGTCGCTACCTTGACAACGGCGCTGCTGGCTTTATGCGCGGCGATAGTGAAGGTGACTGGCTGGACAAGACCTCGCTGGCGCGGATGGCGTGACCGAGCAACCCTCAGGGAGCGCGTCGGGGCCGAACTCTACGATCTCCAGCAAATCCGGCGCAGCACAACCTATTATGTTCGCCCAGACTGCCAGAGTGTCGACCCTGGTGGTGCCGAAGATTTTCGGCGCGTTGTGTCTGCACGTGAGTCTTTGTTTGATGCAATGGATCGCTTGCTGCAAAATCCAGGCCAGTACAAATTCGTGATTCTGTTGGCGGACTCGGGGATGGGAAAGACCTCGTTTCTTCTCAATTACTATGCTCATCATTGGCGGTCGAAGAGGAGAAAGCGATTTGGGTTGTCTTTGGTTCCTCTCAATCTGCCGAATAGTGATGAATTAATCAAAAAGATCCCTGAAGATCGGCGGAATGGCACGGTGCTCTGCCTAGACGCTTTGGACGAAGACCGCCAAGCCATAGAAGATCACGGGCGACGTCTAGCCTCGCTAATAAGTCTGGCGCAAAGCTTTCGGACCGTAATCATCACCTGTCGCACTCAGTTCTTCCCTAAGGAAGAAGAGATTCCCGTCGAAACTGGGGTCCTGAAGGTGGGGCCTGTGGCCATGAGCGAGGCGCGCGCCTACTACTTTCACAAACTCTATCTCGCCCCTTTCACCGATGCGCAAGTTGAAAAGTATCTCAAACAGCGCTTTCCTGTTTGGAAGCGCCGTCTGCGAGAGGAGGCCCGAGTGATGGTGACAAAGATCCCCGATTTAGTGGCTCGGCCAATGCTCTTGGCACACGTCCCAGATCTCGTCAATGTGAACAAGAAGATTGATTACTCGTTTCAAATCTACGAAGCCATGGTGGCAGCTTGGCTTGAGCGGGAGAAGGGTTTTGTCCAGGACAGTGCAGCTCTCCGGGAGTTTTCTGAACGCTTGGCTGTGGACCTTTTTGTAAATCGCAGCAAAAGACAGATGGAGCGAACTCCAGAGGCTGAATTGAAGCCGCTCGCCGATCAATACAGCATTCCATTGGAAGCCTGGCAGCTTCGAGGTAGGTCCCTGCTCAACCGTGATGCCGCGGGAAACTACAAGTTCGCACACCGCTCGATTATGGAATATCTGTTTATCAGGGGGTTCCTGAGCAAGGGGGCACAGTGCAGCGAACCCTGGACCGACCTAATGAAGGCTTTCCTGTGCGACCTAATTCGTGGGGGAGCTGTTGACCTCCATGCTCTTTCTGGAGCCGACCTGAGCGACGCTGAATTGACCGGGATGAATCTCAGTTCTGCGAATCTAAGTGGAGCGAACCTCAACAGGGCGGATTTGAGGAAGACGAACCTCAACGCTGCAAGTCTCAGCGGCGCGAGCCTTAATGGGGCGAACCTGAGCGGAGGGAACCTCAACTCGGCGGATCTCACTAGGGCGGACCTCCGCGAGGCGGATCTCAGCGGAGTGACCCTCCGCGGGGCGAGCCTTAAGGGGGCAAACCTCCGCGGGGCGGACCTGAGCGGAGAAGACCTCAGCAAAGCGGATCTCCGCGGGACGGATCTGCGCGACGCGAAACTGCACAGGACGAACCTTCGAGCGGCGGATCTCCGCGAAGCGGAGGTCCAAGGCTCGAACTTTCACGAGGCGGACCTGACCGGGGCAGACCTGTGCGGGACGAACTTTCGCGGGGTGAACCTGAGCGGGGCGGATCTCAGCGGGGCGAACCTAACCACTGCAGATCTTCGCGGAGCGATCCTCGCGGAGGCGAATTTTCGCGGTACGAAGCTCGGCGGGGCAAAGCTTAACGGTGCGGATCTGAGCGGGAAGGATCTCAGCAAAGCGGATCTCCGCGGGACGGATCTGAGCGACGCGAAACTGCACACGACGAATCTCCGGGCGGCGGATCTCCGCGAAGCGGAGGTCCAAGGCTCGAACTTTCGCGAGGCGGACCTGAGCGGGGCTGACCTGAGCGGGGCGGATCTCAGCGGGGCGAACCTGAGCGGGGCGGATCTCAGCGGGGCGAACCTAACCACTGCAGATCTTCGCGGAGCGGTCCTCGCGGGGGCGAATTTTCGCGGGACGAAGCTTGGTGGGGCAAAGCTTAACCGGACGGACCTCAGCGGGAAGGACCTCACCAAAGCGGATCTTCACGGGGCGGATCTGAGCGACGCGAACCTTGCGGAGACGATCCTCAGCGAGGCTATTCTCCGCGAAGCGAACCTTGGTGGAGCGATCCTCAGCGGCGCTGTTCTGCGCGGGGCAGTTCTCGAGAAAGGGGATCTCAGCGCGGCGAACCTCAATAGGGCGGATCTCAACCAAGCTGAATTGGCTGGCGCGAACCTGCGCGATGCAGACTTGAGATTCGCAGATCTGCACGACGCGAAGCTCAATGAGGTGAACTTCAGTGGCGTCATCCTCAACGGAGCTATCCTCCGCGGGGCGAGCCTTAAGGGGGCAAACCTCCGCGGGGCGGACCTGAGCGGAGAAGACCTCAGCAAAGCGGATCTCCGCGGGACGGATCTGCGCGACGCGAAACTGCACAGGACGAACCTTCGAGCGGCGGATCTCCGCGAAGCGGAGGTCCAAGGCTCGAACTTTCACGAGGCGGACCTGACCGGGGCAGACCTGTGCGGGACGAACTTTCGCGGGGTGAACCTGAGCGGGGCGGATCTCAGCGGGGCGAACCTAACCACTGCAGATCTTCGCGGAGCGATCCTCGCGGAGGCGAATTTTCGCGGTACGAAGCTCGGCGGGGCAAAGCTTAACGGTGCGGATCTGAGCGGGAAGGATCTCAGCAAAGCGGATCTCCGCGGGACGGATCTGAGCGACGCGAACCTTGAGAAGACGATTCTCAGCGAGGCTATTCTCTGTGGAGCGAACCTCAGTAGAGCGATCCTCAGCGATGCTGTTCTCCACGGGGCGATTCTCCAGGAAGGGGATCTCAGCGGGGCAAAGCTCATGAGGGGGGATCTCACCAAGAGCGACTTGAGCGGGGCGGACTTGAGCGCGGCGGATCTGAGCCGAGCGGACTTGAGCGGGGCGAACCTAATCGGAGCGGACCTAATTGGGGCGGACCTCAGCAACTCCCAACTTCGCGACGCAAACTTCGGCGAGGCCGATCTTTGTGGAGCGAATTTCAGCGGGGCGAATCTCGATGGGGCAAGCTTCGATAAGGCGACGCTTAGAAGCGCTGATTTTCAGGGAGCAAAACTCAAAGAGGCACGTCTCGGTAGAGCGGAACTCAGTGGATGGGTTTTCCGGGGTGCAAACCTCATCGGGGTGGATCTCGCTGGAGCTAAGCTGAGCGGAGCTAACCTCAGTTATTTGAACCTATGTAGCGCAAATCTCTGCGGTGCCGACCTTAGCCGTGCCAACCTCGACAGCACTGACCTTAAGGAGGCAAATCTCAGCGACGCTGACCTTACGGCCGCGAATCTCAGCCTCGTGGATTTCCTGAAGGCAGACCTTCGTAGAGCGAAGCTTAACGGAGCAGATCTGAGCCGCGCGAACCTCGATGGCGCGGACCTCCGCGCGGGAGACCTGAGGGGAGCAAACCTGGGAGGAGTGCATGGACTCACCAAAAAACAGATTGAATCGGCAGTCATAGACTCCAACACGGTGCTGCCCACCCGAGGAGAATAGGCTTGGCCGTGCGATTGCCGAACCTGAACTCGACGGAGGCACCGGCATGATCGAGGGGGATAGGGACAGTCGAATCCTTGGGGGAGTTTCGCCCATTGACCGTGTAGCCACTTTCTTGCCGAACTCAATTAGAAGCGCTGGGACCACGTAGGCAAGCGAATGCTTTGGCTACTATGGAGCGGTTTTCAAGCTTACCCCATCGAATAATGGCTGGACGGAGACTGTGCTGTATCGGTTCCTTGACGGCGACGATGGCGGCTGGCCGGAAAGCAATGTGGTCATGGATGCGCAAGGAGATCTGTATGGGACAACCGCCCAAGGTGGTACGGATAACAACGGGGTAGTCTGGGAGATCTCGCCGTAATACTTCCGGTCATTGCACGATTACTTCCGCGAACAGGCTGTGTCGTAGCCTAACTGAACTGGGAATAAGACTCCGAGCAGCATTCGCCTAGCACATTGGCCGGAAAATCGGCTTCGGGGAAGTCTAGAACCCGAAGGTGATCCAGCGCACCCCGTCGTCGTCAATGTGGCGCTCAACGGCCTGCCCAATTTCCCCACGACCGCTTGTAACCATCTGATCCCAGAGTGTTAAGAAGTCTTACGGGCATCCATCCATAAACACCCGTTATTGATGCGATCTTCTACAAACGGTCCACTGAAAGTGAAACGCTGAGATGCGGGGCTGGCAAGGAGTTCTGTTTCCCGGGCCCGAAGACGCCGCCCAAGTAGGGTTTTTTAGAACGCAAACAGGTCCGCGACACTAACCTTCAGTACGCGAGCAAACCGTTCGAGCGTTTCAAACGAAGGGGCATTGATGCCTCTCTCCACAAGGCTGAGAAAATCCACTGAAATTGCCGCTGCTTCCGCGAACTGTTCCTGCGTCATGTCACGGCTTCTACGCAGTTGCTTCAAGCGGCGCCCGAATTGGACTCTGAGTGGATGCGCGAGATTCGCACTTGTGACGTGCAGCAAATTCTTGATGACATCGCGCGGCTTGGGTTACTCGGCAGTAATTCCCTGCGCCACATCAAGAGTCAAATAAGCGGGATCTTCTCGTATGCCAAGCAGCAGGGTTACTTTGATGGCGAGAATCCGGCGCGCAACACGGCTATCCCTTCAGCACGGCCGTCAGACGAAACCTACGCTTACAGCCTTGAAGAAATCCTGCAGATTCTCGCACTGCTACCCGAACCCGCCGCAACCGTCTTTGCTGCGGCTGCTTTCACCGGAGCCCGACGCGGAGAGATTCGCGGGCTGTTGTGGGAGAACTATCACGACGGAGAAATCCAAATCACGCGGTCCATCTGGCGGGGCCACGTCACCGAGCCGAAAACGCGCAAGAGCCGAGGTGCTATCCCGGTGATTGCCCCGCTTGCAAGGCGTCTAGAATTTCACCGCATCCGCTGCGGCAATCCAATCTCAGGTCCAATGTTCCCCAACTTGAACGGCTTACCTATGGATCTGGGGAATGTGCTCAACCGTGCCATTTTGCCAGCGCTTAATCGGTCCGCCGTCTGTGGCGAGCCGGAGGACGATTGTGGAAAGCCGAAAAAGGGCCAGGACCAGCAGGCTACGCCCGTTCATCCGTTCGAGAGGGACACGAGCCGTCCCGAGTGGCATGGATGGCACGCAGCGCGCAGAGGCTTGGGAACCAATCTGTATCGGCTCGGCGTGCCCGAGAAAACGATTCAGGCGATTCTCCGCCATGCGAATGTGTCTACGACCAACACTTACTACATCAAGAGTGCAGCCGATGATACCCGCGCAGCGATGGCGAAACTAGAAAACCTTGTGATTGGAAACGAATTGGCAGCCGAAACTCTCGTAAGTGACAACGTAGTGACAACAAATGCGACAGACACCCAAGCTGTCGTAATTCAATAACTGCTTTTCATTCTGCCATTTGAATCTTGGTAAGTCCTTGATTTTAATTCACTAACGACGGTCTGGCAACCACCGTTGTTTCCGAAACCCTCACTTGTCCCCGATTTAGCGCACGGGCATCAGCCTTCGCCCCCCGCTCCATCTTCTTCGCGGCGTTCTGCAATTGGTCGTCGTTGACGATGTAATAACGGTCAAAAACTGACCGCGTCTTGTGCTCGGAAATCATCATCGCCACCGCCTCTGGAACGCCCCTATTCACCATGTGACGAATCGCGGTACGGCGCAAATCATGAAATAAAAGCCCGTGTACCCGATATTGTCCGAGTGGCACTCAGGGCACCGACTAGCGTTGAGGGGTCTGGCGCCGGCAGGATCAACCTGCAAGACCTGTCTCTTCAGTGATGATGCCAGCCGAATAGCAGCACTGCCACCACACTTTGTGAAAATCTTTCACCACACTGCCGTCTTCCCGAGTGAACACTGGATTATCCCCTGTCTTACCGCGTACCAGCGGTAGCAGAGCCGCGTACAGTTCGGGCGTCATGTAAGCCAAACGTGCGGTCTTGCTTTTTGTTTTGCGGTTGAGACGAATGGAGCGATGCAACAAATCCACCCGACCCGCCGTTAGTTTTGTAACTTCTTCGGAACGCCACCCGAACGTGTACCCGGTCTCAAAAATTCCTAACATCCACTTTCCAACTTTTGCGCATTCCGTCCGTAATCTCTGGGCATCGGCAAATTCCAGAAACCCTTCGCGCACGTTGTCCTCTTCCAAATGTTTGAAATAGGGGGTGTAGTCAATTTTCCCTTTTTCTTTAGCCAGATTGAATGCGCGTTGCACCACGCGGGTTTCACGATTGACAGTGCTGTTGGGCACTCCTGCTGCTAAACGTAATTCGATGTAACGGTAGTCGTATGAGACGGTCGCTTGTGAACTCACATGAGCGTACACCGGAGCCAAAGGTTGTCCCAACGGCCTTGAATATCCGCAAGGCTGCGTAAACCATCGTTCTTGGCGTCAAAGAAATACGCCGTCATTAGTTCGGCCACGGTGAGTCCACAACTTTTTCAGGCGGAGGCGCGACCCGGCCTGACAAAACCCCATCGAAGCGGGCGGCTAACATAATTTCGGCGTCCGCTTTGATTGTGGTGTGAGTGGGTTCACGGTGATTCTTGCCGTCAGCATCGTAAAATTGCATGTGCCAACGCGCACTGTTGTGGTAGCGGAAAAGCCCGCCCGTTCCTCTACTTCGTCTGTGTTTTGGTTTTGCCATTTCGTCTCCCGTTCGTGAAAGTTACCTTTTCGGATTCAATGAGTTTGTCCAAATCGGTGATGTCCCAGCGCCATGCTCCCTTTCCCTTGCCGGGAAGATAGGGAATTTTGCCTTCGCGGGTGAGTTGCCTTAATTTCCATATTGACGTGTTCAGGTGTTCTGCGGCTTGTCTTGCTTTAAGTAATTTCGTCATGCACTTTAATACAAAGCGCCATAATCATCCTCATTTTCATTTCCGTTTTTCTATTTTGTTCCCTTTTTTGGGCAAATCGCCAAATGCCCGCGCCATCGCCGGGTTGAGGGTTGCAGTGCGTGGCAGCACTTCGAGGCACTGGGTATGGGGCTTACGACCCGCACCGACTCGAAAGCCGCCGTGTGTTGGGGGTCAACGACCCCGTAACTTGATTTGCTCCGGGTTACTGGGTTACGGGGTCTTGGCAGGGTGCGCTCTGGAATTCAGGCGGAGAATCCAGAATCACCAGCAGGTGCGCCGAGGCGGCTGCGCCCGATCCCAAGGCAACTTTCTTTGAGCACTCACAGACCTCGAAGTGGTGGTTTTCGGGCCAGGCGAATGTGGTATTCCAGGCGCACGGCGATTTTTACGCTCTTTACAGTGGCCTCAACAGTTTCCACAACAAGGCCGAAACCGCGACCTCGCGAGTGCTGACATTCTTTAGCGGTTACGAGTTCAACCCAAACACGATTGTGTACCTCGATGTGGAAGAGTCAGGGTGGAAAGGCATCAGCGGCGCGTTGGGATTGGCCGGCTTCACCAACCTCGACGTAGTTCGCAATCCTCAACTGGGTGCGCAGCCCTATATCGCGCGGCTGATGATGGAACAGATCATTCCGCTATCGAAAGAGAAGATGGAATCGGAGCGCACGTTTTTGTCGCTTCCCACGGAGGTTCCGGTGCGGCGACTGGAAATGCGCTTCGGGAAAATGTCGTTGGCCGACTTCATCGATGTGAGCATTGGCGGCACCGACAGCCACTATCAATTTCTGAACTGGGTCATCGACAATAATGGCGCGTGGGATTACGCGGCCGATACCCGCGGCTACACCGTAGCGGCCTTGCTGGATTATGAAGACCGCAACTGGGGCCTGCGCTTCGCGGAGGCGTTGATGCCGAAGATTGCAAACGGCCCGAACCTGGATGCGGATGTGGCCCGCGCCCGCTCCGAGAACCTCGAACTGGAACTGCGTCCGAAGCTGCTGAAGAAAAAAGACACGACCATCCGCATTCTGAGCTACGTGAATCACGCCAACATGGGAGATTACGAAGAGGCGGTGCAGCTTTTCCTGGACCATGTCACGCCTACGCCCGACATAACTGCCACCCGTAAGCAAGGGACGATCAAGTACGGCTTCGGATTTAATTTCGAGCAGGAGATGTCCACCGACATCTGGGCGTTTGGCCGCTGGGGTTGGAACGAAGGGAAACATGAGTCCTTCGCTTACACCGAAGACGACGAAGGCGTGGAGTTGGGAGTGTATGCCAAGGGCACACGCTGGCATCGCAGCCTCGATCGCGCGGGGGTGGCGTTTGTCTCCAGCGGCATCTCGAAAGCGCACCAGCAGTATCTGGCCGATGGCGGCCTGGGATTTCTTTTGGGTGATGGCGGGCTGACGTATGGCCGCGAAACCATCGAGGAAGCCTTCTACACGGCCCACATCTGGCGCGGCGCCTTCTTCGGCTTCGACCTGCAACACATTAACAATCCCGGATATAACCAGGTGCGCGGGCCCGTGACAGTGCCAGGGTTGCGGCTGCACTTAGAGTTTTAGGAATTATTCACCACAGAGACACCGAGAACACAGAGAACTTCTTCTTTTTTAGGAAACGCGGAGCCGCAATGAGCGAGAATCCGTTCCCCAGCGGTGTTGATTTCAGTATCGTTTTCTCAGTGTCTCTGTGCCTCTGTGGTAAGAACACGACCGCGGAATGGCTGGTAAACTAGTCAAGCAATGATCCTGCCGTTTGTTCGCGAACTCTTCGCGGACGTGGAAAAGTCTTCCGCTTTTGTGCGCGCTGTGGCCCGGGTAAAGGGTGGCGCGGGGCGAACCCGTGTGTCTGGACTCACTCCGACGGGCAAAGCCATCTTCTACACGCTCTTGCACCGTTCGAGTTCGCGACCGGTGATCGTCGTCGTCTCTGACAACCGCGCCGTGGATGAATTGCTTCCCATCGTGCGCTCGTTGGGCGAGCTGACGGGCGCAGTCGCTGCGGATGCGGTGATCGGATTGCCCGCCTACGACGTGTTGCCGTTCGATAACCAGTCGCCGCATCCCGAAATTCAGGAAGCGCGCGCCACGGCCTTATGGAAGATTGCCACCGGGGCCGCCAGCATTGTGATCACGGCGCTGCCTGCGACCACCATGCGTTTACGCAACGCCGAATTTTATGCAGACCTGGCCAAGGTTGTGCGGCGGGGCGAGACCATCGATCCCGAGCGACTGGTCGAGCACCTGCGCCTGGTCGGTTACAACCAGGTCGATGTGGTCGAGATGCCGGGCGAATTCGCGCATCGCGGCGGCCTGCTCGACGTGTATTCGCCGGAGATGGACCGGCCGGTCCGCATCGAGCTGTTCGGCGATGAAGTGGAATCCATCCGCAAGTTCGATCCCGCGACCCAGCGCTCGGCAGCGGTCACCGAAGAAGCCATTCTGCTTCCCTTGACGGAAACGCCGGTGGAGGAAGAGACGCTAGGCGCCATCAATGCACGTCTCTCCGGCGACCGGCTGGCGGGCGATGAACACATCATCGAGGAAGCGGTGCGCGCGAGCGGCGTTGCTGTGTTTCCCGGGTGGGAACTCTATGCCCCGGCGGCTGCTACGAAAGAGAACTTCTTCGATGATCTGCTGCCGGGCGCAACGATTGTCCTGGACGAACCCGAGGCGCTGACTGAGGCGCACGATGCCTGGTGGGCGAAAGTGACGGAGGCGCACGAACGCAGCCTGGTCGGCAATCTGGTCCGCCCGGAACAGCTGTATCTCACGCCGGAACAGTGGCAGGAGCGGTTGCGGTATGCGGCCACCATTGCCGTCGAGCAGCTGGGAATCGAGGCGGCCGGGGACGACGAAGAACATCTCACGCTGCAGACTCAGCCCACGACGCGTTTCCATGGCTCGGTCGCGGCCATGACCGAGGAAGTTGGACGTCTGGCGCGCGAAGGCAAACGCGTCCTCTTCGCGGTTTCGAGCGTCGGCGAAGTCGAACGGCTGGCCGACGTCTTCAACGAGTACAACTTGTCGTTCCGCATCGGCAGCCGCACCCCGAAGCCGGGCAGCGAAGTGTATGTGGACGAGTCGTCGTACTTCGCCGAAGACGTGGAAGCCACAACCATCGTGAAGGCGTACGTGCCCGAAGGCGTGGTATTGCCGGAGGCGAACCTGGTGCTGTTCGGGGCGCGCGATCTGTTCGATGAACCGGAGGTTTCGATTGCGCATCCGCAACGGCAGAAGTCGAAAGTGTCGGCCTTTCTGTCCGACTTTCGCGATCTGGCGATTGGCGACTACGTGGTACATGTCGAACACGGCATTGGGCAGTATCAGGGGCTGAAGGAGATTCCGCAGGAAGATGGTGGCACGGTCGAATTCATGATCCTGGAATATGCGGAGAGAGCGCGCCTGTACGTGCCTCTCACGCGGCTGGATCTGGTACAGAAGTACCGCTCGTCCGAGGGCGTGAAGCCGGTGCTGAACCGGCTGGGCACGCAACAGTGGCAGAAGACCAAGGCGCGCGTGAAGAAGGCCATGCAAGACATGGCCGAGGAGTTGCTGAAACTCTACGCCGTGCGCAAGACCGCCGAGGGTCATGCGTTCGCCGCCGACAGCGAGTGGCAGCGCGAGTTCGAGGGTACTTTTGAGTTCAGCGAAACTGAAGATCAGATGAACGCGATTGTTGACGTGAAGCGCGATATGGAGTTGGCCACGCCGATGGACCGCTTATTGTGCGGTGACGTGGGTTACGGCAAGACGGAAGTCGCCATGCGCGCGGCGTTCAAAGCAGTCAGCGATAATCGCCAGGTCGCACTGCTGGCGCCGACCACGGTGCTCGCCTTCCAGCATTACAACACCTTCCGGCAGCGCTTCGCGGCCTTTCCCATCAAGATCGACATGCTCAGCCGCTTCCGTACCGCCAAGCAGCAGAAAGAAACCATCGCCAAGGTCGAGGCCGGACAGGTGGACATCGTCATCGGCACGCATCGAGTGCTGTCGAAAGACGTGAAGTTCAGCGATCTCGGGCTAGTCATCGTTGACGAAGAACAGCGCTTCGGCGTCCGCCATAAGGAGCGGCTGAAGCAGCTTCGCAAAGAAGTGGACGTGCTGACCATGTCGGCCACGCCGATTCCGCGCACCTTGCACATGTCGCTGCTGGGACTGCGCGACATGAGCGTGATTGAGACGCCGCCCAAAGATCGCATGGCGATTCAGACCGTGGTGGCGGCATGGGACGAAAAGCTGCTGCGGTCGGCGATTGAGAAAGAGTTGGAGCGCGGCGGGCAGGTTTACTTTGTGCACAATCGCGTGGAGAGCATCTACGAGATCGCCGACAAGCTGCGCGAGATGGCGCCCAACGCGCGCATTCTGATTGGCCACGGCCAGATGGCGGAGAGCGAGCTGGAGCGCATCATGCTCGCCTTCATGCGGCACGAAGCCGACATTCTGGTGGCGACTACGATCATCGAGAATGGGCTCGACATTCCGCTATGCAACACCATCATCATCAACCGCGCCGACCGGCACGGGCTTTCGGAGTTGTACCAGTTGCGCGGTCGGGTGGGCCGCTCCGATCGCCGAGCCTATGCGTATCTGCTGATTCCTTCCGACCGCGAGCTGAGCGATCTGGCGCGGAGACGGCTGGCGGCGCTGAAGGAGTTCAGCGATCTGGGTGCGGGATTCAAGATTGCGGCGCTCGACCTGGAATTGCGCGGCGCAGGAAATCTGCTGGGCGGCCAGCAGAGCGGCCACATTGAGGCCGTCGGCTTCGAGCTTTATACCACCATGCTGGAGCGCACCGTGCGCGAGTTGAAGGGCGAGGTGCAACCGGAGACGGCGGAAACGCAGTTGAACCTGGGGCTGAACATCCGTATTCCCTCCGACTACATCCCGGAAGAGAACCAACGGTTGCGAATGTACAAGCGCGTCGCGGGCGTGGAGACGGAGGCGCAATTGGAGGATGTCGCCGGCGAGTTGGGCGATCGTTACGGCGCGCCGCCTCCGCCGGTGCGCAGCCTGCTGGAGTATGCAACTCTGAAATTGCTATCGCAGCGTGTCGGTGTGGCGCAGATTGAGCGCCGCCGTGAGGCCGTGAGTATTCGGTTCACTGAGAGCGCTTCGGTCGATCCGGAACGCCTGGCGCGGTTTGTTGCGGGCGAGCCGGGCAGCCAGTTCACGCCGGCGGGCGTGCTGAGGTTTACGCTGAAAGAAAAGCAGCCGGAGCAGGTGCTGGCGCGGCTGAGATCGTTGCTGGAACAGTTGGCGGGAGAGCAGCAGCCGGTTGCATGACAGCGACTGGTCGTCCCACAGCGTCAAGCCACGGCTTGGAGTCCATTCTTGGCAACCAGAGATAGGAGTTTCAGGGAAGCTCCTTGTGGATGCTTTTCACCACGTTCCCACTGACTTACCAAACCGGTGGTGACGTTGAGATAGCGAGCGAAGACCGCTTGGCTAGCGCCTTCCCGCAGCCGGAGGGCGCGGATCTCGTAAGGCTTGAGGGGCCGTACCGGGGTGAGACACAAGGCGTCGAATTCGCGCATCGTGCGCTTGTCCATCGCTCCAGCGGCGTGTAGGCCTTCGGCGGTCTCATGGATCGACCCTATCAATGGGCTACGGTATTGTTTTCTCATCGCACCTCACCTCTTAGTATAACACTGAGCGTGATAGTTACTGTAAACGGAGATTCATGAAGAAGCAGGTTTGCAAGGCGGTTTTTCCGGCGGCGGGGCTGGGCACACGATTTCTGCCTGCCACCAAAGCCCAGCCGAAGGAGATGATGCCGCTGGTGGACAAGCCCATCATCCAGTACGGCGTCGAAGAGGCGCTGGCGTCGGGCTGCGACCAGATCATCATCGTGACCGGCCGCGGCAAGAGCGCAATCGAAGACCACTTCGACGTCAGCTATGAGCTGGAGAAAATGCTGGAGGAACGGGGCAAGAGCGACCTGCTGGCCATCGTGCGCCAGATTTCGGACATGATTCACATCGCGTACGTGCGCCAGAAAGAAGCCCTGGGCCTGGGCCATGCGGTCTTGATGGCGCGCAAACTGGTCGGCGATGAACCGTTCGCCGTGATTTTGGCCGACGACATCATCGACGCTGAAGTCCCGTGCCTGAAGCAGATGATCGAAATCTACAACGAGACCGGATGCTCGGTGCTGGCAACGCAGGTCATCGAGGGCCCGGCCATCTCGTCGTACGGCGTGCTCGACGCCAAGTCGGTTCCGGGCAAATGGAATGGCCGGCTCTTCGAAGTGCAAAACCTGGTGGAGAAGCCGAAGCGGGAAGATGCGCCTTCGAACCTGGCAATCATCGGACGCTACATTCTGACGCCCGCAATATTCAAAATGCTGGAGGCAACGTCACGCGGTGCCGGCGGCGAGATACAGCTCACGGACGGCCTGAAGCAGTTGCTGAAGAAGGAAAAAATCTACGGGTACACCTTCGAAGGCAAGCGGCATGATACCGGCGACAAGCTCGGGTTCTTGAAGGCGACCGTGGAATTTGCGCTGAAGCGCGACGACTTGGGCCGCGATTTCCGGGAGTATCTGAAGACACTGAAGCTGTAGAAGGCGCGTATTGGAATCCGAACCGTGGCTCAAATCCCAAGGCAACTTTCTTTGAGCACTCACAGACTTCGAAGTGGTGGGTGTCCGGCCAGGCAAACTTCGTTTTTCAGGCGCACGGCGATTTTTATGCTCAATACAGTGGCACCAATAGTTTTAGGAACCATAGCGAGACTGCCATCTCTCGCGTGTTGACGTTCTTTTCCGGCTACGAGTTCACGCCGAACACGATGGCTTATCTCGACGTCGAGGAGACCGGTTGGGGCGGCATCAGCGGCGCGCTGGGTCTGGCCGGCTTCACCAACCTGGACGTGGTGCGCAATCCTTCGATCGGCGCGCAACCTTATATTGCGCGGTTGATGATGGAGCAGATCATTCCGCTGTCGAAAGAGAAGATGGAATCCGAGCGCACGTGGTTGTCGCTTCCCACCGAGGTTCCGGTGCGGCGACTGGAAATGCGCTTCGGGAAAATGTCGTTGGCTGACTTCATCGACGTGAGCATCGGCGGCACTGACAGCCACTATCAGTTTCTCAACTGGGTCATCGACAACAATGGCGCCTGGGATTACGCGGCCGATACCCGCGGCTATACCGTAGCAGCCTTGCTGGATTACGAAGACCGGAACTGGGGCCTGCGCTTTGCGGAGGCCCTGATGCCGAAGATTGCAAACGGCCCCAACCTGGATGCTGATGTGGCCCGCGCCCGCTCCGAGAACCTCGAACTGGAACTGCGTCCGAAGCTGCTGAAGAAAAAAGACACCACCATTCGCATTCTGAGCTACGTGAATCACGCCAACATGGGGGATTACGAGCAGGCGGTGCAGCTTTACCTGGACCATGGCACTGCCACGCCCGACGTTACCGCCACCCGCAAACAGGGAACCATCAAGTATGGCTTCGGATTGAATTTCCAGCAGGAGGTGTCCAGCGACATCTGGGCATTCGGCCGCTGGGGATGGAACGAAGGACAACACGAATCGTTTGCCTACACGGAAGATAACGAAGGCGTGGAGTTAGGAGTGTATGCCAAGGGCACGCGCTGGCATCGCAGCCTCGATCGCGCCGGGGTGGCGTTTGTCTCCAGCGGCATCTCGAAAGCGCACCAGCAGTATCTGGCCGATGGCGGCCTGGGATTTCTTTTGGGCGATGGCGGGCTGACGTATGGCCGCGAGACTATTGAGGAAGCCTTCTACACGGCCCACATCTGGCGCGGCGCCTTCTTCGGCTTCGACCTGCAACACATTAACAATCCCGGATATAACCAGGTCCGCGGGCCCGTGACAGTGCCAGGGTTACGGCTGCATCTGGAGTTTTAGGAATTCTTCACCACAGAGACACCGAGAACACAGAGAACTTCTTCTTTTTTAGGAAACGCGGAGCCGCAATGAGCGAGAATCCGTTCCCCAGCGATGTTGATTTCAGCATCGTTTTCTCAGTGTCTCTGTGCCTCTGTGGTAAGAACACGACCGCGGAATGGCTGGTAAACTAGTCAAGCAATGATCCTGCCGTTTGTTCGCGAACTCTTCGCGGACGTGGAAAAGTCTTCCGCTTTTGTGCGCGCTGTGGCCCGGGTAAAGGGTGGCGCGGGGCGAACCCGTGTGTCTGGACTGACTCCGACGGGCAAAGCCATCTTCTACACGCTCTTGCACCGTTCGACGTCGCGACCGGTGATCGTCGTCGTCTCTGACAACCGCGCCGTGGATGAATTGCTTCCCATCGTGCGCTCGTTGGGCGAGCTGACGGGCGCAGTCGCTGCGGATGCGGTGATCGGATTGCCCGCCTACGACGTGTTGCCGTTCGATAACCAGTCGCCCCATCCCGAAATTCAGGAAGCGCGCGCCACGGCCTTATGGAAGATTGCCACCGGGGCCGCCAGCATTGTGATCACGGCGCTGCCTGCGACCACCATGCGTTTACGCAACGCCGAATTTTATGCAGACCTGGCCAAGGTTGTGCGGCGGGGCGAGACCATCGATCCCGAGCGACTGGTCGAGCACCTGCGCCTGGTCGGTTACAACCAGGTGGATGTGGTCGAGATGCCGGGCGAATTCGCGCATCGCGGCGGCCTGCTCGACGTGTATTCGCCGGAGATGGACCGGCCGGTCCGCATCGAGCTGTTCGGCGATGAAGTGGAATCCATCCGCAAGTTCGATCCCGCGACCCAGCGCTCGGCAGCGGTCACCGAAGAAGCCATTCTGCTTCCATTGACGGAAACTCCCGTGGAGGAAGAGACGCTGGGCGCGATCAATGCACGTCTCTCCGGCGACCGGCTGGCGGGCGATGAACACATCATCGAGGAAGCGGTGCGCGCGAGCGGCGTTGCCGTCTTTCCCGGGTGGGAACTCTACGCTCCAGCGGCTGCTACGAAAGAGAACTTCTTCGATGATCTGCTGCCGGGCGCAACGATTGTCCTCGACGAACCCGAGGCGCTGACTGAGGCGCACGATGCCTGGTGGGCGAAAGTGACGGAGGCGCACGAACGCAGCCTGGTCGGCAATCTGGTTCGCCCGGAAGAGCTGTATCTCACGCCGGAACAGTGGCAGGAGCGTTTGCGGTATGCGGCCACCATTGCCGTCGAGCAGCTGGGAATCGAGGCGGCCGGCGACGACGAAGAACATCTCACGCTGCAGACTCAGCCCACGACGCGTTTCCATGGCTCGGTCGCGGCCATGACCGAGGAAGTTGGACGTCTGGCGCGCGAAGGCAAACGCGTGCTGTTTGCCGTGTCGAGCACCGGCGAGGTCGAACGGCTGGCCGACGTCTTCAACGAGTACAACTTGTCGTTCCGCATCGGCAGCCGCACCCCGAAGCCGGGCAGCGAAGTGTATGTGGACGAGTCGTCGTACTTCGCCGAAGACGTGGAAGCCACAACCATCGTGAAGGCGTACGTGCCGGAAGGCGTGGTATTGCCGGAGGCGAACCTGGTGCTGTTCGGGGCGCGCGATCTGTTCGATGAACCGGAGGTTTCGATTGCGCATCCGCAACGGCAGAAGTCGAAAGTGTCGGCTTTTCTGTCCGACTTTCGCGATCTGGCGATTGGCGATTACGTGGTACACGTCGAACACGGCATTGGGCAGTATCAGGGGCTCAAGGAGATTCCACAGGAAGATGGCGGCACGGTCGAATTCATGATCCTGGAATATGCGGAGGGCGCGCGCCTGTACGTGCCTCTCACGCGCCTGGACCTGGTGCAGAAGTATCGCTCTTCCGAGGGTGTGAAGCCGGTGCTGAACCGGCTGGGCACGCAGCAGTGGCAGAAGACCAAGGCGCGCGTGAAGAAGGCCATGCAAGACATGGCCGAGGAGTTGCTGAAACTCTACGCCGTGCGCAAGACCGCCGAGGGACATGCGTTCGCCGCCGACAGCGAGTGGCAGCGCGAGTTCGAGGGTACTTTTGAGTTCAGCGAAACCGAAGATCAGATGAACGCGATTGTTGACGTGAAGCGCGATATGGAGTTGGCCACGCCGATGGACCGCTTATTGTGCGGCGACGTGGGTTACGGCAAGACGGAAGTCGCCATGCGCGCGGCGTTCAAAGCAGTCAGCGATAATCGCCAGGTCGCACTGCTGGCGCCGACCACGGTGCTCGCCTTCCAGCATTACAACACCTTCCGGCAGCGCTTCGCGGCCTTTCCCATCAAGATCGACATGCTCAGCCGCTTCCGTACCGCCAAGCAGCTGAAAGAAACCATCGCCAAGGTCGAGGCCGGACAGGTGGACATCGTCATCGGCACGCATCGAGTGCTGTCGAAAGACGTGAAGTTCAGCGATCTCGGGCTGGTCATCGTTGACGAAGAACAGCGCTTCGGCGTCCGCCATAAGGAGCGGCTGAAGCAGCTTCGCAAAGAAGTGGACGTGCTGACCATGTCGGCCACGCCGATTCCTCGCACCTTGCACATGTCGCTGCTGGGACTGCGCGACATGAGCGTGATCGAGACGCCGCCGAAAGATCGCATGGCGATTCAGACCGTGGTGGCGGCATGGGACGAAAAGCTGCTGCGGTCGGCGATTGAGAAAGAGTTGGAGCGCGGCGGGCAGGTTTACTTTGTGCACAATCGCGTGGAGAGCATCTACGAGATCGCCGACAAGCTGCGCGAGATGGCGCCCAACGCGCGCATTCTGATTGGTCACGGCCAGATGGCGGAGAGCGAACTGGAGCGCATCATGCTCGCCTTCATGCGGCACGAAGCCGACATTCTGGTGGCGACTACGATCATCGAGAATGGGCTCGACATTCCGCTATGCAACACCATCATCATCAACCGCGCCGACCGGCACGGGCTTTCGGAGTTGTACCAGTTGCGTGGACGAGTGGGCCGCTCCGATCGCCGAGCCTATGCGTATCTGCTGATCCCGTCTGACCGCGAGCTGAGCGATCTGGCGCGGAGACGGCTGGCGGCGCTGAAGGAATTCAGTGATCTGGGCGCGGGATTCAAGATTGCGGCTCTTGACCTGGAATTGCGCGGCGCAGGAAATCTGCTGGGCGGCCAACAGAGCGGCCACATTGAGGCCGTCGGCTTCGAGCTTTACACCACCATGCTGGAGCGCACGGTGCGCGAGTTGAAGGGCGAGGTGCAACCGGAGACGGCAGAAACGCAGTTGAACCTGGGCCTGAACATCCGTATTCCCTCCGACTACATCCCAGAAGAGAACCAACGGTTGCGAATGTACAAACGGGTCGCGGGCGTGGAGACGGAGGCGCAATTGGAGGATGTCGCCGGCGAGTTGGGCGATCGCTACGGCGCGCCGCCTCCGCCGGTGCGCAGCCTGCTGGAGTATGCAACCCTGAAATTGCTATCGCAGCGCGTCGGTGTGGCGCAGATTGAGCGTCGCCGCGAGGCCGTGAGTATTCGCTTTACCGAGAGCGCCTCGGTCGATCCGGACCGCCTGGCGCGATTTGTTGCGGGAGAGCCGGGCAGCCAGTTCACGCCGGCGGGCGTGCTGAAGTTTACGCTGAAAGAGAAGCAGCCGGAGCAGGTGCTGGCGCGGCTGAGATCGTTGCTGGAACAGTTGGCGGGAGAGCGGCAGCCGGTCGCGTGACAGCGACTGGTCGTCCCGCAGCGTCAGGCCACGGCTTGGAGTCCGTTCTTGGCAACCAGAGATAGGAGTTTCAAGGAAGCTCCTTGTGGACGCTTTTCACCACGTTCCCATTGACTCACCAAGCCGGTTGTGACGTTGAGATAGCGTGCAAAAACCGCCTGGCTGGCGCCTTCGCGCAGACGAAGGGCCCGGATTTCGTTAGGCTTCAATGGCCGTACCGGCGTGAGGCACAAGGAATCGAATTCGCGCATGGTGCGCTTGTCCATTGCTCCAGCGGCGTGCAGGCCTTCGGCGGTCTCATGGATCGACCCCATCAAGGGACTAGGGTATTGTCTTCTCATCGCAACTCACCTTTAGTATAACACTGAGTGTGATAGTTATTGGTATAGGAGATTCATGAGGAAGCAAGTTTGCAAGGCGGTTTTTCCAGCGGCGGGACTGGGCACGCGATTTCTGCCCGCCACCAAAGCTCAGCCGAAGGAGATGATGCCGCTGGTGGACAAGCCCATCATCCAGTACGGCGTCGAAGAGGCGCTGGCGTCAGGCTGCGACCAGATCATCATCGTGACCGGCCGCGGCAAGAGCGCAATCGAAGACCACTTCGACGTCAGCTATGAGCTGGAGAAAATGCTGGAGGAACGCGGCAAGAGCGACCTGCTGGCCATCGTGCGGCAGATTTCGGACATGATTCACATCGCGTACGTCCGCCAGAAAGAAGCCCTGGGTCTGGGCCATGCGGTCTTGATGGCGCGCAAACTGGTCGGCGATGAACCGTTCGCCGTGATCCTGGCCGACGACATCATCGACGCTGAAGTCCCATGCCTGAAGCAGATGATCGAAATCTACAACGAGACCGGATGCTCGGTGCTGGCAACGCAGGTCATCGAGGGCCCGGCCATCTCTTCGTACGGCGTGCTCGACGCCAAACCGGTTCCGGGCAAATGGAACGGCCGGCTCTTCGAAGTGCAAAACCTGGTGGAGAAGCCGAAGCTGCAAGATGCGCCTTCGAATCTGGCAATCATCGGACGCTACATTCTGACGCCCGCGATATTCGAAATGCTGGAGGCAACGTCACGCGGCGCCGGCGGCGAGATACAGCTCACCGACGGCCTGAAGCAGTTGCTCAAGAAGGAAAAAATCTACGGGTACACCTTCGAGGGCAAGCGGCATGATACCGGCGACAAGCTGGGATTCCTGAAAGCGACGGTGGAGTTTGCGCTCAAGCGCGACGACCTGGGCCGCGATTTTCGGGAGTATCTGAAGACACTGAAGTTGTAAAAGGCGGGTCTTGCAATCCGAACCGTGGCTCAAGGTATGCGTTGCTTGTGTAATGGGGATTTCTCAACAGGTACCTCGCGGTGACCCCACCTTCAGCAGCCGAAGGTCACCTGTGAGAAGCGGATTCCTCATCCGGTTGACCCCGACAGGTTAGAAGGTGAAGTACCTTGGTGTCGGAAGAGCCTGCTGGGTGACCAGGGTCAGGGCCCCACTTTCTGGATCGATACTAAACACATCGGTGTTAAAATTCTCTTCCACATACAAGAATCTGCCAGTCGGTTCCGCGACGACAATGACTGGTCCGCCGCCGGGCGTCACAACGTTCGTAACTTCCGCCAGATTGCCTGTGGCAGGATCGATGGAAAACCCCGAGACGCTGGGGTTACCGTTGCAACACATTCCGATGTAGATCCATTTTCCAGTGGGATGAGCGGCACCGGCCGACGGGTAGCCGCGGGTTTGCGTTGTCCCGATACTGGTTAGACCTCCAGTAGTGCCGTTTAAACCGAAGCTCTGCAAATCATTGTTGGGATGCATCACGTAAAGGAACTGCCCCGTGGGGTCAATTACCAGAACGTCTGGGGCAGGGCCAGTGATCGGAACGGTCCCCTGCTCAGTCAGCATGCCGTTGGAGGGCTGGACCGTAAAGATTCCTACGCTGGGGGGTACGACAATGGCAGCATAAATGAACTTGCCGGCCGGCTCCATAACGATAGCAGCTGCATTGGCAGGAGCGGACGATACCAGAACCGGCGTGGATCCCACCAGCGCGAGCGTCGCCGCCGGATCACCCGAGATGGTGGAGATCGCTTGGGAGTTATTCACGTGAAGAACTTGCTCCGAAGGAGAAAGCAACAGATTGAAATAACCGAAGTTGCAACAAAGAGTGCTCACGGGAGGTAAAGAAAACGTTCCTGTTGTGTGATCAACCGCATAGCTGTTCACACTCACCTGAAATTCCGACTGTTCCGTCGTAAAGAGGAATTTCCCTTCGGAATCGATAGTCATGTCATTAGCACCAGCCAACAGGATCGGCGATCCTTGGACTGGGGTTAGACTGCCATCGGCTCCCTCTGTGTAAATTCCGACTTCGGGGCCGTGTTGTGCAGGCGAGACATAAGCGAAGCGTGGCATAGGGTTCGAAACCGTCAGCGTCGCGGTGGCTTGCACCGTGCCCTCGGACGCGGTGATGGTGCTGGTCCCTGCACTAATACCTGTCGCAAAGCCATTTCGACCATTCTGATTGTTGATGAAGACCGCGTCGGGCTGACTGGAACTCCAGGTGACACTGGTTGTCACATCACCAGACGTCCCGTCCTCGAATTTGCCTGTCGCGGTGTACTGTTGGCTACTACCTAGCCGGAGCGCAGCGCTGCTGGGACTGATTTGTATGGACGCGAGCGATGAGGTTGATTTCGAACCGGAGCCGCAACCCAAACCAGTGAAAGCATGGCAGCTGCCACCGACAATGAAACGTCTCGGGAGCCCAGACGCCAAGAGTTTGCTCTGTAAGCCATATACGCCTCCCTCGCAGGTCAACAAAGTACATCGATTTGTCAACTGTCGCAATCAGGCATAGCGCAGGTCAGACGCCGCGCTCAGCCCTTGTGGCTCTCTTTCAGCTTTCGCGATTTCGCTTCCACGCCGTCGGCCAGCTTCTTCTTGTGGGCTTCCAGTTTTCTCGCCACTTCTTCATCGTAAAGTCCGATCATCTGTGCGGCGAGGATGCCGGCATTCGTCGCGCCCGGTTTGCCGATGGCGACGGTGGCGACAGGAATTCCCGCCGGCATCTGCACCATGGCCAGCAGTGAGTCGAGGCCCAGCAGCGCGGTCGAAGGGATGGGCACCGCAATCACCGGCAGCGTAGTCTCAGCGGCGATGACGCCCGCAAGATGCGCCGCCCCGCCGGCGCCGGCGATAACAACCTTTACGCCGCGAGCTTTCAGCCCGCGCGTGTAGTCGCTGGTGCGCGCCGGTGAACGGTGCGCCGAAGTGATGTCGATTTCATACGGAATACCAAACTCGGCCAGCGCCTTCGCGGCCTCGTTCATGATCTCGAGGTCGGAGTCGCTGCCCATGACGATGGAGACGAGAGGATTGCTCATGTTGGGGATTTCTGCGATGAACCTTTCTGCCGTCCCTACGGGACTCGGATTTCATTAAACGCTTACCCACCGCTGAAGCGGTGGGCTATCATCTTCCGTCCCGCAAGCGGGACTCGGCTTCTTTCCGGTCAAACATCCCAGCGAATAATCGTATGTATAACTAGCGCACTTCTATTTCCCCGCGCGCAAA
>CAWCSJ010000024.1:0-88597 GCA_963798185.1 uncultured Acidobacteriaceae bacterium
TGGCGCAGGGCCTGTCGGGCAATCTGTGCCGGTGTCAGGACTACGACAAGATCTTGACAGCGATGATGCGCGGTGCGGAGAACATGAGGAGGGCGAGCCGTGCCTGAGAAGCCTGATAAATCTCCCGGAACCACCGAGCGTGTGTACGGAGCAGGCCACAAATTGATCGGTAAGAACTACCAAACTCCCGACCTGTATGCGAAAGTAACCGGACAGGCAAAGTACGCCGAGGACTATCATGCCGAAGGCATGTTGTTCTGCAAGCTGCTGCTGAGCCCTTTGCCGCACGCGCGGGTAAAGCGCCTTGATGTAAGTCAGGCGCTGGCAATGCCCGGGGTGAAAGCGATTCTCACGGCCGACGAACTGCCGCCCCCAGCCGATACCCTCACCGACAATGGCACGGTGATTAAAGCCAACCCCAAGAGCGAGCGGGGGCTCAACCTGGAACCGCTCTACCAGGGTGAACCGATTCTCGCCGTTGCTGCAGTCGACGAACTCACTGCCGCTGACGCCATTGAAAAGATTCGAATCGAGTTTGAGCCGCTGCCCTTTGCCATCGACCCGCTCGAGACCTTGCGCCCCGGAGGCCCCAATCCGAGAACCGACGGAAACATCTGGGTGAAGTCTCCGACGCCCGCGGCCGTGGCGGGAGCTCCGCCACCTGCCCCGCCGCCTCCCACGATCGGAGTGCTCAAGTGGACCGAGACGGACTTCGCAGAGGAAAAGAAAGGCCATCTGCCGATGGGCAAGACGCCCGACGAATGGTCGTACGGTGACGTCGAAGGGGGCTTCCAAAGCGCCGCACTGGTCCTCGATGAAACGTTCGTCACCCCCGACACGAGCCACCAGACGCTCGAGACCCGCAGCGCGCTGGCGTACTGGCGGAACGGAAAGGTTTACGTTCACACCGGGACGCAGAGCACCGCTCAAACCGTACCTGCCATTGCGAGATGGTTGAACATCGATGTGAGCAAAGTCGTCCTCATCAGCGAATACACCGGGGGCGGCTTCGGCAGCAAAATCACAGCCGGCGTGTCTCTAATTATTCCGGCGCTGTTGTCGAAGAAGGCCAACGCACCAGTGATGATGCGGATCAGCCGCGAAGAGGAAACCTTCATTGGCCGTGCGCGGCCCAGCCTGCTGGGGCGGATGAAAGTCGGGTTCGCAAAGGACGGACGCATCATCGCGCTCGACATGTTCGTTATCGCCAACAACGGTCCCTACGACGCGGTGGGCGATGCCCCGACATCAGGTCGTATCGTGTCGCTCCTATATCAACCTCAAGCCATGCGCTGGCGTGGGGTCACAATTCTGACGAACACCCCCCCGCGGAGCGCACAGAGTTCGCCAGGCGGCATCCAGGGCATCACAATCATGGAGCCGATCATCGCGAAAGCTGGGCGTAAACTCGGGATCGACCAGGTAGCCATCCGCCGAATCAATTGTCCGGAGGGCAAGGCGCCATTCGGGCCTGCGGTGCAGGGGCAGAGGCAACACGCCACGAGTGCATTCCTCAAGGACGCGCTCGACCGGGGGGCCGAACAGTTTGGATGGAGCGAAAGGGTCTCACGCACCCCGAAGCGGATCGGTACCAAGGTGCGCGGCGTCGGCGTCTCGCTCAGTTGTTTTGTCGGCGGCACGATCGGCTTCGATGGGATTCTGATCATCAAGCCCGATGGCCGAGTAGCCTTCCAGTCTGGAATCGGCAACCTGGGGACGGAATCGGTGATCGACGTTCACCGTGCAGGCGCCGAGGTTTTGGGAGTTCCTTGGGAAAAGTGCGACGTTACATGGGGCGACTCGTCGAACAACCTCCCGTTCACTTGCGTTTCCGGCGGCAGCCAGACGACCCACGCAATGACGCGCGCGGCGTACGCGACCGCGATGGACGCCAAGCAGAAGCTCCAGGAAATCGCGGCGAAGAAACTCGGCGGCAAGCCAGAGGCTTACGATGTCGCCAACGAGCGCGTATTCCGTAAGGGTGGAGGCGCCAGCATGACTCTGGCGCAGGCCGCGAAGTATGCCGTTCAATTGGGTGGCATCTACGATGGCCATGAAACCTCCCCGGACCTCCACAAACTCACGAAGGCATCCGTAGCGGCGCTTGCTGGACAAGGTTTAGTGGCAGCCGCCAAGGACAATTACCCTCGGGACGGCGCGACATTTTCCTACGTAGCCAGCTTTGCCGAGGTCGAGGTCGACGTCGAAACCGGCAAGTATTATATCGTGGATTTCCTCGCCTACGCCGATGTAGGCTCGGTAATTCATCCCCGCGCGCTTGGCGGTCAAGTCCTTGGACGGTCCGTTCTGGGGATTGGACATGCGATTGGCCAAAAGTGGGTGTACGACCCTCACTACGGCGCCATGCTCTCGACGCGTTTTTACCAGAACAAGCCGCCAACAATTTTGGACGTGCCGGTCGACATGCAATGGGCGGCGCTCGATATTCCGGATCCGGAGACACCGGTCGGGGCCCGCGGCGTGGGCGAACCGCCTGTTGGAGGCGGATGCGCCTCCATCTTGAATGCGCTTTCGGACGCCCTTGGTGACGAGATTTTTCAGCGCGCGCCCGTCAACGCCGACACCATACTCACTTCTCTCGAAGCGGGACATCCCATGCAACATCCCTTAACGGCGCACATTTAGAGGCGATGCGAAAGGAGAAGCCATGGCTGTAATCCGAGACGTCATGCCGGCTTTTGAGCTGGCTCAGCCGAATTCAATCTCTGACGCGCAAAAGCTGCTCGAGCAGGAGGGCGAGAACGGCTGGGTACTCGCCGGAGGTATGGATAGTTTCGACTGGCTCAAGGACCGGATCAAGAAACCGAAGGTGGTAGTTGATTTGAGCGGGATCGCGGAACTCAAGGGCGTTCGGGCCACCGCCGACGGCATCGAGATCGGAGCCATGACCACGCTGACGGAGGTAGTCCAGCATCCCGTCATCAGAGAGAAGTACAACCTGCTGGCGGAAAGCGCGGAGTTAGTGGCATCTCCGCAAATCAGAAACCAGGGCACAATCGGCGGCAACGTGTCCCAGGACGCACGCTGCTGGTATTACCGCGCGGGTTGGCCGTGCTACCGCGCCGGCGGGAACATCTGCTATGCCGACACACCAGAAGGCCGCAACCGCGAGCACGCGATTCTGCATGCGGACCGCTGCGTGGCCGTGAATCCTTCGGACTCTGCTCCCGCACTTATCGCGCTCGACGCCAAATTCGTGATTCGCACTTCCAAAGGTGAGCGCGTAGTGGACGCCGAGGACTACTTTATCGGCCCCGATATCGACATCACGCGACTACACATCTTGAAGCCGGGAGACCTGCTGACGGCCATTCGTATTCCTTCGACCTGGGCCGGTGCGCAATTCTATTTTGAGAAGGTGCGAGACCGGAATGTGTGGGACTTTCCGCTGCTGAACGTGGCCTCAGCGATGGTGGTGTCAAGCGGCAGCATTGCGCGAATCCGCATAGCGTTGAACGGCGCCGCCGCCCGTCCTCTGCGCTTGAAGAGTGTCGAGGACGCGGTCCGGGGCAAACCACCGAATGCAACAACCGGGGAAATGGCGGGAAAACTGGCGGTGCAGGGTGCGGTCCCCTTGCAGTTCAACGCCTACAAGATCCCGCTGATGAGAAACCTGGTGAAACGGGCCATCGGCGGCGTAGAGGAGGCAACATGGACCCCCTACAATGGGCAATAGATCCGTGGGGAAAAACTGTCCCCATCCACATTGCGTGGTTCTTGATATGGGTGGCGGTGATCGCAGGATTGCTCTTCATTATCGTCCATGCGATTTACGTGCGATATTTCGCGAAACCTAAACAGTTCGCGCCTGACGCTGCTCCGGTAGTCCCCACCCAGATCCCCGAACACGTCCCCCGGCACTCGCTGACTGCCCGTGCATTTCACTGGATCATGGCGGTCGCCATGTTCACGTTGCTGTTTACCGCCTTCTTGCCGAAGGTAGGTGTGCAGTTTGACTGGGTTACATACCATTGGATCGCGGGAGCTGTGCTGACCCTGTCCATTATGTTTCACATTATCCATGCTTCCTTCTTTATGGACTTCTGGTCGATATGGCCTGATCGGATTGACCTGCGGGACGCGAGGAGAAGAATGTTGCGGTTCACGGGGAAACCCGCGCCACCGCCGGAGAGGTTTGCGAAGTATCCGCTGGAAAACAAGCTCTACCATGCCGCCATCATCGCGGCAGGACTGTCTGCAATCGTGACCGGCGTTTTCATGATGTTTCGCGTTCGTACGATCTTCTTTCCCCGAAATCCGTATCTGTTCAGCGACATGACTTGGGGGATGATGTACGTGCTGCATGGGCTGGCAGGCGTTGGATTGATCGCGTTAATCATGATGCATGTCTACTTCGGGCTCCGGCCGGAGAAGCGCGAGATCACGAAATCGATGATCTTCGGCTGGATGGACCGAGACTTTTATCTGAAAGAGCACGATCCAGCACGATGGCCGATTGAAGCTTCCGCAGTCGAAACGTCCGCCCTACCTGCGAGGTCCCGGGGAGCGCGGACCGAGGGGTTAACTGATGCTGGCTGAGATCCGAAACCGCTGTGAGGCTGTGGAAGAGTGTTACGAGTTTATGCTGGCCTATGCGGCCCAGGGGCTGCCCAGTGACCGAGGCAGCGAATCGGGTGGACAAGTCCGTCAGTTCCTGCATCGCGCCGTGAAAGCCCTGGCGGGGCTTTCCGAGACTTGTGCGCTGGCAGTCAGAGAAGAGGGCCTTGAGCCAGCCGACAAATACTTGGCGTTCTTTGCGGTGCTCGATCGCGACACTCGCGATTCTCTTGCCGCCATCGAGCTGGTTCTGGCCCAACCCGCCATTAGCTCCCAGTTGATCGACAATCTGAACGCGTCAATCCATCTCCGCGCCCTGCTCACTGACTTGTTTCTGGTGGGTGAGATTCTGAGAAAGCAGCACCAACCGGCAGGGCAGGTGGTCGCGAGCGAAGGCAAATGAAGATAGTGAACCGCGATTCGCGGCGGCCGCGTTTTGCGTCTCCCGCCGGGCTCAGCGCTTCACTCGCAGTCCCGAAACCGGCTTTGGGAGATTGCTCCCGATAAGCCGGCCAGCGTTCAGGAAAGTAGCCACTCCAACAGGTACGATCTACCTGGAATGTCACTTGATGAAGACAGGACTTTTCGTGAACTGAGTGCCTGATGCCGCGGCCCCTACCCAGAAGCGCAACAGCTCGCAAAGGTCGCCACCGAATTCAGCATGCCGACTGCGTACTGCAGAACTTCGGTTGCGGCGAGGATCTCTCCGAGCGCCGACGCCCTGCGAGTCGCCGGGGAAGATCATCCTGTACCCGAGGGGAAAGAAGCTGTATCGAATCGAAAATTACTATCCATGGTAGTACTGGCAAGGCACAAATATGCTGAGTACCCTCGCCAGGTGCAATTCACCGCTCGCATCACCGCATTCTAGGATTTTGCGGCTTTGTCGAATCCGGGAAAATCGGTGCCAGCCCTTCCTGTAGCATCCACGACAAGTACTCACAACGCCCTGTGACTACGGTCACGTCGGAAGCCATTGAACTGCTTCTCGGCTACACCTACAGCAAATCACTCGACGATTCTTCCAACCTGGCTGAGGCGGTCAATCCCTTCGACGTCAACTTGAGCAAGGCGCTCTCCGCGTTCGACATGAGGCACAATTTTGTCATCAGCTACCAGTACAAGCTGCCGTTCGGCAAACTGTTTCGCAGTAATAACCGCGCGACAAGCGGCTGGGCGCTCTCCGGTATCACCCGCTTCAGCACTGGCTTGCCGGTTACGCTCTTCAACAATACCGACACGTCCCTGCTGGGCACCATTCCCAACGGCATTAACAACGATGGCATAGACACACCTGAATATAGCGGAGCTCCGCTTGGGCTTAACCTGAATCCGCGAAATGGGAAGCCAGCCTTTAACAGCGGCACCTTTAGTTTGGCCGCCCTGGGTACGCTGGGGAATGCTCCGCGTCGTTTCTTCTACGGCCCGGGCATAGAGAACTTTGACATGGCATTGCAAAAGAACCTTCCCATCACCGAGTCAAGATATTCCCAGTTCCGGGTAGAGGCCTTCAACGTTTTCAATCACGCGCAGTTTTACGGGCCGGCAGCAGTAAACGGCAACATAGCAAGCGCTAATTTTGGACAAATCGTGAGTGCTGCGCCGCCACGTGAACTACAGATAGCTGCGAAATTTTTCTTCCAGTAATTCAAGACAAGTATCGCAATGGGGAGCAGAAATTACTCGCTTTTGAAGATTAAAAGCAATGCTCTGGCCTGCAGCTTAGGCGACAGCTCGCAGAAGATCCTGGACCCCGCACAATCCGCCATTGAGAATCCTCGACCAAAGTGGTGAAATCCTGATATTGTGCATCTTTGTTGATTGCATTGGGCAAACCTATCCTGTCATGTTGATTCCCCGGAGGAAAATATCTTGCGGACGTCGGTAGCTTTTCTTCTTTTCGCATGTTTTATTACGCCACTTGTAGCGCAGAAGTCCGATCTCAAACCAAGCACCGAGACCGAGCCGGGGCAAACGCAGAAAGCAGTAAAGACCACTGGAACGCCCACCGCTGAGGCTCAATCGGAGGGAGGCGAGTACAAGGGTCCATGGAAGGGCCTGCAATACCGCCTGGTTGGCCCGTTTCGCGGCGGACGAGTCGTAGCAGCATCGGGTGTTGTGGGTAGCCCTGATGTGTATTATTTCGGCGCCGTTGCCGGGGGTGTCTGGAAGACCACGGACGGTGGCCTGAACTGGAAACCCGTCTTCGACAAGACGGAAGGCGCGTCACCATCGATTGGCGCAATTGCCGTTTCCGAGTCCGACCCGAATGTCATCTACGTTGGTACCGGCGAAGCCTGCATTCGCGGCAACATTGTAGGCGGCAACGGTGTGTACAAGTCGATCGACGCCGGCGCCACCTGGAAATTCGTTGGCTTAGCCGACACACATGCGATTGGCCGGCTGATCGTCAACCCAAAGAATCCTGACATCGCCTTCGTCGCTGCCCTGGGTCACCCATTTGCCGACAATGAGGAGCGCGGGATCTTTCGCACTGAGGACGGCGGCAAGACCTGGCAAAAAGTTCTGTACAAGGATGCCAAGACCGGAGGCATCGACGTTGCTTTTCGATCCCAGCAATGCCAACATCTTGTACGCAGCTCTATGGCAAGCACGGCGCACGCCGTGGAGCTTGGACAGCGGCGGCCCGGGAAGCGCGCTTTATCGTTCCAATGATGGCGGCACTACCTGGAAGGAGCTTAAGGGACACGGTCTGCCGGAAGGTGTTCTGGGCCGCATCGGCGTCACCGTCTCGGGGGCCAATCCCAACCGGGTGTGGGCGAGTATCGAAGCCGAGAAGGGCGGGATTTATCGATCAGACGATGGCGGCAACTCCTGGCGCCTCATGACGGATGATCACCGTTTTCGCCAGCGTGCCTGGTACTATTCGCATATTTTCGCCGACCCGAAGTCTGCCGATACGGTGTACATCCTTAACACGGCTGTCTATCGCTCCAATGACGGCGGCAAGACATTCACCCGCTTGCGGGTGCCTCACGGAGACAATCACGCGCTGTGGATCGACCCTTCGAATCCCAAGCGCATGATCAACGGCAACGACGGAGGCGCCACCATATCCACAAACGGCGGCGAAAGCTGGAGCAGCATATACAACCAGCCCACGGCGCAGTTCTATCATGTCACCAGTGATAATCGGTTCCCCTACTACATCTACGGCGCGCAGCAGGACAATTCAACGGTTGGAATCGCCAGCGCCGGACTCGATGGCACCATTGACCAATCAGACTGGTACAGCGTGGGCGGGGGCGAGAGCGGTTACATAGCTCCCGACCCGAACGATCCGATGATTGTCTATGCCGGTTCTTACGGTGGCGAGATCACGCGCTACGATCACCGCACACATCAGGAACAGGCGGTGAATCCGTGGCCGATCAACCCAATCGGGTGGGCTGCAGCCGACGTCAAACATCGATTCCAGTGGACGGAACCCATTGTCTTTTCGCCGCACGATCCCAAAACGCTGTACTTTGCCGGCGAAGTCTTGTTCAAGACCACCGACGCCGGTATGAACTGGACCATCATCAGCCCAGACCTGACCCGCAATGACAAGGCGAAGCAGGCGGCTTCGGGAGGTCCGATCACCAAAGACAACACCGGCGTCGAAGTGTACGACACGATTTTTTCCGTGGTTGAATCACCCGTGCAAAAAAACCTGATATGGGCCGGCACCGATGACGGTCTGGTCCATGTGACGCGCGATGGTGGCCAGCATTGGGAAAATGTCACGCCCAAGGCCATGCCCGAATGGGGCACAGTCAGCATGATCGAGGCCTCTCCTCGCGAAGCCGGGACTGCCTATATGGCGGTGGAACGCCACCGGATGGACGACTTCGCGCCGTACGTATTCAAGACCACCGACTTCGGGAAAACCTGGAAGAAGCTGGTCACCGGTCTTCCCCCAAACGATTACGTGCACGCGGTGCGAGTCGATCCCGGTCGTGCGGGCTTGTTGTTTGCCGGGACGGAGCAAGGCGTCTATGTATCGTTTGATGACGGCGACAAATGGCAGCCATTGCAACTGAATCTGCCGGCCGTGCCGGTGAATGACTTGATCGTCAAGAACAACGACCTCGTCGTCGCAACCCACGGGCGCAGCTTCTGGATTCTGGATGACATCAGTCCGCTGCGGCAGTACAGCGATTCGATTCCGCAAGCACGATGCCCACCTGTTCACTCCCGCAGCGACAAGCGAGACCGTGTTCCGGCCCTCGTTCTTTGCCGCCCAGGGCAACGTTGGGAAGAACCCGCCCGGGGGCGCCGTCGTTTACTACTGGTTGAAAACATCGCTGAAGCCAGAGAAGAAGGAAGCTGGCGGTTCGAGTGACGAATCCCAGTTGAAGACGGGAGCTGATAAGAGCAAGGAAGCGCCAAAGATCACGCTGGAAATCCTCGATTCCTCCGGCAAAACCACCCGCAAGTTTCCCAAAAAAGAAGAGCCTGCGGACGACGAGGAGGACTTCTTTAATCGCGATCGCAACAGCAGTGATCTTCCGGCGGATGCAGGCCTAAACCGATTCGTTTGGGATCTGCGTTATGAGGGAGCGACCAAGGTGCCGCATGCACCGCTTTGGGGCGGTAGTACTGACGGACCAGTTGCCCTGCCGGGAACCTACCAGGTGCGACTGACAGTGCTCGGCAAGACGTACACTGCGCCCTTGGATATCACCTCTGATCCGCGGCTGACAGTAAACGCCGCAGACATGGCTAAACGGTTCGACCTGCTGCTCAAGATCCGCGATGCAGTAGCGGCTACCGACGATACCATCATCCAGATTCGTGACATTCGGGAACAAATTGACGCGATCAACAAGCGCATCGGCAACGATCCCAGTGAAAAAGCGATTATCGATACCGGCAAGGCGCTGAACAAGAAGATGACCGAAGTGGAAGAGGTGCTGATTCAGACCAAGGCCAAGAGTGGACAAGATGTGCTCAACTTCCCGGTTCGGCTGAACAACCACCTGGTGGCTTTGGGGGGTGTGGTAGGAAGTGCGGACACAGCCCCGACACAGCAGTCGTACGAGGTGTTCGAAATGCTGAGCAAAGACCTCAACGCACAGTTAGCGAAGTGGAAGGAGATCGTCTCGAGCGACGTCCCTGCTTACAACAATCTTGTAAAACAGCAGGATGTTCCCGCGATTAAGGTCACGCAACCTGAAGCCGCGAAATAACAAATCTTTGCGTCTATACCTCGCCGGCTGGAAGCGTCGGTGAACCGACCGAAGGCGTGGGGGTGGCGGAGTAACTTGCCACGCTTTGGCTGGTATTGCGAACGGCGGCTATACGAGCGAAGAACGTGGCGATGTCGCACCCGACCGGTGCCGGCGCTACCTTCTGAGGTGCATTCTCGAAGTAAGACGAAATCATCCACGACCCCAAGTGGCGATAGCTTTCGAACTGCGCTTCGTTGAAGAACTGGTTTGATGTGGCCTCATGAGGAAAGGTCTGATGCGAAGCGGCATAAGCCCGAATGTCCGGAGGTTCGCTTCCGTTCAGCATCGGCTTAATGAATAATAGTTCGCCTTTGGGCGCATTTTCGTCGACGCAGTTGTATTGGATCGATCCGCGGATGCAATAGATGTTCAGCGGTTTAACCCCCTTCTCCATTGGCAGCCCCTCCGGAAAATCGGGAAAGGTGATGGGAATACCGAGGTCAATCTCGATTTTGCGAATCGCATTGCCCAAGTCTTCAAATTGGAATTCACCGTCCGCGTCAGCATCCACCACGATGATGTACCGGCAACGGCGCAAGACCATCTCGTAAAGGCCCAGATTTTCGAAATGGCCACCGTCGGACAACTCGATCCACTTGTAGGAGTCATCTGTGTTCCCGAGCGCCTCATTCAACAGGGGCATTAAAGCCCACTGCGGGCCGTTTCGACTGAGCAGGAGGCGCGTTTTCTTGCTGGCGGCAGGCCACTTCTGCAGATGGGGCCAGATGGGATTGGGAAGCCACCAGCCCAGTCGGGCATTGAAGAAAGTCATCAAGAGCGTGACCAGTGGCGACGAATTGTAGCCCATGTTGGGATTGAAGGCTGCCCCGCTGATTGCCATCGCCGTGCCGAGGGTCACACCTTTGCGGCCACCGAAGGTCTTTGTAGGCACGTAGCCGAGACGCCAGCTTCCGACGCTGATCGGACTGAAAGTGAAGGGTTCAGCTTTACGCTGCTGCCATGCCATGTTACGTGTCGCCACGAGGTTTAATGCGGTGTTGATGATGTGTAGTGGCGCGTCGGCGCAGGGCATGTCGGCTTCGTACAAGTTGTCGCTGCTGTCGAAGTTGGTGAAGGTGTCGGGATGGCGAGCGAAGTTCGAGGCCCCCAGGTAAGAGCGCGTAAGCCGCATGCGATACATGCCATGCAGCGAGAAAGTATTGATGTTGATGAACATGTTGGCGAACAGTGCCGCCAGGCAAGCGGCCATAAACACAATCAAAGCGGCGACCGTGTCCAGCTTCAACTGATTAACCGTGGAGATCCAGATTGCTGTCTTCCCATGATGTACCGTCACTCCGAGATAGTTGATTAAGGAATGCTGCAGGACGTTCGGATCCGCTGACATCATCACGCCCTTCAGTCGGTCGGCAACCTGCACTCGCACCCAACTGGTCAGCGCTGCCAACGCTAGCGCGAGGCAAAGCAATGCTATGCCCGAGGCAACCGGAGCGATCATTCCATGTTTGTTTAGGAACTTCTCAAATGTCGTAAGCTGCTCCGCCTTGACCCGCTTCAGTCCGGAAGTGGTGGCCGCACTGAGCCCGGCCACGCTCCCGATATAGCCCGCGCCCAGCCCCACCGCTCCCAAGATAGAGGCGCTCATCAGGTGCAACCAATCCTGGCCGAAGAATGCGATGCTGTTCAATGCCACCCACCACAAGACGCATGAAATCAGCAGGCCTCCAGCGCGCGACCACCATTCCCGTTCTTCCTCCCGTTCTATGCGGCTCAACAACCCGGTTAGGACGCTCGACCCAAGCATCAGCACTCCCAACACGATGGGCACGACCAGGACCAAGAAGGACGGCCCGATTACAGCATGCCAACGCCCGGGTTCGACCAATCGGCTGCCCATTGTCAATGCGCACTCGGCCAGCAGAAGGGCCGCTAACGCCGCCACAAATAGCGGCGCAACGAACGACCAAGCCAGCCTTCCCCAATCCACTTGACCGCTGCCATCAGCCCTGCGAAAGGGATTCGGCACCTGCTCCCCATCGTTCTGCCAGAGCAACCACGCCCGGACTGCGGCCATCGACAAAGGAGGAAGGGCCGCGTAAACCATCAACCACCGCGCCAGATGCAGGACTGACCACCCAAGCAGAATGTTGTGAACGTAAGCCCGCGCGAAAACTTCACCTATTAACCATGCGCTCAACAGAATCGGCAGGGCAAAGAACCAAAGCTCCAGAGAAGTGCTTCCTTCTTTCTGCGCATTGGTGAATCCCGACGTATATTGCGGTTGCACCATTCGCCACACCGCAGTCGCGGACGCAGACATCACTCCCACGACCGCCAGAGTCATCACCACCACAAACCACGTTCCCCCGGAATGCGTGCCTGATTCCGGGCGATGCAGTGCCCACCCGTACGAGAAGTTATAGAGGAACTGTGGCAAACAAAATAACGCCATCAGGACTGGCACAAGAATCAGCCAATTCAGAATCATGTTGCGCATCACGATCGACAATAGCGTCAACGTATCCAGCGTGAAGCCGTAGTGCGGGGAAAGGTAGCTGGTGTACTCGCGCAGATGGCGGATCGGCTGCGGCTCAGGGTCTCCCGAGGTCGGCGCCGCGGCGGCCAATTGGTCAATGACCTGATGGTAGTCGCTCCTCTGCGACCAGCCCATCAGCCAACTCCCGATGTAGCCACCACCGGAAACCGTCGATAGGTAGTCCAGCGTATCCAGCAAGGGCTTCTGCTGCTCGGCGCACGCTGCGCGCCGGCTAAACCGGGCCAGTCCCTCCAGAATGCCCAGCGAAAAACTTGCGCTGCGAATGCCGCCGCCGGAGAGACAGACGGCCGTACCTTCCATGGCATACAGAATAAATTTCAGCGGCTCATCCTGAAACTGGCAACGAGTCTCCGCGAGTAGAACTCGTTCGTAAGCTTCGACAAGTCTCTCCTTGAACTTGCCGGTTGGTTCTCGATGGGTCTGCCGCTGGTTTTGCAGATGTTCTTTCGCTTGTCCCAGCTCCCAATACGCTTGTTCTGAGTTGGCAATGTCGGCATCGAGCCTCGCCCACACCTTGTCAAGATCGTGCGGGGTCAGGTCGAACTTCAGAATGTGCTTCGCCAATACAGTGGCGAGGCCTCCAGGCGAAGTGTTCTGATTTCAAGAAGTACTTGGGCAATCGCCTGGGCAACATCCTCCAAACTACGCAGACACTTCAGAGTGTCCGCCAGCGCAGCATGGGGGTGGCGTTCTGAAGTCAGCTCCGATCTAAGAATGCCATCCAGAACCACGCTGGCAAGATCCGCCGGACGCCGCACACGGTATTCGCCGAGGATGGTGCGGAAAGGAAGGGTATGGGGTTGTGCAGGATAGGTCGTCCAAGTGTCGGAACTCACGGTCGCATCACCTCTCATTAAGCGTGATCAGCGGCAGCAGATAGCCGGACAGGCACTAGCATCGACCGTGATCATGTTGGGGTTCCCGATTGCCTGTAGATTAACGCTTCACTGGCGATACGGCTAGACCGTAATAGACACTGTCATCTGCCGCCTGAGGGTGATCTGCACATTTAAGGAACAAAAAAATGGGGAGCCCGAAGGCTCCCCGAGTACTGCAACTTCAGCAACCGCAACTAGAAGATGTACTTCAACACCAGCGTCATAGTGCGGGGGTTGGAAGAGAACACCAGGTTGGGTTGATTGAAGTTTGCATTGGTAGGCAGCAATATGGTGCGGATCGTAGATCCCGACTGCCCAAGCGATGCTATGTCGTTGATATAGCCAGGAGTGAATTGCGGGTGATTGAACAGGTTCAGGGCTTGCGCCTGGAACTCAATCGACTGCCGCTCGGTGATGTTGAAGCGCTTCACCACTGACATGTCCCAGTTGTTGATGTGCGGCATGGCCAGCGTATTACGCGGGGCATTGGCCAGCGCGCCGTACTGCGCCTGGATGTACTGGGCATTCGGATTCGTTCGCCAGATACGCGACCGTATAGCCCGCTGAGTTGGTCAACGCGGTCACGCCTGATCCGGTGTTGGGGATGCCGGCCGGATTGTAGATAGTCCGATCGCCTGCCGAGTCACCGTTCAGGTTGGCATCGACTGCGCTCTGTACGGTGGCATATTCAGGCGATTCGAAGGTGTACACCGGGACGAATTCCCAGTTGCCGACCACGTTCTTCATGAAGTAATTGTCCTTCTTGAAGAACGGTAAGTCGTAAATGGCTTCCAAGGTCACGCGATGACGACGGTCCAGCGCAGAGGTACCCCATTCAGCATTGTAGTCCTGGAAGTCCTGTGAGCGGCGCGGCGTCAGGTAGGTGGAGAATACATCGGCCGTGGAGTTGTCGTAGTTATGGCTCCAAGTCCAGGCCGCCTGGAACTGGAGGCCATTGGTGAAGCTGCGGCTTACCTGCGTTTGCAGGCCGTTGTACTTCGAGGCCCCGTAGGGTTCAAATGCCACGATGTTGCTGTAGAAGCCATTGTTAAAGAACCCCGGCACGAAGCCTGAAGTGCCGTTACCATAAAAAGCAGACTGATCGAGCAGTCCGCCCGGGCCGTCCAGCGTAACTGGCAACGCATTTAGCTGCGCCTGGGTTGGGGCAGCCAGATAGGTCGGCAGATAGTTCGAGCTGCTGATCCCCGGGGTAATGTTGAGGCGTTGCTGCACCGGCAGGTGGATGCCCCTGGTTCCTACGTAACGCACCTCGGCCACGTACTTCTTGGCGAAGGTGTGCTGAATTCCAAGGGTCCAGGTTTCCGTATAGGGAAGCTCCTGGTTGGGAACGAACGAAGCAGTTTGTGCCCGCGCCGCCGCCGGGTCGGTGATGGGCAGCAGAATTGCCGGCAAGCCACCATTGGCCAAAAATGCATTCTGGCTATAGTTGCACGCAGGATTGCCGATATCGCAAGTCTGCGACAACTGCGGTGGCAGCGAGAGGATACCCAGATTGTCGTAAAGCACATCGTAGGCCATCGAGAAGCCGCCGCGGATGGAAGTATCACCCGAGCTTCCGGGTGAATAAGCAAAGCCGACGCGCGGAGCGAAGTTTGTACCTTGCTTCTGCGGAGCGTGGAAGTTGATGAGTCCCGGAACATCGGAAATTGCGTTGAGCGGTTGGAATTCAGTCTGCGCCAGGGGCACAGTCGTCAACTCATACCGTAATCCCAGGTTGATCGACAAGTTCGGCGTTATGCGCCACTCGTCGTTGCCATACAGGTAAAACGCCTGCTGGTTTCCGTGGTAAATAATGTTGCCCGCCGACCGCTCGCCAAATGTATCCGGCGCCTGATCCTGGGCGTACAGCGCCGTGGACGACCATTCGTAGTCGCCGCGAACGCGCTGCGTGAACGACTGCGGAGTGATGTACTCACGATACTCGCCGCCGAACTTGAAGTTGTGCTTGCCCTTCACCCAGCTTATGTTGTCAACACCCTGATAGGTATTCTGGATGGTTTCTTGCGGGGCGTTGGGATCCGGTCCGATCTGGATGCCACTGAGATCGTCCAAGGTTATGTTGGGGAAATCGTTGCTGCCGAAGCCGGAAAAAGTTCCCGAAGGGGTAACGTTGTAATACCGGTTGTAACCGAGACGTATTTCGTTGGTCAAGGAAGGAGTGAAGGTGTGGTATTCACTCAGGGTTACCAGGTGATACCGGTAGGGAAGCGTTTGCCAGAAGGTTGGGATCTGGGCCGAAGTATCGATTCCATTCTGCTTCTCATACACATAACGGAAACGCATTTGGTCGGCCGAAGAGATATTGAAGTCAATGGATGCGGTGTTGGAAAAGGTGTTGAAATATGATGGACCGGCGATCCCGAGATTGCCAGCGGGAATCGTCTGAGTCGCCCGTCGGGCAGTTGCTATTGACGAGCGGCACTGCGCAGATGAAGGTCGAGGCGCTGGAGGCCGCCGGCACATACTTCTGCAACACCGAAAGATTGTTCGACCCAGGATACAAGCTGCTCAACATCGCATAGCCTGCGGCCGTCGGGGTGACTACGGTGCCCGTGGAGCCAGCCTGACCCAGCGAGTTGTACTGGGCATTGTCGAAGAAGAAAAGCCGGTTCTTGATGATCGGCCCGCCGACTTGTCCGCCCCAGCGGTTATTGTCGTAGCGAGGGTTGGACGGCGTAACGCCATTGGTGAAGCCGTCGGTTTGTGCGCTTGCATTTCTGACGTCGATCGCGTTCAGGTCCCGGTTCTCGAAATACTCATAAAGGCGGCCGTGGAACTGGTTGCTGCCGCTCTTGATGGTCTGGTTGAACTGTCCGCCGGAGGAGTGACCGAACTCGGGCGAGAACTGGTTCTGTAAGACGGTGAATTGGTCAACCGCGTCGTTGGGCACTTGCACCAGAGGACCGGTCGTCGATTTGTCGTTGTTATCGACGCCTTCAATCGTGAAGTTGTTGTTGCGCGGCCGCTGACCCGAAACGGACGGGCCGGTACCGGCGCCGATTCCGCCGCCCGACGCTACTCCAGCGTCCAACAGCGAGAGATTCAGCACCCCGGAACCACTATTATTCGAGGCCCAAGGAATGTCCTGCGCCTGTTTGGACTCGAAGGTGGTCTGGATCTGCGGAGTCGTGGTATCGATGGTGGCAACTGCGCCACTCACTTCGACGGTGGTAGCAGCGCCGGAAACGCTCGCCGTAATGTTGGCGGTTGAGGTCTGGTTCAACTTGACCTCGACTTCGGTACCGCCCTTCAAGCCGGCCGACGTTACGTCTATGGTGTAGCGGCCAGCGGGTAAGTTGACGAAGTGAAATTCGCCAGTGGCATTGGTCTTGCTGTTGGTCTTTACGTTGGTCCCGATGTGCGTCGCGATTACTGACGCGTCGGCAACGACCGCGCCGCTTGAATCCCTCACTGTCCCGACGAGATCGCCACTAGTCAGCTGCCCGAATACTGCGATGGGCAAAAGCGATATCAAGCCGAGTATCAGAAGGCTCTTTAGTAAGTTTCGCATTCCGCTCCCCTCCTTAGGTGGTTATGCAATAGCTAAACTGAATTTGGATCTGCAACCATGGTTTACGCCTAAGAACGGCCGCCCTTCCAACATCCGGACTGCCATCTTTTTATTCACCGAACTCTCCGCAACGAGATGTTAGGAAAGAGGGAATATTAGGATTCACCTGCCATCCCTTAGTGCACGGGAGTAACCACTGTGTAGTTGTTGATTACAAGGAAGTTAGTACTGTTATCCCAGTGCGCCTATTCTATTTTGTAGAAAAATTGGCTCTCGGATTCTGGATTCCGTAGAATCTGCCCGAAAGCCGTGACACAGGCGTACAACTGAAGTTGTAGGTGGCTAGGGTCGATTATTGTCTTGATATTTATATATTAGTAAACTCTCTTCGTCGCTTAATGTAACTAGTGGGTAATTAAATCCGCTCCAGAAACGTGGACCATTTGCCAACAGGGCGAGCCAGTGCAAAGCGTCGGACGGTAGGCTTTAGCAGATCGGAAGCAGGCATTGGGGTGAGGGCTATTCTCCGTTGCCCAAAGCCAAGCCGAGGAGGGTCTTTTGTTCCAACTCGTGGGCCTTCGCCGAGCCTGTTGCAGGTGTCGCATTGGCTGCACGCTTGATGCTCCGCAGTTTGGAGCCGACCACTCGCTTCAAGCGAGGAGTCACGAAGGTCAGCGCGCCCATGTTGGCCGGCTCTTCCTGCACCCAGATGAACTCAACCGCGTTCTGATAACGGGTTAACAGCTCACGAAGTTCGTCTTCGGGGAAGGGATACATTTGCTCCAGTGAAATAATCGCTGGTCCCTGCATTTTCAACTTTCTGCGCTCCATCCTCAGTTCGTGACCGATTTTTCCGGTGCACAGCAACACGCGTTTGGCATGAAGGGCGGTCTCATCAGGAATGACAGTCTGGAAGCGTGGCCGTTCCAATTCACTCAATGGCGACATGGCCTCGGGATGGCGCAACATGCTCTTCGGGGTGAAGCAGATCAGTGGTTTGCGCCATTTGCGTAACGCCTGCCGCCGCAGCAGGTGGAAGTACTGTGCGGCCGTCGACGGCTGGCAGACCTGCATGTTGTCGCGCGCGCACAGTTGTAGATAGCGCTCGATGCGAGCGCTGGAATGCTCCGGTCCCTGGCCCTCATGACCATGCGGCAAGAGCAGCACCAGGCCGCTCAACAGTCCCCACTTGTCCTCACCTGAGACCACGAACTGGTCGATGATAATCTGCGCCCCATTGGCGAAGTCCCCGAACTGCGCTTCCCAGGCCACCAGGGTTTCCGGATAATCGCGTGCATATCCATATTCGAAACCCATGACCGCGGCTTCAGACAGTTCCGAGTTGTAAATCTCAACCCGGGCTTGCTGGGGAGCCAGATGGCAGAGTGGCACGTATTCCTTCTCGTCAATGATGTCGATCAGTACCGAATGCCGCTGATTGAAGGTGCCGCGGCGGCTGTCTTGACCACTGAGCCGGATCGGCGTGTTTTCCAACGCCAGCGATCCGAATGCCAATGCCTCAGCCATGCCGAAATCCAGCGGGCGCTTGCCATAGCCCATTTCGCGTCGCTGCTCCAAAAGCTTCTGCACTTTGGGATGGATGTGGAAGTCCTCGGGATATTTCACCAGGGCATCGGTGATCTGGTGCAGACGATCGGCCGTCAGGCCAGTATCAACTTCGTCGGCAGGATTGTACGGGCCACCGTGAAAGGGCGACCAATAGCTGGGCAGCTGTCGCATCGCCGGTTTCTTGACCATGCTCTTGCCGGCTTTCTCAGCCGCATCGAGCTCAGCCTGAAATTTCTCAACGTCGGGTTGTGGATCCAGATCGACGTTCTTCGCGTAGATCTGATAGAGCATGGGATGATCTTTGATCTTGCGATACAAGATCGGCTGGGTAATGGTGGGATCGTCCACCTCGGAGTGGCCATGGCGGCGAAATCCGATGAGGTCAATCACTACGTCCGTGCCGAAATCGTAACGATACTCGAGCGCCATGCGGCCGACCCGCACCACCGCGTCAGGGTCCTCGCCATTGACATGAAAAATTGGGATCGGCAACCGCTTGGCAAGATCGGAGGAGAAGCGACCTGAATAGGCATCGCTGGGATTAGTGGTGAAGCCGATGAGATTGTTGACGATGATATGGACCGTGCCGCCGACGGTGTAGCCCCTCAGGCTGGCAAGATTCAATGTTTCCGCGGTGATTCCCTGCCCGGCAAAAGCAGCGTCTCCGTGCATCAGGACCGGCAAGATCTTAGTCTTGCCTTCGTGCCCGATTCGCGTCTGTTTGGCTCGCGCTCGTCCCAGGGCGACGGGATCGACGGCTTCAAGATGGCTTGGATTGGAGACTAGGTGAATGCGCACCTGGCCGCCGCTGGCCCCGGTGAAAATCCCGGTGGCGCCGATGTGATACTTCACGTCGCCGCCGCCCAGCACGCTACGCGGATCGACATCCTCGAAGCCAGCAAAGATCTCGGCTGCCGGGCGGCTCACGATGTTAATGATGACGTTGAGACGCCCGCGATGGCTCATTCCCAACACGGCTTGCTCGGCGCCTTGCACCGAGGCAGTATTCAGAATTTCGTCCAGCAGCGGGATTAGCGCAGTGTTTCCCTCCAGCGAGTAGCGCTTGGTCCCGATGTAGCGGGAGTGAATGGTCTGCTCGAAAATATCGGCGCGCACCAGTTGATCGAGAATTCGCGAGCGATCAACCGGCTCCGGCTGCTGCGCTTCCATGCGCGCCTGAATCCACTGGCGCTTCTCCGGATCAGGAATATGCATGAACTCGACGCCAATGCTGCCGGAGTAGATACGGCGCGCCAGATCGACGCCTTCGCCGGAGATGTCCAGCTCAGGATGGGAGAGCGGGCCGAAGTGCCCCAAGGGATCGAGATTTGCCTGCAAGTAACCCCAGCGGCGAAAGGCGCCCATGACGCGCTCGCGTTTCTCGCTGTCAACGCTGGTGGTCTGGTTCGATACTGTCAGGGTGGACAAGGGTGACAAGCTCCCTGGCCGAACTCGGTGACTCGTAGGCTCGGCCTTTGCGTATCAGATGTATTAAGTTATAGATTCGTTACCGGCTAAACCGGATGCGACCGCCTGCCTCGGACTTGAAACCCGACGACGACCGAACCACTCAGTATATAGAAGCTCGGTACGATTAGTAACCAAGTGGGGCTCGTCATAGCGGCCACCGACACCGGTGCGATCATGTTTTTCGGCAAGTACGCTTAGGTCGGCGAGCACTCGAGCCTACGAACGACAATGACACAACCGCTGACATCGCAAGACCGCGTGTTCGTGCTGACCGGCGCCGGGGTCAGTGCCGAAAGCGGTCTCCCCACCTTTCGCGGTGCTGACGGACTCTGGCGCGGACATCCGGTGGAAAAGGTGGCCACCCCGCAAGCATTCGAAGCTAATCCCGAACTTGTGTGGCAGTTTTATTCTGAGCGGCGCAAGCGGGCGGCAAACGTGACTCCAAATCCCGCTCATCGGGCCTTGGCGGAACTGGAGCACGCGCTGGACGAGCGCTTCTTTCTTTGCACGCAGAACGTAGATTCTTTGCACGAACAGGCAGGCTCCCAGCGCCTGGTTCACATGCATGGCCGGCTGATGCAGACTCGTTGCTCGCGTGAAACCTGCCGCAGCACACCTTTTGATGACGAGCGGCTGTATCTTTCGCGAGCCGAAATTCCCACGTGCCCGCAGTGTGGGGCGCTGCTCCGCCCGCACATATGCTGGTTCGGCGAAGTGCCCTTTTCCATGGATCGCATCTTTGAGCAGCTCAGAGTGTGCACGGTACTGCTGACCATTGGGACCTCGGGCGTGGTAGAACCCGCGGCCAGCTTCGTTCGCATGGCCCGCATCAATCGCGCCCGCGCCATCTACATTGGCCCGGAAGAGCCAGCCAACAGCAAGTTCTTCGATGAAGTAGTGCTTGGCAAGGCAGGAGAAGTATTGCCAGGGCTGGTGAAGGAACTGTCCAGTTGGCGGAAATGAACAACCTTAGTGATTCGCCTGCAACTCGTTCCAAAGATCGTTGAGCCGCAAGAATATCGGCAAACCGGCTATGCGAAATTCCTCGACCGGCAGCCACGCTGCCGTGCTGCAGTCATAGCCCACTCGATTCGCGGGATCGATCACCCAGACATTTGCAATGCCCATCCGGCGGTAGTCGGCGAGCCGTTCGTTGTAACGCGAGATGCGATCTTCGGGAGAAAGGATCTCGATGACCGCCAGGGGAGGCTTGGTGAGAACTTGCTCGATCGGTTGGCTTCGTGCCACCAGGCACACATCGGCAATTCGCACCCTGGCAGCAGACGCTCGAATTCGCATTTCGGGCAGGACGTGCAACTGCCATTCCTGGCGGTGTTGAAAAAACCAACCCGTCAGAAATCCCTGGATCGTGGCATGATCGAATTCTCCCAAGTTGCGCTCTTGCACCTTGCCGTCAACGTAGTCACGGTCAGGGTGATAGCTCGTCCGCAGGTATTCATCGAGCGAAATTTGCAGGGTTGCCATATCCAATTCCGATAATTTTACTACCAATCGGAAAGCGGCAAACTACTTCACCGCATGAGACGTCCGACGATGTTGTAAGCCGCGAAGGCGGAGATGTAGGCCACAACAGTCATGTATCCAAACTGCAGAACCGGCCACTTCCATCCGTTGGTTTCGCGACGCACCACAGCAATGGTAGACATACATTGCATGGCAAACGCGAAGAAGACGAGCAGAGCGACGGCGGCTGCGGGTGTCAGTTCATGCTTCAGTGCCGCCTGCAGGTCAACGGCGTGCGATTGGGGGTCGATCCCGTTCAAGGTGCCCAAGGTGGCGATAATCACCTCGCGGGCGGCAATAGAAGTCAACAGTCCAACTCCGATTTTCCAATCAAACCCCAGCGGACGAATCGCCGGCTCGATGGCGTGACCCACCCACGCGACCACGCTGTCTTGCACCGCGGGCGGTTGTCCATGGTGCATCGGGAAGTTGGTCGCAGCCCACAACAGCAGCGAAACCAGTATGATCACCGTGCCGGCGCGATAGAGGAACGCCTTGCCGCGATCCACCAGACGCAGTCCCAGAGATGTCAGCGTGGGCCAGCGATAAGGCGGCATCTCCAGAATGAAGGGCGCGTCCTTGCTCTTTAGGACCGACGACTTCAGCAGCCGCGCCGTGAAAACCGCCATCAGGAAACCCAGGACATAAAGTCCCAGCATGGCCAGCGCTCGCGTTCCTAACAACACGCCAAGCACCGGCCGGTTCGGCAGGAACGCCGCGATCACCATGGTATAGACCGGCAAGCGGGCCGAGCACGTCATGAACGGCGCGATCAGGATGGTCGCAATGCGGTCGCGCTTGTTCTCGATGGTGCGGGTCGCCATGATCGCCGGTACGGCACATGCATAAGCCGATAAAAGCGGTATGAAGCTCTTGCCATTCAGCCCAACTCGCGACATGGTGCGGTCGGCAATGACCGCAGCGCGCGAAAGATATCCGGAGTCCTCGAGGATTCCGATGACCAAAAACAGCAGCAAAATCTGTGGCAGGAAGACCAGCACCGAACCGGTTCCCTTCCACACGCCATTCACAATCAACGAGCTGAACATCCCTTGCGGCAAATGATTGCTAATCTGCAAGCCACTGGTATCAAGGAAACGCTGCAACAGGTTCGAGAGTGGCTGCCCGATCGCGAAGATGGTCTGAAAGACGCCAATGACGACAACGCCAAAGATAATTGCGCCCCAAGTGCGGTGAAGGAATATGGAGTCAAGCCGCTGCGTCCAAACCGGAGTTGACGGACGGCGGTATTTGGCGTTGGTACCGACCTTCACCGCCCACTCGCGATAGCCGCGAGTACTGCCGACGACGGGCAATTCCAGGGGCTCGGGGCTGGCTACCGCCGAGGACAGAAAGTTCTGCACCGCGACAACGCCTTCGCCGGTTGTGGCGCTGATCAGGGCGACGGGCGTACCCAACTGGCGCGCCAACGAGAGCACGTCAACGTGACCGCCCTGCTTACGCAGCTCGTCGGCCATATTCAGCAGCACCAGCGTCGGCAAGCCCAGCGCGATGACGCGACCGGCCAATACCAGGTGACTGTGCAGGTTGGTGGAATTCAGAACAACGATAATTGCGTCGGGGCGCGGCGTTCCCGGCATCTGTCCAGTCAAAACATCGACCGCTACCTTTTCATCTTCGGACTTTGGAGTCAGACTATAAACGCCGGGCAGATCAATCAGCGCGACCTCATGGCCCTCGGTGTCGCGCACATATCCGGTGTGGTGTTCGACGGTGACGCCAGGGAAATTGCCGACCTTCTGACGCAGACGGGTGAGCCGATTGAAGAGGGTGGTCTTGCCGGAATTTGGAGGACCGACAACCGCCACCGTGCGATACGACGCGCCGAGGGATTCATCCCTGGGCCGCGCAACCGCATGGCAGGTCATGGTCGAGGCTCCCATGCGCTAGTCTCCAAACGCAGGTGCACCGGCCAATTCCACATGGATGTGGCGGGAGAGGTCGCGGCGCATGGCAACTTCAGTTCCTTCCACCCGGTAGACTCGGGGATCACCACCTGGGCTGCTGCGCGCGACCGTCACTTCCAGGCCGGGCACAAAACCGAGGTTCATGAGATGCTCCACTACCGGAGGAGAGAGCTCTAATTCGGCGAGAATGGCTTTTTCTCCAACACGGAGATCGGCGAGGGCGCTAGCCGGGCGGCGAACCCTTTTCCGTTTGCGGCCGAATATGAAGTTGAAAATCATTTTCAATTCCAACCCTATTCTAACTCTTTCCCGAGGATAGGCAACGACCAAAGTCACAGCAGTTTGTGACGCCCGACCATCGGGGGAAACCCTGACAGCGGCCCTTGGTCAGGCCCACTCCGGCTTCAGCGCGCATTCACCCTGACTTTGAACGTCCTGGCTGGGGCCACGTTGTATTCCCATGGCCGGCGGTATTCGAGGGTAAGCGATGCCATCCCCGCCGAAACGGCGGTCAGCTTGAACTGCTGCATAACCGGTGCACCCACGGCGTGACCCGTTTGGCTATTCTTCTTCGTAGAGCTCTTCACCAGGCGAAGAGGCGAAGGATCACCTTTTATCGCCCAACTGTAACCGGTTGACGGGTTGCTATTCAGCCGAACCACCAGACTACCACCGGCAGGAAGGTCGATATCTTTTCCATTGTCCTGATCAGTGATGACGGTCGGGGCGGGCGCGCTCTTCTGCTGACCACCCGGCGTTTGCGGCAGTTGCGCGACGAGCATTAAAGAAAAAAGCAAGAAGCCCGCGGACACGACGACCGAAATGCGCATCATATGGCGTTTCCCTTCTGTTTTGGAGTTTGGATCGCTGCAGTTCATGAAGGTGAGCGGCGAGGAGAAAATTGTCAACGGATAGGTTTTCGGCCCACGCACGGGAACGAAAATTCCCCACGTAGGCACGGAGAATCACAGAGAAAACTCGTGTCCTCCGTGTTTCTGCGGTGAATGTTTTTCAAGGGAGCGATGGCGGTTCGCTGACAGTGCGGGAATAAGAATAGGGAGGGATCTCCCTCCCTGTAAGAACACTTTCCACTCACCTACTCGACGTACGGCTTCCAGGTACCGTTATCGGCCTCGATCAAGACAATGCTGGCCTTGGTGGGCGGCTGGCCATAGAAATCCGCTCCGTAGGTCTTAATGAGAATGGTACGGTCCCAACTGGTAAAGCTCTTTACCAGACTGCCGGAGGCATCAAACTCCGTCCCCAGACGATTGGGCTGCCACTTCCAGCTATATTCCACCCGCGCCAGATGGGGCTTGATCATGGTGACGGTGGCGACGTCCACCAGCTTGCGCTCAGCCAACGGGACCACGTACGTGACCGTTCCGTCAGCATTACTCGTCTTCTGCACGCCCTTGATTGTGCCCAAAAGGTTCTCGCCCGCAGTGCTCAGGCTAACGATCAACGAACTGGAATCCTTCGCCTTCGGCTTGGTGTCAATGACGCCAGCCTTCGCCAACAACTTGTAGTGCGGGTCCGCCGGCTTTTCGTTGACATTCGAGACTACCGTCCCGGTACTGAAATGGATGGTAGGGGGGGCTTGTGCATTCAATATCCTGGTGACCGTGCTAGTCGCTAGCGGTACCGTAAGAACGTCGCGAGCACCTTTTACAAAGTAGAAAATGGTGCCACCGACGGCCACGATCAATCCGGCAATGAACAACAGAGGCAGAAAACCTGAGCTCTTGCCTTCCATCGCGACTTCCGCGGCAAACAGCTCCGGTACTTCGGAGACGGGTTGAACGGGTTGCGCGGTTGCTTCTTCGCTTGTTTTCGGTTCAATGACGGTCGGCATTGCTGATCCCTCCGATGCAGACATGCTGCCAGCCTCGAGTGCTAAAACCAGACGCGGGTGCGAACTCGGTGATAGCTCTCGCAAGCGGCACGATTTCTGTCATGCCGGGCTGTGGGCAGCCTAAACAATTCCAGTATGGACCCTGTAAACAAGGACGCAGTGAGCGCCATCACCTCGCAGTGTGAGGCGTGAACCTGACGCGCCGGATCCATGATTACGGCAGTCCACGTTGACGCCCGAATCACCGGCACCCAGTATTGCCTCACGGAGACCGCTCCGCCGCCATCGAATTCGCCCCCTTGCGGGTAGTCCAAGTAAGATACAAGAGACCCGCTTTTCGGATTTTGATCAGCTTGCCTTCGGGCATGTATCTTCGAGTCAGGAACTCATGGAACTATCGGAAAAACTGGAAACACCGGTCACCACGATCCGCGAGATCGGCCAGCATGAAGGCCAGACTGTCACTATTCGTGGCTGGCTGTACAACTTGCGCGAGAGCGGCAAACTCATCTTCCCTATCTTTCGCGACGGCAGCGGCGTCATCCAGGGAGTGGTCGCCAAAAATGCCGTCTCGCCCGAACTCTTCGATTCGATCAAGGGCCTCACTCAGGAGTCCAGCGTGGTCGTCACCGGCAAGGTGCGCGCCGACAAGCGAGCTCCTGGCGGCTATGAGATGGATGTCACGGACGCTCATGTGGTGCAGCGTGTAAGTCCGGACGATCCTTATCCGATTTCGCCGAAGGAGCACGGGGTCGATTTCCTGATGGAGCACCGCCATTTGTGGCTGCGCTCGCCCCGTCAGGCCGCGATCCTGCGGGTTCGGGCTGAGATCATCAAGGCGGCGCGCGATTATTTTGACGACCGAGGATTCACCCTCACCGACCCGCCCATCCTTACACCCGCGGCATGCGAAGGAACGACGACACTGTTCCCGGTAGATTACTTCGACGAGCAGGCGTATCTAACGCAGTCGGGACAGCTTTACATTGAAGCCACCGCGATGGCCCTCGGCAAGGTTTACAGTTTTGGGCCGACCTTTCGCGCGGAGAAATCAAAGACACGACGCCATCTGACTGAGTTCTGGATGGTCGAGCCGGAAGTCGCCTTCGCGACGCTTGACGATCTGATGGTCCTGGCGGAAGAATTCATCACCTTCATCGTGAAGCGTTGTCTGGAGAAGCGGCGGCCTGAGTTGGAGACGATTGGCCGCGACCTCAGCAAGCTGGAGAAAATCGCCACGCCTTTCCCGCGCATCGCCTATGACGAGGCTGTGACAATGTTGCAGGAAGGACATGCGAAAGGCCTGGTCGAGAACAAGTTCGAATGGGGCGGCGACTTCGGCTCGCCGGATGAGACCTATATCTCGTCACAATTCGACCGGCCGGTGATGGTCCATCGCTATCCGGCGGCCATCAAGGCGTTCTACATGGAGCCCGACCCGCAAGAGCCGAAGTATGCTCTCTGCGTGGATGTCCTGGCGCCGGAGGGCTACGGCGAGATCATCGGCGGCTCGCAGCGCATTGGGTCCTACGATCTGTTGCGGAAACGTATTCATGAACACGAACTGCCGGAAGAGGCTTTCAAGTGGTATCTCGACCTGCGCAAGTTCGGGGGCGTTCCCCACGCGGGGTTCGGTATGGGCATCGAGCGCGCCGTGGCCTGGATATGCGGCTTGGAGCATGTGCGCGAGACCATTCCCTTCCCGCGTACATTGCACCGGCTGTATCCGTAATGCAATCGATTCCAACAGGAAATCTCTATGGCAACCAGCCCGATCACCAAGCCATTACAAAACGTCGAAACCAAACACATCCGAATTATTGGCGTACCGTTGGATCTCGGTCAGTCGCGCCGCGGCGTGGACATGGGACCTTCGGCAATGCGGGTTGCCGGTCTCCAAACCAAACTTGAGGCCCTCGGCTATGAAGTTGAGGATGGGGGCAACATACCCGTCGCTCTGGCGGAAACCATGTCTGAAGGCGATCCCAATGCGAAGTACCTGAAGGAAATCACCGAGACCTGCTCGAAGGAAGCTGAACTGGTGGTTAAAACGTTAGAGGCGGGAAAGATTCCTGTGGTTCTGGGGGGCGACCATTCCATCGCCGCCGGGACCGTCTCCGGCGTGGCCGAATTTTATCGTCGCAAGAACCAGCGCATCGGTCTGCTCTGGATCGACGCGCATACCGACATCAACACCCCCGGGAGCTCACCCAGCGGCAACGTGCATGGCATGCCCCTCGGCGCAATTATGGGCCTGTTCGAGTCTCCGCTTACCGACTTGTATGGTTTCAGTCCAAAGGTGCAGCCCGGCAACTGCGTGCTGGTTGGCATCCGCGATGTGGACAATCACGAGCGCGAAAATATCCGGAAGTCAGGCGTGCACGTCTTTACCATGCGCGATATTGATGAACGCGGCATGCGCTCGGTGATGGAAGAAGCCCTTCGCATTGCAGGACGCGGCACCGTTGGGTACCACGTCTCGCTCGATCTGGACTGGATCGATCCCGAAGACGCTCCCGGTGTCGGCACCCCCGTTTGGGGCGGGGCCACGTATCGCGAGGGACACTTGGCAATGGAGATCATCGCCGACCACGGGCGCATGGTCAGCTTCGAATTGGTGGAAGTCAATCCGGTCCTCGATGAGCGCAACCAGACAGCAGAGCTTGCTGTTGAACTGGCGCTGTCAGCGTTTGGCAAGAAGATCTTGTGAACTCATTGTCCTTCTCCGGCACTTGTACGGCCGCCATTGCCAAAGTTGCGCAACCCGAACATGTTCGGCTGGAAAACCTTCTGTCAAAACGACCCGCCACCCCACTGTAAAACCGTGCTATAGTTTCGCTCCAGATTTTACGATCCCTCGAAAATTTGCAATCTATCCAATCGTTGGGGATAAACGCCGAACATCGGCCGTCGAGGCCGCCGGAGAAACCGTGGCAAAACGAATCATCTTTTGCGCTGATGGCACCTGGAACGACCCCGCCACTCAGACGAATGTTTACAAGCTGTTTAAGGCACTGAACTTCACTGCTACGCAATGCCCCATCTACGATGACGGCGTAGGAGCCGACGGCAACACTCTGCTGAAGTTACTAGGCGGCGCTTTTGGCGACGGCCTGGACCAGAAAATCAAGGATGGTTACACGCGAATCGCTCACCTGTATTCGCCGGGTGATGAGGTATTTCTGTTCGGCTTCAGCCGCGGGGCTTATACTGCGCGGAGCCTGGGTGGAATGATTGCGCATTGCGGGCTGCCTACGCAGAACGTGAATGATAACCAGACCGCGCAGGCTTTCGATGCCTATCGCGAACATGACTTGACCAAACGGCCACAGAAGTTGGCGGCGCTGAAACAGCAATATGCGATGGACGATGCCGAGATCACGATGATCGGCGTATGGGACACCGTCGGGGCTCTCGGCATCCCTGCTATTTTCGGCGGAATTGATCCGTTGCGCTATGGATTCCTCGACACCACGCTGCACCCGGACGTCAAGCACGCTTATCATGCCGTATCGATTGATGAACGTCGTCGCGAGTTTCCGGCTACGCTGTGGTCCGGGCCACCCGCTCCGGGCCAGGTCATTGAGCAGATTTACTTCACCGGTGTCCATTGCGATGTGGGCGGAGGATATCCCGAAACTGGACTGTCGGACATTACGCTGAGCTGGATGATGAGCAAGGCGAAGGCGCTGGGCGTGGATTTCGACCCCGCCGTGTACCAGCAGTACGCCAACCTGGATGCGAAGCACGCACTCGACCAGAAGCATGAGTCCTGGAGCCTGGGGTGGGCGTTTCCAAATCCGCGGAAAATTGACAGCAACGCGTGCGTTAGCAACAGCGCCAACATACGCCTGCAGCATGATGCCTCCTACCAGCCATGCAACCTGAATCAGCGCGGTGGAGCGCTGGCTCCCACCTACACCGTCGTTCCCGTGGTTGCCGAAGCCGGTGCTGGAGGACAGAGCCAGTCTGTGGCGGCTTCGGGCTAGGCTTGGACGTGGTCGCGAGGTCTATCGCTGATTACTATTCGCAAGACCTTCTGGCGTTAACATCGAAGCATGACCAAACTCCGGGTAGGTGTCCTGTTCGGCGGACGCAGCGGCGAGCACGAAGTCTCACTCCTGTCCGCGGCTTCGGTCCTGAACGCAATCGACAAGAAAAAATACGACGTTGTTCCCATCGGTATCACCAAGGAGGGGCGATGGGTCACCGCGGCCCGAGCAGAACGCCTGTTGCAAGGCAAACCGGCAGCAACAGCTGAGCCGCGTCATCTCCGCGCCGGCGATCCCGAGACAACATCTACGGCGGCCGTGCTGGCCAAAGGCGAGGCCGTGGTTGTGCCGCCAATGCCCGGTGACAATCATTCTGCGCTAATGCCATTTGAGACCGACTCGGCCGATCTTCACGCAGCACCCGATTCGATTGACGTAGACATCATCTTCCCCGTTCTGCACGGCACGTTCGGCGAGGACGGCACCATCCAGGGATTGCTGGAACTGGCGGACATTGCCTACGTCGGCGCAGGCGTCCTGGGCTCGGCCGCGGGGATGGACAAGGACGTAATGAAGCGACTCTTCCGCGACGCGGGTCTGCCAATTGTGAAGCACGTCACGGTTTTGCGAAGCGCGTGGAAAGAGCAACCGAAAAAAGTGCGGAAGCAAATCGACGCCGCGTTGAAGTATCCCGTGTTTGTGAAGCCCGCGAACCTGGGCTCGTCGGTCGGGATCAGCAAAGTGCATAACGGCGGAGAACTGGCAGCCGCAATGGATGAGGCGGCGCGTTTCGATCGCAAGTTGGTGGTCGAGCAGGGCGTCGGCGGCACCACAGGCAAGGCCCGCGAGATTGAATGTTCGGTGCTCGGAAACGACGACCCTATCGCTTCCCTCCCCGGCGAGATCGTCCCTGTAAAGGAGTTCTACGACTACGACGCTAAGTATCTGGTCGAAGGATCGGAGTCGATCATCCCTGCCGATCTGCCAAGAGCCAAGCAGAAAGAAGTGCAGCAACTGGCGATCGCGGCATTCAAGGCGGTGGATTGCGCCGGCATGGCACGCGTGGATTTCCTCATGGACCCACGCAGGGGCAAGATGTACGTCAACGAAGTCAATACTATTCCCGGCTTTACGTCCATCAGCATGTATCCCAAGATGTGGGCCGCGACCGGCATCGATTATCCGGAACTGATGGACCGGTTGATTCAGCTCGGATTGGAACGACACGCAGAGAAAAAGCAGAACCAATACAGTCGCTGACGCTAACTTTTTTCGTACGCGAGCGTCTATTTCAGCAAGCAGGGAGCGATGCTCGCAAGGGGTATGCGCGACGTTCCACTCCGCTAAGTAGCGCATGCCCCGGGCACCGCAAGCTGCCCTTCCGTATCTCCTGATTCGCAACCACTACTACGGAACAAACGCAGTCTCCTCCTCGTAACTAGCAGCGAGGAGGAGGTTCGCGTGCGTAAAACCTTCTTAACTGTTTTGTTATGCCTGACGGTGCTCGGCGTTTCCGCCTTTGCCGAGGAATGGACCAAAACGTACCAGGTCGGCGATAAGCCGACCTTGCGTGTGGACACTAACGACGCGTCGGTTGAAATCACCCGCGGAAACAGCCGCACCGTTTCAGCCCGTGTGATCGCCGACGGCTACACCATTGGAGGTAGCGGGGTACGCGTCACTGAACATCAGGATGCCGATAAAGTAGACCTTCAAATCCGAATACCTAACAACTGGGGCTTCCACATCAGCGGCCGAAGGGGAGTGCGCATCGAGGTGCAGGTCCCTTCGGAAACCGCGCTGGACCTGCATTCAGGCGACGGTCATATCGGCGTCGATGGTATCTCGGGGCAGGCCCGCATCGATACCGGCGACGGACACATTCAGGTCCGCAACTTCAACGGCGGCCTGCATGCCCACACCAGCGATGGACACATGACGATTGATGGTGTGCTGACCGATGTTGATCTACGCACCGGCGATGGGCATATCGACCTCACCGTGCGGCCAGGTTCGAAGATGAACAACGGATGGCTGATTCATACCAGTGACGGCAGGGTGGAAGCTCGACTTCCGCAGGACTTTGCTGCCGAGCTTTACGCTCATACTGGCGACGGCCAAATTCAGCTGGATATGCCGGTGACAGTCAACGGGTCGATCGAGCGCTCGCGCATTCGCGGCAAACTAAATGGCGGCGGACCGCTGCTGGAGATCACCTCTGGCGATGGTAGCATCCACATCGCAAAGTTCTAATCGGAATGCGGCCGATTAGCGCGCATTCACCAGGCGAATCGTTTCCAGCACCACATCGCCACTAATGGCCAGCGACTGAGGACTGAGTTTGTCCACGGTGTCTTGCGGGGTGTGCCAGAAAACATTGTGATAGCCGTAGTCGAGATCAATGATGTCGACTGCAGGCACGCCAATCTTCAGGATCGGCATATGATCGTCATCAATGCCGGTCTTGTATTGATAGAAATGCGACTGATACCCCAAGTTGGTAGCCGCCTGGTAGACCAGTGCGCTTAACCATGGGGTCGAGTTGGTTTCTTCCTGAACGTCGAGGTCGGCGTCGCCGATCATATCGACGAGGATGAACGCCTTGATCTTCTTCGCAGTTCCATCCTGCTGCCATTTCTGCGCCAGATGCCGTGTGCCATACACGCTATCGGTGTCGGTCCACTTCACAAAGGCTTCTTCCCCATCGGTCCAAACCAGCCAGACGCTGTAGCCGTCGAGGGGCTTGCCGCGAAATTGGTCGGCAAGCGCGAGCAGCAGCGCTGTCGAAGAGCCACCGTCGTTGGCGCCCACAAAGTTCTTCAGGTGATAGACAGTATCGTAGTGGCCGGCGACCACAATGATGCCGTCTTTCTTGCCCGGAAACTTGGCGATGATGTTATTCATCGGGAAATCTCCGACCGGAGTTTTCGCGGTAAAGGTGTCGTTCTCGACGTCAACTCCCTTGAGCTTCGAATGGATGTACTGCTCGAGCTTGGTGTGCGCCGGACTGCCAGGCGGCCGCGGACCGAACGCGACGACCTCCTTCACGTACTGCATCACCTGGTTCCCGTTGATGTCCGGCCTTGTATCGGCACCCGCGGAAGCAGCAACCGGTGCTGTTGCTGCGGCGACCGGCAGAGCATTCGTGGCTGGGGGTTTGACCTCGGCAGACACCTGCGACGGTGTCTGCTGCTTATTGCATCCCAAGCTGACCACTGCTACCAGACCCAGCAGACAAAGAGCGAGTGGAAAGGAGGCTGTTCGGTGGAGCTTCATGCTAGAGCTATTGTAAATCGCGGAGACATCTACCACAGAGACACAGAGTCACAGAGAAACTCTTTTTACCACGGAGGCACGGAGCGCACAGAGAATCTGAATCTGGTGAATGAGGAGGCTGGCAATCTACTTAATGAGATTCGAGCAACATATTGACGGTCTCAAGATTTGTCATCACGAGCGCAGCGAGGGATCTGCTTTGCTCATTGCTAACGGCTAATTGCTAGTTACTGCTTCCTACCCCGCCACTTCCTCCAACTGCTTCTGATCGATATCGAAGTTGGAGTAAACGTGCTGCACGTCGTCGGAATCCTCCAGCGCCTCCAGCAACCGAATCATCGTGCCGGCCTGATGGCCTTCGAGCTTGGTGTAGTTCTGCGGAACCATGCCGATCTCCGCCACCTCGGGCTTGATGCCCGCCGCCTTCACCGCTTCCAGCACGGTTTCGTACGTCGCGGGATCGGTCAGGATCTCCCAATTGTCGCCATCGTCTTTCAGGTCATCGGCGCCCGCTTCGAGCACGATGTTCATCAGGTCGTCTTCCTTGGCCGCCGCTTTGGGGATGATGATGTCGCCCTTCTTGTGGAACATCCACGCGACCGAGCCGGCCTCGCCCATGTTGCCGCCATTCTTCGAGAACGCATGGCGCAGTTCGCTGACCGTGCGGTTGCGATTGTCGGTCGACACTTCCACCAGGATGGCGACGCCGCCCGGCCCGTAGCCTTCGAAGGTGATTTCCTCGTACGAGACGCCTGGCAGCTCGCCCGTGCCGCGCTGGATGGCGCGCTTGATGTTGTCGGCCGGCATGTTCTCCGCCTTGGCCGCCGCCACCGCGCCGCGCAGTCTCGGGTTCTTCTCAGGATCGCCACCGCTTTTGGCCGCGATGGTGATTTCCTTTATCAAGCGAGTGAAAATCTTGCCGCGCTTGGCATCCAGCGCGCCCTTCTTGTGTTTAATGGTTGCCCATTTGGAATGGCCGGACATGGAGAAACCTCAGATATTGAATACCTTCGGATGAGTACCGATGGATGCCGCGCCGTTCCGCGAATCAGGCGATGCTTCCGCCTCGAATCGCGCGGAGAAAGGACAGGCAAACTGAGATTATATCACCGCCAACAGTGCAGTTTTCCGGAGATAGCGGCTTAACGAAGGGTAGGTCCGCGGCCGGGCGCCGACTGCAAGGGTGCTGCCATGCGAAGATAGAAGCCGGACTTTAGAAGTCACGCGGAGCACATGCAGACATCTACCCTGCGCAGGATCTTCAAAGCATTTCACTATCGTGATTTCCGTTTGATGTGGTTCGGCGCTTGCACCTCCAGCATCGGCACCTGGATGCAGATTGTGGCGCAGGGCTGGCTCATCTATCGCCTGAGCCATTCTGCATTCCTCCTCGCGCTCGACCAGTTTCTCGGCGGCATTCCCATCTTCCTGTTCTCGCTGATCGGCGGCGTGGTGGCCGACCGCATTGAGCGCCGCAAAGTCCTGCTCGCCTCCCAGTACGTACAGATGGCGAGCGCGGGAATACTGACCGTTCTGGTCGCCAACGGACTGACGCACGTCTGGCCCATCCTCTGCCTGTCGTTTATGTCTGGCTTCGCGCAAGCTTTTGGTGGCCCAGCGTACTCGGCGCTGATTCCCACGCTGGTGGAGCGGGAGGACATGCCGAACGCCATTGCGCTCAATTCGATTCAGTTCAACCTGGCGGTAACCATTGGCCCTGCGCTGGCGGGCATCGCTCTGGCGAGGTTGGGCGAGACCTGGTGCTTCGGGTTGAACGCGCTTTCGTTCCTGGCGCCCATTATTTCGCTGTTGCTCATCACCAGCCGGTTCCTGCCTGTACCCACCACCGAGTCGATGCTGACCAGCCTGAAGGAAGGCATCAAGTTCGTTCGCCGACAGCCCTCGATGGAAGCGCTTATTGTGCTGGCATTCTGCATGACTGCGCTGGCCATGCCCATGCGCACGTATATTCCGGTGTTCGTGAAAGACATCTTCCATCGGGGTCCGCAAACCTACGGCAATTTGCTTTCGCTGATGGGAATTGGCTCAATCTGCGGCTCGCTGGGGGTTGCTGCGATGGGTAACATGCGCCACAAAGGACGGTTCGCCATTACCGGACTGATTTGCCTGGGCGCCGCCATCGTGGGGTTCTCCCTCTCGCGATCGTTGCCGCTGAGCTACGGCATGCTGGTGATCGTGGGTGCTTCCATGATGGCCGTGTTCGCCACTGTGACGTCGCTGGTGCAGTTGATTACCACCCACGAAATGCGCGGACGCGTGATGAGCGTTTACAACTGTGCGTTTCGCGGGGGCATGCCCATGGGAAATCTGCTGTCGGGTTGGCTGGTCCCAGTATTTACAGCACCCGTCGTGCTGAGCGTAAATGGATTGCTGCTGATTCTGATGGCACTGTATTTTTTATTGGTGCAACGCCGAGTGGCCGCGCTGTGATGGCCCACTTCAACGTAAGCCCTCACCTTTCGACCCGCAGTAGCACCTCGCGGAACACGATGCGCCATGCTCAATCGCGCTAACATACGTGCGTGGAAAAGACCGTCTATCTTTCGTTGGGCTCCAACGTGGGCGACCGCGAGGCGAACCTCGGTACCGCGATTGAGAAGCTTGCCGAGCTTGGCAAGGTGATTGCGGTCTCGTCGTTCTACGAGACGGAGCCAGTGGAGTTCACAGCGCAACCCTGGTTTCTCAACTGTGCAGTTGCGATAAGCACCGAGTTGATGCCGAAGCAATTTCTGTCGAGGACTCTGGCGATCGAGCAGCAGATGGGCCGCCGGCGCAGCCAGCCGAAGGGCCCGCGCAATATCGATATCGACATTTTGCTGTTCGGAAATTTCGTGATCCACACGCCGCAGCTAGACGTGCCGCACTTGGCCATGCACGAGCGGCGATTCGTGCTTGAACCCCTGGCCGAGATTGCGCCCGACGCGCGGCATCCCATCCTCAAGCGCACCACCCGCGAACTGCTGCAGACCCTACCCCACAATGTGGGACAGGTCAAAAGGTCGGGAGTTAGGAGGAAGGTCTAAGGCTTGCCGATTTGCGGGGCCCACTTTTTCGTGTGAACCCCCTTCTCGAATACGGTAACGCTATCGTAGAAGTGCATGGATAGTGTGGTCTTGGTGAAGTCGGTAGGCGCCAGCGCTCCTCGAGAGTGGTCTGCATTTAACTCATCGACCAGGTTCTTACTTAGTTCGATGAAGGTTGTCGGTTTTCGCAGACCGCCTTCGTACTCTTCCCAATAGGCTGTATGCAGGTCTTCCACCATGTAAACGCCATTCTTCGCGACTCGCGGGTAAAGAAATTTGAAGCTTGCTGTAACGTGACTCATAATGTGGCTCCCGTCGTCGAGCACAATGTCGGGAGGCCCAAACTCAGCGACAATACTCTCCAGAAATTGCAGATCCTGCTGTGCCCCGATGCGGATCTCGATCTGGTCTTCCTCGAACTGCTTGCACTCGGGAAGAACGTCAATCCCGACGATTCGCGCGTGCGGACCAAAGTATCGCTTCCACATTTGCAAGGAGCCGCCGCGGCCGCAGCCAATTTCGATGAAGGTCACCGGCTTGTAAACGAAGTCCCGGAAATGGCGCTCGTAAATGGGGAAATAGTGCTTCCACTTGTGGATCAGCCTGCCATCGTTCGTTAAGAAAGACGACCAAAGATTCAACGCATTCTCCGCTAGATTCGTTGTAGCTGCTTCACTGTGCGCTCACTAGCTACATTGCCGGTATTGAGCGTGGTCTTCGGTTCAAGCAACATGATGTGCGTTTCTTCGTCGGCGGAAGGAAGATGCTCGACCCCGCGCGGAATAATGATGAATTCGCCGGGATTCACCATAAACTCACGCTCACCGTTGTTCTCCCGCACCCTCATCCGCAGAACGCCCTTCACCACGAAGAACAACTCGTCTTCGTGCTGGTGGTGATGCCACATGAACTCGCCTTGCAGCTTCACCAACTTAACGTAGGCGTCGTTCACCTCGCCCACAATCTTGGGGCTGTAGTGATCGGTAAATAGCGACAGTTTCTGCGCCACATTGACTTTGTCCATGGGAACTCCTGTTCGATTCCAGCAGATGAGGGACCTCTTACGCAAGGGCTTGGATAGTCGCAAACCTACTATAATGTCTCGATGAGATTCGAGTTTGCAATGGGGCGCGAAGTCAGAACGAGGATCACGACCCAGCGGCGGCGCATTCAGCAGGCCCGGCGCCGCGCCCGGCAATATGTAAAACTCGACACGTCGCTAGTGAATGAATTGCTCGACGAACGCCGTGCAGGAGCCAAGTCTACACTGCCGACACAACCTGGAAAGGGCTGAACTTGAACGTCCGCATCCACGTCACCCCGATAAAAATTCCCACCCAAGCAAGCGAAGCCTGAGTGGGGCGCCCCTGATTGTTTAATGGCTACAGCCTTACTGCACCAACAATCCGCTTTCGCCGTTGCCATTCTCGCTTGCCTCTTCCGGTGGAATGACTGACGTGGCAGCCACACGATCGCCTTCCTCCATATGAAGCAGGCGTACACCCTGTGACGAACGTCCGCATTCGCGGATGGTCTTAGTGCCGATGCGGATGATCTTGCCGAATTGGCTGATGACCATCACCTCCGACTCTTCGTTCACCAGCATGATGGAGACGATTTTCCCGTTGCGCGAGGTGGTCTTCACGTTGATGATGCCCTTGCCGCCGCGTGCCTGCAGACGGTATTCATCAACATCCGTGCGCTTGCCGAAGCCATTCTCGGTGACCGAAAGGATGAGATTAGCCTGCTGGCCGTCGCCGTTCTTTGCCTTGCCGCGCTCTTTGGGAGTGACCGCCATGCCCACAATGTAATCGCCGCGTTCCAGGTCCATGCCCCACACGCCGTAGGCGGCGCGTCCCATCGGCCGCACGTTGTCCTCATCGAAGCGGATGGCCTTGCCATCGTGGGTCGCAAGGAAAATGATCTGATTGCCGTCGGTACAACTGGCGGCGACCAGTTCGTCCTCCTCCTCGATCGCGATGGCGTTGATACCGATCGAGCGCACATTGCTGAAGTCCTTCAGCGGCGTCTTCTTAACCAGGCCGTTACGGGTAGTGAAGAACACGTAGCGATTCTCTTCTTCCAGATCGCGAATGGTAAGCAGCGCGCGCACGCTCTCGCCAGGTTGTAGAGAGACGAGACTCGCAATTGCTTTGCCTTTGCCGGCGGCGCTCAGTTCGGGGATCTCGTACACCTTGAGCCAATACACGCGTCCTTTATTGGTAAACACCAGGATGTAGTCGTGGGTGGAAGCGACGAAGAGATATTCGACAAAATCCTCTTCGCGTGTGCTCATGCCCTTGCGTCCGGTGCCGCCACGGCGCTGCTGACGATAGGTCGAAATCGGAGTGCGCTTCATGTAGCCGGAATGGCTCACCGTGACCGCGACTTGTTCGTCGGCGATCAGGTCTTCCAGGCTTATTTCGACCGCTTCGTCTTGAATGACAGTGCGGCGCGCATCACCATACTTCTTCTTGATTTCCTCGAGTTCCTTGATGATGACGCCACGCAGCTTCTTTTCACTGCCCAGGATGGACTCGTAGTCGGCGATGCGACTGCGAGTCTCCGCCAATTCCTTAAGAATTTCGTCGATCGATAGCCGCGTTAAGCGATGCAACTGCAATTCGAGAATTGCGTCGGCTTGCACGGTGTCGAAAGGGCGCGTGAGTTGCGAAGGCACCAGGCCCTTCAGCGAAGCCGCTTTCCCCAACTTGCCTTCCGAGACACTTACGGTTTTGCCGGAAAAATAGTCGACCAAGTTGGTTCGAGCAGAGGCGCGGTTATCGCTGCCGCGAATAATGCGGATCACGTCATCCACACGATCCAGCGCGACCTGATAGCCCTCGAGTACATGCTCGCGCTCGCGGGCTTTCATCAGCAGATAGGCGGTGCGACGCCGCACCACGTCGATGCGGTGATCTACGAAGTGCTGGATGGCCTGCACCAGACCCATTTCTTTGGGCTGGTTGTTGACCACCGCCAGAAAGATCATGCTGAAGCTCTCCTGCATCGAAGTGTGCTTGAAGAGCTGGTTGAGCACGATCTGGGCCTCGGCGCTGCGCTTCAGTTCGATGACGATGCGCATACCATCACGATCGCTCTCATCGCGGACATCGCTGATGTCGTCAATGACCTTGTTGTTGACCAGTTCGGCGATGCGTTCGATCAGCTTGGCCTTATTGACCTGGTAGGGTATCTCGGTGACGATGATCGCGTCCTTGTCCTTCGTCAGGTGCTCAATGGCCGCCTTGGCGCGCATCATGAAGCGTCCGCGCCCGGTACGATAAGCTTCCATGATGCCGCTGCGTCCGTAGATGAAACCAGCCGTCGGGAAATCCGGGCCCTGCACGTGCTTCAACAAGTCGGCAAGCGTGGCGTGCGGATTGTTCACCAGCGTGATACACGCATCAACGATCTCGGTGAGATTGTGCGGAGGAATATTGGTCGCCATGCCGACGGCGATGCCGTTCGATCCGTTCACCAGCAGGTTGGGGATTCTGGTCGGCAATACCATCGGCTCAACTGTGGTGTCGTCGAAGTTGGCGACGAAATCGACTGTGTCTTTGTCGATGTCGGAAAGCAACTCTTCCGCCATCTCGGTCAGGCGTGACTCGGTGTACCGGTAAGCCGCGGGAGGATCGCCATCCACCGACCCAAAATTTCCCTGCCCATCGATCAGCGGATAACGCAGGCTCCAAGGTTGCGCCAGACGCACCATCGCGTCATATACAGCGCTGTCACCATGGGGGTGGTATTTCTTCAGACATTCGCCGACGACGCCGGCGCACTTCATGTGCTTACGGTTGTGAAGCACCCCCATGTCGTGCATGGCATAAAGAATGCGGCGATGCACCGGCTTGAGTCCGTCGCGCACATCAGGCAAAGCGCGTCCAATGATGACGGACATTGAATAGTCGAGATACGAACGCCGCATCTCCTCTTCAATGTTGACGGGCTGTACGTTGCCCCCGTTGGGTTTCGTCGGGTCGAGCGGTAACTGCTGGTTTGGATCGTCTGCCATGTCTAACTTTCTTTAGTTTGTCGCTCGCGAAATCTTCGCGTCATCGATACGAGATGAGGGCCGCGATTTGCTCAGCCAGCGAACCCAGAAGCGGAGTTGCGGTTCCTTCTGAAAGTCGGTTCGACTGGTCGTAAATCGCTGCAATTTCAGGGACTACTAGGTGCGATGAGCACTTCAAATTATAACACTACAGGAGTGGTTTTAGATCAACTTAAATCATGTATTTTCAGTAGATTACGCTGCAATCTTGCGGGGGCGGGGGCAACACAAAATATAGGCCTCACCTCCAAGTAGAACCGGAGTTCAAGTGGGACTTCTACTGGAGTGCAGAAGCCACGTTGGCGGCTGGGAGTGGGTTCTGATCTGGTGTGCGGTTTGGCTGTAAGTCTGAATCTTTCTGGGCGGGATGCTGTACTGCGGGGACCTTGAACTCCACGCCACGATCGTCGTTCGCTTTGACAGTGGCGGGGACATCAAGGTTAGCCAAAGGGATCTTATGGGTTCCGTCGTCCAAGACGTAAACCGTTTGACCCATGATGGCGTAGTTATTTACTTGCTGCTGGTGGCCATCGCGAAAAACCAGGACCGTCGGCTCGATCGGCTTGGCCTCTTTCGCCTCTCGTGCTGAGGAGGATCGCTCTTGAATGGGTGGCGGGGAAAGTGCTCCTTCCGCCTGCGTATCATCGACGGGTGGACCGTACGACCGCGCTGGTGGTTGCTCGACGATGATATGCAGCGTCTGGTCGTTGGGGCCAATTGGTGGACCAGAATATCCACTGGGTGCACCGGAGTACATATCGGGGGCGCCTACGTAATCGTAGTCATAGCCGTAATCGGTCAGCGGGACGTAGTAGTAGGGAAGTCCGTAGTTAAAGCTACCCCTTCGAGATCGGCCATCATGATGGAAGCCTGCTCCGTTGTGGAAGCCGTTTCCGAAACCCGTCCTCGGGATCGACGAAACGCTGGGAAGTGGGTAGGCGAACGAATGTGGGCCAATCGAGCTCACCGAGGGTAGCGGGTAACCACCACGCGTCCTTCCGAATCCCGCCTGTCCGAATGAGAACGTCGCCAGCAACAGGCACGCCCCCAGTATCAGCGCCGCACGCTTAAAGGACTTCATGGGATATCCGACTTGGCTCGCGCCACTCATTAGCCCTCAGTTTACAACCAACTGGTTAGATGCTGGCAAGTTTCTATCCGCTTCCGGAAGTTAAATGCATCAGGCTATAAATGTCGATCATTGCATTGGCGATTAACACACCAACGATCACGGCATTGGCCAAGACTGCATAGCGGCTTTGCAACAGGTCTGCCGAAACGCCGGCCATAAACAAAATCAGGAACGGAAGTGCGACGAACAGGAAAGTGAAACCCGCAAAGTGCAGTCGCAAAGCCAGAACCACCAGCAGGGCGCCCGTAATCAACGGCGCGGCTGTGCCAAAAAAACGCGTGCGCTTCCAAACCACGAACGTGGCCAGCGTGAGCATCAGCAACAGAACGAGGCCGAGCCCATTCTGCAGAAAAAAAGCGCTCAGCAGCGGAGCGATCCCGGTCCATGAGGAGGTCCCGGAGGAAATTTCCAGCCAGTCTGCGCTGACCAGGGCTTGAACGAAAACCCGCGGACGAAAGCTGTAGAGAGCCCACAACAGAACCAGGCCTATGGAACACGCGGCGGCAAAGATGGCCAGGGCCGCGCCACGCCGTACATGGCCGACCCACAGCATGAAGCAAAGTGCGGGAACCAGCAAGATCCAAAGTGAGAATTGAGCGCCGATACACATGGCCATGGAAAGCCCCATCAGAAGAATCCGGCGCCAGTTCCAAAGCACGACTTCACGCGGGGCATACAGAGTATGCGCCACCGCGATCGACGTAAAAATCAGACCAAAGGCCCCCCATGCGCCCACAATGACGTCACCCACCTGGCTCGCCCATCCCACGGTGGCAGGCGAAAAGCAGTAGAGCCCGAGGGCTACGTATCCGCCCATGTTCCCGTAAAGCCGACGCGCCACGTACCAAAGCGAAGCGCCCAGCATTAGCCCCGCAAATAAGAAGGGCAGGCGCATCCAGAAGCGGTAATCATTGAGCCGCTCATAATGACGCTCGGCTCCACTGATGCGCGCCGCGACTCCCGCCAGCAGCGGCACCAACGGCGAGCGTTCACTCGTCCCTGCACTGGACAGCCGTTCGAGATGCAGTAATCCGGCCTCGATGTAGTTGCCTTCCAGAGCCGACAACCGCACATGCGCGGAGAACCACAGACACTGCGTGAGAAACGTGAGCAGCAAGAGCAGCGCCGCAATCTGCGGCATACCGACTCGGTTGCGGACACTTGAGATGAGCATGAGCTTTTGTTGTAACATGCCCGTTGCTCGTGGCGAAGATTAATGGGGATGTGAAGAACGGGGCGCTGAGTAAAACTGTGACGTCCCTGAAAGGACTCGGATCTAAATCTTGGCTTCACCCGACAATCCGCATGCAATTCCGTGCTGGCGTCTATGGCGCCAGCGTTCCGCTTAGCAAGCGGCCACTGCGCGCTTACCGCGGCAGCAGGTCGGTCAGTGCCCCTTCAATGCGGTCTACCTCTTCGCGAATTACCCGGATCGCCTGGTGATTGGCCGGATGCGGCACGGGCGTGATGGCTTCGACCGCGTGACGAATCTTGTGGTTCCGGTCCCAGATCAAATTGATCCGCGCGGAGGTCTCCATTCGATGCTGATAGATCTTTCTGACCACCTTCGTCGTTAGCCACGCAAACGCCAGCCCGAATAACATTTCGATGGGAAGACGATCCGTCGCTCCATCGAAGTCGAAGAAGGCAAGCCGATAGACGGCTTCCCCTGCGCCCAGAGACGCGAATATCACTCCCATCCCAATCAGACCCAACGTCAAGCGGTCAACGGGTCGAAGCTCTACAGGCGGTTGATTACTGTCACGGGTTTGCGCGAATGCCATAATGCCCCCAAAGAATAATCGTGGTGCGAAGCTCTATTGTGCTACAAACACCGACATTTGTGGACTATGTATTTGGGAGAAAAATTAAAGGTCGCGCGTGATGGGTAGGGTTACCCCGGAGTGGAAGTCCCCGAACCGGGAAGTCAGACAGACATCCGACTCCCCGGAAAGGGGCCTAGATGTCCAAGTTTTTCACTTCCAGTGCATTGTCTTCGATGAACTTGCGGCGCGCCTCGACGTCTTCTCCCATCAGCGTGGTGAAGATGGTTTCCGTCTCGGTCAGGTCCTCCAGCTTCACGGAAAGCAGGGTGCGGCGCTCGGGATCCATGGTGGTCTCCCAAAGCTGCTGAGAACTCATCTCCCCAAGTCCCTTATAGCGTTGCACGGTGTAGTCTTTGCGGCCCTCGTTGAGCACGTAGTCGAAGAGCTCGCGCGCCGAAGCCTTCTCTACAGTTTCCGCTTCCGATTTGCGCTTGGAGGTCTTGGGGCTCTTCTGCTCAGCCTTTTCCTGGTCGGCGCGCTCGGCATCGGAAAGTTCTTCCTTGCGGGAGGCGGCATCCTTCTTCACCGTCTCGATGAAGTATGGCGGCTGCATGTACATTTCAATCTGCTTATACTTCGACATCATCTGCCGGTACTCAGGCGCGGAGGCCAGTTCCCAATTGATGACGTGCTCGGCGCCCTGCGAGTTTACGAACACGCATTCCCACAGGCTGTGCTCTTCTTCGAAGCGAAGCGTGACCGACTTGATACCGCGGTCCTTGGCAATCGCCTTCAGGGCCTTCTCCAACGCGGCAATCTTCTTGGGTGGATTCTTGCTGTCACCTTCGAAGTCAACGCGCTTCGACAGGTCAGCCTTAGGCAACAGCTCAGTAATCTTCTCATCGCGAATTCGCTTGTCAACCTTGTCGAAGAAACCAAGAAAATCGTTCAGAGTGGTCATGAACCTGGTCAGTGGCGCCCCGTCAAGCAAAGCTGCGCCTTCTCCGTAGCGCACAACAATGCCATCAGCGGCCCGTTTCACCATGACCCGCACGAATTCGGCGTCGTTCTTGATGTACTGCTCGAACTTGCCCTTCTTGATGCGATACAGAGGTGGCTGTGCGATGTAGATGTTGCCCCGCTTAATGAGCTCCTGCATGTGGCGGAAGAAGAACGTCAGCAGCAAGGTGCGAATGTGCGAACCGTCCACGTCGGCGTCGGTCATCAGGATGATCTTGCTGTAGCGCAACTTCGTAACATCAAAATCCTCTTTGCCGATGCCTGTGCCCAAGGCCGTAATCATGGCGCGGATTTCCTCGTGGCCCAGCATTTTGTCGTACCGCGCCTTTTCCACGTTCAGAATCTTGCCCTTCAGTGGAAGAATCGCCTGGAAGCGGCGATCGCGTCCCTGCTTGGCTGTTCCGCCTGCGCTCTCACCCTCGACAAGATAGACCTCGCAGCGATCGGGGTTACGCTCGGAACAATCGGCCAGTTTGCCCGGCAAGCCCCCGCCGTCGAGTGCCCCCTTGCGGCGGGTAAGATCACGGGCCTTGCGTGCGGCTTCGCGGGCGCGCGCGGCTTCGACTGCCTTGTTGATAATCTTCTTGGCGACGGATGGGTTTTGCTCGAAGAAGGCCCCCAGGCGCTCGTTCACGAATGCCTGCACCGTGCCGGCGATATCCGAATTGAGCTTTCCCTTGGTTTGCCCTTCGAATTGCGGCTGCGACAATTTCACGCTTACCACAGCCACCAGACCCTCGCGAACATCGTCGCCGGTAAGGTTCTCTTTCACGTCCTTGAACAAACCGAGTTGCTGCCCGGCATAGTTAACAGTTCGTGTCAGCGAAGTACGAAAACCCGAAAGGTGTGAACCGCCATCGACGGTGTTGATGTTGTTGGCGAAGCTGAAGACCGTCTCGGAATAGCCATCGTTATATTGCAGCGCGATCTCCATGGCGACCTCATCACGCTCGGCTTCCATGTAAATCGGCTTGTCGTGCAGCACGCTCTTCCCACGATTCAAGTGCTTGATGAATTCGGCGATCCCACCGTTGTACTTGAACTCGGCGCGCTTGGGCTCGCCCGTCTTCTGGTCGTTGGTGCGCTCATCGGTCAGAGTGATTAGCAGTCCCTTGTTCAGAAAAGCCATCTCGCGCAAGCGCTGCGCTAGGGTGTCGTAGTTGTACTCTGTGGCAGTGAAGATTTCCTTGTCGGGCAGGAAGTGGACTTTGGTGCCGCGCTTCTTGGTAGTACCGGTTTTCTTCAGCTTCGTCGTGGGCTCGCCCTTGGAATAGCTTTGCTCCCAAACAGATCCCTCGCGCCAAATCTCCAGCTCCAGTAAATGACTGAGCGCGTTGACGCACGAGACACCGACTCCGTGCAGGCCGCCAGAAACTTTATAGGTCGAGGTGTCAAACTTTCCGCCGGCGTGCAGCACCGTCATCACGACCTGAGCTGCCGGCAACCGTTCGCCGTCCACGTCCATTTCTTCTGTCGGAATGCCGCGGCCGTTATCTACAACCGTAATGGAATTGTCGATGTGAATGGTGACGTCGATGTGGTCGGCAAATCCCGCGAGGGCCTCATCCACGGAATTGTCCACCACTTCGTAAACCAGGTGGTGCAGTCCGAGTTCGCCGGTTGAGCCGATGTACATGGCCGGCCGTTTGCGCACGGCTTCCATGCCGCCAAGCACTTTAATGGAATCGGCGGTGTAGTCTCCGTCCGATTTACCATTGCCGTTCTTCCCGTTTTTGTGGGCGACTTTTTCGCTCGGAGCTTCAATCGGTTTGCTGTTCGCGGGAGCCGCGGCCGCGGCTAATTCGGAATCTTTCGGGGGCATCCTGCTCCATTCCAACGGCCACACAACGAGCGTGCGTTTCCGTTACTCACACGGACTCCGCGAAGGGTCCGTTTACAGTCCTCGGGTCACCCTTATCTAGTATAAAAGTCAATAACTTAAGGGTTCTGAAGTACACTTTGATTATAGCATAAAAATTCCTACATCCGGGGCTAGTTTAATTGGCTATAACTTGCGATCTTTCAGTGGTTTGCGGCAGGGGGTGCCACGCAATACACATTTGCCACACGACACTCGGCACCAAAGGAATTGGTGGAAGTTCTCCCAGCGTTGGAAAGAGCATATCTTGCGATAGCAAAAAAAATGGGGCGGATCCGACTCCGCCCCGTGCTAACAAATCAACCGCTATAACTAGTAGCCCACTTTCACCGCTGACTTCTCATCCTTTGTGGTTTGAATCTTGCGATGTTCCACGCCGGTGTAAATTTGCCGCGGACGTGCGATCTTCTGCTCTGGGTCCTGAATCATTTCGTTCCATTGAGCCAGCCAGCCGGCCGCTCGCGGAATCGCGAAAAGCACGGTAAACATCTCCGGGCTGAAGCCCATGGCCTGATAAATGATTCCCGAGTAGAAGTCGACGTTGGGATAGAGCTTGCGGGTGACAAAGTAATCGTCTGCTAGCGCAATGCGTTCGAGCTCCAATGCAATGTCGAGCCTGGTATTGCGCCCGGTGACCTCGAATACCTCGTCAGCGACGGCCTTAATAATGCGGGCGCGGGGATCGTAATTCTTGTAAACCCGATGCCCAAAGCCCATCAGCTTCAGCTCGCCTGCCTTGACGCGCTTGATGTAGGCAGGAATGTGGCTCACCGAGCCGATCTCGTCCAGCATGCGCAGCACCTCTTCGTTGGCGCCGCCGTGGAGAGGGCCGGAGAGCGCCGACGCGGCTCCCGCCATCGAGAGATAGGGGTCGGCCTGCGAGCTGCCCACGATGCGCATCGTAGTGGAGCTGCAGTTCTGCTCGTGGTCAGCGTGCAGGATGAACAACACGTCCAGCGCGCGCGCAATGACCGGGCTGGCTACGTACTTCGGCTCGGTCATCTTCCACAACATGTTCATGAAGTTCTCGGTGTAACTGAGATCGTTGTCAGGATAGACGTACGGTTGGCCTTGCCGATGGCGATAGGAGTACGCCGCCAGCGTCGCCATTTTTGCAATCAGCCGTACAATCTGCTTCTGACGGTTCTCCGGATCATGCACGTTCTTGGCTTCCGGATACACGGTTGATAATGCTGCCAGCGTGCTTACCAGGATCCCCATCGGATGGGCGTCATAACGGAAGCCATCGATGAAATGCTTGGTGCTCTCGTGCAGCATGGTGTGATGGGTGATTTCCCACGTCCAGTCCTTGTCCTGCTGAGGCGTTGGCAACTCGCCGTAGAGCAGCAGGTAGGCCACCTGGAGATAATTGCAATGCTCGGCGAGGGTCTCGATGTCATACCCGCGATAGCGCAGGATGCCTTTGTCGCCGTCAATGAAGGTGATGTTGCTCTTGCATGAAGCGGTGTTCATGAATGCGGGGTCGTAGGTCATGAGACCGAAATCTTCGGGATCAACCTTGATTTTCCGCAGATCCATGGCACGTATGGTTCCGTGCTCGTCAATCGGTGCTTCATAAGTTTTATCGGTGCGTTGGTCTGTCAGGGTCATTACGTTCTTCGACATGACCTATACCTCCTGTAAATAAGCGGATGAAATTCGAGAGCGATACTGCGAACGAGTGTTCGTCCCGTTGTCATTCTAACCCGCGGCTGACCACGAAACTACGATAAAGACGCGCAATTGAGACGAAAATCACACAGGTCTGTGATGTTCGACCGGGGCCGAAGGAGGCAAGCGCCGAGGTTATTTCTTGCTCGACGTCTTGTCTTTTCCCGCGCCCGACTTGCCTTTGCCGGAACTGGAGGAATCTTTGCCGGAGGTGGTCTCGCTTGGCGAGCTCTCGGTGTGGCTTTCCGAAGACGAGGACGATGTGGAACCGTTACCCTTCGCCGCGCCGCTGCCCGACGACTTCTTGGCGTAGTCGTTCACGTACCACCCCGACCCTTTGAATTGGATTGTAGGCGCCGAAATCAGTTGCTCAAGTTCGCCTCCGCAATGGGGGCAGACGGTCAAGGGCGAATCGGAGAACTTCTGGATCCGCTCCATCAGGCTATGGCACTTTTTGCATTGGTATTCGTAGAGAGGCAATGCGACGTCCTCAGCGATCTCTGTCTCTGTTATTGATTCTATTTTTCGCCAAAGGGTGCGGTCAATTCACCGACCCGTGTATCGTCAGGAAACTTCCCGCGCCTTTTGCTTGCATCCTGCGCTCTGCACCTTGAAACTAGGTCAGTGAAAGCGATCGCAATCATCCCGGCGCGACTGGCATCCACCAGGCTGGCGCGAAAGGTGCTGCGCGAGATCGACGGCCGTCCGATGCTCGCCTACGTCTATGAGGCAGCCCGCGCCTGCCCCCAGTTGCAAGACGTCATCGTGGCTACGGATTCGGATGAAATCGCCGCCGTCTGCCGCCAGAATGGCTGGTCCTGCCGGTTGACTTCGCCGCAGCATCGCAGCGGCACCGAGCGCGTCCACGAAGTCGCGCAGGCGTTCGAGGCTGATGTTTATGTGAATGTGCAAGGCGACGAGCCACTGGCCCGGCGCGAGCACCTTAACGTTCTGCTCGGGCTGATGGAGAGGAAGGGCGTCGAGGTAGGGACGCTTAAAACTCAGTGCTCAGCCGAGGACTTAAACAATCCCAATGCGGTTAAGGTGGTCACCGCGCTGGATGGCATGGCGCTCTACTTTTCGCGGGCGACGATTCCTTTCGATCGCGATGCCAGCGGAAAGGCGCGCTGCTATAAGCATCTCGGCTTCTACGCTTATCGCAAAGCCGCCCTCGATGCTTTTTGCGCCTGGCCTGAGTCCGAACTAGAGCGCACCGAGCGCCTGGAACAGCTGCGGTTCCTCGAGCACGGCATGGCAGTGCACGTGGCTGAGACGCCATTCGACACGGTGGGCGTGGACACCGAAGAGGATTTGCGCCGCGTGGAGAAAATTCTGCGCGAAAGGAAGCTCAGCTAAGCGGTTGGGCTTCGGTTTGCGGCTGTTTACTCGCCCACGCCTCCGCCGCGGCCACTCGCTTGCCGATCGACGGATGCGAGTGAAAGATATATTCGATGAATTTCGATGGCTCGCGCTCCGCCAGGTTCTGATCGGCCAACTTCTGCATTGAACTGACAAAGGGCGCGATGGCCGGGATATTCTCCCAAGCATAACGGTCGGCTTCGCGCTCGTGATGGCGAGAGATTGCATTCAAAGCCGGCATCAGCACAAATCCCAGGACTGTCGCGACCAGCACGATGAGCGGCAAGTTGGCAAAATCGTAAAGCCGCGCACCCAGCACTGGGAACCAGTCCTTAGCGATAACGAAGCGCAGCACCTGATTAATAAGCCAGAATCCAAGAAACGTAATCGCCACCTGGGTCACGATGCCCTTCAGAATGTGACGGTGCACATGGTGGCCGAGTTCGTGCGCGAGCACCGCTTCGATCTCGTCGTCGCTGTAATGTTGGAGCAGGGTGTCCGACAGAATGATGCGGCGCGTCGATCCCAATCCGGTGAGCGCAGCGTTTGCCTTCTTCGACTTCTCCGACAGCTTCCATTCGTACACGCCACGCACGCGGGTGCCGGCGCGCTCGCCGAGTTTGGTCAGGCGCTCGCGTAAGGTATCGTTCTCCAGCGGCTGGAATTTGTAGAAGATCGGCATAAGCACAACCGGCGCAAGCTGTGCCATCAGCAGGAACAGACCGACGAAAACAGCCCAGGCTATGATCCACCAGCGCTGCGGCGCAATCCTGATAATCGCGTAAACGATCTCCACCATAATGGCGCCCAGGACCAGGCCAACCAGCCACCCCTTGCATTCGTCCCAAAGCCAACCTCGGAGTTTTTGGTTGGAAAGATTGTATCGGTGCTCAAGGCGGAAGCCGATGAAATCGAACGGTGCGCTCAGAACTTTGGCGATGACCGAGAACATCAGCACGTACAGAAAGACCGCAAGAAAATAGTACTGGTGCGCGCCAAGGTAAGACCAGTCGCGAAGTTTGCCCGTCCATCCCGTCGCCAGGAGCACGACGAGCAAAGCAAAGCCAATGACCGCGTCAGCCAAGCCCAGCCAGCGCTGAATACGGTTATAGCGACGCACCTCCGGCGAGTCGGCCGGTCGCGGAATTGAAGTGGTTGCCATCCGATCGGAGTTTGTGTTCGTTCTCTTGTTGCTTAATTCAAGTATGCCAGAAGTGCCGAGGGCAACGCACCTCAGGTGAAGGACCTATCTTCAGCCACGACTACTTCGCGCCTGTTTCTGACAGGACTGGTGCACCGGGATGAGACCCAGCCCCGACGAAGCTTTCCGTTTCCTTCAAGATTTGCGATACCAACTCCGGTGAGGCAGCTTCGCAGTAGATGCGCAGCAGCGGCTCGGTTCCTGATGCGCGCACCAGCACCCAGGCTTCGGCGCCGTTGCCGTAGGTCGGAGCGTCAAGAAAAAATTTAACCCCATCAAGAGTTTCCACCTTCTGCACATGGAAGCTTCCGATGGTTGCCGGTTTTGCGCCGGCGCGCCGCATGGCCTCATCTTTCACTTCGTTGCTGAGGTGCAGGTCCAGCCGACCGTAATGGTGCTCGCCGTATTCCCGCTGCAGGTCGCGCACCAGTTGACCGAGCGGCTTGCCCTCGTCCGCCATGATGTTGGCCAGCAGCAGAGAATTGAGCAAGCCATCGCGTTCCGGCAGATGCCGCCGAATGCCAATCCCGCCCGATTCTTCCCCGCCAATGAGAATGTCGCGCTCCAGCATGAGATCGCAAATGTACTTGAAGCCAATACCGCATTCGTGCACTTTGCGCCCGTACTTCGCGGCAATCCGGTCGATCATGCGCGTGGTGTTGAACGCCCGCACGATCTCTCCAGGCCATGGTTTACGTTTTAGCAGCCATTCCAGAATCAGGCAGAAACACTTGTGCGCATCCACGAAACTACCATCGTCGGCGACCGCGCCCAATCGGTCGGCATCGCCGTCGGTCGCCAGGCCTGCCTGGAAATGTCCACGCACGACTGTTTCCTGCAGCATGGCGATGTGCGGCGGGATCGGCTCGGGATTGATGCCCGGGAATAGCGGGTTGAGTTCCCCGCGAATCTCGAGGTGATCGATCCCGTTCTCGGCAAAGACTCCCTTCAGCACGCCCCGTCCTGCGCCATACATCACGTCAATCGCAAACTTGAAATCAGCCTTCTGAATCGCCCTCAAATCGACAAAGTTCTTGATGGCGGAGATGTAAGCGGTCTTGAAATCTGCGAGGGTCACGCTGCCGCCACTGCGCTCCAGGCGGGGCGAATCCAGTTCGCCTTCGATCGACTTCATGATGGCGGGTGTCCCCGATCCGCCGTAGCTCGCCTTGTACTTCACGCCATTCCAGTTAAACGGATTATGGCTGGAGGTGATCATCACCCCGCCAGTCGCACCCAGATTTTTCACCGCGTACGAGAGGGCGGGCGTGGGAGTGTAATCGTTTGAGAGACGTACCGCGACGCCAGAAGCAGCCAGAACCTCGGAAACGATCTCAGCCGCGCGCTGGGATGCAAAGCGCGTGTCATAGCCGACGACCAGCCCCTTGCTGGCGTCCTCATTCTTGTGGACGTACGCGGCTATCGCATTGCCCACCCGGCGAACGTTGTCGAAGGTAAAATCATCGGCAATGATGCCGCGCCATCCGTCGGTTCCGAAGCTGATTGCAGGTGCCAGAAAATTCTCCTGGGTGCCTTAGCGATAAATTTCGCGGCGGTGCCCAATCTCGATGACTAGAATCACCAACTGATCATTTTCGATTTTCGCAATGATCCGGTAGTCGCCGACGCGATACTTCCAGAATTCTCCAAGCGTCTTCCCGTGCAGTTTTTCGCCGATGCTGCACGGATCCTCCAGCGGCGCGACTCGATCTTGCAGAAACCTGCGGATGCGCTGAGCCACTGGCTTGTCCAGTCGTCCCAGTTGGCGGGTTGCCGTGACGGTCAGCTCAATCGTCCAGGCCAAGGCGCTTCGCTACCTCGTCCAATGTGTAGGTGCGCTCTCGACCGGCACGGACGCGGTGCAAAATCTGCTCGGCCGCATAAGCGTCCTCCAAATCCTCAAGATGGCGCAAAATCGCTTCGCGAGCGTAGTAGGTCTTGGTTCGACCGCTGCGCCGAGCCAGTCTTTCCAGACGCTTTTCCACGGAGTTAGGAAGTCTAATCGCCAGCATTTCCACCTCGCTATACGAATATAGCACCTACACCAGCCGCTTGAGTTTCTGTTCGTCGAGATGCTTGACCACTTTGCCGACCTCCTGCGCATGCTCGCGCGTAGTGATCAGCAGCGCGTCATCGGTTTCGACCACAACCAGGTTTTTCACTCCCACAACGGCAACGAACTTCCGCTTGGAGTGGATGAAGTTCCCCTCCGCATTTAAGGTAAAGCTCTGCTCGGAGACGATAACATTGCCAGCATCGTTCTTGCCCGCGTTGCGATGTTCGTAAAGCGCCGTCCAGGACCCGAGGTCGTTCCATCCGAAGTTTGCCGGAATGCAGTATATGTGCGACTTGCTCTCGCCCTTGGCGGAGCGCGGCTCGAGCACAGCGTAATCCACGCTAATGTTCTCGCATTTGGGATAAAGTTTGGCGAAGATCTTCTCGAAGCTGCTTCTTCCATAACTTGCCGCAATTTGTTCCAGCAGCGGCGCTGTTTTGGGCAGATGTTCACGCAGCGCGTTGGCGAGCGTTCGCGCACTCCAAACGAACATTCCACTGTTCCAAAAGAAATTCCCAGCCTTGACGAATTGCTCGGCGGCCTCAGGTCCGGGCTTCTCGCTGAAGCGGCGTACTTGTAGTGCGTCGTTCGGCGATGTCTTGCCAACTTCGATATAGCCGTAGCCAGTTTCAGCGCGTGTGGGCGTGATGCCGATCACGACAATGTTTTCACCGGCGGCAGCGATTTGGGCGGCCTGACTTATATCTTCGCGGAAGCGCTTCTCGTCCATGATCACGTGATCGGAGGGAAACATTCCGATGATGGCCGTTGGGTCCTTCCGCTCCAACAGGAAGGCAGCCAAACCGATGGCCGGAGCGGTATTGCGTCCAACAGGTTCGGCAACGATGTGCTTTCTTGGTAGGCGTTTGAGTTGGCGCACGATGGCGGGGCGCAAGTCTTGATTAGTGATGACCCAGAATTGTTTTGGCTTCGCCAGCGGCGACAGCCGTTCCACAGTCTCCTGGATCATGCTTTTCTTGCTGTTCAGCGGCAGCAGTTGCTTGGCCATTCGCTTGCGGCTTAATGGCCAGAAGCGGGTGCCGCGTCCACCGGCGAGAATGACGGGATAAAACGAAAACTTACCTGAAGTGGCCACTAAATTCGATTCCTCGCGCCCGAGTCAGCGCTCTTGTAAGTGTATTATGGCGCGCTGAGCGTTTGTCCAAGCGTCGTCTCCGGCTCTGCGACTGCGGCCGTGGGTAGAGACATACGCATCACTTCAAGCTGCCACTGCGGGCGGACAGTGTAATCTCGCGCGCAGGCTGGAATGACCACCGCTTCTCCGGTCGCGAAGCTAACCGGCTCCATCCCTTGCGATTCTACGATTCCTGCACCGTCCACCGCGACCAGGATGTGAGGGGACGCAGGTGAAACCTCCGCATGTAGCGGATCGCGTAGTTTAATCTTCTCGACCTCAAAGAACGGCGAGCGCACCAGAACGTTGGGGGCATCACTGGCGCGGGGAACCACTTTGCCGGCGTTGGTGTGCAGCTTTGTCGCCGCCAATCCTTCGGCGATGTGAAGCTCGCGGCCACGGCCGTAATCGTATAGGCGATAGGTGGTATCGGACGTCTGCTGCGTCTCCACCAGGACCATTCCGCCGCCGATGGTATGCACGGTTCCCGCCGCAACGTACAGCATGTCTCCTTGATGAACATCCACCCAGTTCAGCAACTCTTCCGCGCGCGTATCCTCAATTGCCTGTTTGAATTGCTCTAACGTCACGCCAGGTTTCAACCCCAAGGCAACTTGAGCACCGGGCTGTGCGCGTAACGCATACCAGCATTCGGTCTTTCCGCAAGGCTGGCCGATCTTGCTTCGCCTGCTCATCATCGGGGTGGACCTGCACCGACAGCTTGTCGGCCGTGAAGAGAAACTTCACCAGCAGCGGAAAGCGATTGTCGAAACGCGCCGCGTGGCCGACTAGTTCGCGGCCGTATTGCTTGCAGAGTTCACCCAGCGTGCGCCCTGCCAGCGGCCCATTGGCCACCCGGTTGTCGTCCCAGGTCAGCCAGCTCTCGCCAATAGGCTCCTTCACAACTCGGGTATAAATGGGACGAAGATCACGAACACCCCAAGGCCGCTCGTCAAAGATAGGCATCAGCAGTAGTGGATAAAGTTCAGACATCAGCCTAGACGCTGGCGAAGAATTTGCGCATGCGCTCCAAGCCGCGCTCCAGGTTCTCCGCTGAAACTGCGTACGAGATTCGGATATGGTCCTGGGTGCCGAAGCCTTCGCCGGGAACCACCACGACATGCGCTTCGTGCAAGAGCTTCCGCGCCACATCCGATGCCGAGTTCAATCCGCCACGCTCGAAATAATGGCTGACGTTGGGATAAGCATAGAAGGCGCCATTCGGCGAGGCGCAGGTGATGCCCGGAATCGCGCGCAGCCCGGCGACTACCTTATCGCGCAAAGAAATATAGCCAGCCAGCATCTCGCGCACGCACTCCTGCGATCCGGTCAAGGCAGCAACTGCCGCTTTCTGCACAATCGAGGTTGGGTTCGAAGTGCTTTGGCTTTGCAGTTTCTGCATGGCGCTGATAATTGGCGCCGGCCCCAGCGCATATCCCAATCGCCAGCCGGTCATGGCGTAGGTCTTCGACAACGAGCCGATGATGATGAGCCGCTCTTTCACTTCGTGAACGCAACCTGCCGAGAACAATTGCCCGGTGAAATTCAAGTACACATAGCACTCGTCAGACACAACATAAATACCGCGATCATGCGCCAGGCGCAGCACTGCGGTCATGTGTTCGGGCTTCATCACCGCGCCCGACGGATTGCCGGGAGAGTTCAGGACGATGACCTTGGTGCGCGGCGTGATCGCTTGCTCCACCATGTCGGCGGTAAGAGCGAAGTCGTGCTTTTCATCCGTGGGCACGTAGACCGGCTCGCCGCCCGCATAGCGGACAATGTCTTTGAACGAAACCCAGTACGGCACCGGCAGAATAACTTCGTCACCGTGGTCCACCAAGACCTGGATGGCATTGAAGAGCGCGTGCTTGCCGCCGACCGACGCCATGCTGTCTTCCCGCTTATAGTCGGAGCCAAAATCAGCCGCATGGCGCTGCACGATCGCATCGCGCAACTCCGCCGTGCCGCCGACAGCGGTGTATTTCGTGAAGTTGTTATGAATGGCATCAATCGCCGCCTGCTTTTATGTGCGCCGGCGTGGCGAAGTGCGGTTCTCCGGCGCCAAAGTCCACCAAGTCGACGCCCTGGGCGCGCAGCTTCTCGGCCTCGGCCACCACTGCCAAGGTGGCGGAAACTTCGATGCGTTGAATGCGATTCGTCAGAAACGATGAGAGCTGAGTTCCCGCAGTGGTCATAGATTGGCCCTTCACAAAAGATGAGTTCTTGATGCGAACGAATGTTTCTCAGCAACCTTGTGTCGTACGCGTTCCTCGACCAACTCGGGTACAAGTCCGGTTAAGGGACCGCCGAACTTGGCGATTTCCCGCACGATGCGCGAACTGAGGTAAGAATACTTTTCCGCGGGCATCATAAACACCGTCTCGACCCGCGGTTCCATCTTGCGGTTCATCAAGGCCATCTGTAGTTCGAACTCGTAGTCGCTTACCGCGCGAATCCCTCGCAGCACGGCATTGGCATTCATCCGGATACAATAGGCGACCAGCAGGCCCTCAAAAGTATCGACGGTGACATTGTCGAGTTCTGACGTCATCGCCTCCAGCATGTCCTTGCGCTCCTCCATGCTGAACAGCGCTTCGCCCTTGTCGAGGTTGGGCGCAATCGCCACAATGAGCCGGTCGAAGAGCTTGCTGCCACGATAGATTAGATCCAGATGCCCGTTGGTGACCGGGTCGAACGATCCGGGATAGATGGCGACAATATCCTTCAAGAGGCCTCGGAGGGCAGCAGTCTATGCCGGATGATTTTATTCTGGCTTGCGTCCGGAGGCAATCAAGGAAAACAGGCGACTGGGGGCCCCGACCGAAAAGAGGGGCCCCGGTCTTGGGGAACGGCTTACTTCCGCCCGACTGGCCCCTTGGGAGTGGCGCTGGGCGAGGCCTCTGCATTCGCTACCGCCGCTTGCGCCTTGTCTTCCACTGAAATCAGGCCGAGCGATTTGCGAACGTCGGTTTCGATCTTGGCGGTAATGTCCTTGTTTTCTTTCAGGAACTGCTTGGCGTTCTCGCGGCCCTGGCCGATGCGTTCGCCCTTGTAACTGAACCACGACCCCGATTTCTCCACCAGGTTTCCGTTGACCGCCAAGTCGAGCAAGTCACCTTCCTTCGAGATACCTTCGCCATACATCATGTCGAACTCGGCCTCGCGGAAGGGCGCGGCCGTCTTGTTCTTCACAATTTTTACTCGCGTACGCGAACCAACGACCTGATCGCCATCTTTTATGGCGCCGATACGGCGGATATCAATGCGCACCGAAGAATAAAACTTAAGCGCGCGGCCGCCGGTTGTGGTTTCGGGATTGCCGAACATCACGCCAATTTTTTCGCGGATCTGATTGATGAACACCAGGCAAGTATGCGACTTGGCAACGATGGCGGTAAGTTTGCGCAATGCCTGCGACATCAGGCGGGCCTGCAGACCAACATGACTGTCGCCCATTTCGCCGTCGAGCTCGGCCTTGGGCACCAGCGCAGCGACCGAATCCACGACGAGCACGTCAATGGCGCCGGAGCGTACCAGGGCCTCGGCAATCTCCAGCGCTTGCTCGCCGTAGTCTGGCTGCGAAACCAACAGATTGTCCACATCGACGCCCAACTTGGCGGCATAGATGGGATCGAGCGCGTGCTCGGCATCCACAAAGGCCGCCATGCCACCTTGCTTCTGAGCTTCGCCAATTACCTGCAGCGCGATCGTGGTTTTGCCCGACGACTCCGGCCCGAAGATCTCGACTACACGCCCGCGCGGAAAGCCGCCGATTCCCAGGGCGGCGTCAAACGAAATAGCTCCGGTGGAGATCACGGAGATGGGGACTACCGCACCTTTGCTTCCCAACTTCATGATGGAGCCTTTGCCGAATTGCTTCTCGATTTGAGTCATCGCCAGGTCAATGGCCCGGCCCTTTTCAGTTCTTTCGTCTGCCATGAATGCCGCTCCTTGGCAACTCCGTCCCGTCGTAGTCCGGGAGGGCCGCTTGAGATAAAGTGCGATGGGTCAGTGAGGCAGGCGCCGTGACGTAATAGGAATTTCGCGATGAGAGGCGCATGGGGTCCCGACGCTGAATTATACATTGGGTCAAACACAAAAAGCGAAGAAATAGCGAATCTGTGCACGCGAAGGTACTAGACCTTTCGTGTGTCACAGACCACGGTTATAAGGCAAGCCTTGCAAATAAGTCGCTCGCCGAAACACTCGACAGAAGTCCTCGTCGAGGCCTCGTTTTCAACGTTTCAGCAAATCCACCGGTTCGCGGACGTCGGTGACGCGGAAGTATTTCGCCAGCGCAGGATAACGCTGCGCTACGGCTTCGTACATCGCATAGGCCACGCTGCGGTAGGAGAAGTGGCCGGCTGCGCCCGTGCGAAGTTCGCTGATATAGATCGCCTCAGACAGATCCATCTTGAATAACGTGCGCTTGCGAAAAGCCAGCGGGATGACGTATTGCGACTGCGGTTCTGCCTCTTCCGCATTGCGCGCGGCCAACTGGTTAGCAACATCACGCGTCCGCTCCATGACAGAGTCATAGCGGGCAGTCAGCCCCGCCGACTCGATCTCCGGCGGCTCGTCATAGCCGTGCGCCGCCGTGTAGCCCTGCACGATCTGCACGCAGCGGCGGTGGCGATGCATGTCGCGAAAGCCGCCGATGTCCATCAGAATGTCGAAGCGGAACTGCTGACCGGCGCAGTAGGCCCGCGAAACCTCGTCGTGACGACCGCGATGACGCAGGCCAAGATCGATCACCTCGCGCCGCTGCACTTCCGGAAGAGCTTCCACGACCTCGCGAATCTGCCGATAAGGATGATGCGAATGCTGGTAGATCAGCGTAGCCGCAAGTTCAACCTCCAGCGGGTCGTCGTCCAGCAGATCGACCAAAGGCGCGGACTGGATGGGAATCGATCCGAGCAACTCGGTCGCCACAGCGCTCAAATCGCGGCGAGATTCCATCTCGTAGGCGCTCGGCTCGGCATACTTCATCAAGGTCGGCGCTACCCGCACCTCACGTAACAAAAATTCGCTGGCACGCTCGGCAACCGCTGGACACTCGCGCTGAATTTCCTGCACCAGTTCGCGCGCGCCAGCGTGGCTGACGTTGTAAGACGCGTCGCGTGCGGCCTGCTTCAGCAGCTCTCCCAGCCGCCGGACCTCCGCGTGCGTATCGGACAACAATCGAGAGACCTGCGTCTCCAAAGTGCGGGCGCTAACAATCTGGCCCAGCGACGTGTTCGTCGCCAGCGGTAAAAGATATCGCGAGATGTCGAAGGCGCGGGCGCGCAGCGTGCGCTCGTAAGCCTCCAACTTCATTTCGTCAGGCTTGGGTGTGCGGTCCCGCAGATAGCGGAACATTTCCTCTGAGAAGTGCCGATATTCGGCGAAGAGAAGGTCAACGGTCTCGCGGTAGAGTGCGCGGGCGCCCGCATCCCCGGCAAAATCGGGAACGAAGTACCCGCTTTTCTGGAAGTCCTGATAGCGAGTGGAACGCTCCTGTCCATCCCAGCGAGGCTCGTCGACGGCTATGGTCGCGGCAAGGATCGACAATCGCTCGACCGCAAAAGCCAGGTGCGCCAAATCTGCGATGCTGCGATGTCCATACTGAAAATAGAATGTGTTGAGGAACTTTTCGGCTTTCTGCTCATTCAGTTCGGCCAGCGACTGGCGCATGGAAAGCGCAGAGCGCGAATATTTCGCCATGCCGTAAGCGAGCACTTCGGGATCGGCCCCGTGCACGGCGTAGACTTCCGTGTTGGGCCCGTGGTGGACGAGAACCTCAGTGGTATCTTTGGATTCAGAACTGGATGACATTGCCGTGAATCATATGCGGTATGAAATCTGCGGGCAACCCGGATAGCTGTGGGAATCGCAGAAAAAATCCGGACCGGGCGATGATTGCCCTCGAGGCCATGCCGACAAACACCTCTCCCACGACCACCAACAGTCGCTCCATTCAGGAAGAAAGCCGCACCCAGTGGGTAGGCGCCGATTCCATTCTGTTTGCCACTGCGCATCGTCCGTGGCCCACGCCCATGGCGCCGTGGATCATGACACAGCGCTGGAACGACTTGCTTTTTCTGCATTACCCAGTGGCGCCGGAGGCGCTCCGTCTGCTGGTACCGGATGTGCTGACCCTCGATACCTACCAGCAACGCGCTTGGGTCACGATCACGCCCTTCTGGATCAATCATCTGCGCCCGCCGGGAGTTCCGTCGCTGCCGTGGCTCTCGCACTTCAGCGAGATCAACGTGCGGACTTACGTCACCTACGACGGCAAGCCAGGGATTTATTTCTTCAGCCTCGACGCCAGCAATCTGTCGGCCGTCTGGGGTGCACGGATGTTCTATCGTCTCCCTTACTGGCAGGCGTCTATGAAGGTGAAAGGCCGAGGCAGTCAGAGGATCGAGTACGTCTCAAAGCGCCAGCATGGACCCAAGCCCGCCGAACTGCGCTGCACCTACGGGCCTACATCAGACAGCTTCCATGCACGGCCGAACTCGATTGAGCACTTCCTTACCGAGCGTTATTGCCTTTATGCGTTCAGTCGCAAACGGCTCTATCGTGGGGAAATTCACCATCTGCCGTGGGACTTGCAGCCAGCCACGTTTGAAATGGAGCAGAACACCATGGCCCAGCCGGCCGGTGTGCAGCTCCCACCCCAGCCGGAGTTGATCTATTTTGCGCGCGAGCTGAAGGTCCTATTCTGGGCGCCCGAACGGCTGCGATAGCGTCATTCGAGCGAAGCGCGGAATCTGCCATCCGGCTAAGACTCCTCCGCCCCCCGAACTTTCTCACCACACGAATCGAGATCAGCCCTATTCGACTGTGGTGGTTATAATCCACTTTGCTCTAACGGGGAGGCTTCATGGCAGGAGTGGAAGGCCGCGTCGCGCTGGTGACCGGTGCATCGCAGGGCATTGGACGCGCCTGCGCGTTAGTCCTTGCGGAATCAGGCGCCAAGGTCGCGCTATGCGCCCGCAATCAGGAGAAGCTGGAGCAACTGGCACAGGAGATTGCGGGCAAAGGCGGTGAGGCGGCGGTTTTTAAGATGGACGTGGTCAAGGAAGATGAGATCAAGGCCGGAGTGAAGGCCGCTATCGCGCGCTTCGGCAAGATCGACATCCTGGTGAACAATGCAGGGGTCACGCGCGATCAACTGATCATGCGCATGAAGCGCGCCGATTGGGACGACGTCATCAACACCAATTTGACCGCTCCGTTCCTGCTGATTCAGGCGGTGATTGGCTCCATGCTGAAGCAGCGCTGGGGACGCATCATCAACGTCACCAGCATCTTCGGCCAAATTGGCCAGGTGGGGCAGGCCAACTACTCGTCCTCGAAGGCGGGATTGATTGGCTTGACCATGGCAGTCGCCCGCGAGGTCGGTTCGCGCAACATTACAGTCAACGCCGTCGCTCCCGGATTCATCGAGACCGCCATGACCGCCGTACTTTCGCCTGAAATGAAAGAGAACATCCGGAAAAACATCCCGCTCGGACATGGTGGTACCGATCTCGACGTGGCGCACGCGGTAAAATTTCTGGCCTCGGAAGAAGCTGCCTATATTACCGGCGAGGTGCTGAAGGTCAACGGCGGCATCCTGATGGGATGATGTTCTCTGGGCATGGTGTGAGCGAGATAATAGCAGCAATTTCTGAGGTGCAAATCGAGGAGGTCCGCGACCTGTTTCGGCAGTACCAGGCCGAGATACTGTTGCAGTATCGCTCCCCTTCGTTTGACCTGGAGTTGACCACGCTGCCGGGGGAATACGGACCTCCTCAAGGGAAGTTGCTGCTAGCACTGGTATCGGGGCAGCCTGTCGGCTGTGCCGGATTGCGCCCCTTCCCGCAGGAAGCCACTTGTGAAATGAAACGGCTCTACGTGAGGCCTGGTTTCCGCGGCAGGAAATTAGGGGAGGAACTGGTGGACCGCGTTCTGCGCGAGGCGCGCGCGCTGGGTTATCAGCGGCTTCGGCTCGACACTCATCCTCCCAGCATGCGCGCCGCAGCGGAGATGTATCGTAAACTCGGGTTTCAGGAAGTCAGTCCCGCGCACTCTATCGAGGGACTTATCTATATGGAACTGCAACTCTAAGACGGTTGTTGTTTGCCGCTTATGGCGACGGATTCGGCGGAGTAAGTGATCACGTTAGTAACCTCATAGTAATCAATTGCGGCCCCTGGGTAAGCGAACCGCTGGTAATCGCTGCCTTATGTAAGATTTCACTTGCCAGCGTCTCGCCCCCTGATTACTATGCAGTCAACACCATGGCCTTTTTCTTCCAGGACACGAATCCCAAATGAATATCGGCGAAACCATCCGCAATTTCCGGTTGCAGAAAAGTATGTCTCAGGGCGACATCGAAAAGCGCACCGGATTATTGCGCTGCTACCTGTCGCGGGTCGAGAACGGCCACACGATTCCGTCGCTCGATACGCTGGCCAAAATTGCGACCGCCATAGAAATCCCGCTGGCCCAATTTTTCAGCGGCCCCGGCGAGAACGGCCACAAGAACACACCTCAGTTGGCGGAAGATGAGGTGAGGTTCCTGACACAAATTCGTCGCCTCTCACCCAACCTGAACGACAGCGACCGCAAACTGGTGATCGCGATGGTCAAGAAAATGGCGGCTGGCGCCGGCAAATAGCAGGGCCCACTCTAACAATTCAACGAACCAGAAATTGCTCGCCGCCCAGTTTTGCCCGGTTTATGCAGCCTTGTTGATTTCGCCCAGAGTGAGCAGGGCCAAATCTAAACGGTCTCGCGAACCGGTCTTCGAGAAAATACTCTGCAGGTGCCGTTTTACTGTGTTTTCGCTGATTTTCAAGTCAACTGCGATGTCGCGATTTTTCATGCCGCGCGCCACCAGGTAGGAAATCTGGCGCTCACGTTCTGACAGGCGGCTGATGGAAGTAAGCCCTGACTGCGTATCCGCGGCCATGGCCTTTAGCACACTCTCGGCAACTTCGTTGGAGAACGCAAGCTCGCCTTCGGCTACCATCCGAATAGCCCCAAATAACTTTTGCGGAGCATCGCCCTTCAGGACAAGGCCACGAGCACCCAGCCTTACAACTCGTACGTAGTCGTCATGGCTATCGGATCCGGTCAAGACAACCGACGCAACGCGACTGTCCGCGTGGTCCAGCGTGCGCAGCACCTCAAATCCATCACTCCCCGGCATGAAGAGATCGAGCACCAGCACGTTAGGATGGTGTTGCTGAACCAGTTGCAGCGCCTCCTCACCGTTGGCGGCCGCACCAACCACTTCAAAATCAGCCTCCGACTGCAGCAATGCCGCCAGCGACTCACGCAGCACCGCATGGTCATCGGCAATCACGATCGCGATGGGGTTCGGCATATCTTCACGACTTAGATGCAATCGCAAGCCGGTCGGGGTTGCGTTATTCTGAAGAGTCACTTGCAATCCTACAAACACATCATTTGGAGACGGGCGACTATGTTCCGCTGTCTCCAAGGGTTAGGAGCATTCATGGCAAAAATTCAGCGGGCCATTCTTAGCGTGACCGACAAAAGCGGACTGGTCGAGTTTGCGCGCAAACTTTCCGCACTCGAGGTGGAACTGATTTCAACCGGAGGCACGGCCAAGTTGCTGCGCGAATCCGGTATAGCTGTAAAGGACATTTCCGATCTCACCGGCTTTCCGGAAATGCTCGATGGGCGGGTCAAGACACTCCATCCCAAGGTACACGGCGGCATTCTCCACATACGCAAGAATGAAAAGCATGTCGCGGCAGTGGAAGAGCACGACATTCAACCCATCGATATGGTGGTAGTGAATCTCTATGCTTTCGAGAAGACCGCGGCCAAGCCGGGCGTCGAGTTCGAGGATGTCATCGAAAACATCGACATTGGGGGGCCGTCGATGGTGCGCTCGGCGGCCAAGAATTTTCAGGATGTCGCCATCGTGACCTCGCCGGGTGACTACGATGCGATTGTGCAGGAAATGCAGGCCAGCGGGGGATCGCTCTCGCTGCAAACCAAGTGGCGGCTGGCACAAAAGGCATTCGCCACCACTGCGGCCTATGACTCTGCGATCGCTACGACTCTCGAGCGGATCGCGGCTCCGGAGCGCGAGAGTGAGAAGTTTGACCTTGCCGGCAGCGGCGAAAGCGGCTTTCCCGAAACTCTGCGACTGACCTTCCACAAAGCTTTCGATTTGCGCTATGGCGAAAATCCACATCAGCAGGCGGCGCTCTATTCCGACGGTTCGAACCAAGGCATTGCCAATGGCAAGCAATTGCAAGGCAAGGAACTCAGTTATAACAACATCGTTGACTTGCAGGCAGCCTGGGACCTGGCGCAGGAATTCGACGAGCCGGTGTGCGCCATCATCAAGCACACCAATCCCTGCGGAACCGCCGTGGGAGCGATGCTGGCAGAAGCTTACAAGCGAGCGCTGGAGTGCGATCCGGTTTCGGCGTTCGGCGGCGTGATCGGCGTGAACCGGCCGATTGATCGTGAGACAGCGACCGAGATGGCGAAGCTGTTTGTGGAAGCGATTGCCGCGGAAAAGTTCGATCCCGCCGCACGCGAGATCTTCGCGGCAAAGAAAAACCTCCGCCTGGTTGAGGTCGTCCCTTTGCAGCAGAAGTGGGTGCTCAAGAACGTCTCGGGCGGCGTGCTGTTGCAGGACAATGATGTGCGGCCGTTGACTGAAGCCGATCTCAAAGTGGTTAGCGAACGCAAACCGACGGAGCAGGAGATGCGCGACCTGCTGTTCGCGTGGAAGGTCTGCAAGCACGTGAAGTCCAATGCCATTCTCTATGCGCGCAATGGCCAGACCACCGGCGTCGGAGCCGGGCAGATGAGCCGCGTCGACTCGGCGAAGATCGGCGCCATGAAGTCAGTGCTTGGCATCAAGGGATCAGTGGCCGCTTCTGACGCGTTCTTTCCTTTCCCGGACGGCGTTGAGGAGATTGCCAAGGCGGGCGCGACCGCCATAATTCAACCCGGAGGCTCGGTCCGCGACAAGGAAGTGATTGACACGGCGAACCGTCTGGGGCTGGCAATGGTATTCACTGGAGTTAGACACTTCCGGCACTAGATCCGCATCCAACGAGTATCGAAAACGAGGCGGTGGATCATGAATGGCCCTGTAGAAATCCTGCGCACGCTGGGTGACCGGTTCCAGACCAGCGCGAGCGTGAAAAGCGTTTTTGGCGACCCCATTACAGTGGGCGATAAGACGGTCATCCCGGTAGCCCGCATTCGCTATGGGATGGGGGCAGGTGGTGGCGGAATCTCTCATGACGGCCCATCCGCGTCGGAAACGGCGAGCGGGAAGAGCGGCGGAGGTGGCGGAGGCGGCATCATGGCCACTCCAAAGGGCGTGCTGGAGATCACCCCGGCAGGGACCCGCTTCATTGCGTTTGCGGACCGGAAGCGACTGTCTATTGCGATAGCTGGGGGATTCCTGCTAGGGATGGCCTTTGGCTGGCGAAGGAGCAGACGCCGCTTACCGCCCATCACCGAGGTAAAGCGCTGGTTAGGCGATCTCAAGCGTTAGCCGCTCTTAGTTTTCTTCGCCGCCACCACTCGCGGAATCCCTTGCAAGTCAGGCACGACCCGGATGTCATCCCACATTGTGGGACTCAATAAACTCACCACCTCGTCCCGCATGGAGTAACCGATCTCCAGCGCTAACCAGCCGCCAGGTTTTAGCGTGCGGTGAGCCTGCTTAATCAACGGAACGATGACATCGGTCCCGTTCGGACCGGCGAAAACGGCCATCCTTGGCTCGAACTCCTGCACCGACTTTTGCACCTTGTCGGCTTCGCTGAAAGCAACGTACGGCGGATTGCTGACCACGAAATCAAAGTCACGAAATTGGGAAAAGCAGGTCCCTCCGCTCGGACTGAAGTCCTCGGTCGGGATGACATCAAGAATGTTAGCTTGCAGAAACCGCACACGCTTATCGAGCTGCAGCCGGACGGCATTGGCGCGTGCGATTTCCAGCGCCTCGGCCGAGAGATCGACGGCATAAACTTCGGCGTCCGGCAACTCATGCGCCAAGGCTAACGCGACGCATCCCGAACCAGTTCCGACATCCACCAACTTAGGACGCTCGACACCGCGCGCCAACTCCAGCACCGCTTCAACCAGATGCTCGGTCTCGGGACGCGGAATCAGTACCGCCGATGACACCACGAAATCCAACCCCCAGAATTCCTGGTGCCCGGTGATGTACTGCGATGGCATGCCAGTGGCGCGTTGCGCGAGCGCATCTTCGTATCGCGTAGCTTCCTTTGGAGTGAGTTCGCGCTCGGGATGCGCGTAGAGGTAGGCTCGATCGGCGCCGAGGATGAACATGAGCAGTACCTCGGCATTCATGCGGGGCGAGCCCACGTCGGCAGCGTCGAGACGTTCGACTGCGGACGTGAGCGCTTGCTTCAATTGCACGGGATCAGGCTGTGACCTCCATCTCCTGCTTCATCTTCTCCGCCTGGAAATGGGTGATCAGCGCGTCGATCATGGGCTGAATGCGGCCGTCCATAAACTCCGGCAGCTGGTGCGCGGTAAAGCCGATGCGGTGGTCGGTGACGCGGTTCTGCGGGAAGTTATAGGTACGAATCTTCTCGCTCCGATCGCCGCTCCCGACCATCGCCTTGCGCTCCTTGGCTAGAGCGTCCTGCTGTTTCTGCTGCTCCATTTCGTACAAGCGGGCCCGCAGTACGCGCATGCCTTTCTCGCGGTTCTTGATCTGCGACTTCTCATCCTGGCAGCTTACAACCGTGTTAGTCGGCAGGTGCGTAATACGGACCGCAGAATACGTCGTGTTCACTGACTGACCGCCTGGGCCTGAGGAACAGAACGTGTCAATGCGAATATCCTTTGCTTCAATCTTGATGTCCACGTCTTCGGCTTCTGGCAGCACTGCGACCGTCACCGCGGAAGTGTGCACGCGACCCTGGGTCTCGGTCTGCGGAACGCGCTGCACGCGATGCACGCCGCTCTCATATTTCATGCGCGAATACACACCCTGACCTTCGATGATGGCGATCACTTCTTTCAGGCCGCCGACTGTCGACTCCGATGTCGAAAGCACTTCTACCTTCCAGCGCTGACCTTCAGCGTAGCGCGTGTACATGCGAAAGATCTCGGCCGCAAACAACGTGGCCTCGTCGCCACCAGTGCCGGCGCGGATTTCGAGCACAACGTTCTTCTCGTCATTCGGGTCCTTGGGCAGCAGCAGCACCTTCAGGTCCGCTTCCACCTGGAGAACGCGTTCCTCGAGTTGGGTCAGCTCATCCTGCGCGTAGGCGCGCATCTCAGCGTCGCTTTCCTCGGCCACCATGGCCTTGCTTTCGCGGATGCCGCGGGTCAGGTCTTTGTACTCGCGATACTTCTCCACGATGGGCGCCAGTTCGCTGTGGGCTTTGGCGGTTTTCTGGAAGCGCGCCGAGTCGGAGACAATGTCCGGCGAAGACAGAGCTCGGTTGAGCTCTTCGTATTTCAGTTCGGTTTGGTCGAGACGTTCAAACATGGGATATTAAATTGGAATTGCAGTTTTTGCGGCGGGCGCATCGGGTTCCCCGACACGCGCTGCCTTTGCGCGTGTTGGGGTGATCGCCGCTAGGCAATCACCAGTTCGCCGCCGCGCTGTTTTTCCAACTCCATGGCCTCGTTCAAGGCGGCGATGGCGGTCTCGACCTGATCATCCGCGGGAGGCTGGGTGGTAATGCGCTGCAACCACAGTCCGGGCTTGGTAAGCACCGCGAACAGAGACGAGCCGTGCTTGGCGGCGAAGCGAATCAACTCATACGACAGCCCTGCAATAATCGGCAACAGGGCGATGCGGAAGGCAAAGCGCGCCCAGAATGTCGTCGCCGGAATCAGCATGTAAACGACCATCGCGATAAGCATCACGGTCATCAGGAAGCTGGTACCGCAGCGGGGATGAAACGTCGAATAGGACTGCGCGTTCTGGACGGTCAGCGGGTCGTGCGACTCGAATGCGAAGACCGTTTTGTGCTCGGCGCCGTGATACTGAAAAACCCGGCGAATATCGGGCCAGCGCGAGATGCCCCAGATGAAGAGCAGGAACAGCGCGATGCGGATGACGCCGTCCACAATGTTGAAAGCGATTTGATTGCCGAAGGCCGGATATGCGTTCTTCAGCTTGGTCGCCGCGAGCAATGGCACAAACTTGTACATGAAGACAAAGAACCCGAGCGACAGCACGACGTTGAGCGCAAGCGCCCAGCCCGGCACTTCGGTTTTCTTCTCGTCTTCGGCAGTCAGCCCGCCCATGGCGACGTTGGCTGAATAGCGCAGAGCGCGAAAGCCTAGCGCCATCGCCTGGCCAAGCGTCATGACGCCGCGGATGATTGGCCATCCCATCCATTTATGCTGCTCCGAGGGCCGTTCCAGCGGCTCCGAGTGCGTCGCCAAGGTGCCGTCGGGCCTGCGGATGCAAATGCCCCAGGCATGGGGGGAACGCATCATGACGCCTTCAAGTACGGCTTGACCGCCGACCAGGGTTTCCTCACCGCTCTCCAGAGCGGGCAACAGTTGGACGGCTGCTAAGAAACGTAGGCGCTGACGCAAAGACTGCATGGTGATTGGATGTTCCTCGATGGGTGTACGGCGCACAATCGCGCTAGCTTAGGGTAAGCAGTCGGGCGGGGGATGTCAATGCGCGGAACGAGGAGCTATGGAAGACCGTCTCGTCGGGAACCGAAAAATAACCTCAGGATGTAACCTTTCCACATGGGCCATCCGTACGAGCGAGACTTGGCATACATCCAGGCGGTCGGATTTGGTTCGTTCGCGCGCGCCATGGCCCCCGAGATCATTCGGATCTTAAACCGCGCTTCGATTCAGATCCAGCATGTTGTGGACGTGGGTTGCGGGGCTGGACCCCTCACGGAGGCGCTCGTCGAAGCAGGTTTCGCCGTGACCGGAATAGATACTTCGGCTGAACTGCTGGAAATTGCACCCAAGGCCGCTCCGGCGGCACGCTTCATCAATGCTTCGGTCTACGATGTCCCGCTTCCACCTTGCGAAGCCATTGTCGCCCTCGGTGAATCGTTGACGTACCATGCCGAGCAGGTTGACGCTGAACGTCTCGTTGACCAGTTCTTTGAAAGTGCCGCCGATGTGCTCCCCGCAGGGGGAATGCTTATCTTCGATGTCATAGAGACCGGCGAACCTTCTCTGTGCGGCCGGTATTGGAGTAGCGGTGACGATTGGGCGGTGCTGAGTGAGACTTCCGAATATCAAGCGGAGCGAACCCTGGTCAGGGACATTCAGAGCTTCCGCCGTGTCGGCGAATCTTACCGGCGCGCACACGAGGTCCACACAGTACGGCTTTTCGACGCCCGCGTACTGACTGAGCAGCTAGCCTTGCGTGGCTTCAAAACCGAGACAGCCCAATCCTACGGTGCCAGAGCTTTACCACCGAGGCGTCGCGCCTTTTTCGCCACGCGCATCGGCCCTCGTTGACGGCGCGGACATCCGCTGGTCAAGATGGACTCTGAGGGGCGTGCGGCCTGCTCCTAAGCTGCATCAAACTCCGCTGCGAACTTATGCTCCGTCTTGCCAAACTTTGCGAAGGCGTCGCTGCGACGACTAAGAAAACGGAGAAGACCGCCCTCCTTGCTGAGTACTTCCGCTCGCGGGAAGTACGCGACGCGGCAATCTCGGCGGTTTTCCTCTCTGGCCGGGCCTTCCCGGCATTCGACGAACGCACCCTCCAGATTGGCGGCGCGCTGCTGTGGAAGGTTGTAGTTGAGCTTGCCGGCGGAAGCGAAGGCTCCGTGCGCGCCGCTTATCGCAAGCGTGGCGATCTGGGCGCGGCAGCCTACGATGTGCTGCTCGCGAAAGCGCCGACCGCCGCGACGATTACGCTGCAAGATGTCCGCTCTATCTTCGATCAGATTGCCGAAACCCGCACTGCCACCGCGAAGGCTGCGATCCTGAAATCCTTGCTGGAGCGCGCCACCGCACTCGAAGCCAAGTACATCCTGAAGATCATCACCGGCGAACTGCGCATCGGCCTGAAAGAAAGCCTGGTCGAAGAGGCAATTGCCAAGGCTTACGACGAGCCGCTGGCCCAGGTGCAGCGGGCCAACATGCTGCTCGGCGACATCGGCGGCACGTTGCAACTGGCCGCGAAGCATCGTCTCGAGCAAGCGCGCATGCGGCTGTTTCATCCCATCGGCTTCATGCTGGCTAGTCCGGCGACCGATGCAGCCGAAGCCTTCCAGTACTTCGAGCACGCGCAAGTTGAGGACAAGTACGACGGCATCCGCGCCCAGGCGCATTGCGGAGGCGGGCAGGTGCGCATCTTCTCCCGCACGCTCGATGAAGTGACGCCTTCCTTCCCGGAGTTGGTTGGAGGCCTGAACGAACTGCCGGGCGAAGTTATCCTCGACGGGGAAATCGCGGCCTGGCGCAACCATGAAGACGGCGGCCATGCGATGCCGTTTTCGGAGATCCAGAAGCGCCTTGGCCGCAAACAGGTGAGTCAGCAAATGATGGCTGAGGTTCCGGTGGCGTACGTTGTCTTCGACGTGATCTTCGCGGAGGGCGAACTGACGCTCGACCGGCCGCTCGCGGAGCGCGCACAGATTCTGGAGCGTGTGTTTGCGGGCGCCAAGCGCGTGTCGCCGCGCCCGGTGGTGAATGCTCAGGGAAATTTGCTCTTTGAGGCGGAGATCGAGCAGGAGGGTGCAGTCTCCGGGTGGATCCTGCGAGCGCCCACTCTGCGCGCTGACTCTCCGGAGCAGTTGGAGCAGTACTTCGACGAAGCCATGGCGCGCGGCAATGAAGGCCTGATGATCAAGGACCTGCAATCGCCCTACATGCCGGGACGTCGCGGCCGTTGGTGGCTGAAGCTGAAGCGCGAGCTGGCCACGCTCGATGTGGTGGTGACCGCGGCGGAGTTCGGGCACGGCAAGCGCATCCACGTGCTGAGCGATTACACCTTCGCGGTGCGTAAAGGCGAAGAGCTGGTCAATATTGGCAAAGCGTATTCGGGACTGACCGACAAAGAGATTGCCGAGTTGACGCAGTGGTTTCTGGCGCATACCTTGGCCGACCATGGTCACGTGCGCGAGGTCGAGCCGAAGATTGTGCTGGAAGTGGCATTCAACGCCATCATGCGTTCCGCTCGTCACGACAGCGGATTCGCGCTGCGCTTTCCGCGAATCGTGCGGGTGCGCCAAGACAAGCTGCCCAAGGACATCGACACCATCGAGACGGTAGAGAAGATTTATTCGCGGCAGCATGGGAGAGGCGAGGGTTAGGTGCTAGTCGTATACCGTGACCTCGAAATTTTTCTTCGCATGGACCGCGCCGTGTGAGGCATCCACGGCCAGGTTCCACGGGCCAGACATGTCCACGCCCTTCATGGAAGCTTCATAGTAGCCGTTCCCCTTAGGCGCAAATTTTAAGCGGGTGGTGCCCATATCCATCGTCTTCATCGTGACAGCGCCATTTACCTCGGCGTCGCTGACCGGCTGCGCATGTTCGTCGGCAATGTGCAGCGTGAAGGTCAACGAGCTAACCATTCGCGGATGGTCGGGAGAGACCTTGAGGTCAATACGCCATAAGCTCGTCTCGCCGGAAGCCGATGGAATTGGCGTTTGCTGCTGCTTGGTCGGCCCGACCTCTTTCTGGCTACAGCCCACCGTGCAAAGCAGGCTCATCGCAAGAACGAAGCACGCCAGCCAGTGCACAAGAACGCAGTTTCTCCGGCTCAGCTTCAATGGGAATGACCATGTTCGTGTCCTGGGCTGATGGGAATAACGCAACCGTCGGCCACCTCGCAGACCGCCAACTCAAACTGGATGGTGGTGTGGTGAATATGGAAGCGTTCCCCCATCTGCTCGCGGATCAGACGCAGAATTCCTTCACTCTCCGACGCGGGCATGTCGGCAATGGCCACGTGACACGACAGCGAATGGGTATCGCTGCCGATGCTCCACACGTGCAGGTCGTGAACATCGTTCACCCCGGGAATGGCGCGAATCATCGCCTCAATGCTTTGCAACTCCATACCGCTGGGCGTGCCTTCCAGAAGGATGTTGAGGCTTTCGCGAATGATGCCAATGGAGGACCAGAGGATCATGACGCCAATGCCCACGGAAAGTGCGGGATCGATCCAGCGCTCGCCGGTCAGGGCAATCACGATGCCGCCGGCGATCACCGCGGCGGTAGATAACGTATCGCCAATCTCGTGTAGCAGCGCGCTGCGCAGATTGATATCGCGATGGCCGCGCATCAGCAGGAGCGCGATCGCGCCATTCATCACGACGCCTGCGGCCGCCACCCAGATCATGATGCCGGCGTGTACGTCCACCGGAGCCTGCAAACGGCGGAAGGCTTCGTAGAGGATGTAGAAGGCAATCAACACCAGGGAAAGGCCGTTGACGAACGCGACCAGCACCCCGGCGCGGCGGTAACCGAATGTCTTGCGCGCGCTCGGCGGCTTACCTTGCAGATAGACTGCGCCCCACGACATCAACAACGCGACAAAGTCGGAGAGATTGTGTCCGGCCTCCGAGAGCAGCGCCAGGCTGTGCGCGCGCAGGCCCGCTAAAACCAGCAGCACGATATAGGCGAGCGTGACGACCAGCGAAATCCGCAGCACACGCGACGTGGTCCCATCTCTTGTGCCGCTGGCGTGCATATGCATAACTACAGTTTAAGAGGGGGATTGCGGTCTGTTCAACCCAAACGAGGAACTGCGTCAAGATTGGGCGGCGGTGAAAAACGGGTGGCTATGGGCGCTCATTTGTAATCCGACTGAATTCAGTGGTTAATTCCTGTTCAATCTCGTCGGAATGCCTCTCCCCGCGTGCCACCCGGCTGACGTAAGAGCGGTGGACGCGAAGGCGACTTGCGACCCGGCTGTATAGACCGCATATCGACTGCACGTAGTGGTTCAAGAGCGGCATCATCATCCTGGGAGTGGTTTCTTTTTTCATCTGCACATCTTTCCTTCACTTTGCGATTCGATGCCGCCGTACGGCGCCACGTTGCGTGCCTGTGCACCGCTTGGCGATTGTCGCCGCTCCGCACAAAAAATGCCTGAATGACCTCGGGGCAGGTAGTATCGCTATTGATCCGAAAAGGCAACAATGGTGACAACTTCCGAGACCCCACTGATCATCACAATACTGCCAGGAGTGTGCGCCAGAGCAGCGCTTCGGAAGTCTGTCTTTCGACGGTTCGTAGGGTTGCGGCAAACCGAGTGCACCTGGATCAAGCCTGTCGAAAGGCCAACCTAATGACGATTGGACCAAGGCACGACGGGAAAGCCTGCAAACCCGGCCAGATGGCCCCAATTTCTGGCATCTATATGGTCGTGCACGTCGCGCATCGGACGGATCATGAGGTCATAGCGATTCGCGGCGAGCAGCTGCCACTCTGTCGTGTTTGCGGGGCGGATGTCATTTTTTATCCCACCCAAGCCGTCTCTTATGTGACGCACGATTTCGATTTAGCCGGACTGAACCTCACGATGCCCAGAGGTCGTGCCAAAGCCGCCAAGCGAAGCGTCGGCTGAGCAGCAATATCCCAAGGATGAAGTGCGGCCCTTCGAAGACCCGGTCTTAGCTCAAGTCTTGTGGTTCCACCGGTCTCTGCAGCCGTTCCTTGACGGGCAGATGCTGCGTCCTTAAGATGATGTCACTTAAGGTATAGCCACTTTTAATGATCGATCAGGTCATCTCCCATTACCGCATTATCGAGAAACTCGGCGGCGGGGGCATGGGTGTGGTCTACAAGGCCGAAGACGTGGCCCTGCACCGTTTCGTTGCCCTGAAGTTCTTGCCGGATGAAATCGCCAAAGACCCCCAATCCCTGGCTCGCTTTGAGCGAGAGGCTCAGGCAGCCTCTGCCCTGAACCATCCCAACATCTGCACCATCTACGAAATCGGCCAGCAAGACGGCAAGCCGTTCATCGCCATGGAATTTCTCGATGGCATGACACTGAAGTACCGGATCGCCGGAAAACCTCTGGAGCCCGATGTCTTAATTAGCCTGGCGATCGAGATCGCTGACGCATTGGATGCCGCGCATTCCGAAGGCATCGTCCACCGCGACATCAAGCCCGCCAACATCCTTGTCACCTGGCGCGGCCACGCCAAGATTCTCGATTTCGGACTCGCCAAGATGACAGCCAAGACCGGTTCGTCCAGCAAGGTTGCATTGGGTGAGACCTTAACCGTGGCCAGCCAGGAGCACCTGACCAGCCCCGGCTCAGCGGTCGGCACCGTGGCTTACATGTCGCCGGAGCAAGTACGAGCCAAAGAGCTTGATGCCCGCACCGACCTTTTCTCGTTTGGTGTGGTGCTGTACGAAATGGCTACTGGACTGATGCCATTCCGCGGCGAAAGTTCGGGAGTCATCTCCAAGGCAATTCTGGACGGCGCGCCTACCTCGGCGGTACGGCTGAATCCCGACGTGCCCCAGGAGTTGGAACGGATCATCAACAAAGCCCTGGAGAAAGACCGCAATCTGCGTTATCAGCATGCTGCGGAAATGCGCACCGACTTGCAGCGCATGAAGCGGGACTTCGATACCGGAACCGGTTCGGCAGTGTCGTCGAGAGCAGTGGCCGCGGCAGAACCTCCTGCTCACACCAGCAAGCTCTGGAGGGTTGCGTTTCTGGTCTTGCTGGCCGCCGCGCTCATCGCCGGTGGGCTTTACTATCGCTCGCATCAGACCAGGCCGCTGACCGACAAAGACACAATTGTCCTCGCCGATTTCATCAACACCACAGGCGACGGCGTTTTCGATGACACGCTGAAGCAGGGACTCGCCGTTCAGCTTGAGCAATCGCCATTTCTCGACTTGGTTTCCGAGCGCAAGGTAAACGAGACTTTGAAGCTGATGGGCCGCCCCGCAGGTGACCGTTTGACGCCGGAGCTGGCACGCGAGGTTTGCCAGCGCCGCGGCAGCCGAGCCATCCTGACAGGCTCGATTGCGGGCCTGGGCAACCAGTACGTGATTGGCCTGAAGGCTGCGGACTGCAACACAGGAGACGTACTGGCTGAGGCGCAGGAGCAGGCGGCAGGCAAGGAATCGGTGCTCAAGGCGCTGGACAAAGCAGCCGTCAGCCTGCGCGCCAAGCTGGGCGAGTCGCTTAGCTCCGTGCAGAAGTATGCTACGCCGGTGGAGGAAGCAACCACGCCGTCGCTGGAGGCCTTGAAGGCCTACAGCCTGGGAAGGAAGATGCAGGCTGCGAAAGGCGATGCTCCTGCTCTGCCCTTCTACAAGCGAGCCGTGGAACTCGATCCGAATTTTGCCGTGGCCTACCGATCCATGTCCGTGGTGTACGGCAACCTCAACGAGTTGGGCCGGGCGGCGGAGAATTCCCGCAAGGCTTATGAGCTGCGCGAGAAAGTGAGCGAGCGCGAACGCCTCGCCATCGAGGCAATCTATTACACCTACACCACCGGTGAGCTGGAAAAAGCTGCGCAAGCATACGAACTGTGGCAGCAAACCTATCCGCGCGACTATTTGCCTTACACCAATCTTGGGGATATCTACGGCACCCTGGGTAACTGGGAAAAGGCATTGCAGCAAGCCAGCGGCGCACTCCGCCTCGAGCCCAATGATGAGAACAACTATCTCAACCTCGGGAACGACTTCGCGAATCTCAACCGGCTCGACGAGGCTGAGACGGTGTACAAGCAGGCAGAGGAACGCAAGCTGGAGGGCGAGTTCCTGCTGACGAACCGTTACCAGCTGGCTTTTCTGAAGAGCGATGCGACGCAGATGGCCCAACTGCTGGCGGCCGCCATGGGCAAGCCGGGCGCGGAAGAGCTGATGCTCGCATACCAGGCGGACACCGAAGCCTGGTTCGGCAAATTGAAAAAGGCGCGCGAGTTGACGCTGCAGGCGATGGAATCAGCTCAGCACGACGACGCCAACGAAGCGGCCGCAATGTATCAGGCGGCAGCGGCGTTGCGCGAGGTGGAATCGGGCAACAAGAATCAGGCCCTCGACGACGCCACGGCGGCCGTGAAGCTGGCCCCAAACCGCGACGTAAAGGCGATGGCGGGGTTGGCCCGGGCGCGCGCCGGCGATACTTCTGGCGCGGAGAAATTGGCCGCTGAGCTCGACAAAACATTCCCGCTCGACACGCTGGTCCAGAGGTATTGGCTACCTGCGATCCAAGCCGCGGTGGCCTTGCAGCGCAAAGACCCGAACCGCGCCATCGAAATATTGCGGGCGACGGCCACCATAGAACTCGGCCAGCCCACGCAAGTGACTGTGTTTCTATGCCCGGTTTATTTGCGGGGAGAGGCCTATCTCATGCTGCACAATGGCAAGGCAGCGGCAACGGAATTCCAGAAGTTCATCGACCACCGGGGAGAGGTGGTTAACTTTCAATGGGGAGCACTGGCGAGGCTTGGTCTGGCTCGCGCTTATGCCATGCAGGGTGACACTCCCAATGCCAGGACCGCATATCGAGACTTCCTCGGCCTGTGGAAAGATGCCGACTCCGATGTACCCATTCTGAGCGAGGCCAAGACGGAATACGCGAAGCTACAGTAAAGTACAAGCCCAAGCCCAGATCACACTCCAGCCCGCACCCAGTTGTTATTTTGCACTCGCCGAATAAGCCTTTGCGGCTTTCGACAATTTTCTTTCCGCTTTGTGGCGGAAGGTACTGCGATGCCCGCGACGATCTTCCTGCTTAAAACGGACCTTCTTAGCTTTCGAACCCCATGCCGTTTCCTCTTTCCCGCGGCTCCAATAGCTCTGGTAACCGCCCTCATGCAAATCGAAAGGCAACTGCAGTATGTCCATGTGGTCGAAGCGCGTCGATCCCTTCTTATGAAATGTCTCGAAGTATGAGGGATACACGAAGTTGGTCATGGGAATTCCGTTCACCTTAAAGAACAGTTCTTCCACCGGATCCGCCACTTCGTAGTCATACAGGCGGTTCTTCTTGGGGCCAGTGGAGTAGAGATTGGCAGCGGGATCGACCAGCATTTCGACCAACTCATGCGAGGCCGCCACGCTCACCTGGTCTTTTTGTTTCAGTATGTTTTTCACGAACACTTTCGACATCGGCAGCCCTTCGGGAGTCACATCGTGATAGCCCTCGAGGTCGGCATCGTCGGAACTATCCAGAAACGCCATGGCCCATGCCCCTTTGAGGAAGCCGTTGGATTTCACCAGTTCGGCCGGTGTTCCCCAGACTGGCGCAAAATGCTCATCCACGAATTTCTGCATGGCCGCAATCAGGGCATCGAATTCCACTCCCATCGGTGTCTTGGCCTGATTGAAGCAGGCAATTCTGGGCACGCGATTGCGATACGAAAATGGATGCATCGATGACTTCACTGGCATGAATTTCCCTCCGATACCCTGATTTTATTGCTTGGTTCTGCGAGGCAGTATACCCGATTGACCATGGTGGGGTTGCTTCCGGCACCTTCAGGAAACCGAATCCGCGACGTTTGTGCCCACGTAAGATTTTCTCTTTTCAACTCGCCGATACCCAGTTACACTAACGTCCCTAGTGGGTGGGTTGATTTCCGAAATGCCTCGGCATAGCGGCTGCAAAGTACTAACGATAGGCCCTCGGTTTCTGTAGTTAGACCCCGAAAATCCCGATCGACGCAGCCGAGCCCAAAGCGAAACGAGTCTCAAGAATTCCAAGCGTACAGGAGTATTGCACGATGTTGTCTCCCAGAATCACCGTGGTATGCGTACTTTCCCTGGTTATGGTCCTGTGTTCTGTGCCGGCCTTAGCCCAAATTCCTTCACTCGATTTCAATTTCCTACATCTGAATGGGAGCGCCATCCAGGCTAGCAACGGCAACCAACAATTCCTGCGGCTTACGGCAGATGGCCAGGGATACTCGGCGGGCTCTGCCTGGTACACCGTTCAGCAACCTGTGGCAAACGGCTTTACAACCGTCTTCCAGTTCCAAGTCACGCACGCTGGCCAGTCGGCTGATGGGCTTGCCTTCGTGATACAGAATTCCCATAATTTTGGTGACGCCGGGCCATTGACCGCCGTGGCTGGTGTCGGTGGAGATATCGGCTACGGCACTACGCCCAGTGATGACGGGGTTCTATCCATCGACAACAGTATCGCCGTCGAGTTTGACACCTACCAAAACGGCTGGGATCCGAACGCCAACCATGTCGCCGTCCAGAGCTGCGGTACTGGTAACAACACGCCAGACCACACTGCGACGTGTCAATCCGACCAGTCAGCAAATTTGGGAATCGCTCCCATGCCGGGTGTGAACCTGTCTGACGGTAATGTACATACCGTCATCCTGCAGTATGACCCGGGTACGCTGAGCATTTTTGTCGATAACCCCGGGACGCCCGTCCTCACCGTTCCGTTGCAGCTCGCCACCTTGCTGAGCTTAAACGGTCAGACGGCCTATGTCGGTTTCACTGGCGGTACGGGAGCGCTCACGGAGAACAATGACATTCTGAGCTGGACGCTCACTCCGGGAGGTACCGGGACGGATACGACGATCACTCAAGGCTTGACGCCGGGACCAGGTCAGAATTTCACCAACTATATCTTTGGCAGCTATAGCCACAAGTATGGATATTCCGGTGCGCAAGCAGGCGACCAGGTCACAGTCACTGCGATCCCCAGTGACCCCGCAGTCGTCAATCCCATTCTGGCAAGCTTTTCCCCGGGAACGAGCTGCATCGTTTATCAGGGTACGGGCGGAGAGTGTCTTGTCTTCCAAGTATCCTGCACGCAGCAAACCGGCAGCGATTGCACAAACTTGGCTTATGACCTTTATGAAAGTTACAACACCACCACTCAAAACATTACCAACCCATGCTTATTGAAGACCGAAGTCTACAATCCCCCGTCGCCAAGCACCTGGATAAACATCGAAACGTCCTTTTCGCAAACGCGTTTTGATCCCACCAGTGGCGGGCATTCCAAAGGCTTCTCCTACTTCGTCGCGGCACAGAATTGTGGGACGTCCTCGTTGAACGGCAACAACTGCAACGGGACTTTCACCGGTTCGTACCGGGGCAACCTGACCGTCTCCAACGGCCAATCGTGTACCTTCACGAATGGTGGCGTCACCGGAAACCTCACGCAAACCGGCGGCACCCTGGTGCTGGAAAACAACAGTTATGTGGGTGGGAACTTGCGTGAAAGCGGCGGCAGCCTGTCCATTAGTAATAGCCTCGTCGGCAGTAGCCTGCAGGTCACCGGCGGCGGAACTTTCTCCGTCGGTCCGAACGTCGCCATCTTTGGAAACCTGCAGATTCAAGGCCTTCCTTCTGGCCCGGGTACAAACCAGGTCTGCGAGACCTTCGTATGGGGCAACCTGATGTTCCAGAATAGTGGAACCGGAATTCAGATCGGGTCAGCTGGCGGGTGCGTCGGAAATTTTGTTGTTGGTAACCTCCTGGTGCAGAACAATAGCGGTCCCAGCGTGATCGATTCCAACATCGTTGTTGGCAATCTAAACGACCAGACCAATACCGGGGCCACACAGGTCTTTACCAACACCATTAACAACAACCTGCAGTGTAACGGCAACACCACCATCACCGGCGGAGGAAACAAGGCCCATCACAAACTGGGTCAATGCTCTACCTTCTGACGTCCGGTCAGATGAAGCCGCAACAGTTCTGCCCCCTGAGATAACTCAGGGGGCAGATTTTTTGGCGGGAAAGTTCGTTCGGTCAGAGGGAAAACGGGGGCTTCGTCTACTTCAGTTCTTGCACCGCGCGCTGCGCATCTTTATACATCTGCGAGAGGTCGGCGCGAGAAAGAAAAGCGGGATCGCCGACTTCCTTCTGTTCATCATCCCACTTGCTGATGGCAGCACGATAATAGTCGGCGGCCTGCTTGGAGTTACCGCTCTGGCGGAGCACCATTCCGAGCACATAGTTACTCCGCGCCTCAAGCGACTGCAATCCCAGCTTCTGGCTGTTGGTTAATGCCCGCTCCAATTCCTGCCTCGCCTGGGCATACGCCTTATTATGGGCGAGCGCTTCGCCGAGATACACAGAAGCCTCGACCCCTTCGAATTTCAAACCCTGCCGTTCTGCCTGCTGGGCGAGCGTCTTAAGCGCGGATGCCGCCGCCGCGGATCGTCCTTGGGCAATGTCATCGCGAGCCAGAGCAATCTTGGCGGTCAGTTCTCTCTCCGGGTCCTTCGCTTTGTTTGCGGTCTGCAATGCCTGCTCGTAGGATGCCCGCGCAGCCTTTGCGTCGTCCCGGTACCGATCCACATCCCCATAAAACAACTGGATCTGCGCGATGGAACTGTCATTGTTGATTTCCCGCGCCAGAGTTGCCGCTTCATCCAGAGCGCGCTTGGCATCATCTTCGCGTCCCACCTGTGCCAGCGACTGGCCGTAGCCGCTCAGGCTCTCAACCATCCAGAAGCTACGGTCCTTCAAATTGCGGAATGATTTGAGCGCTTCCTCACGGGCCTTCAATGCTGCGCCATAGCGACCCTGATAGTGAAACACGGTGCCCATATCGTAGGAATCCATGGCAGTGCCGCGAGTGTCATCAATACTGCGGTGCAGGTCGAGCGCTTTCAGGTATTGGGTGAGCGCCTCACCGTACTGGCCCAGCTTGGTGTTAACCACGGCGACGTTGCGCACCGACTCGGCTATGGAGTCTGGCGTCTTGAGCTTTTCGCGCAACTGAAGCGCCTGCTGAAAGTAGGTTAGCGCGTCATCGTACTGTCCCTGGGCGAAGTAAGCGTCGCCGATGTTGTTCAGATAGGTTGCCTGGCTCAGCTCATCGCCTCGTTCCCGCTCAATCTGCAGACCTTCCTTGTAAAGCTTCAGTGCGTCGTCGTGTTTTCCTCGATCGTTATAAAAGAGCCCGAGGTCCATCAGGGTGTCGCCTACACCCTGCTTGTCGCCGATGTCTCGCCGGATCTGTAGTGCCTCTTTGTAACTTGCCTCGGCAGCCGCGAATTGGCCCATCGTGGCCTGCACCTGTGCGCTCTCATTCAGGCTGACCGCAATGCCGCGCTTGTCGCCGATCTGACGCTTGATGGCGATCGAATCCTGATAGTTCTTCAGTGCATCCTGCGGCTTTTCCATCAACCGGTAGGCGACGCCAATCGCCTGCAAAATAGCTGCCTTTTGCTCCTGATTTTCCAGCCGAACAGCCAGACTGTAAGCCTTGTTCAAATAGTCGAGGCTGTCTTGCGGCTTGCCGTTCTTGATCTGCACTCTGCCTGTGGCCAGCAGCGCGGCAACCGATTTCGGGTCCTGCTCGAGCACCTTCGCATAATGCTGGGTCGCCTGGTCGAAATCATTATTGGATTCGTACAAACTGGCCAGCGTGAACTGAAGATTGGCGTCACCCGGTGCCGCCTTCACCAGGTTGCCGTACAGTTCGATTGCTTTGGCGGTGTTCCCCGTGACGCGGGCATCGTTGGCTTCGATAAGATAGCGTTCGCCGGGGGGCAGTTGCTGACTCAGTTCGACGGCACGCCGCGAGTAACGCTCGGCTTCATTGTCATAGCCGAGATTGGCATAGACCTGGCCCAGCCGTGAGAACGCAAGAGCAAAGTTAGGATCGGCCTGCGTGGCCAACTCAAACTTCTTCTGCGAACCCAGATTATTCCCTTGCCGCATCAACTCCAGCCCTTCGTTGTAGGCGCGCAGCGCGTCAACCGATTTCGTTGTCGGCCGAAATGCCTGTTGCTGCAGCTCTTTCACGATCTGCGGCGACAGGGCAAGATTGCCGCGGATCTTTTGCGCCAACTGGTCGGTCGCGGCCAGCAGTTCCTTCTCCGACGGTGCTTCCACCCTGATCGTTACCGGCGGACTTCCCTGCTTGAGGTTCTGCAGGGTGGCCTCAACGCGGATTTGGCCGCCGCTGCGCACGTACTGCCCCCAAACGATTGTCTGCGCATTGCTGAATTCCGCCACCTGCTTAATGCTCTGCGCATCCAGAGGGCTATCAGTTCCGATGTGCAGGTCCTTGAGAATCTGTTGCAGGCGGTCGGCCGAGACGGTGCGCAAGCTCGCCGATTGCCCGACGTCTGTGGTCAGCATTTCCGCCAGGCTGGCGCCTAACCAGTCAAGACTTGGGTCCCCAGACGCATTGCGGAAGGGGACAATCGCCAACGACTGTACTGGGCCTGCAGGAGCAGATCGTGAGCTCGGCGACGACTTAAAAAGCCGGTCGCGAAACATGTATCCAGCCGCGGCGAGAACCAGTGCCGTCACAATTGCAGCAACACGTGGCCACGGAAAAGTCCGTCCCCATGGTTGGATATTGGCTTCGAACTTGATGCTGGCAGCGGCGGTTTTGTCGGTCCACTTGTTGAGGTCGTCAAGAATGGCCGACGCACTCTGGTACCTTTCCTGCGGGTCGCGTTCCAGGCACTTGCTCACGATCCCGCACAGCGCACCGGGAATCTCTTTGTCGATCTCTGAAACTGGAATGGCGCGTTCCTGCGTCCGCTTAACCAGGCTGGCTACAGCGCTTGCGGCCGCAAAGGGCATCTTGCCGGTCAATAATTCGTACAGGATGAGACCCAGAGCGAATAGGTCCGATCGTTGATCCAGATCCTGGGCCAGAGCTTGCTCGGGGGACATGTACTCCATGGTGCCCACCATCGCACCTGTTTGGGTCATGCCGTCGCCTTCCAGGGTGCGGGCCAAACCGAAATCCATCACCAGGATTCGGCCCGTTCCGTCCTGCATGATGTTCTGGGGTTTGAGGTCGCGGTGAATTACCCCGACGCTGTGCGCTGCATCCAAGGCCCGGCACACTTGCTGAGTGATATCGACCGCTTCGTCCGGAGAAAATTTCTTTTTCTCTTTGATGAGGGACCGTAGATCCTTGCCCTCGATGAACTCCATGGTGATGAACTTCACGCCCTCGGCTTCGCCGAGGTCATAAATTCGAATCACATTGCGGTGGGTGACCTGGTGAGCAAGCAGCAACTCTTGCTTGAAGCGAGCCAGAATCGACGGGTTCGAGGCCAGCTCAGGCCGGATGACCTTCAGCGCGACGTATCGATCGAGTTCGCGGTCGGCGGCCTTGTAAACCGCGCCCATGCCGCCCTCACCAAGCAATTGCAGAATCTCATATCGTCCCCCCAGCAACTGGCCGATCTGCAACACCGCTGCGCTGTGGGCCGCAGCGGAAATAGAGTTGGATGGCGGCGCCGGTGATCGCCGAATCGGGTTTTTGGGCGCGGGCGTGACAACCGCTGTGGCGTCCACCAGTGTGGCTCCAGAGTCAAAACGCGGTCCGGTATCCACCATCGTGACGTCGGGATCGAATGTATTCGCAGGGTTGGTGCTGTCCTGCGCAGGAACTGGGACGTTGCTGGCGGAACTCTCCCCGGCAAATGGAGTCCCTACACCGGGAGATGCAGGCTTTCCAGCAGGAGACTTCTTATCGGATTCTTGACCTGGACTCATCCATCTTGCGATCTCGGACGGCCCTGGAGGTTGACCCTACAACCCCATGGACCCGAGCGCGCCTTGGGTAGTGCTTGGTGGGGGAAGTATATACGATTTTGGCCTTAAAAGAGCTTTGTAATGTATTCGCTGATGCCTTTCTGAAAGCGCCGCTGGTCCTCCCAAAGCTCCCACCTGGGCTGGCGCCAGATGCATCGACCGAAGCCAGACGGTCACAGCCGGGACCCTTCACTCGCCTCACATGGTTCGATGAGCCTTACGAGCGCGGCTCATCGGTGTAGCGGCTGGTAGGGCAGGCTCTGGCCCTCGACGATGGCGGCAGGATTCTGGCTGGTGAGTGCGTCAGCAATCTCTTCGCCGGCCAGTTTTACGATTTTGGCTCGGGCCTCCGAAAGGATCGGCTTGCGGTACTTGGGATCATGCCCGTCGCTGGCGACCACATGCACCGCCCCCCGTTTCAACAGCCACTCCGCCATATTCTTCGCGCGGCTGCCCCAGAATCCGGTAAAGGAGCCGGCCGTAACCTGCACCAGACAGCCCTGCTCGGCAAACTCCAGTACCGTGTCAGGTTTTCTGAGCAGGATCGCGTTGCGTTCCGGGTGGGTAATGATGGGAACCATCCCGCAACTGGAGAGCGCGAACAGGTCCTGCTTCACGCTCGGGGGAAGGCCGTAGTCGCTGAACTCGACCAACAGGTAGTGAGAGTCGCCAATGGTGTAGCGCTGGGGATGAGCCAGCGCATCCTGAATATTGTCGTACGAGAAATGGAAGTCGCAGCCCAGGCTGAACGTCAGTTTCCCATCGCCGGAGTCGTGGAGTTGACCCAGCATTGCGGTGTAACGGTCGCGATCGTAGTCGAACTCACCGTTGCAGTGTGGCGTGGCGACGATGTGTGTAACTCCGTCTTGCGCGGCGATGCGGCACATCTCAGCGGTCATTTCCCATGACGCCGGGCCATCGTCGATACCGGGCAAAATGTGGCAGTGAATATCAACCATTTGGAAAAGCCCAGCCGTAACTAACCCCAGATTTCGGGGATCAAATAATTAAACCATGATTTCTTCCTTGAATAAGGCCGTCGTACGGACAAGTCGAAGTAGTGCGGAAATTTGGTTGCCGAATACTTAAAAGCAGCCTCCGCACGGCTGCCCTTCAGTATCCAGTTGTCAAGGAACCACACGGACAATGAATCTGTAGGCGCCACGTTTGGCGGTTCGTTTCACCGATTTCAATGTCCTGGCCTCAGGCCTTGATTTTTCTAGCTGCCGTCAATCCGTAGCACCATACATCCCGAATTCGCCAGTTGTCAGTTCCCAGCTGAATGGCGTGCGGGAAGTTATTGTTCATAACGAAAGACTTATTGGCTTCGTTTCGCGGTTTTGACCGTTCTGCCCGACGCATCCAAGTAAAGCAGTATATCGTTGTACGATATATTTTTGGAGTAAGAAGCTGCCGGTCTGCTGATTTGGTTCTTGGATTTGGAGGCCGCAGACCACCGCTTCAGGGGTGCGCTTGACGAAGGTGTTGGTCGTACTCACCGGCAGCCCCCGGGAATGACGGAACGTGGTGTGGCCCGGCGACGGCAACCCTTGATCAATCCTGCGTTCTCCGATCTTGAGTGTTCGGGGAACATGATCGGGCAACAAGATATAGAAGGTGGTTTTTTGTCGGTTCGTACGCTTGTCCACGTACTCTCCTACTTCATCTCTGCAATTCGCCGCACGTGGATTTGCCTCTCGCGCTTGCGTGCCTGAGCAATATCGTACGAGGATTGCATTCTCATGAGCGTACTAGGATGCGCTATAAACGATTTTCTCCGACTGAGCATACATTTCCGGTCACCCATTCTTAGTCAATTTTCAGAAAAATGGCCCTTTTCAACGGCTACAGGCGATAGCACAAGTTAGCGTCCGGATCCAAGTCGCCGCCGGAAATGCTTCGATATTTCCGGTGGCGATGGCTTGCTGATTCAGCTAATCGAGTCTTACGCAGCTCTCTTCACCTGAGCGCGCACTTGTTGCAACATGTCCCGCGTCGAGGCGACAGGACGACGTACAATCTTGAATTTTCGAGCGCCCCCCGCTTGGAAAGAAACCTATGTCCCAATCCCGCACAGTATCGCGGAAGGGAACATCTTTCCCTTATTGGGCTTTCTCCGATGCGATTGGGCCACTCATTGACTTGGTAGCATTTCTTTCGTCCATGGGAGAATAGTGCGATGCCAATTGAGCGCGCCTCCGTTCCGGATTTTCTCTATGGTACCGCCTGGAAGGAGGAACGCACCGCGGCCCTCACTGAACTCGCGCTGCGAATGGGATTTCGGGGAATCGATACGGCTAGCCAGCGACGGCATTACTTCGAAGCTGGAGTAGGACAGGGATTGGCCGCTGCCTATGCTGCCGGAGTTGTCGTGCGCGCCGATCTCTTTCTGCAGACGAAATTCACCTATCGGCGCGGCCAGGATCATCGGCTACCCTATGATCCTCAAGCCAGCCTTTCCGTTCAGGTGGCGCAGTCATTGACCAGCGCCCTCGCGCATCTTGGGACCGGCTACGTTGACAGCTACATGCTGCACGGACCCTCGTCGGCATACGAGTGGACCGACTCTGACGCCGAAGCCTGGGAGGCGATGTGCAAAGAGCGTGATGCCGGCCGCACGCGTTTTGTCGGTGTGAGCAATGTCTCCCTACAGCATCTGCAGCAGATGACAGCTGCCCACAGCAAAGCCCCTGACTTTGTACAAAACCGCTGTTTCGCACGCCTGGAATGGGACCGTGAGGTGCGCTCGTTCTGCCAGGGGCGGGGGATTGTCTATCAGGGATTTTCGCTTCTTACAGCCAATCTGGAGGTGCTACAACATCCCACCGTAGTAGATGTCGCCACGCAGGCGCATGCAACCCCTGCCCAGGCTATCTTCGGCTTTGCCCGTGCGATCGGCATGCTGCCACTGACCGGTACCTCTGACGCTGAACACATGAAACAAGATCTTGCCACTCGCGATTTGACGCTTTCTCCGGAAGTAGTCAGGGAGATTGAGTCTGTGGCGTCGGCTAGTTCAGCCGGCTCGCGATCTTAACTCTAGCGGACTCGCCAACTGACCCTACGGCGCGAAGTAGCTGGAAATATCCATCAGCAATTGTGTTATGCCGTTGGCGGCATCGGCGTCAATTTTGCCCTGCGTGCCGGCCGGCACGATCGCCATATTCGAGGTGATGGCGCCATCAACTGCATTCAGCGTGGAGACGATCGGCTGCGGCTGCCCGTCGGGCCACAGTGCCAGATAGCCCAACGGTCCCTGCGGCACCACCGTCGCATTGAACACGTAGGCCTTTGCCGAGCTGGGCGGCGCGCACATGCTGTTCAACACATCGATCACAAGCATGCCGCCGAAGGCCCCGCCCGCATGGCGGGTGTCGAGCACCCGGCACGGAGTCAGCACATACAGCGACAGCCCACCCGTTCCCGCTGGGGCAAAGTAGCCGTTGACGTCAATCGCGAGGTCAGTATCGTCGGTTGGATACACCGTGATCCCGCCGCTGGTGCCGCCGGGCACAATCGCCGCATTCGCTACGATCGTCCCCGTAGTATCGTTCAGCGTCGAAACCAATGGCTGCGGTTGACCTTCCGGCCACACCGACAGGTATCCCAACGTTCGGGTTCTGGGGATGGCGGTGAAGTTGAACGAATAGGCTTTCGCAGTGTTAGGTATCCCGCAGGTGCTCTCCAGCACCGGGAAATTCCGCGGCTGCCCGTGCGTCAGATACGGACCGCCCAAGTCGCCGTTGGCATGGCGCGTGTCCACCACGCGGCACGGGGTCAGCGGATAGAACTCCAGTGTGGAGCCGGTGGTGGGAGTGAAGTAGCCATCGATGTCGAGCACGACGTTGGCCGTGTCGGTTACGTACACGCTCACCGAACCTGTCGGCGTGCCCGCAGGAATAATGGCGGCATTGGCCTTCACGCGCCCATCCAGCGAGTTCATGGTCGATACTACCGGCTGCCCCTCGCCCGCAGGCCAGATGGTCAAGAATCCCAGCGAGGGTCCGGGCACCACCGTGACGTTGAGCGAATAAGCCACGGCGCTAGAGGGAATGCCGCACGGGTTGCCGCTCTGCGCGAGCGGAAAACTGCGGAAGGAATGTCCACCAATCGGCGGGCCGCCGAACGGACCGTTCGGATTGCGCGTGTCCACCACGCGGCACGGCGTCAGCGCCGCGAACTGTACCGGCGACGGCACCGGATTCACAATCTGCGAGAGCGTGCCGCTGCTGCCGGAATAATTCGAGTCGCCCGAATAGGTTGCAACGATGGCATCAGTCCCCAGCGCCAGCGTGGAAGTCGTGCAGACCGCGGTAAGCGACGAACCCAACGGCACTGCTGCGCAGCCGGAAATCGCGGTGCCATTCGACGTGAAGCCCACCGTCCCCGTCGGCGTCGGCGGCCCCGGAGGACCGACCGTCGCCGTGATCACCACCTGCTGTCCAAAGGTCGAAGGATTAGGCGCGCTGGTCACCGTGGTCGTGCTCGCCGGGAGTTCAACCACCTGCTGCACCGGGTTCGAAGTGCTGGGCGCAAAGTTACTCGATCCCTGGTACGTGGCCACCAGACTGTCCGTCCCCAGTGGCAGTTGGGAATATTGCAGCACCGCAACCCCAGAGCCGTTAAGCATCGCCGATCCGATGCCGTCGCCGTTGCTGGTGAACTCGACGGTGCCCGTCGGCACTTGCCCATTCTGCGCCGTGACCGTGGCGGTCATCGTGACCACCTCCCCCTCGTGCGACGGATTCGGGGTGCTGGTCAGTACCGTCGTCGTTGGACTCGGGCCGGGGGTCAGTTGGAAGACCGTTCCATCTCCGGCGCCTCCTCCGGTGCTGGTTGTTCCGTAGAAGTTCCCATCCCTCGCCAGCACCAGCCCGTCGTAAGGGGCCGCGCCGTCACCTCCGTTGAAGCTGTGCAGCGTGGTCAATGTGCCCGAAGGGGTGACTCGAAAGACCGTGCCCACGTTGTCGGCCCCGCCCAGGTAAGTTGTCCCGTAGAAGTCCCCGCCGGCCTGCACCAGCCCGGCGTAAGGCGACTCGCCGTCGGCACAGGGATATCCGCCCGCACAAAAGCTATAGAGCGTAGTTAGTGTGCCGCCTGAGGTGATTTTGAATACCGTGCCAGCCCCGTGGGCCCCGCCAGCCTTCGTTGTGCCGTAGAAGTTTCCGTCGGTACCCTGGATCAGCGCGCCGTTAGAGTTATCGCCGTCGCTGCAGTTGTTTTGGCTGCAAAAGTTATACAGCGTCGTCAGGGTTCCGCTTGGGGTAATTTTGAAGACCGCGCCCGCGTTGTTACCGCCGGGCCCGCCCTGCGAGGTTGTTCCGTAGAAGTTGCCGTCGCTTCCCTGGACCAGCCCGGCGGCAGGGCGGCAGCCGCTGTCGCCGCTGCATGCGAAGCTGAACAGCGTAGTCACCGTCCCGCTGGTGGTGATTTTGAAGACCGTGCCATTGCCGAAGTTCGTTCCGCCCTGCGGGGTTGTTCCGTAGAGGTTCCCGTCACTGGCCTGGATCAGCCCGGCGCTAGGGAACTCGGGGCCACCCTCTCCGTTGAAGGTGACCAGCGTGGTCAGGGTGCCGTTGGGCGTAATTTTGAAAACCGTGCCGCCGGGACCATTCCCGCCTATGGAGGTTGTCCCGTAGAAGTTCCCGTCACTGGCCTGGACCAGCCCGCCGGTTGGGGATTGGCCGTCGGACGATCCCGCGAAGTTGTAGAGCACCGTCAGTGTGCCGCTGGAAGTGACCTTGAAGACCGTGCCATGATTATTGCTGCCGCCAAACTCGGTTGTCCCGTAGAAGTTCCCATCACGCCCCTGAACGAGAGACGCCACGGGGGTTTTGCCATTGCCTCCGTCGAAGTTGACTAGAGTTGTTAAGGTTTGCGCCGGCGAGACGTTTGCTATCGCGACGCAGAAGACTAGCAGGATGAAACAGCTTGCGAAGATATGGCCGCTCTTGGGGTCTGGCGAAGTTGAGGCGCGCATGGATTTCTCCGAACTCTTCCCTGGGTCTGCTGCGGGCCCGTGAATCGTGTCTTGACGCCCGAATTGGGTGGGCTGGCTCGCCGAAGTAGGCAACACACTTCGTTCACCGTGGCCGATTCAGATGCCCTGAATGGAACGGAATTTTATCACCGACCCGATTCTGTGCAATCGCCTTTTTTGTGAAAGTGAGGGTCCCCAATTCTAGGGAGGTCTTTGCCGGGGTGGCAGAACAGCCGTTGTGGGAACGGCCATTCCGAACACCGCTCAAACTGCGAAGGCGTGAGAATACATCCAAGGCTGCTCGGGCGCTGCGTTTATGATTACGACTTCGGTGTGAAGTTGAGATATTGAGCCAGTATCGTTACAGGTTGTGCGCTGGCGTGAGGTTACCGATCATGGAACCACCGAGGATGACCGAGACAGAGATCGTCGCGCTTGTGGCCGAGGCTGCCTCATGGGTACGTCAGATGCGAGAGCAGTATCGTCCTTTAGCTACGTCGC
>CAWCSJ010000025.1:0-175333 GCA_963798185.1 uncultured Acidobacteriaceae bacterium
AGCCGGACATACTTCTCTACATACCTGGAACTTCAGTTTCCTGGTGGAACGGCGACATCCATTTGCCGTTTTGCTTCTGCCAAAGCGAAGTGGCGATAACTTTCTTCGCCTGCTTCTTGCCGCTGCAGGTTGCGTCCTGGGTCCCGGTATAGGTCATGAGGACCGTGTCTTTATCGAGCCAGAGATAAGAAAAATCGGACAGCGAGAAGCTTTTGACGTCGCATCCCGAATCCGTCATGGTCTTCAGGACCTGCTCCTTCCCTTTGGCGACCATCCCATCTGCGATATTGATGACCTTGTCCGGGGTCATACCTTCAACCGGCTTTGCGTCGTGGTCCTTCCATGCCTGCCAGCCGGTTTGTTCCATGCTCTGCAAAGTCTTTTCTACGGCTGCATTCGTCTGAGAGTACAGTTGGACTCCTGATAACAGGAGAGCGAAAGCAAGTGCGGTTAAAGCGACTCGACGCATATTCATCCTCCAGTGTTGGTTTTGCGAGAAGAACTATAGGCGTCCGGAAAAATCGTGTCAATATATTGCCTGCGATTTCGACATGGAGTTCGGGCGCTGAAGCCGTTGCCTTGGGCTGAGATCGCGAGCACACTAGGAAAGTGATCGATGAGGGAGTTCCCAGGGTCTCGAAAGCGCGAGACCCGGGGCACCCGCGCTGTTCGGATTTCAACAGCCTGGCTATCATGTCTGACCAATCCGATATTGATTCCGTGGTCAGTGCGTCCATCGCGGCGAATCGTCGCAGCCCGCTGCAGTACCGCAGCCTTCGCACGGTGGCACGCATTCTCGACGCGGCCAGCTCGCTGCTCAGCCGAATGCCGTTCGAGGACGTTACCACCACGCGCATTGCCTTCGAAGCCGGACTGTCGGTTGGCGCGGTTTACCGCTTTTTCCCTGACAGCCAATCCATCATCGAAGAAATTGCCGCGCGCCACGTCGTCCGATTTCGCGGGCAGGTGGAAGATGAGGTCATGCGGCCGCCGCTGCAGCAGCCCCAGAACCTGAAAAAGTTCGAGCTGACCGTGGTGCTCGGTTGCATGATCGACGCCTACGTCCTGTATCTCGACGCCCATCCCGACTTCCGCACCATCTCGTTCGGGCGCCACATCAGCGCTGCTACCAAGGCACATGACGGCTTGCCCGGCACCGGTCTTCCCGCCATGCTGATTACCTTCATGGTCGAGTGCCTGCGCCTTCCTTACAACCCCGAGGTCAAGCTCATGCTGAACGTGGTCAGCGAAGCCGGCGAGCGGCTGATCGCCTATGCCTACGAGCAGCCCACCCGCGAGGAGCGCGATCTCATCATCGCCGAGACGAAGAAGATGCTGGCCGGACACTTGTTCTCTGAGAAGAACGCCCGGCTTTCCGACTCGCGGATTCACCTCTAAAATTCACTGGCCATGGCTCGGCGGGAGACAATGCGCCGGGCGAGACTCGGGAGTCCGCAATCCGTTACTATATCGACAGGGAATCGTCTAACGTTTGCCGCCAGTTTGGGGCGACATGAGGAAAAACCTGGAATGAAACCTACTCTGATTCGGCAGTTCGCCCTGGCCGTGACCGTGGTGCTTGGCGGCATGGCAGCGTGGGGCGCCGATACCTCAATGCTGCGGCCTCCCAAGGGATCGAAGGTTGCCATCATCGTTTTTGAGGACCTGGAATGTCCCGACTGCGCACGGGCAGCACCGCTGCTGCATGAGGCCGCCAAGCAATACAACATCCCGCTGGTGCAGCATGATTTTCCTCTGCCTATGCATCCCTGGTCTTTCGATGCGGCGGTAAATGCGCGCTTTTTCGACGCGAAATCGGCGAAGATGGGTGACGATTATCGCTCGTACATCTTCCAGAACCAGATGCAGATTACCAAGACAAATCTGCGCGGCATGACCGAGCGATTTGCCGATGAGCACAAGGTCGCGCTGCCGTTCGTCATCGATCCCAACGGAGATCTCGCCGCCAAGGTGAAGGCTGATTATCAACTGGGGCAGCGCATTCCGCTCGATCACACTCCCACCATCTACATCGTGAGCGATACCGTGCGGGGGCAGCCTTTCATCGAAGTCGTGGACCGTACCAAGCTCTACCAGCAGATTGAGCAGGTCATCAAGGAGACCGGCAGCAGTCCAGCGGCTGGCAAGACCGCCACCGCCCATAAGGCCGGACACGCTCAGTAATCATTTCGCAATACCGGAAGCTCGCCGCCATGGCGAGCTTTTGTCTTTTAGGGTCGCAAGTACCGGCTAGTCCAGGAAAAGCGACAGAACTTTGAGTCCCTCGTCGGGTTGCTATGATCGGATAAATTATGTCAGTTGTAGAATCCATGCCTCCTCCGCTTTCCTCGCGCGATCGCATCCTGATGTCGGGCAAGCGCCTGTTTGCGCACAACGGTTACGAGAACACCAGCACAGTGGCAATTTCGCGCGAAGCCGGCACCAGCGAATCGCAGATGATGAAGCATTTCGGCAGCAAGCAGGGTTTGTTGGCTGCTATTTTTGATCGCGGGTGGGCGGCGATTGCCGAGCGGGTGCAAGTGGCCCAAAAAAGTGCCTCGCTCCCACAAAGACTGTTCGGAGTGTTGGAGGCCGTCGCCATCGAATTGGACAACGACCCTGATCTGAAGGAAATCATGCTGCTGGAGGCCTGGCGGGTGCGCAAAGACAACCGGGACGTGCTGCTAAGCCAGGGATATCGCCGGTTTGCCGAAGTGGTGGACGGAATTCTGAGCGAGATGAGGGAGCGCAGACAGATTCGTTCCGACGTGAATCTGCAAGCGGTGCGGGCCGCCCTCATGGGGATGACGGGAGGCATGTTGCGCGATCAGGTGATAGCGAAACGCTCGGACTTCATCGCCAATTACAATTTTGACGACGCCAGAAGGGTCATGGAAGCCCTGGTTGCGGCCTTCGGTGAGGGGCAGCCTAGCCAGTCGTTGAAAGCAGTTAACGAATAAGTTGTCGGCGGCTTGCGCTAAAGCTTTTTCAAAACGTCGAATATATCTTCATTGCTGGGTACCTGGCCGAGCGGATAAACCTTGGCGAATGCCAGCTTGCCATTTTTGTCCACGATAAATACAGCGCGCTCATTGACCCCGGGGAGCGGATCTCCCTCGCGTTGAATCCCAAAAGTTTTGGCGACGGCGCCGTGCGGATAAAAATCGCTGGCCAGCGGGAAGGTCATGGTGCCGATTTCTTTTTTCTGCCACGCGGTGTGGCTGGGAATGGAGTCGGCGCTGATGGCCACGACCTGGGCGTCGTAGCCGGAGAGCCTTTCCGTTTCCGCGCTCAGAGAAGGTAATTGCGAGGCGCAAACCGGCGTCCAATCGGCGGGATAAAAAGCCAGGACCACGTTCTTCTTGCCCCGGTAATCGCTTAGCTTGAATTGCTGTTTGATATTTCCCACAACCGCCGGCAGCTCGAAATCTGGTACTTCGTCGCCCACCTTCAGATTTGCCATTTTTGGCCTCCCGTGCCCTGCTTCGATGCAAACAGCGATTCTAGAGGTCATGCTCTGGACGAGCAAGTCGGTGAAAGCTGAGATTGTTTCAGTTTGATGAATGCCAGAAGGCGTCGGCGAGGCCAACAGCGTCAAACCCGATTGATAACCCCTTGGCCTTTAGCGCGTCGCCCGCGCAAAATAGCGGCTCGTAGTCCGGGTAGTTACTTAGGGCGAGTGACAGATCATTCCTCTTCATCATCAGACGAAGAATCTTTCGAGAAGAATCTTTGCGCGAGTCGAACAGCTCCCGAGATGATCAGATAATCCGCGATTCCTAATGGCGTGGCATAAACAATTATAGGGACACTCCCCTGCGGCAATCGAACAATAGCAACTAGTACTATGACCACATGAATAGTAATACAGTTAGATACTTGTCAGCGGACAGGTCCGGGCGTATTGCTGGGGCATGGGAGACGGCAGGAAAGTTCAGCTGCGGTTGTCCAAGCCGGAGCAGCAGCAATTGGATGATTTGTTGAGCGGCGGTCTGCAGCCGGTACGGACCGTGCTGCGAGCCTTGGTGCTGCGACAACTGGCGGATGGGCAAGCGATTCGCAAGGTAGCCCGCAACATGGGCTTGACCCCGAAGACGGTTTGGCTGACCAGCCAACGCTATCAGCAAGGCGGTCTGGAGGGAGCGTTGTATGAGCGGGCGCGCCCGGGGAAAGAAGCGCGGTTGGATGCCCAACAGCGGCAGCGCATCGTGGCCCTGGTCTGCAGTCCGCCGCCCGAGGGCCGGGCACGGTGGACGGTGCGCTTGCTGGCGGAGGAGGCGGTGAAGCGCAAGCTGGTGCCGGGAGTGGGACGAGAGACGGTCCGAATCCTGCTCGAAAACCACGACCTGAAACCGTGGCGGGAAAAAAATGTGGTGCGTGGCCGAACTCGATGAGGAATATATTGCGCGCATGGAGGATGTACTGGCCGTGTATGAAAAGCCACTCTCGGTACGGGAACCGGTGGTGTGTATCGACGAGAAACCGGTGGTGCTACATCAGGAAGTTCGGCCTCCGGTAGCCCTGCAGCCGGGACGGGTGGCCCGTCGGGATGGTGAATATCGGCGTTGCGGAACGGCCAATGTGTTCTGTGGTGTCCAACCGAAAGCGGGGCGGCATTTTACCAAGGTGACCAACGACCGCTCGTCGCCCGAGTTTGCCGATTACCTGCTGGATGTGGCGGCGCGCTACCCCGAGGCCGATACCATCCATCTGGTGATGGATAATTTGAGTTCGCACACCCGCAAGGCGGTCGTCGAACGCTTTGGCGCAGAGGCCGGCGATTGGCTGTGGAATCGGTTCACCGCCCACTACACTCCGAAGCACGGCAGTTGGTTGAACCAGGCGGAGATCGAGATCAGCTTACTCTCCCGGCAATGCTTGGGCCGACGCCGGATCGGAGATCGAGCTTCTCTGCGGAAGGAAACGCGGGCGTGGAACCGCCGCATGAATCGCGACCGAGTCAGGATCCAGTGGAGCTTTACTCGCACCCAGGCTCGCAAGAAGTTTGGCTACAAAATCACGCGGTCACGGTACTAGTGGCACATGAAGCGCTAAAATGAACACAATAATCGCCCAGTACCAGGTATGTTTCCGCAAATTCCAGCTGAATTTGATGGCAACCAGAATCACTCCTAAGACAAGGCAAACTGCCAGCCCCATATCAACTTTACCCAGGTAAATGAAGAGAAAGAGCACGGGTAAAAGTATGGCCAAGATCTTGTAGCCCGTATAGTCGACAGGGTCTTTCTCCTCAGGAGCTTCGTCGTCAAACATGCCTATTCCTTCAATCATCAGTTGTACTTCGTGCTCCCCATACATTGTTGATATGCTTGATACGCACCATAAAGGTCATATGCTCCCGCCAATCCAGCGACTATGTGCTGACCTGGCTGGCGCTAGCGGCCCTTCCCGAGCACGACTTCGTCGGTAAGTCCGATCGCAATTGCCGACAACTCCTGGAAAGGTCGGCCTGCGAATAGTGTGTTCGAACCAGTTTCACGCAGGATGCCTGAGACCGACGCGCGCAGGGCACGATAGATAGCTTGCATCTGCGGAACTGTCGGACGCGGCTTCGTCCTCAAAAAAGCGTTACCCAACTGAGCAAACACCCCACCCAGCCTGCCTCGATGAATGTACACATCCGTGCCGTTCAAGTCGGAGAGCGACTTCATGATGCGGCGGTCACGGCTTTCAAACACAAACCACGCGTGGCGGCCGCCCGACATCTCATAGGCGACTGCCAGGCCCAGCTCGAAGGGCATATTGAACCTTGGGGTGGCCGGAGCCGTTCTATCGAGTTGCACCCGCGAGAGATCGTGAATGGAGTAGGGACAACTGGAGATGAGCTCGAAAATACGATCCAAGCGGCGTGCGCTACCGGGAATTTCCAAGGTTGCATGAGGCGTCATGCCAAAGGCTGTTACACCCGCGATGTAAGCCAGAAATAAAGGCTCAAATTTTCGGTCATAAGGCAGGTTGAGAAAGACGGAGGGACGGGAGACGTTACTTCGCGCCAGGCGCCCGGTTTTTCGTGTGGGCATATTTGGAGTTCTTTTTGGTTCGCGACCGGGTCGCCGCTGTCCTCATTGTCTTGCGGGCCGAGGGCAAAACGGTCGTCTTCTTCGGTCCCGGAGACAACAAGTTCGCAACCATTTTCCTCAGCCGCTCCAGTCTGGATGAAGAAATGCCGTACTCTGCCGCGGCTTCTTCCATGGTCGGATACGGGCTTGCGAGTTTTACCGGACTGCTCATACAGCTCTTAAGGATAGCTCCTAATCTTCAGATGCACAAACAGTGCCCACAGGTTCCACGTTGGAGAGCGGGCAAGCCCTTCATAGCCGTGAGGTTTCGGGGGTTGGCAAGGCCGAGCCCCACAATCACAATTGCAACCTTAGGGTTGCGCTTTTTTCAAGCTTGAACTAATATGCAACCTGGAGGTTGCCTGAAAATGGATAACGCTATTGAGAAGCGCATTGAACTGAAGGCCCCCGTGTCACGGGTCTGGCGTGCGCTGACGGATTACCGTGAGTTTGGCGAGTGGTTTCGTGTGAAACTGGATGGCCCGTTCGTACCAGGTCAGGTCTCGCGCGGTTACATTACCTATCCCGGCTACGAGCACCTGAAGTGGGAGGCGGTCGTGCAGAAAATGGAGCCCGAACGGCTGTTCTCCTTTACCTGGCATCCTTATGCCGGCGATCCAAAAGTGGATTATTCGAAGGAAACGCCCACCCTCGTTGAATTCAGGCTGGAGAAGACTGCGACCGGCACATTGTTGCTGCTCACGGAGTCTGGCTTCGACAAGATTCCGGATGACCGCCGCGCCGAAGCATTCCGCATGAATGACGGCGGTTGGGCAGAGCAAATGAAGAACATCGAGAAATATGTCGCACAAACGCCCTAGCCGCATGGCCGCCAAACGGCAGGCCCGCGCGCCCGTATTCGCCGCGCTGGGCGACGAGACACGCCTGTCGCTGGTGGCCAAGCTCTGCAGTGGGCAGCCTTATTCGATCGCTCAGCTCACACGGGGTTCCAGGCTGACGCGGCAGGCGATCACTAAGCATCTTCGCGTGTTGGAGAGCGCGGGAATTGTGCACAGCGTCCGCAGGGGGCGTGAGAGCCGATTCGAATTCGATCCGCAGCCAATAGACGGGATTAAGGACTACCTGGATTTCGTTTCAGAGCAGTGGGACCAGGCTCTATCCAGGCTGAAGTCGTTCGTCGAAGAGTAAGTAGGTGACCGTGCGTCCTCAACCGAAGGATTGATAATCGTTCCAAAAGTCAGGCCAGGTCTTGCGCGGTCCACCGCACAGAAAAATGTCTGGGTGGTCCTTGCTCTCCTCGTTCTTTACGCCCGCGGAATTGCCATTGTGTCCAGCCAGCCGGCAAGAGGTAAAGGCTTGGTCAGCGTCTTCGCGTGAAAACCCGATCACGATCAGGGTCGATGGCGGAGGCTCCGGATAACCGCGGAGCCAGGCTGAATTGGTCATGCTGATGGGCGCAGGTAGACGGTAGGCCGGCCCCAGAATTTCGACGGCGCCCCCTTCGCCATAATTGCCCACCAGCACACCCACATTCTGTTGCTGGTCAGGAGGTAATGAGTCACGAATGCCGGCGACCGTATTCACCAGCTCATTCCAGCCGATCTCTTCGCGTAGGTCACCATTGTTTCTGAGTGCGAAATTCTTGAGCGGTCCATCGGCGGACAGCGGCAAAATAATCGCAGCGACGTATATCCCTACCGCCGTGACACCAATAAAGTAGGTGGCTATCACGGTTCGCCGCCATACTTGAGGCAGGGACGCCGCCCAGCGCTCGCCTACGACTGCGCCCATCGCTATCAGCATGGGATACGCCGCTGCCAGGTAGTAGCTTCGTCCTTTGCCGACCAGGAAGAGCGCCAGCGGAACCAAATACAGGTAAGCCAGAAGTCGATATCGCCGGTCGCGCAAATAACCCAGCAAGCCCACAATCCACAGCGGAGCGGCAAAGAGATTGGCGCAGATCAGGAATTGTCCGCGCACAAATCCGTTGGCCCGGCCCTGGCGTACATCGCGCGCGTGAATGTGCCGGAGAAAATGGAACGAGATGTAGTCATGGCGCATCTGCCAGATGAGATTCGGCAGAAAAATCAAGAACGCCAGCGCAACCCCGCCCCAGAACCATGGGCTTCCAAAGAAACGGCGGGCTGGCGTCAGCACCAGTCCCACCAGAATTCCGGCCACCAGGAACAGCATGGTGTACTTGGTCATCAACCCAACGCCAACTACTGCGCCAATTGCCAGCCACCACCGCGGGTCGTCGGTCTTCACCAGGCGGATGATGAAATAGGCAATCAGCACCCACCACAGATAGTCGAATGTGCTGTATTGGAACTCAGTCCCCTCGAACAGCGGCAGGGGCGAGAGGGCAACGCCAAGTGCAGCCGCAACCTGGGCCAGACGTCCACCGCCGAGCTCCCGGGCCATCAGTCCTGTGACCACAATGGCCGCGGACTGCGCGACAACTGAGAAGAGTCGCAGTCCAATCAGAGAGACGCCGAAGATAGAAAGGCCGATGCGTTCGAGGAAAGGCGTCACGGGAGGATACGCCACGAATCCCCAGTCCATATGCCGGGCGTCGCTCAGGGTTTGCAGCTCATCGCGGTGAAAACCGTAGCGGCCATTGCTGAGCAGGTGGACCAGCGCGACCAGAGCAGCGATTGCCAGCAATACCGCAAGGTCATCCCGAAAACGGCTGCTTTGGCTGCGGGCGCTTACTTCCACATTCATCAATGCCACGTCACTCCTTGCCGAACTATTCTCCCTCACGGCACTTTGCGCTGGAGATTTTTTTTCGGCATTCTTATGCACAGCAGGCGAGTTGAGGTTATGTACGGCGTTGCAGTCAGCCCGACCCCAAATATACTGACTGTGTGATCAATGTTAGCTCAAAGAGGTTCCGCTTGATGTTGGCATGTACCGTATTGTTTTCCTGCCTGCCGGCCGCTGGGCAAGTTGCCGTGCGTTACAACGAAGGACTGGTCCATGGCTTTCTAGTGTTGCGAAGCCCGGAGGGCGAAACGCTGGCCCACGGGGACCTGGTCCAGGTCGCGCACGGAAATCGGGTTACCGCCCACACGGTATTCCACTTCAAAGATGGTTCGGTGTACGACGAAACGACGGTCTATTCCGAGCTGCGAAATTTTCGGCTCTTGCGCCACCATTTGGTGCAGAAGGGACCGTCCTTCCCGCATCCGCAAGACGTCTTGATCGACGCACGCTCGGGGCAAGTCACGGTTCGCTACACTGACGATGAGGGCAAAGAGCAAGTCAAGACTGAAACCGTGAAACTACCGGCCGACCTCGCCAATGGCCTAATCTTCACGCTGCTGAAGAACATCACGCCTGAAGATGCAGAAGTGAAGGCGTCGATGCTGGTCGCCACGCCCAAGCCGCGGCTGGTGAAGCTGGCAATTTCTGCGCCAGGGGAGGATACCTTCTTGCTTGGCGGTGAGAAGCGCAAAGCCACACATTACGTCGTAAAAATCGAGATTGGGGGAATCAGCGGATTACTGGCCCCCATATTCGGGAAGCAGCCTCCCGATATTCATGCCTGGATCCTTCCGGGAGAGGCCCCAGCGTTCGTGAAGTCACGAGGCCCGCTTTATGCCGGGGGCCCAATCTGGCAGATTGAACTGGAGAGCCCGGTCTGGCCGGAGCAGGGGGATAAACATTAGAAGCCACCTCATAAACAACTGGCGGCATAAAGCGAAGGACCTCAGGGGCTGAAGCCCAGTCCGTAGCGGGCCATTAGCGGCACGGCTGAAGCCGTGCCCTGACACAAACCGGTTTATGAGATAGTTTCGAGGAAGACTTACCAGACACTTCAACCGACGCTACTCTGGAATGCCGATGCGGCGAAGCAGTTCGGCGAACCGCGCGTCGGAGCGCAGAGGGTCCCAGAGGGCTTCGACTTTAAGGTACGCGAGACGATTAAACCGTTCCTCGCGAGCTTTTTCGAGCCACAAGAAGGCTTGGTCTTTGTCTCCCAGTCCGGCATAGACGAGCGCACGAAAAAATCCCGTTACGAAGGCTCGTTTCGAAAGCGCCTCGAGTTCGTCGAGCATCCGCAGCGCCTGGTCACGTTCGCCCAGCCGGGCATGTACGTATCCAAGCAAGCCAAGGGCCGGGGCGCCACCTCGGCTCACCTCTAAACATCTGTGCAGATCATTCACAGCTTCACGATTACACCCCTGGGATGCGTAAGTCTGCCCCAGCACCGCGTAAGCCACGGCATAATGCGGATCCATCTCCAGCGTCTTGTGGCACTGTTGAATCGCTAAATCGAATTGCCTCGAGAGGTAGAGCTGTACCGACAAGACATGACTGCCGGCAGGGGAAGCAGGGTCTAAATCGAGGGCATGCTTCGCAGCCGCCACTGCCTCCTCAAATCGTCCGAGGGAGCTGAGGTAGAGAGGGTAAAATGCATGCGTCCTAACGTACGAGGGATTCACGGCAAGAGCCTGCTGAAAATAATTTCCGGCGGCGCTCCAGTCCCAATCGTAGGTGAAGCTGGCATAGGCGAGCGAAACGTAAGCCTCAGCCATACTGTTATGTATCTCCAAGGCCTGGGCAGCTGCCGCCTTTGCCTTCGGCACCACTTCCCGGGGGGGAAACGTGTTCAGGAATGACGCCAAGTTGTAGGCGTCAGCCAATCCGGTATAGGCGAGCGCATAGGCGGGGTCTTCCGCGATGGCCTGCTGAAAATATTCAATGGCTTTCAGCATTCCGTCGGGGGTTCGCTTGTTCCAATGAAAGCGGCCTTTGAGGTAGAGCTGATAAGCTTCCAGGTTCTTGGTGCCGGCTCTGACCAGGGGCTTCTCTTGCTCAGGCGCGAGTGAGACCTTCAATCGGTTTGCAATGGTCCTGGCGATTTCGTCCTGCAAGTCAAAGATATCTTTCAGTTCGCGATCGTAACGCTCAGACCATAAGTGGTAGCCGTCGCTGACGCTAATCAGTTGAGCCATGATGCGGACACGGTCGCCCGACTTGCGGACGCTGCCCTCAAGCACCGTTGTTACCTTCAAGGATTCACCGACGGTCCGCAGATTGATCTGCTTGCCTTTGAACGAGAATGCGGAAGTGCGCGCCACCACGCGAACCCCTTCGATCTGGGCAAGAGCGTTGATAATCTCTTCGGTAATGCCATCTGCGAAGAACTCATTTTCCGGATCGGAGCTCATGTTGGTAAAAGGCAGCACAGCTATGGAACGATGCTCAGCGCCGGCGGCCTGCGGCGGTTGTGCCATCGCTGGGTGCGACGCAACTGCCGATTCGACGTTGCGTTTTAATCGCTGCAGGTCGGCCCGCATGTCCGAGGCATGCTGGTAGCGCAGGACGCAGTCCTTCTCCAATGCCTTGCTGATGATGTTTTCGAGGTTGAGTGAAAGGTCCGGGTTAAGGCGTGTCGGGGGTATTGGAGGCCGGTTCAGAATCGCGTCGAAGAGCAACCCGGTGGTGTTACCACGAAACGGCAATGCTCCCGTCGCCATCTCGTAGAGCACCACTCCAAAGGAGAACAAATCGGTGCGGACATCCAGTTCCATTCCGCGTATCTGCTCCGGCGACATATAGGCCACGGTTCCGGGAGTTGCACCGGAGTCAGTGAGGTGCCCTGCACCAGGTGAGGGGTTCGCTTCGGTCATCATTTCCTCGCCCACGCGAGCGTCTGCGGGGGAGAGCTTGGCCAGTCCGAAATCGAGAATCTTGGCATGACCGCGTGTGGTGACGAAGATATTGGCGGGTTTGATATCGCGATGGACGATTCCTTTGGCGTGAGCGGCATCGAGCGCATCGGCAACTTCGATGGCCAAGCCCAACAAGACGTCAGCTTCGAGGCCCCTTCCGGCGATGCGGTGCGTCAGCGTCACCCCCTCCAGCAGTTCCATGGCGATGAAAGCCCGCCCATCGACTTCGTCGATTTCATGGATCGTGCAAATGTTGGGGTGGTTCAGCGAAGACGCAGCTTTGGCCTCGCGCTGAAAACGGCTGAGGGCCTGCGGGTCGTGGGCGAATTCGTCAGGCAGGAACTTTAGGGCAACGTGGCGTCCGAGCTTAAGGTCCTCCGCCTCATATACCACGCCCATGCCGCCACCACCGATCCTGCCCAGGATGCGGTAATGGGAAATTCTCTGCCCAACCAGTTGAGACGGCGTGGACATTGAGACATGTTAGGTGGGGTGTTGAGCAAACGTCAATTGAGCCACGCCGTCCGAAACACGATTGGCAAAGAAAACTCCCCAATCTCGATTTTTACGACGTAATGTGTGTTCAAGTCCCCACCCAGAGTTCGGGCTGGTTTGACGACCGCAAGTTCCTGTTGTGATGGCCGCGTTCGCGCCGTCAAAAGGGTTTGGCCGTGCAGTAATTGGGCACGGTCGCCAAGCCTGCCGGATTGTCGATTACGGTCAGATCGGCCGGCTTTTCCTTCCACTGGCAACGCCCGGCCGCCAGTTGTTCGCGCTTGTTCTTGAAGGCCTGCACCCATTGCTGCTCGATAGAAGCTTCATCGAAGCCGGTTTTGAAGCTGCCATCTTTGTTGTGATATTCGGGCATCGCGGATGCGCGCGAAGCCTTGAAGAGATCCAGGATCTGTTGGTCGGTGAGCTGACACATCAGCCCGGCATCGAACCGTCTCCCGTCTTCGCTGATCTGGGGATTGTCCAGGCCATCCTTAGCGGTCAAACTCTTGTGCAGTATGGCTTCGCATTGCTTGGGAGAGCCGTCGGTACCAACTTTGCTCCAGAGCTTCTGGTTAGACCATCCTTTAAGATTCATTTTTGCCGAGTCGTTGCTGGTGAAGGCGCCGCCGGTGCCGAAGGTGGCGCCCACGTCTTGCACCAGCATCACCGACTTATCGCAGGTCGTGGTGTAGGGTGTGGTTGAGGTGTTCACATCCACCTTGTGGCAGACCAGGCGCTGCTGGGGAGGCTTGTTGTCACTGTGTTGGATGAAGGCAGCCAGCAGTTTGAGGCCGTCCCTTTCGTAGGTCGGGCGGCCATTGTCGGTGTCGAGTTCCTTCCAGCTCCAACCTTCCTCGTCCTTGCCGGCTTCGGTCATTTTGTTCCAGGAAAACTTTCGCACAATGGTTGCGGGATCGTAGGTACGCGTCCCGGCTGCCCCCGAACCAGACATCGGGTTCTCGGGGCAATTGTGGCACTCCACGCGGACTGGAAACCACGCGTCGGCATAGTATCCCAGGGCCCACATCAGGCGCGTGGAAACGATTTCGGCATACACCTCATTATCGTCGGCCCCGAACTTGACCTTGACGGGTTGTTCGTCCATGTCAGCGGTCAAGGTCTGGACTTGTCCGTTAACACTTTCGACGCTGGTGATTTTGCACTCGAACTTGGGCGTATTGCCACCCATTTTTGAGCCGGGTGTAGCGAAGTCGCAGATTACTTTGTCGTTGAAATGAAGTTGAAATTGCTTCTTGTCCTGAGCGGGGCCCGCCATGATATCGGCCGTGGCAACGGTTGTGGGAGCGAACAGGGCCGCGTCGTGCATGGCCTGTAGACGGTCTTTCGGAGAATAGAAGGCCTTCTTCACCTTCTGGTCGTCGGGTTTAGGGGTTGCGTCTTGGGCGCGCACGCTGCGGCCGCCAGCGCCAACCAGCAGTAGGAGCAGCAGCGCAATCTGCCCAACCACGGCGCGTCTAGAAAACCAGGCGAAGCAGCGGTGCGGGGCCGCCGGCGTGCCGTGTTGGCGGTCCGCCGGTGGGTACGAAAGCCGGTTGGGTCCAGTTGGTTCCAGTGTGCCTAGGGTTGAAGCGGATGCGAATTTGGGGCTCACAGGGCTCCTCCTTTTATTCTGCGCGAAGGATTGGGAATGCCTGGCCAAGTTTAATGTTGAGGAACCTTACAACCGCGATTGAGCCTCTGTCAAGCGGTGTATGCGTCGGATCCCCCTCCTTAGCGGGCCCACGAATAATGCCGGGGCCATCATCGGGGAATTAGCGTTAGAATCTCTGCTGGCAAACTCCGGCCCGGAGAAATGATTATGCTCTTGGTTACCATGCATGGCGGCAAGCCCGAAAACAACCCGCACAAAAACAATGTGCAGGCCTTCGATAAAGACGGCAACAAGATCACGCCCAGCGTGCTTGAAGATACACCGGGCATAATATTGGATGAGCTGCGCCGTATCTGCCTCTTCGGAAACTATCTGTATGTGGTCAATGCCAATAAAACCCAGAATAGCGTGCTTTGCTATCAGGGGTCGGGTACGAGTTATCGATTCGTCGGAAAGTTCGTGTCTCCGGAAAGCTGCAAGGGGATTTTGCACCCGTTTGACCTTACCTTTGACGGTGCCGGGTACTGTTACGTATCGAGCCAGGATACAAACCTGGTCACGCGCCTGGCGGTGCCGGCGGACGGCAAGACGGGTACACCCGCAGCAATGGCTGCGGCGCTTCCCGCGCACGGGAAGTTTCTGCCGGGGACTTTTGTGGCGTCAAGCGTTGGCAACCTGGCGTCACCGACCACGCCCGTGCCCGCTCCGGCGGGGCTCGAGTACTCCGCTGAAGGACCAAAGAAGCATTCGGTTCGCGGTGTGGTGTGGGCAAACCATGCGCTCTATGTTGTCGACCAGCCGGCTAGCCGCATTAAAGTCTATGACAAAGACGGCAGATTTCTGGGGCAGAGCAATGCCGTGAACGAGCCGGTGCATCTGCTGGCGCACAACGGCAGCTTGTACGTCAGCGGGGGGAACGAAGTGCTCAGCGGGAAGCTCTCGCAGCCGGCCGGCGATTTCACGCTGTCGGTAATTCCAGGCCTGAAAATCAAGAACGGCTGCGGGATGGCGTTCAGCGACTCAGGCCATTTCTTCATTGCCAGCCGCACAGAAAACTTCATTCTGAAGTTCGATGCCAACTTTAAGCCGATGAAGTTTGAATGCAAACTGCCTGACAATCCGGAATTTCTTTTACACGTTTAGAAAAAGCGCCGGTGCCTCGCGGGAGTCCAGCAAAGCTAGTGGTTTTTCATCTGAGCCGCGACCTCTGTGATACTTCGACTTCCGGATTACCAGTTGCCGGGACAAGGTAAAAAGGGCGACGCGGGCAAAGGCCGCGTCTTGACCAGATCGACTGGCAATCCGGGGAGCCTCGTTGGTTACTTGCCGGCGTAGGTCTTGGGGGAGCCGATGCCGGTGCACAGGTCCCAACCAACTTTGCAACGCGAATCACCCATCGTGATGTCGTTGAAATCAGCATGGTACTTGATGGGACTGAACAGCTCGTTGTACATCGTGGTGAGCTGCGCCATGGACGACTGTTGTCGGCTGCCGGCCGCGTTCACGATACCAGCAAAAGTAGGAGACGACCAACTAGTACCTCCGACCGAACCCCAGCCTCCCCGGAGGTAAATGGCAGCGCAACAAAAGTCGGAAGCGACATCAGGATAGCCGCGATGGTTTCCTACGATGCTTGCAATGCTATTCTGATAGCTGGGACGCGACTCGTATGGACTGATGTCTCCCCCTCCGCCGCCAGTGTAGTACTGCTCGTAGGTGAAGTTTCCGTTTTGGTCGCGGTTGAAATAAGTACCTCCAACCGCCACAACGTTCGGTGACGCTCCCGGATAGATGCTCACGCCAAGACCCGAATCGCCGGAGGCTGCAAAGTAGACGACTCCCGGGGAAGTGAAGTATTGATCAAAGCTAGTTTCCTGAGGAATCTCCGCATCGCCAAAGCTCATGCTCACCACGCCGCCGCCGTTCTGAGCCACTAAATATCCGGCGAGCTGCACCGCTTGCCAAGTGGGATCGGTCGCGCATTGGGGGGTTTGACACAGGGCCGATACGACCAGGAACAGCTTGGCGTGCGGCGCCATGGCGTGAGCCCACTCGATATCTAATGCTTCCTCGACCTCCCAATCCCCGTAAACGGGTGGCCGTATCGGGCCGGGCCAGACCTGCGTAATGGTCGTAGCGGGAATACCAAAGTAGGAGTCAAAGGCATCCAAGTCGGACTGCGCGGTCGGGTAGTAACCGGCGTCGACGATGGCAATGGCCCCGATACCACCGGTGGGCACTGTTGTGCTTGTGGCAATCGGGCAGCCAGTCGGCCCAGTTACCAACTTATATACGCAAGCTAATGACGCAGGAGTTTCATCACCCGGGTCGGGATTCGCTTGCGGCTGGTCCGAGTCGACGAAAAAGTAGTTCGTGTGCTGGCGGCCGGGCCAGGGGATGCTGGATTCTGGATAGATAATCCGGTGTCCGTTGTAAACGGACTCGTAGCGGGTTTGTGCAGATGCTGGGCAAAGGCCTGCACCTGCAAACAAGACAACTGCAACCACCGTTAACATTACAATCTGGATGTCTCTGCGGAAAGTAGTCATTCATTGGCTCCTGCGTGAAACTCCGAAATCATGAACGGAGTTCATGGAAAATGCAAGCTCGAAACCCATGCGAGTTGTTCTTTCTGCAAAAGGCGTGGCATACGCAGTTTCTCCGCAAGGAGCCGCGCATCGTGTGCGCTGCGTCCCCCAAATGCCAGGCGAAAATCAGCTTCGCATTGCTCTCGATTTCCACGGAGCAGTAAGTGTTCCGAAGGCTGCGCCTTACGAAACAGACCTGTTAGAAGACACGGCGAAGGCAAAGGCTTTGAGCCGAAAACAGATGCTCAGGGGCTGAAGCCCAAGTCATTGTTGACGCTTAGCGGCACGGCTGAAGCCATGCCCTGATACAAGTAAGACGATTTAGGAAAGGCTAGTCGCCAAATGCAATTGCCAACTGCTAGTTGCTAATTGCCTAATTGCTTCTACTGGTAGGTGACGCGCTTTTCACCCTTCACGATGCGGCCAATGGTGTAGCCTTTTTCGCCGCAGCGCTCCAGGATGACCTGCGCTTTCTTGAATTTCTTGGCGGGCACAACCAGGACCATGCCGATTCCCATGTTGAAGGTGCGCAGCATCTCGTCCTGAGGGACGTTGCCGATTTTTTGCAGGTGTTCGAAAATCGGCGGCACTGGCCAGGAATTGATTTCAACAATCGCGCCCACGCCCTTGGGCAGTACCCGCGGCAGGTTTCCGGTGATGCCGCCGCCGGTGATATGCGCCATCGCGGAAACCGCATCGGCTTCAATCATGCGGCGCATGATCGGCCAGTAACTTTTGTGGGTCTTCATCAACTCGGTGCCGACTTTGCCCTTGATCTCGTTGACGTATGAATCGGGCGTGTAGTGCGCCACGTTGAAGAAAAGCTTGCGGGCCAGGGCATAACCGTTGGTGTGCAGTCCGGTGGAAGGCAGACCGATCAGCACGTCGCCGGCTTGCACCGCTTTGCCGGTGATGAGTTTGTCGCGGTCCGCAACACCAACGATAAATCCCGCCAAATCGTACTCGCCATTGGGGTAAAAACCAGGCATTTCGGCGGTCTCACCGCCAATCAGCGCACACCCGTTTTGCTTGCAGGCGTCGGCGATACCGGCCACCACCTTTTCGGCGATTTCCGACTGCAGCGTGCCCGTGGCGAAGTAGTCCATGAAGAACAGGGGCGCAGCACCTTGTACGGCGATGTCGTTCACGCAATGGTTGACCAGGTCGGCCCCGACGGTGTGGTGCAGGTTCATTTCGAAGGCGACCTTCAACTTGGTGCCCACCCCGTCAACGCTCGAAACCAGGACTGGGTCCGTGTACTTTCTCTTGTCAATGGAGAAGAGTCCGCCAAAGCCGCCAATCTCGCTCAACACGCCGCGATTGAAGGTCTTATGGGCAAGATACTTGATGCGCTGCTTGGTGCGATTGGAGCGTTCGATGTCCACACCGGCGTCGGCGTAGGTGATAGTGCGGGTCTCTGTCGTCTGTTGTGCCAAAAGTCGGGGTCCCGTTCAAGGGTCGCATCGCCGCAGATTTTGGTTCGCGGAGGCTTCATTGTACCATCTCGCGTCCCAGCTCTTTATTTGGCGCCACAGGCACAGAATTCTCGTTGTTCGTTCCGAGTTAAAGTGAGAGTCGCGCAGCGCTTTTTCGCACCAACCTTCGTCGCAACTCTCTGTGACAGCCATTTCCCGTTCCGGCAGGGCAGGGCTAAACTGGAGTTTAATCCTGTGAGGAAAACATGAGCGCGATTTCTGCCAGCAAACCTGCAAGCAGCGTTATGAAAGCCGATCCGTCTTCCGATGTTTACCGTTCCGAAAGCCATCCTCTCGATCCTCTGTTCCTTCCGCAAAGCGTCGCCGTAATTGGCGCGTCGGAACGGGCGGGCAGTGTAGGCCGTTCCGTGCTGTGGAACTTGCTCAGCAGCCCTTTCGGCGGCACCGTGTTCCCGGTTAATTCCAAACGGCCCAATGTGCTGGGTATCAAGGCGTATCCCAGTATCAAAGACCTTCCTGACAAAGTGGACCTGGTGGTGATCACCACGCCCGCCGACACCGTGCCGGACCTGATTGCCGAGTCGGTTGACCTCGGCATCCGCGCTGCGATTGTGATTTCCGCCGGCTTCAAGGAACACGGTGAACACGGAAAAGACTTGGAGCGGCAGATCTCAGAGATCATTCGCGGCAAGATGCGCCTGATTGGCCCCAATTGCCTGGGAGTGATGAATCCGGTCCGGGGTTTTAATGCGACGTTTGCGCACAGCGTGGCGCGGCCGGGAAATGTGGCTTTTATCAGCCAGAGCGGCGCACTGTGCACGGCGGTGCTGGACTGGAGCTTGCGCGAGAATGTTGGCTTCAGCGGGTTCGTTTCCGTCGGCTCCATGCTCGACGTGAATTGGGGCGACCTGGTGGACTACTTCGGCAATGATCCCCGCACCCACAGCATCGTGATTTACATGGAATCCATTGGCGACGCGGGGTCGTTCCTGTCGGCGGCGCGCGAGGTTTCGCTGACCAAACCGGTGATTGTGATCAAGGCGGGCCGCACGGCTGCGGCGGCCAAAGCGGCAGCCTCGCATACGGGTTCACTTACCGGCAGCGACGACGTGCTGGAGGCTGCATTCCGCCGCAGTGGCGTACTGCGGGTGAACAGCATCGCCGACATTTTTTTCATGTCCGATGTTTTGGCCAAACAGCCGCGGCCTCGCGGCAAGCGGCTGTGCATCGTGACCAACGCAGGTGGACCCGGAGTGCTGGCAACCGACGCGTTGGTGGCGGGCGGCGGCGAGTTGGCGGAATTATCGCCCGAGACGTTAAGCGCGTTCGACAAGATTCTCCCCCCGCAGTGGAGCCATAACAATCCGGTGGACATTCTGGGCGATGCCGAACCCGAGCGTTATGCGAAGTCGCTGGAAATCGCCGCCAAAGACCCCAACATTGACGGCATGCTGGTGGTGCTGACGCCGCAGGACATGACCAATCCGACCCAGATTGCCGAGAAGCTTAAACCGTATGCCAAAGGACTGAATAAGCCCGTGCTGGCCAGTTGGATGGGTGGCGCTGAGGTCGCGGCGGGCGAGCAGATCCTTAATCAGGCGGGCATTCCGACCTTCCAGTTTCCCGATAGTGCCGTGCGCGCCTTCAACTACATGTGGCGCTATTCCTACAACCTGAAAGGGCTGTATGAAACTCCCTCGCTGCCCCAACACGAGGAGGCCGAAGTGCAACGCGGAAAGGCGGCGCACATTATTCAGGAGGCCCGCAGCTCCGGCCGCACCATTCTTACCGAGTACGAATCGAAGCAGTTGCTGACCGCCTATGGCATTCCCACGGTCGATACCCGGATAGCCGTCACCGAAGCGGAAGCGCTGCGAGCTGCGGAGGAGATCGGCTACCCCGTCGTGCTTAAGCTGTACTCGTTCACTATCACGCACAAGACGGATGTGGGAGGGGTGCAGCTGAATCTGAGCGATGCGGCCGCGGTGAAGACCGCCTTCCAAACCATCCGGCAGTCAGTCACGGAAAAAATGGGCTCCGAACACTTCCAAGGCGTGACGGTGCAGCCCATGGTGAAACTGGATGGCTACGAGTTAATCGTCGGCAGCAGTCTGGATGCACAATTCGGCCCCGTCATATTGTTTGGAACCGGCGGGCAGTTGGTCGAGGTCTTCGAAGATCGTGCATTGGCTCTGCCGCCTTTGAATTCCACCCTTGCCCTGCGCATGATGGAGCAGACAAAAATCCTGAAAGCCTTGAAGGGGGTTCGGGGGCGCAAACCCGTCGATCTTTCGGCCTTGGAAGACTTGCTGGTCCGCTTCAGCCAGCTCGTCGTCGAGCAGCCGTGGATCAAGGAAATTGACATCAATCCATTGCTGGCGTCACCAGAACGCATTCTTGCCTTGGACGCGCGGGTGGTGGTCCACGGCCTGGATATGACGGAAGACAAGCTGCCGACCACCGCCGTTCGTCCCTATCCGCTTCACCTGGTCAAAACCTGGAAAATGAAGGACGGGGGCGAGGTGGTGATCAGGCCCATCCGGCCGGAAGATGAGCCGATGATGATCGAGTTCCACAAGAGGCTCTCGGAACGAAGCGTTTACCTGCGCTATTTCCAGCCGTTAAAGCTGACCCAGCGCACCGCCCACGAGCGGCTGACCCGGGCGTGCTTTATTGACTACAACCGCGAGATGGCCCTGGTAGCGGAACGTAAGAACGAAGCCGGTGAGGGCGAGATACTGGCGGTCGGCCGGCTCAGCAAATTGCATGGCCAGGATGAAGCCGAACTGGCCGCGGTCGCCACTGACACGGCCCAGCATAAGGGTTTGGGATCAGAGCTGTATCGCCGGATGATCGAGTTTGCTCGCGACGAGAAACTCAAACGGGTGGTTTCCACCATGCTTCCCGAGAATCGTGAGATGAGGGCGGTGTGCGTCAAGCATGGTTTCAAGATGTTCGCCAGCATGGAAGACAATCTGATTCGTGCTGAGCTGGATCTATGAAAGCTGAGGTTTGCATTGGGTGAATGCGCAGGAATCGCCAGCCAACAATTGACAAGAATTGCCATGAAATGATACGGTAACTCGGTAAGGAATTTGTCATGCAGACAATGAACATCTCCCTTCCCGACCCTATGAAGCAGTACGTAGAGGAGCAGGTCAGCGCAGGTGCCTATAGTAGCGCCAGCGAGTATGTACGCGAGTTAGTGCGTGCTGACCAAAAGCGTCACGCCAAAGAGCAGCTTGAGCAGACACTGCTTAACGCAATCAACTCCGGCGATCCCGTTGAGATTACCCCAGCGATGGTCGAAGCGGTTCGGCAGAGGCTCCACGCCCGCGCTGCGCAACGCAAACCGCCCAAACGCTAGATGTCATGCTCTTGATAGGGCCCTCGAACAGAGTTCTTAAAGACAGAAATCAAGCCGGTACGACTCAAATCCAGCGGAGTACATATGAAAAGGACAGAGCCCGTATCGGCGGCCTTTCCGCCGCCACCGCGCTTTACGGTGCGCCCTCTTGCGTGGCGCGAGATCAATGCGCAGCTTGATTACCTGGAGAAACACGCCGGGCTGGAAACTGCCGAGCGCTTCTTGGACCAACTGATAAGCAGCTTTGAAGACCTTTCCCGGATGCCGAAAGTGGGCATGCTGTGCGGTTTCAGTAAACCGGCGACCCGCGGCCTTCGTCGCTGGCCAGTAAAGGGTTTCGAGAACTGGCTGATCTTCTACCAGCCGAGGCGCTACGGCGTAGAGATCGTCCATGTTATCCACGGACCTCGGGACATCGAGAGCCTGCTGGACGGGTAGGCGATACCCAATAACCCGTGCGTGCTGAGCTGGACCTATAACGGCCGCGGATTCTGCGAAAGTAGCTCGCGGGCAATGCGCGCATGCAAATCAATCGCCTCGAGCAATTGCCGTTTTTCGATGTACTCGCCTTCGGTGTGGGCGACGTGAATTGAGCCGGGACCAATGAGCAGCGGTTGGCCCCAGTTCGTCAGGGCGGGAACATCGGTGGTGAATGCGGCAACCATGGTCTCGATTCCGGGGACGGCGCCAAGCTCCATGTAAGGAATCTCGAGCTTGAATTCAGCCTCGGCTTTGCCGGCAACGGCGTTCGTGATCTGCTGGCGTAATTGCTGCGCCGGACCAACCAGGCGAAAAAGCAGATGCGCCCGCGCGTGGTCAGGAATGACGTTGGGCGCGCGGCCTCCTTCAATTAGCCCAATGTTCATGGTGCACGGGCCGGCCTTGGGATTGTTGGGCAGAACGAGTTTGCGAACGCGGTCCAGCACGTCGAGCAGCTTCTCGATGGCCGACTCGCCCAGTTCAGGATAGGCCGAGTGCGCCATCCTGCCGCGCGCCACCAGCTCGACCCGAAGCGTGCCTTTCGAGGCCACCGCCAGCTTGTTCTCTGTGGGCTCGCCATTGATAAGGAACTTGGCGCCTCGCGGCTGCTGGTTGGCGATCTGCGCGCCCTGGCTATCACGCTCCTCGCCCACCAGAAAGAGCAGGCCGACGGGGATGGATTCCTGCTTCAACTTCTCGGCGGCTGCAATCTGCGCCACAATGATGCCCTTGGCGTCGCAAGAGCCGCGTCCATAGATGCGGTCGGCGGTCTCGGACGAAGGTACAAATGGCGGCACCGTGTCCATGTGGGTGGAAAGCACCAACTCGGGCTGGGGATGGCCGGGCAGCGTCGCCCAAAGATTGCAGCGATCGCCCTCCACCGGCATGCGCTCAACCACGTAGCCGAGCTGTGTCAGTTCAAGGCAAAGAGTTTCGGCCACGGCGGCTTCCTGGCCAGTCGTGGACTCGATGTCGATCAGCTTGCGGGTGAGGGCGAAAACATCCATCTCCGAAGGATAGCGTATTGCTGGCGCGCACACAGCGATGGATTCGCCCAGAGCTGGAATTGCATCTTACAGAACCGGAGGATCAATGCGACCTTTAGCTTGGATTGGGATTTTGGTGCTGGTGCTGGGAATTCTGTCGTTTATCGTGCCCGTTCCCATAAGTCATACCCGTGACCTTAAAATCGGGGATGCGTCTGTGGGCATCACGACCCGCCACAATGAGAAGCTGTCACCTGCCGTGGGAACGGTGCTTTGCGGGGCCGGAGTGATATTGCTGATCGCCGGATCGCGCAAGTCCACTGCCTGAAGCGAGTGGGCCGATTAACGTTCCGTGGTGAATTCCGTGGTATTGGTTATGTAGAGTTCGTGGACGTTGTGGTTGACTTGTTCGGGCGTAAGGCCGGTTGAAACCATGTAGTTGCGCAACTCATTCCTTTGATTCGCGTCAACCGTCACTTTGGGTATTCCATCTACATAAACCTGAACAGACGAGCGGTCTCTCACCAGCCGATAGCTATGCATAAGTCATTGTAGCGGTAATTGTTGCCCCGAGTCGCCAGGTATTTTTTGTTCTTTTTAAGCGCCGCGAAAGGTTGCCTCGCCTGGGAAAAACCACCCTTCGCAACCGAGATCTATTCGAGACATCTCGCGCCCGACAGGATCCATCTCATTAGAGGTAGTCTCACAAGGAGGTAAGCATGTCAGATATGGACAACAAGCAGCAGAAGCAAGGTATGCAGGACGATTTGAAGAAAAACCAGCCTAACCAGCAGAACCAGCAGGGCGGCCAGCAGCAGGGTGGCCAGCAGAAGAATCCGCAGTCTGACAAGGACCAGTGGAACAAGGACCAGCAGAAAAAGCAGGCCTAATTCAAACGGCTGACCGATGCCCATTCAACCGCCGAACCTGACGGTCGCGATTGGGATCGAAAGCAAATATCAAAGGCTTCGATTGTCCATGGTTTTGGATCTTCGAAGCCTTTGTTTTGCACCCGGAGATGATCCCACATAACCGCAAAAAAATGAGGCACGTTTACAGGTGCCTCATAATTCAGAACGTTGCTTGATATTGTGGTTAGCGATTAGCCTGAAATTTTCTGCGAATCACTCCGCCCGCGGCCAGCAAGCCACTTCCCAGCAACAGCAGACTGCTTGGTTCAGGAGTTGTACCGGTGTTTTGCTGCATAACTACGACGTTGTCGAGCGCGATGTACGCCGGGTCATCCCTGAAGTTGAACTGGATGGTGTCGCTGCCGGTTCCGGTCTCATTGAACGTGAACTGCGTCCAAACGCCCCCTGTATTGGGGTCGGACTGGCCGAATACCTGCACACCATCCCATAACGCGCTGAAGTCGCTGGGGTCGTCCCCAACCGAGTTCATCCAGAAACTGAACTGGTATTGAGCACCAGAGATATCGCTAAACGTCTGGCTGATGTTGCCATCGCTGCCCACTGGGCCTAGGACACCGTAGAAGTTGCCGTCTTGGGCTGCGGTGTAAACATAAAACGGACCAGACACGACTTCGGTGTCTTCGAAATTGCCGCCTGTGTTCCAGCCTGTGAAGTCGCCGGTTTCGAAGCTGCCGTTAGTAAGAAGGTTAACGCCAGCAAAGGCCATTGGCGCTCCAACCAGCAACACCGATAACAGAGCAACCATGGTAAGCAGGGTTCTTTGTCGCATGTTTCCTCCGGGGGTTCAATCTGGGGAATTCCCACGCACAACCAAACTTCACATTGTTGCCTGCAATTTTAGTTCCATCGCTTGTGTAATAGATCCAGTTAGTTACGACGGTCCACGAGCCCAATAGTTGCAGAATGTTGCGCCATCTTAGGAAGGCCCTTCAACTTCCGTGTTTCGGACGGGGCTTCAATTCTGGTTCTTTTCGGGAGCGGGCAGGCTGCGGCGCCCGGCGAACTTTGCTCCCAGCGAATAGCCGATGCAACAGAGCGTGGGCAGCGTGTACAGAGGCCACGCCAATCCCTCATCGCAATTGGTGCGAATGTCGAACGCGAATTCGTGAAGGAAGTACTGTGATCGAGAGAGGCTGCAATCCTGACCAGTGTAGCTGGCCACGTCAGGAAGGACGATCAGCAGCCACAGGGCAACGGCCGGGACCCAAATCCAGCTTGCCACAGAATAATGGAACTTGCGCGTAACCAGATACCCGAGGACAAACGCCGGCAATAGCGTCGTGACATCCTGGACAACAGCGGCAACGGCAGGTGGAAAGATACGAAAGAGAAGAAGGCTGATGGGAGCGGCCAGGAGCGAGCCGGCGACGGCTGCGAATAGAAGATTCGGAACAAACGCCAGGCCCTTTAGTAGCATGCGGAGAGCACGGCTTTTAGGACGATCGCGTCGGCTATCGATTACGCTCTCCGGCATAGCAGAAGACTAGTCCAAAAAAGCGGCCATTGACTACGGGAATTTAGTCAGCAGCCAGCAGGGCGCGGGCAGGCCTTCCTAGTTTGCGCGGTCGCAGTGCCTCGCTGTGGAAGCTCTGAACCTCCATCCAATGGTCGAGGACACTCTTCTTGAATTTCCAGCGATTGCCCAACTTGAACGCCGGGATCATCTCTTCGGAGACGTACTTGTAGAGTGTGTCGGGGGAAACTCCCAGATACTGCGATGCCTGGCGGATGTTCATTACTTCGCGCGCGTCGGCTAACATGGGCCCTCTCTGACCGATGGCTTTGGTGGACTGCGAGTGCGGTTTCTGCGACGTTGGCTTGGTCAGGTCTGCTGCTGCGTGGCTTGTGCTGGCAGCTTCTTGCCTGTCGCCTGACGTTTGCCGGACTCGTACATTCGCCAACTATTCGCCTTGCAGCATAGGAGAAAACCGCCGCATAATGCAAATTATTGTAAGGGGTGGGGGAGTCGTTTCACCATACGCATGATGTTGACCCGAGCGATACCTGAGTGGTGGAAAAGCCAATAACACCGGGGGAACCGGGGAAATCGCCCATTGCCTTCAGTCCGGAGGACGTGCTTTGGCGACTACGGTTCGTACGCAACAAGGGCCGCTCCTCCGCCGATTTCATCTCTGTGCCACCCGCAGCCCCAGACGCTCATCTCATCTTGAAGGCCTATATCATTTAGGATGTTTGGCGAGGATTCTTGGTTAGGAGGGGTTCGTGGTCTGCAGCACGTGCGGATATGAGAACCAAACTGGCAACCGTTATTGCGGGATGTGTGGCACTCCCCTGCCTCATCGGCCTCTGACCACCCCAGGCGCGCAGAGCACGGCAAGTCTCACACGCCCGCTGGCGGAAAAAGCTGGTTCCGGCGAAGCTAGCACTTCTTCCCGGCCACTGTCCCGGTCTGGTTTGGAAGTTGTTCCTCGGCCGCAGACGAGTGGGCAGCGCAGTCCACAGGACTCTTTGTCAAACCGCGCTGGCTTGGCGATCGAGCCTCCCCGACCCGCCAAGTTGACGGTGCCCTCCCAGGACCAGGATACGTCGCTTGACACTGCGGGTCCGGAGACAGCGGGCGCGCCGTCTGAGTTGGTACCCGAAATTTCGTTGCATGAGTATGTTCAGAATTTCCACTATTCGCCGCCCCGCGATTCGGAGGAACGGACCATGCGGGGCGACGCTCCCACGTTGCGGTCCGAGCTTTCAGGTTCAGACAAACCTTCGGTCCCGTCGAACGGTAGTTCTGGCCCTCCGATCGAGGCGGCAACTACCACAGCCGAAGTCTCGCCTCCTGCCTCCGACGATGATGTGCGCGAGCGGCTCGGATTGGAGGTCAATAACTCGGCGGAAGAGCGAATCGATCGTCCGCGCTTTCTGGATTTCAACCAACCGTCCACGCCGACAGCAACATCTGCCCGCAAGGCGCAGCCTATCGCCGGTCCATCCTTCCTGGGACTGAACGATGCACCGTCGGTGGAAGCCGCGGCGGAAGAAGACGAGCCCGGCATCGGCGAGACCGAGTTCGATGAGCCCAGGCGCGGGACCTGGCGGATCATCCTGGCCGCTGCCGTAGTCGTGGTGTTCGGCTTGCTCGGAATATTGGAGTGGCAAGCACAGGTGCATCAGACGAACAACGGACCTGTCGAAGTCGTCAAGATGAAGATGCGCAGTTTAGGCAAGATGGCAGCCAGCACCGAGTCATCGGATTCCGCCTCCAAGCCTGACATGCAAGTTGAGTCGCCCCAACCGCAGAAACAAAGTGCCGCGGCGAATGACGCAACCTCTACCCCGGAGCAGGAAGCGGCTGCCATTCCGACGAATACAAATGTTGCAGGCACGCCGCCCGCGAGCGCCGCGCCCGTGCCCAGTGAGAATAAGCCAGCAGCCGCACAACCCGCCGTGCCGGCGCCGCAAAAGTCGGCCGCGGCTGCCGGCGAAACTGCTGCTGATAAGAACCCGGCAGTAACGGCGAAAACCACGCCTGCAACGAATGCGGCGGACAAATCGAAATTGGCTGAGCCGCAGCGTCTGAGCTCGGCCACTCCCGCGGCGGCCAGGCCGAAGCCTTCGCGGCAATCTACAGACGATGACCAGGAGGTCATCGTCAGGAAAATAGTTCCTGGCACCGAAGAGATGGTGAGAGCCGATAATGCCAGTGATTCCGCCGCGGAAGCGGCATGGCTGTGGAAGGCCACCGCCAAGGGCAACCCCACTGCGCCGGTGCGGCTGGCCGATATGTACGTCAAAGGCGAAGGCGTGCCGCGCAGCTGCGAGCAGGCGCTGGTTCTGTTGAAGACGGCGGCGGAAAAGGAAAACTCCATGGCTCGCAACCAACTGGCTTCGATGTATGGCTCGGGAGTTTGCGTGCCCCGTAACCGCGTGGAAGCCTATCGCTGGGTTAGTTCGGCATTGGCTGCCAATCCCAACAGCGAATGGGCGCAGCAGCGGCGTGACCTGCTGTGGCAGCAGATGACTCCGGAAGAGCGGACCCTGGCGGCGAAGTATCGTTAAGCCATGGTTCGCGATTCGCTTGCAGGATGCGGTCCAAAGTGTTCGCGAGCAACTATAATGACTTTCAGGGGTGAGGCATCGCGCTTCGCCCGCACTTTTGCAACTACAGTTTGTTTCCCTGCATCAACCGCCAACTGGAGGAAAGAATCAGCATGGCACACGAAGTTCCTGCGCTGCCCTACGACTACTCTGCCTTAGAACCCCACATTGACACACAAACCATGCATCTGCACCACGACAAGCATCATGTCGCCTACGTCACCAACCTGAATACTGCGCTGGAGAAGGCTCCAGAGCTGCAGAAGTTGAGTGCCGAAGAACTGGTGAAGAGCCTGGAGAATGTGCCCGAAGCGATTCGCACTGCGGTGCGCAACAATGCCGGTGGGCACGTGAACCACACCATGTTTTGGACCATCATGGGCCCGAACGCCGGGGGAGAGCCCAGCGGCGCTATTGCCGGCGCGATCAAGAATACCTTCGGCGACTTCAACAGCTTCAAGGAGAAGTTCAACGACGCCGGCCTGAAACAATTCGGCAGCGGTTGGACTTGGTTGGTGCGCGACCGGGGAGGCAAACTGCTGGTGATGTCCACGCCCAATCAGGACAGCCCTCTCAGCCAGGACTTTTATCCCGTCATGGGCAACGACGTCTGGGAGCACGCCTATTACCTGAAGTACCAGAACCGCCGCGGAGACTACCTGAAGGAGTGGTGGAACGTGGTGAATTGGGCCGAAGTCAACAAGCGCTTCCAACAAGGCCAAAAGTAAAAGCCGCTCAATTTCGGGCGCGAAAAGGGTGCGATGAACGCACCCTTTTGTCGTCTTGTCGTCTGCGCGAGGCCCGCACCGCCTTTTGCCACCTCAGAGGTCGGTCGAAAAATCCCCGTCACAAAACGCAGACCGCCAGTCGCAGGAATCGGCGCTTCTCTGTCCAGTGCTCAGCGAGGTCACAGTGGTCTGTGTCGAAGGTCACGTCCTGATGGCGTGGACATCTATTAACGTTTAGATTCACGCGGCTACCCGATGACGTGCCCGGTCATGATTGTTAGCCACGAATGCTGGCCGTGTCTTTTCCGACGCCGGCTCAAGGTCCCAGTACGCGAGTCCAAAGAATTCTAGAAAGGACATCATTCCATGACTGGCCGTCGTTCCATTCTTCTTTTTTCGCTTTTACTCTGCTTGCTGATACTTTTTGCAGGCTGCGCTTCAACCCCATACATATCTTCGATCCAGGTTTCGCCTGCTACCCAGACTCTGGCGAGTGTGGGAGCTACCGTGCAGTTCCAGGCTATCGGGACGTTCAGCAATGGAAAACATCCGCAAACTCAGAAAAATGTCACCGATGAAGTGACCTGGACTTCAAGTGCCCCGAGTATCGCGACGGTCAGCGCCACGGGATTGGCTACAGCGGTAACCAACGGCACCACGACGATCACAGCGAGTAACGGCGCAATCCTTGGAACGGCAAGCCTCACGGTAAACATAACGGGCGGTGGGGGCAGCGGCGGCCCAAACACTCTCACTTCGTTGACGATAATCCCTGCAAAAGGGGCCCAAATCGTCGCCACTCTAGGGGAGACTGCACAGTACATCGCGATAGGAACCTTCACGGGTACTCCGGCTACGCAGGATATGACCGACCAGGTGAAGTGGTCCTCCAGCGATGTGCGCGTCGCAACCATTAATAACGCAGGACTGGCAACGGCCATCGATTTTGGCGAAACGACGATCACAGCCCTGGCCACCTCGAGCACCGGGGCGGCAATTACGGGAACCTCTGATTTTACGGTTGCGGTTTCAGGCGGCGGAAACAACTTGCCCACGTTGACCGTTTACGAATTCGGCCAAGGTACGGGAACAACTGTGAGCTTAGATCCCAACAATCAGCCGGATGGGGTAATCAACTGCGGCGCCGGCGCCGGGTGCACGGGAACCTACCCGCTGAATACCCTCGTTACCCTTAAGGCGAGTCCGGCGACGGGATCGATATTCGGCGGTTTCTCCGCCAATTGTGCCCCGGTGGTCCCTGATCCGAATACCTGCAATAAAGAAGCGTATGTAACGTCGTGCACCTGCTCGGTGACGATGACGAACAACGTAACCGTAGGCACGGTCTTCAATCTGTCCCAATAGGGAAGTCTGCTGCCCGGTGACCCATCCTTTCGCCTGCTCCTGGCGAAAGGATGGGAGGCAGCGACGCACCAGGGAAGCCTGCGGAAATTCTTGCGTCTCTGCGCTCGAATGACATCCTCAATTCCTGGAGCGCCCATTCGCTCTCGTCCGTTGACATAAGCCGCAGCTTGCGGCAGAATCTTGCACAACCTTGCGCCAGGTTCATCGGCGCTATCTCACTACAGCAATGTTCAATTGCCGAGCTATCGCATACGCGACGGCGCAGATGTCGTGGCGATGGCAGCGAGCTTTTGCGCAAAGCAATCGACGGAGAGCAATGAAAACTCAAATGATTCTAGCGTTGGTGGCGGGACTGTTGGTCTTGACGAGCCCACACAATAGCTCTGCTGCCCAAAGCAAGACCAGTTCCAAGCATCAGCAAATCGCACACGGCGAGTATTTGGTGAAGGCCATCGGCCAGTGCGGCGATTGCCATACCCCGATGAACGCGAAGGGAGAGTTCATCCCAGGGAAGTGGCTGCAAGGCAAAAAGCTGGAATTCGCGCCGACCATCGCAATGCAAGTCTGGGCCGACACCTCACCCAACATCGCTGGCCTGCCGGGCTGGAAGCACGAGAACGCGGTGCAGTTCTTCATGACCGGGCTGGCGCCGAATGGACAGCCGGCGCGTCCGCCCATGCCGCAATACAAGATGAATCGCGCCGACGCCGAGGCCGTGGTGGCTTATCTGGAATCGTTGAAATAGTCCTCGCACTGGAGTTGGGCGAGTATGCGGCTGGCCGCAATCCGAAGGGCTACACCGAGGCCGATGTCCCCCGGCTCATCAAAGAAGTGCGTGCCGGGAAGCCGCGCCGCAGAGTGCGGTCTAACGGGTGATCGTCGTCATCGACACCAACGTCTGGATTTCGGCGCTTCAGTTTGCGAAACATCGCGGCACGCCGACGCGGGCGCTCGAAAAAGCTATAAGCGAAGACGTGATCGCTGACAGGTAAGCAGCTGCCTTTTTCTGAAGCGAGAGACGAAGCCTGCACATCATTAAATGGCTAAGGAGAAAATTCCATGAAGATTACAGTTACCACTCCTACGGGCCACATCGGCAGCAAACTCGCCAACATACTTCTTGACCGCAAGTCGGATGTCACGCTGATAGCCCGACATCCCGAAAAAGTGAAAGATCTAGCCAGCCGCGGTGCAAAGGTCATCGCCGGTGAGCACGGCGATCCCGCGGTTGTTGAGCAGGCGGTGCGTGGCGCCGACGCGCTGTTCTGGCTGACGCCTGCGGAGATGACCTCGCACGATCCGTTGGGCACGGCCCGCCGCATGGCCGAGGCGGGAGCCAGCGTGATCCGCAAGCATCCCGATCTGCACGTGGTTCATCTCTCGAGTGCAGGAGCATTCCTGCCCAGTGGCACGGGGCCGATTGTTGGACACTACGAGACGGAAGAGAAGTTCCGCGCCGCCGGGAAGAACATCGTCTCGCTGCGCCCAAACGAGTTCATGGAGAACGTGTTTTTCTCGCTGCCGACGATCATCGCGCAGGGGGCCATCTACACGACGCTCCAGGGATCGGTGAAAGCGCCGATCATTGCGACGCAGGACATCGCTGAGGTTGCCGCTGAGTTTCTGCTCAAACCGATCGACGGCCATCACGTGGTCGATATCGTGGGCCCGCAGGAGATTTCGTTGGACGAGTGGGCTCGCATCGCCGGCCAGGCCATCGGCAGACAAATTCGCGTGGTCACCATCCCGGGCGACAAGTTGAAGGCCGCAATGAGCCAGAGCGGAATGTCGCCGGAGATGGCAGCGCTGCTGGTTGAAATGGAAGAGGCAATACCCCAGAATCCAGCAATTCAAAGGCGAACAAAAACGCACCGGCAAAGTTACATTCTCGCAATTTGCCCGGGAGGTGTTCGCCCCCGCATATAAGAGAGCCGTGCAATCGGCGGCGTAGTCAGCCTGGTGCCCCAGGGCCTGCCCTGAGCCCGCCCTGAGCGCAGTCGAAGGGGTTCGCGTCCTTATTTTGGACGCGAACCTGGGCTCGGGAAGGTCCTAGCGCACCAGGCTCTTAATTCACTATGACATTAACTCTCAATCGGCCTATACCGTTGAGGCATGTAGTGAATTGGTTCGAGTTCATTAGTTACGTCCATTGAGTCGTACAACGTGAACTTTCCTTGGAGAAAGAAATAGTCAGGATTGAGGTGCTTTCTGACCGCATCGGCGTACTCGTTCAACGCCACCACCACATTTGCAAGCAAGTTACTGCCCTTCTGTTCCCAACTCGTCGATCGCGCGGCATAGTCGTCGTAATCTTGACGCCATACCTTCTTCCATGACTTGTCCTCGATCCATACGTCGTCACTCCTCAGATATGCGCGTGAGAGGAAGTGCTTGACATAGGCGTGAACTCTGGCGGCTCCCGGCGTTTGTTTCGGGGACGGCCCCAGTCAGGCACGAAGAAGACTTCCGGTTAAACAAATCGCTTGAGCTCTTCACTGATGCGTCGAATGGATAGATCGCATTGCTCGCAGAGTGCCCGAAAATGTTTGGCGTAACTACCGTAATCAAGCAGGACTTGCTGTTTAATGGATAGGGCATCGTTGCCCGACGCATGCCCCTTCAATTTGGATCGCAGTTCATGTAGTTTTCTCAACGGCGCAACCAGCTTCCCCACGTCATCAGCGGGAATGCCGAAACCGATGAGACACTCAGCCAGAAGCTTTAGAAGTCGTGCCCTGATACAAAGCTCACGTCGTATGAGTGGCTCAAGTCGGATGAGTTGCTGACCGTCGGATGAGTCGCTCACGTCGCACGAGCCGCTCAAAAGAAAAACGGGACGCTCCTCGCGTCCCGTCCGGGGCTGAAGCCCCGGTGTATTTTGTTGTCCGTTACGCCGGCCTGAAGGCCGGCTCTTCCACCGGTCGTGACGCGAACCCTTCGACTGCGCTCAGGGCAGGCCCAGAAGGTTCGCTCTACCCGCGGGGCTGAAGCCCCGGTGTATTTTGTTGTCCGTTACGCAGGCCTGAAGGCCGGCTCTTCCACCGGTGGTAACGCGAACCTTCGACTTCCGCTCAGGGCAGGCCCAGAAGGTTCGTTCTACCTCGTCCACGCGGCCGGCCGTCTTAACTGACAACTGTTTAGTCGTGCACCCCGTCCATGAATGCCCGCAGCTTGCGCGAGCGCGACGGATGACGCAGCTTGCGCAGCGCTTTCGCCTCGATTTGGCGGATGCGTTCGCGGGTCACGGCGAACGACTGGCCCACCTCTTCGAGGGTGTGCTCGGAGCCGTCCTCCAGGCCGAAGCGCATCTTGATCACCTTCTCCTCGCGAGGAGTCAGCGTGCGCAGCACCTGCGCCGTCTGCTCCTTGAGGTTGACGTTGATCACCGCTTCCGCCGGCGAAACCACGGCGCGGTCCTCGATGAAGTCGCCGAGATGCGAATCTTCTTCTTCGCCGATGGGCGTCTCCAGCGAAATCGGTTCCTGCGCGATCTTGAGCACCTTGCGCACCTTGGCCACCGGAATGTCCATGCGCTTGGCGATCTCTTCCGAGGTCGGCTCGCGGCCCAGTTCCTGCACCAGCTGCCGCGAAGTGCGGATCAACTTGTTGATGGTCTCGATCATGTGCACCGGAATACGGATGGTGCGCGCCTGATCGGCGATGGCGCGAGTGATGGCCTGGCGGATCCACCACGTCGCATAGGTCGAGAACTTGTAGCCGCGGCGGTATTCGAACTTGTCCACCGCCTTCATCAAGCCGATGTTGCCCTCCTGAATCAGGTCGAGGAATTGCAAGCCGCGATTGGTGTACTTTTTGGCGATGGATACCACCAGGCGCAGGTTGGCTTCAATCAGCTCGCGCTTGGCGTACTCGGCATCGACGTCGCCCTGCACGATTTCGCGCTGGGTGCGCTTCAGCTCGGCGAAGTTGGCGCCGGCATCGTGCTCCATGCGCTCCAGGTCGGCGCGTATCTGCCGCACCTGCTTACGCAGTTCTTTTCTGGCTTCTTCGGCGCGCGTCTGCTCGGCGCGCTTCTCGAAGTTCATCGCCTGCTTGTCGAGCCCGCGCATGCTGTCGACGGTCTTGTTGACGCGATCAATCAGGCGTTTCCGTTCATTGTTGGTGAAGCCCAGCTTGCGAATGACCTTCGACAGCGCAACCTGCTCGCGTCCCAGCGCCCAACGGTAGCGGCGGTGCTCTTTGGGGCGTTTCTTCTGCGGGATGCCGGTCAGCCGTTCGATCAGCTGCGTCGATTTCTTGTAGTGCTTGGACAACTCGTCGATTCTGCCGGTAATGTCCTTCAGGCGATTCTGCACCACCTCTTCGGTGATCTCCTCTTCGTCGAAGAGGACGATTTCCTTGATGGAGCGCACACCGCGCTTCAAGTCCTCGCCGATGGCGACGATTTCGCGAATTACGATGGCGGAGCGGGACAGCGCTTTCAATACCCGCAGTTGCCCGCGCTCGATGCGCTTGGCGATTTCAACTTCGCCCTCACGGGTGAGCAGCGGGACGGTGCCCATCTCGCGTAAATACATGCGGACCGGGTCGTTGGTTTTCTCCAGTGCGCCCGGGGTCAGATCGAGCTCAACGTCCTCGCCGGCTTCCAGTTCGGGATCGAATTTCTTGTCGAGCGAACCTGGGAGCTTGGGGCTTTCGAGTACATCGATTCCCTGCGTGCCGATGGTGGTCAGCAGGTCCTCGAGGTCGTCGGGAGAATGCACATCATGCGGGATCAGGTCGTTGACCTCGTTGTAAGTGAGGTAACCCTTCTCTTTTCCCGCATCGATCAATTTTTTGATGTCATCAAACTTATCTTCAAGAGCCAAAGCGGAATATCCTCTAATTTGCGCCAGTTGAGAGGCGCTCTTCTGTCGTGTACATCGCGGCGGGAATGGTACGGCGGTTCAAACGCACGTATAAACTTATAGATTTTATCATGATTCGACCCGCCGTCGAAAGAGTTATTTTGCTCGCCACCAAACGCCAGTAACCATCCGAAACCGAATGGCGCCCAATCCAGTTGTGCCTGAGACCCTCTGTGGAATTAGATGTCGGCTAGCTATCGTTCGCTTCACCCTTTTGCATCAATAGGTTACGCTACAGGCGCCAACGGCCCTCCACATCACCAGCTTCTGACATTTCTTTTGCGCGTTGCTGCTCCTGACAAGTCTGGGTTGCGGAGGTTATGGTTCGGGAATGGGGACGACACCGGCGCCGACGCCAATGTTTTCGCCGCCGGCGGGAGCTTATCCCTCACCGCAGACCATAACGATTACCGGCGGCGGCAGGATGCATCACGAGCGGAGTAGCCATCGCCGACTATACGCTCCAGTGATTGCCCTTCGTCGGTCAAGCAAGGATCGGGTTCCTTGAGCACCCTCTTGGCCCTGGTTCCCTTGAAACAATCCGCGGCGCGCGCCCGTATATACTCCTGTCAACTCTCAGCGAGGTAATTTTTATTATGCTTTCCGCCATGCGGGCGAAGTGCGCTCCGTTCTTCCTCATAATTCTGTTTGGCCTGGGTCTGGGAATCGCATCGGCGCAATCGACGCCGCCAGCCGGGAGCAACGCGGCCAACGAAATGCCGTCGGTGACGACCGTGCCTGCCGCAGCGCAGCCGTCTCCTAACTTCAATGTGGACGCGGCCACCGACGCTTACATGGCGACCATACCCGCCAGCGCGCGCGGTCGCAGCGATGCCTACTTCGAAGGCGGCTATTGGCTGATTCTGTGGGACTTCTTATATGGGGCGGTGATCGCGCTGTTGCTGCTGAACCTTCGCTGGTCGGCGCGAATGCGCGATCTGGCCGAGCGCATTACGCGTTTCAAACCACTGCAGACCTTCATCTACTGGGCCGAATATATGGTGGTCACGTTCATCCTGGGCGCGCCACTGGCAATCTATGAAGGCTACACCCGCGAGCACCAGTACGGGCTGGCCACGCAGACCTTCGGGCCGTGGGCGTGGGACCAGACCAAAGGCCTGATGATCGGTATTGTTCTCGGCGGGATACTGGCGATGTTGCTGTTCGGAATTGTGCGCCGTTTGCCGCGCACCTGGTGGATTTGGGGAGCGATCGTGACCTCGCTATTTTTGGTCTTCTTTGCGATGATCGTGCCCGTGTTCATCGTGCCTGTCTTCAACAAGGTCACTCGCCTGGACGATCCCAAGGTGACGGCGCCCATTCTCAGCATGGCGCGGGCGAATGGAATTCCCGCGAAAGATGTCTGGGAGATGGATGCCTCGAAGCAGACGACGCGCATGAGCGCCAACGTCAGCGGCTTTGGCAATACCCTGCGCGTCACGTTGAATGACAACCTATTGCGCCGCGGTTCGCCGGAAGAGATCGAGGCGGTGATGGGCCATGAGATGGGGCACTATGTGCTCAACCACATTCCTAAAGACCTACTGTTTTTCTCGGTGATGATCGTGATCAGTTTTGCATTTTTGAACTGGTCGCTGCGGTGGTCATTGCAACGTTGGGGAGAGAAGTGGCAAATCCGCGGTATCGGCGATATCGCCGTCGTGCCGCTGGTCATCCTGCTGCTCTCCATAATCGGGTTCGTGGCCACGCCTCTGCTCAACACTCACATTCGCACCACCGAGCATGAAGCCGACATGTTTGGCCTGAATGCTGCGCGCCAGCCTGACGGTTTCGCGCAGGCGGCGATTCATTTGGGCGAGTATCGCAAGATGCATCCCGGCCCCATCGAAGAGTACATCTTCTTCGACCATCCCAGCGGCTACAACCGCATTCACGACGCCATGACCTGGAAGAAGGAAAATCTGCAACTGTTCGAGCCAAAGGCTGGACAGGGCTCTGAGAGCAGCAGCGGAACGCCTTGATTAGGTGATTTGCGGACGGGTATAGCGGGCAACTTTTTCATCGGAAGTTGTCATCACGAGCGCAGCCGGGGTCCCCGGCGAGTGCCGGTTTTGCACTCCCTGGGGTGGGGGAGCGAAGGATCTGCTGTTGCGTGTGTCTGAGAAGAGCAGATTCCTCGCGCCCAACCCGGGCGCTCGTAATGACAATTCATAAAGACATTATTGCCGCTAGATCATCGGAGGGCGTTTTCCGCACCTACAGGCGCACTTCTCTCGCATTTGGGGCGGCTGCAGATGAAATCAGCAGCGCGGCCGTGCCGCCCAACAGCAATCCGAAAACAAATCGGATTGCCAGCCAGTTGCCGTGCAGGCCAGCCAATTCCGTGCCCGCGTCGAGAAGATTGAGCGCGGCCGCGGCAATCAGAAGCCGCAGCGCAATCCGGCGCGAGGTGCGAAACAGCAGGCCGATGGCCGCTCCCAGATAAATTCCCAGACAGCGGGAGCAGACAGCCACTTCGGCGCCGAACATCCAGAAAGAGCGTTCGGGCCGCTGGTGGCAGACGATAGCAAAGCCGCGCTCCAGTGCCAGCCCGATCGCCAGGAAGCCGTGGGTCAAAAAGTAAGGGGCAGCGACGACCGCGGCCACGAAGGCCAGTGGGACAAGAATCCCCCAGTTCCAGCGGAGGGGAAGGCTGCCGATGGTCAGTTCTTGAAGGGGCGCAGCTTTAGCTGCGCCGTTGACTGGCAAAGAAGGATCGGGCTTCAGCCGGAGCGGATGGTGGTCCGAACGGCGAGTTCCCTCAGCGGCTAAAGCCGAGCTCATCGTGAACCTTTACGGCACGGCTGAAGCCGTGCCCCTTCAAAACATCGGTGAATCTGACAGTTTCGACGGCCTGTGAGGCCGTGCCCCTTCAAAACGGATACGGCACCTCTGAAGGTGCGCCCCTTCAAAAATGTACGGCACGGTTAAAAGTGTGCCCCTTCAAAACAGATACGGCACGGCCAGAGCCGAGCTCATCGCGGTCTCGATGGCGCCCCTAAAGTGCGCCCCTTCAAACCTAGCCCATCGAGTTGTCATGACGAGCGAAGCGAGGCATCTGCTTTCCTGTGCATCGCAAGCACCATTAAGAGCAGATCCCTCGCGGACTAACATCCGCTCGTGATGACAATCCCATAAACAACGACAATTCGAACAGATCGCAACTCAAGCATCAACAACTGCCCTCACCATCACCCGAGTATGCCCATGCGCTTGCCGACGCGCTTCAGGACATCGAGCGCTTGGTCGAGCTCTTCTTTGGTGTGGGTCGCGGTCATGATGGTGCGGATGCGCGCCTTGCCCTCGGGCACGGTGGGGAACGCAATTCCCGTGCCCATCACTCCCTCTTTGAACAGCTCGCGCGAGAAGTCCATGGTGAGGCGGCCGTCGCCAACGATGATGGGCGTGATCGGCGTTTCGCTGGCCGGTGTGTTCACGCCGCCGATGTTGAAGCCCAGGGCGCCCAGTTCCTTTTTCCAGTAGCGCGTGTTCTCCCAGAGTTGCTCGATGCGCTCGGGCTGCTGCTCCAGCACGTCGAAGGCGGCGATGCAGCTGGCCGCGACCGACGGCGGATGCGAGGTGGAGAACAGGAATGGCCGTCCGCGATGGTAGAGGAACTCGATGAGATCGCGTGTGCCGCAGACATAGCCGCCGAGCGCGCCGATGGCCTTCGACAGCGTGCCCACCTGCACGTCGACCCGGCCGTGAAGCTTGAAGTGATCGACGGTACCGCGGCCGTTGCGGCCCAACACGCCGGAGGCGTGGGCGTCGTCCACCATCATGATGGCGCCGTATTTTTCGGCCAACTGGACCAGTTGCGGTAGCGCGCCGATGTCGCCGTCCATGGAGAAGACGCCGTCGGTGATCACCAGCTTGCGGCCAGGCTCATTCTTGATCTCGTTCAGCAACTCTTCGGCATGGGCGGCGTCCTTGTGGCGGAAGACTTTTATTTTGGCGCGTGATAGGCGCGCGCCGTCGATGATGCTGGCGTGGTTCAGCTCATCGGATACGATGAAATCCTCTTTGCCGAGCAACGCCGAAACCGTGCCCGCATTCGCCGTGAATCCCGACTGAAAAACCACGCAGGCTTCGACGTTCTTGAAGCGCGCAATCTTTTCCTCCAGCTCCATGTGGATCTTCATGGTGCCGGCAATGGTGCGCACCGCGCCCGATCCAACGCCGTACTTCCTGGTGGCCTCCAGCGCGGCTTCGCGCAGCTTGGGATGCGTCGTCAGGCCAAGGTAGTTATTGGACGCGAGGTTGATGACCTTCTTGCCATCAAAGGTACACACCGGCGCCTGCTCGTCGTCGAGCACGCGCAGCTTAAAGTAGGTGCCCTTCTGCTTCAGTTCGTTGAGTTGATCGGTGAGGTAGGACAGGGGATTGGTGCGAGTAGTCGCGGTTGCCATAAAGGCCTCCAGGATAAGAAGGAATATTCTATCCCGTCGCGGGTGCCACTCGGGGATGCATGGCACGCTGGTTTGGCGCCACCCTGCGAATTGCTTCCGCCTTCTGCGATGTGATAACTTCCGCACGAGCCCTGCTGTTGAACGTTCAACCTTGGGCAGGCGCAGAACGCTGCTTGCCGAAAACCCCGCCGGGAGGAAAACGGCATGATTCCCATCATTATTGTTATCGCCATTCTGGCCGTCATCGCGTTCGCGCTGATCGGCATTTACAACAGCCTGGTGCAGTTGAGGGTCCGCGCCGATAATGCCTGGGCCGATATTGATGTGCAACTGAAGCGCCGCTACGACCTGATCCCCAACCTGGTGGAAACCGTGAAGGGCTATGCCGCCCACGAAAAGGGCACGTTCGAGAACGTCGCCAAATTTCGCAGCGTGGCCATGGCTGCGAGCACGCCGGCGGAGAAGAGCGAGGCCGAAGGCCAGCTCACCTACGCCTTGCGCGGGCTGCTGGCGGTGGCCGAGGCCTATCCGCAATTGCAGGCAAATCAGGAGTTCATGTCGCTGCAAGGTTCGCTCAGCGGACTGGAAGACGCCATCCAGAATGCGCGGCGTTATTACAACGCAGTGGTGCGCGACCTGAATACCAAAATCCAGACCTTTCCGACCAACATCGTGGCTGGTATGTTCCACATTCAGCAGAAACAGTTCTTCGACATCACTGAGCCGGCGCAGCGCGAACCGGTCGCGGTGAAGTTTTGAAAGAGGCCGCTCTTCGCTGTTCGCTCTTCGCTCGGGGAACGCACAAGGCCTTGCTCCAATGAATAATTCTTGTTTCAAGACGGACAAGTGTGAGATTGGGTGTGGCCGCTTCATCCTCGCGCTACTGTTCTGCCTTGCGCTGGTGATTCCCGCGTCCGCCCGCGACTGGCGCATTGCCCGCTTCGAGAGCCACATGTACGTTGCTCCGAACGGGGAGACCACCGTCAACGAGCACCTTACCCTTGTCTTTGACGGCGAATATCACGGCATCTATCGCGACATTCCTGTCGAATACCCGGGCCCGCACGGCACCAACTACACACTGTTCCTCAAAGTCACCGGCGTTCTCGATGGCAGCGGCCACAAGCTGAAGTACGACTCCAGCACCCAGAACGGCTACCGCCATCTCAAAATCTACATTCCCGACGCAGTGGACGCCACACGCAGCGTGATCATCAGCTACAAGGTGACCAATGCAGTGCGCTGGTTCGACGGCCACGACGAGCTTTACTGGAACGTGACGGGCAACGACTGGCCGGTGCCGATTGAGAGCGCCGCAGCGTCGATCACCTTCCCGGCGAACGCCGCCGGTAACCTGCGCGCGCAAGCCTTTGCCGGCGAATACGGATCGCAGGAGCAGGATGCCACCGTCGAAGTCCGCAACAACACCGTGATGATCGAGGCCAACAATCCGCTCCCCATGCGTGGCGGCCTGACCGCCGACGTGTTCATCAGCAAAGGCGTGCTGACGCAACCCAGCAAGTTGACCCAGGCGATGTGGTTTTTGCGCAGCAATCCGATTGTGCTGCTGCCGCTTTGGGCGTTCATCGTGATGTTCTTCTTCTGGTGGACAAAGGGCCGCGATCCCAAGGCGGACATCTCAGTTGCGCCGATGTACGAGCCTCCGAAAGATATGACGCCCGCCGAGGTCGGCTCGCTGATCGACGATGAGGTTCGTCCTCGCGATATCACCTGCACCATGGTGGACCTGGCGGTGAAGGGCTATCTCAAGATTGAGGAGACGGAGTCGAAGGTGTTGCTGTTCAGTCATCGCGATTACACGTTCCATTCTTTGAAGCCACCTGGCACCTGGAGTTCACTTGCCGCCCACGAGCGCGTGATGCTAAACCACATGTTCAGCGGCGGCGGGACCGCGCTGGCTTCTGACTTGCAGGATGCTCTTGCCCGGCTCCAGCGGGGAAACCTGGGCGCGGTCTCAGCTCAAAGCGCGGCCCTTTTGCAAAGCGCTGCGCCCACTGCCGCCTTAGAGCAGGTTAGCTTGTCAGACCTGAAGAACCAGTTCTATGTCGCCATTCCGACCATGAAGAGTGACATTCTTGCGGAGCTGAAGAGCAAGGGAATGTATTCGGTCGATCCCGACTCGGCGCACGCCTATGTGCTGGCCGGAATCTTGTTTACCGCAGCGCCGTTTGTGCTGGCGCAAGTCCTGGGCTGGGGGTCGATGTTCGATTCTGCGGGGATGCTGATTGCGGCGGGAATCCTCGCGGTGATCATCATCATCCTGTTCGCGCGCATCATGACGGCGAAGTCGCTGAAGGGCGTGCGCACCAAGGTCGAGATCCTCGGCTTCCAGGAGTTCATCAATCGCGTGGACGCCGACCGCCTGAAACGCATGCCGCCCGGCACCTTCGAGAAATTTCTGCCTTACGCCATGGCCCTCGGGATCGAAAATCGCTGGGCCAAGGCCTTCCAGGGAATCACCCAGAACCAGCCCACGTGGTACGTGGGACCGACGCCCTATGTGGGCTTCAATCCAATCTTTTTCGCTGGCTCCATGCACGCCATGGCGATGGATGCGCATCAGGCCTTCGTGGCTGCGCCGCGTGCCAGCAGTGGCGGCTCGGGATGGGGTGGCGGCGGGGGCGGCGGAGGCTTCAGCGGTGGCGGCTTCGGCGGCGGCGGCGGCGGAGCATTTTAGGGCGGCGGGACCACTTTCCTGAAGAACAATCAGAGACGAGCGAAACCGGTATCTGCGGAAACGATTTCACGTCTGGCGGGAAGAGAAGTCAGTCTACTCGATCGGCGCTATGGCGGTCGACAAAAACCTGAGTCGTGTGGTCCCTTTTTGACATCCGTAACGTAACGCATTACGATACGAAATGATCCGCTCAATCCGCCACAAGGGGCTAAAGCGGCTTTATGAGGACGATGACCCGCGCGGCGTGATTGCTGAGCACGTTGTGAAGCTGCGCGACATTCTCACGCGGCTCGACTCTGCGAGTACGGCAGCGGACATGGACTTGCCGGGTTTCCGGCTGCACCCCCTAAAGGGCGAGTTGAGAGGCTTCTGGACGGTAACGGTCCGCGCCAACTGGCGGGTGGTTTTCCGTTTCGCCGAACGCGACGTTCTAGACGTCGATTATCTCGATTACCACTGATAAGGAGACCCGGCATGCCTATGAAGAATCCACCCCACCCCGGCGGTGTGGTGTTGCGCCAGTGCATTGAGCCTTTGGGCTTAACCATCACGGATGCCGCCGCCGCGCTCGGAGTCACGCGCACTACACTCTCGGAACTGGTAAACGGAAAGCGCGGGATTTCTCCCGAAATGGCCGTGAGGCTGTCGCAGGTCTTCGGCGGCAGCGCCGAAAGCTGGCTCACGCAGCAGGCGCACTACGATCTTGCGCACCTTCGCACCAGCCGAATCAAGCTCAAGCGACTGGAATTCGCCTAGGTCCGGTTGGTTTGGCAGTTAATTGCGGTTCTTCGCCCTCACTTCGTCCCGTTGGGATACACCAGTATCTTGCTGGCCTCGCCGGTTTTCAGGCGCTCCATGCCTGACGCGAAATCCTTCATCGCGATGCGATCGGTAATGACCGGATGCAGGTCGAGTTTATTGGCCTTCAGCAACGCTGTCATCTGATACCACGTCTGATACATGCGGCGCCCGTTGATGCCCTGCACGGTTGCGCCCTTGAAGATGACTTCTTCTGCGAGATTCATTTCGACTGGTTTGGATGGAATCCCGAGCAGGGAAACGCGGCCGCCGAGGCGCAAAATTTTAAATGCTGTCCGGATGGCTTCGGTACGTCCGGCCATCTCCAGCACGACATCGACACCGGTGCCGCCGGTGTTGTCCATCACGATCTGGTACACGTCGTCCTTCGTAGGATCGAGAACGAAGTCAGGCTTCATCTTCTGGGCGATCTTGCGGCGATGCTCGTTCACTTCGATTGCGAAAATCTGGGTGGCACCGCAGGCGCGCGCCACGGCAATGGAGAATAGCCCGATAGGCCCGCAGCCGGTGATGGCCACGCTCTTGGCGGCGATGTCGCCGGCCAGCACGGTGTGCACCGCGTTGCCCAGCGGATCGAGGATGGACGCGTACTCCGGTAGGATAGAAGGATCGAGCTTCCAGATATTGGACTCGGGAATGACAACGTATTCGGCGAAGGCGCCGTTGGTGTCCACGCCGATGATCTTCACATGCTGGCAGATGTGCGCTTCGCCGATGCGGCATTGCAGGCACTTGCCGCACGCCACGTGCATTTCGGCGGAGACGAAGTCGCCCGGCTGCACGCTGGTCACTTCGTCGCCGACCGCCTCGACCGTGCCGCAAAATTCATGGCCGGGAATCAGCGGCGGATGAATTCGGCGTTGCGCCCACTGGTTCCATTGATAAATGTGCAGGTCGGTGCCGCAGATGGATGCCATCTTGACCTTGACCAGTACATCGGTCCGGCCAAACGGCGGCTTGGGTACTTCGCGGATTTCAATGCCCGGTGCGGGCGTGGCCTTAACGACGGCAAGCATGGTATTCGACATGAGGATGGCTTTCGGCTTGGTTCCCACCCTGTCCGCAACAGCAGCCGGTGGGGAACCCAGCGTACGTCAGCCCAGTGAGAATAAGAAGCGGTGGGCAAACCAGCAAGTTTAACACGCTTAAGGAAGGGCGATGAGGACGGGACCGCTTGTTGCTGTCCTGATTCCAGCGAATCAGGACAGCAACGACCGATTGGATGCACCGGGCTGGCGGCGGACTGTCGCTCGATTCAGTTGGGAGCCTTAGGATCGTCGTAATACCAGCGCCGTAGCCGTTGCAGAATGGTGTCGTTTGCGCCGGACTTGTTTTGCGGATCATCGGCATCGTCACGATGCGTCCATTTTTCGCGCACCACCAATACGGACAGTAAGATCACCAGCGAGAAGCGCACCGCGATCATACTAAGATCTGCCGCTCGGGAATATTTGAAGCTGGGCGTGGCGGCGAAGCTAAGGAGCAGAAGAACCGCAAGGAACACGATCCAGCCGGAAAATTTTCCTCTCACGACTGCCTCCTCCCAAGCGAAGTTAGGTTCCGCGCTTCCGCGGCAACTCCGCGTTGTACTGCTCACTCCGGCCTTTAGGAACGCTGAGTGACTTCCACTTCGCGCCCTTCCAATGCTTCGCCAGATACACAATCTGTCCCACGTGATACGCGTAGTGCACGACCTGGCGGTTAATGGCCTGCAGCACGGAGTGCGGTTCGCCGCGAATCGTGACGGTGCGGACCAGGTCGTCGGGATGGAGCGAGTTGAGCGTCTCGAAAACCAGGTGCCAATTCTGCTCCCACGAGCTGAGAACTTCTTCGCGCTTGGCGTCGTTGTGCATGACAAATTCGCGGTCACGATTGCGGTCGGGCTTTTCGCCGTCGCTGGTGAGGAAGTCGGTAAAGCGTGAACGCATGTTGCCCGCCATGTGCTTCACGATGACGGCGACGCTGTTGGATTCGGCATCGGGCGCGGCAAAGAACTGCTCATCCGTAAGCTGCGCGATAGCGCCATCGGCCAGACGCTTGTGCCCACGCAGACTGCGGAAAGCTTCGTCGAGATAGAGGTCGTCAATGCCGGGCATGGAAGTTGCGTCTCCGTTCAGGGGCGGGTCCGGTGTCTTCAATTCTAAAGCAGAGCGCAGTGGTTGGCGTATCCGGGTCGAGAATTGCCGCAACTCCTCTACACTCCAGCTTTGAGTCTTGCCGAAAACTTCTCGCGGATCTTCTTCACTTTAGGCGAGACCACGAACATGCAATACGGCTGCGCGGGATGGTTCTTGAAGTAGTCCTGATGATAGTTCTCGGCAGGATAGAAGGTCGAAGCCGGCTCAATCGCGGTCACAATGGGATTGTCAAAAGCGCGTTCCTTGGTGAGTTCATCCACTACGGCCTGCGCAGTTTTGCGCTGCTCTTCGTCGCGGTAGAAAATGACCGAGCGATACTGCTCGCCTACGTCATTGCCCTGCCGGTTCAGCGTGGTGGGATCGTGCACCGTGAAAAACACTTCCAGCAGGTCTTGGTAACTGATAACGGCGGGATCGAAGGTGATCTGGGCGACCTCCACGTGGCCGCTGCGCCCACTGCAAACCTGCTCGTACGTCGGGTTGGGGACGCGCCCGCCCATGTAGCCGGACACCACTGATTGGACGCCTTCCAGTTGCTGGAAAGCGGCCTCCACGCACCAGAAGCACCCGCCGCCAAGAATTGCCGTCTCTGTATTAGCCATGTTCGATAGGATGCGCGAGCGGGTCGGTTGGTGCAAGCGGGAAGCAATTAGCAGCTAGCAATTAGCCACAAACATGTTGGCCATTAATCACTCCGGTAACCGCTACTGCTTGCGACTTTGCGTGGCAGGATACCGCAATCTGTTGTATACCCATCTAGATTATTATGGAGATATAACTCCTGCATATGACGAAACCTCGGACGACAGCTTATTTTTTCTGGGGTATAGCTCTCATTTACCTTGCCCTTACCCCCGGAACAGTCGAAGGTATGGGTTACGTGGACGAGGAGGTTAGGGCGGGAAGCCAGATCATGGCGAATGCTGTCGCCTTGATGAAAGGCGGTCCTTCCTCCCATATCGATTGGCCGCGCCATGGTCCGCTGACGACGCTGTTCGATTTGCCCTTTTTGTGGCTGGGTGCTCATCTAAAGGGACACCTAAGCCGGTACTGGGCGGTTTCGCTCGAACCTGTTTTCCTGACTTCTCTGCTGGTGACGGTACTCTTTCTCTGGCTGCGGCGGCTTACGACACCAGGATGGAGCTTCCTGCTGGCGTTGGTGGCGGGATTTTGCACCATGTTGTGGCCATACGCCTACATTGGATTGGAAGTTAAACAGGCGTTAGCGCTGTTACTGGCTGGGTATTTAGGGCTAACGAACGATCGCAAAGCTAGCTGGCCGCAAGCTATATTATTTGCTTTCAGTTGTGCGGTTGCGGTATCGGTAAAAGCATCGGGAACGTTTCTGGCACCTGCAATCCTGTTCCTCATCGGCTGTTATTATTGGCGCTATTCTTTTCAGCAACTGCGCCAGATAATGCCCAAACTCCTCGTAACTGTGGCAATCATCCTGGTGGTATATTTTACGAACTCTGCCCTACGCTCCCTCTTCTATGTGAGCATTGGGGGGCAAGGTCAGTTCTTCAAGACTTGGCTAGTCAGCGGGCCAACAGCGTTTCTTCTGCAGGTGGTCGGCTTCTTTGGTTCTCCAAACAAGGGGCTTATCGTCTACGCTCCGATTGTATTGCTCTCGTTCTTGGCTTTTTCTGCTTTGGTAAAGAAACGTCGCGCTTTGGCTTTATTTGCTCTCCTCGTCCTCGGGGGTCTGGTGGGTGGCCATGCACTGCAGAAGGGCTATACGGACGAGACCTGGGGGCCGCGATATCTTCTCGGCGCAATTGCACCTCTTATCCTCTGCATAGGCGCGACACGAAAACGCCTCCGTTTACAGACAGCCGCTCCGGTACTGACTCTGGCTGCGCTGGGCTTTTATGTCTCCTTCCTCGGCGTGTTCTTCTGGTACGGTGTGCAGCAGCGTGCCGCCATCGACGTCTCGCAGTCCACCCTTGAGACTCTGCAAGGGGACACCGTCTGGAATCCGATTTTGCTCGACCAGCGTTTGTTTTCCTATTATTTGCATGGTGGACAGAGATTCTGGGCCCCTGACCACGTCTGGTGGTTTGCGAAACCGCCGGATGCTCCTGCCGTTAGGGACGTCGATTTGGCTCACTATGCCATTCCACAATCATTCTTGTTTCGATTTTGGCGAGAGCCGCTTCATGGTGGCCTCAGACGACTCTGGTGTTTTTATTTGGCATGTCTTCCTGTGGGTCTGCTGTTACTCGTACGCGCAGGTTGGACGCAGGCAAGAGATGAAGCGTACGACCTGGAAGATGATTAGCGGATGACAAACGGGTAGGCGCAATCACCCTACTTTCTGGGGATCGCGGGGCTAATTGCCTCCTCACCTTCCAGCATGAATTCCAGCACCTCCTGCGGCGCCGACGACGTCCACACCGGCGCAAACGACAGGCGGTGCAGTGGGCTGGGGCCTTTCTCACGCAGCGTCTTCAGATGATGGGGCGTGCTGTAGCCCTTATTGGAGGCAAGCCTGTACTCGGGAAAGACCGGGTCCCATGCCGTGATCATGGCGTCGCGCTCGACTTTGGCGATGATGGACGCGGCGGCGATCGAGGCGGAGAGAGCGTCTCCGTGAATGATGGGCGTCTGCGCGCACTCGAAGTTAATGCGCATGGCGTCGATGAGCAGGTGGTCGGGAATAAGCGTGAGCTTTTCGACAGCGACCTCCATGGCGCGTTTCGACGCCCAATAAATGTTGATTTGGTCGATGGTGGCCACGTCCACTGCGGCGATCGCCCAAGCCAAAGCGTGTTCACGGATCCGCGGCGCCAGCTTCTCGCGCGTCTCGCGATCCAGCAGCTTGGAGTCACGCAGCCCGCGAATGCGATAGTTCGGGTCCAGGATAACGGCCGCCGCGACCACCGGCCCGAAGAGCGATCCCCGGCCCACTTCGTCCACGCCGGCCACCAGCTTTGCGCCTGTGCCCCACGCCAGCTTTTCGTACTTCAGCGTGCACTTCAGCCTCTTCAGGAGGCGCAGTTTCAACGTAGCGGCAGAGACAGGCTTGGCTCCGTCCAGTGCCGCGGGTTTTTTCTTCTTCGCCTTTTTCGCTGGTGATTTCACGGTGGGGAAGTTGAACCGATAGAGAAATTCTAGATTAGATTTGCGAAGAAATGTCTGTGGCGGCGGAAAATTCCAAATAAAACAAACGTCCGAGTCCTCCCTGGGGAATGATCTCTTCGGAGGACAGGTAGCTACTTGCGGACGGCCTTGGCGGCTTTGCGGGCTGTAGTTTTTGTTGCGGGCTTCGCCTTGGCGGGTTTCGCCGCCTTTGTGGCTTTCGTTTCGTCGGCTTCTTCTTGCGCGGCGCGTCGTTCCAAGGCTTTGGTCACGACGTAAGCCATCTCGGCTATCGGGGCCGGCTTGCCCGTCCAAATCTCAAACTGGCGGGCGCCCTGCTGGACGAACATCTCCAGGCCGGGTATCACCTGGATGTTTTTGGCTCGCGCCATCTTGATGAGTTTGGTCTCGGCCGGAATGTACACCAGGTCGAAAACATACTTGGTGTTCAGCTCTTTCTCCTCCAGCGGAGACTGCTTGCCGTTGCCCATCCCGACAGGAGTGGCATTGATGATCACGTCGAACGCATTCTTGACGACATCCGCATGTTTCAGATATTTCGCCTTGGCCTGTCGCGCCAGCGACTGTGCTTTTTCCGGAGTGCGGTTAGTGACGAAGACCTCGGCGCCCTTGGATTTCAATCCGAAAGCCGCCGCCCGCGCCACCCCACCAGCGCCGACAATCAGGATGCGCGTACCCGCCAGGTGCATGCGTTGCTCCAGCGGCGCGACGATGCCACCGACATCGGTATTGAAGCCATACAATTTGCCGTCCAGGCTGCGGACCACCGTATTGCAGGCGCCAATTTGGCGGGTCAGCGGGTCGGAATTCTCCAGCACGTCCACGATCGCCTGCTTGTACGGCATGGTGATGCTGAGACCGCGAATCGGTATGTCACGCACGCAGGCCAGCAAATCTTTCAAGCTCTTGGCGTGCAGCGACAGGTACACGGCGTTCACCGACTCGCGCCGAAACGCAGCATTCATCATGATGGGCGAAAGCGAGTGGTCAACCGGGTCGCCCGCCACTCCGTAAACCTGGGTAGCTGCGTCCACGTTGTCGATGCGGTAGATGTCGCGCAGATCGTTGAACAGGACCTGGCCGGGAGCGGTTTCTTCACCGCTCTTGGCCGCGCCAAAGGTGAAGATACTGCCCGCCCGGACTCCCAAAACGCGACTGATAATCCCCTGCTCCCCCATGCACAAGCCCGCCATCTCGTGCTTGGCCGAATTCGCTTCCAGGAACTTCATCATCACCACGTTGTCGTAGAGATTGGTCGCCGTCGAAACCACTTTGTAGAAATCGGCGGGATACTTACTCATCTCGGCGAACTGCTCGTCCAGCTTTTTTGTGGCACGGAAGTCGTGATAGGAAATAACTAGGCCAACCCGGTCGCTAAGGCGGCGCAATTGGTCCGCTTTCAAACTCTTGGCACTCTGTAACTCGATGTCCACCAAGGGGAAACCGGCGTCTGCGGCCTTCAGCAAAACGGCCAATTCAGCGGCCACCGAACCTTTGAATTTGCCGCCGTTGACCGCGCGCCGGCAGGTGGCGATCGCCGTGGTCTCGGGGTGCAGCTCGAGGAAACTCTTGAGCTTGGGAAGCTGCGCCAGTGGCTGCGATAGGTAGTCTAACCTCAACTCTAAGAACGGGTTATCGCGCACTACCGACTCAGCCCGTTCAATCATGGTGGCGGCATCAGAGCCCACCACAGGGACACAGACCCGTGGTAGCCGGAAGCGATGGATCCGGGATGCGTAATTGGTCGTCGAAGCGCGCATTGTAGCTGCCCGATGTTACAGATGCACAAGAATAGTTGCAACTATCTTCTTATGAAACGGTGCACCAGCAAGCCAAATGGTCTATCGGCGGGCACGAATCAGGTATGGTACTGGCGAACTGATTGGTAGAAGACCCGTATTTTGAATGATTTCCATCGTCCTTGGCTCACGTGGCGGGAACGGAACCATCCTCGAGGGAACACCTAAGTTGTGCTTCAGCGTTTGACCTGAGTCTGATTGAGCATATGAAAACCGCGGTTCAGCAGCAAGAATTGAGCCATATCGGTTCGGTGCAGACTCATGTTCAGATGGTGGCCATTAAGGTTCCCATCCAAGGTCAGGCGATCCGGCTCTGGATCTTCATACGTGAAACGCGCTGTATTACTCGGGTCGGCAGAGAGGGTCAGAATGAAGGTCTTTTTCGCCGGATCAAGCTGCAGAGCGAAGTTCCCTATTCCGCTGTCCATGCCTTGATAGTAAAAGAAATCGGGCGTATCGAAGATCACCCGCTGCCAGCGGTTTGGATTGTTGAGCATCGGAGTCTGAACGACGCCATCCAGCATGAATTCATCCACGTACCAGATTCCCCGGACCTCGGGAGGCAAATAGGTTGCATTCTTGACTGCATTCACGTGCGCCTGATTCAGGCAATACACTAGGGCAATCGCGCCAATTCCAAGCTGAAAGAGCAATGCCCAGCGGTTGAGTTGGCTGTCTTTTAGCAGTGGAACCCTGTGGACCGGCTCTGTCGGCCGATTAAGAATGAAGAAATCGATCAGCCTTCGCACGTCAGGAAGAAGCAGGAATAAACACATCAGAACCAGGTGAATCGAGTAGATTTTCCTGGGCACGTCGTAAGCAAGGTTCAGCATCAACACGTTGCTCATCGCCGCCAGGGTCACCAGCGCCCCGAGCGTGGTGAAGCGGGGCACAATCAGAAGCAGCCCACCCAGCATTTCGGCGATTCCAGCAAACAGGCTGTACGCCCGGGACATCCCCATGAACGTCCACAACAGACCCATAGGCGAGGAGTTGCCGTAGTAGTCGACGAACCGATACAGCGGAGGTTCGGGAAACTGCATGCGAAACAGTTTGTTGGCGCCGTAGCTGATCATCGCTACCGCAAGCGTCAGGCGGACAAAAAGCCTAAGCCATTGGTAGAGCTGGTCGTAATTCTCTTGCTTTCTGTCAATCCAGGACCAGACAGCCGTAGCAATCAGCGCCACAACAAACAGACACAGCAGCAGAATGTAGTCGTACAGCTGATCACCGCTGCCATTGGCGATCTCCCGCATGTCGCCTTGCAGATGGAGCAGATTTTCTCCGACCCAAGGCACGATCCGGTGCCACAGTTGGCGATACACATCGTCGTGAGGCATATCGGCGCCCAAGGCTCCAACCGCACCGGGAAATGTGTAGAGGATGAAATAAGAAAATACGAAGCGGAAGGCGATGCGGGTGGAGAGTGGCCAACGGCTGCTCTCGACAGTCGCCCGCGGCTTCGCTTCCCTCTGCGGTTGCGATTTCATCGCGGCTCTTTATGACACAGTGATTGTCTTGTCACGGCGGGGTCCGACAGCCTTGGGCACAGCCCGACGCTGACGCATTCTCTCGCGAACCAAGGCATGACGCAACTGATCTTTCTGCGTAGTGGTCAAAATTGGTCCATCAGCATGGGTGGCTTTTCCTCATGGTTCGAATACGGCGAAGCGCAATCCTCACTGCTCGACAGCTTCCTAAGTTGGTTTAACTTATTTAACTTGCGACACAACCTGCTGGCAAGGCCGAAGATTGCAAAATTTGGCGACGCCCTCGGATCGGTACAAGTGCTTCGCAAATTCAAAAAGCCGGAGCACTTGGCTCCGGCTTCTGATTCAAAGACCTGGGGGAAGGGGTCGATTGATTAGCGGGTCAGCTTGCGGCGCAGTACGCCAGCCAAGCCAAGGATGCCAGAACCGAACAGCATGATGCTGCTGGGCTCAGGGGTCGTCCCGCTGGTGGTAGTCGTGCCGGTGATGGTGAACGCTTCCGAAGCGATCGACCCAACCGAGTTTTCGTAGGCCGAGGCCGGACCGCTGTTTTCGTCCCAGTAAACCGGGTTTCCGCCGCTGTCAGTCGCGTTGGACAGGGTAACCCAGCTGGTTCCGCTGGGAAGCGATACGTTGTTGAACGTGAAGTCATACTGCCAGAGTTCGAAGCCAAACTGGTTCGGCCCCAGGTCGACTGAACTAGAGGGAGCAAGCGTCATGTCGGCGTAGTCGTTACCAAATGAGGAGGATCCAAGCTGAATCTCCACACCGGTGGTGACGAAGCCTGGGTTCATTCCAGTTGACCATGTGGAAATCTTCCACACTGCAGGCGGCCGAGCAAGTGAACGAGTCACTAACAGAGAAGCCGAAGTTGATGGTCCAGGCATCTACGGTGCCGTTATAGGCGCCGTTGTCATAGAGAGTGTCTGCCATGGCTGGGCTAACTGCCAGTACCAGGCATACGATTGTGAGCAGTGACAGCGAAGCGATACGCGTTTTCAAGGATCGAACCCTCCTTTAGGTTCAAATCAGAAATGTACCCACTGGGTAGCCCCATAGCGAGCGAGGCTACCTACAGAAGAGCAATTCGCATGCCAACCTAAAGCCTGTAAATCCGTCACTTGCGAACCTACGGTGTGCAGGTCTTTGCGACATTGTTCTAGGGAATTTCCCTGCACCGCAGTACATTCGCTTAGCTCTTAGCGCGCTTTTTTTCAATAGTTTGGACGCAATGCGGCACGGCGGTTTTGTACCCACACTTGTAATCGAACAAGTCGCTTTGCGTAGCAAATCGGCAAATCGGCGTCCAATCCCTTCATTTCCGACCCCCAAACCCATGTTTTGCTAATATGACTCACCGGCCAGGCCGTCGGGCATCGCTCGTCGATTGCCATAACCAGCCTGCAACCTCCGGAGGGCATTCTGCGGCGCAGGAGCTAAACCATGATTGGTGATGAACAAGGATGAAGCCTAAAGCGTCGCCATATTGGTGTTATGCACTGCTTCTGTTGCTGATTCTGTTCTTTGCCCTCATCCGTTTACGCTTCCGGGAGTGCGCCTTGGAGCGCGACGAAGGGGAATACGCCTATGCCGGTCAATTAATGCTGCAGGGCATCCCTCCTTACCAGCTTGCTTACAGTATGAAGTTGCCCGGCACTGCGGCGGCGTATGCCGTGATCCTCGCAGTTTTCGGACAGACACCGACCGCCATCCATCTCGGTTTGCTGTTGGTGAATGCGGCGACCACATTACTGGTTTTTCTTCTGGGCAGGCGTTTGTTTGGCGAACTCGCTGGATTGGTCGCTGCCGCCAGTTACGCTCTGCTGTCGACCAGCCCATCGGTGCTGGGTTTCGCCGGACATGCTACGCATTTCGTCGTGCTGGCGGCGCTGGGTGGCATCCTGCTTCTGCTCACGGCAATCGAGAGCAGAAGCAATTGGCTTTTCTTGGGCAGCGGAGTCCTGTTTGGGTTGGCCTTCCTGATGAAGCAACCCGGGATTCTATTTGCCGTGTTCGGCATCTTGTACCTTGCCAAGAGCGAATACCGCGATGGACGACTTGACTGGCGAGGCCTGACGCCAAAGGCGGGGGCCCTGGTGGTGGGGACACTCCTGCCTTTTGCGGTGACTTGCCTGGTTCTGTTTGCCACTGGAGGCTTCCAGAAGTTTTGGTTCTGGACGTTCGCATATTCTCGCGAATATGGCGCCATCATAGGGCTCAGGGAAGGTTTACACAATTTCCGGCTGATGTTTGCCCAAGTCGTGAAGCCTGGATTTTGGATTTGGGCCATCGCCGCATTAGGTCTGATCACGCTCTTCTGGAATCGCAAAGCGCTGGCCCATCGAGTGTTCCTTGCGGGATTGCTTTTCTTTTCCTTCCTGGAGGTATGTGCAGGACTCTATTTCCGTTCTCACTACTTCATCCTCATGCTGCCCGCGATCGCGCTGCTTGCAGGTGTTGCAGTTAGTGGGACGAGGCCAGAGCATCCAGGAGAGCCGGGGAAAAGGATGGGCGCTGGTGCCGGTGCTGGTTTTTCTGATCGCATTCGCACAAGGCATATTTGCGCAGAGAGAATATCTGTTTGCGCCGGATCCAGTGATAGCGTGCCAGTCGGTGTACGAAGGAAATCCGTTTGCCGAAGCGGTAGTGCTGGGAGAGTACCTCAAGAGTCACGCCTCGCCAGGAGCACGGATTGCGGTATTCGGCTCGGAGCCGGAGATTTATTTTTATGCGCAGCGCCACTCGGCGACCGGCTACATCTACACCTACAGCCTGATGGAAGAGCAGCCGTACGCGTTAGAGATGCAGAAGGAAATGATCGCTGAGATTGAGGCCGCCCGACCCGAGTTTGTAATATTTGTGAGCGTGCCGGAATCGGTCGGCAGATTGCCGGGCTCGAAGAGGTTGATTTTCTCCTGGGCGGATTCGTACTTGCCCACTCACTACGAGAGGATCGGCGTCGTGGATATGAACGACCCGAGCGATTATGTCTGGGGCGACGCCGCCAAGGCTTATCGGCGGCAGTCACCGTTGTTTATTGATGTGCTAAAGAGAAAAGAAACCGCAGATTGATCCCGGGGCTGGCCCGCTCTTTCCCAGATATCAAATCAGGCTCAACGCCTGAAATTCAGTTTTCTCTCCCTTGTTACTAACTCAGCGAGCCGCGGAATCCGTATGATTCAGCCCCGGATGTGACGCCCCGAGTTGGTTAGCGGAGCCGTTGCTTTGTATCACGATTACAGGCACAATCGACTGCTTCGGAGAAGACGCGGAAAACATTCAAGACCTCGCTCAGAAACGGTCTTGAAATCGTTTACCTTATGCAATTACGGATGCCCGAAAACAGAGGACCCGGAAATGGAGACTGAGTAATGAATATGGTGACCCCAGAAAAACATCGGATTGTGGTTTTTGGTGCCGGTCGGCGAGCCATGGCCGTCGGGTTGGTGTTAGCGATCGGGTTTGTGCTGGCGCTAGGTGCGACCCACTTATTGCAGGCCCAAACAGCCGAAGCCCCCGCGCCGTCTTTTCAGGTGATTCACAACTTCACGGGAGGAGTGGATGGTGCGGAGCCGACCTTCGGCTTCACGATTGACGCAGCTGGAAATTTGTATGGAACCACGTTTGAAGGCGACACCGGCACGGGTACGGCCTACAAGGTAGCCCACAAGTCCACAGGCTGGGCTTTGACTCCGCTTTACGTATTTACCATCACCGAAAACGGCGTTATTCCTTACTCAACACTTGTCATCGGCCGCGACGGAAAGCTTTACGGCACCACCGGCTTTGGGGGAATTGGACCTTGTTTCTCCTATGGCCACAGTGGCTGTGGCACTGTCTTCAGTTTGCAAAATCCAGGCTCAATCTGCCACACCACATACTGTCCTTGGATTGAGAACCCCCTTTACAAGTTCAGCGGGGGCAGCGATGGATCAGATCCTTACGGGGCCACTCTGGTCTTCGACCAGGCGGGTAATGTCTACGGCACGACCTTCGCGGGCGGCCGTGGAACTTGTTCGGGAGGTTGTGGCGTTGTTTATAAGTTGACGCCTGCCGGCAGCGGCTGGACCGAGAGCGTTCTCTACGCCTTTAACGGAGGCACAGACGGGGCGTCGCCATGGGGAGGCGTCACCCTGGATCAAGCTGGCAACCTTTACGGTACGACCTCGGGCGGTGGGGCGTTCGGCGGGGGAACGGTTTACGAATTGAGTCCCTCAGGCTCCGGTTGGACGGAGAGGATCCTTCACAATTTTCAACTCAGCCAAACCGACGGAAATACTCCTTATGCTGGTCTCATTTTCGACCGGTCCGGCAATCTTTATGGGGCTACACAATATGGAGGTTCAGGCGGCGGCGGCACGGCTTTTGAGTTGAGTCCCTCGGGTGGTAGCTGGACCTACACCGTGATCTATGGCTTCGTCGGGTCGGGCGGCGGGCGCGCCAAGGGTCCTGTGGCCAACTTAGCCATGGACAGTGCCGGTAACCTTTACGGTACCACGCTCGGTGATGGCGTAAATCGTTTCGGCTCGATATTCAAGCTCACCAATAGCGGCGGCAGCTGGACTTACACCTCACTGCATGACTTTACCAACGGTGTCGATGGAGGATCTCCGCGCAGCAACGTAGTGTTCGATGCTGCGGGAAATCTCTACGGCACCGCCTCCACGGGCGGCACCGGAAATCCCCAAACCTGTGTCGGAAGTTGCGGTGTCGTCTGGGAGATCACCCCACACTGAACTTTGGCATCGGTGAGTTCCAGTCAGCGCGCCGGCGAAACCGATAACGTGCGCTTATTGAGCTAAAAGGCCATCGGCGACCCTCTGGGCCTGGGCTATGTTTGTTGACAGCGCTTTGGCGCGCTGCATGGCCGCAGTCGCCTCGTCGCTACGGTCGCTCTGCTCTAAGGCGCGGGCCAATAGCAGATAACCCACATCCGAAGGCTTGATCTTCAAGCCTTCAGAATATGCCTGTGTGGCTCCGGCGAGGTCGCCGGATTTCTGTTTCGCCAAGCCCAGATCCATCCATGTTTCCATCTTGTGGGGATCCAGGGCCACCGCCGCCTTTAGGCTTTCGCGCGCCTGGGCCATGTCTCCAAGTTGGAGATAAGCATGACCCATGTTGGCGAACGCCTGGGCATTCGTGCTGGTGTTCTGGCTCAGGCTTAGTACTTTCCGGTATTGCGCAATGGCATCCTGCAGGTTGCCGTGCTCCTGGTCATACACGGCGATATACATGTGAGGAAGCGGCCGGCGCGGATCGATTTCCATCGCCCGGTAGAAATGTGGCATCGCATCTATTTGCTCTCCCTTAGCCAGCAGTGCCTCGCCCAAGTCTTCCTCGGCTTCGTAATTGCGATTCGTAACCTGTAAGGTATGCGACCACAGGGTGACGTTATCGCCCCAGTAGTCAATCTGGCGATGAGTCACCAAAGCCAGCGCCACTAGGACCCCCGCGCAAATTGCGGCCAGCAAAACGGTACTGATGCGAGCCCGTGCTGGGCTTGCGCTCACGCTCGTCGGTTCACCGCGGCGGCGCGCCAGCCAGCCGGCTACCGGTCACAACACAATCTGCCACCCCCCAACAAATCATGATGAACAGTCCGATGAACGGAAGATACGCGTACCGGTCCGCCATCGCCTGCCGGCCTACTTGCACCAGGCCGATCATGGGTATCAAGGTGCCCAGGAACCACAGCCACCCCACCGGAAGATAACGGTGACGGCGGGCGGCAATGACCAGCGCGGTGACGACCAGCAGGAAAAGGAGTGCCGCGAATACCTCCGGCTTGGCCAGCGAGTTTCCGGGATGGGGATACATAGGCGCCAGGTGCGCCGGCCAGAACGCCTTCCCCACGTATCGGGCGTAGGAAACAATCGCGTTCGCGATTCGCGCCGAAAACGACAATTCCGGATTAAGACCGCCGTGCTGCTGTGCCTTCACGGTGATCGCAGCGCTGATGGCCGACAGCGCGACTAACGGAAGCTTTTCCCGCAACACGTTGAGGAAGCTTTTTGGCGGAAAGGCCGCGTCTTTCCTGGTCTCGGCGTGCTCATCGCCAACCCGCATCCGTTGCAGAGGCCAGTAGTCCCACAGCAGCAGAACGAACGGCAGGGTAATGATCTGGGGTTTGGCCATGAGTCCCAGGGCGAATAAGACTGCGACTAGCGTGTAGCGGCCGGCCCGCGGCTGGCGCGCATACCATCGGTAGGCTCCCAGCGCCAGCAGGAAAAACAACATGCTGAGCAGGTTCTTGCGCTCGGCCACCCACACGACCGATTCGACGTTGATGGGGTGTAGGGCAAACAACGCCGCCACCATGAAACTGCGGCCAGTGAAGCCGGTCGCCTGCACCAGAATCCAGAACAGCAACGCTGCATTCACGGCATGGAGCAGTAAATTCGTGCCGTGATGGCCAGCCGGATCGAGTTGAAAGAACTGCCAATCCAAGGCATGAGAAAGCCAGGTCACGGGATGCCAGTTGGCCTGATCGAAGCTGCTGAAAGCCCACCCTACGGTGTCCCAGGTCAGCCCTGCTTGAACGTGGAGGTTCTTCGTGACATAAGCGTCGTCGTCGTAATTGACGAACGGATGATGAATCGCCGGGAAGTAGAGAACAAGCGTGGCGAGCACCAGGGCAAGGCCGAAAACCATGGCTCGCTTTTGCGCTCGGCTGAACCGGCCCGTCGCCGGCTGAGACGAGGTCCGCTTCTCAGATGTCTTGGGAATACGCTTGGATTTCAAACCGGCCGAAGTCACTCGTCCCCCGTTTCCGACGAGTATATTCGATGGGCTTGTTCTTCTTGCGACGGAAAGTCGAATCGATAGAGGCAGCTACTGAAGAAATCGCAAAAACAGACCCTCACCGGCAAAAGCCAGTGAGGGATGATGATTCAACACGGCGCACCTTCCGGTGCCCCCTTCAAAAATGCTAGCTACCCTTTGTTTCCCGCGGTCCCGCTGGCGCCGTGCATCTTGGCGCGCTCAATTAACATTTGCACCTGGTCCTTCTGCGGATAATCAGGATTGGTCTGCAAGAGTTTCTCCCAGGCGACAACTGCGCCTTTGGGATCTTTCTTGCCCTGCCATCTGACGATGCCGAGGTTGAATAGCGTGGGCGCATTATTCGGCCGGATGGTTAGGACCTTTTCGAAGCTGGCAATGGCCTTGTCGGCGTTGCCCGTGTACCAGTAGGCAGTACCGAGATCGGTGCGCACATCAGGGTCGTTGGGTTGAAGGGCGACAGCAGTCTCGTAGTACTCGATCGCCTGGGGATAAGCCTTTCCATCGTAGTACAGATTTCCCAGCTTTACGACCGTGTCAAAATCCTTCGGATTGGTTTTCAGTTGGGCCAATAGCGGCTCGGCGGCCTTGGCCAACATTTCTGGCGATGCGGCCTGCTGCTGTTGCGTGCTTCCGATGCCCGGCAACTGCGCAGAGCCCACCGGCGCACTCCCCATTCCGGCGGGAGCCGAAGTTGTTTGCGCGCTTTCGCCGGCCGCTGCAACCGGCGCCGGCGCCGATCCGCGGGCAAAGTAACCGACTGCAATTCCAATGGCCAGCGTGATCACCGCCAGGGTGTAGGCTTGCACGTTGCTGAAGGCCAGGTTGTTGTTCTTGCCGTTTTCATTTTGTACAGCTTGAGGCATTTGTTGTGTACTCCTTGTAGCAGTTAGCAATTAGCAATTAGTTTCCGTAAATAATTCGGCTGCCCAACCTTAGGATTTTCGAAAGTCCTTGCTGCTGTCGTTCTCCTCAAAATGCGCCTTCACTAAGTGCTAATTGCCAACTGCTAGTTGCTAGTTACTGATTGCTAACTCCTCGTTCTTGGTGCCGGCGCCAACCCGCGAGGGTTGTTCAAGGTGAAACAGTCGGGCCACCGCTGCGGTCAGCACATCCTGTTCCTGCCTCTCTGGAAGTTCCTTCAATTCACGGGCCAGGGAACTGGCAATTCGTTGCGTAATATGCATTGTAAGCGTTGTGAGCGCCTGTTCCTGATCTTCCGTGAAGGGTCCAAATTCCTGGCGAAGGGTTTCCAATTCCTGCCGGCAAAGTTCATCGAGACGCTGACGCACGGCGACGATGGTCGGGACCACTCGCTCTGCCGTCAGTTTGCGACGGAAGCCCTGCATCTCCGTCTGCACAATTTTTTCCGCAGCTTCAGCGGCGGCTTGTCTTCCCACCGCGTTGTGCTTCACCACGTGCTCCAAGTCGTCCATATCAAACAGATGAATGCCGTCAACTTCGCGCACGCCGGGGTCGATGTCGCGTGGGACCGCGATGTCAATCATGACCATAGCGCCGTGTTGCCGATGCCCGGCAATTTCCTCGGCTTCCTCGCGGGTGATGACGAAGGTTGGGCAAGTTGTGGAGCTGACGACAATGTCGGCTGTCTTCAGATGCTGCATGCGTTCGTCGAAGGGTACGGGCGTAGCTCCCATCTTTTGCGCCAACTCTTCAGCACGGGCAAAAGTACGATTCATCACCTTCACGCGGCTGGCGCCGGCTTTCATCAGGTAGTGCGCGGCGAGTTCACTCATCTTGCCAGCGCCGATCAATAAAACTTCGCGTCCCGCCAGTTCTCCCAGAACGCTTCTCGAAATTTCGACGGTGGCGTAGGGCACCGAAACGGCAGACGAGCCGATTGCAGTTTCCGTTCTGGCTCGTTTGGAAACGGTGAGCGCCTTCTGCAGGACCGCGTCGAGGAACCGCCCGGTCGTGCCGGCCTCTTGCGCCAAGGCCCAAGCCTGCTTCACCTGTCCGGTAATTTCTGGTTCGCCCAGCACCATGGAATCGAGACCCGAGGTCACGCGGAAGACATGGGTGAGGGCAACGTCATCCATCAGACGATAAAAGTGCGACCACTCACACAGTTTGATTTGGTATTCCTGGGTCAAGAAGCGGAGCACGGAATTGGCTGCCGTCGGCACGTCGCTGGCCCACAGAATGAACTCGGTGCGATTGCAGGTGGTCACGATAATCACTTCTTCGACGCCTTCCGAACGCACCAGTTGTTGCAACGCATCGTAGCGCCGCGCTTCGCTGATCCAGAAGCGCTCGCGAACCGCGACAGGAGATGTTCGGAAGTTCAGGCCAATCACTGCCAGCGTGGGTTCCATTGGGCCTTCTTTCGCCGGAAAGGGTTCTCTTTACTAAAGGCACAACGGTTGCCAAACCAAATAAGGTTGGCTGCCAAGGCTTAACTCGTTTAGAAACAATAGCTATTCTGCTGGGCCATGCCGGCAGCCAAGGCCCCCAAATGCCGGATTTGCGGCATATCACCCGCCCAAAGCGTTTTTTTCCTCCTGGGGCATGGAAAAGGGCATGGCGAAATCCATCTTCGGGGAGTACATTACGTTTCGCCGTCAGTTAGCGGCATTTTCTTATTTCCAACGATCCCTTAGGGGGTGGTTTGCTGAAGGAGACGAACACCCAACATGATGACGAAGATGAAACTCTTGCAACGTATCGCTCTGTTCTGCCTGATAACCGCCCTGGCTTTGCCTTCCCTGGCTCCGGCCCAGGCGAAGGGCCAGGACACCTTCAAAGCCAAATGCGCCATGTGTCACGGCGCCGACGGCAGCGGCAATACCTCGATGGGAAAGTCGATGGGGTTAAAGGACCTGGGCAGCCCGGCTATCCAGAGCATGTCCGATGCCGACCTGAAGGGCGCTATCTCTAATGGCAAAGGCAAAATGCCAGCTTATGCAGGCAAGTTGACCGATGCCCAGATCGCCGACCTGGTTTCGTACATTCGCACTCTGAAGAAATAATTTCACGTTTTCCATTACCCACTGGTCGGCGGCTCCCACGGGAGTCGCCGATTTTACTTCTCATGGAAGAGAAGGCATTTTAGATGCTGCACGTGGGAGTGCTTTATGTGCCGTTTCGTGAAGAACCTGCTTCTGCTTAGCTTCACGCTCACCGCCATCTGCTCGGCCCAGCAAATCTCCGCTGCTCCCTCGACTCCGCTCCAATTTATTGCCGTGACACCCTGCCGCGTGGTCGATACTCGACTTTCTAACGGACCATTCGGCGGCCCGCCGATTCAGGGCGGGACTTTCCGGAGCTTCTCCATTCCCCAGGGCAGCTGCAATATCCCCTCTAGTGCGGCTGCGTACCAGCTCAACGTTATTGTGATACCTAGCGGGCGACTCTCTTACTTGACGGCGTATCCCACGGGCGAGAATCGCGGCGTAGTTACTACCATGAACTCGCTCGATGGGCGGGTCAAGGCTGATGCCGCCATCGTCCCTGCCGGAGCTAGCCGAGCCGTCAGCGTTTACGCCAGCGACACGACCAACGTCATTCTTGACATCTACGGCTACTTCGCCGCCACCTCGGCGCTGGCGTTCTATCCGTTGCCGCCCTGCCGTGTAGTGGACACGCGTAACCCGCCCGGTCCGCTCGGAGGACCATCTCTGCAAGGAGGTACGAAGCGCGACTTCCCGGTGTTGCAATCGACTTCGTGCAACATTCCTTCCAGCGCGCAAGCCTACTCCATGAATGTTGCTGTGTTGCCAATCGATGGAGGGTCTCTCGGCTATCTGACGGTGTGGCCGGCCGGTCAGGAGCAGCCGATTGTCGCCCTGCTGAGCGATATAACCGGGACGGTCGTCTCCAATGCAGCCATCGTGCCTGCCGGCACGGGTGGTGCAATTTCGGTCTATGCTTCAAACTCCACTGACTTGGTCGTCGATATCAATGGGTTCTTTGCAGCGCCGGGACCGGGTGGCCTGTCACTCTACCCAACGTCGCCCTGTCGCGTGCTGGATACGCGCAGAAGGGGGATTGGGTTCAGCGGGGAGCGTACTTTTCCGGTGTTAACTCCGCCCGGTATTCGTTGTGTTGCATCGCGCACTGCGCAAGCGTTTGTCTTAAATGCCACAGTGTATCCGCAGGGTCCGCTGCACTATCTGACTCTGTGGCCCAATGGGGAGCAACAGCCAATAACTTGGACCTTAAATGCAGTCGACGGGGCGGTCACGTCGAACATGGCGATTGTTTCGAGCACAAACGGTAGTATCGACGCATACGCGTCTGACCGCACTCAGCTGAGCCTGGATATCTCGAGTTACTTTGCTCCTTAGGTACGTGGTTGCTGTTACCGCGTATATTCTCTGATCAACTTCGCCGCGCCAGGGTGCTGCGCGATCAATTGCTCGCGATCGGCATTTTCATAATCGGCGTAATCGAAGCCGGGTGACATCGTCGTCCCCATGAGCGCGAATTTGCCCCCGGGCGCAAGCTTGCATCCCTGCCAGATACCTCCGCGAACTACGACTTGCGGCTGTTGTCCGCCGGCCAGGTCGTTTCCCAGCGTGATGGTCTGTGAGCTGCCGTCAGGTAGCAACTGCAGCATGATCGCGGGATCACCAAGATAGAAATGGAAGATCTCCGTGCCGGGCAGCCGATGCAGCCCAGAGAATGTCTCCGGCGTAATCATGTAATAGATTGCCGTGCCGATGGAGCGCGGGCCACGAACGCCTTCCGGCAGATATTCTGCCGAGAGGTTCCAGCGGGAGCGATAAGTTTCACGAAAGAAGCCGCCCTCAATTGTCAGCGGCTGCAGTTGCAGCAGTTGTTTGACCTCATCCGCAGTCATGGTGGAAACAGCGTAGCACTTCGGCAAGTGGAAATTAATGGTTGTCGGAAATCGAAGTTGGGATTGCCGCTCGCTGGGGAGGCCGGCCCCTCAGTCAAGATGGAATTCCTCCTCGGCCAACATCGCCGTCGCAATCCGTTGCGGATATATCTGATATCTGCCTACTGCAAGTGCCTGTTTCAGGGAATCAACCCGCTGCTGGCGGATGTCTGGAAGTTTGTCCAGTTGCGCCTTCAGGGCTTGGACCACAGCGCTCCCGGCAAACATCTGGTTCATATCTCCATCATCGGCGGACAAGTGCTGACCATGATTGCTGCTGCGGTCCACCTCCGGCAGAGCTTCCGGACGTAACAGGTTGCTGAAAAATTGGTCCCATCGTGGGGCCTGGAGCAAGGCACCCTCCGAAGTGGGGTTAAGCTCTTGGCTCTTGTGATCCGACGAACCCGAGGCCCCGCCGCGCGCAGTTTCTGCGTTTGCCGAGGTGCATTTCCGTCCGCCAGCAGTCCGCTTCAGACGGTTCTTCAGCAGCTTCTTTAAGTCGAGGGTCATCTCGGTTCCTTGTGGTATGTTCCCTGCAATGGAGTGATCGGCACTAGATTAGAAAACTTTAATTTTTCTGCAAATCTTTTTTGCGCGCCGCCGCCCACTCCCGCTTGCCCAAACCTTCACGTAACTTTCCATATCCCCATATGCGGTTTGGCCGCCCGAACCGACGCCGTGACAACGGCGGTGCGAGTTTGTTGCACATTCTCTAGACTATCGCGGAGCCGCGCCACCGCTATGGAGTGAATCTGCGAGACGCGCGATTCTCCCACTCCCAATACCTCTCCCACCTCCTTCATGGTGAGTTCCTCCTGGTAATAGAGGGCCAGCACCTGCTGTTCGCGCTTGGGCAATTGCGAAATCGCATCCGCCAGCATTTGCCGGCGCTCTCCTTGCATGCACAGAAACAGGGGATCCTGGTTGGCCGGTCCCGGAAGATTTTCCCCCAGATCGGTTTCGCGCCCATCTTCCAGCGAAACGATCTGCAGACTGCCTACCTCGAGGCCACGAATCTCGTCGAGCAAATGCTGAAATTCCTCCAGGGTCATTTCCATCGCCGCTGCCAACTCGGGCTCAGTAGCCGAGCGGCCCAGTTCGGTTTGCAACTTCTGCGTGGCAGCTTCCAGGCGGCGGGCTTTGCGGCGCAAATCGCGTGGACTCCAGTCCATATCGCGCAGACTGTCGAGGATCGCCCCCCGGATACGAAACTTCGCATAGGAAGCGAAACGCACTTTTTTGTCGGGGTTAAATTTGTGCGCGGCGTCGATCAGCCCGACGATGCCTGCGTGCACCAGATCGTCGAAAGGAACGTGCTGCGGAAGTCGCTCGTGGATGCGGCGCGCGATGTATTTTACCTGCGGCAGTTGTTCCTGCAGGAGCTGCTCGGTCATCTCTCCCACCGGTTCGCTTGTCTGCTCGTAAGTCTGGGGGGCAGTCATGTCTCCTCCTAATCGAAGATTCCGACGACCGCACCCGCAGTAATTGGCATAATTGTCGCTGGGGCTCGCCTGCGTTGAGACCTTGCAGGGACTGCGCTACAGTCGTCATCAAGACGGTTGTAGGCCGCCAACCTTAGAAATGGATTAGGAGGAGATTAGAAGTTCTTAAGAGAGGAAAGAATTATTGCGAGGCCGCCTAGACATGCCATTTAAGCCGGATCGCGAAGCCTGCTCTCGCTCAGTCAACGCTGGGCAGTCGCACAATCCAGGTGCTGGAAAGGCCAGCGGGGCTCATCCACACCAGCTCACCGCCGATGGCGCGAAAAGTCCGGCGGGCGATTTCCAACTCGCCCCTCCACTCGGGCTGGGAGCGATCGTCAGATGGTCCGGAATTAGCCCGGGCCCCACATCCCGCAATGCGGATCTCTACCTGCTGTTGGCTGGTCCGCTCGCCCCGCATGACGAGTGCCTGGTCGGGCGAATCGCAGCGGAGCAAGAATTCGAACAGATAAAAGAAGCCGCGCGCCAACTTCGCGTCATTCGCCGCTACGCGCACAGATTCGCAGGTCAGGTCAAAGGACCGGGCTGCCGACTCAAACAGGGGAAGCATATCCTCGCGCAGTTGTTGCAGAAGTTGGTCGAGCGCAAGCGGCGTGGACGTGTCACTGGGATCATCCGCGTCGTGCAACTCGCGCAAGAGCAGCAATTGCTGGCGTAGCCTGTCAGCCGCGTCCAGGGCGGCCTCCACGCTGGCGCGAAATTCCTCGATGGTTTGATCTTGCAGCAATGCCAGCTCGAGCGAGCAGTGCAGCACGGTCAGTGGCTGGCTAAGATCGTGCAACACCTTCGATGCGAAATCGGGATCAGCGGCAAGTACTGGGGTGGGGACGGTGCCGGGCAGGTTCACATTGGCGCTCCGGCGTGGCAACTCATTTCGTATCCCACGCCGCGGACGGTGTGAATGAGATGGGGTGCGTGCTCACTGTCAACCTTCTTGCGGAGGTAATTGATGTAGACATCCACGATGTTGGTTGTGGTATCGAACGACAGGTTCCACACGTGCTCGACGATCATGGTGCGGGTGATGCGGCGGCCCGCATTGCGCATGAGGTACTCCAGCAGAGCAAATTCCTTCGAAGTGAGCTCGATGCGCTTGCCGGCTCGTTCCACTTTACGTTCCACGCGATTGAGTTCGAGATCGCCGAGTCGCAACACCGTCTCCGCCGTTTGCGGACCGCGGCGCAGCAGCGCGCGCACCCGCGCCGAAAGTTCGGTGAAGGAAAACGGTTTGATCAGGCAATCGTCGGCGCCCGTGTCGAGCGATTGCACTCGATCTTCCACGCGACTGCGCGCGGTGAGCACCAGCACGGGTAGCGACGGTTTCCTGGGCCGCACCGCGCTTAGCACACCGATACCATCCAGCTTGGGTAGATTCAGATCGAGGATGAGTAAATCGTATTCGCTCTCCAGGGCCATCTGTCGGGCCTGTTCACCATCCGGAGCCACATCGACTGCATAATGCTCCGCCTCCAGGCCTTTGCGGAGAAAGCTTGCAAGCGGAGCGTCGTCTTCCACAACCAGGATGCGCATACCGTGGCTCGTTGGTAGGTAACCAATGAGTGGTTACTCTGATCTTCGTCTTTATGGCAGGGCGCGTCAACATCTCTCCGATGTCTGACTATGTTGAGCCGGCCCATTTCAGGAAGAACTGTATTGGGTTGAAAACTGGCGTTAACAGGGAAGATCACGAAGGTAAGCAACTCACATCCCACTGTGAGGTGGGTGGTATTGGAGATGGTGCCGCATTTTGATCGTGGAATCCTCTTTACAGCGTTATAATTGAACCATGGCACGTGGTTGGGAAAGTAAGTCTGTAGAAGCTCAAATAGAAGAGTCTGATTCCGAACCCTCCCGCAGCGAACCCCGCTCCACCTCGGCTGAAGAAATGCAACTCCAGATGAAGAAAGCTGACCTCGAGCTTTCCCGCAAGCTGGTACTTCAGCAATTGGAGCGGAGCGACAACGACCGCTATTCGGAGTTGCTGCGGCGGAGTCTGGCCGGTCTCGACGCGCAAATCGCCGCCCTCGACTGATTGGCGCCTGGTTAGGTTCTCTCCTTCCGAGGAAATTCCTCCGTCTAATGAGACACTCGTTAGTTGCTCGAATAGTTTTCCCTGTTTATAAGCCTTGTGGCTTTAGCGTAGAGTCTTTCTCTGGTCTCTTTGCCAGTCGAAGGAGTGAACAGCACACCCGCGGCAATTCCTAGTCCAATTCCTGTGAAGAATTGAAGAGCTCTCGTTCCGGTTGACGGTCTCGTGCGCAACCTTTCCGCAGCGGTTTTGCCAAGGGCCTCCGCTCGAGATGCCGCGTCATTTCGGAAGTCACGGACGACGCGCTCGGCTCCTTTGCCTGCGTTTCTTGCACGCTGACGCGCTGACTCCACGAGCTGGACTGCCAAGGTTAGCGCCTCGGCAGCCGTATTTACCCCTCTCATCCATTTTTCTTTTGTGGTGTTCAATATCAATCTCCTTTTTTTATTTTATGTTTTTTACCAAACTCAGATGCCACGACCAATACTGGACTTACACCGGAAGTGAACTGGTTGGGAGCACAAAGGTATGATGCGGTTTTCTGGCCACATGGCAGGGGAATTCTTGGCGCCGGCCTCACCTCTACAAATCGTTGCTAACCAAGGGATTCTTCGCGCGATCCGACGCCGGCGACCCTACTTAACCTCAAACACCAGAAAGTAATCCATTTCGTCAGCCTTCACCAAGTCATCGTGCTCTTCGAGCAACCGATAGCCGGCCTGCTCCGCTTCGTGGAGCACCACTTTTTTCTGTACGCCGTGGTCCGCACCGTTTCCGGTGCGATCGATGATGCCCACGCGCGCGTTGGGTCGTAGCGAAGTTCGCAAGTTCCGCAACAAGACAATCGGGCTCGCCACCTCGTGGTAGGTCTTCAGCAACAGCACAGCGTCGACGGAATTGGCGGGCAGTTGCGGATCGTCGGGCTTGCTCAGCACGGTCTTTACATTGCTCAGATGTTCCTGCTGGGCGCGCTCGGTGATGTGACGGATCGCCTCAGGGTTGATATCGACCGCATAGACGGTCCCGGTCTCCGTCACCCTTTTCGCGGCTCGCACCGTGAACCATCCGGAACCAGCCCCAATATCGGCGACGGTCTTACCCGGCGTGATGGCGAGAATATCCATCACCTGATCGATGTGAAGCTTTTGATCTCTGCCTGGGGAGTCGAAGATGGAGAGATCGCCCGTGTATGGCGTGCTGGTCTTGCGCTGTTGCGCCGGTTGCGTTGCGGTCTCTTGCGCCCATGAAGTTTGTGCCGATCCGAACCAGCAGGCAAGAAAGAGCAGCGTGATGTGCAAACGCCTCGAAGACATGGCCCTGGAAGACATGGGAAAGCTCCGTTCAAGACTCAGATGCGACAATCGGGGCTTGGACCTTGGCCCGTTACAGCCTTGTCTTTAGACGATGGCGCCAGTGAAAGGCGTGCTACCGGACCGAAAAACCCGCAATAAACAAATCCCTCATCAACCAGGTTGATGAGGGATGAAACGAACAGTTTTTTTCGCGGCGTGCTAGGCGTTGACTGGTTCAACCCGCTCGGACTTAGCGTCGGTATTGGGCGCGCCCCAGCGGCGGGCGGAGGTGTCAACCCGGCGCTTTGCTGTTTACGCGACTCCTTCACCGAACGATTGCGCGGAGGCGCGCAGCTTCAGGAACGATTTCGCTTCTTTGTAGAGGCGCTTCCGTTCCTCGGAGTTGAATACCGCTTTCTTGACGATCCGGAATGCCGCCTTGGGCCGGAAGTAATACTCGTCGTAGAAACGGTGCACCATTTCCAGGATGTAGTCGCGAGAAATTCCTGGATACTCAATCATGGCGACCTGGTGGCCCATGTCGTCCACCATCTGGGAGCCCTCGCCGACCAGGAATCCGTTCGCTTTGGCGTAATCGTAGAGTTCGGTCCCGGGATAGGCGTGCGCCAGCGACACCTGGATCGTGTCAACGTCCAGTTCTTTCGCGAAATCAATGGTGCGCCGGATGGTCTCTTTGGTCTCGCCCGGCAGACCCAGGATGAAGTCGCCGTGGACCACTAGACCCAGCTTCTTGCAGTCCTTGGTGAAGTCTCGCGCCCGTTCTACCGTTGCGCCCTTCTTGATGTTCTTTAGAATTTGCTGATCGCCCGACTCGTAGCCCACGATCAACAAACGGCAGCCCGCCTCTTTCATCGCCTTCAGCGTCTCGTAATCTGTAGTGACGCGTGACGTGCAAGACCAGGTCAGATTCAACGGCTTCAGCTTGGTGCAAAGTTCAATGGTGCGCGCTTTTTGAATGTTGAAGGTGTCGTCGTCGAAGAAAAACTCTTTGACCCACGGCCAATATTCCTTGGCCTTCGCCATCTCAGCGGCCACGGCGTCGGTCGAGCGCTTGCGCCAGGGGTGTCCACTCAAGGTCTGCGGCCACAGGCAGAAGGTGCATTGCGCCGGACAACCGCGCGTGGTGTACAGCGAAACGTATGGATACAGCAGGAATGGCACGTTGTAGCGGCGGGGATCGATGTCGCGCTTATACACATCCACCACGTCAGGCAAAGCATCGAGATCGGCTACTGCCGGACGGTCGGCGTTGTGCAGTATCTGACCGTTCGGGTCGCGATACGAAATGCCGAGTATTTCGTTCAACGGCTTACCATTCGCATATTCGACTACGGCGTAATCGAACTCGCGACGCACTATGAAATCGAGTGCCGTTCCTTCTTTGAGTGACGCCTCGGGCAGGGTAGTTACATGCGGCCCCACGAAGGCAATCTTCAGTTTGGGATTGGCCGCCTTCATCGCCTCGGCCAGCTTGATGTCGCCCTGAAAGCCCGGAGTGCTGGTGAACAGAACCAGGAATTCGTAATCCCTTCCAATTTGGATGGTCTCTTGCGCCGTCACCTTGTGTGGAGAAGCGTCGAGCAGACGCGAGCCTTCCAGCATACCTGCCGGATAAGCCAGCCAGACCGGGTACCAGTAGGACTCGATCTCACGCGTTGCGGGCCAGCGAGAGCTGGCGCCACCATCGTAATTTTCGAAGGAAGGGGGATTTAGAAACAGTGTCTTTAACGGCATAGTGTCTGATTATCGTATCATTTGTCGCGCGCTCGCGGAACCGCTTACCTATGTTTCAGTTAGATGCATTGGGTAGCGCAGCGAAAGGTCGATTAGCGGGGTGGAATGGCCCATTTTTCCAGTTCGCCCGTTAGCCGCAGCAGTTGCAATTCGGCGCGGCTGAGTTCAAGTTGAGCATCAAAGTAGGCGGCGTGCTTATCTTCGGCATCGAGGCGGGCATTCTGCTGATCGCGAGTGTTGGCGCCGCCGGTGTCGACCCGGCCCTTCACCCCCTCAAGGTCTCCTTGCGCTACCTCCCATTCCAACCTGGCTACGTCCCGCGCCGCGGCCAACTGCCGCAAAGACCTTTGCAGCTTCAACGCCTCTTCGCTGACCTGGTTCTTGGTGAGATCTACTTGTTTCTCCGCGATTAGGGCAGTGGCGTCAGCTTCCTCTGCTTTGGCTTTCTGCACGGAATTGAAGAGCAGAAACCTCAAATTGAGTCCACCGCTGAAATTGTTGGCAGTGTAGTTACGGTAGTAGAGCTCGTAATTATTATATTTGGCCAGATAAGCGTATTGCGAAGCCAAATCTATGATGGGCATCTTCAGCGCCTTGTGTTCACCCCGGGCACGCGCTTTGGCCGCCTCTACTTTCTGCTCCGCCTGTCTCACGGCAAGACTGTTTTCCACGGCGCGGGCCGCCAGATTGTCATTCTGCGAAACCTCCGGCAGGTCAGGCATCGATTCAGGATCGACCGCGATCGACTCGACGGGTAGTCCCACCAGCTTGGACAGATGCTCGCGCAAGACGTCAACTTGTCCCTGCGCCTCGGCAATCCGCAATCGAATGCGGGCCGCCACCAACTGGCTTTTGGTGAGGTCGAGCTTGCTGTCGACTCCCTGCTCCAGGCGTTGCTCGGTGACGAATTGCGCGCTGTCAGCCGCGCTTTGGGCTTCTGCCAGCGCCTTCAGCTTACTGGCGAGCTGATCGAGTTGGGCGTAGGTCAGTGCCGTATCCAGAATGACGGAGTCGCGTTTGTCTTGAACGTCGAGAGAACTGGCATTCCAGTCGATCTTTGCCGCCTTGAGGAATTGCCGGAGCGACAGGTTGAATAAGGACTGGTCGGAGTTGAAGTTCACTACCGATGGCGCTGAGCCTTCGAGCGTAAGCGGAAAACCGTAAGAATAACCGAGACCAGAGCCAATTGTGATTTGCGGGATATAGTTGGCCTTAACTTCTTCGTAAGCTTTGCGCGTTCGCCATTGGTTGAGGGTCGCGATGCCCATCACTCCGCTGTGCTGCAGCGCCAGGTCCACGGCCCGGCGGAACGAAATCGGTTCCGCAGACACAGCGTCAGCCGCAACGCAAGGAGCACAAGAAACTGCGAGCGCGCAGGCGAGAGCGGTTACCCGCGCAGCGCAACCAACCCGAGTCATTCTCAAACAGCGGGGCATCCTTGCTCTACCTGGTGAAACGATTTGAACAGGAACTACTGCAGCCGGCCAAGAGCCTTCCGGGCGCGGTCGAAACCGGACGCTAGAGCCAGTGACGCCTCGTATTCCGACGTGGCGTCCGCACCACGGCCCATCTTCTCGTAGATCTGACCCAGCAAGTAATGGGCGCGGAACGCTGGAGCATCTTCCACCAGTCCACCAGAATCGAGATACTTCTGCAAATACTGCGCCGCATGGGGAAAGTCACGACCACTCAGGTACAGCTCATTCGCGGCATCAAAAGAGTTCTCGGCATTCCGGGTGGGCTGTGCCATGGCCGTCAGCACCGATTTCTGCGCATCATCGAAGCGCCCTCGCAGACGGTAGTAATCTGCCAATAGCAGCCAATAACTCGCAGGATTGTGGGCCTGCTGGATAGCCATGCGGAATTGGTTCTCAGCCTCGTCGTAGCGTTTTGCCTTGGCGGCAACCTGCGCAAGAATCGCATGGGCCTGAGCCGGGTCGTATCGGTTGATTTCAGCTGCCTGGTCGCGCGCCTTATCCAGTCCTCCTCCCAACATGGCGGGAGCTAGAACGTAATAGGTGGAAAGATCGCTGCGCGCCTGTAGATTTGTGGGATCCAGTTGCACGGCGCGCTCGAACTCATTCCTGGCCTTGCGCGCAAGTCCGGCCGCGGCGAGTGGACTCGAATCGCCAGCCTTCCTGCCATACGCCCGGGCCAGCCACAGGTGATAACTGGCATCCTGTGGGCGCTCGGCGGTCGCCCGCTCGCCCCATCTCACGGCATCGTCCCAGCATTCCATGGCATAGTAGGCGCGGGACAGGAGATTGAATGACTCTGCATCGCCGCGGTTGGACAATGCGCTTATCGCTTCAGTCATGCGACCGCGGGACAGTAATTCCGCAGCCGCAGGATCGGCGGCGCAGAACGTCGTGCTGCCCAGCAGCAGCAACAGAACCGACAACTTTGAGAACAGAAGCTTCATGGATTGGCGATCTTCACCGGCATCCCTTCGCGAAGGGACTGCGTGTTGAGGGCACCCAAGGCCAGCACCGCATTGTCGGGGAGTCCGCTGGTGATTTGGATCCGCGTTAGGTTTTCGATCGAGGTTTTCACGTAGCGACGTTGTAACTCTCCATTGACCACCTGGAAGACGAATTGCCCCTTTTCGTCCTGATGCACAGCTTCTCTAGGAACGGTTAGCGCATTTTCCTGCCGGGCAATGACAACCGCGACGCTGATATTTGTGTTCGGTAGAAGCTTGAGGTCGCTGTTCTCGATCACGCAAGTAGCTTCGCCGACCATGCGCGTGCCGCGTTGCACCACCGTCGTAGGTAGATTGTCCAGCGTGCCTTGCCAGACGCGACCCGGGATCGCGTCCCACGTGACTTCAACCAATTGGCCCTGGCGCAGCTTTCCAATCTCCGGTTCATCAATGAATGCGCGTACCCGGACCTTGTGCAGGTCGGCTACTTGCACCAGCAGATCTCCCAGGTTTACAAATGCACCCTGGCGCACCGGCAGGGAATAGACCATTCCTGGGCGCGGAGCAGCAATGTTTGAATTTCTCAGCAGCTCCCTGGCTGCCGCAAGGGAGGCGCGGGCTTCCACCTGTTGGGACTCGACATGGCCAACTTCTTGTTGGGAGTAGCGTCCGCTCAATTTCTGTTCCAGCAATTGCACGTTGGCGTCGGCAATTTGAAACCGGCTCTTCGCCGCATCCACTTCGGCTTGCGACGCTGCTCCGCTTTGCAACAAGCGCTGCATCGCTTGCAGATTCCGTTGCGCGGCATCGCGATCAGCCTTCGCCTTCACCAAAGCGTTGTGGGTGGTCAGCAACTCATCTTTGGTGCCGCCATTTTGCACGGTGCTTACATCTGCTTCTGCGCCCTTTAATTGCGCTTCAGCCCGTGCTGCTTGCGACCGCGCATTGGCATCCTCGAGTTGTAGAAGCAATTGTCCGGGCTTTACCCACGAACCCTGCTGCACATAAATTTTTTCCACTGTGGTCGCCGTCGGGGCGTAGGCTTCAAAGTTGTTGAGAGCCTCGATCTTGCCATTGGTGGCGATACTCTCAGTGACGGTTTCGCGCACGGCCCGACCGACCCGTACCGGGATCGGAGATCGGCGCAGCGACACGAATGCTGCCAGTACCACCACTGCCAGAAGCAGGCCAACAACGATGGTCCAAGTCCGTTTAGGGCGCGCCCGCTCATCGCCGTTCTGGGTTGCTACTGCCATTTATACTCGAATCTATAAGTATAACGTAGGACAGAACTTCCGCCTCAGCCAAGGGCCAACGCAATCATTTCCTTCCCCGGCAATATCGCAATCGTCTCCCCATCTGATGTTAGAGTTTGCCGGAAGACGCAGCCGGCACAGCCGTCGTCTCTGAGCCCGCTACGATGGCGCGCGTATCGCTACAATAGAACCATGGCCAAAAGCGCACGTTACACCCCAGAGCACGCCGCGGCTGGGTTGTCTGCTAAATTCCCAGAGATTGAGACGTGGCCCAACCAGTTTCCCGGGTACGAGATTGTGATCGACATACCCGAGTTCACGTCGGTGTGCCCTAAGACCGGCCTGCCGGACTTCGGCACGCTGTGGATTCGCTACATGCCCGACAAGGCCTGCCTCGAATTAAAGTCGCTGAAGGAATACCTGATCGGCTATCGCAATCTTGGCATCTTCCAGGAAAACATCGTAAACCGCGTTCTCGAGGACGTGGTGCGCGCCAGCCAGCCGAAATGGGCTGAGGTCAAAGGCGAGTTTCGCCCCCGCGGAGGTATCGGGACGGTCGTAATCGCACGCTTTCCGAGACCGAAGAACTGACTCTGTTTAGTAGGTGCCCTCCCGCCGGGTCCCAAAATACTTGCGTATCCCGAAGGCGTTGTAGCGGCCCCAGGGACCATTCCCACCTAGATACGCCGGCCCCAGATTCTGGTCGCGCGCTCCGAATCGTTGCATCAGGGGGTGACCGGTTGCGCGAAATTCAAATCGCTTAGGAAGATCGATTCCCACGCCCCACGAGTACTCCATACCAATTCCAGAGAACGACCAGGTGTACAAAGTTTGTGGAACATTCTTGCCGAACAGGAACGTGGGATCGTAAAAGAAGTTGAGCCGTCGCAGCATGGTGCGACCGAACGGGCGTAACTCCACGATCCCGGAGATCATGTAGCGGCCAAAAGCGCTGCATTTCGAATTCACGCCGCCGAATTGTCCAGCGTTCGACGCGCACAGGTTGGGATCGACCTCATTATGCGGCGGGGCGATGTCGAATTGCGCGTATCCCCAATACCAATCCTTGGGAAAAAACATGCGGTCTGATGTAGCCGCTGGTTGGGTACTGGCCGTGGCCCGCGAATTGGACTCGGCAGTAGCGTCGGTTGCCGGCTTCGAATCTTGTGCCAGCAGGCTCACCTGCAACATCAGACAAAGCAGGAACAGCAACAAGCGTTTCATACACTCTCCGGGACGATGAGTTGGGTATAACCGAAAGGAATGGCAAGCGGCCCCTTGCCCTTGCGGGCGCGGGCGGTTTGCACGCTTAGGTGTTACCGCGCGCGTTTACTTGCAGATTCTTCTCCACGAGAGAGTATCTCGGGACGGCGAGCATGGGAAGGATTTTTGCAGATCGCTATTAACCTCTCTCATTCGTCAGTCGCGCCTCAGCCGGCGCAATCTCTAAAAGCGAAGAGCTAGAGGACACAAGAGCAAAGAGCGAGTCCGCCTCCTCGTGTTATCCTCCGCCAACCGATGTCTGCCAAGACCAATGCCTGGGCCGCGCTTCTGCTGCTGACGGCGCTGAACTTTCTCAACTACATCGACCGGAACGTCTTGTTCGCAGTGCAGCCGCTGATCCAGAAGGAATTCGTCCTCAGCGACAAACAAATCGGTTTCCTCACCTCCGCCTTTTTTGTTTGCTACATGATTGCCGCGCCGCTCATCGTTCCCCTGGCCGATCGCTTTCCACGGCGGCGAATCATGGCCGCCGGCGCTTTCATCTGGAGTTTGGCGACCCTGCTGAGCGCGGTCACGCACAACTACGATGAGCTGTTGCTGCGGCACGTCATCGTCGGCATCGGAGAAGCAACCTTCGTTGCCATCTCACCGGCGTTCCTCGCAGACCTTTTTCCGGAGACGGTTCGCGGCCGCGTGATGGGCATTTTCTATCTCGCCACACCAGTGGGCAGTGCCTTGGGCTATCTCATCGGCGGCTACCTGGGAAGCCGCTACGGCTGGAGGGCTCCCTTTCTGGTTTCGGCGGTGCCCGGCCTGGTGCTGGCGTTCGGCGTTCTTGCACTGAAGGAGCCGGTCCGCGGCGCCAGCGATCACCTGGCCGACAGCTTCGAACGCGGTTCCCTGCGCGGACTGTTGCACAACCGGGCATTTTGGACCATCAGCCTGGGAGCGGCCATGATGACCTTCGCCATCGGCGGTCTGCAAGTGTGGATGCCCACATTCCTTTACCGCATCCGCCACGTGCCGTTGGACCGCGCCAATCTCTCCTTCGGTGGCATGACCGTAATCGCGGGAACGGTGGCCACCGTCCTGGGCGGGTGGCTGGGCGATCGCCTGTTGCGGCGCACGCCCGCGGCCTATCAACTCATCTCCGCCATCGGCATGACGCTTTCCATTCCGGCAATCATGGCAGCCATTTATCTGACCGGCCCGGCGATGTATCCCGCAATTTTTCTTGGCGAATTTTTTATTCTGCTGAATACCGCTCCGCTTAATGCAGCCCTGGTGAACTCGGTGAGCGCCCGCATTCGTGCCACCGCCCTCGCAGTGAACATATTCATCATTCACCTGCTGGGCGACGCGTTTTCACCCACTCTGATTGGGTACATCTCGGATAAGAGCAATCTTCAAATGGGGCTGATGTCGATGATCGGGGCGGTTGCGCTTTCGGCGGCAGTACTGTTCTACGGGATGCGGTTCGCACCCAAGATCAGTAGCGAGCAATTAGCAACTAGCAACTAGTTCTCGAGATTTGTCGCGCTCAATCAGTGCGAGACTCCGCGCCGGACACCGGCCTTGCCGGCATCATCATGGGGTAGTGGGATATTGACTAATTTCTGGTTGGCTAACTGCTAAGTGCTAACGACAAACGCCCCTCCGCGACACGCGAAAGGGCGTCAGGTTCTTGCCAGGTTGCGCTGCAGGCTACTGTAACTTCTACTTGCTGAATGCGGTGATGGCGCCAGCTTCATCGTCCTTCACATCAAAGACGGTGTAGAGCTTGGTGATCTGCAGCAGGTCGTGGACTTTCTTGGTCAGATGCAGCAGCTTCAACTCGCCGCCCTGGTTGCGAACCGAGGTGAAGGCGCTAACCAGCTCGCCGATGCCGGAGCTGTCGATGTAGCTGACATCCCCCAGGTTCAGCAGAATCTTCTTCTGGCCTTTGCCGAGCAGGTCCTTAACGGTGTCGCGCAATACCACACTGCCTTCGCCCAGAGTAATTCGCCCGCTCAAGTCGACAATGGTGATGCCATCTACCTGCCGGGTGCTTGCTTTCATGCTCACGTGGAAGCCTCCTGCGGATCCAGGTCATTGTTCTGGAGCCGCTTGATCAAAGTAATTTCAGTGCCGGGGTCAACTTTACGGATACGGACTTCATCCATGAAAGCCCGCATTAAGAATATCCCACGGCCCGACTGTTTCATAAGATTTTCCGGAGCAAGCGGGTCAGGGACCTCGGCGGGATCGAGTCCTTTTCCCTGGTCGGTGATCGTGATGATCAACTCCCGGCCGTTTTGCTCGAAGGTTAAACTTGCGCTCTTGGCGGGGTCGTAAGCATTGCCGTGCAGCACGGCATTGATCATCGCCTCGCGAACCGCCATGGAAATTCCGCCCCGGGTGTCCTCGTCAAAACCGGCTTGCGCGGCAAACTGGTCGGCCATTCCTTCCGCCTTGTTCACGCTTTCTAGCGTGGATTCCATCCTGTAGGAAACGCGTTGTGGCGCGGTCATCAATGGGCTCGTTGCGGCCTCGTCAGCGTGCGTTCGAGGCCGGAGGAAACTGAATCACCAGGATGGAGCAGTTTGCCTGTTCGGGGGACACTTGTCAACGCGGGGTTTCCAGGGACACCTAAGCTGGCTCCAAATCGAGGCAGGTTGCGGAATCCGCCGCGGCAGATTAAGATTAGAACGAACGTTCGAAAATCGAGTCGGTTGGTTCGCCATCCTGATGTCCGTTTCCTCCACAACCCGGGTCCCAGAACATCCTTCCTCCGCCGATACCCGCTTCGACCGCCGCTTGGGTGAGATTCTCGACTATGCCACTGAAATATTTGCCGAGAAAGGATATGAGGGCGCTTCCATGCGCGACTTATCGCGCTTGAGCGGCATATCTCTGGCGGGCCTGTACTACTATTTCGAATCGAAGGAGAAGCTGCTGTATTTCATCCAGCAGCACACCTTCAAAACCATTATCGCGCGATTGCGGGAGCGCCTGCAGGAGAGTCACGATCCCGAGACCCGAATCCGTATCTTCGTCCACAACCACATAAGCTATTTCGTCGCCAAACAAAAGGCGATGAGAGTGCTGGCCCATGAAGACGACGTTTTGACGAACGGCTACGGCACCGAACTGGCCGCCGTTAAGCGCGAGTACTACCGCATCTGTGTTGGGCTGGTGGAGGATTTGGTAAAGTCCGAAGGATTGAAATTCGTGGGGCGGCATGCCCGTGCGACAGGCGGGACCTCAACGCGCACGGCGGTCATGGGACTTTTCGGGATGATGAACTGGCTGTACACCTGGTACAAACCTCAGGTCGATCCCGACGCGGAAACCATTGCACGCGAGATGAGCGACCTGTTTCTGCTGGGAGTGCGGGCGGAAAAAAATGACAGCTGGAAACCATCTCGTCGACCGGATCTCGGCCACACGGCGGGATTGGACGGCCGTCCCAAAACCACCAAGGCAAACGGAGTCAGGCGCAAATCCGCTTCGCCGCTCGCAAAGGGCCGGACGCGTTCATGATCGCATTGTCTGCAATACCATGTCCGGAGCGCACCCATGGGTAGCACTCCCCATCATTCATCCCGCGAGGTGAAGCAACTTATTCACTACCTTGCCGAGTCAGGAGTCGCCGTCATTACGATGAACGACCCGCCGGCGAACACCTATAGCTATGAGATGAATCGGCAGCTCGACGATGCGATTTTGCGGGCGCGCATGGACAACGATGTTTACGTTATTGTGCTGACCGGAGCTGGCGAGAAATTTTTCTGTGCCGGCGCAAATATTCAGATGCTGACCGAGATCGACCCCACATTCAAGTACTACTTCTGCCTTCACGCCAATGAGATGTTATTGCGCTTGGAGAACACCCCCAAACTGGTGATCGCCGCTGTGAACGGTCACTGCGTTGGCGGAGGACTGGAGGTCGCGATGGCTGCGGACCTGCGCATCGCCCGCAAGGATGGCGGCAAGATTGGATTGCCGGAGGTCAACCTCGGCGTGTTGCCCGGAACCGGTGGGACCCAGCGCCTGTCGCGGATTGTAGGGAAGTCGAAAGCTATTGAGCTGATGGTCACGGGCAAAACGTTTTCTTTTGAAGATGCGAAACAGCTTGGCTTGGTGAACGAAATCTTCGAAAGTGAAAATTTTATGGGGCGCGTATTGGAATACGCACGCCAGTTCTGTCCTCCGAACAAAGCCGCCAAAGCGGTTGGACGTATCAAGCGCGCGGTGCAGACTGGTTGGGAGATTCCCCTGGAAGCTGGACTGGCGTTGGAGCGCGAGAACCAGCAGCTTTTGTTTGAGAGCGACGACGCCAGAGAAGGCTTGGCTGCTTATCTCGAAAAGAGACCGGCGAAGTTTAGCGGTAAATGATCATGAGCACACAGAGCGGTTACAGCCGCATCACGGTCGGGTTGCAGCCTCCGGCAGCGCGCATCGTGCTGAACAATCCGCCGTTGAATGTCATTGACATTTCGATGATGGACGAGCTGCGGGCGGCATTGGAGCAGATCGAGACACGTGCGGAAATCAGTACGATCGTCTTTGCGGGTTCAGAGCGCGCTTTTTCCGTCGGCGTGGATATTGCTGCGCACACACCGGACAAAGTGCGAGAGATGCTGACCGCGTTCCACAGCGTGATTCGCTCGGTGGTGGACAACAGCAAGCTGACGATTGCCAGTGTTCGGCGACACTGCCTCGGCGGCGGCGCAGAGCTCGCCCTGGTGTGTGACGTGGTGTACGCTTCGCCGGATTCGGTCTGGGGATTTCCCGAAATCAAGTTGGCATGTTATGCGCCGGTAGCCAGCGTAGCCCTGTCTGCCATTGTGGGACAGAAGCTGGCGGCCGAACTGTTGCTGACCGGGCGCACGTTAAGCGGGCCGGAAGCGCTGGCGGCTGGTTTGGTGAACGGACTTGCCGATGATCCCGAAACCCTGGTTGCGGATTGTGTGCAGCGGATGTCGCAATTGAGTCCGGTGGCGCTGGCGCTGGCGAAGAAGGCGTTCTACGCATGGGACTCTATTCACTTCGACAAAGGGCTACTGCGCGCCGAGCAGATTTATCACGATGAGCTTATGAAAACCGCCGATGCCCAGGAAGGCATTGCGGCATTCCTCGAGCGACGACGGCCAAAGTGGGTAGGGAAGTGAGCTCTGCAATGGATTACGAAATCGCACCGGAAGAGCTGAAAGCACAGCAAGAGGCGGGGGCAGACATCGTGCTGCTTGACGTCCGCGAGCCGTGGGAGCGCGAGGTCGCGAAGATTGCGAACAGCAAATCGATTCCGATGGGAGACGTTCCTGCGCGCTTTAATCAGGAACTCGACCCCGAGAAGCACATCGTGGTCATCTGCCATCATGGTGTTCGTTCGATGAACGTGACCGCGTGGCTGCGGCAGCAAGGATTCGAGAAGGCGCAGTCGTTGCGCGGAGGAATTGACCGCTGGGCGCGACAGATTGATCCGACAGTGCCGGTGTACTAAGCATTCAGCACTCAGCCGTTAGCATTCAGTCAAAGCGGTATGGCTGAACGGTTTCTTCTGACACGAGGTTTGCGGATTGGCTGAATGCTGAGTGCTGATCGCTGAAGGCTGAATATGAAAAAAGAACTGATCGAACTCCGCGTCAACGGACGCACACACGAGTTGGCGATTGAGCCGAACAAGCTGTTGCTCGACCTGCTTCGTCAGGACCTGGGACTTACCGGCTCCAAGCGCGCCTGCGACGATTCCTCGTGCGGCTCGTGCACGGTGCAGGTGGATGGCGTCCCCATGCTTTCGTGCACCATGCTGGCGGCCAGTTGCGAGGGCCAGGAAATTACGACCATTGAAGGCGTCGCCGATCACGGCGGTCTGGCGGCATTGCAAAAGGCCTACGGCGACTTTGGCGGCGCGCAATGCGGCTTCTGTACCCCCGGATTCATAATGACGGTGAAGTCGCTGGTGGCGAACAATCCCGACCCAACCGAGTACGAGATTCGCGAGGCGCTCAGCAGCAATCTTTGCCGCTGCACCGGCTATTCGCAGATGTACGAGGCGGTGCGAGCTGTAATTCAGGCCGAACAAGCAGGCAAGAAAGAAGAGTTGGTCGGAGCAAAGTAGAAGGATCACTTTTTTAGGCAGAAGAGTCGGTTTGACTGAGTGCTGAATACTGAGTGCTGAATGCTGAATGCTGATTGCTGATTGTTTATGAATACTTTTTCTGTAATCGGGAAATCAATTGCCATGGTGGATGCCGCCGGCAAGACCACCGGCGCTGGCAAGTACACGGACGACCTCAGCCTTCCTGGCATGTTGGTCGGCAAGATTCTGCATTCGCCTTATCCTCACGCGCGCATCAAGCGGATTGACACCGCGCGAGCCAAAGCCCTGGACGGCGTGGTTGCCGTCGTGACCGGAACGGATGCGCCGAATCCCTACGGCATTCTTCCGGTTGGACACGATGAGACCGCGCTGGCGGTGGAGAAGGTCCGCTACGTGGGGGATCACGTTGCCTGCGTTGCCGCGATCAGCGAAGAAATTGCGGAGAAGGCGATCGAGTTAATCGACGTGGAATACGAACCGTTGCCCGCGTACTTCGATCCGGAAGAGTCGATGAAAGCGGAAAGCGATCTCATCCACGAGAACCGCCCGCACAATATCGAGAAGGATTATCACCATGTCTTCGGCGATCTGGACCAGGGATTTGCCGAAGCTGACTACATCGCCGAGGGCCGCTACATCGCCAACGAAGTGACGCACGCCGCGATGGAGCCGCATAGCACCCTGGCAAACTTTGAACTCGATCCACATACCGGGAAGATGGGACGGCTTACGGTGTGGTCGTCCACGCAGGTGCCGTATTACCTGCAGCACAAGCTTTCGTTGGTGCTGGAGATGCCGATGTCGCAAATCCGCGTCATCAAGCCCTTGGTGGGCGGCGGTTTTGGCGGCAAGAGCGAAATCATACCGCTGGAGATTATCGCGGCGGTGGCGGCCCGCGCGGCCCGAGCTCCGGTGAAGATTACTTACACGCGAGAGGAAGTTTTTTGGGCGCACCGCGGGCGGCCGCGTACCATCATCGACCTGAAGACGGGCGTGAAGAACGACGGGCGCATGACGGCCGTGGCCTGCAAGGTCATTCAAGACGGCGGCGCCTATTGCTCGTACGGCGTCGTGACGATTCTGTATTCCGGGGCGCTCCTCGGTGCACTGTACGACATACCCAATATTCGCTACGACGGCTATCGCGTGCTGACCAACAAGCCGGCGTGCGGGGCGATGCGTGGCCATGGCACCGTCAATGTGCGTTTCGCTTTCGAGTCGCAGATGGACGAGATCGCGGCCAAGCTCAATCTTGACCCGGCGGAGATGCGGCGCGCTAATTTGCTGAAGCCGCCTACGGTGACGGTCAACGGTCTTCGCGTGCTGAGCTATGGACTGCCGGAGTGCATCGACCAGGTGGTGACGCGATCGGGTTGGAAAGAGCGCAAAGGCAAAATGCCCCATGGGCGCGGCCTTGGAGTCGCATGCAGCCACTATGTGAGTGGCGCGGCCAACAGCATCATTCGCTCCGACATGCCCCATTCAACGGTAAACATCAAGATCGATCGCGACGGCGGAGTTGTGGTTTATACCGGAGCTTCGGAAATTGGGCAAGGCTCCGACACCATGACCGCGCAAGTTGTGGCGGAAGTACTGGGGTGCGAAATCGCGCGGGTGAAAGTAATAGCCGCCGACACCGATCTGACCCCGATTGATCTCGGCTCCTACTCTAGCCGCGTGACCTTTATGGCCGGAAATGCTGCTCTCCGAGCCGCCGAAGAAGTGAAGAAGAACATCATAACTGCCGCCGCCAAGCGAATGGAATGCGCTCCCGAAGATGTAATCATTCGCAACGACCGGGTCTGGAACGGCGGTACGACATTGTCAGACTACACTTTCACATCGTCAGATAGCGTACTGGAGCCAGAGGCGGCACGCGGACACGTGGATGGCCAGATCCTTCGGGGATCTGTGTTGCAGACCCGTAAAGAAGATGGGCCGAAGGACCATATGAGCTTCGAGGAGGCCGTGGTCGCTGCGATTGATTTCCACGGCGCGCTGACCGGCACTGGTTCGTACGCGCCTCCGGTCGCGGCGCGCGGCGGCAAGCACAAGGGCGGCGGGGTGGGGCCGTCCCCGGCGTATTCGTATTCGGCGCAGGTCGCGGATGTCAGTGTGGATGAGGAAACCGGCGTAGTTACGGTGCATAAGATATGGGCTGCGCACGATTGTGGACGCGCGCTAAATCCTGTCGCCGTCGAGGGCCAGGTGATCGGGTCAGTCTGGATGGGACTCGGCCAGGCGCTTGAGGAAGAGATGGTGTGGAAAGATGGACTGCTGATGAATCCGGGAATGCTAGAGTATCGCAGCCCTTCGTCGGCTGAATCGCCGGAGATTGAATGCATCATCGTCGAAAGCATCGACCCCGAAGGCCCATTTGGGGCCAAGGAAGCAGGCGAAGGTTCGCTGGCGGCGACGATTCCGGCGATCTCGAATGCAATCTACGACGCTGTGGGAGTTCGGTTGCGCGAGGCGCCGTTCACGCCGGAGCGGGTGTTGGCAGCCCTGCGCGCGAAAAAGGGAATGAAGAGACTTGAGATGACCGAGTCGGTTGACCCCACGGCCCCCCATAAGCTTCGCGAGCATGGCGGTTCGCTGTGGTTCCGCGGCAAGGGTCCGATGCGGCATCCGCTGGATCCGGCACGACAGGGAACGGATGCAGGTTCACCCGTGAGAGGTGGAGATTGAGCCTGCCCAGCTTCCAATTACTGCGTCCAAAAACTATCGACGAAGCGATGGCATTGATGGCGAAGTACGGCGGCCAGCTGAAAGTCGTAGCTGGGGGTACTGACCTGCTGCCCTCGATGAAGCAGAAGCTGTTCACGCCGGCCTACGTTCTTGATCTGCGCGGCGTCAGCGAGCTGCGCGGAATTCGCAACCACGCCGGGCAAGGCATTGAAATTGGTGCGCTGACAACCCTTAGCGCCGTCGAACACTCGCTGCTCATTCGCAGCGAGTTTCCCGTCCTGTACGAAGCCGTGAAGACAGTGGCTTCGCCGGTGTTACGCAACATGGGAACGATTGGCGGCAACCTGTGTCTCGATACCCGTTGCCTGTGGTACAACCAGTCGCTACTGTGGCGCAAGAGTTGCGGCTTTTGCCTCAAGAAAGACGGTGATCTTTGCCACGTCGCCCCCGGTGGAAAGTTCTGCTGGGCGACGTTTTCAGCCGACACACCGCCAGCGCTGCTGTGCCTGGGGGCGGAGATTGAGATTGCCGGGCCGTCCGGCACGCGGCGTACCCCATTGTCAGAGTTCTATGTGAACGATGGCATTGCGCGCCTGCATCTTGCGCCAAACGAGATCGTCACCCGTGTTTACGTGCCCGAATCATCGGCGGGATGGCGCGGCAGTTATCAGAAGCTTCGTGTCCGCGGAAGTATTGATTATCCCTTGGCTGGCGTTGCCGTCGCGCTCAAAATGCGTGCCGGCCGAGTGGACGATGCGCGCGTTGCCATTACGGCGGTCAATCCTGCGCCTTTCCTGGTGAAGGACGCGGATGCCCATCTGGTGGGGATGGCGCCGACAGAAGAGATTGCAGAGCGCATTGGTGACTTGGCGGCCAGCACGGCCAAGCCGCTCACCACCTCGGCGCTGACGCCAGAATATCGCCGCGAGATGGTGCGGGTGTTCGCCAGGCGAGCGGTGATGGCCGCGGCAGCCAACTGAATCTGACAACTGACTACTGACTCCCGATGCTCATCACCGATTGCCACATTCACATTCAGCCGATGGAATTGTTCAAACCTGAAGCCTTGGCGCTGATGAAGAAGTCCCGCAAAGATTTCGATCAGGTGGCGGAATATTGCGGTTCCGCAAAGGCGTTCCTCAAGTATCTCGACCGAATCGGAATCGATCGGGCGGTGCTCATCAACTACGTTGCGCCCGAGGTGATCGGTTTCACACCCGCGGTCAACGAGTTCATCGCCAATTACGTGAAGGAAGATCCGAAGCGACTGATCCCCTGCGGTAGCGTGCACCCGCGTTACACGCGAAATGTTCTGGCCGACATGGAACACATCGTGCGGCTGGGCATTAAGCTCATCAAAATTCACCCGCCGCATCAGTTGCTCTATCCCAACGACTACGTGAACGGCGTCAAAGAACTGGAGATCATCTACAGGGCAGCCGAGGCAAACGGAATCCCGATCATGGTGCACACCGGAACCTCGATTTTTCCCGGAGCGCGCAATAAGTACGGCGATCCCATGTATGTTGACGACGTGGCTGTCGATTTTCCCCGGTTGAAGATTCTATTGGCTCATGGCGGGCGTCCGTTGTGGATGGACACCGCCTTCTTCCTGGTGCGAAGACACAGCAACGTCTATCTCGATATCAGCGGCATCCCTCCAAAAACGCTGCTGCAATACTTTCCTCGGCTGGGAGAGATTGCGCACAAGACGCTGTTTGGAACCGACTGGCCAGGGCCCGGTGTTCCCGACATCGAGAAGAACGTGGCCGAGTTTCGCGCTCTCGCCTTAAGTGAAATCGCGAAAGAGCAGATTCTGAGCAAGACAGCTTTGGAGATCTGGCCGGCGTAAGGTAAGACTCATCGGTTAATACGAGCCGGTCTTCGAGATTTGGTTACTGCCCGAATCTTCAATACCTGCCGCAGTCTTGATGGCCGCCCACAGTTCGTCATATCCAACGCGCGACTTGGCAGAGAACGGAATGACCTGCGAGGGATGGACGCGCAGCCGGTCGCAAAGTTTAGGGAGCGAGGCGCGCAGCTGGTTGTTCGAAATGCGGTCGGTCTTGGTCGCTACTACGATGAATTGGCGACCCATGTGCCGGAGCCAGTCCATCAACTGCAGATCCAGTTCTTGTGGGGGAATGCCGACGTCAACCAGCGAAAGACATAAAACCAGCGACTCACGGTTTTCCAGGTAGGGATTGATGAATCCCGCCCACTGCGCCGTGATTTCTTTGGGCGCGCGCGCGTAACCATAACCAGGCAGGTCCGCGAAAACGAAGTCCGGACTCGGTTTGCCCGGGCGGCGCACCTGAAAAAAGTTGATGGTCTGAGTACGCCCGGGCGTGTTGCTGGTCTTTGCCATCTTGCCGCCGACAAGTGAGTTGATCAAGCTGGACTTCCCAACGTTGGAGCGCCCAAGAAACGCAATCTCAGGCGCACCCGCAGGCGGGAACTGCAGGGTGGCAGCGGCAGAAGTCACAAAGCTGGTCAATACTTTCATGCAAGCAATACCGTTGTCCTGAACGCAGAGGCGCTAAGTGAGAAAGGGAACCGCGCTGGGCGGACCGGTTCGCGTCGAAGTGGTGATCAGCCGTGCGCTATTGGTGTGCCGGCGCTGGTTCCGCGTTTGGCGGCAGGGCCGCGATCCCTGGGGAGGCCTCGTCAGGCACATCCGGCAGCGGACGCTCCAACGCGTACGCCAGCACGTCATCCATGGTATTAACGAAGCGCAGCTTCATTACGCTGCGCAAGTTTTCCGGCACGTCAGCCAGGTCCTTCTCATTGTCGGCTGGAAGCAGGACTTCCATGATGCCGGCGCGATGAGCCGCCAGCAACTTTTCTTTCAGCCCGCCGATAGGCAGCACTTTACCACGCAGCGTGATCTCGCCAGTCATGGCGATATCGCGCCGCACTGGAATGTGGCTGAGTGCGCTGGCGATCGCGGTCGCCATGGTAATGCCGGCTGAGGGACCGTCCTTCGGAATCGCACCCTCAGGCACGTGCACGTGAATGTCGAGATTGCGGTAAAAGTCGCGCGGCAGTCCCAAGCGGTGCGCTCGTGAGCGCACATACGACATGGCAGCCTGGGCCGACTCCTGCATTACATCACCGAGTTTTCCGGTGAGCGTGAGCTTGCCTTTACCGTCCACCGTAGCGACCTCGGTGGTGAGAATGGAACCGCCGACCTCGGTCCATGCCAGGCCGGTGACCAGGCCGACTTCGCTCCGCTCGTGTCTCTCGCTGTCGCGGAACTTCATCACGCCCAGGTATTCGGAGACGTTCGCCGCGGTGAGTTCTACCGTGTACTTGTCGCCTTCCTTAACCACCTTACGCGCGACCTTGCGGCAAATATTGCCGATCTCGCGCTCCAGGTTGCGGACCCCGGCTTCGCGCGTGTAATTGCGAATGATGGCGGTCAGCGCGGCGTCGGTAAAAATGATGTTCTGTTCGGTCAATCCAGTCTGTAGGCGCTGCTTGCGCACCAGATACTGTTTGGCAATTTCGACTTTTTCCGGCTCGGTGTAGCCATGCAACCGCAGGACTTCCATGCGGTCTTGCAGTGCCGGAGGAATCGTGTGCAGCACATTGGCGGTCGCGATAAAAAATACTTGCGACAGGTCGTACTCGACGTCGAGGTAATGGTCGACGAACATGAAGTTCTGCTCGGGATCGAGTACTTCCAGCAGTGCCGCCGACGGATCGCCGCGGAAGTCCATCGACATCTTGTCGACTTCATCCAACATGAACACCGGATTTTTGGTGCCGGCCTTTTTCATCATCTGGATGATCTGGCCCGGCAGCGCGCCGATATACGTGCGGCGGTGACCGCGCACTTCGGCTTCATCGCGAACCCCGCCCAGCGACATGCGGACAAACTTGCGGCCTGTGGCTTTGGCTATGCTCATGCCAAGCGAGGTTTTGCCCACGCCCGGAGGGCCGACGAAACATAGAATCGAACCCTTGGGGTTCTTAACCAATTGCCGGACCGCGAGGAATTCAAGAATGCGCTCCTTGATTTTCTCCAAGCCGTAATGATCTTCATTGAGCGTCTTCTCGGCGATATCGATGTTGCGGATTTCCTTGGAGCGTTTCTTCCACGGCACCGCCAGCAACCAATCGAGGTAGTTGCGCGATACGGTGGACTCGGCCGACATGGGCGGCATAGCTTCCAGTTTCTTCAGTTCCTGCAGCGCCTTCTCATGGGTCTCACGTGGCATTCCGGCGGTGTCAATCTTCTTCTTCAGTTCGTCGAACTCGCTTTTTTCACCGCGGCCCAGCTCTTTCTGGATGGCCTTGATTTTCTCGTTGAGGTAGTACTCTTTCTGGGCCCGTTCCATCTGGCGCTTCACCCGCGACTGGATGGTGCGGTCCATGTTGAGTTTCTCGATCTCGACGTCAAGTACGTCTCCAATGCGGTTCAGGCGTTCGGCGGGATCGAAAATTTCCAGCAGTTCCTGCTTCTCTTCAATGGAGAGCTGCAGGTTGGCGGCGATGGTGTCCGTCAGCTTTGCCGGATCGTCGTTGCGGACGGCGGCAATCATGGTTTCATAGTTCAGCGACTGACACAGCTTGACGTACTGCTCGAACAGCCCGGTCACCCGGGTCATGCTGGTTTCAATCTGTGGCGTCGGCTCAGCCGAATACTTCGCAGTGCGTACCGTGGCCTCAAAGTAGCCATCGGTATCTACCACCTGCAGGATCTTGCCGCGCTCCAGGCCTTCCACCAGGACTTTGATGTTTCCGTCAGGAAGTTTCAGGCTCTGGACAATGTTGACCAGCGTGCCGACCTGGAAAATCTCGTTGGGCTTGGGCTCGTCGATGCTGGCATCGTGCTGCGTAGCAAGAAAAATCTTCTTGTCGCCGGCCAGTGCCTCTTCCAATGCGCGCACACTCGACTCCCGGCCGACTACGAACGGCGTCATCATGTAAGGGAAGATGACGACGTCGCGGATCGGCATCATGGGAAGTTTCTTGGTTTCGAATTTCTCGCGCTGGGTCACTTAAAAACCGCCTTGTCGTTCAGAGGGGCTCAATACCACTCTGAGTAAAAAAAGCTAATAGTTGCGCACGCATAGCGCGCCCGTTGCCCGGTGCCGCCAACTTCAGTCAAGCATAACACGCAAAACAAGGGGACAGAAGCGAACAAAGTCCCCTCCCGTCAGTGGCTTCTGAGGCTCTGCCCTGGGGTCGGAGCCAGGTTGTGCGGGGATTCAGAATCACAGGAACTGATGTCTGTTTTGATGCCTGTACGGATGAGGGGATTCATGCCGACGCGGAAACACGGTGGCTGACAACTGAGAACTGACAACTACTCTTAGCCCGCCTTCTCCATGATGGGCAGGTTTACATTGCGTTTCTGCACCATTTCCGCCGTGACCTCAAAGTCCTTGACCCGCTTTTGGCCGGGCAGGCTATACATCAGGTCAAGCATCAGTTCTTCCAGGATCATTCGAAGGCCGCGAGCGCCCACCTTGCGCAACATGGCTTCTTTGGAGATGCAGCGCAGGGCCTCGTCGGTGAAACGCAGCTTGACGTTCTCGAATTCAAACAGCCGCTGGTATTGCTTTACGATGGCGTTCTTCGGCTTGGTGAGGATTTCGACCAGGGCATCTTCGTCGAGATCGCTTAATACGCCCACTACCGGCAGCCGGCCGACGAACTCGGGAATCAATCCAAACTTGATCAGGTCTTGAGGTTCCACTTTCGCCAGCAATTCGGTATCGCGCTTGTTGCTCTCGGTGAATGCGGCCTCTTTGTCCTCGTCGGTGCGGAATCCCATGGACCGCTTTCCCAGCCGCCGGCCGATCGTGCGCTCCAGTCCGACAAACGCTCCCCCGCAGATAAACAATATGTTGGTCGTATCCACCGGGGTGAATTCCTGGTGCGGATGCTTGCGGCCGCCCTGGGGTGGAACATTGGCTACCGTGCCTTCCAGAATCTTCAGCAATGCCTGCTGCACGCCTTCGCCCGAAACGTCTCGGGTAATGGAAGGGTTCTCATCTTTGCGGCCGATTTTGTCGACCTCGTCAATGTAGATGATGCCGGTCTGCGCGCGCGCCACGTCTCCATCAGCCGCTTGCAGCAACTTCAGAATGATGTTCTCCACGTCCTCGCCGACGTAGCCGGCTTCGGTCAGGGTGGTGGCATCCACAATGGCGAAAGGCACGTCGAGCATCTTGGCCAGGGTTTGTGCCAGCAAGGTCTTGCCGGTTCCCGTTGGACCAATCAACATGATGTTCGACTTGGCGAGCTCCACCTCACCGCCGCGCTGCCGGTTCATGTAAACCCGTTTGTAATGGTTGTAGACCGCGACGGCGAGTTTCTTCTTGGTTTGTTGTTGCCCGATGACATACTCGTCGAGGAAGGCCTTCACTTCGACGGGCTTGGGAAGCTGGTTCGGCGTGGCTGTGGGCTGGGTTTCGGAGCGGTCGTCTTCGAGAATGGAGTTGCAAACCGCTACGCACTCGTCGCAAATGTAGGCACGCGGGTAGTCGGTAGGGGACGAGATCAGTTTGGCGACAGCGTCTTGCGACTTGTGGCAAAACGAACAGCGAAGCACTTCATCCGAACCGGTCCTTGTCCTCACGCTAAAACTCCTTTACCTCACAGCTCTCGGCCAGAACTCCGGGTTCCTGTGCACTACGCCTATTCAACCACAACTTCTCGGGCCGCAAGGCACCGTTGGTGCCAAATCGGATACAACTTTTGAAGCAGTATCGGCAAATTCTTCGCACTGGGCAGGTACTGGGTTTTTGCGCCTCATTTGTGCTTGAAGATGATGTCGTCGATCAAGCCATATTCCTTCGATTGTTGCGCGTTCATGATGAAGTCGCGTTCCACGTCACGCTCCACTTTTTCCAGGCGTTGGCCGGTATGTTTCGACAGCAACTGGCTGGTGATCTCACGCATGCGCAGGATTTCGCGCGCGTGGATGTCAATATCGGTGGCCTGACCGGAGAGGCCCGACATCAGTGGCTGGTGAATCAGAATGCGCGAAGTAGGCAGGGCAAAGCGTTTCTTCGGCGCCCCCGCAGCCAGCAGTAGAGCAGCCATGCTGGCCGCCTGTCCGATGCAGATCGTGGTTACGTCAGGACGAATGAACTGCATGGTGTCGTAGATCGCCATGCCCGCCGTGATGGAACCTCCGGGCGAATTCACGTACAGCGAAATGTCTTTTTCGGGGTCTTCCGCTTCCAGAAACAGCATTTGGGCAATGATCAAGTTTGCGACATTGTCATCAATAGGAGTGCCGAGAAAAACAATATTGTCCCGCAACAGGCGGGAGTAAATGTCGTAAGCCCGCTCGCCCCGGCTGGTCTGCTCAATCACCATGGGTACAAGCATTGTTTACGGCTCCCTTCGCTACCGGCCACACTTCTTCCCGAGGGTCGAAGGTTGGGGGTGGAATGCAGGCCGCCCTATGCGGACCTGCGGTACAGAGAATCCAAGGTCTTTTCGTTGCGGATGCGATGCCGAATTCTATCCAGCCCGCCATCCTGCGTCAAACGAGCGCGCACCTGTTCGAGCGTCTGTTTCGACTGGGTCGCCAGCCCTTCCAATTCCCGGTCGAATTCTTCGTCGCTGACTTCAATCTTTTCCTCGTCCGCAATCTGCTCCAGGATTAAAGACGCCTTTACTTCGCGCAGTGCGCCCTCGCGCTGTCCCGCCCGGAGGCGGGCAAAGTCCATGCGCTTCATGTCTTCGGTGCGCATGCCCTGTGCCGCTAGAGCCCGCAGGCCGCGCTCCAGCCGAAGGTCGATCTGCTGATCCAACATCGCGTCGGGAACCGGGAAATCGTTGCGCTTCACCAACTCCTCGACGATCTGGTCCTTGCCCTGATGTTCGGCCTCATGCAGTTTCTCGGCTTTCATGCTTTCCCGAATCCGATTCCGCAGCTCGTCCACTGAATTGAACTCGGCGCCCAGCTCTTTGGCGAATTCGTCATTCAGTTCCGGAACCGTTCGGGTCTTGATGCCTTTCACATTTACGTCGTAGGTCATGCTCTTGCCGGCAAGTCGCTTGTCAGCGAAATCATCTTCGTACTTCACTTCGAAATTGCGCTGGTCGCCCGGCTTGGCGCCGTGCAGGTTCTCGGTGAACTCCGGAATCGTGTTCTTGCCGCCAATCTCCACCATCACCTCGTCCACTTCGACGGGCTTGGAATCGGCATTCTGTTCGCTTTCCTTGGGCGTGCCCTTAAAACCGATGATGGCAAAGTCGCCGTCGGTGAGCGCACGCTCTTCGTCCACCGCGCTGTAGGTGGCATGCTGCTCGCGCAAATTATTGAGAGCGTTTTCCACGTCCTCATCGCTGACATTAGTGTCCAGCCTGGAAATCTGCAGGTCATCGTAGGCGCCGATTTTGAAATCAGGAAGTACCTCAAAGGACGCGGTAAACTTTAGCGGCTCGCCTTCATGCAGGTGCAGGTCCGTAACTCGCGGCTGCGAAACCGGCAACAGATTCTGCCGTTGCGTTTCCTGGCGGAAATAGCGCGGGACCAGGCTTTCAACGATTTCGTTCTTGATGTCTTCGGCGAAACGCTGGCGCACGATGGAAGCCGGAACCTTCCCTTTGCGGAACCCGGGAATCCGCGCCAGCTTCTGATAGCGGTTCACCACGCTCTCGGACTCAGCTTTTACCACGTCGGCAGGAATCTCGACAGTTACTTCGCGCTTGCAAGGATTTGGCTGTTCCGGGGAGACGGCGTCCGCCACAGCCGGTTCGGTTGGATTAGGTTCGGTCGTCAATGAATTGCCTTCAGTATGTCTCAGCTGATTGTGCGTAAAGCTAAGTGTATGAGAGCCGGAGAAGGGGGTCAAACGACACGGGGAACCGGCAGCACCGATCCAGCCGGCCGGTTGCGGATATCGCAGAGGTCTTACGCAAACACCAGTGGTTAGCGACGGCGCGTTTTCTTGGAGACTGTCGTTCGCTTCGTGGCGGCCGGGGAGACAGGCTTGCGTCTTGCGCGAATGACGCGGCGCTCACCGTTCGCTTGAACTTCGACGCTCTCCACCTCGATCAGCGACGCCGGTTGTTGGAAAAGCTCCGCCAGATACCGGTCTTTGCAGTCCACCGAGCAAAAGTGCACCGCAAACGGCAATATGGCCCGCTCGTAATGCCACGCGGGATCGACCAACACTTCGCGGCGCGCAGCCTGGGTCCCGACGTTTTCCGCCGCCAGACCGTTGATCCAGGTTTCACCTGGCTGTCTCACACTCTCGCAGTAATCGCACACGAATTGCAGCATGAACAGTTGGATTAGCTTCGCCAGCCAGATGTTGTTTGGAAAAATGATGCGGTAGTCAGGTCATTCCGTACAGGGCGCGGAAGCGGGGTCCGCTGGGATCATCAAGGCTTCAGCCGTCATCGCACTCTGCGGTTGGTTCAACGGGCCCAGCAGTTCGCTGGCGCGCAGTTCGGTTAGTTCAACCCAGGTCTTGTGCCAGCGCTGAAGAACGCATGCGTCCACGCGCGTCCCCGCCTTGGGCAAACTGAATCCCTCGTAGAATTCCAGAATGTTATTTCGCAAGGCATCATCCACGCGGTTGAAGTGATCATTTGCTAGAAAGTCGAGCAGTTCCCGGTAAGTCACGTCAGCCAGGGGATATTCGCCCCGCTTGGTCGGTTTGCCCGTGTCGAGATCGATGTTGGCGGTTTGCAGACTGTCGTGCTTGACTTGGTCGAGTGCCTTGCCGAATTGATCAATCGTCTGGTCCACGCTTTTGAAATAGAGATCTTCGGTTTTGGGAGTCGGCTCCTTGAAGTCAATTGCCCGGAGCGGTCCCACTTTTGGAGCAATCTTGAAAAGCACTGCGAGAAAATGCGCGCCCGGTCCTGGGCTCTGGTATCCCGAGCCCCACGCCTTGGTATAGTCGGCCTTCGATAAATGGTAGAGAAAGTGCTCCCGATTAAAGTCAGGGATCTCTCGTTTCAGTTCGTCGCCCTTCACCAACAGCGCAACTTTCGTCATTTCCGGAATGATCTGGCTGATGCTTCGGCGATAGGTGCCGATGGCCAGTTGTTCCTTCGGCATCACCTGTGTCAACTGCAATCCGTAGGTGTCGAGAAATGCCCGCTCTAACAGAGGGGTGGCGACCTCGAACCCGATGAAGTTGTGGTAATTTTCTGGCGCATAGCGGCCCTTCGCCACCTGTAGAACGTCAAACCCGAACTCGGTGCGAAGGTGGGCCTTGTGGTCGACGTCGTACGGTACCGCGGGGCCATACCACCTCGCCAGTTCCGGATACTCGATGCCCACCGACAGATTGATGTACGGATGTCCGTTGATATCGGAAATGTAATGCGAGAGTGCACCCAAAGCGAAGGCGTACTCGTTCAAGTCCTGCGCCTCACGAAGCATCGCCTGAACAAAGTCGCCTGTGCGCACATAGTGAGTCATGTCGCTGAAGACATGACTACCGAATGGATAGTAACCAATGTCCTGCACTACGCTGCCACCGTAGGCGTAAGCGTGGGCTTTCACCAGGTCGTCCGGGGCGGCGTTAGGGAATCGCGCCAGCAGCAGTGGCTGGATCTGCTGCTTCCACAGCAGATCGATGATTTCCTCGTGCGTCAGTACCGAGTAACCCGCACAGAACGGCGCGAATGCAAGTACGCAAATCGCCAAGGTAATGCAGAACTTCGCTGGAATGGGGCGCGGCCTTGCCGATCTCATTGCGTTGGTAAAGCTGTCAGATGCGGCCCAGCAGCAACAAGATCACCAGGATGAGTACGATTACGCCGAGGCCGCCGGACGGGTAATAGCCCCATCCTCGGCTGTACGGCCAGGACGGAAACGACCCCACCGACAGCAGTAACAAAATAACCAGAAGGATAATCAACATTCGTCAGGCTCCTTTGTGCACCACATCCGAAAGTTTTTTGCCACGTGAAGCTTGTACTTTGAAGCATAATGGGCGGGCTCAGGATGCCTCGACGAGAGATTGGAACGCTTATGTTCTTTCCGGGTCGCTTGCAATCCATTCGGTCACTACAATAAAAGGCGTGTCTTCCCCACTCGCTGTCTTAAACCACGAAGTTGTTAGCTGTGTCCGGTGTCCGCGTCTGGTCGCCTATCGCGAGCAAATTGGCCGGGAGAGGCGACGCGCCTATCGCGACTGCGAATACTGGGCGCGACCAGTACCGGGTTTCGGCGATCCCCATGCCCGCGTCCTGGTGTTGGGATTGGCCCCCGGCGCCCACGGTTCCAACCGTACTGGCCGTCCCTTTACCGGGGACGCTTCGGGAAAATTCATGTACCCCATTTTGTACAAGGTAGGCTTCGCATCGCAGCCGACGGCGGACCATTGCAACGATGGATTACGGCTGATCGATTGTTACATCACCGCTGCCGTCCGCTGCGCGCCCCCCGACAATAAGCCGCTGCCCTCGGAACTCGCTAACTGCGCCCACTTCCTGGATCGCGAGCTGCAAATACTAAAGAATGTGAAAATTGTGGTGGCACTGGGGAAGATTGGCTTCGATGCTTATCTCAATTACCTGAAACGGGAAGGCATCGTACGCACTAAAGTGGGATACATTTTTGCACACGGCGCTCGGTATCCTCTGCCGAATGGCATAAAGCTGCTGGCGTCATACCACCCTTCGAACCAGAACACCGCGACTGGAAAGCTGACCGCGGCCATGTTCGAGGCGGTATTTCGCGAAGCCAAGAAGATGGCGATCGGTGGAGATGGAAAACTCGCGCTTCCGTCCCGAACCTTGTAACGGGGATGTCCGACTTGATACGGGAGGCCAGTTAGTGGAAGACTCTAGGCACACTGTCGCAAAGTTTTGCACTTAACGTTTCCCAAAGTGGCAATTTACAGCGGAAATTACGGAACTCCGATTGCAAGTTAGTATCCGCTACGAGTGTCTGGCCGAAGGTACACGTTCGCGCTGTGGAGGTCAAAACCTCCGTTCAGGCCACCTGACTTGGGAAAGGCAGTTCCCTGAAGGTTGCTGAGTGCGACTGCGGTTGCCGGGGCTCTGGGCTTGCGGAGAGGGTGGTCGCAGAATTATGAAACGGTTCGCCGTACTTATCGTGGTGTTAGTTGCTGCCTCGTTTGCCTATGCAACTCCAACCCTAGGGTCTGACTCTAGCCCCGCTGACGTAACCTTCCTGGGTTTCAGCCCTGGCGGATGGCAGTCTGGTTACCCCTATTTTCTTTCCGTCCCCGGAACAGGCTCGATTCAGGTAATGTGCGACGACTATACGCATGGAGGCACACCTGGAGAATCGTGGAACGCCAATATCGCGGACTTGGGAACTGAAGGTATCGGCACGGCACGCTTCAATACGATGCCCGACGCGCTCACCTTATACGAGGAGGCAGGCTGGATCCTGCTGCAGACACTGACCACGCCGTCGAACGAATTTCAAGACATGAACTATGCGGTGTGGCACATCTTCGACAATGGGGTATCGCTTGATCAAGGCGCTATGACCTGGCTGGAGGCCGCTCAGCACGAAGCTCAGATAGGATTTCCCAACGTCCCTTTCCAGGACGTCTTCATCATAACTCCCAGTGTCCAGTACGATCCCAGTACCCACGGGCCCCAGGAGTTTTTGACCATTGACCCAAAAATACAGGATACGCCTGAACCGGGCACGCTATTGCTGTTGGGTACAGGGTTGGTTGCGCTTTGGAAGCGCAAGCTTTTGAGCTAGTGCCGCATTGTAAGGGTGTTAGGACCTCCTCCTTCAGTTTCAAACTAACGGAGCCGCTCGCCGAGCGGCTCTTTTTTCATCGCTGCCCCGAAAGCAACATTGCGACGGCACCCGCTAAATCGTCTTGCCACCGGCGACAATTCCAGCCATAATTGATTGTGCACCCCTACGCGCTCCACCCTGACCGCGCTATTACGCTGGCGGACGGGGCTCCCCCTAAAACGGTGGAGAAAAGGCGCTCTCTCCGGGAGCATAATTCTCCAAAACAGAGGGACCGATGTCGGCAAAGTACATCTTTGTGACCGGCGGTGTGGTGTCTTCGCTTGGCAAAGGGCTGGCCGCCGCTTCGATTGGCTGCCTGATGGAGGCCCGCGGCCTGAAAGTAACGCTGCAAAAGTTCGATCCCTACCTGAATGTGGATCCGGGCACCATGTCGCCGTTTCAGCACGGCGAAGTATTCGTCACCGATGATGGCGCCGAAACTGACCTCGACCTCGGCCATTACGAGCGCTTCACCCACAGCAAACTGGGCCGCGAGAATAACTGGACCACCGGTCGCATCTACGAGACCATCATTGCCAAAGAGCGCCGCGGCGACTACCTCGGCAAGACGGTGCAGGTGATTCCGCACGTCACCAACGAAATTAAGAGCGCGATGAAGAAGGTCGCGCAAGACGTGGATATCACCATCATCGAAATCGGCGGCACCGTGGGCGACATCGAATCGTTGCCCTTCATTGAGGCCATCCGCCAGATGCGTCAGGAACTCGGCCGCGAAAATACCCTGTTCGTCCATGTCACGCTTGTGCCTTACATCGCAGCTGCCGGTGAACTAAAGACCAAGCCCACGCAACATTCGGTAAAGGAACTCCTCAGTGTCGGGATTCAGCCTGACATCCTGCTTTGTCGTACCGACCGCTTCCTCTCCAAAGACATCAAGTCGAAGATTGCGCTCTTCTGCAACGTGGAAGATGAGGCGGTGATTACCGCCAAGGACGTGGCCTCCATCTACGAAGTTCCGCTGGTGTTTGCCCACGAAGGAGTTGACCGGCTCGCCCTGCGATACCTCCACATGGAGGCGAAAGAACCCGACCTCACCCGCTGGGAAGAACTGATCGACCGCGTTTACAACCCCAAAGATGAGGTGACGATTGGCATCGTTGGCAAGTATGTCGAGTACGAGGATTCCTACAAGTCGCTGAAAGAGGCGCTGGTACACGGCGCGCTGGCCTACAACTTGAAGCTGAATGTTAACTGGATTGAGGCCGAAGGACTGGAGCAGAAGGATGCCAGTGTGCAGGCGCAGCTTGAGCATGTGGATGGAATCCTGGTCCCGGGCGGTTTCGGCAAGCGCGGCATTGAAGGCATGTTGAATGGAATTCAGCACGCGCGCGAGAACAAGGTGCCGTTCTTCGGGATCTGCCTGGGCATGCAGACGGCGTGCATTGAGTTTGCCCGCAACGTCTGCGGACTGCAACAGGCCAATTCCAGCGAGTTCGACCCGGCCACGCCGCATCGCGTCATTTACAAGCTGCGCGAGTTGCGTGGCGTGGAGGAATTAGGCGGCACCATGCGTCTCGGCGCCTGGACCTGCAAGCTGGAGCCGGGAACGTTGGCCCACAAAGCTTATGGCCAGAATGAGATCAGCGAGCGCCATCGTCATCGCTACGAGTTCAATCGTGAATATGAGAGCACGCTGACCGCCGGCGGACTGCGCATCAGCGGCTCAACGCCTGACGGAACCTACGTCGAGATCGTCGAGCTTGCCGATCATCCGTTTTTCCTCGGCTGCCAATTTCATCCCGAGTTCAAGTCCAAGCCGCTGGAGCCTCATCCGCTCTTCTCTTCTTTTGTGAAAGCGTCGTATGAGAACCGGTTGCGCCGTCAACATCAGCGCGACGAGATTTCCGTGGAAATGTTCCACCGGCCGGAGAAGGTGAAGCACTGAAAGCGGGGGCTGGGGACTAGAGGTTAGGGAATAGGGCTCGAACGCATAACTGGAAATTGTCATCCCGAGCGACGAGCCCGTTTCGGGTGAGAAGTCGAGGGACCTGCTGTTTGCCTGCTCTTGCGTCTGGTCGATACCAGTTGGGGCTGTGGTTCCTTATGAATGTCGCTGTCGAGCTTATCGGAGAATGAGTGAGCATTTCCAGGTCGGCGACGTAACCATCGGTGGCGGACAACTGTTTCTCATCGCCGGCCCATGTGTCATCGAGAGCGAGTCCCATGCGCTCAAGGTGGCCGAAGCCGTCGCGTCCATCGCCCACGCGAAAAAGATTCCTTACATCTTCAAGGCCTCGTACGACAAGGCCAACCGCACCTCGATTCGCAGCTTTCGCGGGCCGGGCCTTGAGGAAGGTCTGCGCATTCTCCGCAAGATCGGCGAAACGGTGAAGGTTCCGGTACTCACCGATGTCCACGAAGCTGCCGACGTTACGCGAGTGGCCGAAGCCGTGGACGTGCTGCAGATTCCGGCATTCCTCTGCCGCCAGACCGACCTGCTAATCGCAGCCGGGAAGAGCGGCCGCGCCGTCAACATCAAGAAGGGACAATTTGTTTCGCCGTGGGACATGCAGCATGCGGTCGAGAAGGTGCGCGAGGCAGGCGGCGAGCGCGTCTTTCTCACGGAGCGCGGCGCAGCGTTCGGCTACAACAACCTGGTCGTGGACATGCGGTCGCTGGCGATCATGCGCAACTTCGCGCCGGTCGTCTTCGACGCGACCCACTCTGTGCAACTGCCCTCGGCGGCAGCCAACGGCGATGGATCTGTTGCGGTCAGCGGCGGCCAGCCTGAGTTCATTCCTTTGTTGGCACGCGCGGCTGTGGCCGCCGGCGTGGACGGCGTCTTCGTCGAGGTACACGACAATCCGGCGCAGGCCAAGTCTGATGGCCCCAACGCGCTTGATTTGAGGCTGCTGCCGGACTTTCTCGATCAGCTCATCGCGGTGCAAACGTCGCTGAGGACATACCACAGCTCACCGAAGTGACCCATTCTGGAATGCGAATTCAATGTACATTTGGACCTTTTGCTGGCCGAAACCCGCCCTTCGGCTTTAAAATATTGGGAATAGCCCGGCTGGTTGCTATCCTCACAGATAGACCGCAAGGATCCTGGCAGTAGTTTGCCCAGTCGATGCAGTTTGCGCAGTCGCAGTAACTCTGAGTGGCCCGCCTTTGCGGGCAGGAGAAGGAGTTTGCTTTGTCCAAAAAGACTTATCTGTTTACGTCCGAGTCGGTGACCGAAGGCCACCCCGACAAAATTGCCGATCAAATTTCCGATGCCATCCTTGATGCCTGCCTCAAGGAAGATCCCTACAGCCGCGTGGCTTGCGAAACGCTGACGGCCACTGGCCTGGTGGTCATCGCCGGCGAGATCACCACCAAGGCTTACGTCGATTTCCAGTCGCTGGTGCGCGGCGTGGTCGCCTCCATCGGCTATGACAACGCCCTCTACGGCTTCGATTCCAACACCTGCGCGGTCATCTCCAGCATCAACAAGCAGTCCGGCGACATCGCTATGGGCGTCGACACCGGCGGAGCTGGCGATCAGGGCATGATGTTCGGCTACGCGACAAACGAAAACGCCGATTACATGCCGACGGCAATTTCGCTGGCCCACAAGCTGTGCCAGCAGCTCACCACAGTTCGCAAGAATGGCACTCTTCCTTACCTCCGGCCCGACGGCAAATCCCAAGTCACAGTTCAGTACGACGAGAACCACAAGCCAGTTCGCATTGATGCTGTGGTCATTTCCAGTCAGCATTCGGAAACGGTGAGTACAGAAGAGTTGCGCGCCGACATCTTGAAGCACGTGATCCAGGCAGCGCTGCCCGCCGAAATGCTCGACGAAGACACCAAGTACCACATCAATCCCACGGGCCGTTTCGTCATCGGTGGCCCGATGGGCGACACCGGATTGACCGGCCGCAAGATCATTGTCGACACCTACGGTGGCATGGGACGTCACGGCGGCGGCGCATTCAGCGGTAAAGATCCGACCAAGGTCGACCGCTCGGCTTGCTACATGGCGCGCTACATCGCCAAGAACATTGTTGCCGCCGGCTTGGCCGATCGTTGCGAAGTGCAACTGGCCTATGCCATCGGCGTTGCCGAACCGGTCAGCGTCCTGGTCGATACCTTCGGCACTGCCAAGGTTGACGAAGGCAAGATTGCCGATCTGGTGCGCGCCAATTTCAAGCTGACCCCTAAAGGGATTATCGAGTCGCTGAATCTGCGTCGTCCGATTTACCGGAAGACGGCGGCCTACGGGCACTTTGGCCGTACGGACCCCGACTTCACTTGGGAAGCAACCGACAAAGCCGGCGCCCTGCGCGAGCAGGCAGGCCTGACCGGGGCGAAAGTTCAGAAAACCGCACAAGCGGCGAAGTAGTTTTTCCACAATGGGGCGGAACACTCCGCCCCATTCAAGTTTTAAGTTTCGAGTTTCCAGTTTCGAGCAAGAAGAAATTGTCATCACGAGCACAGCGAGGGATCTGCTTTTGGGTGAATCACGCAAAAAAACAGATTCCTCGCGCCAAACCAGGGCGCTCATAAGGACAAATTAGAAATGTACCGCTTTCGCTCCAGACTCGTGGTCTCACCGACCAATTCCAGCGGTTACGTCCTCGAAACTTGAAACTCGAAACTTCAAACTTCCAACAGGAGCTTATGTCAACTACATCCACTCGCGTCGCCGGCGATGTCGCCAATCTCTCCCTTGCCGATCTTGGCAAGAAGCGCATTGACTGGGCCAACCAGTCCATGAAGGTCCTGCAGATTATCCGCAAGGACTTCATCAAGAACCAGCCGTTGAAGGGCATCCGGATTTCCGCCTGCCTGCACGTCACCGCCGAGACCGCCAACCTGGCGATCACACTGCGCGATGGCGGCGCCGATGTGGTGCTTTGCGCCTCCAATCCGCTGTCCACGCAGGATGATGTTGCCGCCTGCCTGGTGCGCGACTATAACGTCCCGGTCTTCGCTATCAAGGGCGAGGACAACGATACCTATTACTCGCACATCATGTCAGCGCTCGATCACAAGCCGAACATCACTATGGATGACGGTGCTGACCTGGTGACAATTGCGCTCACCAAACGCACGGATATTCTCGATGGAGTGATCGCCGGCACGGAAGAGACCACCACCGGCATCATCCGCTTGCGCGCCATGGCGAAGCAGGGCGTGTTGCGCTATCCAATCATCGCCGTGAATGACGCCGACACCAAGCACCTGTTCGACAACCGCTATGGCACCGGACAGTCCACCATCGACGGCATTGTCCGCGCGACTAACTTTTTGCTCGCGGGTTCCAAGTTCGTGGTTGCCGGCTACGGCTGGTGCGGGCGCGGACTGGCCAGCCGTGCGCGCGGCTTGGGCGCTGAGGTCATCGTCACCGAAATCGATCCCACGAAAGCCATTGAAGCCGTTATGGACGGTTACCGTGTGATGAGCATGGACGAGGCGGCGAAGATCGGCGACGTCTTCTGCACCGTCACCGGCAACAAGAGCGTTCTGCGCAAAGAACACTTCGACGTTATGAAGGACGGAGCCATCATCTCGAACTCCGGGCACTTCAATGTCGAGATCGACATTCCTGCGCTGGAGAAGATGTCGTCGTCGAAGCGCACAACGCGCAACTTCGTCGAGGAGTTCTCGCTGAAGGACGGCCGCAAAATCAACCTGCTGGGCGAGGGTCGCCTGATCAATCTCGCGGCGGCCGAAGGCCATCCGGCGTCGGTGATGGACATGAGCTTTGCCGACCAGGCGCTTTCGGTGGACTATCTGGTGAAAAACCACTCTTCGCTCGAGAAGAAGGTCTATGTGGTTCCCGAGGAACTCGACAAACGGGTCGCGAAACTCAAGCTGGAATCGATGGGCATCAAGATCGACCGGCTGACCTCTGAACAGGAAGAGTACCTGGCGAGCTGGAACGAAGGAACGTAGGCGAAAGGGCACGGCTTCAGCCGTGCCGTAGAAATGCACCCACACACCACGGGCTTTAGCCCGATTTAGTCCTCAGAGGGGCGGCAGAGATGCCGCCCTTTGGTTTAGCATGTAGGGCAGGGAAGCGGACAAGGAGAAGCGGACAGGTCAGCTCGATGGATGCTCAACCCGAATTCGAGGCGCTCCGCCAGGAAAGTTCCTCATGGTGGCACACGGCCCGGCGCAAGCTGTTGCGCGACGCGGTCGCCCAGGCCATCCATGACAAACGCGATGCCCGCGTGTTGGATCTGGGCTGTGCAGCGCAACTGGATTTGGCCGATTCCGTCCGCGTGATTAACGCCCACAATTCACTGCCGGCGCTGGCGTTTCACCAGATCGAAGGTTCCCACAACTTGGTTTGCGCCAGTCCTGAAGACTTGGGCTTTGTGTCGAACTCTTTCGATGCCATCGTGGCCGGCGACATCTTGCAACAGGTTCAGGATGACCGGGTGGCCCTACGCGAATTGCGCCGCGTGCTGAAGGACGGCGGCATGCTGTGCCTCACCGTGCCTGCCTATCCGTTCCTGTGGGGCGAAGAAGACGAAGCGCGCGGACATCAGCGGCGCTACACCGCCAGCGAATTACGGCGCAAACTCAACAATTGTGGCTTTGAGATTTCGCGTGTCTCCTATCTGGTGGCGACCGGCTTTCTGCCCTCCCTCGTGGCACGCACCTTCAAGGACCTGTTCCGAAAGTCCGTGCCGCCGCGCCGCATGTCTGACAGACCCTCGCGGCTAACCAATGCGGCCATGGTCGCGCTGCTCGATTGCGAGCGCCATCTGATTCGCTATATCAATCTGCCCTTCGGCACGCGCGTCGCGTGCTGGGCCCGTAAGCCGGCGTTGGTGGCCGAGCGCGTCACCGTACCTGCCTGGGACCGCCAGTGGTCGCGCCCGCCTTTGCCGCAAGGCATGAGCATGAGCCAGCCCGACCTGCCTGGAACCTCGGCGGCAAGTTAAAATCGAGCCGTGGCACTGTTGCGCAGCGTTGGCATCACCCTGGAGATGATCAAGTGGGAGCACTCCGTTCTCACGCTCCCCTTCGGCTTGACCGGCGCGGTGCTGGCGGCCCGCGGTATTCCCAGCCTGCATACTTCAATTTGGATCGTTGTGGCGCTGGTGTCGGCGCGCTCGGCAGCCATGGCCTTCAACCGGCTCGTGGATGCCACGGTTGATGCCGCCAATCCGCGCACGCGCGTACGCGCCCTTCCCGCCGGCAAGCTGAGCAAGTCATTCGTGACCTGGTTCGTGGTGGTCACATCGGCCATCCTTATTTTTGCTGCGTATCAACTGAATCCGCTGGCGTTTTATCTTTCGCCGGTCGCGCTCGCGATTATCTTGCTGTACTCGTACAGCAAACGATTCACGCGCTGGTCGCACGTGGTCCTCGGACTCGCGATGGGGACTGCCCCCGCTGCCGCCTGGATCGCGGTCCGCGGCTCACTTGATCCGCGCATCCTGATTCTGACCGCCGCCGTGGTTTTCTGGGGCGCTGGCTTCGACATCCTCTATAGCTGCCAGGATTTCGATTTCGACTGCTCCGCCGACGTCTATTCTGTTCCTAAGGCTTTCGGCATCCGCAGGTCTCTGACGATTGCGAGGCTGTTTCACGCAATCACCGTTCTTCTGCTGGCGTGGATGGTCGTGGCGTTTGGGCTGGGGAAGATTGCCGTGGCTGGCGTGGTATTCGTCGCTCTGCTCTTGATTTACGAGCACTCACTGGTAAAACACGACGATCTCACCCGCGTAAATGCCGCCTTCTTTACCATGAATGGCTTGGTCTCGATGGCGTTCCTGTTCTTCATTGCCGCGGACCTGATGCTGGGACGGTGAGGCGGTCACGTCAAGGTTCGATCACATCACGTTGTGATTTCGCGCCCTCCCTGCGATATGATTGAAACGATGGCCACCGCATCGCAGACTACGAACGCCAGGAAGATCCATCCCTTTCAAACCGACGACCCTCGCTTGCAGCCAATCCACGACAAGGTGATGGCGCAGAAGCGCTTGTCGCCCGACGACGCGCTGACGCTCTACCGCACGGGCGACATTCTGGCGATTGGCTGGCTGGCGAACCACGTTCGTGAGCGGATGCACGGTGATATCGCCTACTTCAACGTCAACCGCCACATTAATTACACTAATGTCTGCGTGGCAGCCTGCCGCCTGTGCGCCTTCGGCCGCAAGAAGGACGCTCCCGGCGCGTACACCATGGCGCTGGAAGAGGTCTGGAACACCGCTGCGTCCGGTTACACCGAGGCGATCACTGAGTTTCACATCGTTGGCGGCCTGCACGCCGATTTGCCGTTCCAGTACTACGTCGATCTGATTGCGGGATTGAAAGCGCGGTTCCCCCAGGTGCACCTTAAAGCGTTCACCATGGTCGAAATCGCCTTCTTCTCGAAGATTGGCAAAATGACGCCGCGCGAAGTGCTGGTCAAGTTCAAAGAGGCGGGGCTCGACTCCATGCCCGGTGGTGGCGCCGAGATTTTTTCCGACCGCATTCGGCACATCATTTGCGACCACAAAATCGACGGCGACGACTGGCTCGAACTGGCGCGTACGGCGCACGAAGTCGGCCTGAAATCGAACGCTACAATGCTCTACGGCCATGTCGAGAACGATGAAGACCGCGTCGATCATCTGCTGAAGCTGCGCGCGCTACAGGACGATACGCACGGCTTCCAGACGTTCATCCCGCTGGCCTTTCATCCTGACAACACGCCCTTGCAGCACTTGCCCAAAACGACGGGCATGCTCGACCTGAAACAGATCGCGGTCTCACGACTGGTACTCGACAACTTCCCGCACATCAAGTCGTATTGGCAGATGGTGACGCCCAAGATGGCGCAGATTACGCTGCGCTTTGGCGCCGATGACATCGATGGGACCGTAGTGGAGGAGAAGATTTACCACGATGCGGGAGCGACCACGCCGCAAATGTTGCGGCGCCAGGATTTGATTCGCCTGATCACCGAGGCTGGCCGCATCCCCTTCGAACGCGATACCCTCTATCGACCGGTGACGCGCACCGAGACCACGGTAACGGTCGCGGTCTAGTATCGCGATTTCCTACTGCTTCTGCTCCGGCGCCAGATGCTTCCTCCCCGGCATCGGCGGCCAGCCCAGCGACTGCCCCTGGTACAGCGCTACTGCGTTCTCGTAGCGCTTGCCGTTGCCGTCATGCACCGCAAAGCGCCGCAGGTGGTCGGGCGGTCCGCTCCACATGCAAACCCCCGCGTAAGCTCCATCTTTGCGCAGAATGTAATAGCTCATGTCCACATACTGCATCTTTTCCGGATGGCCTTCATAGTTGCGAACGATGCGCTTCAGGGCATCCATGCCCGCTTCCTGCGGCGACATGCCGCGCCGCATGTTTTCCACGATCGTGTGCGCGCCGCAGACTTTGATGTTCTCCTCGCCATTGCCCGTCGCTCCAGCCGACCCTACATCCTGGTCGGTGTAACTGCCGGCCCCGATAATCGGCGAATCACCCGCGCGTCCGGCAAGTTTCCACGCCAATCCGCTGGTGGTGGTCGCACCCGACATCTCGCCCTTCTCGTTTATGACGGAGCAGTGAATCGTGCCCGACGGCGGATTCAGGACGCGTTGGATGGCGGCCATGCGAAACTCCGGCGCAATGCCGATCTCCTCCGCCAGTTTTTCCATCCGCTTGATGCGCTCGTCGAAATACTCCGACACATTGCCGGCCGTGTCGGGAAACTTGAATTTAGGACTGCCCAGTCCCGGCCCCCACCAATCGTCGTTCGACATGGTCTCGCGCCACAGTTGCCAGGTTTTGCGCGAGCGCTCGGTCAACAGGTTCTCCTTGGGGAAGCCCATCACGAACCCGAACTTCTGCGCGCCCTCGCCCACCAGCATCACGTGGCCGGTATGCTCCATGACGGCCTTCGCCAGCAGCGAGACGTTCTTGATGTCGCGCACGCCAGCGACCGAACCTGCCATCCGCGTTGGTCCGTGCATGCAGCAGGCATCGAGCTCCACCACGCAGTCTTCGTTGGGAAGTCCGCCGAGACCGACGCTGTCGTCGTTGGGATCGTCCTCGGGCCCGGTGAGGACCTGCATTACCGCGACCAGTGTGTCGCCCCCGCTGCTCAAGAGCGCATAGCCGCGATCAAGGTAGTTGTAGCCATTAGCGGCGCAGATGATCACCGGCGTCTTCGGTGGGTGAGCAGATGGCGTGGAAACGGCGCTTGTGGCTGACTTGCTTTGTCCCTGCAGATCGAACGCGAGTGAGGCAGAACCGATGGCGGTGGTGGCGATAAAGCCCCGCCGGGTAACCTTCATGTGCACACCTCGGAAATAAACGAACGGCCAAGAGAATAGCATGGCGTACGAATTAGCGGGGCCGGGCACGCACCCCGCAACAAGTAAAGGCACAGCCTGAGCTGTGCCTTACGCAATGTTTACCTCGAATGTTAGCTGGCGACCTTCACTGAGGTGTTCTGGTCGGCACGGAAGCGCAGCAGAGCTGCGATGCGTCCGATCTGGTCGAACTGCTCGTCGTTGGCGACGTACACGATATCGATGCGGTTCCGAATCGCATATCCTACAATGGCATCGCCGATGTCTTCCATTTGCGTGTTTTCTTTTCCGCAAACTGCGCATGTCGGCGCACTATGCAGGTCCATGTGGCCGCAGCTATAGCACTTCACTCCGGGCGCTTGGAAATTTGAGCCCAGCAGAAGAGTTTGCACCTCTCCAATCTCCAGCGAACGTAAGACCCGCCGCAAGCCAATCGCGCCACGGCCATTGGCATGGGCTTCACTGACTACTTCGCTGATGAGCTTCTGCTTCAAACCGGAGTTGTAATGGGCAAGCTGCTCCGTCGCCATCTGCTTGACATGGTCCGGTGTCGCAACCTTGGGGTCAATGCGGAAATGGCTCACCAGGCGCTGTTTGGAGGTCGAGTGCAGTTCCCGATGGATTTCCGGCCAAACGTCATCGTGGCAGCCGATCAGCAATCGATCGCAACTCCCGCGCTCGAAATATTGCTCGATGCAATCCGCCACGATCTTGAAGTGCTGCAGCGCTTCGTTGGTCTGTCGACGTTCAGCGTGTCCTCCGTCATAGCCGTGCCAACCGTCGCTTTTTCCGCGACGCGTAAGCTCGTTGATGAAGTCCTGCTTCTCCGCCATTTCGTCGTTTACCAGTTCGAAGACCCGGGCCTTGGTGCGGTCCACCAGTACTACGCAAGCATGTTGCACCCCGTCGAGCACCGCGGCCAGGGGCTTGAGATGAAAACGCTGGTTTACGAAGAGGTTGGTTTTCAGCAACTGCGCAGGAATATCAAACTCGCGCCACAGACCCTGTTTGCTGCAGGCAAAAATTGCCTTGGCCTTGCCGCCATTGCCGCGCAGGCCTTCGGCCATGCCCTGGATACGATCAAGATCGGGACGGGCACAACCATTTCTTCCGTGCTTCTCTGCTTCGCGCAGCGCATTGCGAACCAAATCCTTGACCAGGATCGATTCTTCGCGGTGTGACTTATTAAGAGGCGTCGCCGGTTGGTAGTAAAAGGTAACCGCGCAAGTTTCCGGCGAATGAAAATTAGCTAATTCTCGGATGTCATCTCGTGTGATCATTCCGGTTCTCCTCATGGATGAGTTCTTCAATCATAAAAAGCAGGGAACTGCCGGGCAGTTCGCTGTTGTTAAGCGCTCTTGGAAAACTCGATCAACTTTTCTTTGAGCGGATCTTTGACCGTCAAGGCGCGTTGCAATTGTTCACGGGCCTTGCCAATGGATGCGCGTACCTCCTCGGCGCCACGGCTGGTGATATCGGCGATTTCTTGCAGGGTAAAGCCTTCCAGCGTGTACAGGATGAAAGCTTCTGCTTCGTCGCGTCCGGCATGGCGCAAAGTCGTCTCGACCAGAGTCATCAATTCGTCCCGCGCCGCCAGTTCTTCAGGAGTGTTGGCCGTGGGGTCGGGAATGACATTTTCTTCCAGCAACTGCTCGTCGGGCTGATGGAATTGCAGCTTGGCCTCATCGCTGGCATGCACGTTCTGCTCTCCGTGCGAGCGCTCCAGCGGAACGTGGCCGTCTTCATGGTTCTCCATCGCGAGCTGGTCAATGGCCTGCATCGCCAACCGGTGCACCCATGGTTCCAGCTTCATGGGTTCCGGAGTGTCGTGCTGCTCGCTGAGAGCGTTTGCAATCGCCTCTCCCACCACATCTTCCACATCAACCTGGCCGGCTTCCAGTTGCCCCTGGCTCTCGCGATAGTCAATCTCCCGCTGGATGAACCGCTGCAGGCGTGGCAGATTCACGTTCACGTAGCCAGAGATATCGTCGGCAGAAATCCGCGGCGACTTCATCGCCGCCAGCGTGTCCGCGAAGGGAACCGTCCCCACCTCGCGTTCCGCGCCGCGACGACGGCCGTGCTTATGGTGGTTGCGCAGCAGCTCCTTATGCTTCTTGACCTGCTCGGCAAGGGAATCGAAGGCGGCTTTGATGGCAGCCGTTGCCGTCGAGCTGCTCTCTTGGGCTGCCATCTGCCCTGACGGAAGCCGCAGGTTCAGCGACACCACCACCCCCTCGCGAGCAGAGTTCTCCTCGATAAGCCCCTTCAGGTGCACGAGTTCAGGACGAAACACCCGGAGGTATCGGCCCAGCTTTTCCACTTGTTGGTTGATTAGTTTTTCGAGGTCGGAAGTCTTGGAAATCTTGTAGCTGAAATGGACATTCATGCAAAGGCCTCTCCGGATGGAGTGATTCCAATCCGCAGCTACATACCTTTAATGGAATTTTACTCCTCTTCCTACAGAAGCAAGCACAAAATAATAAGTTGTATGGCGCGACTGGGGAACGGAGCAGTGCCTTGAATTGTCAGCTTGAGCGGGCGCGGAGAGCCGAAGGACCTGCGGGTGTTTTCACTGGCAACCGGCAACTGCCCCCTGACAACTGTCGTGTGTCATCCTGAGCGACCCCGACCGTCTTGAGGGGGGCGAAGGACCCCTGTCGCTGCAAGAAATCGCGGCTCGCCGCAAACGGATCCGACGGAAAGGCCAGCCAATCCGGAAACAGATTCTTATCTCTCCGGAATGCGTACCTTCACGTCCGCACGCCGGTCCACGTGCACCGTCTCGATGAACCTGACCTTGCTCTTGTTCAGCTTCATGACCAGCGACGACGTCCGCACGCCATCGCCAAAGAAGCGCACACCCTTCAGCAGCGGCCCATCGGTCACACCGGTCGCTGCAAAGATGATGTTCTTGCCGGGCGCCAGATCGTCGGCCGTATAGATGCGCTTAGGATCGGAGATGCCCATGTCTTTCATGCGCTCGCCCTGTTCCGGCGTGTACCCGACCAGGCGTCCGACCATGTAGCCGTTCAGGCAGCGAATCGCGGCCGCGGTAATTACTCCCTCGGGAGCTCCGCCGGTCCCCATCACCGCGTGAACACCCGACCCTAGCATCGCCGCTGCCACTCCAGGCGAGAGGTCGCCGTCGGAGATAAGCCGAATGCGCGCCCCGGCTTTGCGAATTTCGTTGATCAACTTCTCGTGTCGCGGGCGGTCGAGGATGATGATCACCAGGTCTTCTACCTTCCGGTTCAGCACCTTCGCAATCACGTGCAGGTTGTGCGACACCGGGGCTTCTAGGTCAACCACGCCCTTGCAGGAGGGCCCTACGACAATCTTCTCCATGTAACAGTCGGGCGCGTGCAGCAGGCCGCCATGCTCCGAGGCGGCGAGCACGGTAATGGCGCCGGGCAATCCCGTTGCGCAAAGGTTCGTGCCTTCCAGCGGGTCAACCGCGATGTCCACCCCGGGATAGCTGCCGCCGTCCTGCATGCCGACTTTCTCGCCGATGTACAGCATTGGAGCTTCGTCGCGTTCGCCCTCACCGATGACGATGGTTCCATCCATCGGCACCGAGTCCATGACCTGGCGCATGGCCTCGGTAGCCACGTGGTCAGCATGTTTGCGGTCGCCCTGACCCATGGTCTTGCCGGAAGCGATGGCCGCTTCCTCCACCACTCGCAGAAACTCCAGCGCCAGGTCGGTTTCCAGGTTTGCAGTAGGAGAGTGCTCCACAACAGGTGCTTCGGTTTGAACTTTCGTCGCCATGTGGCCTCCAGGGATACCGCGGCTTGCGGCGCCGGAAGGGTACTGCTCAGGCGCAAGTCCACGGGCATACAGCGTATGTAGAAGGACAGAACAGGCGCGCTTGCGCGAACCTGGTATCCGGCAAACCGTAAGCATACCGCTAGAGCGCGCGTCTTGCCATTGAATTTCGGAACGGAGTAAAAACCGTTTCTCTCTCAAGGGAGCTCTAGCGCGCGTTTCACGGCTGCTTCCACTATTTCCATGCTTTCGGATCGCAGCCGTCCCAGGGGAGGATAAGCGACCGATTGCTTTTCTACCGTCGTCGGCTGATCACATTTCACCCAGGAATCGCGCCTCAGGCCGCCATCCCCGGCCTTGAGTTTTACCCGCATTGAAAATGTCATGTGCTGGACTGTGGAGATCGGCAGGACACACACGTCGAGTGAATGAGCGTTTAAAGCATCGCTGGAGAGGACTAGGGCTGGCCGTTGCTTATCCAAATCAAGCAGATAGACATCGCCGCGTCGCGGATACCAACCGGCGGGCTTGGTACCGCGCCGCCACGCTGTCATTCGCGTCCCCAGGATCGTAGGCTGGCCCGCTGGAACGCCCGCCGTTCCTCATGGTCCTCAGGGGCACTGCCAAAAAAATCCGCCGCCTCTTTGTACAGACTGGCTTTGCGTTCCATCTCCAACGCGTATTCCAGGAGTTGATTCACCCGTTCACTGGCGGAACTGTCCCCCTTGGTGCGTTCTATTTCTGAGAGCAAATCAGGATCAAGCGAAAAGGACCGAGTTTTTCTGATAGCGGACCGTTTAGCTAGTGTTGACATGAATCCTATTGTCAAACATACTAGCATTCCTGTCAATAACCGAAGTCAGACTTACCTTCAGAACGCTGCCAGTCCCGTGATGTGCTCGCCGATGATCAACGCATGAATGTCGTGCGTGCCTTCATAGGTTTTCACCGACTCCAGGTTGGCCATGTGGCGGAAGATGGGGTACTCGTCGGCGATTCCGTTCGCACCGAGGATGTCGCGGCCCATGCGGGCACACTCCAACGCCATCCAGACATTATTGCGTTTGGCCATCGAAATATGCCATGGCTTGACCTTGCCGAGGTCCTTCAGGCGGCCGACCTGAAGGGCAAGCAGTTGTGCCTTGGTGATTTCGCTGATCATCCACACCAGCTTCTCCTGCACCAATTGATGCGACGCAATCGGCTGGTCGCGGAATTGCTTACGGAATTGCGCGTACTGCAGCGAGCAGTCATAACAGGCCATCGCCGCACCAATGGCTCCCCAGCCGATTCCGTAGCGCGCCTGGTTCAGGCAGCTTAGCGGCGACTTCAGGCCGTCCGATTCAGGTAGGAGATTTGTTGCGGGGATGCGGACGTCCTGTAAAGAAAGACTTGAAGTAACCGACGCTCGCAGCGAGAACTTTCCATGGATGTCGGCGGCCTTGAATCCCGGGCGGTCGGTCTCAACGATGAAGCCGCGGATGCGGTTGTCCTCGTCCTCAACTTTGGCCCAAATGATGGCGATGTCGGCGATCGAGCCGGAAGTGATCCACATCTTCTCGCCGTTCAGAACGTAGCCGTCGCCGTCTTTGCGCGCGCGGGTGCGCATGGCGCCGGGATTCGATCCGGCATCGGGCTCTGTTAAGCCAAAGCATCCAAGAATTTCGCCCAGCGCCATCTTGGGCAGATATTTCTGCTTCTGCTCCTCGCTGCCGAAGGCATAAATGGGATACATGCACAGAGCCGACTGCACGCTGACGAACGAGCGCACGCCGCTGTCGCCGCGCTCCAGTTCCTGGGTCATCAGCCCGTACTCGACCGCCGACATTCCCGCGCAGCCATAGCCTTTGAGGCTGGCGCCGTAGAAGCCCAACTCGCCCATGGGCTTGATCAGCTCCTTGGGGAAACGGCCTTCGCGGTTGCACTGCTCGATGATGGGAATCAGGTTGTCTTCGATGAACTTACGGGTATTGTCGCGGACCAGACGCTCATCGTCGTTGAGCAGGGTATCGAACTCGATGAAATCGACGCCTTTGAACTTGATTGCCATGCAGTCTCTCGCTTGTGGAAAATTTGCGGGTGGGACAAACAGTTGAAGGTATCAGGCGGCAAAGAGTGGGGTCAAACCGATCTCTAGTATCTGGGCGCCTCACTCATCCGCGGTTTTCGCATGAGTGGGATCCCCTGAGCGCTAGCTTGGCAACTTGTCCTCGGATAATCTCTGTAGTTCCTGTGCTCTCTGAGAGGCATCGCGAAGCAGTTGTTGAGCCTCGTCGGGGAGTTGGAAGTCACTACGGGTTAACAGGAGTTGCAGGTCGGCACGCAATAGCAGGGCCTTCGCCTCGCACTGCTGTTTGAGATAGCTCAGAGTCTCCTTCAAGAGACGAAACTCGCGTTCGCGCGCGCGGTTTTTCCAGAGCAGCCAGCCGAAAGCCAGCCCTAGGAGGACAAATCCGAGACGGTAGAACATCATCGCAGGATGCGCGGCCGCTTCGTGAACCAGGTTGTTGCCGTCCACTTTGGCGTCCAGGGTGGCGTCAACAATCATGGCGGCGATTCCAAAACCGATCCCGAAGATGATCTCTTTGTATTTTTGGAACATGTCTTTCTCCCTCCTAGGCCCCATAACGATACACCCGGCAGGAGGCCACGGGAGAGCTTGGTGTGAAACCCGGAACGCGTCCCTCTCATGTACAATGAAAGCGTATCCGGCCAGTAGAGAGAGGCGCCAAGGGCGCCCGCCTGCAGTCGAAGCCGCTCTTCGAATGAAGAGCGTGGACTGATGACATGTGCATCTCGCGCTGACGCGCCCCAACCGCTTCCCGCCTGCGTTTTACCCCGGCCAAAAAATCTTGTTACATATCAGGAGAATAGAATGGCGAAGATCGCAAAAACCGCAGACCGCAAGAAGGTAATGGACACTACGAAGAGCACAGACTGCCCCAAATGTGGGAAGTCCACGCGCGTCGTCAAGCGTGTGAAGGACCGCGAGAAAGACATTCCGGGCGGCATGTATATCTCGTGCTCGGCCTGCGAGTTTTACGAGAAGCTGTAGTTGCTGGTGGTAGTTGCGCGGTTACCGCATCGCGTCTTCGATCTCCGCAGTGATCTGGCCAACGATTTGCCGCTTCCACCCGTCATCCCAAGCGCCCCGCCTGGTCATGTAGTGCTGCATGTGCGCGAGGGGATCCGTAAAACTTGCCGCCTCGGTCTGGCACTCGATAAGCGTTGGTCCGCTCGCGTTGCGAGCGCGATGGATGGACTCCTGCGCCGCGCGCCACACCGCGACCACGTCTTTCCCATCCACCAGAATGCTGGGAAATCCATAGTCTGTGGCCATGAAGCTGAATTCTTCCAGCGCGCTGTGTTTTCTGCGCCCGAGATCGCCCGAATGTTTGCTTCGGGTCACATAAATGATCGGCAGCTTGTGAATGCCGGCGAACTTCAGGGCTTCCTGGCTGGCATCGAGCGATGCGGCATCTTCGTCCCAGAAAGCGACCACCACGTTGGTTTTTTTCTCCAGCCTGTGAGAGAGGGCAAGACCCGTACCCAGATTGAACGGATCGGCAAGAATGATCGCAGTCGCACCGGGCCGAGCGCGTTTGCCGGAGAGGATCGACGCTCCGCCGTCATCTGAACCGTTTGCCGGGATCTTCTTCAACAAATGTTTCAGAGGCGTTCCCACGACGATGTGGGCAGCAAAGTTGCGATGAGAAGCAGCAAGCGTATCGTCTGGCTGCAAGTCAATGGACGCTCCGATGACCACGGCCTCGTGTCCTATGGTGAGGTCGTAAGCAACCATCGCGACATCACCTGCTCGCTCTTCCATCATCCGGCACTTCAACATTGCAGCGTACATATGGCGCAGTTTCTGGAGGTTCGAGGGAAGGCCATGGTTGTTGTCGGCCGACTCCGGGTTGGATGGAGGAATGTGTTTCCCCGCGGGATTGGCGCGGTTGAGGGCTTGCGATCGCTTCGTTGTCGTGGTCATTAATTTAATTGGTTGCGAGAAGATGGGTCATTGTAGCGCAGAAATTTTCAGCATGGCTGCTGAGAGCTGGCGCCGACTTGTTCGATGGGTGTGGAAGCGGTGAGAAATGCAACACATTTCCCGATTTGATGAATGCACTGTAACCAGTTTTCAACATCAATGTGCATAAGGTTGTGGAAAAGACAGGTAGCGTACCCGTTAAGTCGCATGAATTCCGAAATCTTGACCACAATGCACCGAGTGAAGTGCGGAATGAAACATTCAGGAATCTGCGTGCCAATTTCTTTGCCGTCAATGATCGACTGGCACTTCCGATTCGAACTGAGGTCGCCATCGTGCTAGTCTGGCGCGGTGAAATCGCGGCTCGACAAACTGCTCTTCCAACGCGGACTGGCGCCTTCGCGGGAGCGGGGCCAAGCGCTCATCCTTGCCGGCCGGGTGTTGGTCGACGGACAGAAAGTTGAGAAGGCAGGTGCGAACGTCGAAGAAGACGCCCCCATCCGAATCCTTGGCGACGACCAGCCATTCGTTAGTCGTGGGGGATTGAAACTGGCGCGGGCGCTGGAACATTGGCAGATCGACGTGCGCAACAAGTGCTGCATGGACGTTGGCGCATCCACCGGAGGCTTCACCGATTGCCTGCTACAGAGCGGCGCTTGTCAGGTGATCGCCGTAGATACCGGATATGGCCAAATGGATTTGAAGTTGCGCGGCGATCCCCGGGTGCGTTTGCTGGAGAAAACCAATGCGCGCTATCTCACCCCGGAGCAGATCTGGGGAGGCGCCGAGGCCCGGAAAGCTATAAGTCTTGTCGCCATGGACGTTTCGTTCATCTCCGCAACACTGGTTCTCCCACCCGTCGCACGCTGTGCGTGGTTGAGTGCTGCGGGCAATGCGTTCGACTTGGTTCTGCTGGTGAAACCACAGTTTGAGGTGGGACGGGGACAAGTCGGCAAGGGTGGAATCGTTCGGGATCCCGAGGCACAGCAATCGGCGGTGGCCAAGGTCAGAGCTTCCGTGGAAGAACTAGGTGGCAGGCAAGTCGAGGTGATCGAATCTCCGATTCTGGGCACGGAAGGGAACCGCGAATTCCTGCTGCATACCTATTTTGACTCATTTCCCCCACTATAGGCCATCGCGCTACACTGACGCAGTTACCTCCAAACCATGAAGTCTGTCGCCATCATCTCGAAGCCCTCCAAGACCGAGTTGGCCGGCATTCTGCCGGAGCTGCTGGATTGGTTTCGCAGCCGCGGTTATCAAATCTACCTTGACCAGGAAACCGCACAGTACACGAACGGAGAAGAGATCGTTCCGCGTGAGCAAATCGGGGCCAAGCATCCCAATTTTGCCCTGGTGCTGGGCGGCGACGGGACACTACTATCCGCGGCGCGTGCCGTCGCCCACGAGGGCGTACCCATTCTTGCGGTCAATCTAGGTTCGCTGGGATTTCTCACTGAGGTCCCGCTCAGCGAAATGTATCTGACGCTCGAGGCCGTGGACTCAGGCCTCTGCCCTAAAGAAGAGCGCTCGGTCCTCGATTGCAGGTTGTTTCGTGGGGGAGCGTGTCTGGCTCACCATTTCGCCTTGAACGATGCGGTGGTGAACAAGAGCGCGATCTCCCGTTTGGTCGACTTCGATCTGCTCATTGATGGGGCCTTCGTCTTCAATTACAAGGCTGACGGTGTGATCATCGCTACGCCGACCGGGTCCACTGCTTATTCCCTGGCAGCCGGTGGCCCCATTCTGATGCCATCGGTCGAATCATTCGTGGTGACGCCGGTTTGTCCCCATTCGCTTACCCACCGCCCTTTAGTCGTGACTGACAAAGCCCAGATCGAGTTGCGGGTTGAAACTGGCGATGAAGAGGACGCATTCCTAAGCATTGATGGACAAGTCGGCTTGCCGGTAAAGCGTGGAGATCGCCTGGCTTGCGTCCGCGCCAGCCACACCGTGAAGCTGTTGCGGATGCGGAAGACCTTCTTCGAAGCTCTGCGTGCGAAACTGAAGTGGGGACAGCGCTAGCAAGGCATGTCACCAAACTCTTCTGAAAACATTGTTCGGCAAGTGCAGCGCTTCAGTGCCGCGTTAACGAGCTGATGAAAGATCGCCCTTTAGGCACGGATCTCGCGGCGCTTCTCACGGAGACACCTCCGGGCTAAAGCCGGCGTTGATAGATAGCTGCGCATCGCGGGCCTGAAGGCCCGCACTACCCGAGCAGAGGCGCGCATACGCGAGCAAGGCCCACACTAGCGACACGTTTGCACACTTCAGTTCAGCAGGTGAGCGAAATCCTCGGTTAAAAACACGCGACCACCGCTTCTGACTACACAGACGCCAATCGCGTTGAAATTGGGATTCAGAATGTTGGCACGGTGATCAGGATCTTTCATGAGCCCTTTATGGGCCGAGAGCAGATCCGGGCCGACAGCGGTGTTTTCCCCCAACTGGTCGGCAGACAAATTCTGATTGGCGAAGCGAACATCCGGAGGAGCCTCTCCTTCAAACTGATGGGAGGCAGTGTCGTGTGCGGCCAGTAGCCCAGTATGTTTGCAGGCGGCCTCGGTCAGACGCGGATCGACAACCAGCGGCTGAAGCTTGTGTTTGGCACGTGCCTGACTGATTAAGTCCAATAGTTGTTTCGCGGCGGCGGGATCAAACGGCACCGCTGGTTCCTCCACGGAGACCGAGTGGCGCTGCCGGGGAAGCATGAGGAGCCGGCGGCGGTCCTTCGCTGGGAATCCACCCATCCTGAAGTTGCTGCAGAACGGTGGCATCATTATTCAGCGGCAAGTCTGCGCCAGTCTGTACATCCTGCATTCCGATACCACATTCCTCCAGGTTGTAGTGAGTCCCGAACACCTCACCCTGGCCTTGCGAAAGCAGGGTAGCTCGTGCGATGAACGAAGCGGCGAACATAGAATTGCCGCCGCTGTCTTTGGCTGGCTGAAGGACACGGTTCGCCAGCATCAATAATTTTTCCTGCTCGTCGGGCTGGCGTCCAATCTGTTGCTGAAAGGCGGCAACGTCCATCGAGAGATTCTGACGCTGGCGGATGATGGTGTTGGCTCCGTGGGCTTCGGCCACATCGTAGGAAAATGCCAGCGCCTGTTCGGACTGCAGTCCGAGAGTGTTTATCGCGTCTTGTGCCAAGCGCATCAACAGCATCATGTGGTCAACCTGCATCCGCTGAAACGAGGGCTCGTATCCCAGCTTCCGGAACCTGGCTCTCCACGCTGGTTGCAGGTGTCCGGAATCATCAACCATACGCCTCAAAATGGCTTGGGACGATGCCTCACACGGTCCGCTCAAAGTCTGGCTCAGCCACTTCGTGTCTGGGCCGATAATTTCCGCGAAGCGTTTCTGGTCGCGCTTCTGAAATTTCAACAGGCCCGGCTGAAGGGTACATTCGCCAAGACTCCAGCTCCCGGCCCCGAAATAGATGTCTTTCGATGTTGCGTGAATGGCCGGAAATGGGTCGCTCCCTCCGGTTTCGACGGTGGCCGTAAGCAGGATCAATTTCCATACCAGAGGGTCGCCTCCCCAGCTCGCCATGGCGGCCTTGATTTCTGCGACTGAAAATCCATATTTCTGCGCCACGACGGCGATGGCTGCCTCTCGCAATTCCTCATTGGTTGGTGACGCCACGGGGGACTGTTTTGGCCGGCCCGCGATGTTCAACGCAACCGTCATCAGGCGCGGAGTTGCATAATCGAAAGGGACGAGGTGACCGGATTTATGCGCGGGCGCCGGCTTCTTTTTCTGGGCCGCGACGGCTTGATTCACGCTGCCGTTCACGGCCAGCATCCCCGAACCGGTTTCCAGAGTTTGCTTGTCGCCGTGTAGCGCCAGCGTGACCTCCTCGAAGTTATCCGGGCCATTATCAAATGGCGGGACGCGGACGCGCCTGTTGAAAGGGGATATGAAGTCCAGGTCGAGGTTATTCGGGGTTTTACCCAGCTGCAGCGTTACCATGACGCCTGGCTTGGTGTTGGGTGCAAGCCTCAGCCGTGCCTTTCCGTTCTGGTCGGTGAACTGCGGGGAACCGGCATCTCCTTCCGCTCCCATTTGCACATTGGCAAAGGGATGTTGCCTGGTGTCCATCACGGCCAGCACCAGCATACCTTCTTCCGCCAGCATGGTGCGGGTGACGAACGAGAAAATAAAAAGCAGTGAGACAGCCCGCCAGCGATAGGCGAATCCGTCAACGTACATTGGGGCTTCTTTCTCTTTCGCCCTAATTCTTTTCAGACGAAGTTAGTCGCGTTAATAAAATTGTGCAGGGCGAATCACCGGCAGGACACCACGAATTGGCCGCTTGGTATCCAGTCTTTTCGGCATGCAACTGCACTTGCTGTGCGTCAGCCGCATGGGCCGGCAGCGAGAAACTACCAGACGTCTTGGTGACCTGGGCCTCGGAATCGTAACCGATCACGCTCACGGTGGCGCCGGGGATCGCGTTATGGGGCTTGTCATCTACAATGATGCCGATGACCTTGGCGGCGCGATTATTCGCCAACGAGACCGTCACACTGGGATTGTGGTCATCGCCCAACACCAGCGGTGTCTGGCCCTTCTGAAATGCGGCATCCTTGGAGGCATAGAACGTCACCTTGCCGTCGAGAGGCTTGGTGTCTTTGGGGATGACGAACTGCCAGCCGCTATCGACCTTCATAGGTTCGCCGCCAATCGAGGACCAGACTTTGGCGTCGCTTACCGGCGTCTGCTGCCCGTCGACCACAGTCACCCTGACGCGGTACGACTCACTGCCCACGTTCGACGTGGCGCGCGATACCGCCGCTCCATAGCCGATGACGCCACCCAGCATGGCAAGGTACATCACCGCTTTGATCTTGGCATCGGCGTCCTTGAAGAAGATATAGCCGAGAACACCCAGAAACAGAATCATGAGTGCGAGGATCCCCAGAGGGCTCTTGGACGCAGCCTGGATAATGCCGGTCCAGTCCTTCGGCATCAAATCGGTTCCTTGCAGCAGTAGCATGGCGCTTGCCACGGCTTCCTCCTCGAGACCATCAGAAGTAACCTATTGGATTGGAGAAACTTATCCCGACTTGTGGTCGCTGTCAATCCAATTGCACTAATAGATACCCCTGATTTCCGTTCCCGTCGTCGCCAACATACAATTACGGCATCGATGTTTGGGACCTGTTTATGACCAATCTTTCTGTAATTCTGGCCATTATTGCCGGTGCGGTGTTAGGTGGTGGGTTCGCCGCGCTGCTGGCGCGCTCCAAGATCGCCGCTCTGGCCGAACGGCGAGATGCGCTTGAGCAAGACCTCTTGAGCGCAAAGAACACGGTTGGGCAACAGACGGCCGATATCAAAAGGCTCTCCGAGGCCCAGCGCGGCTTTGAACGCCACTCTAGAGGGAGAACGCCGCAACGCGGAGGAAAAGCTCCGCCTCCTCGCCGAAGCCAGCGAAGAATTGAAGACGCAGTTTAAGGTGCTGGCGGCGGCGGCGCTGGAGAACAACAACTCGAATTTCCTCCAGCTGGCGAAGGCGACGCTGCAAAATTACCAGACCCACGCCGCTGGGGAATTGGCGCAGAAGGAGCAGGCGGTCAAGAACCTGGTCGATCCTATTGCGCAATCGCTGGCCGAGATGAGTCAGCAGATCCACGGCTTGGAGCAGGCGCGCAGCCACGCGTACGGCACCTTGACTACGCAGGTGGCGTCACTGCTCGACACCCAGAAAGCTCTGCAGGCCGAAACCGGCAATCTAGTTAAAGCGTTGCGTGAGCCCCAGGCGCGCGGACGCTGGGGCGAGTTGCAACTGCACCGCGTTCTTGAACTGGCCGGCATGCTGGAGCATTGCGACTTTAAGGAGCAGGAGTCCATCAGCAACGACGAGCGGAGATTCCGTCCCGACGTAATTGTTAACTTGCCCGGCGACAAGCAAATTGTGGTTGATTCCAAGGCCCCGTTGGCGGCTTACCTGGCCGCGCTCGAAGCGCCCGACGAAGCCACTCGCACCGCCCGGCTTGCCGACCACGCGCGCCAGATCAGGCAGCACATTGATGCGCTCGGGAGCAAGTCCTACTGGGCGCAATTGAGCTGTACGCCAGAGTTCGTCGTTTTGTTTCTGCCCGGCGAGGTGTTCTTCCGCGCGGCCATGGATTCGGACGCCGAGCTGCTTGAGTACGGGGTGAGCCGGAGAGTCATCGTGGCGTCGCCGACGACATTAATTGCGTTGTTGAAAGCGGTGGCTTACGGCTGGAACCAAAAAAATCTGGCCGAGAGCGCGCGCAAGATCAGCGAATCGGGAAAAGATCTGTACAAGCGCCTCTGCACCATGACGGGCCACATGCAGGAGATGGGCAAGAAGTTGGGCGGCGCCGTGAAATCCTACGACGAGATGGTGCGTTCCATGGAGCGGCGAGTGTTTCCTGTGGCGCGAAAATTTCCCGAGCTTGACCATTCGCTGCCGGCGCAATTGTTGCCGGAGATCGAGCAGCTGGACAAAATTCCCTTCGAACTGCAAGCACCCGACTGGCACGATGGCGAGGATGAGGAGTCGGAGCTACCGTTTACCAGCGACGAGACCGCGAACAGCGCCAAGGCATAAGTATTCGGCAATCCGTATTCATTCTGAAGGCAGCGGAACCGCTGCGGAATCGACCGAGTTGGTGTTCCCATCGGACTGAAGCTGTTCGTGCAAGCGAAACACCTCGTCATGCAGAATCTGGCTTAGCTGTTTGCGATCGCCGATTGCCGGAATGGGCGCACCAAACACAATGGTTGCCCGAATTGTCTTCTTGGCCAGCAGATTGAGTGCGTGGGGAAGCAACGGCATGTCTCCCCACCAGCACACTTCTCGCTCGACCACGCCATCGTCGCGTTCGTAGCGGATGGAGCAGGGCGTCACCGGCGCACCGGCATCAATTGCGGGCTGCAACATGGTGGAGTGAAAGCGCTGGACGCTTCGTCCGTCGCTCGTGGTGCCCTCGGGAAAAAGGACGACCGGCACTCCCATCCTCAGGCTCTCGGTGACACTGTCATTTGCGCGCGCAGCATCGGCCCGATCGTGGCGGCGCACGAACACGCTTCCCGCCCAGCGGGCATAGCGCCCGAAGATGGGCCAACGCTCAACTTCTGCTTTCGACACGAAGACGCAGGGCACTGCGGCGCTCAGGACGAGAATGTCGAGATAGCTGAGATGGTTGCTCACGATTAGCCCCTGCACCGGCAAGGTTCCGGTGCTGGATACACGGACGTTGATGGCCGACAGCCCGCGCGCACAACTCTGATGCAGCCACTCGGCGCACTCCGCAGGAGAAGCATCACGCCGCAGCTTGCGATGTTGCCAGAGTCCATACAGGGCTGCTGCCGCGATGGCCGGCAGTCGAACGGATCGTCGCAACTGTCTGGCAAGTAGTTCGCCCATTTCACCACAGAGCGAATGTTGGCTCTTATCGAAGTCTACCTGCGATGACGACCGGCAGCGAATGGAATGAACAATGGCTCGACCGGAAGGAAGCGGCACGGATACAAACAACAGCGATCGTGATGCGGACCGTTAGCAGTAGAAGATGGGATCTGTCAGTGCGAGTTTTTGACACTGCTTCTAAGCGGCTGCTAGGATGAACCTGTTCAGACGCAAAGTTCCCTCCACGCAAGCGTCCCCGTCGTCTAGCCCGGCCTAGGACATCGCCCTTTCACGGCGGTAACACGGGTTCAAATCCCGTCGGGGACGCCAACATCACGGACGAGGCTCTCATGGCAACAAGAGCGGTGTTATGGGGTGCGATGAATAACTCGATGCGCACATTGACAGTTCTGGGAATTCTCATTCTGCTCTTGCTCACCAGCGTCGGCTGTGTCAGTCAGAAGAGCATAGATGATTTGAATAAACGACTGGCGGACGTAGACGCGAGAGTGACAAAACTGGAGCAAGCAGAGGCTCAAAGGTCCCGTGAAGCTGCGAACGCTGCTAACAAGGATAAGAACAAGGCCCTTCTGGAGAACGCCACAGCAGAAGCAGGTAAACGTAAACAGGAGTGCATAGCTACGGCGGAATGGGAATTTAACAAATGGGTGCAGGATAACGGAACTCGGGTTCCGGGGAAGACGGAAGTGTACGCGGCAGCTCCGGAAGCGATCAAGCAGGCCCGCGCCCAGGAAGATAAAGCTAAAGCAGATTGTCAGAAAGCCTATGAGGACGCCATGCAAGCCGCACAACTCAAGTATCCGCAATGACCTTGCGCGGACCATGGGGTGCTAAGCGTGGCCGTCTTCTTCCGGCCTATCAGTTCAAAGTCTGCGACCCTTCGCTAATCCAATTTGCACGGTCATCATGTTCAGCTTCACACCTTAAACCTGCAAAACTCATCGCGGAATTGACACACTCAAGCAGTTAAGGATAGATTTTCAACGCCCTTACTGGAGTCTGGATGTAGCTGACCACCTGGATATTGCCAGAGGTCCGCATCGGAACCCGCTCATCCAATCGAAAAACATTTGGGGAGAGAAATGAAGCTATTGCGAATGCTCGGATTCGCTACAGGAGTGCTTTTGGCTGCCGTCGGCGTGGCCAGCGCACAATCATGGCAGCCTTTAGCGCACCAACCCAGCTTCACCGCCGGTCAGGCACTTCTACTTACCGACGGAACAGTGATGGTCCATCACGAAGATCCTAATGACGGTTTTTCGGATTGGTGGAAGTTGACCCCAGACATTAACGGCAGCTATGTGAACGGAACCTGGACCCAGATTGCCTCCTTGGTTTCTACCTATGGGCCGCTATTCTTCGCTTCCGCGGTGCTGCCCGATGGCCGGGTCATCATCGAAGGCGGGGAACAGAATTTTTCGCAATATGTCTGGACGAACATGGGCGCAATCTATAACCCGATCACCAATGTGTGGGCGCCGATGAACCCGCCCAGCGGTTGGAGCCGCATCGGCGATGCCCAGAGCGTGGTCTTGAACAACGGAACGTTCATGGTGGCCAATTGCTGTACTACTCAGCAGGCCCTGCTGAACGCCGCCACGCTGACCTGGACCCCTACCGGTTCGGGCAAGTTCGACGAGAACGATGAGGAAGGCTGGAACCTGCTGCCTGGCGGCAAGGTGTTGACGGTGGATGCTTACGTGAACATGGATGATCCAACGGGCACGAACTCTGAAATCTATAATCCCAGCACCGGCTCGTGGACGAGTGCTGGCAGCACGATTGTGCAACTGTGGGATTCCCACGGCTCCAATGAAGTGGGACCGGCAGTATTGCGGCCCGACGGTACGGTGTTTGCAACCGGAGCGAACGGCGCGGGTGCCGGCCACACCTCCATTTACAACACAAGCACAGGTGGTTGGACGCCTGGTCCAGATTTCCCTGGAAATTTGGATGTTGCCGATGGTCCAGCGGCGCTGCTACCCGATGGCCACGTACTGGTGAGCGCGAGCCCCTTGATATTTCAAAATGGCACGGTCTTCTTCGAGTGGGACGGCACAAACCTGAATTCGGTTCCGGCCACGCCTAACTCGCAAAACAACTCGTCTTGGTACGGACGCATGCTGGTGCTTCCGACGGGTCAAGTCCTCTATACCGATGGCAGCCGTGACGTCGAGATTTATACCGCGTCTGGAACCGCCAATCCTAGTTGGGAGCCCTCAGCGCTTTTGGTCTCGCCAATTCTTAGCCGCGGCAGTACCTTCACTCTCAACGGCAGGAAGTTCAACGGTTATTCGCAGGCAAATGCCTACGGGGATGACGCCCAGGCTGCGGAAAACTATCCGATTGTCCGGCTCACCAATGCAAGCACCGGACACGTTTTCTACTGTCGCACCCACGATCACAGCACGATGGCCGTTGCCTATCCCGGACCCGCGTACACCCATGTGGATGTACCCTCCAACATGGAAACCGGAGAAACCTACTTGGAGGTCATTGCCAACGGCATTGCGTCGCCTCGATACCAGGTTGGAGTCAGATAGAGGATTTGAGGCCAGCGGAAAAAGCATTTAACCGGCGTCGCGTTTCTCGGTGAAGAGCGCGGCGCCGTTCCTATTAAGGCTGTGCATCAGGCTTTGTTCCTTCGGTTGGTCCCTTTACGCCGGCCACGGGTTTCTACCATGGACCTTTCTTACCAGGTTGTGGATGTTCAACGCATTCGGGGCTGTGAGGACGGAAGAAGCAATTTACTTCAAGCCAGTCCTGATTGTTCGGTCCCGAAATCCGCTGTTGCCATTGGTCTTGAATTGCCTTGATTTGAGCCGGGTTCATTTGCCAGGACAACGGTGGATCGTTGCCTTGGAATTCAAAGGTGGCTAGATGGATAGGTGCGTCCTGGTCTGACCATTGGGCCGCGAAGTTCAAAACCGCTTCGCGGTCGCGAACCAACTGCCCGGTGTTTCGCACGTTTAGCAATGCCGACAGCGGCGCCTCGGCCTGGTAAAACCAGCCTTTGCTGCCGGCACTAGGGTTAATGGCGCCGGCTGGAAACGATCGGATCTGAATAATCAATATGTCCGGTCTTTTGTCGGGAGGGGTTGAGGCGAAGGCCTCACTTAGCCATTCGAGGAGGCTGTTAACCCCATAATTGTCGTAGTATCCGCCATCCACGACGTGGTACTGAGGATCGTTTGAATTGGCCCTGGCCGCGGGCGTTACAAAAGGAAACGTAGCCGCTAAGCGAACCGCGGTGACGACCGGAATGTCATTGTTGGGAAACAACTGCGCGAAAGTTTTGCGCTGCGGGCCCTCTGTCTGATTTCTCTGAACGATATTTGTAGTGGTCAGCAACAATGGTTCCCCGCTTTCCACCAATGTCGCATTGAAGATGACTGCCGGTCGCCATCCGTCCTGAACTCCCTGACGCCATTCGCTCAAATTGGCTGTGACGGGTCCCCGGCTGCGCCATCCTTGCTCCAAGGCCCATCCCCGGTCGATTAGCTTGTCTTTTTCGGTTTTAAGGTAAGGCAGCAATACCCGTGACAGATCGGGATAGACCATGGCCCACGCGATGTCGTCGAGGCTGGGCTTCTCCGCCGCGTCGACGATGCTGCGAAGTTCGTTTTGGTCCGCACCGAACCCGTACGGCTGCGAATCGGTGTGGTAATGGTTTACGAAGTACATGGTGCCCACGGCACCGCCGGAAACAGAGCTAATCAAAGCGACGGAGTCGGCGAAGTTGACTGACTGGTTCGGCGAACCCCTGCGAAGTTCAGTTTGAAGGCCGGTGAGAACCTGCGCAGTCCAGGCCGCCGCCTGGATGCCTCCGCCAGCCGTCGCGATGACCGTTACACGTCCGCGGGGATGATCAGCATCCGGAGCCAGCCGGTTTGGGGCAGTAAGCGCTTGTGCAGGATTAACCGCAGCCCCCGTCGAAGCGGGTCGCAGCTCATAAAAGTGGTCTGATTTCGAGTACAGGTTGCTGAGCGCAACGAACACGATCAGTAACAGCAACAGTGGTACTCGAAAGCGATCGAGAAAAAACGCCGCGATTGCCAGGCTCCAATTCAAGAGAATCAACAGCAGGATTACGTAGGCAATCGCGGGGACTGCAAATTGTTGGCCCAGGCGCGCATGCTTGAACCATCCCAAAATCAGATATAAGGCGATCGTAGTAAGCAACATGATGAAACTGAGCCATTGTCCTGGATACAGCAACCCGCTATGGGGATCGAAATATCCGGCCCGCAAGCCTTCAGGCAAGTCCTTGGCCCACTTGCCAAGCTGCTGGCGTGTCTTCGGGGAAACGACGTCGTAACGATAGGCCCAGGCTAGCCATCTATGGAGGAAGGGGAAGACCACGGGAAAGCGATTTTCTGCCGGTATATGGTAGCGAGGCGACAACAACACGGTGAGCCACAATGCTCCATACCCGATGAGATGCATGGCTAAGAGGCCGGCAATGGCAGCGGCCAACCGCAAGCCGAGTGCGGTCTGGGCCTGTCCATTGCTAAATACAGTGGCAATCAGCATCGGCAGAGCGAGGGACTCAGTAAGAAGTAGGGCGCGATGGGAAACGATGTCCTGGGTAAGAGCCTGCGGAATCCCGAACCGCTCCTTGCCATTCAGCAACACGACCCGAAATACCACCAGGGTGCTGAAGGCCAGCATCGCAGTCGCAATCATGCTCCAAAGAATGTTCGAAGGCTCCAGAAGGAACAGATTGCCCAGCAATTGGCGAAAGGTGAACAACGACAAAATCGGCAACACAAATAGCGTGATGCCTACCAGAATGGGCACGCGCAAAAGATACGCATATTGCACCTTCGCCGCCAGGGGCAGGCGTTTTGGCGGCGTATGGTTTGGGATCCCAACTGGCACAGAGCCTCCATGGTATCGGCGAGAACCTGCGGGCGCGGTCGATAACGCACGCTCTGGTCTCTGTCAAACCTGCATACTATCTCGAAACTTCTGCACCTGATAGAACGATTCCTATGGAATCAGTGTGGCTCGGGCAGCCATCTATTCTGGTCGCGGATTTCACACGGTTACTGAGGCGCGAGTGGGGGGGCAGCGCCGACACGCGCCAGGCCGGCACGCACCTGGCCGGCCTCCGGGCCATTAGGACTCTCCCGGAGATACATTTGGTATTCGGTGGTGGCATTTTTCATCTCATGCTTATTTTCGAAGGCGCGACCGGCAACGTAATGGGCTACGGCATAGCCTTCTTGCGAGATATGATGCGCTTCGAGCGCACTGTGCAGGGCTCCGTCGTAATCGCCGGTCCTTAACTGGGTAATCGCCAGCAGAATCAGAGAAGAGGGTGCTTGGGGCTCGACTGTGAGTGCCTTCTGCAACAATTCCTTCGCGGCAATAAATTTCTCATCGCTGATTAAAAGCCGTGAATAATTGCGGTCGGCATCGGCATTCTTGTCGTTCAGCTTCACCGCGCGCGCAAAGGCAGTGCGCGCTTCGGCGGTGCGCCCGAGGTTCATGAGGGCGACACCCAAGTTGTCATAAGCCGCATCGTATTCCGGATAGGTGATGGTTGCCTTCTGGAACAAAGCCACCGCTTTCTTGTAGTCCTTTTCCTTAAACGCCTCCAATCCCCTGTCAAACGACTTTCGAGCGGCGGGCGGAATCCTCAACTCCGACGCTGAAGTAATCGCCCCATTGCCCTTCTTGGAGTTCGCGCTCGAATCCGAATTGGCAGGGCGGTTCACCACCACATACAGCGGCATGGAACGGTCATCCTGGCTGATCAGCACAGTGTCTGAAACTGTCTCCTCGATGCCCATTCCTGAGACCCTCACTCGGTAACTGTTGCATCCCGCGACGTGGAAATTCGCTTCTCCGAGGTCATTGGTAAAAACCTGACTGCCCGGTGCCCCAGAGGAGTCCTCCAAAGAGACTTTCAGTAGTCGGGGTGCCGGCTGTCCATCGCTGTAAGTGACGTGGACCTGGATGTCAACCTGGCTGTTGCACTGCGACTGTGACCCGCGTTGGGCGAATGCGGGCAAGGCAACAGACAACGAAAACGATAGAACGATGAGCGCTGCTTTCGACCGGAACATACTGACTCCGGAACCCCAGGTAAGTGAAAAGATTGTATCGTACTTCGCAGGCGAACAATGTCAAAGTTTTGTAGTGGATGGCCTGACTTCAGGGTCCGCAAGAAGTGGCAAGTCAACAAAGAAGAAAAGAGCGGAAGCCCGTTACGGACTTCCGCCATAGGGAGGGTCTTAGGGCTTCATCGGCATGTACAGTGGATCACCCGCTCTGCCGGAATTCACTTTGTAATCTGCGGGCACCTGGAACAGAGAGGCATCAGGCTCCCCGCGAGTGATGTTGACCAATTTGATGGTCATGGTTCCCATCATGGGGTCGGTGTGAGTCTCAAGCAGTGGTAATTGCAACTCGGAAGAATACCAACGCTCGGTGACCACCTCGATCGGGTTACGGTTGCCGATTTCACCAGCGGGAATGGTGCGCGTCATGCGCGTTCCTACGGCCTGCAATCCATTGATGGTCTTGGTCCCCAGTTGCTCGGTCTTCAGGTTCGCGGCATTGGACCCTATCCACGCTTTACCTCTGATCTGCGGCCCCTCGCCTCTGAGCGCAGGACCGTCGCCACCCGGCATACCGGGATGAAGCGGCATTTGGTGCGCTGTCTTGTTTTCCGGATTTAGCATATAGCGACTACCTGCCACCGGATCCGTAATCACAATCATGGTGCGCTTGGCCGCGCCGGTGGACGGCGTGGCCAGTTCAAAGCCAATCTCCCGACGTACCCGGCCTTCAGAGTCGCGATAGATGGCCGTCTGATTTTGGGTGTGGATGCTGTTTCCATCGGCCAGCGACTGATCGCGGGTGACGACCATGTCTCCGCTCATCGGCACACCCTTAACCAGTTTGTCTTCTTCCCTCCCGTCACGCGCCATTCCAATTGCGAAGCCCCCTCCCGGGCCCGCGCCGAAGGTCACATTCATATCGTGCGGAGGAGGAGGCGGTGGCGCCGGAGCCTCGCTTTGCGCCGCTGCGAAGGTAGTTAAGCCAACTGAGGCCAGTCCGACCAGGAGCCACTTGCCGGCCTTGGCGAAGAAGTTAGATTTTCTGGTGCGCATGGTTTTAACCTCGATTTCAATTTAACTGCACGATTGCTACCGCTTCAATTAACAATCCGGACCGCTCTTACCACTCCGTCGTAGCCCACCACAACATCAGCAACTCGCATTTGAGCATCCTGTGCGCCATTCGCGGCTGCCACTCCAGAAGCAGGAAGTTCCATTCGCACGACCTGAGAGTCGCTGGAGCAGCTAAGAGGATCACAGAACATCAGGGCCACATAGTCTTCGTCCGTGCCGGTCTGCGATGGCTCGACAGCATCTGAGCTCGAGACGATCGCAGACGCAACGCGCCGGGTCAGGGTCCGATGAGTACCGGTCCGCGACACCACAGGTAACTGCGGCGCGGGCTGCGATTCGAACTTGCCGGCAACGACGCTTGGCACCGTGATGCTGGGCTGCGCCACCTGGCTCTTTGCTGGGACGTTTACTGAGCGCTGCTCCAAGAGCCGCACTCCCAGAAAGAGTGCTACCAGAACGGCTGCTCCGACGGCTACATAGGCTCCGACTTCGAAGAACCGGCTGAGCCGCATGGCGATTGGAGTGAAATAATGTGTCATCTCCGGATTCGCAGGCTGAGAGCTTCGTTGCCGGAATGCCTGCAGTAATGCTCGCTCCACCTCGGGGCCGGCTGCGCACGCCGCAGTCTGCGCGTGTAACGTTTGCATTGTGGCCGCAAGCGTTCGCTGCTGTTGCAACCAGGCCGCACATTTCTGGCACTCGGCCGCATGGCCCCGGATCTGCTGGTCCTGCATCTGCGGCAGCTCCCGCAAAGTCAAAGTGGCAGCGCGATGTTCGAATTCGCCGCATGTCATGACAAGCACCTCGCCGTAACGCTCGATATTCCGTGGGCAGCCGTGGCCGAATGTTGCAATTTCCGGCTTAGCATTTCGTGCGCCCGGTGCAGCCGCGAACGAATGGTGCCCAGCGCGCAGCCAAGCGCCTCCGCCGCATCTGCATAGGTCATCTCCTGGAGATCGCAGAGCACCACCGCCTCGCGATAATGTTCCGGCAGAGAAAGCACAGCCTTCCACAAAGCTGTCGAGGTTTGTTGCCGGGAGATCCCTTCACCAGGATCGCTGGTGACCGTCAAAGACTGCGCCTCGTCGTCCACCGGACTGCTTAGGGCAGTCTCCGAGTAATTCCGCTCCAGCGCGCGCCGTACGTAATTGCGGGCCACTCCGAACAGGTAAGCTCCCAGCGCGGCACGCGACGGGTCGAAGCCGTGGCCGCGCTGGATCAGGAACATAAAAACGTCCTGGGTTACCTCTTCCGCGATCAGCCGCGACCCGCTCATGTGCAAGGCAAAGCGAAAGACGGGACCTTGCCGCCTGCGGTAGAGGGCAGTGAAGGCGTCTTCATCTCCGGCCAGCGCTTGCGCAAGCAGCTGTTCGTCGGTTCGCTCGGTTAGCAACGCCACCTCAAGTGGTGAATCCGATCTCGTTTCCGTCAGTAATTCACCTGGCCGAAACGGAAAGTTCCGGAAAGTTGGGCTTCCTTATCGTATGCTATTCGTAAGCCTAGAGATAGAACACGGGAACAGAGAAAAAGGCGCTGTAGAAGGCAGCATCAGGTTCGGGGGGCGGAATCCGTTGTTGATGGGCTTGAAATCGTTGTTGACATCACGAGCGGGCACAGCCCACTAGGCTGAGTGGATGCAAAAGCAGATTCTCGCGCCAAGCGGGCCCTCGTAATGACAATTGACAAATTGTGCCAACGTTCCTAGGGATCTTAATCGCTGGCCCTCACACAACTTGCCTTTCACGGATCTCCGCGGTGCTACTGGTGGCGGCAACTGCGCACGCTGCGCGTTCAAATGCCCGCTCCAGATCAGCGATAAGGTCGTCAACATCCTCGATTCCCACCGAGAGACGAACCAGGTCGGTTGCCAACGAGCGTGCCTGGCGGACCTCAGCCGGAATGCTTGCATGCGACATGCATCCGGGCAGACTGATCGAGGAATTCACGCTGCCGAAGCTCACGCTGATGCGGAACAACTGGGTCGCCTCCACCACTTGTTTCGACACCTCGAACGAGCCCGTCTCAAAGCTGATGACGGCTCCGGCTCCCCGGGCTTGCTTTACGTGCACTTGGTGGCCAGGATGACCTGCCAGCCCCGGATAGTGCAGGCGCTGCACCGCCGGATGGGCGCACAGAAAATTCGCAACTTTGAGTGCATTTGCCTGTTGGCAATCCAGACGCAACTTCAGGGTCTTCACGCCCCGGAGTAGGAGGTAACAGTCGAACGGACCAAGTGCCGACCCTTCGCCGTTCTGAATAAAGTAAATCTGCTCGGCCAGCTCGGCCCGCTTCACGGCAACCACCCCGGCGGTGACATCGCTGTGGCCACAGAGATATTTGGTCGCCGAGTGCACGACGATGTCGGCCCCCAGGTCCAGCGGATTCTGCAGGTACGGCGACATCGCGCTGCTGTCCACGCACAATAGCGCGCCGTGCTCGTGCGCGAGATCAGCCAGTTTGCGGATGTCAACGATGCGCAGGAGCGGGTTGGTTGGGGTCTCGATGTAGAGCAGCCGCGTGCGGGGAGTGATCTGCGCGGCAAAGGTCTCGATGTCGCATGCATCGGCATAACGTACGGTCACGCCGGTGCGGCCAAGAATCCTGGAAAACAGCCGGTACGTTCCACCATACAAGTCATCGCCGGCAAGTATCTCATCCCCCACGGAAAGCAGTCGTGCGACCGCACTAATGGCCGCTAGTCCGCTGGAAAAACAGAATGCGCGCTCGGCATTTTCCAGTCGTGCCAGCAGATCCTCAACCACGGTGCGGGTCGGGTTGCCGCTGCGCGAGTAATCGTAACGGCCGAACACGTCCGCCTCTTCCTGCTCGAAGGTTGCGGTCTGGTAGATCGGCGTGGCGATTGGCCGGAACGGATCGTCCGGACAGGCGTTGAAAGTAAGAAGTCGGCTGGCAAATTTCATGAGGCCCTCCCGGCGACCAAAAGTTCATCGGTTGTCGTCAATTGCTGCGCGCGGTGCACATCGCAAACATCGGCCACGACCGATACCGCTGTGGGCCATCGTCCGGCCCCTTTGCCACGCACTTGCACTACGTCGCCGTTTTCGGATTCGATTTCGAGACAATTTTCTTCGTTGATGGTTTGCGAAAAAGCATGTGTACGCTCGAACAATTGAGGAGCGATGCGGGCGCGCAGCCCGAACTTATCCTGGCTTAACGACGCCACCAGCCGTACGGAGTGCCCGGAACGCGCGGCTGCCAGGACAACCTGGCCATCGAACTCTTCAATGCCGGTGCGTTCTATGTCTGCAGGATTCAGCCATGCGCCGAAGGCGGTCTGCGCCAGCAGTGCAAGTTTGTGGGCTGCATCGCTGCCGTCGAGGTCGGAAGTCGGGTCTTGTTCGGCGAAACCAAGTCGCTGGGCTTCGCCAAGCGCATCTTCACGACTCAAGCCCTCAGCCAGGCGGTCGAGAATGAAATTGGTGGTGCCGTTCACCACGCCGTGCTAGCGTGCGGATGCCGCTGGTCTGCGCGATGCGGCCCACCTGCTCCAGCATCGGCACACCACCTCCGACGGCCGCCGAGTACAGCAATTGCACGCCGGCGAACTCAGCGATTCGGCGAAGCTGCTTGCCGTGGCGGCTGACCACCAACTTGTTCGCGGTGATGACGTGCTTGCCCGACTTAAGCGCGGCTTCAATCAATTCTTTCGCGGGCGACAAACCTCCGATCAACTCGATGATTACGTCGCACTCCGAACTGACAACCTCCCACGGATCGTGAGTGAGCAATGCCAAAGGAATGCCGTCCTCACGCTGCAACTGACGAACCGCGACCTGCCGGATGTCGAAGGTCTCAGGATGGGCCGCCAAGGTGCGATATACGCCCAAACCCACCGTGCCGGCACCCAACAGCCCGACGCGCAACGGCGTCGCCGAGGAAGACTGGCCGGCAAACGATATGGGGAGTCCGCAGATGAGAGTAGGCGAGTCCGAATTCAGCGTTGCCACTTCAATGGTGAGCCCGTGTTGTTCGGCGAATTCAATCGCCCTTGGCTGCACCACGCCATTGCCGACGCGTACCGCTTGCGCCCAACTGACCGTGCTGTAACGACGCGGAACGTTAACGGTGTCGGCCGGATCATGCTCGAAAATGCCGTTCACGTCTTTGACCAGGCGGCAACGTTCAGCTCCCAGATGATGGGCCACGAAGACGGCAGTCAGATCCGAGCCACCACGGCCCAGGAGGGACAGTGTTCCGTCGTCCTGCCGGCCGACAAATCCGGGCACTACAGCTACCGACGCATTTTCCAGAATGCTCAACAACCGCGGGACGTCGATGACACAAGGCTCCGCGTTCAGTACTGGGCCGCGCGTCCGCAGACCAAGCCGGACTTCATCCACGACTACCGAATGTAATCCCGAGCGTTCGAGCGCCAACGTCAGCAGCGCTGCAGAAGTGGCTTCGCCGGTCGCGACCAGCGTTGCCACGGCTTCGTCGCTTAGATTGGCGCCATACGTACTCGCGCGCTCCAGCAGGGAATCCGTAGTGGATCCTATCGCTGAAACGACAGCGACAACGCGGTGCCCATCCCGTGTCCAGCGATAAATTTCCTGTACGGCCTTGGAGAGATCGGCTTCGCAACCCAACACCGAGCTACCAAACTTCAAAACTGTTATCGGGTAACGACGCATGACGTCCTCCCAGCTTTTTCAGTTGCGATTGCCAGGGCCTGTTCCAGGTCCGCAATAATGTCTTCTGGCGATTCCAGGCCAACCGAGAGTCTGATCAGCCCATCGGTGATGCCAATCGCCTTGCGGGTGTCAGCAGGCACATCGCCGTGTGTCATGGAGGCCGGATGGGTGATGAGCGTTTCGACCGCGCCCAGGTTCTCTGCCAGTGAGCACAGACGCACAGAATTCATCAGGTCGATAGCGGCCTCGGCGCCAGCTCTGATCTCAAAGGCGAGCATGCCGCCATGGGCCACGTGCTGACGCTCCGCCAGCGCCTTCTGCGGAAACGAGGCGAGCCCGGGATAATGCACGCGCTCAACTGCCGGATGCGACTCCAGCCACTGAGCCACGATGGCAGCGTTCTCGGAATGCAGCTTCAGCCGCATCGGCAGAGTCTTGATCCCGCGCATGGTCAGCCAGGCATCTTGGGGCGACTGAATGCAGCCTATAGTTTTGCGAATCAAGCGGAAGCGTTCGAGGAGCTGTTCATCATGAGTCGCCAGAGAACCGCCTACGGTCGCGTTATGGCCCTCGATGTACTTAGTGGTGGAGAGCACGCTGATGTCGGCGCCGAGTTGAAACACCGGTTGCAGCACCGGGGTCAGGAACGTGTTGTCCACCGCGAGACGCACGCCGTGCCGGCGCGCAACCGCCGCAATCGACGGAATGTCGCACAGCTTGAGCGTCGGATTGCCCGGTGTCTCAATGAAAATCAACTTGGTTTGCGGCGTGATGGCTTGCTCCACTAGCTCCACGCGGGACGCATCCACCAGCGTGTGCTCGATGCCGAGTCCACTTAGCAACTGCTGGCACAGACGGACTGTGCCGCCGTAAACCACTTCGGAAATGACGACGTGGTCGCCGGACTTAAGCAGCGACAGGAACAGCGTAGTGATTGCCGCCATGCCGGTGGCAAAGCACACGGTGGCGGGCGTGCCTTCAAGCGCGGCCAAGGCGCGTTCCAGCGCGTCTACAGTAGGGTTCGCCGCGCGCGAATACGTGAAGCCCTTGTGCACGCCGACCGCTTGCTGCACAAAAGTTGTCGATTGATAGATCGGCTGCAGGATGGCGCCGGTAGTCGGATCGGGTCCGAGTCCGCCATGAATGGCAATAGTAGATATGTCGAAATCGACGTGAGACACGGTGAATCTCCCTTCGGTAACTGAGCGAAAAATGGGCCAAAAACAAAACCGCCGCCGGTTGTAAGCCCCAGGCGGCCGCTCAGTGTAGGGAGATTGTTAGGTGCGTGATCACACTCCCGACGCAGGCACGGCGCCACCTGGGGCGCACATGGCCATAAACATTCGGGAATGGATCTGCAAAAGCATGTTCAAAGTCTGATCACAAGGACCAGTGACAAAAGCATAGCACAGGCGAAATGGCTGTCAAGCGGAAGATCACCGGCGTCGTACAACTTTAGAAGTGTCGCGGCCCTACTGCCGAATCCTTGGATTGAACGCCGAATACAAGAGGTCGGTAAGGAAGTTCACCAATACGTAGGTCAGCCCGATCATGAGAATGCAGCCCTGAACCAGGTAATAGTCGCGGTTCGAGATAGCGGTGATAGTGAGCCGCCCAATGCCCGGCCACGAAAAAATTGTCTCGGTCACGATGGCTCCGGCGAGCAGCGCTCCAAACTGCAAGCCGACAACCGTGAGAATCGGAATCATGGCATTACGCAGAGCGTGCCGATAGACCACAACACGCTCAGGCAAGCCTTTTGCGCGCGCGGTGCGGATGTAATCCTGCCCCAATTCTTCCAGCATCGAGGTGCGAATCATCCGCGTAAGGATTGCAGCCAGTGCTCCACCCATGGTGATTGCGGGTAGTATGAGGTGCGCCAGCGACCCCGAGCCTGAAACCGGCAGCCAGCCCAATTCGATTGCGAAAAACAAGATGAGTATCGGGCCGAGCGCGAAGTTAGGGAACGACAATCCCAGCAGCGAGACGAAACTGAGCGTCCGGTCGTCCCAGCGATTGCGGCGCAGCGCCGAACGAACGCCTGCGGGAATCGCCAATGCGAGCGCGACCAGCAATGCGGCGAGCGTGAGTTCCATGGTGGCGGGATAAGCCTCCGCGATGACGTGGCCGACATTCTGATTGAGGCGCAGAGAACGTCCCATATCGCCATGCAGCAGGCCATGCCAGTAGTTCGCGTACTGCCGTCCCAGCGGAACATCAAGCCCGTAAGCATGACGCGCCGCTGCCACGTCGGTGGCGGCAGCGCCTTCCCCCAGCATCTGCTGAATGGGGTCTCCCGGCACCAGATGAATCAGCAGGAACACCACCGACACGACTAGCCAGACGACCGGCAGCATGTACAGCGATCGTGAGAGCAGGTAGCGCATCAGTGGACCACAGGGGTTGCCGGTGAGGACTGCACCTGGGACTGCGGTTGTGTCCTTTCAATGGTCACGCTGACCACGCGCAGTCCATCCATGGCTGCGACTGTGTAGCGGTGGCCCTGGTACTCAAAGCTGTCTCCCACCTGCGGAATCTTCTGAAGATGCGCCAGCATGAAGCCGGCGAGCGTTTCGAAGCCTTCGTCGCGCGGCAGCGCAATGTGATATTGCGATTCCAGGTCGCGAATGTTGACTGACCCCTCAAGAGTCATCGAGGAACCACCTGGCGCAAGCCGCGGTTCGGTGATATCGAATTCATCCTCGATTTCTCCTACCAATTGTTCCAGCGCGTCCTCCACCGTTACCAGGCCCGCGGTCGAGCCAAACTCATCCACTACGACAGCCAAGTGCCGCTTGCGTATTTTGAATTCAATCAGCAGTTCGGGCAGCGGCTTGGTCTCGGGCACCACCAGCACCTCGCGCATGATGTGGTGAACTTGCAAGCCGCCAGGCCGGGTGACCGGTCTGCCGGATGCAGTTAGATTTACCCGGTAGCGCAACCAGCGCATCAGGTCTTTGGCGTACAACACGCCGACGATGTGCTCAGGGCCACGCTGCGGGTCGTAAACCGGCACACGGGAGTGTTGTTCCTCGACCACACGCTGCAAAGCCTCTTCGAGCGAAATGTTTCCCGGCAAGGAGAAAATATCGCGGCGCGGCACCATGATTTCGCGCACGGAAATGTTCTCCAGCTCGAGCGCGCGATGGATCAACTCCTCTTGCGTGGGCGCCAGCATTCCCAACCGGCGGCTGGCGGAGACCATCAGCTTCAACTCTTCCGACGAGTGCACGCCGCCTTCGCGCATCTGTTGCATGCCAAACGCTTTCAGGGCAATGCGGGTCGAAGCGGTCATGAAAGCGAGGAATGGCGCGGCGATGGTCATGAAGAAATCCATCGGTCCGGCGACCGCCAGCGCTACCCGCTCGGTACGCTGCAATGCGATTGTTTTGGGAACCACCTCACCAAGGATGACAACCAGATAGGTGATCAATATAAAGGCTACGGCGACAGCGACCCCATGGGCGTAGAGCTGCGAGTGGGGCAAGGGGCGGAACAGGGGTTCCAGAATGCGGGCCATGGAGGCCTCGCCGATCCAGCCCAAGGCCAGGCTGGCCACCGTGACGCCGAACTGCACGGTGTTGAGGACGTGATCGAGCTTCTGATGGAGCTTTTGGACAGTGCGTGCGCCCAGGCGGTGCGCCGCGATCATCTGTTGCAGTCGCGTTTCGCGCACATTCACGAGTGCGAATTCAGCGGCCACGAAGAACGCGTTTGCCGCGACCAGCAATACCACGACCACGATACGCAGCACAACGAAAGTAACCATGAAGCTGAAATCTTACCATCGGCGCGGGGACCGCAGCGGCTTGCAGCCAACCCCGGAAGCGGTCGCTGGCAGATAAAATTGGCAATGTTGTTCCGCTGCGAGAGAGGGCTACCGCCGCGTCTTTTTGCGCGCCTTCTTCGCGGCCTTTTTTGCCGCTTTCTTCGGGGCTTTCTTGGTCGCGGATTTCGTGGTGGAACTTGCACCGCGCTTTGCCGGCGAACGCTTGGCGGGGCGGATGGGATGCATCAGCCACGGATCGGCTGCTGCTTTGCGAGCGGGTCGCTTTTCCTGCGAGCCTGAGTCTTTTCCGGCAGCCGCTTGCTTCAACAGGCGAATATCTTCTGCCTGCTCTTTGGCCATTGTGCCAAAGTAATCCTTGATGGTAGGCAAATCGGTAGGGGCGGCGTTGGGCAACGATCTTCGTGGAGACATGCTCAGCTAAGATACCGCGATTGCATTAGGATGTCACTGCCTTGCTAACGAACGTCATGAATAAGTTCCAACCAAAAGCCCCGTCGCCTGTGGAACAATCCGGCCAGGCACTCCGCTGAAAAAGGTGGCGATAAACGGAACTGATAGCGTCCATAAATAGTTTGAATTTCTCATTCGCCGCGAAACCGCGTATCAAATTTAGACGAGCAAGAATTGAAGGGAAGCGAGGGCAAGTGCCAACTCGCTGTTTTCTTACTGGCTCCTGCGGGCCTCAACCGGGTTTCCTTGTGCACAAACTCAGACTCAACTGATTTTCATCTTGCCGATATCAGTTTCGCAACAGGAGTTATCAATGCGGTTGCTTCAAAAGCTGCTGCCGTTCCTTGTGTTGATTTTGTTGGCTGGCACCGTGATGGCGCAATCCGCGACAGTCGCGACCTCAGGCGGAAATGACGTTTCCGCTCAGTCGGATCGCATCACGCAGTTGCAGCAGCAGATCGCAGATGCCAAAGGTTCTGCGGATAACGCGTGGATGCTGGTCAGTACCGCCCTCGTCCTGATGATGACCGGCCCCGGCCTGGCACTCTTCTACGGCGGCCTGGTGCGCAAGAAAAATGTCCTCGCCACCATGATGCAGAGCTTCGCCATGATGGCAGTCATCACCGTGCTATGGGGAATCGTCGCCTACAGCCTGTGCTTCGCCTCTGGCAACAGTTTCATCGGAGGGTTGAGTCACGCCTTTCTGCATGGTGTCGGCGGGCAGCCGGATGCTGACTACGCCGCAACCATCCCGCAACAGACATTCATGATTTACCAGTTGATGTTCGCCATCATAACCCCGGCGCTCATCAGCGGCGCCTTCGCAGAACGCATGAAGTTCAGTGCGATGCTGCTGTTCATGGTGCTGTGGTCACTCTTCGTGTATGCGCCCATGGCCCATATGGTTTGGGGCAAGGGCGGCCTGTTGAATGCCAGTCTCGGCGGGCGATTTCCTACCCTTGATTTCGCGGGCGGCACGGTTGTCCACATCACCTCGGGAGTTTCAGCGCTGATTTGCGCGACCTACCTCGGCCGCCGGCTTGGCTATCCAAAAGAACCCATGCCGCCCCACAGCGTAGTCCTCAGTTTCATCGGAGCTTGTTTGCTTTGGGTAGGCTGGTTTGGCTTCAACGCAGGCAGCGCGCTTAGCGCCGGAAGTTTGGCCACCAGTGCTTTCGTGGCCACGCACTTTGCGGCTGCTTCGGCCGCCATCGGATGGGCAGGAGCCGAATGGATTCGCAACGGCAAACCCAGCGCGTTGGGAGCGATCTCCGGATGTGTCGCTGGATTGGTCGCCATCACTCCAGCAGCGGGGTTCGTTGGACCGATGCCAGCGCTGCTGATTGGACTGATCGCCGGTGTTTCCTGCTACCTGATGGTGGCCAGAGTCAAGGCTTGGCTGGGCTATGACGATTCGCTCGATGCCTTCGGGGTGCATGGTGTGGGGGGAACCATCGGCGCGCTATTGACTGGCGTCTTCGCCACCAGACTTGTCAATCCGATATTCAAAGATGGGCAGGGAAGCGCACTTCCTGTCGGGATAATTGACGGAAATTATCATCAGATGTTGAACCAAGGCGTAGGCATCGCGATGGCGATCGCGCTTGCTGTGGTGGGCACTTACATCATTCTTAAGGTTGTCGATTTCGTCCTCGGTGTGCGGGTCTCCGCGGAGCAGGAAGAGCAGGGGCTCGATGTCACGCAGCACGGCGAAGAAGGCTATTACTGGGAGGTTTCGCTGCCCTAGTGCGGGTAGAGCCGGCCTTCAGGCCGGCGTCGCGAGCGTCCTGATATTGGGGCTTCAGCCCCTGAGGTACACCGCTAAAGATTCCTTATGACCAAGCTGGAAGCAGTGATTCAACCTTCGAAGTTCGAAGCTGTCAAGGATGCTCTCCTCGAGATTGGAGTGGAGGGCATGACCGTAACCGAGGTTCGCGGTCATGGACGACAGAAGGGACATACCGAGTTCTACCGCGGCCGCGAGTACACGGTTGATCTTCTCCCCAAGGTGAAGCTTGAGACCGTCATACCTGACCGACTGGCGGAGCAGGCGATTGCGGCAATCATCAATGCCGCGCGCACCGGCAAGATTGGTGACGGCAAAATTTTCCTGTCGCGCGTCGACGAAGCTGTCCGCATTCGCAACGAGGAACGCGGCGAGGCTGCACTGTGAGCAAGATCTGCTCGGCAATATTGCCGGAGGGCGGGTAACATGTCCAGCCCAGCGCTCGAACATGGCTCTCGCGCATTGTACCGGCAAGAGTCCGAGCGGCTGCGGCGGGATTTCGAAGCCACCGGCTCGGGCCGCGCCTCGCTGCGAGAGCGCACGCAGTTTGTTGACAAGCTGGCGCTGCAACTTTGGGAACAGTACGTCCCGCCAACTATCCAGAGTGGCTTCACCCTGGCTGGCATAGGCGGTTTTGGCCGCGCTGCACTCTTTCCGCATTCCGACATCGACCTTCTCTTCCTGGTTGAGAACGACGCATTGCGCGGCACGATGAAGGACCCGGTTCGCAGTATGTGCCAGGAGATGTGGGATACCGGTTTGCGGGTAAGCCCTACGACCCGCACGCTCGACGAGTGCGCACGCTTCGATCCCGACAATGTCGAGTTCACCGTTTCGCTGCTCGACTGCCGCTTTCTGAGCGGCGATGCCAAGTTGTTCGAACGTCTCCGGGAAAAGAACCTGCCACAACTTGTCGCAAGCGAATCAGATGTCCTCATGCAACGCTTGGCAGAAGTCACTCGCACCCGGCATTTGCGTTTCGGCGACACTATCTTTCATCTTGAGCCCAACTTGAAAGAAGGCCCCGGCGGCTTGCGCGACCTGCATGTCTCGCGATGGCTGGAGACCATCATGGCGCTTGCCTCCGAGCGCAAGTGGCCACACATGCCCCATGCGCAGGCGAATTCCGAAACCGACGCTGTTCTCGACGCTATGGAGTTCCTTACCTCCACCCGCTGTTACTTGCATTACCGGGGCAATCGTGACGAGAACGTCATCTCGTGGGAGGCGCAGGACGAGTTGGCTAAACGCGGCATCGCCACCAAGGTCAGGGAGCGTTTCGTCTGCCGAGTGGATGCGCTTGTATTTTCGCCACGCCAAGACCATCCATCGCCATACCAGGCAAACGCTGGAACAGCTGCCCCGAACACGTTCTTCACTGTACCGCTCGTTTCAGCAGTGGCGCTCGCGTTCGTCGAACGAAGAGTTTTCGCTGGTGGATGGACGTGTCTATTTGCAGCAAACTGCGGGGGCTCGTGATCCCTTGGTGATTCTGCGGCTGTTCACTTTCGTCGCTCGCCACGGCGTCGCGCTCAGTGTTGAGACCGAGCGCCGCCTTGTCAATGCGCGCCGTGGTCTGTCCGATACCATGCCCTTGGATTCGCAGTTGTGGGGACATCTGCGCGAGATACTCAGCGTTGCCCTACGCTGCCGACGCGCTGCGTGCCATGCATTCGCTGGGCTTGCTTACACTTGCTATTCCAGAATTCGAGGCGATTGACTCGCTGGTTCTTCGCGACCTCTACCATCGCTACACGGTGGATGAGCACAGCATTCTCGCCATTGAGATGCTGCATCGGCTGGCCAGCACCGATGTTGAGTGGCTGCAGCCTTTCGCCGCTCTGCTGACCGAACTGGAACGTCCCGAGCTGCTCTTTCTGGCGTTACTACTGCACGATACCGGTAAGGGCATGGACGGCACAGACCACGTCCACAACAGCGTGCAACTCGCTGCGGCGGTCGTGGAACGCATGGGGCTCGAGGTAGAAGATGACCACAGCGTGAGCCTGTTGATCGCCACCCATCTGGAAATGTCATCAACGTTGCGCACCCGCGATATTTACGATCCCGAGACGGCACGCGAACTGGCGCACAAAGTGGGCACTCCCGAGCGACTGAAGATGTTAACGCTGCTGACCTTAGCCGACATCAAGTCCGTCAATCCGGACGCGCTCACTCCGTGGAAGGCGGAAAACCTTTGGCGTCTCTATACTATTACCGCAAACTATTTCACTCGCAGCGCCGACAGCGAACGCTTTCACGCTGAGGAGTGCAGCGCGCAAGTTGAGCGCATCGCCGCCCTATTGCCCAGGCATCGTTCGCAATTGCTGAAGTTTCTCGATGGGCTGCCTCAGCGCTACCTCATGTCGCACTCGCCCGAGCAAGTGCTGCTGCACTTCGAGATGGCGAAGCAACTTCGCGGCGAGCCTGCGCAGCTCGCTCTACGCCGAATTTCCGGCCAGCACGAACTCACCATCGTGACGCTCGACCGTCCAGGTCTGTTTTCGACGTTGGCCGGCATTCTCTACGGATGGGGCATGGACATCACCAAGGCGAGCGCTTTTTCCAATCGCGCCGGGGTCATCGTCGACAGCTTCTGCTTCAAGGATCGCTTTCACACTCTGGAGTTAAATCCACCAGAATGCGAGCGGTTTAGGAAGTCGATTGTCGAGATCGTATTGGGCGAAGCGCCGCTTGAGCGCCTGCTGGAATCGCGCCTCAAGTCAGATACCAAGCCGGCGAAGCTGAAGGTCGAAACTCGCCTGCGCTTCGACAGCGAATGTTCTCCTGCCAGTACGCTGTTGGAAGTCGTTACTCAGGACCGTCCCGGACTTCTACACACTATCAGTTCCATCCTCGCCCGTCAGAACTGCAGTATTGAGGTGGCTCTGATTGACACCGAAGGCGCCACCGCTCATGACGCTTTTTACCTGACCAGCGGCGGTGAGAAACTTACTCGCGAGCAGCAGCGCGCCGCCGAATGGGCACTTACTACGGAACTCGACGATTCCTTGCCGTCGACCTGGTGATTCAGGACCGAATGCCCGCCATTGCAACCGACATGCATTTGCCTCTAGACTTGTCATGGCCAGCGTTGTTCTGCACTAGGGTCGCTCAATTCATGTCTCATGGTTTGGCTAAGCTGCGAGAGTGGCGGAATTGGCAGACGCACCAGACTTAGGATCTGGCGGGGAAACCCGTGGGGGTTCGAGTCCCCCCTTTCGCACCAATAACTTCTAAGACATCCTGGAATTCGCGAATGTCGACAACTCCTGCCTCATCTTCGTGTGTCGGGAACGAAGCGGCTGCGGTACTGCTTGGGAGCAACCCCGAAGCGTTGCACAAACGCGCGGCGGAAGCTGTCCGGATCACGAAAGCCCACGGAATCGGCGATGCTTTCGACGGTGGAATTGGCCGCGGACAGCCGTTTGCGGGCTTCATCGAGGCGTAGTCGTTGTACAAACGCCGCCGGAGTGCTGTTGAATTCGTCCTTGAAGCGGCGGGTAAACTGCCGTGGGCAAAGGTTGATCCGTGCGGCGAGCGATTCGACCGAAAGGTCTTTATCCAGGTGTCCCACCATCCAGGCGGCGAGATCGGCGAAACGGCTAGTGGACTCGACCTGAAATTTCAACGGCTCGGAATACTGCTCCTGCCCTCCCGGTCGCTTTACGAACACCACCAGTTCGCGGGCTACCGAGAGGGCCACCTGCGCACCGAAATCCTCTTCGATGAGCGCCAGCGCCAGATCGATGCCCGCTGTGATCCCCGCCGAGGTATAGAACTTCCCGTCGCGAACGTACAGCGCGTTGGCGTCGACTTTCAACTCAGGATAGCGCTCAGCCAGGTCGGCGGAGAACATCCAGTGCGTGGTGACCGTGCGTCCATTGAGTAGTCCCGTGGGCGCCACTCCGTAGATTCCGGTACAGACTGAGGCGATCCGGCGGATGCGGCGCTCATGTCGGCCGATCCAATTCGCCAGCTTTTGGCCAGCCGAGATCCGCATTCCTCTGCCGCCGGGGATCAGCAATGTGTCTAAATGACGCAGCGAACTGAGAAAGCAGGCCGCGGTCATGCGCAATCCTGACTCCGAGCGGAATGTCTTCGCCCCCAGGGCGGCGATTGTTACTTTGTAGCAAGGCTGACGGTTTCCACCCGAGTCTTCAATATAAGCTGCGTTGAAGGCTTCCAAAGGACCAGCCAAGTCGAGCGATGTGATGTCGTCGTACCCGACGATGACGATGTGCTTGGATGTCATAGCGCGTTACGTCCCAGAATAGTTGATCAAATGAAATGTCCGATAGGACATCTACCGGGCAATTTAGGACATTGTAGGGGCAACAAACAAGAATGTCTTAAATTGCCGGGTCAATGTCATTTGAGACTTGCCATTCTGTGCTTACTCTGGTCCTATCGCAAGCACTTTGTGGAGGAGGAAAGTTATGACAAGAACAAAAAAGCTACTCTGGATCGCCGTGGCCACGGTTGCGGTGCTGGATTTCGCCGTCTATGTGAGCCGGGCCGCAAAGGGCCCTGATAAGGTTGCCGCTTCAGCCACACAGAGCACTCCGCTGAAGCCGCCAGCCAAAGGGCAAATCAATGTCGCCTTCATTATCTCTGAGGGCTCCGATGTTATGGACATTGCGGGTCCCTGGGAAGCATTTGGCGACGCCATGCTCACGTCCAAAGGGAAACCCTGGCGCCCGACCGACGGCGATGACATGGTGATGCCCTTCAACACCTACACGGTTTCCGATTCGTTGAAACCTGTGAATGCAGGCATGGGGCTCACCATCGTGCCGAACTACACCTTTGAGAATGCGCCCAAACCTCAGGTGATCGTCATTCCGGCGCAAGGAGGCCGCAGCGATGCGCAGAAAGCATGGTTGCTGGCGAATTCCGCGACCGCCGACGTCACCATGTCCGTCTGCACGGGCGCCTCGATGCTTGCCAAGTATGGCTTGCTCGATGGTAAAACCGCCACCACGCACCACCTGTACGCGGCGGAGATGCAGAAAAACTATCCCGCCGTGCACTTCGTGAGCGGAGCCCGGTTCGTCGAGAACGGCAAGATCGCCACTGCCGGCGGGTTGACCTCGGGGATTGACCTGGCGCTGCATGTGGTGGAGCGCTATTACGGAAGAGAGGTCGCACAGGTCACGGCGGACTATCTGGAATATGGCGGTGAGCTGTGGAAGAGCCCGGAATTTAGCCAGGTGAAGGCCGTTGTCGCCGCCAAATAGCGGCATACACTTTCCTGGAGAGTCTAACGCGCAAGGCATGCATCTATTGCCGGTATGACAACCTTGACGAAATTCAGCCTGGACGAGGCCGTCGCAGTTCTCGGCCGCACTCCCGCAACCCTGAATGCTCTATTGAGAGACATGCCCGACATCTGGGTGCGCAGCAATGAAGGAAAGGATACTTGGAGCGCGTTCGACATAGTGGGCCACCTGATCGCCGGAGAGCGAACCGACTGGATGGCGCGGATGCGAATCATAATGGACAACGGCGACAGTCGGCCATTTGATCCTTTTGACCGCTTTGCGCAGTTGAAGGAGACTCAAGGCAAGTCGATGGAGCAACTGTTGGACGATTTCGCCGGATTGCGAAGGGAGAACCTGAGTGCGCTGCAAGCACTGCATCTGCAGCCGGACGATTTGGCCCGCCGGGGAATGCATCCGGCGCTGGGAGTGGTGACGCTGTCGGAACTGCTGGCGACATGGGTGGCTCACGACCTTACTCATTTGCATCAACTATCACGCGTCATGGCCCACCAATATCGTGACGCGGTAGGTCCATGGAGCGTCTATCTGGGCGTGCTGCAGTGTGCCGGCCACAGCGCTGGGTAGCGTACCTGGCGCACAGCCACCTGTGACCGTAATCACGGTAGCAAGTTCAATAGCCGAGCAGAATGGCGTCAGAGGTGTGGTATGCCAGTGCTTGTAATAGCCGTGGTTTTCTTCCTGATTTTCCTGGTGATGGGCGTGATGGGCATTACGGCGATGGTCGCCGAACATCGTGGCAAACTGTTCAGTGGGAAGTGGAGTGACCTGCCAAAACCGGCGAAGCAATAGTCCACGCGCTTCTTAACCGGCGCGACGGTCTGGGGGCTCGCTATACCGCTTGCAGCGCCCGCGAGAGACAATCTTCGCAGAAGCCGCTGTCTTTGATGTCGATCCACTCCACCGCGTGGGCGCCGGCCATGGCACAGCGATAGTCGTGGCAATGGGTAAGGCTTAACGTGTGCCCCAGTTCATGCACCGTCTCGATCAGCAGGCGATTCGCCAGAACGTCCGCATCTGGCGGTAAGCCGTAAAATTCCTGTCGCAAGCGATGATAAGAAACCACCGCTGCGGCCCCGCCGAGCTGGGCTTCCCCAAAAACAAAAGTCAAAATTGGAATATAGAGGTCCAATTCCGTGATTCCCACAAGACGCCAGGTGCTCCCGTTGACGTACTTTTGCATCCTGGCCAGAATTTCGGAAGAGTGGTATTGCTGCCGTTCAGCGTGCCGCGAGAACGCGGGATCGATGGCCGGCCCCAGGACCTCGGTGGGCACACGAAACTTCTCGTAGAGCTCATGCTGCAGCCATTCGAGCAGCCGAGTATCCACCGTTCCCACCGGCAAGAGTTGAAGTTTTTTCATGACCGCGGCACGGGCTCTCGCGACACCTGTTTCTAATTGCTCATTGCCGCTAACTGCTCTTTCTCTTTCCTGTTCCATCCATACTTCTTCAGCTTGTGATGTAAGGTGACGCGATCGATGTCCAGAACTTCGGCGGCCCGGGTCTGGTTACCGCTGCACTCTTCCAGCACCCGCAGGATATGCGCGCGTTCCACGTCGTCGAGGCTGCGGACATCGCCTATTCCCAGGCCGGCGCTATTCCTCGACTTCAGTACAAAGTCCGTCTCGCGAAGTTCAGGTTCCGATGCCACCACCATGGCCCGTTCGACCGCGTTCTCCAATTCACGCACGTTGCCCGGCCAATTGTACTGTTGCAGTTCATTCATTGCTGCCGGTGAGACTCGCGTGATCTTCTTGCTCATTTCGCGCGAGAACTTGCGGGTGAAGTGGTCCACCAGCAGCGGAATGTCTTCCCGTCGTTCGCGCAGCGGCGGAATCTCGATATGAAAAACGTTCAGACGATAGAACAGGTCCGGACGGAACTTGCCTTCCTCAATCAACTGTTCCAGGTTCTTGTTGGTAGCGGCCACCACGCGGAAATCAACATGGACGGTCTGATTACCGCCCACGCGCACGATCTCGCGCTCCTGCAGCACTCGTAGCAAGTCGGTTTGGGTCTTTAAGCTGATGTCGCCGATCTCATCGAGAAATACGGTGCCGCCTTCGGCAATTTCAAACTTACCTTTCTTGCGATATTGCGCACCGGTGAAGGCGCCCTTCTCGTGGCCGAAGAGTTCGCTTTCCAGCAGGGTCTCGGTGAGCGCGCCGCAATGGATGACCACCAGCGGATGAAAACGTCGCGGACTTCCCGCATGAATGGCGCGCGCCACCAGTTCCTTCCCGGTGCCGCTCTCACCTGTGACCAGCACCGTGGCATCGGTAGGCGCAACCGTCTCGATGGAATCGAACACATGCTTCATCGCGGCGCTCTGTCCAATGATGTCGGAGGGATGTGCAATCTCGGCGACCGTCTCTTTCAGCCGCGTGTTCTCCTGCTGGGTACGGCGGTGCGACATTGCTTTGGCGATCAGGTGCCCAATCTCGTCGGGATCGAGCGGCTTGTTGACATAGTCATAGGCGCCGTTCTTGAGCGCCGTAATGGCCGTTTCCACCGAGGCATAGCCCGTCATGATGATGACCAGCATGTCGGGACAGATCTCGTGCAGCCGACGCTGCAATTCGATGCCATCGGTGCCGCGCATCTTGATGTCGACCAGCGCGACATCGAAAGTCTGCTCGGCCACACGGGTCAGCGCCTCATTGGCGTTCTCGGCGGTGGCCACTTCATAGCCCTCTTCGGTGAACCACTTGGCCAGTGAGTCGCGCACGCTGAGCTCATCATCCACGATCAGCAGTTTGCCTTGCGTCATTTTCTCTACCTCGTTTCCACCACTGCACGGTCACGATCGCCTGCCAGAGCGGGATTCTGGCTATCTACCGGCAGCTCAATTCTGAATGTAGTTCCTTGTCCCACGGCAGACTTCACTTCGATCTGCCCGCCATGGCGTTCCACGATGTTCTGGCTGATGGCCAGGCCTAACCCCGAGCCCCCGGCTTCCTTCGTGGTATAGAACGGTTCGAAGATGTGCGGGAGGTGCTCGTCGGGAATGCCGATGCCGTCGTCGCGAATGACTAGTTCGATCCACTCCGCACTGGCACGTGTGGAGATCCACAAGTTGCCTTCCTGCGGCATGGCGTCGATCGAATTGATCACCATGGCCAGCACGACCTGCTCGATCTGGGCCGGATCGCAATGCGCCATCGGCAAATCGGCCGCCAGATCAAGACTGAGCTGGACGCCGGCCATTTCCATCTTGTGCTGCACCAGCCGGACGCAGCGGTCGATGACCTGGTTAAGATCGCACCAGGCGAGATTCATCGGCGATACCCGCGAGAAACTCAGCAGGTTCTTCACCAACTCCCCGCAGCGTTTGCTTTCGCTCGCTACCAGATCGAGCGATCCTTTCATCTCTTCTTTTTTGGGCGAGCTGGCAGCGTTGTTGTCGATCCAGCGCTTGACCAGCTTCGAATACGTAAGAATGCCGGAGAGCGGATTGTTGATTTCGTGCGCAACTACGGCCGCCATCTTGCCGATCGTTGCCATCTTCTCCACGTGCAACATGCGCTGGTGCGCCTGCTTCAGCTCGCGAGTTTTATCCTCGACCCGCTCTTCCAAAGTGTGAGCCCAAGCCGTGATTTCCGCTTGCGCCACCTGCAAGCGATTGCTCATCTCATTGAACGATTGCGCCAGTTCACCGACCTCATCCTGGGAGCGGACGGGAATCTGATAGCCGAGGTCCCCGGTGGCCACGCGCTCAGTTCCGGTTTTCAGGTCGCGGAGTGGATTGCGGACCTCGATCCACACAAACAGCCCGCTGAGGAAGACCACTGCAATCAGAGCCACCCCAGTTCCGGCAAGCATCTCTTTTCGCTCCCGCTGCAGACTTTCATCCACCTTGGCGAGAGAAAGGTTGGTGTCGAGCACGCCCAGAATCTGCGTACTTGCAGGATGCGCATGGCAGGCCGCGTTGGAACAGGCGGGCTGGTTTTCGATCGGAGTGATCACTCCCAGCACGCGCGTGTTGTCGGCGCGATAGACGCGAAACCGGTCGGAGCGATTCAGGCGGCTGAGCGGCTGCGATTGGGTGTGGCAGCCATAACAGGCCTCGGCACCCTTATCCACCATATTGCCGACTTCTGGCGGCGCCGTTGAGTAGCTGATTACGCCTTGCGGGTTCATGATGCGGACCCGCACCACGCCGGGTTGGTCGGCCATGTTCAGCATCATCTCGTAGAGGCCGGTACGATCGTTGTGCAGCATGTAATGCGAGGCGCTGCGGCGCAGGACTTCGCTCTGCTGCTCGGCGCTGACCAGGGCTGCCGCTTCCAGATGCTTGCGATGAAGTTGCGTGCTGAAGTATCCCAGCAGGACGAAGATGATGATCATGACCACGAAAATCGAAATCATCAGCTTGGCGCTTACGCTGCGTCCCAGCCGTTGCAGCCAGAACGGACCTGATGAGACTGGGCTCTCCTCAGTCGTTTGGAGTGAGAGCCGTCTCGAGCTGTCAGTCTCCTGCATGGGCTGGCACCGCAACTTCTACGAACCTGGCTTCTGGCTCGGGGAGTGCCGGAATAAGTGCTTTCTCTTCGGGGAAAATCGGCAGATACTTTGCCGCCAGGCCGAAGATGGCAAAACCGAGGGCGACAAACATCGCGGTGATGACTACCTCGGTCCACTTGGGCGTATAACGACCCCCGACCGCACTTTCGACTCCGGTGATGGCCACGTTCAGGCGATTGGCGACAAAACCGAGCAGAGTCAGCACGGCCGCCAGGTACAGGCCTTGCGCGCGCTCTCGAATTTTCGGAACCAGCAGAAGCCCCAGCGGCGCAATCACTGAGAGGAACATCTCCAGCAGGAAGAACCGCTGTTCGTACCCCGGCACGAAGACCAGTCTCAGGACTCCGCGATGGTACAAATCTTCGAACTTCAAGATGCCGTAAAGCGCCAGCACCACCACCAGCACGCGTCCCAAGTCGCGCAGGATGGGCAACTCGAGCTCGCGCCCAAAGTACTTCGAACTCATGGAAGATTCGAAGATAGTCATGGCCAGTCCCACCGCAATTGCCGACAGGAAAAAGAAAACGGGCAGCAGCGGGCTGTACCAGAACGGGTGCAGCTTGTTGGGCATGATCAGATACAGCGTGCCCAGCGACGATTGGTGCAGGGTGGAGAGGAGCACGCCGAGAATCACGAACACAACCATGAGGCTGCGAACGATTTTTAGTGCACGCTTCAGTTTGAAGTGCTCCAGTACGATGGGCGAGAACTCCATCGCCAGCACCGCGGTGTAGAACATGACGCAATAGGCAACCTCAAACATCACCGAATGCGGATTGCGCATGATCAGCGGATGCCAGATGTTCCAGGGCAATCCCAAGTCGTACATCAGCGCGGCGCAAACCAGCAGGTAGCCCAGGAATGCCGTCAAAATTGTGGGCCTTACGATGGAATGGAACCGTTTGATGTTAAAGATTTCGACCGCCGCGGTCAGCGTAAAACCACCCGCCGCCAGCATCACGCCGCACATCACGTCGAAGCCGATCCATAGTCCCCAGGGAAATTGATCGCTCAGGTTCGTGGACGCGCCCAAGCCGCGGAAGAAGCGAAGAAAAGTGCAGTACACACCAGCCGCCATGATGGCAAGGAAGACTACTTTCCAGAATGTGAAACGGATCTTCGGGACCGTCATCGCCTACCTCCGTTGTGTTCTTTCTCTTCGGCTTCGGCTGCGGCAACGTCCTCGCGGCGGTGGGTGATCCAGTAAACGCCGCCCAACAAAGTGCCAAACAGTGGGACGAAGTCAGGTATTCGCGACAGCACCTGGTAGGTGTACATCGGCAGGGCTCGCTCCGTGAGGTCGGTCCGAAAACCGAAGGTGTTAAACGGAATGGAAGACAGCAGCATTACCGATGTGCCGCCAACCTCGGTCTCGCCGAAGATATGCGGCAAATATTTTCCCGGATTATCGTGGATGCGTTTCTTGGCTTCCTCCAACAGTTCGTCGCGATCGCCGAACTTGGTGGCGCCAGTGGGGCAGATTTCCGCGCAAGCCGTCTGTTTCCCTTGTGCGACCCGCTTGCTGCACATAATGCACTTGCGCACGCCGGGTACAGCTTTCTCCCATTCATACTTAGGCACGCCGAACGGGCAGGCCGCCATGCAATATCGGCATCCCATGCAACGGCTCTTGTCGTACGTGACGGGTCCGAGAGCGGTCTTCTTAAGCGCGCCTACCGGGCAAACCGAGGCGCAGGCCGGATCGTCGCAGTTCATGCACAACTTGCGCATGAACTTGTCGTCTTTGATCAGGATAGCGGTGTATTTGTGCGCCGACGTGATCTGCTGATCGGCGATGCGGTCATCGTACGGCAGGCCGTTTTCGGTGGCGCAGGCCTGCTCGCACTGCTTGCAGCCGATGCACAGGGTCGCATCGTAAAGGATTCCCTTGCTCATGCTTTTCTCCACATCGCCCAGCGGCCCGGTCGGACCTCGGCAGGTGGAAGCGGCGCCAAAGCGATTGCGCCGTCGGGCGACTTTGGAACTTCAGGGTGTTTCCCCTCAAACCGTTCCGTAAGTTCGGCTCGGAGAGGAAACCAGCGCGAAGTGACCCTACTTCAGGCTCTTCACGTAAGTAGCCAACTTGGCAGCGTCGGCCGGGCTGACGCCCTTGTTGGCGAAAGCGTGCGAAGCTTTCTTTTGCGGCCCGCCATTCTCAATGTAATCAACCAGATCGGCGTTCGACGCTTTTTGCACGGTGGCGGACGAAAACTCCGGAGATCCCATCTTCTTGCCGGCGGCAGTGCCTTTTCCGTCCGCGGCGTGGCAGCCGGAACATTTGGCTTTATACAGGTCCTCCTGGGCCCACGACAGGCTGGGAAGGATCAGGAACAGCGCGAAAGCGGTAAGTAGAACAGCTAAGATGACCTTCTTCATGACTTCTCCGTATAAGAGATTATGAATACTGAGTCCTGTTCGGCCTTAATAGCGATTACTGCTACCCAACAGTACGATTTCAGTGTGGAACATAGACTTAGGGGACGCTGTGATGGGAGTCACTCGCCGACGTGATGGGTTTCGCAACAATTCGGACGAGCGTTCGACATGGCTGTGGCAGTTTGCCGCAGTTAGCGGCGACCAAGTGGGCAGGGAAGTGCAAACAAACCCCATAGTCGTTCATCCTGCGACGATGAGTTTCGCAGCAGTCTACCCAGAAAACGTGGCAATTCTCAGCAGACTGAACTCCTGCGACAACAGTTTTCGTTGATTTCTTGCGTAGGCTTGATCGGGGCCAAACAAGCCGAACGGACCTTAGTCTCCGCCTGCCGTAGGCGCCATGGCTGGCGCGCTGGATGTTTTGTTCTGGAGACGGCTAGGGTGAAACAGGTTCAGTACTCCGCAGATTACCCAATAGCCCATCGCAACCCCGAAAGCAAACGCTGCAACAATGGTGAGCAGTAGCAGGGTTGACAGCAGAAATGTTGTCATATCGCTCTCTTCTTTCGATGCACCGAAACCTACGGGATGATTCCTGGAATCATCTAAGCCTTGTTACCGGCTTGCTGGCGCCGCTTGAATCCCAGACGCCGGACAATCATCTACTCTGATGACATCACTTTACCTCGCGTTGACGTCTCCGGCTGTTGGCAACTAAGATACGTGAGTAGAATTGCGTTTCCCTTCTCGCGGACTTTCCAGAGCAGTGCATCACGCTGAAACGGCGGTTCCTCGGGCTGGAGCTGGAGGTACGCGACGGTATCTTCCGGCGCTGAATCGAGGCAGGGTGTCGGCGCAGGGAATCCGATTTTCATTCATCCATGGGTATTAGCAGCATTACAGTCCGCGGCGCGCGGCAGCACAACTTGAAGAACATCAGCGTCCAGATTCCGCGCAATACGCTGACTGTGATCACCGGCCTCAGCGGCTCGGGCAAGTCGTCGCTCGCCTTCGACACCATCTACGCCGAAGGCCAGCGGCGCTACGTGGAAACGCTGTCGGCCTATGCGCGCCAGTTCCTTGACCAGATGGAGCGGCCCGATGTGGACAGCATTGACGGCTTGAGCCCATCCATCGCCATCGAGCAGAAGACGACCAGCCGCAGCCCCCGTTCCACCGTTGGTACCATCACCGAGATCTATGACTACCTGCGCCTGCTCTATTCCTCGATTGGCGCGCCGCATTGTCCGAATTGTGGACGCGCCATCTCGCGCCAGTCAGCCGACCAAATTGTGCAACGGGTGATGGACCTCGAGCCTGAAGACCGGGTGATGATCATGGCGCCCATCGTTCGCGGCCGCAAGGGTGAGTTCAAGAAGGAACTGGACAAGCTGGCGCAGCAGGGCTTCACCCGCGCCCGCATCGACGGCGAATTACGCAATATCGCCGATGACGAGATCAATCTTGATAAGCGCAAGAACCATACCATCGAACTGGTAGTTGACCGCCTGCTGGTCAAGCCAGGGATCGAGCATCGCCTGGCATCATCGGTTGAGTTGGCGATGAAGCTGGCGAATGGATTAGTGCAGGTCGCGGTGGTCGGCGGTGAGGAGCATCTGTACTCCTCGAAGCTCGCCTGTCCTGAGTGCGGCATCAACGTTCCGGTTTTGGAGCCGCGTTCGTTTTCGTTCAACAGCATGTACGGCGCGTGTCCGGAGTGCAACGGCTTGGGCAGCAAGTACGATTTTGATCCGGCCAAAGTCATCGCCGACTGGTCGAAGCCGCTGCTGGACGGCGCTTTGGGGCCAGGCTCGGCATCGCAGAATCTCATTCACATACTGCAGTTGGCGGCCGAAGCTTATGGATTTAGTTTGACCACGCCGTTTGAGCAACTGCCACGTAAAACGCAAAATCTGATTTTGTACGGCCCTGAGCAAGGCGAGAAAAAGAGAGGCGGTTTCCTCGGCGTGTTCGCGTATTTGCGTCAGGCGATGGAAGACAGTTCCTCCGAGACCTATCGGGAGTGGTTACTGGACCACATGTCCGCGACCACCTGTCCGGCGTGTCATGGTCAGCGCCTGCGTGCCGAGAGCGTGGCCGTGAAAGTGAATGGAATGTCCATTGCCGAGTTCACGGCGCTCCCCGTGTCGCGCGCGGTAGCAGCAGCGGCGCAGATCAAGCTTTCCGAGCGCGAAGAGCGTATCGCCGGACGAATTCGCAAAGAGATTGCCGAGCGATTGGGTTTTCTTAACGCGGTCGGGCTGGGCTACATCTCGCTCAATCGTTCGGCGGCCACATTGAGCGGCGGGGAAGGCCAGCGCATTCGGTTGGCCACTCAGATCGGATCGAAGCTGCGCGGTGTGTTGTATGTGCTGGATGAGCCATCCATCGGTCTGCATCATCGCGACAACGACCGTCTGCTGCATGCTCTTGAGTCGTTGCGCGATCTGGGCAATACAGTTCTGGTGGTCGAGCATGACGAAGATACGATACGGCGCGCGGATTACGTCATCGATTTGGGACCTGGAGCTGGACGTCACGGTGGAGAAGTCGTCGCCAGCGGCACTCCCGAACAGATTGAGGAGGCGCCAGGTTCGCTGACCGGACAGTACATATCCGGCCAGAAGCAGATCAGCTACCGTTATGCGCGACGTCAGCCGAACGGCAAAGCAATCACCATCCTCGGCGCGCGCGCGAACAATCTGAAGAATCTCGATGTCAGTTTTCCGTTGGGTGTCATGACCGTGGTGACCGGGGTCTCGGGTTCCGGCAAGTCAACCTTGGTCAACGACATTCTATACCGTGCGCTTGCCAAGTCGCTGTACGGATCACGCGAGGAAACTGGTGCCCATAAGGCAATCGCCGGAACTGAATTCATCGACAAGGTCATCCGCATCGACCAGTCGCCTATCGGCCGCACGCCGCGTTCGAATCCCGCGACCTATACCGGAGTCTTCACTCAGATCCGCGATCTTTATGCCATGCTGCCGGAGTCGCGCGAGCGTGGCTACAAAGCCGGACGCTTTTCGTTCAACGTAGCCGGCGGACGCTGTGAAGCCTGTCAAGGTGACGGGCAGCGCCGCATCGCCATGAACTTTCTGCCGGACGTGTACGTGCTGTGTGAGGTGTGCGGCGGCAAGCGCTACAATCATGAGACCCTGGCGGTGAGGTACAAGGGCTACTCAATCGCCGATCTGCTGGAGACGCCGGTTGCCGACGCGCTGCCCATCCTGGAGAACATCCCGCAGATCAAGCAGAAGCTGCAGACGCTGGTGGATGTTGGCCTGGGGTACATTCATCTCGGGCAATCGGCGGTGACGCTGTCGGGTGGAGAAGCGCAGCGCATCAAGCTGGCGCGCGAGCTTAGCAAGCGCCAGACGGGGCGAACGCTGTATCTTCTGGATGAGCCGACGACCGGGTTGCACTTCGACGATGTCAGCAAGTTGCTGGAGGTTCTGCATCGGTTGACCGACCTGGGGAACAGCATCGTCATCATCGAGCACAACATGGATGTTATCCGCAATGCCGACTGGATCCTTGACCTGGGTCCCGAGGGTGGCGAGGACGGCGGACGTTTGGTGGCTCAAGGTACGCCCGAGCAGGTGGCGCGCGTAAAGAAATCCTATACCGGACAAACGCTCGCCAAACTATTGCCGCGTTCGTCCAAGGCGAGGGGCAATCCGTAAGCCGTGTCAAACCTGATTCCAGATCCGAACGAAATTCCGCTGGTTACCGAAATGCCTGGCGACCTGCCTGGCTTAGGAACAACTGCGCCATTCGATCCGGCCAGCCCACTTCCCAGTCAACCGTACATCCGGCCTTTCCCGGCATGGTCAGGTTGGGATGTAATTGCGGTATTGCTGGTCACAGCGATTGTCGTGTTTGGCTTCACCATAGCTGCGCTGTTCATCGCACGAGCAACCCCGCAATACCGGAATACGCCTATTGCCGATCTGGCTACTAACGCGCGTGTGGTGATAGGGGCGCAGGCGGCTGCCTATCCGATTGTCCTGTTGTTCATATTTGTTCTGGTTCGCTCACGCGCCCGCGAGCGCTTTGCAAAGGCCATTCACTGGAATTGGCCGGAAACGTCGGCGCTGGGATTTTTTGCGATGGGGACAGTCTTAGCGGTGGCAGTAGATGGCGCGGCGCACTTCTTGCCCATCCCGAAATCGTTGCCCATGGACAAGTACTTTCATGATGCAACTAGCGCCTACTTGATGGCCGCCTTTGGGGTGACGCTGGCGCCGTTGCTGGAAGAAATGTTCTTTCGCGGATTGTTGTACCCCCTGCTGCGGCGGACATTCGGCCTTAGTCTCGCCATTGTGTTGACCGCGGCGCCCTTTGCGGCCATTCACGGAGCGCAGTTAGGCTATGCCTGGGCGCCGATCTTGAGTATCTTCGTGGTCGGCGTGGTCTTCACAGGGGTGCGCGCCAGGATGGACTCTGTGGCCGTGTCGTTTCTTATGCATTGCGGCTACAACTTCGCCCTGTTTGCGATGTTGTGGTTCGCCAGCGACCACTACCGCCATCTGGAAAAGCTTACCAATTAAAATACTATGGTTAACACGATAGCAAACGCACGCGAACAACTGTTGGCCATGCTGGCGGAAAAGTCATTTCGCCTGGGTGAATTCAAGCTCTCCAGCGGGGGGACCAGCGACTACTACATTGATTGCCGTCTCACTACGCTCGATGCGATGGGCGCGCTGCTGACCGGGCAAGCCGTCTTCGAAGAGATTCGCGCCCGCGGTTGGCGCGCCGATGCCATTGGCGGACTGACCATGGGCGCCGATCCAATTGTCGTGGCGACTTCTGTTATCAGTGCACAGCAGGGAAGTCCGGTGCAAGGGTTTCTAGTGCGCAAGGCGGAAAAAACTCACGGCATGGGCCAGCGCATTGAGGGCTTTCGGCAGAAGCCGGCGCGCGTGGTCATTGTGGATGACGTTTGCACCACGGGGGCTTCCACCGTCCAGGCGATCGAGGCCGCGCGTGAATTCGGGTTTGAGATTGCCGGGGTGCTTTGCCTGGTGGAGCGCCAGGAAGCGGGGGGCCGCGTCCATGTCGAGGAGGCTGCTGCTCCGGCAGAGTTCGTCGCGCTGTTTACGGCAAACGATGTGCGTGCCCAACATGTGAAGCGCGATATTTCCACAACGACATGATTAAGACCCTCGAATGGACGGACGCGGGCGTGCGGTTCATTGACCAGACCAGGCTGCCCACGGAAGAAACCTACGTCACCTGCAAGAGCTACTCAGAAGTTGCCGACGCGATCCGAAGCATGATCGTGCGGGGAGCACCGGCAATCGGCGTGGCCGCCGCCATGGGAGTTGCGCTGGGTGTTCGCGACTCGCAGGCCAAGGACCATGCCGAGCTGAAGCGTGACTTCGAGCGCATCTGCGAGGTCCTGGCCGCAACTCGCCCGACGGCGGTCAATCTGTTCTGGGGGATTCGCCGTATGCGCGACAAATTCGAGCAACTCAGTGCAAAGCCTATTTTGCGGATTCAACAGGAACTGGTGACGGAAGCGCAACGCATGCTGGTGGAAGACATTGCCGCAAACGAGGCCATGGGTAAACACGGTGCCGTGCTCCTGCCTTCCAGCGGCGGCGTCTTAACGCACTGCAATGCCGGCGCACTGGCGACCTGCGGTTACGGCACGGCCCTGGGCGTCATTCGCGCCGCGGTGGACTCAGGCAAGAAACTGCATGTCTTTGCCGACGAGACCCGCCCGTTTCTGCAAGGCTCGCGTCTGACAGCGTGGGAGTTGATGAAGGACCAGATTCCGACGACGCTGATCGCAGACAACATGGCCGGCGCCATGATGCAACGGGGGAAAATCAACGCTGTAATCGTGGGCGCGGACCGCATCGCGGCGAATGGCGACGTTGCCAACAAGATTGGGACCTATACGGTCGCGGTGTTGGCCAAAGCCCACGGAATACCGTTCTACGTAGCCGCTCCATTTTCGACCGTGGATTTCGCAACGCCCAATGGCAGCCGCATTCCTATTGAGCAACGCTCTTCGAGGGAAGTGACCCACCTGGCAGGCAAGCAGATTGCGCCGGACGGTGTCGTGGTTGAGAATCCCGCGTTCGACGTCACCCCGAATGCCTACGTCACCGCGATCATCACGGAGCGCGGGGTCGCGCGCCCGCCCTACCTAGATTCGCTGCGCGAGCTTTTTGAAAAGCGCGTTACGGCGTAGGCCGAACCATCATCATACGAAATACAAAGAGCGTCCGGCCGGACGCTCTTCGCGTATCGATTCCCGATCATGTTTGCATCATTGCGGCTGGGGCGGCTGTCCCTCGACATTCGCAGGGTTCAACTGTTGCTGATAGATCTGCTGCTGTTGTTGCATATTTTGCAGCTCCTGCAGCAACTGTTCGGGGGTTTTCCCGCCGTTTGGCGGGTTGCCATTATCGGGCGCGGGGCTCGTATCGGGTGGCTGGGGCGCCGGAAATTGCCCAGGCCGAAACCGTCCTGGCACAGGCATAGGTGTAGCTTGACGGGTGTCCGGAGGATTGTCTGCCTCCGCTCCGGGGCCCTGCATCTCTTCGTCCTCCGGTTCGTCAGGCGGCGGCTGATTAGCCTGTCCAAGTGCATTTTGCGCCGTGTTTACGGTGGCTGGCGCGTTTTGCCGGCTAGTCAAAATCACCTTCTGCACGCCGCCCGGATTGTCAATCATCCCCAGAATGATGTAGTTGAACTTCGACCCGTTCAGCAGGGTATTCACCACATCCCGTGGCCGTCCGGGGCCTACCTGCATGGTGACGCGCTCGGTCGCAGCGCTCGACGGCATCTCGACCGACGCGCCGGTCTGCGCCTGCACGGCGCGCAACACCTGAGATAACGTCGAATTCTGGGCGTCGATGGTGAGCAGCCCACTCCGGTACGTGACGCGAGGCGTTGTGGGAGGCATTTGCTCCGGCGTTAGCGGTGCCGGAGTCGGTGGCGGGGTCTCAACTGCCGGAGCGAGTTTCTTGCCGTGAGCATGCCGCTTTGGGGGAAGCGAGCTGTTTGCCGGAGCCGCACTCGACTGAGTCGCCGTCAGGGCAGGCGACGCCCCGGGCACAAGCCCCAGTCCGGTTGCCAGCAATAAGGCCAATCCTAAGTTGTGTCGAAGGCGTACCATAATTATGTTCGACGGCAGAAGGGCGGTGTCGTTTCGCGATACCGCTGCTGTGTGTATTCTAAACCCAGCGCGGGCCTGTCGGCGCCGATTCGTGGGTGCTTTGGAGATCTTCGATGAGGAGATCTGGCCGAACATCTGACTGGAGATAAACAGCATCTATGTGGTCGTAGAGTCGCCAATCCATCCCATAACTTCTGCGAACCGGAATGAGCATGCAGACGGCATTCGCTACAGCTTTCGCACGGCATTAAGGTCAAGCCATGATTCGACTATCGTCACCTTACGGCTCGAATTACCACGCATTCCTTCGGATGGTTCTTTTCCTTCTTGCCATAACCGTCACGGCGCCCGCGGCGATCGCGCAAGATTGTACCAGCGGCGCCGATTTGGATGTCCCAACTAAATCCGCTATCGAAACGGCGGCGCGCCAATATCTCGACATGTCGAAGCATGGAGATGTTGCGGGGCTCAAAGCGAACTCGATTCCTGCCATCGCGGGAGATTTCGGCAACATTGAGCAAGCGGCAGTTACCAACAAGCCGTATTTCGCTGACAGAACCGCAACCATCAGTGGCACCTACTTGCTGGATGCTTCGCAAGCCAAAGCAGCGCTGCCGCGGGCGGATTTCTATTGCGGCATCTATAATTCGGCCGACCGCCTGGTGTTCTCGATATCCAATCTTCCTCCCGGCCGTTACGCGCTAGTGATGCAGAAGATTGCCGGCAAAGACCCGATTACGCTGACTCTAGTTCTGCAAAACCTCAGCGGCGCCTGGAAGCTGGCCGGTTATTACCCGCGGCTGGACGCGATCGGCGGCCATGATGGGCAGTGGTACCTAACCAAGGCGCGCGAGTACAAGTCCAAAGGACAATTGCACAACGCCTGGTTCTACTATCTGACATCGTGGGACTTGCTGGCGCCGGTGAACTTCATGAGTACGCCGCAACTCGACAAGATTGCAGACGAGATCCAGGCCGCGCGGCCCAGCGACCTCCCGAGCAACGGTAGCCCACTGAATCTTACGGCTAATGGAAAGACTTTCAAGGTTACAGAACTGGTGGCCGTGCCGGTGGAAAACAATCTCGACCTACGAGTGCGGTATGAGACCGCGGACGCAGCGAACTCGGGGCTGGCTTTTCAAGACAACATGGCCGTAAGCAAAGCAATCGTGGGTAAGTATCCTGAGGTCCGCGATGCCTTTAGTGCGGTAATCGCGCGCGCCGTTGACGGCAGCGGCCACGATTACGGCTCGGTGTTGCCGATGAAGGACGTAAAGTAAAAGAGATGCGACTTACCCTGCGTCGCCCGCCTCAGCCTTCTTGACCTCAGCGGAAGCCTTGGCAGGAAACTCGAACCTGCATTCCTCGGGCTTCTTATCGAAGCGCAGTCCCTGAAACACGGGAGCGCGCATCTTAACACCGCCCCTTTGGCCCTCGTGCGTCCACTCGGTGAACTTGATCTCCGCAACCAACTCGGGCTTCACGTAATGCACCCGCCGCGGGCTTTCGACTTTGCCGAAGAACGGACTGCGGTTAGTCTCCAGCGCGTGCAGCCGCTTCCACATGGCTGCGTGGGACTCTCTAGTAAATCCGCTGCCGGCCTGACCAACCGGAATCAAACGTCCCTGATTGTCGTAGAGTCCAAGCACGATCGAGCCAAAGTTTTCGCGCGAACCCCGTGGATCGGTGTACCCGCCAATCACGCACTCCTGCCGCTTCACGATTTTTATTTTCAGCCAGTCGCTGCTGCGCTTCTGCACGTAATGACTGCTGCGGCGCTTGGCGACGATGCCTTCCAGGTGGCGCTCGGTCGCCGCCTCAAACAGCGCTTTTCCGTTCCCGATGTAATGGTCGGAGTAGTGGACGAGGTCGCCAGGCGCCAGGATGGAAGCCAACAGCGCCTTGCGTTGCTCCAGTTCAGCCTGCATAAGGTTGTAGCCGTCGAGGTAGAGCAGATCGAAGATGTAATACACAATCGGTATATCGTCACGGGTGAGACGAATCCTACGCCCACCTTCGCCAACTCCTGTCCGTTGCTGCATCAGGCTGAAAGAAGGCCGCCCCTTCTCATCGAGCGCCACGATTTCGCCATCCAGAATCGCTGTGCGCCCGTTAACGAAATCAGGAATTGCGCGAAGTTCGGGATAAGCCGCCGTCATGTCGTTCTGGTTGCGCGAAACCAGGCGCACCGAGCCGCGCTCCAGGAAAGTGATGGCGCGATAACCATCCCACTTAATCTCGTAAAGCCAATCCTGGCCGTCAAACGGATTATCCACCAGGGTCGCCAGCATGGGATGGATGACATGCGGCATCGGTGTTTTGTGGCCTATGCGCGCCGGGTCGGGAGACTGACTAGGGTGGCGCTCGTCGTCTAAGATTTTTTTTTTACTTTGCGGGTAGCTCCGCTCGTCGTCCGAGGGGTCTTGGCTTTCATGCGATTCGCAGCACCCGAGTGCTTCAATCCAGCCTCTTTTGCTTGGGTGGAATTCGTCCCCGTACTTTTCGAACCAGCTGTTTTCGTCGGAGCTTTCTTCCCCGCTTTGGCCTTGTTCGCGTCCGCTTTCGCGATCGATTCGGCTAGCCAGTCATTTTTCCCGGTGCCGCCGCCTCTGGATGCCTTCTTGCTGCTCAGCCATTCCGCCGAGCCTTGGTCGCCAGCGATTTCATCCATGGTGCGCTTGGTCAGCACCGAGTAGTCGTACTTGTCAATGTCGTATGGCTCCTGCACGTATGCATCGCGATGTTTGATCAGCAGCCACTCGTTTCCTTTGCTACCCGGCCGGCGAGACTTGATGTGCACCAACGCGAAGTCGCCTTTCAACTTCCGGCCATCAAGGCGAAACTTCAGGTCGCCTTTGCGCAGCATCTCTGCCGGATCTCCCTGCGGCTCCCACGTGCCCATGTCCCACACCATCACCGTGCCGGCCCCGTAATTGCCGGGGGGAATGATGCCTTCGAAATCGAAGTATGAAACAGGATGATCTTCCACCTGCATTGCCAACCGCTTGTCGGCGGGATCGAGCGATGGCCCTTTGGGCACGGCCCATGACTTCAGCACGCCGTCCATTTCGAGCCGGAAATCATAGTGCAGGCGAGTGGCTCTGTGCTTCTGTACCACGAAGCGGCGTTGCCGGCCACGTTCGACCTTCGGTGGAGGCTCGGGGGTCTGCTTGAAATCGCGTTTGCGCTTGTATTCTTCGAGTGCCATAAGCCAGTTAGATGAACATATTTAAGCGGCGTGCTGCAATGTTTTTGGCAATGTCTGCGCGATCGGGCACTTACCCAGGGAAAAAAGAGTCATCTTACACTTTGGGTACGTTCAGATGCGAGGTCTGGATTACTACTTCACAGCATAGACACTGACGCTAAGGGGCGCCGCTTGCAGATGCACCTGGTTGCCTTCCATGTGGGCGTCCGTCGCGCCAAAGAGCGGCGTCAGGCCCTTGGCATCGGCGATAGAAGTGTTGGCGAGATCGAGTGTGACAGTACCGGATGCATCGCCATTGTAAAAGACGATGAGCAGCCGTTCTCCGGCAGATTCGCGCGTGAAGGCGTAGTACTTATCTGCGACGGCCACATGCTTCTGCACCCCAACGCGTAATGATTCATGCTCCGTACGCAACTTAAGCAGGCTCTGCACATGGGAGAAGACATCCTGCTCTTCTGGGGTGCGCCCTGCTGGCGTGAATGCGTCGTGCTGGTCGCCCGGGAATCCCCCGGGAAAGTCGCGGCGGTCGTCGGGGTCTTCGCCGCCCGCCATACCAATCTCATCCCCGTAGTAAAGCTCGGGGATGCCACGGATGGTTGCCAGCAGAGAAAACGCCAGCTTTAGCCTTTGGCGCGAGCCGCCAGCCTCGGTCTGAAAGCGTTTCATGTCGTGGTTGCCGATGAAGGTGACCAGCAACTCCGGATGCGGGTAGAGCCGGTCTTGCCGAAGCACTTCCACAATCTTCGTCGCCGGCGCTCCGTGAGCGACCACGTCGCGAATGGCTGCGTCCATTGGGAAATCGAATACGGTCGTCAGATGAGTATCGACGCCGTCGAAGCCCGTCTGTCCACCCGCCCAATACGAGGTCACCGTGGGATCGGAGTTATAGACCTCGCCTACGGTGAAAAAGTGCGGATAAGTCGAGAACAGACCATCGTGGTAGTACGCCCAGAATGCACGCGGCACATAGGGAAACGTGTCAATGCGAAAACCGTCGAGGCCGCCGCTTTCTGTCCACCAATACGCATTCTGCAACAAGTACTGGGCAACGAGCGGATTCTCCTGTGCGAGATCCGGCAGAGCATTAGCGAACCAACCATTCAACGCGCTGATGTAATTGGCTTTCACCGCGTGAGGATCAGAGACCGGCGCGTAGGCGTAATCGGTGTTCAGGTGATCTTGGATTGTGCCATGCAGCCAGCCCGGCGCCGGCGGTGATGTTGCCCACGGACTTTTTGGGCCTACATGGTTGGGCACCATGTCGAGAAGGACTTTCATCCCCTGTTGATGGGCGGCGGCAACCAAGTCTTGATAGTCGCGCAGCGTGCCAAAGTGATCTTCGACAGCATATTCATCCACCGCGTGATACCCGTGGTAGTCAGAGCTGGAGTCGTCGCCCTTGTACAGCGGCGTCAGCCACAGGGTGGTAATGCCAAGACTTTTCAGATATGGCAGGTGTTGCTGGGCGCCCTTCAGATCGCCGCCGTGATAGGTCTTGGCTGCGCGGCGATCGTAAGTACCCGGAGCAGCTGCTTTCGGCTGATTATTGCCGGTGTCGCCGTCGGCGAAGCGGTCGACCATGATCAGGTAAATAACATCATCGGGGGTAATGCCCTGATATTTCCCGGCCGGCGACGGACGCGCCAACAGCGGCAAATTTGCGCTGGTTTCTCCGGCCGAGGTCTGCACGCGCAAGACCGCATTTCCGGGCTGGATGCCGTGACCGAGGCTCAGCCAAACGAACGCGTGCTTCCCGTCCGGTTGGGTCTGGATCTTGTCCACGTGCACGCCCGGGTAATCGACTGTGACCTGGGCGGCGCCTGTGAGATTTTCGCCATAAAGCAAAATCATTACCGGCGAAACATAATCAGCCCACCAGTTGGGTGGCTCGACCTTCAAAATTTGCGGTGCATTTCCGGCCGATGACTGCAACGAAAGGGAGAGAGCGACGACCAAGCCGAAAACGAAGCAGGAGCGGCGCACTGCAATTCGAAGGAAGCTTCTGTTTGGCATAGCATCGGGAAGAAAAATAGCATCGGGAAGAAAAAGGGGAACAGGAGTTTAGTCCCGCTCCCCCAGATCATGGTTCAGAAGGTAACCCTGAGAGCGAACTGGATTTGGCGCTCTGAGCTGAATGCCGTGCTCGTGATCTTGCCGAAGTTGCCATCGGTAAAGTTGGCATCGGGGTTTACGAAGTGAGGCGTGTTGGTAAGGTTGAAGAACTCCGCGCGGAACTGCGTGACCACCCGCTCGGTTATGTGGAAGTCTTTGAAGGTTGAGAAGTCGATGTCCATGATCCCAGGACCGGTGAGGTAGTTGCGAGGTGTAGTACCGGGACGCAGAGTCACTCCGGCGCTGTTACTCGGAACCGTCGCGAATGCCGCAGGGTTGAAGTACTCGTACGGCGCGGTGATACCCGCGGAGGGGTTGCCCACCAAGTCGCAACGCACGGTTGGATTACCTCCGCAGAGAATGTCAAAGGGCGTGCCGCTCTGCGCCGTGAAGATCAGGTTGGTCTGCCACCCGCCCAGGACTGCATTGGTAAAGCCGTTCCAGCCAGCGCCCCAATGGTTGCCCTTTCCAAACGGAAGGGTATACAGCCCGTTCAGCACGAAACGCTGGCGGATGTCCAGGTTGGAATTGGCCCGCTCCGCCGCCAGGTCTCGATAGTCGACTGGTGACCCTCCATTGATGGAGTAGGCGTCAAATGCGTCCGGCGAATCGTCAATGGCGTGCGCCCAGGTATAGGAAGCACCGAATTGCAATCCGTTGGTGAAGCGCCGGTCCAAACGGGCTTGCAGCGCGTTGTAGCTTGAGTTCCCGATCGTCGCCTGAGTATTGATAGCACCCAGATCCGGATAGTTCTTGGCGTTATTCGGTGAGTCGTAGAATTGGCGGTTGTAGTCGTAATAGGTTGTCAGGTGTGTGCCTTTGGTGCCCACGTAGGCCACGCTCATCGACATATTGTTGGTGATTTCGTGCTCGAATTGCAGGTTCCACTCCTGGGTTGACGGCGTCTTGTTGGACGGCAAGGTCGCAACCGAAATGGAGACGTTCGCCGGGTTGTTAAGATCAACCTGAATTGGTCCCTTCGAGGGCAGTGGTCCGTTTGCGCCTACGGGATCGTTGCTGCCCATGGGCGCCGCCCCCGTGAACGTAATGCGGTAACCATTCTCGTAGGTGACGGTGCTCTGCCCGCTGAAGGGTGGGTTTTGGGCGAGTTGGTTGCTAATGCCACCCCGGTCAACGAAGTAGAAGATTCCGTAACCGCCGCTGAACTTTGTCCTGCCATCGCCGAACAGGTCGTAGGCAAAGCCGAGACGCGGCGCCCAATTGTTCTTGGCTACCGGAATGAAGCTGCGGGAATTGCCGTCCTGTCCCGCAATAAGTATCTGACCAGTGTAAATGTCAAAGTTCGACTGACGGTTAAACACCTCGACCGGCCAGGTAATCAGGTCATACCGGAGTCCCAGATTCAAAGTCAGTCGGCGGGTAATGCGCCAGTCATCTTGCGCATAGTACCCGGTCTCCCAGTTGCGGGTTAAAGAATCGCCCAGCACCGGCCCCACCGAATACTGATGAACAAAGCCCACCAGGAGGTCGGTCACCTCATACCCGGTAATGGGAACATTTGATCCATCGGGTTTCTGTGCGTTGCCGTCGGTGGTTCCGTTGCCATAAAGGTCGAAGTAACCCTTGCCGGAGAGCGGACGGAAGAAGTTGACCTGCCGCCGCAGGATATCAGCGCCAAACTTCAGCGAGTGCTTGCCTTTCACCCACGAGAGATTGTCAGAAGTTTGCCATGTGCTTTGCGGCACATTGTACGGACCATAATCGCCGGTGTACTCCAATTGATTGTTATAGCCACCGATTAAAGCGCCACCGCCAAGCTCGGGATCGGGCATTCCTTGAGCGTTCACATTAGCATTGACGATGCCTAGATTTGCCGAAAGCGGGACGTTGTCGAACGGTGGAGTATAGGCGAAAAATGTGTGAATAAATCCAAATCGAAATTCATTGATCAAGTTCGTGCTGAGAATGTGGGTTTCCTCTGCAACTGCGCTCCACGGCTTCGTGGGATTGGTTCCTGAACCGAAACCGGCGGGCAGGTCCGGCAAACGTGAGGTCGTCGTCAGATTGTCATTGCCAGAACTGTATCGCAAGAACGCGGAATCTTTCGAACTGATGTTCCAGTCGGCGCGGATATCGTAGTCGTTAATGGTTTCAATTCGTTGCCGCGTCACCGTGTAGTTCTGGGTAAGGAAGTGGCAGCTCGAATTGACTGCCGGGCTGCAATTCGGAGCGGGATAAGCGTTCAGATAGTTCACCGCGGCCGGATTCAAAGTCGTGGTGATGATGTTGCCAGGATAGGGGGTGTGAGTCAGCGGGTCATAGATGAGGGTGCTGGGGAGCAACTCGGAAAAGTTGGTGAAGCCGCTGCTGCGCATCAAGGCCGTGGGTACAGTGGCATAATCGGTGCTGGCGGGCTGGGAATTACGCAGCCCCTGGTAATCGCCAAAGATGAACAGCTTGTTCTTGATGATGGGAGCACCCAGGCTGGCGCCGAATTGGTTTTGCTTGAAAGGAAGCTTCTTCGGGTTCAGCTGGGTCGTCCATGGAATCGCATCCAGCGCGCTGTTGCGTATGAACTCATAGACCGAGCCGTGGATCTGATTGGTGCCTGACTTCATCGCCGTGTTGACGATTGCTCCACCCGCGCGTCCAAATTCCGCAGGAGCCACGTTGGTAGCAATATGGAATTCCTGGATAGCGTCGGGCGACGAGAAGAAGACGATGGTGTTTACCAGGGACTCGTTATTGTCGAAGCCATCGAGCAAAAAGTTGTTGGCCTGCGCACGCAGTCCATTGACTGAGAGCACGGCGCCACCACTGGTGTTGTAGCGGTAGGTTTCCGCGTTCCCCTGAGTTCCATTCGCGTTGCCATTGATGTTCTGGCCGCGGGTTACACCAGGAGCCAGAGTCGCAAGCTGGGTAAAGTTGCGTCCGTTGAGCGGCAACTCGGTGACTTGGCGGCCGACGATGGTGTCGCCCAGATCTGAACTGGCAGTTGCCACCATCGGAGCCTCAGAGCTCACTTCGACATTCTCGCTCACCGTGCCCGGCGTCAACTTAAAGGTAAGCGGAAGAACCTGAGCGACTTCAAGGGTAATGTCCTGGGTTTCGGACTTAAAGTTAGCGGCCTTGACGTCGATCCGATATCGCCCAGGATTCAACGATGGAACCGAGAATTCTCCCGCCGCTCCGCTCTGGACCGTGACGACTCGGTCAGTGCCCAAACTGGTGACTGTGATTGTGGCGCCGCTTACCACAGCTCCAGAACTGTCGGTGACAGTGCCTTGAAGGCGGCCAGTATCCGATTGCGCGAAAGCGACCGACACAAGCACTGCCAACAGGCCAAAGGCCAACAACATTCTCTTTGCACGATGGGCAAACGAACTTACCGCTAGTCTTAACATGTTGTCCTCGCTCCTCTGTTATTTGGCGCAATCGTATGGAAACTGGAAATTTTCCATGATGTAATTAGCAAGAAATGGGAGTGGCGCAGTAAGCCGACGAGGCGGATGGGCGAGCACAGCGACCAAGTAGGGATCAAAAGGGGCCACCTTTGACTAGCCGTGATCTCGTTGTCTTTTCCCAACACCCCAAGAACAGTTGGGAGTCCCCCGAACGCATCACTTTGCGGCTCTGGTTCGGCAGACAGAAGTTTCAAGCAGTCGTGATACGGTAACAAAAATAACTCCTTGTCTTGCAGCGACTTCGCGGACTTGTTACATTAATGTTACTTCCCCGGGGTGGGGGTTCCGTCCGATGCCTGAACGGGATTATTCAAAACAAATCGACCAACTGGTCAGCAGCAGTGCGCTCCATGGTTCCGAGTCGTTGTGCAAGCTGCTTCGGTATCTTGCCAAGCACGCCATGGACCAACCGGGAGCACCGCTGAAGGAGTACCAGATCGCCACCGAAGTCTATGGGCGACGGCCGGACTTCGATCCGCAGTTGGATTCGACGATTCGGGTGCAGGCTGGCCGTCTTCGTGCCAAGCTGGCCGAATATTACGGGGCTGAAGGCGCGAACGATCCTATCTTCGTAGATCTGCCAAAAGGCACGTATCTGCTTCAATTTCACCGACGGGCGCCGGGGGATGTAACACCCCCATCCGCCGGCTCGAACGGCCGGCCGAAGCAGGAAGCAAAGGCCACCGGGACGTCGCGCGCCGGAAGTGTCGCAATCATTACCTTGTGCGTCCTGTTGGCGGCCTCGCTCGCCGGCACTGCGTGGCTTTTGAGCTCTTCTAAGACGGTTGCCACCGCTTCGCCGACGCAGATCGACCCGGTGCCGGCCGAGTTCCGGCAATTTTGGAAGCCGTTCCTCGCTGGACCCGAAGAACCCTGGCTCATTTTCAGCAACGCCGCTTTCGTCGGCCGGCCAGAGACGGGAATGCGCTATTACAACTCGTCGCAGGATTCCAACCGCCAGATCTGGGACCACTACACCGGCGTCGGCGAAGTGCTGGCAGTCCATGAGCTAGACCAGGTCTTCGCCTCGCTGCATCGCCAGATGCGGGTAAAGCGCGGCAGCTTGTTTTCGCTCGACGACGTCAAGAATAATGACCTGATCTTTCTGGGGTCTCCGTCGGAGAACCTGACGCTGATGGAGATTCCCAGTACCCGTGAATTTGTTTTCCAACGAGTGGGCGCCGGGCCACGGAAAGGTGACCTGGCGATCGTCAATGTGCATCCGCAGGACGGCGAGCAGAGAGTCCTTCTGGCCAGCCCGTCCGCATCGCCGATGACCGAGGACTACGCTGTTATCGGATTGATGCCAGGTCTAGATCCGGCGCGCTCGGTCATGATCTTCGCCGGCACCACAACTTTTGGCACGCAAGCCGCCGTGGAGTACATCTGCCGTCAAGGTTCATTGAAGCAATTGCTGTCGCGGCTCCCTGTTTCAAAGACAGGCGACCTGAAGCCGTTCGAAGCACTGCTTCGAGTCAAGGTCGTGCGTGGCGTGCCAGTGGAAACCGATCTGCTGGCAGTACGACCGACAAAACAATAATTAAAGGGCATTGACAAGAGGTTCCGCTGGAAATTAGCTTTCACTGAAACCCTCGCTGCATACTTAGTTACAACATTAAAGTCCGACCGTAGCATCAGGAAATATGCAAAAGCCACGTCAGACCTTCTGGCAAATCTGGAACATGAGCTTCGGATTTCTCGGCATCCAGTTTGGCTGGGGGTTGCAGATGGCCAACATGAGCGCCATCTACGAATATCTCGGCGCACGTGCCGACCAGATACCGATTCTGTGGCTGGCAGCGCCGCTGACCGGCCTGATCGTGCAGCCCATCATCGGCTATGCCAGCGATCACACTTGGACACGGTTGGGACGGCGGCGACCGTATTTCCTGCTCGGTGCAATTCTCAGTTCGCTGGCGCTCATTCTGATGCCGCGCTGCTCGGCCCTTTGGATGGCCGCGGGCTTGCTCTGGATCCTAGACACCTCGATCAACATCAGCATGGAGCCTTTCCGGGCCTTCGTTGCCGACCTGCTGCCCGAGGAGCAGCGCACACGGGGATTCGCGATGCAAAGCCTGTTCATCGGACTAGGCGCCGTCGTGGCGTCGGCTTTGCCGTGGCTGCTGACCAACTTCTTCCACCTTGCCGCGGAAACATCCCGGCACGCGATTCCTTTGACGGTGCGGCTTTCGTTTTATATCGGAGCGGCGGCATTCTTCGGTGCGGTGTTGTGGACGATTCTCTCCACCAAAGAGTATCCGCCGGAAAACATGGATGCCTTCCGGCACCTGAAAGCGGAACATCGCAGCATAGGCAGCCATGTCTCGGAAATTTTTGCTGCTATTCGGGAAATGCCGCCCACCATGCGGCAACTGGCTCCGGTACAGCTGCTCACCTGGCTCGGGCTCTTTTGTATGTGGCTGTACTTCCCGGTTGCAGTTGCCCGCAATGTCTTCGAAGCGGCAGACCAAAATTCTGCCATCTACACGCGTGGCGTCGAATGGGCGGGAATCTGCTTTGGGATGTATTCGGCGGTCTGCTTCGTGTTTTCGTTGGTGCTCCCGAAGCTTGCCCAAGTTGTGGGCCGTAAAAATGCTCACAGTCTGTGTCTCATCTGCGGGGCGCTCGGCCTGCTCTCGATCGCGGTCATCCATGACAAGAATCTTCTTCTGCTGTCAATGGTCGGAGTTGGAATCGCATGGGCGAGTACGCTGTCGATGCCCTATGCCGTACTGGCCGGAGCACTGCCTGCCGACAAGACCGGCGTGTATATGGGCATTTTCAACTTTTTCATCGTGCTGCCCGAGATTGTTGCATCGCTTGGATTCGGCTGGGTGATGAACCATCTGCTCCACAACAACCGTCTTGCCGCCGTCATTGCCGGAGGCGTCTTTATGGCGCTCGCCGCGATCCTGATGCAGAGGGTGGTGGATCCCGCAACGGCATCTGCATTGTCGCGGCTTGGCGAGAGCGAGGTCCCGACTTATCGCGGCTTTGATGCAAGGAAGTAGTAAGGACGGCGTGAGCAGACGCTGAATACTACCTCCAAGAAGCTGACGACGATTCCGATAGCTGGCCGCAGTCTCCTAAATTTGGTAGGCTTTGGTGCGGTGGTTATTTTGGGTGGGCTGCAACTGATAGACTCAAAAGGGTTGGGCGCTTAACTCAGCGGTAGAGTGCCATCTTCACACGGTCGCCATCCGCCCAGCGGCTGTTGACTCTAAAGAGGTTAGATAGGGCTAGTAACGGGAGATACCGGTATATTTGCCGGTATTTGGTACGCTTTTGGTACGCTCGGTCGGCGGGGCCGCTGGCAAGACAATGGCGGGGTGCGGCCCCACCGCCACCACCACCATCCTACCGTACAGCTCAAGTAGCTTCTCACCGGAACTGATACGACGGAAGCCTCGACAGGCGATCTCAGCAAGGAGGAGCTGTTCCCAGCCTTGCCCTGGAAAGAAGAAAACCAGGAGAAAGGATGACGGTATAATCGCGCTATGGCCGACTATGTGATCCACATCTCGGAAGAAGAAGCCGCCCGCGACTTCGCCGGAGTCATGGCCCGCGTGCGGGCAGGCGCGGAAGTCGTGATCGAGAGCGGCACACATCCGGCAGCGGTTCTCTGCGCGGCGGAGCCGCCGCGCCGGTCCATCTCCGAGTCCATCGCGCTGGCCGAGGCGCGCACGAAAGAGTTGGGCGACAAGCCGGTGACGGACGCCGGGTTCGCCGCCGATCTGGAAGAGATCATCCGCAACCGCAGGCCCCGCGATAGGTCGGCATGGGACTGACAACCTGGGCCTGATCCTCGATACCAGCATCCTGATCGAAAGCGAGCGGAACGGGTCGCAAGGCTCCTGCCGCTGCCGTTTGGAAACGCGCCTATCCTTACTAAATGCCTGGAGTTTTTTGGAATATCTACTTATTTATCATATAGATAATGTAGGGCATGATGATCGTGGAAATCGATTGGAATGTGCTTATGTGGGGTTTTGAGAACCGGATGAGCGATAGAATGCCTTGCTATCGCTCATGAAATCCAGTACTGTGAGCGATAGGAAAAGGTCTATCGCTCATGACATGGAATTGGCAACTTCCGGACTGGCCGGATTTCACCTGGGATAAGGCTCGGCTCGCATTGGCGGAACAGCAATTCCTTGTCGGGGGCGGTGTCCTCCTGGGCACGGTCAAGCACTTGGGCGAAGCGGAGCGCAACCAGCTCACCGTTGAGGCGATGAGCACCGAGGCGGTCACGACATCCGAGATCGAGGGCGAGATTCTGGATCGCGCCAGTGTGCAGTCTTCCATTCAAAGGCAGCTTGGACTTGCCGCAGACGATCGGCGTGTCGCGCCAAAAGAGCAGGGAACGGCAGAAATGATGGTCGATCTTTACCGGACCTTCTCTGCCCCTGTTTCCGAAGAAACGCTATTCGGCTGGCACCGCATGTTGATGAGCGGCAGGCGGGACATTAAAGATGTCGGATGTTATCGAACCAGTGATGAGCCCATGCAGGTAGTCTCCGGGGCAATCGACGCACCCAAAGTCCACTTCGAGGCACCGCCGTCCGCACAAGTCCCGCGCGAGATGGCGGGGTTCATCGACTGGTTCACGCGCACAGCTCCTGGAGGCACAGAACCGCTGCCAGCGCTGACGAGAGCTGGGACCGCACATCTGTATTTTGAGTCGATCCATCCGTTTGAGGATGGCAACGGCCGAGTAGGCCGGGCAATTGCCGAAAAGTCCTTGGCTCAGAGTCTTGGGCAGCCGACACTCATTGTGCTTGCAGCAACCATCCTTGCCAGGCGAGAGAGTTACTACCATGCACTGGAAGCGGCCAGCCGACAAAATGAAATTACGAACTGGCTTGCGTGGTTCGGTGGGATCACGATTGAAGCACAGAGGCGCACGCTTGCGCTCATAGAATTTCTGATCGAGAAGGCAAAGTTGTTTGACCGACTGAAAGGGCAGCTCAACGAAAGGCAGCAAAAAGCGCTGCTGCGCATGTTCAAGGAAGGCCCAGAGGGTTTCAAGGGCGGACTTAGCGCCGGCAAGTACAGCACCATCACCGGGGCGTCTCCGGCAACGGCGACCCGCGACCTGGCGGATCTAACGGACAAGGGTGCACTCGTGCGGACGGGCGAGCTCAGACATGCGCGTTACACCCTGTCGGTGCCTTTGAAGCCAGTACCGCGCGTGACCGTCAGGGAAGATGGGCACCTGGCAACGTGACGGCGTACGGATTTGACAAGCTCTTCCAGCGAGGCCCCATCGCTGCGCGATACTTCGCGTCGCGCAGTTCAATGGGGTGGATGTGGTCGGAGTGCCCTCGGGATTGATGACCAGCACGCGGCGCCGCGGGTCTGTCCTTGCTGAAAAGTCTATCCGACTCTTAATAGCGCCCTCCCACCGGATCTCAAGACCAGCATGTGTTCGGATCGTAGATCGGAATCTGTGAAAGACCCGACCGGACGCTTGGATCGTGTTTGCTGTTCCTTCTTGAGTGAAAGATAATCCGGGGATAGAGAATCCTGTCCCTCGTCAAAACCTCATGCGCCTTGAACTCGTTTCGAATCAGCACCATTCAAGAACAGGAGTTGGCCCGCGCTAGACACGATGTAACAATGTTACATGTGCGGCCGAAAGCGCTCGGCTCAAGTTTTTGCGGAGCACACGAGGAAGGGATGCACGCCGTGGCGTGGGTGCCATACCCGAATTACCGTGTGAAAACGATGTTGCACACTGTGCAGTTGATGAGGTTAGAAACGGCCATATTTTTTTGAAGGACTGGAAAACCAAAGTCTACGGCTTTCCCCGTCCCAACAAGAACCAACAGTAACGAAAGGATTCATCATGTCATCGAATAATGTTCCAAAACAAATTCTGTACAGCCGGAAGCAGGCCGCGCAGGCGCTTTCACTTTCTGTACGCAGCATCGACCACCTAGTTTCACGCGATGTTCTTCAACCCACGAAACTAGGCAGCCGAATTTTGATTCAGGAAAGAGAGTTGTTGCGCTTCGCCGCATCGAATCCCAAACTGGGACGGATTAAGAAGTGAACTCACCAAGACCCACGGGTACGGGACATGCTGCCGTCCACCAACCGTCAAACCTCCAAGGGCAGCAACCGGGCAACAGCGGTTATTTCGAGCCGCTGCTGAACGACGAACGGGCCGCAGAACTGCTGGGCAACATGCACGTCAAGACGCTGCAACGGATGGCCCGCAACGGTCAGATTCCAGCACACCAAATTGGACGCTTCTGGTATTTTCGGGCGTCCGAACTAGACAGATGGCTTCGCGGTGAGTTAACGTCGCCTTGCCAATCCGTCCGCGTGAACGAGGAGAATTGAAAATGGCGTTCACACGACGGCGTTATCAGAACGGTTGCCTGTACCGGGAGAAGCGGAAGTCTGGCCCTGATATTTGGGTCTTCCGATTCCGCGATGGGCAGGTTAACCGGAAAGAGCAGATAGGTACTGTGGAACAGTTCACGACTCGCAAGGCAGCAATGCAAGCTTGTGAACTGCTCCGCGTCAACATCAACCGGGAAACTAGATCACCCCGCACTGTTGGCGATCTAGCAGCCCATCACCAGCAGCACGAATTGCCGAATGAGACACCCTACACTCAGGAAGTCTATACGGGCTATCTCAAGACGTGGATTCTACCGAAGTGGGAGGGTTACTCACTGTCAGATGTCCATGCCGTCGATGTAGAGGCATGGCTCGGTACGTTGCCATTGGCGAACGGAACAAGGGCGAAGCTGCGGAACCTCATGCACGCACTTTTCAATCACGCGCTGCGCTGGGAGTTCTTCACTCGCAACACGATTACACTTGTGCGGCAGTCCGCCAAGCGTGTTCACGCTCCCGATGTGTTGACGGTTGAGGAAATCGGTAAGCTCCTTTTAGAACTGCGGGAACCGTGGCGCACAGCAATCTATGTGGCAGTCACTACCGGGCTGCGAGTCTCTGAGCTTTTGGCCCTGAGATGGAGTGACGTGAGTTTCGCGGAAGGTGAGATTCGCCTGTCACGCGGAATCGTGCGTCAGCATCTCGGCGAAATGAAGACTGAGGCAAGCCGCAAGCCTATACCACTGGACGCGGGACTCGCTGACGTGCTGGCTCAGTGGCGTAGGTGCTGTCCGTACAACCAGGATACAGATTACATCTTCGGCAGTCCTGATAAGAATGGGCAGCAACCGTACTGGCCTAACGCTGCGATGGAAGATCACATCCGGCCCGCTGCGAAGCGAGTAGGAATCCAGAAGCGGCTAGGTTGGCACACGCTGCGTCACACGTTCGGAACTTTGGTGAAAAGCCAAGGCGCGGACGTTGCGACTACACAGGCGTTGATGCGTCACGCGAATGTGAGTATCACGATGGACAGGTATGTCCAAGCCGTGACACCCGCGAAGCGTGAAGCACAATCTCGACTAGTGCAGGCGATTCCGTTCCCAGAGTTGACGCGGGAACGGGGCTTGTTCCCAAACGTTCCCAAGCAATTGACGGAGACGGCTGTAACTGGTTGAATAGAAACAGTTGGGCGCTTAACTCAGCGGTAGAGTGCCATCTTCACACGGTGGAAGTCACAGGTTCGAATCCTGTAGCGCCCACCATTCGAATCAATCACTTGCAGAGCATCTTGCTGCTCTGCGTTGCTCCAGATTGCTCCAATTGCTCCGCTATGTGACTCAAATCATTGTGTGATCGGAGAAGCCCATCCATCCGGATCGCCCCATCGGAAGGTCGCGATTCACACTTGCAAAGTCTATGGGTCAGGAACGCAAGCGATGCATCAGGGAGATGTCGTCCATCACCGTTATGCCGACTTTGCTTAAGAATCCCGTTGCCACGGGATCGTAGAAATCGTCGTCTCTAGTGCAGAGGATATTCGCTTCGCCGATGACTGCTGTCTGCAGTACGACGATGTCGTTTACGTCCCGGATGGGCATAGCAAGCAGTGGAGTCAAAGACACGATCTCCGCCACGTCGTGCAGATAGCGGACGAAATCGTAGGTGCGCTCCTCCGTCAAGCCATAGAACGCCTGGAGGCGTGGATACCGGAGGACGCGGGCGAGTTCGTAGAGCATCTCGGTGGAGAGCAACAAGGTGTGTTTGCTGGCGACGATGTTGAGCAGAAGTTCGCGTGCGAGTCCGTGGGACCTCTCGGTCGCGCGAACGAGAATCGTGGTATCAAGGACGATTCTCACTGATGAGGACGATAGCCAGGGCGAGCGCTTCGGATAGCCTCGGTGATGACTTCGTCGGCCTCGTCAGGAGAGGCGGGGCTGCGGTTGGCGTCCTGT
>CAWCSJ010000026.1:0-67237 GCA_963798185.1 uncultured Acidobacteriaceae bacterium
CTGGTTCCCCCGGCGGCCATTGCGACCCGCGTCCTCAAGGTCGCAATGATGGGCGAGTCGGCCGTCGATGAGCGCACCGCGCCCATCTATAAGAAGTATCCCAACATTGAAACCACGGTGCTCGCCGGACAGGGTCAGGTCGAGTTTCATCTGCGAACGACCGCCGCTACTAAGGACGAGGCGCAGGCGGAAGTGGACCGATTGGCGGGCGAGTTGGAAGACGAACTGGAGGACGCCGTGTTTTCCTCGGCGGGCGAATCGCTGGAAGAGATCGTCAGCTACTACCTGCAGATGCGCAACTTGAAACTGGCGGTGGCAGAATCGTGTACCGGAGGCTTGGTTGCCGAGCGCATCACATCGGTGCCCGGAAGCTCGCGCTACTTTCTAGGCGGGGCCGTGGTGTATTCCAACGAGTTGAAGACGCTGTTTGCCGACATCCCTCCGTTGATGATTGAAGCGCACGGCGCGGTAAGCCGAGAGGTCGCGGTCGCCCTGGCAGAGAACATCCGCGAGATTTGCAATGCCGATATCGGTGTCGGCGTAACCGGCGTCGCTGGCCCTGGTGGCGGCACCGAGGAGAAACCGGTTGGCCTGGTGTACGTCGCGGTCACCAACGGCCACAAGGAGGAAGTGGTGCAGCGGCGCTTCTTTGGAGACCGTGACCGCGTGCGTCGCTGGGCGAGCCAGCAGGCGCTTGACCTGGTGCGCCGCATGCTGATGTAAATTTATGCGCCTCTTCGTGGCACTTGACATCGAGCAGGACATACGACAGCGGATAAGCGAATTCCGCGATCAAATGCAGCCGCTGGCGCCGGATATTCGATGGGTCTCCCCGGAAACGTTTCACATCACGTTGCAGTTTCTGGGCGAGACCAAGAAACTCGACGAGATTCAGCAGGCCTTGCAAGCTGTGCGGAGTGGGTCAGTTGGTTTGACCTTCCGAGATGCCGGCTTCTTTCCTTCTGCTAAATCGCCGCGCGTGTTTTGGGTTGGAATTGAAGCAGACCAGAACCTGCAAGGATTGGTGAACGCGATTGGCCACGCTCTTCAGCCTCTCGGGTTTCAGCCCGATGCCGGCGCTTTCAAACCACACTTGACGCTGGCCCGCTCGGGCAGTGGTCGTCCGCATCGCGTGCCCGGAGAGCGTTCCGCACCGGCCTTGCAACGGGTGCGCGCCAGGCTCGAAACCCTTGGGCCACTGGAGTTCGGTACAATGACGGCGCACGAGTTCTATCTATACGAGAGCAAGTTGTCGCCGTCGGGTCCACGATACACGAAGCTGTCGCGGTATCCGTTGGAGTAGTCTGGCTCTCTGCGCATCGCCTTGACGAGACTTTCAATCATTATCGTCGTGGTTTCCTACCTGTTGGGGTCAATCCCCTTCGGTTATTTGCTGGTGCGTATTTTTCGCGGACAGGATGTCCGCCACACCGGCAGCGGGAACATCGGCGCAACGAATGTTGCCCGCACCGCTTCGAAAGGCCTGGCCGTTGCGACCTTGGTGCTCGACGCGTTGAAAGGCGTCGGCGCGGTGGAGTTTGCGTTTTGGCTGGCGGGCTCGCGTCGCTTTACGGTGGGTGATCTGCCGGCCAGCCTGTACGACTCTTCAACGCAGATGATCGATAGCCGCACGATCTTCTTGTTAGCCGCGGTGGCCGCTTTTTGCGCACTTCTGGGACACATGTTCCCGGTTTGGCTCCGGTTCAAAGGCGGTAAGGGAGTCGCTACGGCCGCGGGCGCATTTGCCGCACTTGCCCCCAAGTGCCTGCTGCTTTCGATTCTCTTGTTTGCGATTGTCTTCGCATTGACACGTTACGTCTCCTTGGGGAGCATTGTGGCCGCGGCGGCGTTTCCCTGGTTGGTGCTATGGCTCAATCCGGTGGAGCGTAAAACTGCGCCTATCCTGTTGGTAATTACGGCTTCGTCTGCGCTGATCATCGTGCGGCACAAAGACAACATCCGGCGCCTGCTGGCGGGCACCGAGGACCGGTTCCGTTGAAAGAGACCTGCTTGTGAGCGAGATCGCAGTCATCGGCGCGGGAGCATGGGGCACGGCGATATCCATTGTGCTCGGCCGCAAACAGACGCACCGGGTGCGCTTATGGGCGCATGAGGCTGAAGTGTGTGAGAGCGTTCGCAAACGGCACGTAAACGAATTGTTCTTGCCGGGACACACGATACCGGAAACCGTGCAGGCAACCAACAGCCTGGGGGAGGCGCTGGGCGGCGCCGAGATCGTAGTCAGCGTGATGCCCTCTCACCACACTCACCGGGTGTTCGAAGCCATGCTTCCACAACTTCGCCCGGAGATGCTTTACGTCAGCGCGACCAAGGGAATCGAGAACGACTCGCTGCTGCGCATGACCGAGGTCATTACCCAACTGTTAAGCGGCGGGCGCGGTGGCTTCGTCCCACGGATCGGTGCCATGAGCGGGCCCACGTTCGCCAAGGAAGTCGCGAAAGGCGATCCCACCGCTATCACGATTGCCTCATCCGACAAGGAACTGGCGGCCATCGTGCAACGGGAGTTCAGCGATCCCAATTTCCGGGTGTATACGAACGATGACGTAATCGGGGTGGAACTAGGCGGAGCGCTGAAGAATATTGTCGCCATTGCCGCCGGAGTTCTCTTCGGTATGGACCTGGGATACAACACCGTGGCTGCACTAATCACCCGAGGACTGGCTGAGATCACAAGGCTCGTCGTCGCCTGCGGAGGAAGGCCGGAAACCATGGCCGGACTCGCCGGGCTCGGTGATTTGGTGCTCACCTGCACGGGCGGGCTGTCGCGGAACCGCAGCGTCGGCGTCGAGTTGGGCCGCGGCCGCAAGCTGGAAGACATCATCGCCGGGATGCACGGCATGGTCGCCGAGGGCGTGCTCACTACTAATGCTGCAGTTGGATTGGCTCACAAGGCGGGCGTAGAAATGCCGATTACCCAGCAGATGCACGCAATTCTGCAACAGGGAAAATCAGTGCAGGACGCCATACGAGACTTGATGAGGCGGCCCTCGACCAGCGAAGTGGGGCTGTACCGGAATTAGGAACCAAGAACTCGACGGGCAACGAACGGCTATTTTGCGCAACGCCGATGCCCGGAAATACATCTAAGAGCGCTAACGCGTAGGATTGTCATGCAGGCATGTATTTCTTAAACAGAAGATGGAAAGACCTGAACGCAATGCACTCAAAAAACCTGCGCTGTGCGCAGGGCTGATCGTCGTCAGCGTGCTGCTGGCGTGCTCTTCAGCAATGGGACAAACTTCCGGGCAGGAATCGTCTCCCCTTCCCTCAGCGGAACAGATTATCAATCGCAATCAGGATCCCTTTGCCGGCTCGATTCCTCAGGCGAAGGCCACTGCGGAAACCCTTGAGCTCACCATCGAAGACGCGCTGCAGCGCGGGCTGAAGTACAACCTTGGCCTATACCTTGCTGATCGGGCGACGCAACAGTCGCGGGCTTCGCGGCTGCGCGCTCTCAGCGACATGCTCCCCGTGGTTAATGGATCGTTCGCCGAAGAAGAGCAGAAGATCAACCTGAAGGCATTGGGGCTGAACGCCTCGATCTTTCCGGGAATTCCGGGTTCGGTAGGGCCTTTCGGCATCACCGATCTTCGCGCCACCGGCTCGTGGAATGCCATCGATCTGCATACCATCGATAATGTCCGGGCGGCGAGTCAGAACGTGAAGGCCGCGCAGTTCACTTACCGCGATGCGCGCGACACCGTGGTGCTTGCCGTCGGAGCAAACTACCTGCTTACCATCGCCAACGAATCGCGGGTGGAGGCCACGGCAGCGGAACTAAGAGCCGCCCAAGCGCTCTACCAACTGGCGGCGGACCAGGAGACGGCGGGGCTTGCACCCAACATCGATACCCTGCGCGCGCGGGTGCAGTTACAGGCCCAGCGGGAAGCGCTGATCGAAGCTCAGAACGATCTGGAAAAGCAACGCATCGCGCTGGCCCGCGTGATCGGCTTGCCGATAGGGCAAAAGTTCCGCTTGGTGAATCGCGTTCCCTATCATCCGCTTCCCGATATGGACCTGCAAAATGCTTATGCGAGAGCCCTGCAAACGCGTCCTGATTATCAGGCAGCATTGGCGGCATTGCGTGCGGCGCAGTTAAGCCGTGAGGCTGCTTGGAAGCAGCGTCTGCCTTCGATTGGGCTAGCAGGCGAATACGGCGTGCTGGGCACCACTCCCGACTCCATGTCTCCCAATTGGACGGCGGCAGCGACCCTGAAAATTCCGATATTTCAAGGCGGACAAGTAGAAGCCGACGTGCAACAGACCGACGCCGTTCTGAAGCAGCGGCAAGCGCAGGTGGATGACATGCGAGGGCGCATCGAGCAGGACGTAGAAGATGCGATCCTCGACTTGAAGGCGGCGTCGCAAAATGTTGAAGTGGCAAAGCTGGGCCTTGATCTGGCGCAACAAGCACTCGGGCAGTCCCAAGATCGCTTCGCCGCAGGTGTCACCAACAATGTTGAGGTGATCCAGGCGCAGCAGCAACTGGCATCGGCTAATGACCAGTACATAACCAGTTTGTATGCGCACAACATAGCCAAAGTATTGTTAGCGCGCGCCATCGGCAATGCCGAGCAGGCGGTGCAGCAATACCTGGCGGAACCGGGCGGCACGGTCCCGGCGAACGGACCCAATGATCCCGGGACGGTCAACCCACCCGAACCACCGCCCAACGCTAATCCAGATCCGGACGGGATGGCGGGGGCCGTTGACGTTTCCCCGGCGCAGCAGCAAGCCAGTCCGACTGGAAAGAGTCCAGCAACCGCGCCTCAGAGTACTGGCAACGGCGATGCAGCGCCGGCCACGGTTCCTCACGAATAATTATTGACAGGTGAAGAGATGAGTCCGAGCAGGACTGAAGAGAACGAAGTGGAACGGCAAGCTCCCGAGCGACCCGAGGAAGAGCATGTCGATCCGGAGGCGAAACGTTACGAGGAAGACCACCGCGGATTCTTCCAGAAGCATCCGGCTGCCAAACCCATTGCTTTTCTAGTCGCGATTGTCGTCGTGGTGCTAGTGGGTTGGTTCTGGTGGGAGAGCCGCCACTGGGAAAGCACCGACGACGCCGAGATTGACGGCCACCTCTATCCCATCAGTGCCCGTGTCGGCGGACAGGTGATTAAAGTGAACTATGACGACGGGCAACTGGTTCACAAAGGTGACGTGCTGGTCCAAATCGATCCCACCGATTACCAGGTGGCCCTGGCTCGGGCGCAGGCCGATTACCAGGACGCACAGGCACAGGCCGAGGCAGCGCAATTTGGTGTGCCCGTTTCCAGCATTGGTTCGCTCAGCCAGATCCGCTCTGCCGGCGCCGACATGGACTCCGCGCAAGCTGGCGTGACAGCTGCCCAGAAACAGGTAGAAGCGGCGCAAGCCCAGGTACTGGAGGCGCAAGCCGATGCCGAGAAGCTTAATACCGATGTTGAGCGATATCGCCAACTACTAGGCAAGCGCGAGATATCGCAGCAGCAATTCGACCAGGCTACGGCAGCAGCCATCGCTGCCAATGCTACGGTCAGCGCTCGTCAGGCGGCGCTGTTGGCTGCCCAGGCGCAAGTGAAACAAGCTCAGTCGCGCATCGAACAGGCCGTTGCCGAAGTGCGCAATGCACGCGCGACTCCCAACACGGTGGCGGCGACCCAAGCCAAGGCGAAATCTGCCGACGCGCAGGCGCAACGCTCGAAAGCGGCGCTTGATCAGGCGCAACTGAACCTGTCGTATACCACCATCCTGGCGCCGGTAGATGGTGTGATCGGCAAGCGATCCGTACAAGTCGGAGAGAATGTATCCAACGGCCAGGACTTGATGGCCATCGTGCCACTCCGCGAGATATGGGTCACGGCCAACTTCAAAGAAACCCAGCTTGCCCACATGAAGCCAACACAAGCGGTAAAGATCAAGGTTGATACCTACGGCGGTCGCAAATGGGATGGACACGTTACAAGTATCGGAGGAGCAACGGGCGCGAAGTACAGCTTGTTGCCACCCGAGAATGCCACCGGTAACTATGTCAAAGTGGTGCAGCGCATTCCGGTGCGAATCGACTTCGATGGCAATGACAAACCCGACTTCAACAAAGATGGCCTGCTGCGTCAGGGTATGTCAGTCGAGCCCGACGTCAAAGTGCGCTGAACCCTGAGGGCGTTCCGGATTCGTAACGACATCGGATGGCGATTATAGGCCACGATGCCCGCAACCTCTGACCGGCTGCGCATTTTGGGTCAATCCCTCATTTTTTGCTTAGAGTTATAGCGAATCGCTGTCATACTCTAAATCAGCTCTCTAATCAGCGCTTGTAATTGTTATGAACCTCAGCGTTCTACCCAGTCTCGTTGCGCTTGCAATCCTGGTCGGGGTTTTTGAGGCTATTCTGCGTCAGGGTGCGGCCGAGAAGTTGCAACTATGGCTTACGGGCTGGGCCCTGGTACTGATTCACTTCGTTGCCCAGTTTATAAACATAGGTCACGGTCTCTGGGGCCATATTGCAACCGCCATTAGCCTGGGGTCTCTGGATCTTGCGACCGTATCGTTCCTCATCTCCATGTCACCTCGGGCAACTACGGCCCGCCGCCAACTTCTGCTCGGAGCAGTACTCGGCCTTCCCGCACTGGTTTACACCACCGCTGCGGTCTGGGGCCTGGCAGCGCACGGTTTTTATTATGGCGTCGTGGCAATTGCTGTAACCGCTACCTCGCTTCTGGCTTGGAACTGGTATCGCGATACGCGCCCTTATGTGTTTGGCTTGCTGGCTGGGGCCCTGGCGTTCTCCTCGTTGATGGTTTGGATAGTTGCTCTCAACCATGCTGACCTTGGAGTCGGCGTTATTCTGGCCGGCCTCAACTTCACGGTTGCAGTTATGTACTGGCGCCATTTCCAGCGCGATACGGCAGGGGTGCTGACCACGGTTTTAGGCTTCGTCGCCTGGGGCATGGTCTATCCAATTGTGATGTTTCTGAATTTCCACTCGCCATTAACCGTCATTGAATCCGAGACCTGGAACATTCCCAAGTACTTCGTGGCGGTGGGCATGATTCTGACGCTTCTCGAAGACCAGATTCGGACCAATGAATATCTGGCTTACCACGACGCCTTGACCGGGTTACCAAACCGGCGACTGCTGGAAGACCGATTGGAACAAGCCCTGGCACAAGCGGCACGCGCGGGCCGCAAGGTGGCCGTGCTGTTAATTGACCTCGACCGCTTTAAGGAGGTGAACGACACCTTCGGACACCGAATTGGGGACTTGGCTTTACAGCAGGTGGTGTTGCGGCTGTCCAGTCGGATGCGCGCCTCCGACACCCTGGCTCGTTCAGGAGGCGATGAGTTTACCGTGGTCAGCAACGTGTCGGATGAACATGGCGCCGAAACGCTGATGTCGGCGCTGGTGTCGGCGCTGGCGATTCCACTAAAGATAGAAGGACATATCATTCAGACTGGGCTGAGCATCGGCGTCGCGCTTTATCCCGATCAGGGTGTTAGTCCCGACGAATTACACGCCGCTGCTGACCAGGCCATGTACCTGGCAAAACGCGGCGCCCGCGGCCGTACCGAGAATGTCATCGCCTTTCCCAAACTCCCCGGCTAGTTGGCACCGCGTCGTTCTCTTCTCAGTTCGGCTGTTCTTTGCAGCGAGGCTGTTGTAGGCTCGAAGGCAGTCGCGCCCTTGGGATGCCCGATTCTTCCCTCGCCGGGATGGCGAAACTGGCAGACGCAGCGGACTTAAAATCCGCAGGACCGAAAGGTCTGTGGGGGTTCAAGTCCCCCTCCCGGCACCAAGAAGTCTAATAAAATAACCCGCAGTCATGGATGCAGAAATTCTTGATCGCGGCCTTTGCCCGGGTGCAGGTATCGGGGCGCACCAACTTGCCAAAGAAGACCGCTAAGGAGAGAAACGCGGCTGGGTGACTCGGTATATACGCGCAAAGTAGCCGTTGTCGCCCTTGCTCCTGACCATATCGATCAGCGTGCCCTTTGCTCGCAAGAATCCTTCCACCCTAGCGCTGGGCGACTGGAAACCAGCGCCAACAATGACGTAATCCGCCTGTGACATGTAATCCCAGATGATGTCGTGGTCGATGGGAAATTTCTCCGGCACAAATTCACGCAGGTTGAGGTCAGGACGGGCCATCAGGACGAAGTACGGGTCAGGAATTACGGATAACAACACCGTCGATCCCGGTGGAATCCTCGCGCTGATTTGGTTAGACCAGCCCGTATAATCGCCCTCAACCCGGTTGATCCTCAAGGTGTGTTGCAAGTTGCTGAGGACGAATCCGCCGATACAGAGCAGAGCCACCGAGCCCAGGATAGTGCGCCTCCATCCAGCCGACCCAGCCAAGGGGCCGTTCTTCAGCAAATGGCAGAGGCCAATCGCGGTAATTGGAATGATGTAAATCGTGTAAAACATTTCACCGGCCCACAAAACGACCGCGAGAATCACGGCCTGGCAAAGAAACAGGAGCAGCAGACAATGCCGCGCAGGACTATCATGATCGTGCTTTGACCTCAGCGCATCGCCGAGCCCCACCAGTCCAAACAACCACAGAGCTAGCACCCACACGACATCGCGTAAACGACCACCTTGAAACGCATACTGGCCGATCGGTTGAAAGAAGGGTGCTGCGCGAAAATCCTGCACCGTGCGGTGCAGTGATTTTTTTCTAACTAGTTGTGACCCGAATTGTGCGACGAAGCTTTGTGGATCGAGAGCAATGTAGGCCAGCCAAGGCAGGAAAGCTATCAGAATTCCAGCCAGTAACGGCAGGAGAAAACGGGGTGCCCGCCTCTCCCGCGATAGCAGGTGCCAAGCCACGACCGCAATTGGGGCGGCGGCTCCGATGGGATGAGTGAGCGCTGCCAGGGCGCAGACAATCCCCGTCGCAAAGGAATTCCACGGAGCCAAGGGCTTGGTAGCGAGCCATAGCGAAAACAGAATAATGGCCACGGCGAGCATGTCCGGCCGGCCGACGAGAGCGCCCCGAAGGAAGACTGCATCAAGCGCGAGCAGAGAAATGGGAAGCAAGCTGAGCCAACGTCCTAGACCTGAGCGGATGGTCAACACGTATGTCAGTACCAGAACTCCAAAGGCTGCTGCCGTGGATGCGAACCTCAGCGGAACGATCCCCGGCCCGGTAAACCGAAAGATGGAGGCGATATAAAGAAAGTAAAGTGGCGGCATCCAGTAGGTATGCTGCTCGGTGCCAGGCAGCGCCCCGACCCACACATCCGTCGACATCGTTCCATGGTGCACGAGATTGACCGCCGGGTTTGCGAAGAGAGCTTCATCCGGCCACACGGGCGGATAGGTTAGCAAAAGCGCCTTAGCAAAGAATGCGAACCATGCCACCGAGCCGATGGCCAGGGCCAGGAGAGTGGCCTTTCCCCAAGCGGGCAAAACTGGAAGAAGGTCCCGGCTTATTGCGACCTTGGACGAAGCCATGGGCGATTGTGGCACTCCCGATGAAGTAACGCCACCATCTTATTTCAAGAAAAGAAGTGTTAGCTTAGTGCGACGGTTCGACGTTTAGATCGGTCGTGGCGCGCAGCAGGTCTCGCTGCTGCTCGGTGTAGCCATTGCGGAACTCGTCGGAATTTAACGGCTCCGGTGTCTGACGCTGTGTCCTACTTAACTCCTCACCAATTCCCGGCTCCAAGCTCTCATCTCAACGAAAGGAATGAAAAGTGTCACCCATCTGCTGGACGAGTACAGGGACTTGACCGACCGGGCCGCAATACTTACCATGCGGGGATGGAAGATTATCCTCAGAACTTGAAGGAGTTCGACGTCCGCTTCGGAAGTGAGGAGGTCTGCTGAGAGTATCAGCAGCCACCGCGCTAACGGGATGGCTTTCGCTGTCCGGCGTTGCGGGTGCCGGGGGAGTTTCCCTGGCTAGGATGCTGCTGTTGGGGTGTCATGATTGTGTGCATCAAACGCCGGTGACTGCGAGAACGATCTTTCAGGACCACCCGCACTGCTCTTCGATTGTGATTTCAAGCCATGTGGTGAGTGACGATCCACGGCGCGGCGCAGTTTATGCAGCGCCGTCCCGGCCGTCTCATGGCTTTTCAGGTCCGGGACTTGTTTTAGTCCCAACATGCTGTCCCCGTTCTTCGGGCAGGGAGCAGTCAGTCGTAAGCACCTGGCCTACTATCCGGATGAGTTCACGTCCGGGCTCAACCGCCGGTGATCAAAGAGTCGAGGCAAACTTTTCTTGTGCCTGGCGTAACAAGCTGTGGCCGTCCTGTTGCCTATCACCGGACAACTCACCCCAACCTCAGGAAGGAGGAAGACAACCCAACATCTGCAGGACTTGGTGAGTGAAGCGGATACCCGCCATCGGAAATTCTGATTCCTATGCTGACAAAGATCGCAGAAAAAGCCGGACGCCTACCTGATACGCAACATGAAGCTCCACCAGGGCGCGTCTTCTGGATTACCGGGTTATCCGGCGCCGGCAAGACAACCGTGGGGCGAGAATTGTGGAGCCGGCTGCGTGCCGCCGGTCGTCCGGTCACCTTCCTGGATGGCGACGCGCTCCGTGCTGTGATCGCCGAAGATCTTGACCACACCGCAGGCGACCGGCGGCGGTCGGCGATGCGCAATGCGCGGCTGTGTCGGTTGCTGGCTGAGCAGGGCACCGATGTCGTCTGCGCGACCATCTCGCTGTTTCACGAGGTGCAGCGTTGGAACCGCGAGAACATCCCCGGTTATCGCGAAATCTACCTGAGGGTCCCAATTGACGAGCTGCGACGTCGGGATAGCAAGGGCATCTATGCAGGAGCCCAGCGCGGCGATACGTGCGACGTCGTTGGCCTTGACGTGCCGGCGGAGGCTCCTGAGGCGCCAAACCTGGTTCTCGACAATTATGGGACGCTCAGCGTTGCCACGGCGGTCGATCGCATCTTAGCGGCGTGCGACAGACCCGGCGGCGCGGGTGCGGCGCAGCCGGTGCGCCTCGTCGCCTTCAAAACCAAGGCAGAATCTCTGGAAGCGCTGGCGCCGCTGCTGCGCAATGGGCGCGTCCTGCCGCAGGTGCGATTTTCGGTTAGCGATTGGCGCTCGGACGCCGCTGGCGTGCTCACTGCCGTCACCGCTGCGCGCTGGAGTTCCGATCGCGTCATTGTGCGTAGCAGTGCATGGGGCGAAGACGGCGCCTCAAGCTCCCAGGCCGGGAAGTACGATTCCGTACTCGGTGTCGTCGGCATCGCAGCAGTGGCACAGGCAATTGACCAGGTGATTGACTCATTTGCCAATGACGGTAGCGACGACGACCAGATCTTCGTGCAGCCCATGCTTGACCGGGTGGCGATGGCCGGGGTCGTCTTCTCGCGCAATCCCAGCGGCGGCCCCTATTTCGTTATCAATTACGACGATCGTTCCGGCCTAACCGATCGCGTGACCGCCGGTGTCGGCGATCATCTCGAGACTTTTTTTTGTCTCAAATCGCGGCCTGACGCCTGCCCAGCGCCGCTGGCGCCAGTCATTGCTCTGGTTAGCGAGCTGGAAATCCTTCTAGGGTGTGATGCAATCGACGTGGAATTCGCCGTTGCCGACGACGGGCAGATCTACCTTCTGCAAGTCCGTCCGCTCGCCGTCGAGCGCCAGGGCCGGACAGCGGACGCGAGGGTCGAGGCCGCGCTCGCCGATGTCGCGCGCAAGGTCGAGCTGCTAAGCCGCCCGCATCCCCACCTGCACGGCAGCCGGGCGATATTCGGCGTCATGCCGGACTGGAACCCGGCCGAAATCATCGGGGTGCGGCCCTGGCCCCTCTCGCTGTCGCTCTATCGCGAACTCATCACGGACGCGATCTGGGCCTATCAGCGGGATAATTACGGGTACCAGAATCTTCGCAGTTTTCCGCTGCTGGTCAGCTTTCACGGACTGCCCTACATCGATGTGCGTGTCAGCTTCAACTCCTTCATACCACGCGACGTATCCGACGATCTCGCAGGGCGTCTGGTGAATTACTACATTGATCGACTTCTCTCTGAACCGCATCTTCATGACAAAGTCGAATTTGAGATCATCTTCTCCTGCTACACCCTCGATTTGCCGAAGCGGTTGGGCAGGCTCGCCGAGCACGGATTTTCTCCAGAAGACCTTGCTGAACTCTCGGGTGCCTTGCGGCGCCTCACCAATCGCATCATTCATGGCGAGACCGCGCTGTGGCGACGTGACCGCGCGAAAATCGATCTTCTGGCACAGCGTATCCCGACAATCTGTAACGCGGAGATCGACAAGATCAGCCGCATTTACTGGCTAATCGAGGACTGCAAGCGATACGGCACCCTGCCCTTCGCCGGTCTCGCGCGGGCGGGCTTCATAGCGGTTCAGCTGCTCCAGTCCTTCGTCGAGGTGGGCGTTCTCAATGCCGAAGAGGTTGCGACATTCATGGCCAGTGTCGATACCGTCGGATCGCGCATCGGGCAAGATTTCGCACAACTTCCGAAGACCGACTTCCTCGCGCGCTACGGCCACCTCCGCCCGGGGACCTACGACATCCTGTCGCCTCGCTACGACGAGGCCCCCGATCTCTACTTCGACTGGTCGAGTGTCCGACCGACGGTGTCGGCGCCGCCGCGCTTCGCACTCTCGATCGAGCAGTTGCGCCGCGTCGAGCAGCTGCTTAAGGAGCATGAGCTCGACATCGACATCTTGAGTTTGATCGAGTTCCTCAAGGCCGGCATTGAGGGCCGCGAATACGCGAAGTTCGTATTCACGCGAAGCCTGAGCGACGCTCTGTCGCTGATCAAACAACTGGGCAAGGATCATGGTCTTTCGGCGGAGGATTGTGCATTTCTGAACTACGATGCCATCCGCACGCTTTATAGCGAGAGCGGTTCGGTGCGCGAGGCGTTGATGGAGAGTGTCGCGCAGGGCAGAGCGCGGCACGCGCTCACCTGCAATCTGGTGCTTCCGCCGATCATTGTGTCGCCCGACCAAGTGTTCGCATTTCACCTTCCTCCGAGCCAGCCTAATTTCATTACGCGTAAAAGCGTCACCGCGCCGGTCGCCTCAGTCGGCGACCCGCCGGAGAGCTTCGCGGGACGGATTCTTTTCGTGCCCAGCGCGGACCCCGGCTTCGACTGGATCTTCACTCGTGGTATCAGCGGATTCGTAACCCAGTTCGGCGGCGCCAATTCCCATATGGCGATCCGTGCCGGCGAACTCGGCATACCCGCTGTAATCGGCGCAGGCGAGGCCCTGTTCCGGCGATGGCAGACGGCGCGCAAGCTATGCCTCGACTGCACGAACCAGAAGGTGTTGCTCATCGCATGAAACCGGTCGCCATCACCCAGCGGGTATCGGTGGTTCCGGCCTATGGCGAGCGCCGCGATTGCCTGGATCAAGCATGGACTAGGTTCCTTGCGGCGTGCGGGCTGCTTCCCGTGCTGATCCCCAACGTAGCTGAGGCGGCTCTTGCCTTATGCGGGGAGGCCGGCATCGCCGGTTTGGTGCTGACCGGTGGTAACGATCTTGCGGTGTTGGGCGGCGATGCCCCGGAACGCGACGCCGTCGAAAATGCCCTGCTCGATTTGGCAGAGCGGCGCGGACTGCCGGTCCTGGGCGTTTGTCGCGGCATGCAAGTGATTCAGCAGCGTTTCGCTATCCCGTTACGCCGCGTCGAAGGCCATGTGGCGCAACGTCAGGTCATCCAAATCGACGGCGAGCCACGAGAGGTCAACAGCTATCATCGCTTTGCCGCCTTCGACTCGCGGCCGCCGCTCGATGTCTGGGCGGTTGCCGCCGACGGCGTCGTCAAAGGGATTCGCAATTCGGCCCAGCATATCACGGGGATTATGTGGCACCCTGAGCGGTCCGCCCCGTTCTCGCCTGCCGACGTGCTATTGTTCCGCCGGGTCTTCGAGGTCGAATGATGCGCGCGGTCATTCTCGCCGCCGGTCGCGGTAGCCGCATGGGGTATCTCGGCGACGACCGCCCGAAATGCTTGGTCAAGCTCGAAGGCAAGCCGTTGATCGAGCGCCAGATCGCGGCGCTCCGGCGTGGTGGGGCGGACGAAATCGGAGTTGTCCGTGGCTATCGCGCCGAGATGATCGATTTTCCCGGCCTCTCCTACTTCGCCGCCGAACGATGGGCCGAAACCAATATGGTGATGTCGCTCGCCGCAGCCGCTCCTTGGCTGCGTTCGGGGCCGGTCATCGTCAGCTATGCCGACATCTTCTACCGCAGCGAGTTGGTGCGCCTTCTGGCCGGTGCTACAGGCCAGTTGGTCATCAGTTACGATCGGGCCTGGCATCGCCTATGGACCCGGCGTTTTGCCGATCCTTTGGCCGACGCCGAAACCTTCCGGATCGATGCCGCGGGCCAATTGCTGGAGATCGGCGGCAAGACGACCCGCATAGAAGATATCGAGGGGCAATATATGGGCCTCTTGAAATTCACGCCAGCGGCATGGAGTGCCGTCGAGTCGCTACTCAGTGAACTCGAAGCACCGATCCGTGATCGTCTCGACATGACCGGATTGCTGCGCCGACTGTTAGCCGGAAAGGATCTCCGCATCGGAACTTTCGGTACCGATGGCCAATGGGGCGAAATCGACAATCCGCAGGACGTGGCGCTGTACGAGGACATGGTAAGAACGGGCGAACTCGTTCTCGAGGATGCGCGATCCGGCAGAAGCCCGGCGGTAGGATGAAGGGAGTCCACGGACGGGTACGGTCGGCCCGAACTTTGCATTCATTTAAAGCCGCTATGGGGACTGCAGGCTGTCTGTCATGATGAAACACGGAGATTTTACGGGTCTAGCTGGCGATTACGCCAGATTTCGGGCGGGCTATGCGCCGCAGGTCGCAGCCGCGATCTTGAGTTATGTGGGACACGATGCGGCCAGTGTCGATGCCGCCGACATCGGTGCCGGCACTGGCATTTGGACGCGCACGCTCGCGGCCCGCGGCCTGCGCTCCGTCGTCGCCGTGGAGCCCAATGACGACATGCGCGAGCAAGGAATTGAGACCTCGCGCGGTACCGACATTGTCTGGCACAAGGGTTCGGCCGAAGCCACTGGCTTGCCGGACGGCTCAGCCGATCTTGTCAGCATGGCTTCGTCACTCCACTGGGCCGATTTCGACAGAGCATGCGACGAGTTCCACCGCATCCTGCGGCCGGGCGGCGTCTTCGTTGCCTTGTGGAATCCGCGCTTCATCGAGGCGAACCCGCTGCTTGTCGAAATCGAGGCGCAGATCACGCGGCTCAAGCCTGACATCCGGCGCGTATCGTCCGGCCGCTCTGGCATCACCGAGCGGCTGACCGACATGCTAAGCGCCAAGCCGCAATTCGCCGAGGTGCTGTACCTGGAAGGCAGGCATTCGCTGCACCAAACCCCACGACAGTATATCGGCGCGTGGCGCTCGGTGAATGATCTGCAAGTGCAATTAGGTCCGGAACTATTCCGGGAGTTCCTGGATTTCACGGAGAAGCGCATTGCGGGTCTGACGACGATCGAGACAACCTATGTGACTCGCGCCTGGGCGACGCGGCGCGCATAGGCACTCCGGGGCGGAACATGCCCGGAGGGCATCCAGTTCGAACCGCTTTTCATACGGTGGACACCCGAATTTTTCGCCCAGCACAGTGCTCGACGCCACCCGCCTCGCCAGGACCCGGATGGAACGATATCGAGGGCCTGTTTGCCACTCAATGTATTTGTATCGTGTTCGGAGTTCGTTCTGTCTGGAGCCCGGTGAACGGAACTGAGAACAGGAGCGTTTCGGTATCGCTCCAGCTTGTTCCACCAGGGAAGGATGCGGATCTTGATTTAAACCAGTCACCCGATTGGGTGGAGATCATGCGGCCTTCGAGCAATCCCAATGCGGGCCGGCGACTGAGCAGGAAAACGCTCGCCGTTTGCCCCGTTCCACTCGCTTGACTCACAGACCTATTACAAACACTGTCGATTTGCTGAGAGTTGGTAAACAGCTGATGTACAGTCTGCCGGCGCGAACTGTCGCTCTTAACCGGAACCTGCTGCCAAAACCATCCCGGAGACGACGTACCTGCGAAAATATCGTGTCCACCGAAAATGCCGAACAGGTTTGACCAGGTGTTTACTCCTATAGTGCTCCACGCTTCCGCGGCAGAATTTGAGTAGGGTGCGCCCGCCATTTCGTAAAAGTCCGGCCCGTAACTATTCGTTCTCTGGTACTGCGTTCCATGCATGGTCAGCCACGCATGAGTCGTGATATAGCATTCGCAATCGGAATTCGCCACCATAACGTCGTAGGCCCATGACCATGCGGCATTGCCCGCGAAGAAATCCATCGCCAGGATAAGCAGTTTTATGCCGGAAATGACGAACTTTACTGCTGTGTTGGCTCCGGTAGCGTCATGAGATCCAATCCAGTAAGCCATGTCTCCGTCACCAAGACTAATTCCGGAGCCGTAAACTGAAGAGCGGTGCTTTGCAGAGAAATAGCCCTTCTTGAATTCCTCTCCGAGGCTATGCCGGGAAGAGGTGTTGCCTGAGTAGTCGTGGTTCCCCGGAGGCGTAGTGAATGCGATGCGATTCGTGTCAAGAATCTTCCAGGCGGTCTCTGCGTCTCTGAACTCATTGGTATCAGCGGTGGAGTTCACGCAATCGCCGACGCCCACTACAGCCTTGATGTTAGCGTCAAAGGAGGGTTTGCTGGATGTGAAAATGATGTTCTTATTGTCAACGATCCACTGCATCATGGCAGTGTAGTATCGACCACCCCCATCAGGGCACGATTCAGCCAGGAACTGAGGATCGGGAATAATGGCAATAGTGAAATCAGTGCCAACTAGCGAAGGGGTACTCATGAGGCGTGATGCTACCGCTACCGAGGGTGTACTTATAAGGCGTGATGCTGCCGCACCAATGAGGCCGCCCAGGACAGACACCCCAAACCCCCGCCTGGTAATCTTTTGCAAGAGTCGTTTACGCGTCAGCCCGCCGTGTTTGATTACGTACTCCAGCTCCGTCACCATTACCCTCCCTCAAGCGGGCAATACACCTGCCATTTGTCCAGCTTCCGTCATCGATCAGGCGTTGTTGATGATAGTCACTGCTGGGTAAATTATATGCTCCAAGCGGCCCCTTTTTGCCTCAGCCACAACAGCCAGACTATCGACAAACATAGCGCAGAACCTCCTGCGGAAAAACGGGCTCATTATTTAACGCGGAGGAAAAACTGAATTAGCTCAAATCGAGGACCCGGTCAGCAAAATCAAAATACACTCAACTCAGACCCCCGCGTTATAGCCCATTTTCTCGATCCGTCTTTTTGTCTCCGTATTCAGCTCATTAATAAAGTTTTTGAATCGAGGAACTTTTTCTTTGACAGCTAAATAGCGATAGGGCTCGGTATTTGGAGGGGTCACACCTGACCGGCTCAAATCAAGGTCAACCGACATAACTTCAACGATCTTAGAAAACTCCTTGAATGGATCGATCATGCAGTTCTCAATGCGCAACGTGAGCGTGGCGGTGTCGAGAAAAAGTTCCGTTTCCTCAACAAATTCCGGGAAAGACAAGAACCGCGGGCCTCCTACGGCCGCGATAAAATCAAGGTCGCCTTCGGCAAAGGCCTTGAAGTCAAGAAAATTCTGCTCCAAATCGGCACATAGATCGTCGGTGCTCTTATAAGCCTGCGAGATGTTATAAATCAAGCTGTCGTTGCGATTAAATTGTCGCCACCAAATCCAATTTGTCAGCAACGAATCGAGAGGATGACGATTGACAAAAATCAAATCGGCAAATCCCCGTCTCACCGCTTCTAGGATAGCCTTGGTTACCTCTGGCAACGCCTGACCGCGAGAAACATGCCTCATGGTGGCATGGCCGCTGTAGATCATAGATGTCGGACCGGGATGCAAGCGGATCTCATCCCTAAAATATTTTGCTCTTTCTCCAATGTTCTGCAGTATCAGTTCCTTGACATACCCGCGTCCGCTGCCGAACAGTCCAATGATATAAGCTGTTCGGTCGTTCCCCAGATGGGGGACGCATTCGTCGTAACCTTGTAGTCGCTCCCTCCATTTTTCAGCAAATCTCAATCGATTTCGTTCCATCAAGCTCTTGGAGCGATCCGGTGAACTGCTCAAATATTCATGGCAATAAATCACGGCCTTGGGTTGATACAACACTTTATAGCCCTTGGTCCTGACTCCCATACACAGGTCAGCATCTTCGTAACATGAGGGTATATAGCGCGTATCGAATCCGCCCAATTCCTGAAACATGTCTTTCCGAACAAGCAGGCAGGCAGAACAAAAATCGACCTCCCTGAGACGCGAATACTCCGGTTTAAAAGGATCGTCCCCCTGACCGTATCCCAGAGCAGCACCGTCACGCCAAAGCATGGACCCCGCTTCCTGTAACCGGCCGTCATGGTAAACCAGCTTGCCACCGACCGCTCCAGCCTCGGGTTCAGATTCGAAGGTATTCACCAACTCCTTCAACCAGTGCGGCGCGACCGACCTATCGTTATTCAAGAGAAGCAGATACTTGCCCCTGGCCTCGTCAGCGGTATGGTTACACGAGTAAATGTATCCCTGGTGTTCTTCGTTGCGAAATAGGCGCAAGCCTTTGGTGCGGGACAGCATTTGCTGTGTTGAGTCTTGGGAGTGATCATCGACAACCAGAATTTCGTAGTTGACGTCAGTCGTATGCCTGAGTATTGACTTCAAACATTGATATGTGCGGATACATTCATCGTAGACGGGAATAATGATTGAAATCTCAGGATCAGCAGGCGTCTCGAATTTCAAGGGCCTTCCTTCGAGCGCATCTCGGACTTCGCTTTCTTGATCAACCGAGCTCATAGAGCGATTTGGGAAATCGGATTTTGCCAAGGAATGAAATCTGCCTCTTAATCCTCGGCGCAAGCTTTTTCCATAGAGGAGCTTGCGCGCAAGCCTGTTCGTCGGGAGCCAACGATAGAGCCATTCCAGCTCCAGCCTGCGTGCGGTATTTTCGGCCTCCAGCTCGGCAATGCATCTTTCTTTATCCCGGATTATTTCTGCCTTAGCAGCTAGATTCTTGGCATAATCGCGCTCCCTCTCCTGCCCGTGAAGGACCAGGGAACGAATCGCCACTTCTTTGGCTGCGACGTCCTGCTGATGTGCGGAGAGAATTTGGGCATATTCGCGTTCATTCTCTTTCAATTGTTGGTTTAGAACTTGGATCTCTTCCCGGGATTCTTGCAGCTCTTTGCTGTAGGCTATCTGGGGTTCAATTCCACCCACAACCAACATCCTACCGGCTGTAACTCTGGACCCTCGAGCACTGCACACGGCAATGAAATACTTGGCGGCAGACGGCAGAGAAAAGTCTTCAGCTAGCTCAACAGGTTCGGCTTTCGTGACTGCCGGAGATTGAACACTCGACGCGCTCAATTCGTGCTGAAAGAGCAGCCGGACATGAGCGAAGTAGGGGCGCAGAAGTTCTAATAATTCATACTCTGTCAGCTCTGTGCGATTAGCGGCATTTACGCCCTCGATGACTTTAGTAGGACCCACAGCACTTGGAGTGGATAGGATCAACATGCCGTCAGGCGCAAGCACCCTCTGGATTTCGCTCAAGGATTGTTTCTGTTCCGCAACATGCTGGATCACTTCGAACATTACAGCCACGTCAAAGAACAACTCTCGGAATGGCAGGGATCGGCAATCCCCCTGAACAAAATTCAAGTTGGCGCGACGGTAGTTTTTCTGTGCATAGTTAAGAGCCTCCGGAGCGCTGTCAATGCCCACAACCCGGTTGGCCTCTTGAGCCAGCGATGAAGCGCCATACCCACTGCCGCACCCAACGTCTAAAACCTTGCAGCCGCCCGCAAATCGTGCAGCGAAGCCGTAGCGAACAAGATGCTCCAGAACCAGGAATTGTGGCGTTTCCCCGGGCCCAACCCTCTGGCCCGTAAACGACAAATCGCCAACTTCATTTTGGAAGCCCATTTACCTGCTCCAACCGGTAACTGCTCCATGTCATTTATCAAGACATCCTATACCCACAATTTGGATGTGTTGCAACTTTCAAGGCGCGGGTAGCCGGTGAAAGCATTGCGAAATAGGAACCCGACCGGTGATCTTCAAATAGCGGTAGGCCGAACCCGGCGTCATGCTTTGTGCGGGTCCGGTGGTGATCTTAGCTATTCTCTTTCACTACGCGATGTTGATGAGCTATTGGAGGAGCGTGGGGCCACTCCCAAGTTCTGTCTAGTGTCGATATTAGCTTTACTCTCGGAGTAACTGATGCACGAAGGAAATTGCGATTGAGCCTTCCCCGACTGCAGAAGCAACGCGTTTGACATTGCCGCCTCGCACATCACCCACCGCGAAAACTCCTGGTAGGCTGGTTTCGAGCAGGTACGGCCGACGAGCCAAAGGCCAGTGCGCAGCGTCCAGGTCTTCTGGCGATAGGTCGGGACCGGTCTTGATGAAACCTTTATTGTCGAGCGCGACACAACCATCGAGCCAGTCCGTGTTAGGAATCGCCCCCGTCATCACAAACACATGAGCAATATCTTTTTCTTCGGTTTCTCCCGTTTGATTGTTTCGCCAGGTAAGACGCTCGAGATGATCCCTGCCTTGGAGAGCGATGATTTCTGTGTGCGGCAGCAGGGTGATGGCAGGCGTCTCCTCGATGCGGCGGATCAAGTAGCGAGACATAGTGTCGGCCAGGCCCGCCGATCGGATCGGCACATACACATGCTTGGCGCTCTCGGCCAGAAACGCGGCGGCTTGACCCGCGGCGTTTCCGCCACCGACGACAACAACTTCTTCGCCTTTGCATAGCTGCGCCTCAACGAACGTAGCGCCGTAATACACGCCCGCTCCTTCAAAGCGGGGCAGGCTTTCCAGCGCTAATTTCCGGTATCTGGCTCCGGTGGCGATAACAATCGATCGCGCCGGAATTCTGGCGCCGTTCTCTAATTCGACGATGTACGGGATCCGGCCGCAAGTGAGGCGTTTTGCGTTGGCGAGCAACATTTGCGCGCCGAACTTCTGCGCTTGTGTGTACGCCCGACCAGCGAGTTCATTACCCGAAATGCCTGCTGGAAACCCGAGGTAGTTCTCAATTCTCGAACTGGAACCTGCCTGACCGCCGGGCGAATACTTCTCCAGAAACAAGACGTCGAGACCTTCTGAGGCGCCATAGACCGCCGCTGCCAGACCGGAGGGTCCGGCACCTATAACTACCAAATCGCGCACCTGCGTTTCATTGACGGCCTGATTAAACCCTAGGCAGTCCGCGATTTGTTGGTTCTTCGGATTGCGAAGAATGGTCTCACCGCGACAGATCAACACAGGCGTGTCAGCAGAAGAAATGTTGAAGCGATCAAGCAGAACCTGCGTGTCGGCATCGCGGTCAAGATCTATATAGGTGTAAGGGTGGCCGTTGCGAGTCAGGAATTCCTTAATCCGGAGCGTGTCGGCAGAATGGTTGGAGCCCACGAGGCTGACGTCTCCTACGCCTTGCGCCAACAATTCCACCCGGCGAAGAATGAAAGCGCGCATCAGAATCTCGCTCAATTCCTCATCTGTCTGCACCAGGGAGAGGGCGTTTTCGCGGCTGAGTTCGATCACCTCGCCCGGCTGACGAACGCGAATCCGCGCAAGCGCGCGACGTCCAGAGAGGGTGTTGACCTCGCCCGTGAACTGACCAGCGCGAACAATCGTGATCAGTGTTTCCGTTGCGGATGTGGGACGCACAGCCTCTAATTCACCGGAAATCACAACAAAGAACGGGATGGCACCGTCACCCTGCTCGATCAGAACTTCTCCGCCTGAGATCGCACGCACCCGGCCGATTGCGGCGATGCGACCAATCTGTGACGGCGTCAGAACCGGAAATATCTGGTCCGCACGAGACTTGGTCAGCCGGAGCGGAGTCGTTGGATCAGCCGTTTGCGCGAGTAACGGCCCGGCTGCGGGTGAATTCTTCTGGGTGAACTGTGCGTCTTTCATGCTGACTCTAATGTCTCCTGTTCTGCGAACCTAATCCGCGTGTTGCGCCTCACCGTTGCCAAACGACTGGTTCTCTTTGCTGACTTCAACTAAACAAGTAAACATCAATTTCACCTGGCTTGCCCGAAGCGAGAACGGATCGCCAGTAATCCACGATTCCGTTCAGGTCGTCGGGGCGAAAAGCAACCGTCCAGCACCAATCCTGCGCCTGTTCAGTTGGAAGAGTCGAGCCAGAGCTGATTGAAGAAGCCAGCCGAGTCGTCCGAACGAGCGGCCAACGTTGCGCTCGTCTCAACTGCAAGGCGCACGTCCTTCGCATGCCGAGCGTGCACGGAACCATTCGCTACGGATACCATGGCGTCATTAGATGTCATCGCGCAACGATGGTCGCTAGGGCTTCAAACTTATTGAAAACATGATTGCTCTGCCTCTTCAAAGTCTGCCTGCTGAACCAACTGCCTCTGGCTCGCCCAGATCTGCGCTTTGGGTCCCACGCGGCGCTGCGAGGCTTGTATGCCCGGAGTGCGAGCCTAAGACAAGGCCGTAATCATGGACGCTCTCGCCGTCGCTCGTGACTTAGACTCGAAGATCGAGGACCTTCTCACAGAGTCAGCGGTGTGAAGGCACCTTATGACGACAAAACGGTGTCGTCCTCTAGTCAAAACCTCGTACACCAGTGAACCCCTTTTGACATCAGAAGCATCCGAAACTGGAAATGGAATGCTGTTGGGTAAGGCGAGTCAGATGTAACAATGTTACAGCGGTGGCCAAAAGTATCCGATCAAATTATTGTGGAGCACACGGTCACCCGCAGCCATTGGAGATCAGACTTTAGCGCACACAGAAAGGTGCTCTATGGCAACACAATTGCTCGGGAGAGAGTTAAGTAACCGAGAGTTCTTCATTCAGAGATGGGAGCAAGAGTACCCGGCCTTCATGAGGGTGTTCAAAGCACTGCCGGCTAATCGTCTCGATTACCGGCCCCATTCCCGCTCGCGCTCGGCGGAAGAACTGGTCGCTCTGCTGGTCTCGGCCCAGCAGAGTTGTATTCAGCTTTGCAAGAGCCGGAAAAGTTTTTATAGCGGCTTGCGCTGGCAGGAACCCGCGAGTTTCGGTAATCACGACCAGATGATCTCGGATTATGGGCGCGATCATGACATCCTCGCAATTCAGCTGCATTCCTTGGACGACAACGGTTGGAACCACCAAGCATGGTTGATTCAAGGCGCAGAAGAGATCCTGCTCAAAGACACGGTGGGTGGACTGTTGTGGATTGCGTTGTTCGATATCGTTCACCACCGCGGACAATTAAGCACGTACATTCGACCAATGGGTGGCAAAGTCCCGAGCATCTATGGTCCTTCGGCCGATGATGCCGGTGAACGGCACTAGCGGCGTACGTAATGCCGACTCACTTTGCAGAATTCTTCCACTCCGTGGCCAGGGCCTGGAACTCGGCGTCGCTGCGATAAGGCTGGAACTCGTCTCCGTCGAGGGCCGACTCCTCATGAAAGCCTTCGGACAAGGCTTTCCGCAGTTCGGCAAGCATGTCCTTCTTGTGGGAACTCATCGCATAGGTACGGGCCCGTTGGTAGTGTGCGAACGCAGGATTGCTCGAACCCACGGCAGCTATATCAAAATAAGCAAGTGCAGCGATGTAATCCTTCTTGTCGATGGCGACTTGCCCGGCGTCATAGGCTTGTATCACCAGGTCACTAAGGGCACGACACTGTACCAGCCTATTCGGACCCGCGCGCGCTGCTTTGCTCTTGAGATCGGAGATGCTGGCTCGGAGCTCTGCCAATTCAACCGGGTCCAGGTCCCTCGTCGAAATCTTCTGCATTTGAGCGGAGGGAGTTGCAGCAATGCGAGCTTGCTCCTCAACTTCGGAAGCCTCACGTTTTTTGCCATCTTTCAACGCTTTGTTTTTCTCCAGCTCCGCAAGCTTTGCTTTCGCGATGCTGATATCGGCTAAGCCGCTGAAGTCACGCACGGCCGACTGGTACTCCCGAAAAGCGGCAAGCACATCGTGGTTTGATTCGTAGGCCTGGGCGCGCATGAGAGTGTCCTTTAGTGTCTGGGCGATTCGCGCCTCATCGCGCGGCAGACTACCGCTGGCCATTGCCTGGATGTCCATCCAGTTCAAGGCCTCCATCCACAGCCCGGCCGGCGCCCAGCCGTGCGGGCCCTCAAAGATGCGAATCCGATAGCGCGCATTTGCAGCATCGAGCTCTCGCCTCAATTCCCCGAATTCGGCGAAATTGAAATCTGCGTCACCCACCGCAGCGAAATAAGCAAATTTCATGTCGCGCGCTGGAGTTGTACCAGTGGGGAATCCCGCAGCATTCGCGATCACACCGGCGACGCAATCGCCGCATCCGAGACCGATGCTGGCGGCGACACGAGCCCCTCCAGATAGCCCGGCTGCATAGCGGCGCTTCGCATCCACGGGCAATCTCAGATGCGTGTCCTGCCAGATCGCGGTGGCCGCTTCTTGGGAGCGGCCCATCGGACCATTCTTGGAATTATTGGAAGCCGCTACCATGTACCCGAATTTCTCAGCCGCTGCTCGTACCACTTCGACGGCAACCTCGCCTCGCGCGAAGGGATCGAACAGATAAATAATGGGCCACTTGCGGTTGGCGGAAAAACCCGAAGGGAGATAGAGAGCATAAGTTTGCGTCGGGTCCGCGCTGCAGGTGATCTTGGGAATGACGGTGCCAACCGGAAACTGAGACGGTCCGGTTTGCGCAAGACCATGCGCTTGCAGCAAAACGAAAAACAGCGTGGATAACAGCGCCCGGGTCAAGCCAGAAGATTAGCCTCAAAAATGAATCCGGCGCAAGCGCAGCGTGTTCTTCAATCGGTCCGTACCGCTTCCGGAAGTACCAACTTTTCGTAGCGACCAACCTTGTACTACAATCCAAAGGTTTGTAAAGCGTAGCTAACGCCTGATCTGCTCAACCCAGGTCAAGGCGCTTCGGGGCGCTTTAACTTTCTAACCTGTGGTCGACACTGCAAGGAGGAGTTCAAGACATGGCACCAGCACCTGCATCGCTCACGAATCCCGGCTCCGGAATGTCAATTGTGTGGGCAATTCTGCTCATCGTCTTCGGTTTCCTGGCGATCGCCCTGCCGTTCGCTACTTCTTGGGGCGTAGTTCTCGTCATCGCATGGATGATCGTGTTCAGCGGTGGATTTCAATTCATTCACGCGTTTCAGTCGCATGGCGTCGGGCACATACTCTGGAAGCTTCTGGTCGCGGTTCTGTATCTGATTTTTGGAATCTATTTCCTGCTGCATCCCCTGCTCGGTGTAGCCGCATTTACCCTCGCGCTGGCGGTTTTCTTTGTGGTCGAGGGAGTGTTCGACCTGGTGGCTTATTTCCAGGCCCGCGCTCTCCCCGGATCGGGATGGATTCTGTTCGACGGCATCGTGACGTTGATTCTCGGCATTTTGGTTTGGCGGCAGTGGCCCTCAAGCTCGTTGTGGGTGATCGGCACCCTGGTCGGAATCAGCATGATCATGACGGGAACAACGCGCTTGATGCTGAGCCTGGCCGCAAGACGTCTGGTTCACGCCTAACGGCATTGGCCTATTCTGAATAGGCTGAGTTTCCCGCGGGCGCGCGCTGGGCGGAATGGGGCAGTTCTAGCAGGAGTGTCGCGAGATGGGTTTCGTCAGTTTTGTCGAGCACATCCAGCAGGACCTTCGCTTCGGCTTCCGCATGCTGGTGCGCAGCCCGGGGTTTTCTCTGCTGGCCATTTTTTGCCTGACCGTGGGAATCGGCGCCAACGCCGCTGCGTTCAGTTGGATCGAGGGAATCCTGTTTCGTCCTTACCCGCGCGTAGCCCATCAGGAGCAGTTGATGGTGCTGGCCGGCACCTCTCGCGGCGCTCCGGGCTACAACGAGGTCTCGTGGCCCGACTTTCTCGATCTTCGCAAGAACTGCAAGCTGGTGGACGCGTTCATCGGCGAAAAAATCGTCGGGACCACCCTCAGCATCGGCGACCGGGCTGAGGTCACAGCCGGCAGCATCGTGTCGGCAAACTATTTCGACGCGATAGGAGTTCGTCCAGTTCTGGGGCGGGGATTCGCGCCTGAGGAGGAACTCGGGCGCAGTGCTCATCCCGTCGTGGTGATCAGCCACCAACTGTGGAAAGATCGCTTTCGCAGCGATCCTGCAATTATCGGCAAGACGCAGATGCTGAATGGTCAGCCGCACACCATTGTTGGAGTCGCCCCCGAGGGATTCTATGGGACCTTTGTCGGCTATCCTTTTCAGTTTTGGGTCCCGGCCTCGATGCAGGAAAGATTCGATTCAAGCGGATACAAGCTGGAGGACCGTGGCGCGCGCTGGATCGAAGGCTTCGTGCGGCTCAAGCCCGGTGTAACTGCCGCGCAGGCGCAGGCGGAAATTTCAGGTGTCGCCAGCCAATTAGAAGCCGCGTATCCAGAGACCGATCGCGGTCGCGGCATCAAGCTGGTGCCGTTGTGGCAATCCCCATTCAATAACTCCGGACTTCTGCTTCCTACCCTGGAAGTCGCGCTCGCCGTGGTGTTTTTCGTGCTGCTGATTGCGTGCGCGAACGTCGGCAATCTCATGCTGGTCAGGTCCTTCGCTCGCCGGCACGAGATGACGATCCGACTGGCGATCGGGGCCGATCGCCGTCGATTGTTGAAGCAGCTTCTCACCGAAGGGCTCATCCTATCGTCGGTCGCCGCAGGTGGCGGACTGCTACTCGCGCTCTGGTGCCGTAACGCGCTGGTACGCATCATCCCGCCGCGCGGTGTTCAGATGCGCATCGCCGGCGACATCGATTGGCGCGTGCTGGCGTTGAGTGCCGCTGTGTGCCTGATCTCCACGTTACTCTTCGGCTTGGTTCCTGCGATTCAGTCCAGCAAGGTCGATCTCGCCGGCGCGCTGAAATCCGAATCCGGCGGTGTGGTGAGTGCTCGCCACGGATCGTGGATCCGCTCCGGTCTGGTTGTCCTCCAGGTGGCCCTCAGCTTCATTTTGCTGGTCGGATCTGGCCTGCTCATTCAGAGCCTTCAGCGTATTCGACGATCGAGTCCGGGCTTTTCAACTCAGGGAGTGCTGCTGACCTCAGTCAATTTGTTCGCGGCGGGGTACGATATGCCGCGCGCCAGAAATTTCCAGGACCAACTGCTGGACCGGGTCGAGACGCTCAGTGGCGTTGAGTCAGCGGCCTACGCGCGCATTGCCCCATTCAGCTATCGGACATATTCTTCCGCTCCCGTCGCAGTAGATGGGTATCAAGTTCCACCCGACCAGCAGCCGACGGTGGAATACAGCGAGGTCAGTCCCGCATATTTCCGCACATTGGGAATCCCGCTGGTATCGGGCCGCGAATTTACTCCGGCCGATGATGCGAACGCTCAGCTGGTCGCCATTGTCAACGAGACCATGGTTACCCAGTATTGGCGTGGAGAGAATCCAGTGGGAAAGCGGCTGAAGGTGAAAGACCGCTGGATAACGGTGGCTGGGGTGGCGAAGGCGGCGAAGTACGGCAACCTGATGGAATCCCAGAAACCATTTTTCTACGTGCCCTTGCGCCAGAACCCATCAACGCAGGTGGCCCTGTTCGTTCGTACACCGCAGGGTCCCGAGACAATAGCGCCCGCCCTCATCCGCGAGGTGCATGCGCTGGATCCGGCGTTGGCGCCATACGAGGTCATCACGATGCAGGAGAACGTTGAGCGTTCGACCACATCGCAGCACGTCGCGGTCACGCTGCTTAGCGGCTTTGGAGCATTGGCCCTGTTGCTGGCTGGGATAGGACTCTACGGCGTGATGTCGTACGCAGTGTCGCAGAGCAGGCGTGAACTGGGCTTGCGGATGGCGCTGGGCGCGACTCCATCTCATCTGCTGCGGCTGGTGATGTCGCGTGGCGTCACGTTAACCGCGGGAGGCGTTGCCCTGGGCGCAGGTGCGGCGCTGCTGTTGACGCGGCTGCTCGGGTACCTGCTCTACAAGGTGAGCCCGCGTGATCCAATGTCTTTCGCACTGGCATTCGCCGTGATGATTATTGCCGCATTGGCCGCCAGCCTGATACCCGCGTGGCGCGCGACCAAGACCGATCCGGTCCGCGCGCTGCGTGCGGAGTAAATGGGTTGCGCCTATTTCTTTTTCAACTCTGCCGTAAAGTTTGTCACCACGGTGACGGATTGGTTGACCTGCTGCGATACGCGGTCGAGAAGGACCTTCTTTCCATCGGAGCTGACATCGTAGAAAACCTGCGGTGCTGACCAATTGCTGACCAGCTGTTGCGGCGAGCCAAATTGCAGAGCGCTGCCGATGTCTTTCACCGGCACCGCAAACAGATTAAACCGCGGATCCATGTAATAGAGCTCTTTGCCGTCGCTGCTCCATGTCGATTGCCCCCCTCCATTGGCCGATAGCTGCCATTTGCCCTGGCCGCGGAAGGCTGCCGCATACACTTCAAACGCACCCGATTCATTCGATGTATAGGTGAGCCAATGTCCATTGGGGGAGAGATGGCCGAAGTTGGCAAACGAATTCGCGGCATGGGGCACCACCAGCCACGGTTTGTGGTCTCCTTCCAGCGGCAACGCCCAGATGTCCGTGCCTCCCACCGGACCACGTGTGTATAACAGGTACTTGCCATCCCGCGTCCAATCGCTAGTTATGATTATCTGCTCGTCTGTGAGCAGAAGCTCTTCCGTCCCGCTACCGTCCGATGACTTGCGATAAATGTTGGAGTGACCGTTGCGATCGGAAGTGTAAGCGATCCATTTGCCATCGGGAGACCAGACCGGAGAGGCATTCGAACCCGGCCCGAAAGTCAGCCGAGTACGAATACCGCGAGCCAGATCAAGCACAAAGATATCGCTCTGGCCGGTGTCGATCTGCATCGCGATACGGTCACCATGGGGAGAAATGACTGCGTTCTGCAAGTTGGTCAACTTGTCGGCTATGGTGGCGGTCTGTTTGCCATTGCGATCCACCCAAACCAACTTCCAATCGCCACTGCCGCCGCTGCCAAAAAGCAGCAACCCATTGCCGAAAGCCGTCGCGTCCATGTGCCAGGTAGTAATGTCGTTCATCACCCCGCGGGCAATGGCCGCGGGCTCGCCGCTAAGCTTTCCAGCGGTGGGATCGAAGGCCTGGGCCATCAACTGGTCGCCACGCGCGAATAGCAGATACCCGCCCGCATACACTGCGTTGGATTGACAGTGAAACAGCGCACGGTTTTCACGTCCGTCCAGTGAGGCGTAGTACAGCATATTGTTCGCGGACTTGGCTGGTTCATGATGGATGGCGAGATAGAGAAAATGCTTGCCGTCGGGAAGAAAAAATGGCCAGCGATGCGAGGTGTGCTGGGCGTGATCAATCGTGGTCGCAACCACCGCCTCTCCGCCAGCGGTACTGACACGCGTCAGAGGGGTTTGCGTACCGGCGGAAAATAAGATCACTCCGCCCGCTCCCCAAGCCCCTCCGCGACCGAACGACGCATCGGCAATGATCTGCGCCGAGCCTACATTCAGATCGACCGTTTTCAACTTGCCATCGGCGAAGAATCCCAAGGAACGGCTATCGGGCGACCAGAAGGGGAAGGTCGCGTTCTCCGTGGCAGGGACCTCATGTGCTGTCAGCGCGTCCATGGGACGCACCCAGATCTGGGTGGTGCCATCTGTTTTGGTCGCGGTAAACGCAACACTGGCGCCGTCTGGCGACAGCACCGGTGGGCCGGCCGAATCACCGGTCAGATTGAGCGTCGTGTTCTCCGGGGCGTTCATGACCGTTCGCGTGACCGGTGCAGAGGGAGCGGAACGGTTAAGGAAGGCCCCCGCGAAGACGGCAAGCGCCAGCGCGATGACAAAGGCAACGGCCCAGATGAGACGCTCGCGTTTTCGCGACGTCCGCGCTGCTGCCGGCATTGCAGCCTGGGCACTCGAGGAGCTGCTGGTCGCGGCCCACTGCAGTTCCAACTTCACATCATGCGCAGTTTGAAAGCGCTCTTCGGGATCTTTCTGCAAACAGATTGTCAGCACATGCTCAAACGCAGGCGAAACCGAAGGCTTCAACGTACTGATGGGCTCCGGATCCTTCTCCAGAATTGCCGAGGCCAGCGAGATCTGGCTTTTGCCCTCAAAGGGCCGCTTGCCGGCCACCATCTCGTACAGCACGGCGCCAAAGGCAAAAATGTCGGAGCGGGCGTCAGCCTCTTTGCCCTCGATCTGCTCTGGCGACATGTATTGCACCGTGCCGACGATGGTGCCCGCCGTAGTGAGCGGGCTCAAAGGGCTTGGTCCGGCGGCCGTCACAGCCACGGCGGTGAATGACGGAGGCGTTCCTGACCCTGATCCGGCGACTGCCATGCTGAGCGGCTTGGCAAGACCAAAGTCCATCAGCTTGGCGCCGCTTGGGGTCAGCATGATGTTGGCGGGCTTCAAGTCGCGATGCACGATTCCCTGGCGATGGGCCACTTCCAGCGCCTCGCAAACTTCAATCCCAACCTTCAGCGATTCCTTCAGCGACAACGGGCCATTCTTCAGCCGCTCGGCCAGCGACTCTCCCTCCAGATACTCCATTACGAGAAAGTCGATGCCGTCCTGATGCCCGACGTCATAAAGCGTGCAAATGCGCGCGTGGTTCAAGGAAGAGATGGCGCGCGCTTCGCGGTCGAATCGCTCCTTGGCCTCAGGATTTGCAGACAGATGAATGGGTAGAACTTTGATGGCGACGGTACGGTCGAGACGCGTGTCGCGAGCGCGATACACTTCACCCATCCCGCCCGCGCCAAGCGCAGACTGAATCTCATAGGCGCCAAGTTTTATGCCGGGAGTGAGGACCATGGGTTTGCGACATTATATTCCATTAGCATCATCAGGCTCGCACAGCCTACGCCGGATCGCACCGACGAGGGAAGGCATTGATGTTGCCATTCAGATAGACGGCGACTTTGCACAACAGCCTTACACAGTGTTTTAGACAAGGTAACGCTTTCGCCAAACTGAGCCGGTGAGTCGGCACTGGACCGCTCCGGCGCGCGCTGGCTGCAGAATGGCGGATTGCTCGCTGCCGGGGTCCGGTGGTAGTCCCGGTCGCGCCGATACCTACGCGGCTATACTGTGTACAGCTTTGCGCATCTTCTGCGACGGCCCTGGCTGCGCGATGGGTACGCTTGCCGGCCACGGCTCTTCTACTGCCATCAGAGCCATTGCCGCGCCAAGCAATGCCATGTTCTTCATAAAGTTGACCATGTCATTCTGCCGCTGATTGGGGTCTTCGGCCTTCCAGAAGTCGTGCATGATCGGCGACACGCCGGCCAGAAAACCTGCGATTGCCAGCGCCCCCACCTTGGGTTTGATACCCAGCAGAATGCTGGCGCCGCCGATGGTGAGTGCGACCCCCGTGGCGGTCACAGCAAGGTCGGGCATCGGAACGTTCTTGGCGGCGGCATACTGTGCCATTGATTCACGCTCCTGGATGTGATGGATTCCAGCCTGAAGAAAGAAGCCGCCGAACATCAAGCGTCCGAGCAAGAAGGGGAATTTCATAGCAATATCCTTTCGAGCGCGAGTGGAAACCTGGCTCGAAAATGTTTGATTCCCGACAGCACTTGAAGGTGGCTTACTTTGGCGTTTGTGTCCGGAATTGGCACTCCCACAGAGGCGGCCCGACTCGCCTTTACTGAAGCGCGCAACGGAAAGTATTAAGCACTGGTGGTCCGAACGTCGATACCCGAAGAAACGCCGTCTTTGGTGGTCAAAGACCAGGCCATGCGAGGCGTGTTGTGGGCCAAGCCAATTCTCCCTTTGACATCCACGATGATGATTCCACCATGGCCGTTCAACCTGGCTTTCAGGTAGTACAGCGCGCGCTGCGCAGCTTCTTGTGGATCCAGTCCATCCTCCACGCGGTCAGCCGCCCACTTGCTGAGCACCAACTTCATCATGGGTTCGCCCCATCCTGTGGTAGAAACCGCAGCGCTGCGGTTGTCGGCATAACAGCCGCACCCTATCAGCGAGGAATCGCCCACGCGTCCGGGAGCTTTGTTCAATGTTCCTCCCGTTGAGGTGGCGGCCGCAATATTGCCTTCCCGATCGAGTGCGACGGCGCCTACGGTGTCGCTCGATCGCATGGGGCCAAACTCGTCCGGCATCTCGAGGTAGCTCTGCTTCTTGGCTTCACGCCACCGCTGCACCTCACGCTCAACAATCAGCTCATCGTTTGAACACAAATCAATACCGTGCTCCTGAGCGAACCGTTCAGCACCGGTGGCGACGAAGTACACATGCGGGCTTTCGGTCAGCACCTTCTTGGCCGCACGAATTGGGTTGCGGATATGCTCCACGCAGCCCACACCTCCGGCGCGCAGGGTCGCTCCCTCCATCATCAGCGCATCCAATTGCACGCGGCCATCCTGGTTGAGAAACGAACCGCGACCAGCGTCGAAGGTATCGTCTTCCTCCATGTAGAGGACTGCCGCCTCCACCGCGTCCAGGCAGCTTCCGCCGCCCTCCAGCACCTGCCAGCCTTGTGCGGCTGCAGCTTCCACGCCGTGGAGGTGCGCCTCGAGAACATCGCCGGGAATCGCCCACGCCCCGCCGTGGACCAGCATCACAGGATTGACCGCCAAATCATGACCTTTCGCTAGGGTTTCTTTGTTGCCCAGAGCAAACCAAAGAGCATACCAGAATCGTCTCCGCTAGCATTTTCAAGGTTGAGTTTACGTCTGCACCTTGACTTGACATGTGATGTACATGCAACTATATTTATCACATGTCCAAGATGATACAACTGCGAAACGTTCCTGACGCTTTACATCGCACCCTGAAGGCCCGGGCGGCCATGGCGGGAATGTCGCTTTCGGACTACCTGCTGTCGGAAATCCGAGAAGTCGCATCCCGCCCGACCCTGGCTGAACTGCAGCAGCGTTTAGAGCGGCGTCAGCCTGTCGACCTGCCGGAACCGGCCTCAGTTACCATACGCACCGAACGAGATGCGCGGTGATCGTTCTTGACGCTTCTGGAGCTGTGGAATGGCTATTGCAAACACCGGTGGGAGACCGGGTCGGACGGCGAATTCTCGCTCGAGGAGAGACATTGCACGCTCCTCATTTGCTTGACGTTGAGGTGGCACAAGTCCTCAGACGCCATGTAGCGACCGGGGCTATCGCTGCTTCCCGGGCCGAGGTGGCCTTACAAGACTTGCTCGATCTCAGGCTTCGTCGCTATCCGCACGTGTTGTTTTTGCGACGGGTTTGGCAGTTGCGCGACAATCTGACTGCCTACGACGCTCTTTACATAGCCTTGGCAGAAACCCTAGACGCGAAGCTGGTTACCTGCGACAGCAAACTTGCCCTCGCCCCGGGCCACCACGCCCGTGTCGAAGTGATGTAGCACGATGAAAGAGGAAGCAATACTGCCGTTTTCGTGATAAAACTCAGACGTTATGAAACCCCAACTGGTGATGCGCACTCTCGCCGTTGCGACAGCACTGACTATCTGCATTGCCTCCGGATTCGCTCAAGGCACGCCGGTCAGGAAGAAGATCGTTGAGCTGAGAGACGCGAACGGTAACGATGTTGGGACCGCCACCCTTGTCCCGCGGGGAAATGGCGTGGAGGTTAGACTGGCGTTGAAGGACCTGCCGCCGGGTCAGCATGCGGTGCACTTCCATCAAAATGCCAAGTGTGATCCGCCCGACTTCAAATCCGCTGGGCCGCATTTCAACCCTTGGAACAAGCAGCATGGCCTTGAGAACCCGCAGGGCCACCATGCCGGTGACATGCCGAACTTCACCGTTAAGAAAAACGGGACAACGAAGGCGACCGTGCAAGACGACGACGTCGTTCTTGAGGTCGGCAACGGGCCGTACTCTCTGCTTGCCAACGGAGGGAGGTCGATCATCATTCACGCCAAAGCCGACGACATGAAAACCGATCCTGCAGGCAACGCCGGCGACCGTATCGCGTGCGGGGTGATCGCGCCTTAAGCGGGTTGATCGATGGCCAGGCTAGTGGTGCCATGGCTCAGTCGAGAAATATAAGCTTGTCATCGGCTATGGCTGGTCCACGTGTCAAAAGGGCGCATAATACAGAGGGTGAGATTGTCTATGTCGAGCGCAACCCTGGTTTCGGTGCAGGAATATCTCGCAACCAGTTACCGGCCGGACCGCGACTTTGTCGACGGAGAGTTGCAGGAGAGGAACTTGGGAGAACTGGAACACGCCCTGTTGCAAACTGCCATCGCTGCTTGGTTCTGGAACAAGCAAAAAGAGTGGAGCGTGTTGCCGATTGTGGAGCAGCGGGTGCAAGTTGCGCCGACTCGCTTTCGCATACCAGACGTCAGCATTCTGTCAGCCGACCAACCACGCGAGCCGATCGTCACTACACCACCGCTGATCCTGATCGAGGTTCTCTCCAAAGACGATTCCCTTCGTGGCATGAGAGAACGAGTTGATGACTATCTCGATTTTGGAGTGCAGCACGTTTGGATTCTCGATCCCGCTGTGCGGCGCGCTTACGTCTGCAGCCGGACCGGTTTTCAGGAACCAGAGAGCGGCGTTCTATCTATTCCGAACACGCCTATCCGCCTGGTGCTGAGCGAACTCTTCGACTCGGTCAAACGCACGTAGTACATCTACATTAGACTCTCGTACGGCCAGCGCCTAATGCGCATAAGGTGTCCGTCTGTTTTAATAGAGCGATGGGTGACCTTGGGCGCATGCTGATTTTTTTTGGCGGGCTGCTGCTCGTCATTGGAACGGTTCTCGTCTTCGCAGGCAAAATGAACCTGCCCGTCGGACGCTTGCCTGGGGACATCGTGTACCGCGGAAAGAATACGATTTTCTATTTTCCCCTGGCCACCTCCATTCTGCTAAGCGTGATCCTGTCACTCGTGCTGTACGTCGTGAACCGGATGCGGCGGTAAGACAGCCGTCAGCTCTCAGCCGTCAGCTCTCAGCTAAACCTCAACTCTGCGGAACCATCGGCCTGTCAAAGCGCCGACAGCGAGCCAGTAAGTCTGAAAGCTGAAAACTGATGGCTGACAGCTGAGAGCTGACAGCTGCAATTGATACACTGCCTGCAGACGCTCTCATGGCCGACACCCAACAACTCGGACTGGCGTTCCAGGCGCCTTCCCGCAAAGTGTATCCAGTTCGCGAACTGGTCGCCGCGGTCCGCACCCAGGTCGAGCGCGCCTTCATCGACATTTACGTCGAAGGCGAGATATCCAACTACCGGCCGGCCGAGTCTGGACATCTTTACTTCACCCTGAAGGACAGTTCGACACAACTCCGGGTGGTTATGTGGAGGACGCAGGCGCGCCTGTTGCGCTTTCGCCCGGAGAACGGCCTCCAGATCATCGCGCGTGGCCGGGTCACCATCTACGACGAGCGCGGCGATCTGCAGTTTCAGGCCGAGTACCTCGAGCCCAAGGGCGCGGGCGCACTCCAGATTGCCTTTGAGCAATTGAAGGCCAAACTGGCTGCCGAAGGATTGTTCGAGCCCAGCCGTAAGCGGCCGATCCCAGCGTTGCCCCGGCGAATTGGGGTAGTGACCTCTCCGCGCGGCGCTGCGATTCAGGACATCCTGAATATTCTTCGCCGCCGGCATGAGTCGGTCAGCGTGCTCATCTACCCGGCACAAGTGCAAGGTGAGAATGCCGCCACGGAAGTCAGTGCAGGCGTGCGCTACTTCAATCGTCACGGCAAAGTAGATGTAATCGTGGTGGCGCGCGGCGGAGGTTCTTTCGAAGATCTCTTCGCCTTCAACGACGAAGGCCTGGCGCGCACCATTGCGGCCGCGCACATTCCTGTGATCTCAGCCGTAGGCCACGAGACTGACTTCACCATCTGCGACTTCGTTGCCGACCTGCGAGCGCCAACGCCTTCTGCGGCGGCGGAGTTGGTCATCGGTTCGAAGCGGGAATTTGCGGAGAAGCTGGTTTCCCTGCGCCACCGCGCAGCACAAGCCGTAAACTACAGGCTCCTGCGCGCCCACAATGGGCTTTCGCGTCTGACCCAGCATGCTGTCTTCGCCCGGATGCGCGACAGCATTGCACGCCGGCAGCAGCGCGTGGACGACCTGACGTTCCGCATGGCACAGTCTCAGGCAGAGGCTTTGAAGAACCTGTCGCGTCGTCTCGGTGATGTCGAGGCTCATCTCCGCCGCCACGATCCTCGGGTGCGCTTAGGGACGATGCGCCGCCAGCTCGATGGCCAAACCGCTGGGATCCGCTCCGCATTGATGCGGCGGTTGGTTGGGCGACGTAACGAACTGGACGGCCTGAGCACCGCTTTGGGCCGGGCGAGTGCAACCGTTCTGCTCCGCCGGAGGGCACGCTGGCAGCAGTTGCATAGTAGTTTGGAAGCGCTCTCGCCTAAGGCGATCCTCGCCCGGGGATACGCACTGGTCTTCGATGACGACGGCAGGCTAGTGAAGCAGGCGATGCAGCTCAAGCCAGGCAGCCGAGTGCTCACCCAACTTGCTCGCGGGGAGTTCACAGCGAGAGTTGATCAAGTCAAGGATGAACCGGAATAGTTGTAGAACCTGGCATTTTCGGGTCGGTAACTCCATCCGGAAACCATTTTCATTTCCTGCGGCTCCATCACTGACGGCTTCGTCTTGCTCTGCATTAGAATGGGGGCACTCAGCGGTGAGCGTGGCCGCGAGAAGAAACTCTGAAAATGCCCAGCTTCAGCTCCATTCCGCACATCTCGATGACTTCGGTCTTCGATATTTTGGTGGTGGCATTTCTGGTGTACGAGTTCCTCAAGCTCATCAAAGGCACGCGCGCGATTCCGATGTTGGTCGCGGTGGTGATGCTAGGCGCCGCCTTTTGGATTGCACACCTGGAGGCGCTGAAGACAGTTGATTGGATTATCACCACGCTGTTGCCTTATGCCATCTTCGCGCTCATCGTGGTCTTCGGCACTGAGATTCGGCGCGCCCTGGCGCGTCTGGGACAAAGGCTGTCAGCCGGCCGGGGTGGCGCTTTCAACGGCGCCGACAGCTATGAAGACATCGTGCTCGCGGCGAATCATTTCTCGCAAACCCTCACCGGAGCGCTGATTGTCATCGAGCGCGAGATTGGGCTGCGTACGTTTATCGAAAGTGGAGTGCCCCTCGACGCCAACCTCTCGTTTGATTTATTGGTCACCATTTTCCGGCCCAGCGCCCCCTTGCACGATGGCGCCGTAATTGTGCAAAAGGGGCGGATTGCGGCGGCGGCGTGTTTCCTGCCTTTGTCGATGAATCCGGTTCTGTCCACCCAATTTGGCACTCGCCACCGCGCTGCCATCGGGATCACGGAAGAGACCGACGCCATCTCGGTGGTGGTCTCGGAAGAGACCGGTTCTATCAGCATTGCGGTAGCCGGACAAATCGAGCGCGATATCACCGTTGAATACTTACGCGAGCGACTGAGCGAAGTGCTGCGTCGTTACGTACCAGCGGCAACCTTGCCAACCATTATCACCGACCACGAGTTATCTTCCGAGGGACGGGTGATCGAACCCGAGCGCATGAGCCGCAATCAAGACATTGCCGACGGATCGGAGCCATAGGCCTATGCTGGTCTCGTTGCGTAACTTCTTCGGAAAGTATGTCCTAAAAAACTTTGCCCTCAAGGTGGTCGCGCTGGCAGTCGCCGTGCTGATGTGGTGGGTAGTGGGGCGCGATCCTACCATTGAGATTCCCATGACCGTTCCGCTGGAGTTTCACCATGCGCCCGACAATCTCGACATGAACTCCGATGGACCGTTGCAGGCCCAGATCATGATGCGCGGGCCGGGGCGGTTGTTGCGCCAGATCGACCCTTCCGAAGTGCACGCTGTTATCGATCTTCAGGGCGCGGTTCCGGGCGAGCGGACGTTCGATCTCACGCCGAAACAAATCAGGGTGCCACGCACCGCGGAAGTCATGCAGGTGACGCCGCCAACATTTCACATCAGCTTCGATCGCACGGCCACGCGGTTGGTTGAGGTGCAGCCACGCATCATCGGCAGCTTATTGAGCGGATATGGCATAACTGAGGTGAAGGCTGATCCGCCGCAAATCACGATTGTAGGGCCGCAGAAGCGGGTGGATGCCGTTGAGACTGCGGTGACCGATCCCGTGGATGCCACCGGCGTGGTAGGCAAAGCAACCTTTACCACCCATGCCTACGTGGCCGACCCGCTGGTCCGGGTGCAAAAGCCTGGTGCGATCCGGGTGACGGTGACTACGGGCAAGCCGTCCAAGGGGACCCGCAAACCGTGAGCACAGCGATGCCGACACCGCCTACTCCAAATCCAAAGATGCGACAACTTTTCGGAACCGACGGGATTCGTGGCGTCGCCGGCGAGTATCCGCTGGATCGGCAAACCGTGTATGGCATTGGACGCGCGCTGGGACAGCGCCTTGCCAAACGCGAGGCAGTGGCCCGCGTGCTCATCGGACAAGACACGCGAGAGTCGAGCGCACCGCTCGGCGCGGTACTTGCGGCAGGATTAGAAGCGTCACGAGTGCAGGTTACCAGCGCAGGAGTTATCACTACTCCTGGTGTTGCGTATTTGACGCGCATGAATCATTTCTCTGCGGGCATTGTCATCTCGGCCTCGCATAATCCCTGGCAGGACAATGGCATCAAAATCTTCGGCGCGGATGGGTACAAATTATCCGATCAACTGGAACATGAGATTGAAGCTGAAATTTTCGCTCACCTGGAACAGTTGACCGCCGGAGCGGCGGATGCGGCGGTGTCGGCTTCCGATATGCTTGCCGGTGCGCAGGAGCTGCGTGACCAGTATGCCGATTGGCTGGCGCAACTGGTTTGTGCGACCGACTTTAGGCGACTGCGAGTGCTGGTGGATTGCGCCAACGGGGCGGCCAGTTCAATCGCTCCGATGGTCTTTCGCCGCGTGGGCCTCAATGCCGACTTCATCCACATTGAGCCGACTGGGCGCAACATCAATGCAGGCTGCGGAGCGCTGCATCCGGAGAATGTGGCGAAGGCGCTGGCCGCAGCGAATGGCAAGTATGACGCGGCGATCACGTTCGACGGCGATGCCGACCGGGCCATGTTCTCGGATGCATCGGGACGAGTGGTGAACGGGGACGGCGTGCTGTTGCTGGCGGCGCGCGATATGAAGACGCACGTCCGCTTGCACAACGACACGGTGGTTGCGACCACCATGTCGAACATGGGACTGGAAGCGGCACTCAAACGCAGCGGCATTCGTATGCTGCGCGCGCCCGTGGGCGACAAATATGTGCTGGAAGAGATGTTGAAGATGGGCGCGACCTTGGGCGGCGAACAGTCAGGGCACATCTTGTTCCGCGACATGGATACGACGACGGGCGATGGCATCCTGACGGCGCTGCGGGTCTTGGAGGTAATGGCGCGCACAGGTGAGTCGCTGGCGGAACTGGTCGCCGACATGAAAGTCTTTCCGCAGGAAATCAAGAATATTCGTGTGCGCGAGAAGGTGCCGCTGGAGCAACTTCCGGACGTGATGGATGCCATCTGCGCGGCCGAGCGCGATCTCGACGGCAATGGCCGTGTGGTGGTTCGGTACTCGGGGACGGAGAAGCTGGCGCGCGTGATGATTGAAGCGGAGACGGAAGACGTGATGCGCCGCCACACCGATGCCATCGCGAATGCGATCCAGCGTGCGATTGGGGTGTGACCCACCACAGAGACACAGAGAAGATAAAAGCTGACCTTTTTTAATCGCTGACCCGCAACTAAACCCTGACTCCTAGCCACTATTCCAGGTCTCTCCAGTTCGGTCCCACCCCAACTTCCACCTTGAGCGGCACCTTGAGCGGGTGCACATTTTCCATGCGTTCGGTGACCAGCCGCCTCATTGTGTCCACTTCGCCCTCGGGAACTTCGAAGACCAATTCGTCGTGGACCTGCAGTAACATTCTTGAGCGCAGCTTGCGCTCGCGCAGCTCGGCGTCGATGCGAACCATGGCAATCTTGATGAGGTCGGCCGCCGTGCCTTGTAGTGGAGTGTTTACCGCGGTGCGTTCGGCGAAGCCTCGCAGATTGAAATTCTTGCTGTGGATGTCGGGAATGGGACGCACGCGCCCAAACAGCGTCGTCACTTTCTGGTCCTTACGCGCCTGTTCCAGGGTTGCGTCAATAAAGCCGCGCACCCCGCTGTACTTCTCGAAATAGGCGTCGATGAAGCGTTTGGCCTCGTTGGTATCAATGCCAAGCTGTTGCGACAGGCCGAACGGTGACAACCCGTAAACAATGCCAAAATTCACTGCCTTGGCGCGACGGCGATGTTCGGCATTGACCATCAGAGGCGGCACACCGAAGACTTGCGAGGCGGTGAGCGTGTGAATGTCCACGCCGGAGCGGTAGGCTTCGACCAGCAACTCGTCGCCAGAGAAGTGCGCCAACAGACGGAGCTCAATTTGTGAATAATCGGCGGCCAGCAGCACGTGTCCGGGCTCGGCGATGAAGGCGGCGCGGATCTCGCGGCCCAGTTCGGTGCGAATCGGAATATTCTGCAGATTTGGGTTGGTGGACGACAGCCGCCCGGTAGCGGAGCCGGCCATGTTGAAAGTGGTGTGCAACCGCAGGGTGCATGAGTTCAGCAACAGCGGCAGTGTGTCCACATAGGTTGACCTCAGCTTGGAGAGCTGGCGGTAGTCGAGAACCATGCGCGGAACTTCATGTTCGGCGGCCAGGCCTTCCAGAACGGGCGCCGCCGTCGACATGACTTTGCCCTTGCCGTATTTGATCGGCTTCGGCAGATTCAGCTTATTGAAAAGTATGTCAGCAAGCTGTTTGGGTGAGTCAATATTGAACTCGAAGCCCGACTTGTCGTAAATCTCGCGTGCTTTCGAATCGACCTCCCGCTCCAGACGCTGTGACATAGCCGCCAGCACATCGCAATCCAGCTTGACGCCGGCATCTTCCATCCTCGCCAGTACCGGCACCAGCGGCAAATCAATCTCGTCGTAAACCTTGCGCAATCCCGTTTTCTCGACTTCGCCGCGCAGCTTGTCGGTAAGTCGCAACGTGACATCGGCCGCCTCGGCGGGAGACGGTCCCAACTTCAGATTGAAAAGACGATAGGCGGTCGGGTGCAGTCCATAGGTGGAATACGTAGGATCGAGCAAGTATCCGTACAGCAGCGGGTCGTGCTGCACGCCTGCGAGCGTCAGTCCATGCTGGCCGAAGATGTGCACCGCCGATTTATAGTCGTGCACCGCTTTGGATACTGACTCATCCGCAAGCGCGCGTTGCAGAGGCTTCGCAATTTCCGAATCATCCAGGGCAAGCGTCAGCGCGTGTCCAGGCTCGGCCGAAATCGCCACGCGCAAGGTCGTGGGCATGGGCGGAATCTGCGGTGGCGCCGCTGAGAGAGAAAGCTGCTCGTTCTCCTGCTCCTCTTCGCTTTCTTCTTCGGCAGCGGCAGTTTGCTGCGCCGCCGCCTCCAAAGCAATGGCAAGCACCGCTCCCGGCCTGCGTGTAAGCGCCACAACGGCCTCGACTTCAGCGGCAGATCTTGCCTCGCGATAGTCGGTCTCACCGAGTTCGACGCTTTCCCGCAGAAAATCCTGTACCAGCGTGGTGAATTCCAACTCGGTAAACAGCGCGCGAGCGGCGACCGGATCAGGCTCTTGCGCGCGCATTCCCTCGGGCTGGAATTCGACCGCAACGTCGGTCTTGATGGTCACCAGCTGTTTGCTCAGCAGAATGGCGTCGCGATTGTTCTGCAGCGACTCGCGGTAGGCTTTGCGTTCAACCTCCTGCGCATGCTCCAGGGCGTTCTCCACGCTGCCAAAGCGCTGGATCAGTTCCACCGAACCTTTGTCGCCGATGCCGGGCGCGCCCGGAATATTGTCAATGGAATCGCCGCGCAGGGCCATCACGTCCACTACTTTGTCGGGCGGCACACCCAGGATCTCTTCGACTTTAGCGGCGTCACAAATCAGATTGTCCTTGGGCGGGTTCAATACGCAGGTCCGCTCGCTGACCAACTGCATCATGTCCTTGTCGCTGGAGACGACAAACACGGAATAGCCCGCCTCCACGGCTTGGCGCGCAAGCGTGCCGATCACGTCGTCGGCCTCAAAGCCGGAAGCCTCGATCATGGGGATCCGATAGGCTTCGAGCGCGCGCCGGATATAGGGCACCTGCTGCGTCAGGTCTTCCGGCATGGCTTTGCGATTGGCCTTGTAGCCGTCGTAGGCCTTGTCCACGTAGGTCTGCGTCTTGCTGTCGAACTTACGCAGGCTGGGCATCGCGCTGGCCTGTTCATCGCGAAAGGTTGGAGCGGCCACGTCGAAAACGGCGGCCAGGTATTGCGGCTCGAAATCGGCACGCAGTTTGCGCAACATGTTGACGAACACGAAGGTTGCGCTGGTGGGAATGCCCGTCTTGGTGGACATGGGCCGCTGCCGCGCCATGGCGTGGTAGGCGCGAAAGATGAACGACATCGTATCGATGAGGTAGATTCGGCCTTTCGAGCCGGCTGCCTCAGCCGGAACAGCAATAGTGGTTTTGGCGGCGGCCTTCGCGGCGCTGGCCGGTTTCGCGGCGCTGGAGACGGTGGCGGACTTCGGGGTTTTCTTGGTGGAGGGCAAGAGAAAATTCTAACAAGTCGGAGCAAACGCCGCCAGCGACGGAAAACATAGCTACTCGAAGTCGTATGATGGCGGCTTGCCCGTTGAAACGTCGGATAGAATGGTCTACTTGATCCGAGGTAACGCTCGCAGCACGCGTACCGGCTGCAGACCGCCGCTCAACAAATCATCCAATTGCTGCTGCTCCGGCTTGGACAACCGCAGCTGAACTTCCTGCCGTCTCCCATGCCCCAGCAATACGCCCGGACCTGTCCGCTGAAAGTATCAACGATAACAGGGAACTAGTGATGCGTGCCCGCTGGAGAAAGCTAGCTTGTGCGGTTATTGTTTGCGGGATCTTATCGCAAGTACAGTCATTGGGACAGAACTCGCTTCCTCGGTCGGCAGACAAGCCGCAAGTCCAAGCCTTCATCACAGCATCGGGCAAACATGGCTCTCCAGTCATGCTGACCGCGTCGGGTCTCAGCGTTTCCGTGGACAAAGAGCCAGCTAGAGTGGACCAGGTACGCTCGGCCAAGAACGAGCCTCTGTTGTTCGCGGTTCTCGTCGATACCAGCAAGTCGCAGGCAAAGGATAGTGACAACATAAGAGAGGCAGCGTTGCAGGTTTTCCAGAGTTTATCGGTCGATGGTAATCAGGGCTACTTGGTTTTTTTTAGCGACGTGGTCACTATAAGCACAGCACCGATAGCGATTTCGCAGGTGCAACAGGCGTTGAAGGCTGTTTCCTTCAAGGGGGGAACAGCGATTTATGATGCGATCGCACAAACCTGTTCGGAAAAGCTGAGCAAAGAGAAAAACCTCGGCACTCCACGACGGGCCATCGTCCTCATTTCGGACGGAGAAGACAATGCCAGCCGACTCCCACGCACAAAGGCGGGGACAGAAGCGGAGAGACAGGGGATTGCGGTGTTCTCCCTATCCACCTTGGACTCCGGACTCCGCACCCGTGGTGAACAGTTTCTGGAGGAAATCAGTCGTACCACTGGCGGACGGGCCATCCTGGGCAAGAGCTTGATGAAAGGCGTCCCGGAGGTGCTCTCCGCTGTCGAAGATCAATGGATTCTTAATTTCGTGCCTGCTCAGCCACCCGACCAGAAACTGCATTCTCTGCAGATAAAGAGCAAGCAAAGGGACGCTGATATTTCCGCCCCCGCCCATTTTGTTGAATAGGCTGTGGATAGCAGCTTCTTCCTCATTTCGCAAAACAAGGATTGCAGCACACTGCATCGGTCCTTCTCCGTGCCCTCCGTGCCGCAGCCTGCCCTGAGCGAAGTCGAAGGGTGGTGCGATCCAGTTTATTCCACAAACATGCAATCGCCGTACGAGTAAAAACGATATCGCTGCTCAACCGCATATTCATACGCCTGCAACGTCCGCTCGCGGCCGGCGAAAGCTGATACCAGCATCAGCAGCGTCGATTTCGGTAAGTGGAAGTTCGTCAGCATGGCGCTCACCACGCGAAACTCGAACCCCGGATAAATAAAGATGTCTGCCTCGCCAGTCTGCGCCGTAATGCGGCTCTGGGCGTTCTGCCTCGCCGCAAATTCCAGCGTGCGCACCGTCGTGGTTCCGACGGCCACAATACGGCGCCCTGCTGCTCGAGCGCTCTCGATTCGCTGCGCGGCATCCTCCGAAATCTCGTACCACTCGCGATGCAGTTTGTGCTGCTCCACCACTTCTTCGCGTACGGGTTGAAACGTCCCCAATCCCACATGCAGCGTGATTTCAGCCATCTCAGTTCCCTGCTGGGCAATCCGCTCAAGAATCTCCGACGTGAAGTGCAGGCCGGCTGTCGGCGCGGCAACCGAGCCCAGCGGTTTCGCGTAAATCGTCTGATAAGACTCCCGGTCGGAGGCGATGTCGGGACGATCGATGTAGGGCGGCAATGGAATGTGGCCGATGCGATCGAGCACGCCGAAGAAGTCGGCCACGGGATCGAAGCGAAGATGGCGCTCGCCAAAAGTGCCGCGGCCCACGATTTCGGCTGCTAGGTCGTGCGACGATTCGGAAGCCTCCTCGCCAAAATAGACGCGCTCGCCCAGTCCGAGCTTGCGGCCCGGGTGGACCAGCGCTTCCCACTCCGGCGGATGGGCAGATATCTGCCTGGTCAGCAGTACTTCGACACGACCACGCAGGAATGTTTTCCCTGCGGGATTTTCAGGCGAAAGCCGCTGCGCCCGCGAGCCGCTACGATGTCCGAAGAGACGCGCGGGCAACACCTTCGTATTGTTAAGAACCAACAAATCATCGGGCCGCAGCAATTGCGGAAAGTTGCGAAACACGAGGTCGTCGAGGTGATCGTCACCACGCTTGAAATGAAGCAACCGCGCGGCAGCCCGGTCGGAGAGCGCTTCTTGCGCAATTAGCTCCTCGGGCAGGCGATAGTCGAAATCGGAAATCAGCACAAAGAGATTATGCCTGAGAGGGCCTAACCACAGAGGCACGAGAGACACAGAGGAATTTTTCTTATTTTAAAGGAGACCCTCATTTGTTCGGTGTCCTCCGTGTTCTCCGTGTTTAAAACGGTTTTTTGCGACGAATGATTTTTGCGGAAACGGTCTCCTGCGGTAGGATAGGAAACGAGAGTTTTCCAGCGTTTAGGCCCAATTACATGAAGACCGAGCAACAGCATAGGGACGAGATTGTTCACTTCGGCAAGATGCTGCACCAGACCGGTCTGGTGGCGGCCACCGATGGCAATCTCTCGGTGCGTTTAGAGAACGGAAGTGTGCTGTGCACACCGACCCTGATGTGTAAGGGCCTGATGGACCCGTCAGACCTGGTGATCGTAGATCCGCGTGGCAACAAAGTAAGTGGCTCGCGGGGGATGTCCAGCGAGATCGCCATGCACTTATTGATATACAAGCTGCGTCCGGATGTCGGCGCAGTGGTGCACGCGCATCCTCCTACGGCGACTGGTTATGCCGCTGCCGGCATGGCGCTCGATACTGCATTGTGTTCGGAGATCATCGTGACCCTGGGCTCGGTGCCGCTGGCAAACTACGAAACTCCCGGCACGCCAGAGCTCGCCGAGGTGCTGGCGCCTCTGGTTGCCGAGCATGATGCCATCCTGATGGCGAACCACGGCGTGGTCACGTGCGGCGCAGACCTGCTGAATGCCTACATGAACATGGAAACCGTGGAGCACTTTGCCAAGATTGCCCTGGTCACTCATTTGCTGGGCAAGCAGCAACCGCTGAGCGATCATCATGTGGACAAGCTGCGCGCGATCCGGTTGAAGAACCACCATCCCATCGGCGTTGGACAAGGAAAAGGCTAGGGCTGTATAGCTTGCTGTTCCCTCCTCAGCGCGAGCATTCGGCCCTCATTCTCCTCCAAAAGTGAAGCGCATCCCGGCGCGGAAGTTCGCCCGCAATGCGGGATATCCCAGCACCTCGTTGTAGTGATTGTTCAGCGCGTTATTCACATTAGCGTACGCTGTGACGTGATGATTCATGGCGTACCAGCCGCCAAAATCGACCCGAGCGTAACCGGCAGCATAGTAAATCGGCGTAATAAATCCGAAGAGGAAGTCGGAGTCTGGACGTTGTCCGACCGCTGTGATCCCAAGGAATCCGCTCCACCGCTGCCGGGTATAGTTCAGCAACAGCATGCCAGCTTGTTTAGGGCGGCGCAGCAGCGGAGCGCCAGTACCGTAGATGCGCGGATCGCATCCCGCGTTCGGATCGCAGGGCGGCGCCTGTTGAATTTGGGTTGAGGTGTAAGTGTAAGCGGCGGTCGCGGACAGATGGTTGGCAACACGGCCGCTCAGCACCACTTCGGCGCCCTGCGCCATCGCGCGATTGAAGTTTACATACTGGCTGGTGTTGGTGACCGAGTTGTACTCGTATTCGATCTGGTCGCGAAACTGGTTGTGAAAGTACACGGCGCTGAGCGAGACGCGATTGTTGAACAGCGATTGCACCACCCCGGTTTCGATGGCCCGGTTCTGTTCTGGTTGCAGGTTAGGATTCGGCAAGGTGGGAAATGTGCCGGTGATACCAAAGGTTTGCTCGAAGCTGGGTTCCTTGATGCCTTGAGCATAGCCAACGTGCAGGCGCGTGCCGCTGAACAAAGTGTTTCCGCGCAGGGCCAGAAACGTCAATGATGCCCGTGGGCTGACCTTGCCGCCAAAACTGCTGTTGTTCACGTAGCCGACACCTGCCAAAACCGACAACCGTCGCCACACAATGGTTTGCTGCGCGAACAAATAGTTGTTGAAGCGCAGCCCGTGGGTCGTGGTGATTCCAAAGTCCGAACTGTTGTTGATGTACCCGTTCTCGTCTTCAAAGTTGTAACCCAGCGTAGTTTGCGCCCACGACCGCGGACTGTAGATTCCCTGATAAGCGAAACCGGCGATGTTGTAGTTGGCCAGGCTGTTGAAAGCGCTGTCGAATGGCCGGTCAGGATCGTCAACAGGATTCACGTTAAGCGCGGCGTGGTGATACTCGAAGCCGCTGAACTGGTGCTGCCATGCGCCTGGCCCGCTGACCGTGATATCGCCGCTAACCAGAAAGTTGTTCTGGTGAGCATACTGGTTCGGATCAGGCGGCAGCGCGGGATTCCCGTTAAACCACCAGTTCGACTGAACGCCTGTCCAACTGTTGTAGTGACGCGCGCGCAAGCGAAATGCCACGCGATCGGAAAGTCGCACACCAAGATTTCCGCCTTGCAGTGAATTGGAATAGGCGTCATTCACTCCCTGGCCTTCGGTGTCGAACTGGTTTGCGAAGGCGTTGTAGTCGAAAATTCTGCGCGCCCCTGCCAGCGACGCATAGCCGTTGGCCGTGGAGAAATTTCCGCCGTCGGCGCCGAATTGAATTTCGGGGGTGCGCGTGCTTCCGGTCGCGGTCCAAAGCTGCACCACGCTGGTCATGGCATCCGAACCGTACACCGTGCTCTCGGGACCGCGCTCCACTTCGAGCCGCTCAACGTTGTTCATGGGGACCACCCCGAAGTCAAAGATGCCGCCAGGATCGTTCACCGGCACACCATCCACCAACACTTTGTTGTAATTGGATTCGCCTCCGCGGACGAACAGGCTGGCTAGATTGCCGCGCCGCCCGGTGCTGCTGACAATCGCTCCAGGAATGTAAAGCAAGGCCTCTGGGGCCGAGACCGGATTGATCGTGTTCAGCTGCTCAGCGGTCAGCACTCCAACCGAAGTGCCCGTCTGCTCCGGCGTTGCCGGGGTAGCAGTAGCGGAGACCACAACGGTTTGCGGCGTCGTCGCCAGCTTTAGTTCGACGGTGAGGTTTGCCGTCGTGGGAATGGTAATTTGTTGCGATTGCTCGGCGAATCCCGGTGCCAGCACCACCACCCGATATTCTCCGTCGGCGAGATGCGGGAAAGTCGCCGTGCCGTCGCCGGTGGTGGTTTGCACTCCCACGCCGACGTGGTCGGTGACGCGATACAAGCTGACTTGCACGCCGGCGACACGTTCGCCGGAAGGGCTCTGCACGGCTATTTTGAAATCGGAAGCGAGAGCTGAAGTAGAGAACAGCAGTGCGACGAGAACTTCACGAACAATAATCGAGAGACGAACGCTGAACATGACACTCTCCTTTGCACGCGAAAGGGGTTGGTGACGTGGTTCGCGCCGGTCTCCTGGCTTGCGAGTTGCGATTTTCATCGCGGACAGCGGCGGGGGCCTTCCCGTTTGCACAGTGGCCGATCCACCAAAACTCGCTTACAGTTGCGCGGCAGCGCGGGCTTTTCACCCGCTTCCCAGTTCCGCCGATGAAATGACGGAACGCGCGAACATTGATTGGCAAGGAACAATCCTGGACCGAACTGATTCAGGAATGAGACTCGAATGTACTCAGGGGGGCAATGGGGTGTCAATCGGGGCGTGCCGAAAACTGTGCCTCCGCGAAAGCCGTGATGCGTTCCAGCGAAGCCTGCATCTCGGCATGGTTGCGATCGAGAGCCGCATCGTCGGCGTCCGGCGAGATGAATATATTTTTCGCCACGCGCACATAGGCGCGCGAAAACGGTTTGGGGATGAGCATGGCGTCCCATGTCTTCAGGACCCAGGCCCTCTCCAAGGCAACGTAGAACGCCGTGATGGGGATGCCGGTCATTCGCGCCAGCATTACCGGGCCCTTCTTGGCGACGTAGCGCGGACCGCGGGGACCGTCAATGGTGAAAGCTACGGCATCGCCGGCTTTCACCATGGTTTCCATTTCCATCAGGCCGCGCCAGCCTCCGCGCGAACTGGAGCCACGCACTGGCACAAAGCCGAAGTGGCTAATGACGCGCGCGATGTATTCACCGTCGCGGCTGAGGCTGGTGAGCACGCCGATGCCGCGATTGCGGAACAGCCACGTCGCCGGCAGCACGCAGCGGTGCCAGAAGGGATAAATGCCGGGAGAAACGTGGTTGAGGCCGCCAATGGATCCCTCTTCGAAGGTGATGGTCATACGCAGGGTGCGGCCAATGACGCCCACCACCGCAGCCGCAATCCACGAGACCAGCGCGACTTGTATCCGCTGCAGGAGCGTAAGGCGGGCTTGGCGCGTCTGCTCGTCGGCTGCGCTGGTTGAATTGGGCACGCGAGAATTCTAACCTGCGTGATGCCAACTGGCGGCCATTCGGGCCGGTCGAGGCTTCAAAGCTCCATAAAGTTGCGAACGATTTGCCGGCCATGCTCGGTGAGCACGCTCTCGGGATGGAATTGCACGCCTTCGACTGGGAACTTGCGGTGGCGCAGTCCCATGATCACGTGGTCGCCATCCCGTTCAGCGCAAGTGGCTGAAATTTCCAGCTCGGCCGGCAGATCTTTCTGTTGCACGATCAGCGAGTGATAACGGGTCGCCGTCATGGGCGACGGAATGCCGCGGAAAATTGATTTGCCATCGTGTTCGACGGAGCTAGTCTTGCCATGCATGAGGTTGGCAGCACGCACGACTTTGCCACCGAAGGCTGCGCCAATCGCTTGATGGCCGAGGCACACTCCAAGCAGAGGCACGCGTCCCGCAAAATGGCGGATCAGTTCGATGCTGATGCCGGCATCCTGCGGCGTACAAGGTCCTGGAGAAATCACGATACGATCGGCATGAAGGGCTTCGATGCCGCTAACCGTGATTTGATCATTGCGGCGGACGACCACCTCCTCACCCAGTTCGCCGAAATATTGCACCAGGTTGTAGGTGAACGAGTCGTAATTGTCTAAAACGAAGACCATGGGTCAGTTTCGAGTTTCAAGTTTCGAGTTTCGAGTTCGGACATTGAGGCCAATCGGGCGTTCTTAACATTGAAGTGAATTCATCAGCGCGTTGATGATTCGCAGCACTTCTTGCGCTTGAGTTTCAAGATCGAGGGCGATGTCGGAGCTGAGGTAATGAAGGTCTGCATGGATTAGCACTTGTGTCTCGACTTCGAGAAGCGACCCTCGGGACAAGGACAGGAAGTGTTTAAATTCTTTTTTCGACAACCGGCCTTGGCCTTCCGCTATGTTGCTCGGCACCGATACTCCTGCGCGACGCAACTGCGCCGCCAAACCGTATACCTCTTCCTTTAGGAATGCACGAGTGTGCAAGTAGACATTTCTTACCAACAGCATAGACTTCTGCCACGCAATTAACTCTTCATAGGAGTGGGACACTCTTAGCTCCAAACTGAAACACGGCTTTTGCTTGAAACTCGAAACGTGAAACTCGAAACTATCTTAGCCACTGGCTTCGCACGCCTTTAACAGCGCGCTCGCCTTGTTCATGCACTCCTGATACTCGCTTTCGGGATCGGAATCAGCGACGATGCCCGCTCCCGCCTGAACATAGGCACGATTGCGATGCAGAACCATGGTGCGAATGGCAATGCACGAATCCAGATTGCCTGCGTAATCGGCGTATAGGATAGATCCGCCGTAGACACCACGCCGCACCGGCTCCAACTCTTCGATGATCTCCATGGCGCGAACTTTGGGCGCCCCGCTCAAGGTGCCCGCGGGAAAGCAGGCGGCCAACGCGTCGAGGGCGTCGAGGTCACCGCGCAGCTCGCCCTCCAGCGCCGAGACCAGGTGCATCACGTGCGAATACTTCTCAACGTACATCAGGTCACGCACCTTCACGCTTCCATATTCGCTCACCCGGCCCAGGTCGTTGCGTCCCAAATCCACCAGCATCACGTGCTCGGCGCGCTCTTTCTCATCGCCGCGCAACTTCGTTGTCAGCTGTTCGTCTTCGGCTGGAGTTGCTCCCCGCTTGTGCGTGCCGGCGATCGGGCGATATTCCAGCTTGCGTCCCGACACGCGTACCAGCATTTCCGGCGACGCGCCCACAACCTGTATGTCGTCCAGTTGCAGGTAGAACATGTACGGAGAAGGATTCACGGTGCGCAACGCGCGATAGATCTGAAACGGTTCGGCGGGCGGCTTGAAGTCGAGGCGCTGGGAGAGCACGACCTGAAAGACATCGCCGGCGGCAATGTACTCCTTGGTCCGGCGAACACTGGCAACAAACTTATCGTGCGAAGTCGCGTTGTGGACCTTAATCGGCTTCTTTCTCTCGCTGCTTGACCAGTCAAAATTGTGGGCCCGCACTCCACGGGCGAGTTTGGCCTCGATGGCCGCAATGTCAGCAAGGGCGCGATCGTAGGCTTTCCGCGGCGATTCGGCGCTTACGTCGGCCGCGGCGATGATGTGGACTTGGTGCCGCAGGTGATCGAACGCCAGCAACCTGTCGTAAAAAGTGAACACACAATCCGGCAGGCCAACGTCATCCTTGGCATGTTCGGGAAGGCGTTCGAACTGCCGCACCATGTCGTAGGCGAAGTATCCGACGCAGCCTGAAGTGAAGGGCGGCAAGTTGTGCAAGGTCGCCGGATGATATTGGCGCAAGCAACTGCGCAAGAATTCGATGACGTTGCCCTGGCGACGCTCCACCGAGGAATTCCGCCGAATCTCCAGTGAACTGCCCCGCGCGGTCACCACCATTCGCGGCTGCGCGCCCAAAAAAGTGTAGCGGCCGATCTTCTCGCCGCCTTCGACCGACTCCAGCAGAAATGCATACTTCTGCTTAGCGGCCAAGCTCAAGAACGCCCCGACCGGCGTCAACAAATCGGCGCTCAGAGTTTTCGCCACTGGGATGAGCGAGGCGTCACGGCTGAGTTGCAGGAAGCTCTTGTAGTCGGGAGTCACCATGTGATGTGCGCGAGTTGCTGAAGTTATTGGGATTATACGGGAGCATAATGGACCGGCGCTTTCATCCAGTTATTCAGCGCGCCGCACCTCTTTTTAAGTGTGCCGGCAAGTCGTTGGGGCGTAGTCTCCGCGTGCACTTTTTGTTCAACTGGATTAGCCTGAGAGCGACGGAAGGCGGAAGAAATGGCGGACAACAAAACCAAGCCCACCAAATTACGTGTGTCAGCGTTTATTGACGCTCTCACAGACCCCAACAGACGCGCAGACGCCAAGGCACTCGTTAAGTTGCTCCAGAGCGCCGCCGGCGAGAAGCCGAAGATGTGGGGGCCAGCCATCATAGGCTTCGGCAGCTACCATTACACGTACGACAGCGGTCGCGAGGGCGATATGCCGCTCATCGCGTTTTCGCCGCGTAAAGCGGCAATTGTTTTGTATAACATGACGGCGTCCAGCGATTCTGAGGCTCTACTCGCAAAACTCGGCAAGCACAGTAAGGGCAAAGGCTGCCTCTATATCAAGAAAATTGCTGATGTGAACCAGCAAGTGTTGGAGGCCATGGCCGTCAAGGCCATCGCTGCCATGCGAGCGCGGTAGCCCGATATTTTGAGCAAGCCAATAACGACCTGACTCGCCTGATCCATCCCGATGCTTGGACGGTTTCGCTCACAACCTATAAACCTATAAGAGGACATTTGGAGGGAGAATAATGCGCTGGTACCACTATGTCGCGTATTTCTTTGGGGGCGCATTCCTCGCGAACACGCTGCCTCATCTCGGCAATGGGATTTCTGGGTATGCTTTCCAGAGTCCCTTCGCATCGCCACCCGGAGTAGGCCTGTCCTCCTCAACAGTCAATGTCTTATGGGGACTCTTCAACCTGGCCGTCGCCTACCTGCTCATCTGTCGTGTCGGCACCTTCAGTCTGCGCAGCACCCGCCATATGCTTGTCCTCGGAGCAGGCATCTTGATTATGTCGCTGATGCTGGCCCGCGCTTTCGGACGGTTCCACGGAGGGCTGTGAGGCCGCCTTTTTAAAAACGTTCAGCTATCTGTGCGATGGAGTATGAGACGGCTCAAGTCATCTCGCTAATTCAATCCGAGACCTCGTCATAGACTGAGCCACACGCAAGTGATTATGCGGCAAGCAGATGAAGATGGTGGGCGCTACAGGATTCGAACCTGTGACTTCCACCGTGTGAATTCGTAACTCAATTTGTTTTCAACAACTTACAAAGGCTCATAGGGGCTGCTAACTGCCTATAAGTACATGTAAGTCTGGCTCTCATCGGGCTGAGCATCGGGCTGGAGATTGAATGCAAGAATTCCAACCGCTATGCAGCGCCCAGCAATGTTCCTCGGCGTATGCTGCCCACGTGCTGGCGGAGCTTGCACAACTGCGAGCGGCCGCTTCTCGATTGTCCTGACCGACCATGTTTTGTGGTTGGCCAGTCGAATCTTGCAAATTTCTTGAACTAGGCAACTGCTTACGGTGTGAGTTCCCAGATGACTCCGAAGGTGTACGCGCCGCCGCCGGCGGTTACGCCGTAGACATTGCCGCTGCTGTCGACGACCAGCATGCCCTGAGGGCTCTCTCCGTCGTCGGTGCCAGTGAAATCATGAAGATCGGTGAAGGTCCAGCCAGTACCGTTCGGACTGAGCTCAAAGAGCAAACCGAAGGAGTACCTGCCCGTTCCGGAGGTGGTGCCATAGAGATTTCCGGCAGAGTCCATCACCAGCGGGCCGCGTGGCCCACCTCCACCCACGGGACTGTAGAAACCGTCGTAGAGCACGGAATAGGTATAACCGCTGCCGCTGGGCGAAAGTTCGAAGACCGCTCCGCTGCCGTGCGCACCTCCTGCTGCTGCCGCGCCGTAGAGATTGCCTGCTGAATCGGAAATCAGCCCCTCCGGACCGGCGCCGTCGGGCGCAGGACCAAAGGTATGCAGAATATCTTCGGTCCAGCCGGAACCGGATGACGACAATTCAAAGACCACGCCAGCTTGGTGTTCACCGCCAAGGTCGGTAGTGCCATAGATATTTCCAGCCTGATCCAACAGCACGGGATTGTAGACTCTTTCGCCATCCGGCCCGCTAAAGCTATAGAGCAAGTCATAGCTCCAGGTGCCTTGAGAGCGGGTGAGTTTGTAGGCCCCGCCACCATACAGATCGAGGCCGCCACCGAAGGTACCCGTACCAAAAACATTTCCCGCCGCGTCTAATGTAACTTCCGAATAGGGATTTTGGACATCTGGAATGGGCTGAAAAGCATAAAGGATGGTGTCGTTCCAAGGACAAGAGACGGAAGAGCAGATGTGGCCTGAAGGCTGGAGGTGATAAACGGTTCCGCAGCCAGGTATCCCGCCGTAGCTGCACCTTCCGCCACCACCCGATGTCGTCGTGCCATACAGAGTGCCGTCAGGAGCAATCGTTACAGTGGCGTTCGGCCAGCTTCCGTCGCTGCCGCCGCGAAAATGATACAGGGAGGTTAGAATCCACCCCGATCGTTCGCGCGCGAATTTGAAAACACCTCCACAGACTCCGCCGTTTACGCAGTTTCCCGGACCTCCTGTGGTGCCATACAGGTTGCCGGCGCGGTCAATGGCCAAGCCGTTCGGGGTACCACCGTCGGCTCCGTCGGTAAAGTTGTGTAGCACCTGAAATGTCTGGGCTGACGCCAGAGCGGCGGGCAATAGCACAAGACCGCCCGCGACGAACACAGCCGCGGCTCGCGAACCAACTGATTTAAGCACGAATTTCCTTTTGACCTCGAAAACGGCACCATAGTACACCGTCCAGGCGCGTTCAGTTACCACGGCAACATAGTTATCCCCATATCATCACTAATGTGGCGCCGCTATCTCTCTTTTATTTCATTAGGGTAGGCGTGCGGTTGCAAGCGCTTGCAACCGGTCGCAAGAATTATCAGCCTTCCCTAACAGGCGAATTAGTGTTCCAATCAAATGCGGTCTAGGTTGGCCGTAACTTATTGCACATCCCCCGGCGTTTGCGATTCGGGAGGGGGAGTAATCGATGAAGACCCTCGTACGAAATGCATCATTCGCAGTCGTGGTTTTGTTCATTGCGGCGCCGCAGGTTTTTGCTCAGAGCGTCAACAAACTGCCCGAAGGCGGCTCTGATCTTGTTTACATCGCCCTGGCCGGAATCTCGTGCCTGGGAGCGGTGTTCTACCGGACCCGTAAGTAGATTGATCCCGATGGTCCGCCATACTTGCCAGTAGCACAACAGCTGTCGCTCCCGCCGATTTCTGCGAGCACCGTCCGCAGTCACGACTTCACTCGCGATCGATTCTGTCATCGCAATTACGTTTCGCCTGCGTACCAGGAATGCGCCCTTGCATTGTGAGGCAAGTTCCGCCAGGCGGTGACTGCCGTAGTGTCGGTCATAATAATTCCATCCCAAAACTATCAACTCTTGTTGTAGATTTCCCCACCGTTGTCATTCATCAAAACATCGTACACCCGCAATATCAACGACTTGGCACCAAGCTCGATTGGCAACGGTCCGGTAGGATTCTTAGCATGATCAGGTGGCTCCGGCACTTCGTCGGCTGGGTCGTTAGTGCATTCAGGTCCCGCGAGGACCTCATCCTCGAAAACCTTGCTCTGCGTCAGCAGCTGCTGGCTCTTCACGCTCAGCGCCCTCGCCGACGACTCACTGCGTCACACAAGCTGTTCTGGGTCGTGTTGCGAAGACTCTGGGTTCGATGGAAAGAACCTCTCATCCTGGTGACACCCAGAACCGTTATCAACTGGCATCGCGCGGGTTTTCGGCTGTACTGGAAATGGCTTTCGAGGGCCAGAGCAACGGGAGGTCGAAAGCCAGTGAGCAAAGAAATTCGAGCCTTAATTTTTCAAATGGTTGCGGAAAATCCAACTTGGGGAGCGCCCCGCATTCATGGCGAGTTGCTCAAGCTCGGCTTCGATCTATCGGAACCAACAGTTTCGCGCTGGGTTCGGCGAGCCCCAAGACCTCCCGATCCCGTCAGGCGCTGGCTGATTTTTCTTCGTAATCATCGCGAGGCGATCGCAGCGATGGACTTCTTCACGGTGCCGACACTGACCTTCGGCATTCTGTGCTGCTTCTTCGTGATCGGCCACGATCGACGTCAAATCCTGCACTGCAACGTGACTCGCAATCCCAGCGTGCTTTGGGTTGCCCTGCAGTTGCACGAGACTTGGGAATACAGCCAACAGCCGCAGCGCTTCCTGATCTTCGATCGGGACTCCAAGTTCAGTGCCGATGTGGTCGCGACCGTGAAGGCGATGGGCAGCCAACCGATTCGGACCACATTCCGCAGCCCTTGGCAGAACGGAATTGCGGAGCGCTGGATTGGCAGTGTACGTCGAGACCTCCTGGATCATGTGATCGTGCTGAATCGGAGACATCTGAGACGGTTGCTGAACGAGTAGGTTCGCTATTACCACGAGGATCGAACTCATCTCGGACTTGGTAAGGACACTCCCGGTGGTCGAGTTCCAGCATCCGTGCCTTCGAATCGCCACAAGGTCATCTCGTTGCCACGACTCGGTGGCCTGCATCACCGCTATACCGTTGCGGCCTAGCAATCTGCGGCTGCGAACTAAACTCGTTGGATCAGGGTCACAGAGGTAGATTCACGCTGGATCTTGGCAGTTTAACTCTCACACGATTCCAAGATGGTAAGACTGGCCGAAGGTCCGCTATGCGGGGCCGCCCTCTGTCTAAGGAAAGCGCTTCTCGCAGCGAAAACCGGGCTGCGTTTAGTTTTGATGAACCACAGTCTTAGACGGTGGTCACCTGCCACTGAAATGCACGAAACTCGGCGAGCCGGCGGTAGTCGCGCTCATTGGCGGTGAGCACGCGGATGCCTAGCCGCCCGGCGCTCATCGCGATCAGTGCGTCGTTGGTCAGCCGCCCCTGCCCGATTTGTTCGTAATCGTACTTGGAGGCCAGGCGACCTAACACTCGGCCGGTTTGAGTCCAATCGCTGAGATTGGGTACCAGGAGCCGTTTAACTCTGTCAAAATCTCGTTCCAGCCGCTCCACCACGCGCCGCTCCCGGTCGCCAGCGCCGGCGTAGAGTTCTTCGAGAACTACCGAACTCAACCACAGTGGTGCGTCGGCAGCTACCCGCCTGAGGGCGAGAGCCGCGTCGTCTCCCCGACGCAGAGCGGCTATATATAAGGAAGTGTCGAAGAGTGCGGGCTGCATCTAGCCAACCAGGGTGCCGTAGACATCCTTAATCTCAATACCACTCTTGATAAAATGCTCAGTGGATTGAAGAACCAAGCGGTTCTTCTCGTGTTCCGCAATCGCGAAGTCCAGAGCGCGCTCGATGGCCTCGGTTTCGGTTTTTGCGCGCAACGCTCTCTGGGCGCGCTTGATCTTGGCAGAATCCAATTGAAAGTGTTTGTGAGTTCGTTTGGTCGCTGTGGTCACCGAATCACCCCCTGTTGTCGCCAGTATATCATCGATGTACATAGGACCAACGTCTATGTACATTTGATGAAGGCTTTAATCCGGACCCGCCCAGCTCTGAACGGTGCTGTTTTCAGTCACATTGTCGCTGGTGTGTAGTCTCCGTGAATTATCAGCGGCAGATCTCCCACAACAGGACTTCCTGAGAGTTTGTCCGTCCACTTCAGCGGAATAGGCGTTACTCGTCAACTTGCCCCCCCGGCCAAACGCTTCGCTGAGTTGTGCTCCCGCGCGGCTTCACAAGAACCAGCGCATTCTGTTCTTCGGCTGCAAGCGCGCGACGTGGGAACTGTTGGATCTATCCCGGCTACTTCTCCTCGAAGAAGTACTCATGCTGAGCATCTCGCGTGATCAGCGTCTTCTTCGCGCCGGTGCCGACCACGAACTCGAATCCCTCCATTCCGGGCACGATGGTCACGAAAGAGAGCGTCCCGTCGGGATTTTTCTTGGTCGCGACTTCAGTCTTCCATTCGCCGAAGTCGAAGTACGTCTGCCCACTCGCTATGCTCACGTCGATATCTCCTAAGGACGCATTCCAATAGTGCTTCGCCAGCTTCGTGCTTTCGGTAGCGTCCGCTGGCACGGTCAGAAGCTTGCGCTCCGCAGCGATGTCGGCGAAATAGCTCTTGGCATCCGCCGCCAGCAGATTGTCGGCCTCGGGATGTCCATCGAAGAGAACCTCCAGCAGCTTACGGCGGAAGCGGCTCCGGATCAGCCACCCGGGGTTGCCATTGGTCAGGATCACGGCTCCGACGTTTTGCTGCGGCAGCCAAATCATGTCGCTGTGATAGCCAATCAGGTCTCCACCATGATGGACCACCGGAACTCCGTACGTCTTATCCACCATCAATCCCATGCCGTACGAATCGTCCTTGCTCATGTACACCTGCGGCTTGCGACGTTCCAGCAGAGGCTCCGCGTCGATGTAAGTCTTGCCATCCGGCAGCTTGCCGTCGGCCAGTTCCATTGAAACGTACTTCAGCATGTCGTTAACGCTGCTCCACGCCCCACCTGCCGGCCGCAGCGGAATGACCGAGTAATTGGCTGCCATCAGCGCCTTCGCGGGTTTTCCATCGATGTCGGGCGCGTGCGGCCCGGCATGGTTTGCCTTCTGTGCCTTCTCAAAGTCGAAGGTGGTCTCGCTCATCCCCAGCGGATCGAACACCAGTAGCTGCATGCCTTTGTCATAGGCCTTGCCAACTTCCATGTTGGGATACAGTACGTGTCCGCCGGTGTACCCTGCGGCAGCGGCCATCAGGTTCGAATACTGGAATAGCTCGCCGAATTTCGACGTAGGCTGCATCGTCCCCAGCAGCGTCATGGAACTCTGCGGAGTCATCTTCCCGTAGTTGAAGAGCCACTCCATGTCTTGCCGGGGCATCCCGGTACAGGCGCAGATCAGCTGCTTGACGAGCACGCTCTTGGTAGTTGCTGCGTCCCCCAGCTTGAAATCGGGATACAGCGTCGTAACCTGCGTATCCCAGTTCATCTTGTGCTCGTCTACCAGCTTGGCCAGCATCAGCGTGGTCAATGCCTTGGTGTTCGACGCGATCATAAACAGCGTCTCGCCATCCGGCTTCGCGGTGCCGCCCAGCTCCTTCACGCCAAAACCATCGGCAAAAATCACCTTCCCGTCCTGTACCAGTCCGAGAGCGACTCCAGGAACTTCCGTTTCGTTTTGTCCTTGCTCGATGAAACGGCCCAGCTCTGTAATCCGTGCCTGGTCCAGCGTGTTCGCCTTTTTGCCGGCGAACGATTCCCGCGAATAGCCCTTCGGCAACAGCCTTCCCAGCGCCACCCCCAGCTGCCCGCCGCGCTTCTCAGCCACAGCGTCGGCCATGTCTTCGATTACTACCGTCCACGTCATGCCAGCGTATTCGACCACCGCGGCCACGCTGCGCTTCTCGTTCGGCGAGGTCCGGTAGTCATACGCGCGGCGCTTACTCCAGCCATCGCGGTCGGGAAGATCGTTGCTCACCAGTACCGGCCACTTCGCCTCCGGCCGGTAGGCCTTCCACGCCTCGGCCAGCGCTTCGTCATCGTCCTTGGCCGCAACGTCCACCAGCGCAACCCACGAACCTCCCTCCGGAGCTTCCAGAATTGTCGCCGGACCTTTCACCGTCACCGTCCAGTCCTTTGGAGCGATGAATGTATTTCCCATCACCGTCGTCTTTGAGGTGTCGGCCGCAAGCCGCTCCGCGGCCTGCGGACCTCCCGTGGCCGCGGCGGGCGCCTGACCTTGCGGATACAGCATGGAAGCACTGAAAAGGAGAAGGGCGAAGACTTTGCTGCGTATTTTCATAGCGCGGATATGGTACTCCAGGTGGGCCTTCTCGTGTAGTGCTCGATAGGCGCGGTGACCGGGGCATTCGTGTCCTCACTTATGGGAGATGCCTTACAGTTCAGGAATCGATGCGCGACAGCATACTCGGAAGACAGCCAGTAGGGCGGTTAGTTGTGAGATGTCTTAGTGCTGTATCCGAAGCGCCCCCCAAGGATCATGCGACTGCCGACTGTTTCGCGGTGGGCGCTTCAGATACAGCACTAAGACTTCCCGGGAGTTTGGCCGTCCACTTCAGCGGAATGGGCGTTTCCCGTCAAGTTGACTCCGGACAGATGGGATGAGACCGCCACTTCAACGGATAGGGCGTTAGAACTAACCCGCTGGCGCGGCGGACGCTACCGCGTACGGCGGATCCAGCATGGTTGGAGTAGGTGACATAGTGTGGGTCACAGAGAAAGGAGATTTCTGTGACCTCACTTCGCCAACGCGTGCTGGACGAACTCCAGCGCCGTAACTACTCGCCAGCCACGACCCGCGGCTACATCCTCGCCATCAAACAGTTCGCGGATTACTTCGGAAAATCGCCGGAACGCTTAGGCGGGGACGAGATCCGGCAGTTTGAAACGTATTTACTCCGCGATAAGAAGCTTGCCCCCGGCACGGTCGAGGGACGCATGTCGGCGCTGCGTTTTCTCTACAAGAAGACACTGAAGCGGCGGGACATCGCCTACGATGACTTGATCTTTCCGAAGACTCCCCGAAAACTGCCGGTCGTGCTGAGTCCTAAAGAAGTCAGCCGCATGATCGAGGCTGCTCCGAACCTCATGCATCGCACCATCCTCATGGTTCTCTATGCTACGGGCATTCGCCGCACGGAGGCATCCCTTCTCAAGGTGAGTGACGTGGACAGCGAACGCATGGTTATCCATGTTCGCCAGGGCAAAGGTTCCCGAGATCGTGATGTGCCCATGACAACGAAGCTGCTCGAAGCTTTGCGTGAGTACTGGCGATGGAAGCGGCCCCAGGATTATTTGTTTCCCAGCACGGAAGGGCATCGCGGGATCGAGCAGCCCATCTCCGATCACACGATCTGGTACATCTGCAGCGAAGCCGCCAAGCGCGCCGGAATCAAGAAGAGGGTTGGCGCACATACACTCCGCCACAGCTTCGCGACAACCCTGATGGAATCAGGAACCGACCTGCGGACGATCCAGCTTCTGATGGGCCATGCGAACCTGGAACATACCACTCTGTATCTCCACATGTCGCAGCGCCACCTGCACGCCGCACCGAACCCACTGGATCAAATCAGCGTCACTAGCCAACGCTTTTCACGAAAGCGGCCGGACGATTATCAGGCATGACACGACCACCCTGGGAGGTGGCCGATATCATCCGCAGGGCAGGAGACAAGTTTCTCGAACGTTATTGCGATTCGCTCACCTGGACCCAGCTCAAAGTGCTTCGCGCAATCGCGCGTTGCCGCACGGCCGCACTCGGTGGCCATCGCGATCAATGTGTTCGCTGTGGGCATCAGGCCATCTCTTACAACTCCTGCCGCAACCGGCATTGTCCGAAGTGCCAGACCAATGCCAGGGAGAAGTGGTTGTGCGCCCGGCGACGCGAACTGTTGCCGGTTTGCTACTTCCACCTGGTCTTCAGCGTGCCGCACGCGCTGGTCCCCTTGATCTGGCAAAACAAGCAGCATCTATTTGGGCTCTTGTTCGATGCCAGTGCCGCAACGCTGCTGGAAGTTGCGGCCGATCCGGCTCGCCTCGGTGCCGAGATCGGCTTCCTCAGCATTCTGCATACGTGGGGACAGACTCTGCAGCGACACCCGCACATCCACTGTGTCGTACCGGGTGGGGGACTGTCGCCTGATCACTCGCGGTGGATCCGCTCAGCACCCCATTTCTTTTTACCAGTGAGAGTACTCAGTCGCGTTTTCCGCCGGAAGTTTGTGGCCGGACTACGGCGGGCTTTTCAGAGGAAGCAACTTGTCTTCTTTGGCCCGTGTCAGTCTTGGCGAATGAGAAGGCATTCGCAGCTTTCTTGCGCACTCTGTTTCGGGAAGACTGGGTCGTTTATGCCAAGGCTCCCTTTGGCGGGCCAGAGCATGTGCTTCAGTACCTGGCCCGCTATACCCATCGAGTGGCCATCTCGAATCATCGCCTTCTATCAGTGGATGGCGATCACGTCACCTTTCGTTGGAAGGACTACGCGCATCACAGTACGTGCCGTGCCATGACCCTGACGTTGGAAGAGTTTCTGCGCCGGTTCTTACAGCATGTTCTGCCCAAGGGTCTGCCACGCATCCGCTACTTTGGCTGGTTCGCTAATCGCCGGCGCCGGGAATTGTTGCCGCTTTGCCGGAGCTTACTCGCGGTCGCGGCTCCGCCTGCCGAAGCGAACCCCGTTGCAACTGCTGTCTGGCAGTGTCCGGTTTGCGGTAGCCCAATGCGCGTTGTGGAGTTGCTAACCACCGCCCAGATCCAGCAAGAACAAAGGCACCAGGTCTATATCCTTGATAGCTCCTAGCGAGGCAGTCCGTTTGACGAAAGGCATGCTCGCTTCGGCGTGCGCACAATACGTGTGCCTTGGCAGCCGAAAACTGTCGTTACAACCGTCTAAGTGAAGACCCCAACAGCTCATCTCCGCTCTGTTGCCAAGCGGTTCTGCCGGATTCCCCTGACCTGACGAAGCCTGATAAGCCGCCGTCGACGTCCCTACCAACATTCAAAACCCATAACATGAGCGGCTCGCGCAGCGTCGTGCCAGCGGCTTCCTTCTAACGCCCTTATCGAAAGCGCCCCTGCACTACGCTGAGGCGCTCCCCTTGGCCTTTTCACGCCGGGGCACTTCCGATAAGGCCCTAGCGTTTCTCGTCAACTTGACGCCGAACAGCCCCAACTTGGGGATACTTGGGATTTGGATATGAATTTTCGGATTGTGCTCTACCACTCACAAGGTCTCGATGAATAACTCCACTGCTGGCGCCTCCGCGATTCCCCACACCTGGCGTGCGATTTCCAGTGCTTCCGCCTCAGGCACTTTCCCTCGAGCCTTCAAGCGCGCTGACAGGGTCTCGCCCTCCAGGAATTCCATGCTGAGGAAACCGATTTCGCCGTACTCGGTCTGTGCGGTGTGGATTTGATTTACCAGGCAGACGTTGTGGTGGCGGACCTTGAGTGCTCCCGCTTTGTAGAAGAGGGGATTCATGGGGGGGACGCCCCAAATCTTCTTGACATCTGACAGCATGGGCGTACACTCGCGTTACTCAGTCGTCGCCACTTACTTACTTTCATCTCCCTTTCTTTTGGTCCGACTGAACCGGCCCTGCTTTGAGCCGAGGGCGCAAGGAATTGCGCACAGCGGCTTACTGTGGTCGGATCCGGTGGCCTGGAACATCTCCACCAGGCATCAAGTCTCGGTCACCCTCACCCCAACAGGATGACCCTCAGGAAACTGGAAGCGAAACCTCCATGCGCCTCTGCGGCCTTTTGAGAAAAAAGGAGCAACATTTATGTTCACTCGCTCTATCCGCTTTGCGGTTACTCTCCTGATCGTTGGTTTGAGTACGGTCGGGGCGCAACCGGCGTCCGCTCAGTCTACTACCGCGGATGTCGTCTACGGGCAAGGCGGCAGCTTCACTACCAGCAACCCGAACAACGGCGGGATCAGCGCCAACAGCTTATGGGATCCGTATGGAGTCGCCTTGGACAGCGGCGGCAATCTCTACGTGGCCGACTACAACAACAATCGGGTGCTGTTCTATCCCTCCGGCAGCGCCACCGCCACGCGGGTCTACGGGCAGTTCGGCAGCTTCACCACCAACACCGGGGACAACGGCGGGATCAGCGCCAACAGCATATATGGGCCTTTTGGAGTCGCCCTGGACAGCAGCGGCAATCTCTACGTGGCCGACACCCTTAACAATCGTGTGCTGTTTTACCCCTCGGGCAGCACCACCGCCACGCGGGTCTACGGGCAGTTCGGCAACTTCACTACCAACACCCCGAACAACGGCGGGATCAGCGCCAACAGCTTAGACGGCTCCGCAAGCAGTCGCCCTGGACAGCAGCGGCAATCTCTACGTGGCCGACGACGCTAACAATCGAGTGCTGTTCTATCTCGCCGGCAGCACCACCGCCACGCGGGTCTACGGGCAGGGCGGCAGCTTCACCACCGGCACCGGGAACAACGGCGGGATCAGCGCCGACAGCTTATATGGTCCATGGGGAGTCGCCCTGGACAGCAGCGGCAATCTCTACGTGGCCGACTTCGTTAACAGTCGTGTGCTGTTTTATCCTCCGGCAGCACCACCGCCACGCGGGTCTACGGGCAGTTCGGCAGCTTCACCACCAACACCAGGAACAACGGCGGGATCAGCGCCAACAGCTTAGATCACCCCGAAGGAGTCGCCCTGGACAGCAGCGGCAATCTCTACGTGGGCGACACCTATAACAATCGGGTGCTGTTCTATCCCTCCGGCAGCACCACCGCCACGCGGGTCTACGGGCAGTTGGGCAGCTTCACTACTAACTGGGGAACAACGGCGGGATCAGCGCCAACAGCTTATATCAACCGAATGGAGTCGCCCTGGACAGCAGCGGCAACCTCTACGTGGACGACCAGGATAACAATCGTGTGCTCATGTATCCGCCGATTGTTGCGCAGCAGTTCGTGCCGCTTAGCCAGCCATGTCGCGCGGTGGATACTCGACCAGGGAGTGGCGGCGGTGGTCCTATTCCAGGTGGCACGTTCCAGAACTTTGCTATTTCCGGCGAGGGCGGCTGCGCGGAGCTGCCGAACGCGGCGGTTTATTCCACGAACGTCACCGTAGTTCCGGGGCCAAAACTGGGCTACCTGACGATCTGGCCGGCGGGCGAGCCGCAGCCGGTGGTCTCGACATTGAACTCGGTGGATGGTCGGGTGAAGGCCGACGCTGCCATCGTGCCCGCGGGCACGGGCGGAGCGGTCAGCATTTACGTCACTGACACGACCAATGTGATCGTCGATGTGAACGGCTACTTCGCGCCGGTAACAGGCTCGACGCTGGCTTTCTATCCGCTGACGCCGTGTCGTGTCGCCGACACGCGTAAGAGTAACTTTCCCCCAGGTTTGGGACCGCCATCGCTGTCAGCCGGCGTCGAACGGCAGTTCCCCATACTGAATGCCACCAGTTGCGACATTCCCTCCAGCGCGGCTGCTTACTCGCTGAATTTCACCGTCGTGCCGAGCGGTACGCTCGGCTACTTGACGGTGTGGCCGACGGGGCAAACCCGACCTACGGTCTCCACCTTGAATGACGTTCTTGGCAATGTCATTGCCAATGCTGCGATTGTGGTTGCAGGCACGGGCAGTGACGTCTCGGCTTACGCGACCAACAATACTGATTTAGTCATCGATATCAATGGCTACTTCGCGCCGGCAGGAACGGGTGGGCTGTCGCTGTATCCGGCGGCGCCGTGCCGGGTGCATCGACACGCGCCACGTGGGCAGCGGCCAGCCGTTCACTGGAACGTTGAACCCTCCGGTGGATGTAGTGCATTCACAATGTGGAGTCACGAGCGCGGCGCAGGCGTATGTATTCAATGCGACAGTCATCCCCGTGCACTCACTGGGCTACCTGACGCTGTGGCCGGACGGCGAGAACCAGCCAGTGGTTTCGACGCTGAACGCCGCGGATGGATCGGTCACCAACAACATGGCAATCGTGCCGGCGGGCACGGCAGGCAAGGTTGACGCCTATGCCAACGGATTGACGCAACTGTTGCTAGACATCTCCAGCTACTTCGCGCCGTAGGGCCTGCAGAGGAGAACGGGTGTCGTCCGGAGAGACGAATCTCCAACTTGTCCAGAAGTCGGCTTCTGCTCGGACATCTGACCGACACTGGCTTTGGTTCATTCCTTCTTCTCGTCCTGTGGCGGATTGCGTCTCTCTGCGCATGGACTCGCCACGCATTTCGATGCGGTGGGCGTTGTGAACCAGACGGTCCGTGATGCCATCGGCGATGGTGGGATCGCCAACCTGCTCATGCCAACGCGAGACCGGCAGTTGGGAAGTAAGGACGGTTGAACGGGTCTGGTAGCGATCTTCGCAGATCTCCCAGACTTCGCGGCGCTCGTTTTCATTCAGCGGCGCCATGGCCCAGTCATCGATCACCAGAACATCAATGCGGCCTAGTCGTGCCAGGAAGTGACGCAAGCTTCCATCGGCTCGTGTCAGGGCCAGTTCGCGCAACAAGGCGGCAGCCCGCAAATAGAGAGCCGAGTAGCCGTCGCGACAGGCTTTCTGCGCCTGTCCCTACCAGAAACTCGATTCTCACTGTATCAATTGAACTTAATGCGAAAGATGGATAGCCTACTCGGCGATGATGCCGGCCCTGATTTCCTTGCTCGCTGTCCTGCGTGGTTCGTTCCGTGCACGAGTTGCACTGCAGACAGAAATCCTTGCCTTACGCCATCAAATTCTCGTCCTCCAGCGCAGGAACCAAAAACAGCGCCTGCGGTTGTCAGCCGCTGATCGTCTCCTCTGGGTCTGGCTGTCCTGTATTTGGGCGGAATGGAGATCGGCCCTTCGCATCGTGAAGCCCGAGACGGTCATCGCCTGGCATCGCAAAGGCTTTCGGTTGTACTGGTCTTGGAAGAGTCGCGTTCGTCAAGGTCGCCCGCCAGTCTCGATGGATGTGCGGGAACTGATTAGGCGAATGAGCGTAGCCAACCCGGGCTGGGGTGCACCGCGCATTCACGGGGAGTTGGGGAAACTCGGGATCAAAGTCTCGGAGACGACGGTAGCCAAGTACATGGTGCGTCACCGACACCCGCCTTCGCAGACTTGGCGTACGTTCTTGGCGAACCACATAAAAGATCTCGTCGCCGCCGATTTCTTCGTGGTTCCGACCGCCACATTTCGGTTGCTGTTCGTGTTCGTCATCCTTTCCCATGACCGCCGGCGGCCGATTCACTTCGCGGTTACCAGTCATCCGACTGCGGAGTGGACAGCGCAGCAGCTGTTGCAGGCATTTCCCTGGGACACGGCTCCGCGTTTTCTGTTGCGTGATCGTGACGGCAATTACGGGAAGACGTTTCGCGACGCTGCCCAAGGGCTGGGAATCGAGGAAGTGCTTTGTGCTCCGCGCTCACCTTGGCAAAATGCCTATGCGGAACGGCTGATCGGGTCGATACGCCGAGAATGTCTGGATCACGTGATCGTCTTGCACGAGTCCGGTCTCAGGCGAGTGTTGCGATCGTACTTTGACTATTACGCTCATTCACGAACTCACCTGTCACTGGAAAAAGACGCGCCGATTCCTCGCCCAGTCCAGCCTCCAGAGTTAGGAAGAGTGGTGGAGCTGCCAGAAGTCGGCGGGTTGCACCATCGGTACGAACGCTGCGCAGCCTGACAGACTAGACTCGAAACGCGGTCTGCTTTAATGTCGCCGTACTCGCACGCGAGTACTAAGTGCTCAGCCCAGTCTTTCACAGATTCTGCTCCACAATCCGAACACATGCTGCTCTTGAGATCCGGTGCGAGGGGATGTTATTAAGAGGCGGATGGATTTTTCAGCAGGGACAACCGGCAGAAGTTCAAAGAAGCGGTCAACGACCGATTCAGAATTTCGCTCGGCAATTCGGCGTGATAATCCCGTTTATCACGTAAGGGGCCAGCGCACGATAACGTCCATTATCATTCACAACGTCTGTTGGCAAGCTTAGTAGGCTTTGGACGTTCGTTCGAAATGCCCAATTTTTCATAATGGGCTTCTT
>CAWCSJ010000027.1:0-68385 GCA_963798185.1 uncultured Acidobacteriaceae bacterium
ATCTTTGTGGTCCAGGTCCAGCACGCGAGGATACCTTGCCGTTTACTGAATAAGAGCCAGGGCCTTCAGCGCCGTCTTAATCCGTATGCGTAGGGTTGAGCCCTTCTCCACGATCTGCTGCCTCGTCAGGTCGGCGAACGTACGGGTCACGGTTTCCCGCGACGTGCCGATTTTTGGCGAACGACCGGCAGTGAGGCCATGCAATTCAGTTGAACAGTCACGCTGTTTCCGTATAACTCCGCAGGCCAATCTGCCCAGGTCTTTTACGGCGACTTGGAGCGGCGGAGGCGGGATTTGGTGTGCCAGGGTCTCGTACACTGACCACCACTTCCGACTCGCGTCGCGTGATCGTATGCGTTGTGTCGCACTCCGGGCAAAGCCAATAGCAGTGATCGGAAAGTTTTCCAGCGCTCGACGTCCAGTCACAAGTCGGCGGGAGCAGGAACAGTCGGCCCTTGCTCAGCTCTCGGAACAGGCGATTGCATGTGGTGTTTGCACACTTGGCTACCATAGAAACCTCTTTAGCAGCTCGATCGCACGAAGAGCCACCCGAAATCAGCGAATCCCGGCCTTCCGGTTTTATGAGCGGTATGATTCCCGGGTTTTCCGCTAAGCGCTCAAGATTGTGGCACCACCCGCCTTCGACGATGGGCGTGGTTTTTACGAATAACCCCAGGGGGTGGGTCCCGGAAGTTGACTTGCTTAATCGATCCGCGCTTAGATCACCAAGCTGTGCAGTTCAGGTGGTAACAATAGGGCCAGACGTTGCACACCTAAGTTAACGCTCACTTTTTTATCACACTGTTGTGCTATTAGCAAGCAAATCTGTGAGACTAACCGGACATTACAAATCTGCACTTTCGACTGGTCGTAATCAACATCAAAGTGCCTTGCGAAGTCTTGGCGGCAGGCTCAACTGCTTCGACAAGGGCAGATTTCGCTCATGGCCAAACGGTAAGCTCAATAAGGGGAGGCGAGTGCTTGCTGAATGCCCTGTCAAATCGATAGAAGTTTCGTAAGTAATGGAGATGACGGCAATTTGGCTTTGATCTGTTCGAGCAGGTTCATTATGGCCACGAGCATGGGATACATTTGGCGCAGCGATAGCGTCATTGTAACTTCGCGTACTCCGCTTTGGCTTGCTGCAGAATGGGGACATCGGGGTCGGCGTCTTTCCAAATCGTGAGGAAATGCTGATATGCAGCTTTCGCCTTGACAGTGTCTCCCTGCATGGCGTAAGCGCGAGCCAAGCCGAGGCGGGCCAGCGCGCCCCAGAAAAAATTCCCGACCAAGCCGTAGTGGTCGATGAATTTCTGGAATTCCACCGCTGCTCGGTTGCCGTCGCGCAGCATGAGATAAGCTTCTCCTCGCAAATACGCCGGGTGTAGGGAATCGCCTAGTTCGATCGGGCTCGCTACCTTCAGCAGTTCAATTGCCTGGTTCGGGTCTTTGCGCTCTAATGCGACTGCCGCTCGTATGCTGGGCAGCCAGTAGCTTTGGAGTTGCGTGTACAGCGGGTGGGTCTTGTCGAGATCCGCAGCCAGCTTCTCCTCTGTTGCGGTATCGCCTGCCCGCGCCAGGGCCAGGGCCGCAACCAACCGCACGCCTGGGGCGAGCCTCACTGCCGCGTGGGCATCGGCGAGCGCCTGCTTCCGGTTTCCCGATTCCACCTCCCAGAGAGCCGCCTCTTCCAGGTAACCTGCGGCAGTCATGTTGTCGTCGTTTTGCTGGGCTGAATCGATCTGTCGCCCGGCCAGTGCGCGTGCATTTTTGAACTTCCCGTACCAAGCTTCAGTTTCGGCTTGAGGACCCAGCAGACTGTCTTCCGTGCCAGCGGCGGCCGAAAGTAACTGCGCCATCCGCGCCGTGTCTCCCTTTAGAAAAGCCAACCTGTAGCGGGCTTCCAGAAGGAATTCGGTTCCTAACTTACGCTCCTCCGCCTGCTTGTATACGGCCTCTGCCTCATCCAGCCGGTTGAGGTTCACTAGGTCGGTGGCAACGGCGAAATAGTTGTTCTGATAGTTCGGTTCCAGGCGCAAGGCCCCGCGAAATTCCGCCAATGCCTTTTCCCAGTTTCCAAGGAAGCTGTACGTGATACCTAGTTGGTAGTGGGCCACGAAGTCTCTCGGGTAGGTCTGCTGCCATAGTTCGTAGGTTTGCGCTGTCTTCTCGAGTTCTCCCGTTACATTCATGTAATAGTATCCTTCGATATAGAACCGTTCCCGTTCGCTAACTTTCTCCCGCAGCTCGTAAGCCTTGAGCGCATTCTCCGCCGACCGCGCCACGTCGCCGAGGTTGCCGTAGGCCCCCGACATAGCGGCGTAGGGCATGGCGAACTTCGGGTCGAGTTCTACGGCCCGCTTGTAGAAGGGCAGAACTGCCTTATCATCTTTCGTATATTTGGCCTTACGTCCCAGGCTGTAGGCTTGCAGCGCCTCCAGGGAGGGCGTAGTTGCTTCCTCCAGTGGCGTGGCATACTGCTGCACCGAGCTTAGCGATTCGCCCAACTTGCTGCGCAAGCTGACTGCCGCAGCGTCCAGAGCCTTAAGCACCGCTTCCTTGCCAGCCGCCTGCTGCTGCTCCTCAGCCAACAGGTCTCCCGTGTTGCAGTTCAGTGCCTTCAGGCCAATCACGTACTGGCTACCGAGACTCGCAATCGAGCCTGTCAGCATGGCCTTGCTGCCTATGCGCTGGCAGACCTCACGAGTGACCTCCGGCGTCAACCGGTCACCGGCGGGACGTCCCATCAGCTTCAATGTCTCGTTTATTTTGCGCTCGGATACCAGGTCGAGAAAGGGCGACTGCTCAAGCTGCACCGAGAGCCCTTGCTTCAGCGTGTCGTCGAAAACGCTGTCGCCGGTTGTGTTGATGAAATCGGAGAGGACAATGGTGTCCTTGTCGGTCAGTGGCTTGGCTTGATGCGAGCGATAGTAAAGCCCACCCGCGACGAGCAAGCCAGCCAGCAGGATGGGAATCGCAAACTTCCAGAATTTCCTTCCTTAAGCTGCAGGAGCCTGTGGCGCGGCTTCCATGACCGCGCTCACTGCAGAACTGCGCCCGCTCTCCAGATCCCGCTTCAGACGCTGCAGGTCCGCGCGCATCTCCGCCGCGTGCTGGTAGCGCAAATTGCGGTCCTTCTCCAGAGCTTTGTTGATGATGTCCTCAAGCTTGGACGGAAGATCGGAATTCAGTCGCACTGGAGCTAGCGGAGGGCGGTTTAGGATCGCCTCGAAGATGGTTGCGGTACTCTCCCCACGGAAAGGCAACTGGCCGGTGGCCATCTCATAGAGGACAGCTCCAAAGGAGAACAGATCGGTACGGGCGTCCAACTCTTTCGCTCGCGCCTGCTCCGGCGACATATACGATACTGTGCCGAGCGTAGAACCGGGGCTGGTCAGGTGCTGTTCATCGGCCAACTCTGTCGTCGTGTTAGCTGCGGCGGCCGTCCTCGTCCTACTCGCTGTGGGCGCGACCTTCGCCAGTCCGAAGTCGAGAATCTTGGCGTGGCCGCGCTTAGTGACGAAGATGTTGGCAGGCTTAATGTCACGATGGATGATGCCTCCGGCATGCGCAGCATCCAATGCGTCGGCGATCTCAATCGCCAGATCGAGTAAGACATTCGTCTCCATGAGCTTTCCGGCAATGCGATGCTTCAGCGTCATGCCGTCGAGAAACTCCATGGCGATGAACGCGTGTCCATCTTGCTCGCCAATGTCATAAATCGTGCAGATGTTGGGATGGTTCAGTGCGGACGCCGCCTTCGCTTCGCGACGGAAACGGCTCAGGGCCTGCGGGTCTTTGGCTACCTCGTCCGGCAAAAACTTAAGAGCCACAAAACGATCGAGGTGCGTGTCCTCGGCCTTGTAGACCACACCCATGCCACCGCCGCCGAGTTTCTCGACGATGCGGTAATGCGAGATGATCTGGTCGATCATCGGATGGCCACTCCAGTAAAAACGACGCCAGGAGTATCTTCTCCGGCTAACCAACAATTCTCACTCTTGCGGATGGCGTTTGTCAGTGACCTTATCCGTGGCGCTTCCCACTGGCCCGCCGCATGGTAAACAAACTGCACAAGCAACATACGCGACAGATGGAGAAGTTAGTGACAATATCTGCCCTGGGCGTTCCAATCATGCACAATGACGGTTCTACCGGCCCTGGCGGAATGCTTCGAATCTCGGGAGCGACGCTGACGGCGTAACCGCGTGTTCTACTTCGGCGGCTGCCGGTTGGCGGGATTCAGTTGCTCCTGCATTTGCTGCTGTTGTTGCTGCATCTGCTGCAATTCCTGCAACAACTGTTCCGGAGTCTTTGCGCTGTTGGGTTGCGTGTCGTCTGTGTTGCTGTTGGGCGTTGGCTGCGGCTCTGGCGGCTGCGGGTTGACTGCCTGGGGCATCCGACCCGGCATGTTGGGCTTGTTGCGAATCTGGGAAGGCGAAGGCGTCTGCGGTCCGGGTTGGGGTTCGGGCTCTCCGTCGTCCTCCTCCTCTTGCGGTTCCTCCGGCGGCTGCACCACATTATTCTTTGCTGTGTTCACCGTGGACACCGGCTTCGATGTGGTCAGGATCACCTTCTGTACAGCGCCCGGATTGCCGGTCACTCCCAATATGATGTAGTTGAACTTCGAGCCGTTGAGCAGGGAGTTGAGCACGTCGAGTGGCCGTCCCGGACCGAGCTGTCCTACAACCCGTTCGCTGGACACGCCCGCCGGCATCTCGATGGATGCCCCCGTCTGCGATTGCACCAAAAGCAGCACCTGAGACAGCGTCGCATTCTGGGCGATGATGGTGAGCTGCCCGTCGTTGTAAGTTACACGCGGTGGGGTCGGAGACGTTTGCCCCAGCGTCGGGGGTATTGCGGGCGCTGGTGGCGCTGGCGGATCATGTGCCCCTTCCTTGCGACGAGCATGCGCCTTTGGATGAGGCGTGGCCGTGCTCTTCGGCGGCGTGCTTTGGGCCACTGTTTCGCGTGCCAGCAAGCAGACCCCTGCTAGCAGCAACAACGCCAATCCCAATTCTTGCCTGCGGCGTACCATAACAATTGGACCTGGCATGCGTGGTTTCTTGGCGCAACGCGTACCCTTGACCTAAACCCGATTGTGGCCAGTCTGTTGCTCTTGCCCTGGCGGAGTTTCTCCGGCAACCAAGTTCTCGAAGTACCTCATTAAACACTTCCGTGGATTGTATCTCCATGCACTTTGCAACGGACGAGACGTAGCCGCAAAGGCCAGCCCGCCATTGCCTGGCTATGCGGGTAAGCCACCGAGGTGCACCTTAGCCCACTTGCGCGCCCGCCTCGACCAGGCCATCGACAAGGCGCTCACCGAAGATATCTTCACAGACGACATCAGCCCGCCATCGAAGAATTCCTAAGTGCCCACATTGCTCTTTTGTGGACACTTAGGCGGATCTCGACCGGGGACTTTGAACAAATGAAAGCGGTCCGTTGTAGCGGACCGCCTGGGTCGAAGGAAGTTGCCCTTTGAAGGAGCCTTCGAGCATTGTGGTTTGTCTTAATTACTGGGGAGTCGTTGTCGCGCCCGACTGCGATTGCGTCTGCAAGTGTTGATTGATTTGAGCGATCTGGTTCTGCCGCAGCTGGTCGGCCGTGGCCTTCTGCTCCGCCGTTCAGCACTTGGTTGTAGATTTGGCTCTCTAGCGATGCTCGCTGCACCGTCAACTGCGCCATGATCTGCGCCTGCTGAGTGGCAAGGGACTGCACCGTAGTTTGATTGAACGCACCGCTCGCGGTGGTGCTGAGCATTGAGGCGCGATTTTGCGTGAGCTGCTGCATCAACGGACGCGTGGTCGCACTCTGCGCCTCCATTATGGTCTTGATCTGCTGCTTCTGGGCAGGCGTCAGATTGAGTACAGTGGCCATATGCCCAAAATAGCCGGCATGGCCGCCCCACGCGCCTCCGCCTTGAGCGTATGACAGCATTCCGGTACCGCAAAGCATCAACGCTAGCAAGGCAACTCTGCAAAACTTGGTCTTCATGTATCTTCTCCTTCTTGACAGTTCGTCTGTCAAATGCTGAAACCCACAAGTGGGAATTTGACGGTGAAGTCTGGTAACGCCAGTGTAAAGATTTGCGAAAGCTGACATCAGGTCCGCACCCAGCCGCCTCCGTGCACCCGGCCCATCTGTCAATGATTTCGGTTTATGGAGATCAAAAGTTCCGCGAAAGGTACGTAAGGCTATCGCAATCCGCAAAAAAAAAATCGCTAATGGCACGGCTAATCCAGCTTTCGGCGATAGCAGCGCTCTGCCTGCAGCTTGGGCATTCGAATGAGGTTCTGCGTTAGTCCTGGCTGCATCGCAGTTGAGTAGTTGAGTAAGGGCAGGCGGACCCTGCCCGTTAACATGACCATGGACGAGTTGCGAGCCTTCGTGCAGACGTCGTCGTGGAAGTTCGCCAAGTCCATGCCACAAACGCCGCATGGGCACACTCTTCGGCCTGAGGCCAAGGACGAAGACCTGTTCGAGCGCGTGGTTCTTCACATCCGACAAGTGGGCTATCACAAAAAGTGGGGTAAAACCATCTACACCTACCTCGACATTGACGGTTGGCAATACTGGACGATGGGTGCTCCGATGGAGGCCACAATTCTCATCAACCGCGCCAAGCGCAGTGACCTTGTTGATTCGAGCACGACCACGGCTTCGTCAACGACCTGAAGATGAAGAATCGCGACTGCGTCTTGATATTCGCCTTTTATTCGCCTATACTGTTCCGCATGCCCGACGACGAGAAACAGCGCGGTGCCCTCCTTATCGCCGCTTGCCTGATTGCCGCGATCCGCCTCCGAGGAGAGCCCATACAGCCCAGTCCAAAACTGAAGGCCACGATTTACGATTCAGTTCAACTGGCGGTGCTGGTGTGGCGGGAGGTGCAGTGACGCGGGTCATTGCCAAAGAATTGACGAGTTCACATGCGAGACCTCTATGCCTGATGCTGCCATTTTCAGCCCGCAACTGTTCGAGTTCCTGCGTCAACTGAAACGCCACAATAATAGGGCTTGGTTTGCCAAGAATTGCCAAGAATAAGGCGCGATATCGCGAGTTGGTGGTCGAACCCGCCCTCCTGTTCATCAACAGTTTTGCCCCGCACCTCCACAAACTGAGCCCATACTTCCTCGCCGACGCTCGAGCTACACGCGGGGCTCTGTTCCGCGTTTATCGCGACATCCGGTTCTCCTCAGATAAGCGACCTTTCAAAACCCATGTTGGCATGCATTTTCATCACGCCAGCGGCAAGGATGCCCATGCGCCCGTCTTTTACCTGCATTTTGAGCCAGACAGGTGCTTCGCGGCGGCGGGAATCTGGCATCCAGATAATCGCGCTCTGACCCGAGTGCGGTCTGCCATTGTGCGGAAGCCCGAGCAGTGGGCTGCTATTCGTAAAAAGCTGGAGCTAGAGGGCGACAGTCTGGCAAGAGCGCCTCGCGGGTTCGATCCAGACCATCGCTTCGTCGATGACCTGAAGATGAAAGATTATGTGACCTCGATGGCGTTCACCGAAGAGCAGGTGTGCGGTCAGAAATTCCGGCGTAATTTCGCCACCGCCTGTAGAAAAATGTCTCCACTGGTCGAGTTTACGACGAAGGCACTTGACTTGACGGACTAGCGCGGTGAGTTAGGCTCTTTGCCGAGGATTTCCTTGGCTTCCTCGGCGATTTCCTCTTGTTGGAAGGTCATTATGTGCCTTGCTGAGGTTCAGTCAGCGCAAGCCATGATTGCAGGTTTGTGGAATAGGTTCGTGCGTTTCATCTGCAGCCGGGCGGGCTACTGCGTTCTGGTTGTATTGGCGAGCAGTGTACTGCTCACCGCCCAGAATGTCATTCTGACGGGCTCGCTTAGGGGAGAGGTATCCGACTCGAGCGGAGCAATAGTACCGGGGGCCTCCGTGCTTGTGCGGAGCCTCTCGACAGGTGTGGAACAATCCGCTAAGACGAACCATGCAGGAATTTACCAGTTTGTAGCGCTCATGCCGGGTGCCTATTCCGTCACCGCAAGCCTCAAGGGCTTTCGCGACGTCGAGATTCTCACGGAGGTGCTGGTCGGACGCAGCGCTTTGCAAGATATCAAGCTGCAGGTGGGTGCCAGCACGGACACGATTAAAGTGTCCGGAACCACACCCCTGCTGCGGCCGGGGGAGTCCTCCGCCAGCACAGTGATCGAGCGGTCGATGATCGAGGATTTACCGCTGAACGGAAGGAATTACACCGACCTCGCTGTGCTCACTCCGAACACTAGCTACGATGGCGATACTGGACTTGTAAGCATCGCCGGTCAACAGGGTGGTGAAGACTCCGGGTACGCCAATGGAAATGGCTCAAACGATTTTACCGTGGATGGAAGCAATGCGACGAGCAACTACTTCGCCGACATTGTGGGCCGTTACCGCATTCCATACCTGTATGGTGAGGACGCGATCGAGGAGTTTCAAGTCTCGGTGACCCCGTACTCCTCCGTCTTCGGTGGCGGCGCCAGCTTCGTCAACGCGGTGACCCGCTCCGGGAGCAACACCGTCCACGGCAGTGCGTTCTATTACAACCGGGACTCCGCCACCGGAGCCAACGATGCTATCGACAAAGCCAACGGCTTCCATAAGCCACTGGATGTTTTGCAGCAATTCGGCGCCGGCGTTGGCGGGCCCATTGTACACAATCGTTTATGGTTTTTTGCTGATTATGAACAGCAACTGCGGAAGGATCCGATCCAAGTCATCAACTCGGCTTTAGCGACGTCGTCGGCGAACCTGCCTGGTTTTCTAAGTGATAATTTCGGACTTCCACCCGGGACCGTACTACCGCCTCCAAACGGACCCTTGCCGGTGCCTGGCGGCATTAGGGCGCCGGACCCTAATAATCCGGTATACCTGCAGCAAGTGTCGAACGTTATTAACGCGTTGAATTCCAATCTCGGCACCAAACCAAGACAACGCAACGACCTGGTGTTTACCGGGCGAATGGACTATCAGGCCGGTCCGCGCGATGCGCTGTTCCTTAGTATGAACTATAACCACTTCGACTCGCCCGGTGGCATTATCACCGATCCTACGGTAGGTAATTATGGGACGCAGACCCTGGCCAATGCTTATGTGCATGCCTTCCTGGCCAGCCTGGGATGGACGCACACATTCTCCTCGAGCCTCCTGAACGAGTTTCACGTCGGCACATCGCAAGATAACCAGATCGCGACACCAACTGGCCTGGCTCCAAACACACCCACGATCATTCTGGATAGTCCGGCCGCCTTTGTCCTGGGCAACGCGCCGTTCTCAGTAGGAAAAGTTTTCGAAAGACAGTTCTCTCTGTCCGACCGAATGGACTACTTGATCGGCAAGCACACTTTGCAGTTTGGCTTCGATTTCAGCCGCGCCTACGATGCGGACACGAACGATGGCGGCGCAGATCCGAACGAAGCTGTGGACTTCGGTTCGCCGCTGGGAAACTACGAGTTCTCCAATCTGGAGGCCTTCGCTCTGGGACAGTACAACCTGTTCAGTCAGTCTGCGGGACCACCGACTTTCTCTTTTAGCGTGCCTTACTTCGGGTTTTATGTTCAGGATACCTACCGCGTTCTGCCCAACTTGACGCTCGAGATGGGTTTGCGCGAGGACTTCCAGGTTTATCCCCAGCCGGCACAAAATCCCGCCTTCCCGCTCACCGGTCAGTACCCGAACCAGTTCTTGCGCCTGGCCCCGCGCCTTGGATTTGCCTGGGGACCGACGACGAAGACCGTCGTGCGGGGAGGATTCGGGCAGTTCTATACCAATATGAACGGCCTGAACTACCGGAACGCAGTAATCTCGAACGGTCTACCGTCGCAGCAGTCTTCGGTGAGCGCCGGCTACGACGGGGGTGCACCGAACCAACAGTTGCCCACCTTCCCCAATATCCTTCCCGCCACCTCACCATTGTTCGAAGCTTCTCCGAATATTTCTTTGGTTTCCCCGCACTTCAGAGCGCCATATATCTTGCAGGCAAGCTTGCAGATCGAGCGCGAAATTTTCAAGAACACAACGCTAAGTATCGGAACCATGTGGACCCACGGAGTACACCTGCTGTCGGGCAGCGCCTATGACTTGAATTTGAATCTCCTGCAAGGCACAACGACCTACACCGTGTGTCCTCCCGGCACGACGGCAGTACCCTGCAGCGGACCGACTGTCGTCCTGCCGAACCTGGACAATGGTCTGCTAACGGAAGGCCGCATAAACCGTAACCTGGGCCAGATCAACGAACTGATCAGTCCAGGGCAAAACGACTACAACTCTTTATTCATGCAGTTGCTGCGCCGCATATCGCAAGGCCTTTCTTTGCAGTTTTCGTACACCTTTGCCAAGAACATCATGTTCGACGGAATGGATTTCAATAATCAGTTCGACTTCAGCAATACTCATGCCCCTTCGCTGCTCGATCAGCGGCATCGCATTGCGCTTGCCGCTGTCTACGTGCCGCAGCTCGATAAACTAACAAGTTCCCACATCGGACGCGCCCTGCTTTCGAATTGGACGCTTAGCACGGTTATGGAGTTCTCTTCCGGCCGGCCCTTTGCGGCTTTGCTGAGCCCCGCATGCACCAGCTCGACTCTGTCCTTCAACAATTGCGATGGCAGCAATGGCAACCTCAACGACACTGCCTTCAACGAGGCCACTGCCAATACTGCCGCTGGTATCAATGGCGCCGGGCCGACGCCGGGCATTGGCTTGAACTCTTTCTATGGCCCCTGGCTGGACAGGATCGACGTTGGACTGTCCCGCAGCTTTAGAATCGGCGAGGACAAGGAACTTGAACTGCAAGTCCAAGCTTTCAACTTGTTCAACCACGCCAACTACTATGTGCAGAGCGGCGGCGGGATCAACCAGTTGCAATACAACCCCATCGGCGCCAGCTGTGGTGACGGAGCGACGCTGAACCAGACCTGCTATCTTGTGCCTAACTCCGGTCCGGGAAATTTCGGAACTCTTCAGGAAATTAATCCAGACGGCCTGCCCCGCGTCCTGCAGTTTTCAGTACGATTCACGTTCTAGGTCTCGAGTCAGGCTTCACGCGATTGCAGATCATCAACTCGCTAAATGGCCCGCGAGTCCTGCGGTAGTGTTGCAAGTTTCAAATGCAGACAAGTTTGTCGGCTTCCAGTAGATCGTAATCACCCGGGCCAGCGCCTCACTCGACAGACCGGAAGCGGTCGCCTCAATCAGCGATAGCCGAGTGGAAAGGAAAGGATCACCCTGTCCGCCGAGTAACTTCCCCATCAACCGCGACCGCCACAAATTTATCGGGGCGCGGGGCGCGTCAACCAACACGGTACTTAAGAAGCAGGAAATCCATTTCGTCTCCGACGCCGTAGCCGAAGTCATGGCTAATGTCGCGTACGCGCTCTAACCTGACGACAAGGCCAGCTCTGCGATCGGCTGGCAGTGCCTCAACGAGTTTGAGGGCCTGCTCGAACATGCGTACCAGGGCATCGAAGTACCCCTCATCGTCATTGCAAACATCACTAGAAAACCCGGCGGCCCGCTCGCAATAGAAGACCATCAACTCTGTCAGCCCTTCGGGATCGCCAACGGCCTCCCTATAAGCGGCAATGGCCTGCTTGGCTTTGGAGACAGATGTGTCTTGCTTCCGAAACAGGTCAGGCCAGAGCCAGCGATCGATTGTTTCCTTAAACGGACCCAGCACGTCGTCGCCCAAGCCAAAGCAGGCATGAAGGACCTTCTGGTTGTCCTTGTGAATGGCATAGAGGCTCTGGATCAATCCCAGCAACCCTGCTCGGTCGAACCCTGCGAGCTTTGCTTTGACATCTGTCCACGTAGGTTGTGATTTTGACTTAGGTTTGCCCATACGCCCCTTCAATTCTACCCATGCGGGCCAAACACTCGTAAATCAGGGGCAGTGGCTCTTGTCGGCATTCTCGTCACCATTGCAGACTATCCGTGGGAAAATGGACCGCCACCCATGAACGCCGCAATTCCTGAACGCAGACCGATGACCGAGGAAGTCTCCGGCCTCATCGAGCGCGTCACTTTTCACAGCGACGAAAATGGCTTCTGTGTGCTCCGCGTTAAGACCAAGGGACACCGTGAACAGACGACAGTCGTCGGATCGCTGCCCTCTGTGAACGCCGGGGAATGGCTTGTCGCGGAAGGCCGGTGGATCAGGGATAAGGAACACGGGCTGCAATTCAAGGCGACGGCCATGAAGACCGTGCCACCCACCACGGTCGAAGGGATAGAACGCTACCTCAGTAGCGGGTTGGTCAAAGGGATCGGGCCGGTTCTGGCGAAGAAGTTGGTCGAGCGATTCGGAGCCGAGGTCTTAGACGTCATCGAAGCGCGGGTTGCCGAACTGCAATCGGTGGACGGGATCGGGCCTAAGCGCCGAGAGCGTATCGCACACGCCTGGCAAGAGGCAAAACAAGTCCGCGAAATCATGCTGTTCCTGCACAGCCACGGCGTGAGCACCAGCCGAGCTGTGCGAATCTTCAAAACGTACGGGGAGCGGGCGATTGAGACTGTGCGAAACAATCCGTACGTGCTGGCCAAGGACATCTACTGCATTGGCTTCACGACCGCCGACCAGATCGCCCAGAAGGTAGGGATTCCGCGAGACTCGCTCAACCGGGCGAGGGCAGGCATCGATCACGTCTTGTTGGAAGCCACTTCGGACGGACACTGTGCTTTGCCGCTCGAAAAGCTCAAACTGACGGCGGTCAAGCTGCTGGAAATCCCAGAAGCGACAATGGAGCAAGCCCTGTCCCAGATGCTCACCGGGGGTTCACTAGTGCTGGAGGAGATCGACGGCGAACCGCTCATCTTCATGCCTCACCTACGGAGGGCAGAAGAAGGCATCGCGGCCAGGATCAGGGCTTTGGCACAAGCGCCGATGATCTACCCGCCGATTGATTTCGAGAAGGCCATTGCATGGTGCCAACAGCGGACGGGCAAGACGCTAGCCCCCAGCCAACGCGAGGCGCTGAGAACGGTTGTGGGAAACAGGGTTGTGATCATCACCGGAGGACCGGGTGTCGGCAAGACCACGCTGGTCAACTCCATCTGACGATCCTGAGGGCGAAAAAGGTGAAGTGTCTGCTATGCGCGCCGACGGGTAGGGCAGCAAAGAGGCTCACGGAGACAACCGGGATAGAGGCAAAGACGATCCATCGCCTGCTGGAAATCGATCCTGCGACGGGCAGGTTTGTTCGCAATGAGTCCAACTCGTTGGCTTGCGGTTTGTTGGTTGTCGATGAGACCTCCATGGTGGACGTGGTGCTGATGCATTCGCTTCTCCGAGCTATTCCGCACCGCTGCGGGCTGATTCTAGTGGGGGATGTGGATCAGCTTCCCTCGGTGGGCCCGGGGACGGTACTGCATGATTTGATCGAGAGCGGGGTGGTGCCGGTCGTTCGCCTCACCGAAGTTTTCCGGCAGGCGGCCAATAGCCGCATCATCACTAATGCACACCGGATTCGCCGGGGCCAGATGCCGGACCTGAGTGGAGCAGACCCGAGTTCCGACTTCCATTTCGTGGAGCGGGAAGATCCGGAGAAGATCGCAGCAACGCTGGTCAAGCTAGTGAAGGAGAGAATTCCGGAGCGATTCGCTCTCGATCCTATCCGCGACGTTCAAGTTCTTTGCCCGATGAACCGGGGATCACTCGGTGTGCGTGAACTGAACACAGCTCTGCAGCAGGTCCTGAACCCGGCCCGACGCGGTCAGCCCTCAGTGGAGCGGTTCGGATGGCGATTCCAGGTAGGCGACAAGGTCATCCAGACAGAGAACGACTACGACAAGGAGGTCTTCAACGGGGACATCGGAATCATTGAGCGGATTGATTCCGTTGAACTTGAGGTTACGGTCCGCTTCGATGATCGGCTGGTGCGGTACGACTTTGGAGAGTTGGATGAAGTCGCACTGGCCTATGCGATCACCATCCACAAGTCGCAGGGATCGGAGTTCCCGGCAGTGGTGATTCCGGTGGCCACACAACACTACATGCTGCTGCAACGCAACTTGGTTTACACGGGGATTACGCGGGGCAAGCGGCTGCTCGTGCTGGTTGGGCAGAAAAAGGCCTTGGGCATTGCCGTGCACAATGACCGCCCGCAACGACGGTATTCCGGGCTGCTTACGAGTCTGAGGAGCGAAGCGCAGCGATAACTTGTTGGAGGTGTTATGTTGCGGCCAGAATCTACCTGTGGGAAAGCCTCAGGGGCCGATCCTGATCTTGCTCTACACATCAAAGCCAGATGTGAGGAGAACTAGTCCCGTGCCAAACGGTTTCATCGAAGACACTAGGAGACAGCCATGAAAACCTCTCCCGCGAACGGCCCGCTGTCGGACGCCGAACTTGACCGCCTCGGAGACTTCCTCAAGGGCAGCAAGGGCGGCAGAGCGATGAACGTCGAGCACCTCGACGGGTTCTTCGCCGCCCTCATCGCGGGACCGGAAACCGTGATGCCGAGCGAATACTACGCGGAGGTCTTTGGCGGCGAGATGTCAGACACCTGCGAGTTCGGCAGCCTGGACGAAGCCAATGAAATTCTCGGATTGATGATGCGGCACTGGAACGACATCGCCGGGACGCTATTCAAGGGTCGGGTGCCACGTGGGACTGGTGCGGGGTGAGACCGTGGCCATCGATGGTTCAAAGTTTCGCGCCGTGAGCAGTGCCCACCGGGTGCGCGAGCGCGATGGGGTGAAGCGCTATCTGGAGCAATTGGATCGGGCCGACGAGCAGGAAGAATGGGGGATTGACCCCAGCGCGGTGGCTGCGGCGCTGGAGAAACTGAAGCAGGATCCCGAGCCGGAAGCCCGCTTCATGCGTACCACCGACGGAGAACGGCCAGCCTACAACGTGCAGTTAGCGGTGGATGCGGAACACGGGCTGATCGTGGCCCAGAAGGTCACGACGGAAAGCAACGATGAGCGTAGCCTGCTGCCTATGGCCGAAGCCGCCAAACACGCCGTGGGCGATCCGGCGTCGCTGAACGTGCTGGCCGATGCCGGTTATTCCAACGGTGAGCAGGCCCAAGCCTGCGAAGCACAAGGCATCGTGCCCCATGTGCCGGCTCAGCGCAGCGTGAACAATCGGGGAGATGGCAGCCTATTCGACCGCAGCCAGTTTACGTATGACGAAAACAGCGACACCCTTCGCTGTCCGGCTCAGCAAATCCTGCGCCGCAAACAAGTACAACCCCACAAAAAGCGGGTGGTCTATATGGCTTCGCCGCAAATCTGTGGGAGCTGTCCGCTGAAGTCGCAATGCACCAACGCGCCACAACGTTCCGTGCAGCGTCACCTTTACGAAGAGGCCTTGCAGCGCATGCAGCAGCGCGCGAAGGCAGAGATAATGCGATGGCGCCGTTGTCTAGCGGAACATCCCTTCGCTGCGCTCAAGTACCACATCTTCGGCCATCCACGATTCCTGCTTCGCGGACGGATGGGAGCGCAGACCGAAATGAGCCTGGCCACCTTGGCCTACAACCTGAAACGCATGCTGAAGGTGCTGGGTGGAGTTGCCTTCCGGACAGCGCTGGCCTCCTAACTAAACTGGCGTATCTGCAAGCCGCAACCCCGCCGCCTTAAAGCAATCTCGGAAAGCTTCCCCGGAGGTTAAAGATGCCTCGTTCCGCGTGAGCGTTGTTGTAACAGCTTACGTGCCGCTCCTGCTGGAGGACGGGAACCACGTGGCGCACGGCAACGACTGGGCGCTAGGCTTCATGCGGGGCATGGGCATGCGCCACGACGGCTGGGCAGAGTTGGTCAACGACGAGGAACACGGCGGGTGCCTGATTCCAATGATGATGCTCTGCCACGAGCACGACGAAGACCCGGAGATGCGTCCCCAGCCGATCGGCCCCGAGCAACGCGAAGAAGTCATCGTGCACATGGCGGCTGGGCTTGTGGCAGCTTATCGGTATTTCAGGAAACATCGACGGGCCCACATAGGCACCACTTTCACACCCGAGCCTCGGCGCAGCGCTGCCAAACTTGGGCGAAACGACCCGTGTCCATGTGGTTCGGGGAAGAAGTATAAGCGTTGCTGCGGTAGCGCGACGATAAACTGATTCGCTCCTGTTGCACAACATAACCTGCATTCTGAGCCACAACAACCTGATCCAAGGAAAAGGATATCCGGTCCATTCTGGACACTGCAGTGTTGGCATCAATCGCCCAGCAAATGATGAGCGGCTCTCCAACTCGCACATGGCACGAAAACTCTCGTTAGCGTGGAGATCGCCAAGGCAAGAAGAAGGCGAATCAAATTCCGCACATGCAGGTCGAGTTCCGGCGGAGTTTCGACGCACAACCCAATGAAAAATGAAAAAGGGCCACTCCAGGTCGGGGAGCAGCCCAAATGCCGCGCTTCGCTCAGCACCCTAAAGGAGAGTGAACTTCAACGACTGTGACATTTTCACCGATCTTTCATACAGTCAAGACCACTGGGGTGCCCGATCACAGCACTTTCGCGCGGTCAAGAAAAGCCCGCTTCTTAAATGCTGGGTGTGTGAAGAGGAAATGGACGGGCTGGATTATCAGGCCCATCGAACGAAACGCCGAGAAGCCGAGCAGGTGGGGGACAACTGACACGAGATGGGCATCCGCTCGGGCAGTTCAAAGACACGAAGAGCAATAGGTCTGTGGCCATGGCGGTTGATGGGGAAGGGCCGATTTTGGTGACCGAGACCGCATTAATGGGTGAGCGTTCTTCTGTTGTTTGAATTGACGAATTGACAACCAAGACTTCAGCCCGATGCCCAGCCCGACGAAACCCTGACTTACATGTACTTGCGAGTAGTTAGCAGCCCCTGCAAGCCTATGTAAGTTGTTGAAAGTAAATGTTGTTACATCTTCACACGGTGGAAGTCACAGGTTCGAATCCTGTAGCGCCCACCATCTTCATCTGCTTACCGCATAGTCACTTGCGAGTGCCTCAGTCTATGACGAGGTCTCGGATTGAATTAGCGAGATGACTTGAGCCGTCTCATACTCCATCGCACAGATAGCTGAACGTTTTTAAAAAGGCGGCCTCACAGCCCTCCGTGCAACCGTCCGAAAGCGCGGGCCAGCATCAGCGACATAATCAAGATGCCTGCTCCGAGGACAAGCATGTGGCGGGTGCTGCGCAGACTGAAGCTGCCGACACGACAGATGAGCAGGTAGGCGACGGCCAGGTTGAAGAGTCCCCATAAGACATTGACTGTTGAGGAGGACAAGCCTACTCCGGGTGGCGATGCGAAGGGGCTCTGGAAAGCGTATCCCGAAATCCCATTTCCGAGATGGGGCAGCGTGTTCGCGAGGAATGCGCCCCCAAAGAAATACGCGACATAGTGGTACCAGCGCATTATTCTCCCTCCAAATATCCTCTTATAGGTTTATAGGTCGTGAGCGAAACCGTCCAAGCATCGGGATGGATCAGGCGAGTCAGGTCGTTATTGGCTTGCTCAAAATATCGGGCTACCGCGCTCGCATGGCAGCGATGGCCTTGACGGCCATGGCCTCCAACACTTGCTGGTTCACATCAGCAATTTTCTTGATATAGAGGCAGCCTTTGCCCTTACTGTGCTTGCCGAGTTTTGCGAGTAGAGCCTCAGAATCGCTGGACGCAGTCATGTTATACAAAACAATTGCCGCTTTACGCGGCGAAAACGCGATGAGCGGCATATCGCCCTCGCGACCGCTGTCGTACGTGTAATGGTAGCTGCCGAAGCCTATGATGGCTGGCCCCCACATCTTGGGCTTTTCGCCGGCGGCGCTCTGGAGCAACTTAACGAGTGCCTTGGCGTCTGCGCGTCTGTTGGGGTCTGTGAGAGCGTCGATAAACGCCGCCACACTTAATTTGGTGGCCTTGGTTTTGTTGTCCGCCATTTCTTCCGCCTTCCGTCGCTCTCAAGGCTAATCCAGTTGAACGAAAAGCGCACGCGTAGACTACGCCCCAACGACTTTGCCGGCACACTCCAAAAAATGCGGCGCGCTGAATAACTGGATGAAAGCGCCGGTCCATTATGCTCCCGTATAATCCCAATAACTTCAGCAACTCGCGCACATCACATGGTGACTCCCGACTACAAGAGCTTCCTGCAACTCAGCCGTGACGCCTCGCTCATCCCAGTGGCGAAAACTCTGAGCGCCGATTTGTTGACGCCGGTCGGGGCGTTCTTGAGCTTGGCCGCTAAGCAGAAGTATGCATTTCTGCTGGAGTCGGTCGAGGGCGGCGAGAAGATCGGCCGCTACACTTTTTTGGGCGCGCAGCCGCGAATGGTGGTGACCGCGCGGGGCAGTTCCCTGGAGATTCGGAGGAATTCCTCGGTGGAGCGTCGCCAGGGCAACGTCATCGAATTCTTGCGCAGTTGCTTGCGCCAATATCATCCGGCGACCTTGCACAACCTGCCGCCCTTCACTTCAGGCTGCGTCGGATACTTCGCCTACGACATGGTGCGGCAGTTCGAACGCCTTCCCGAACATGCCAAGGATGACGTTGGCCTGCCGGATTGTGTATTCACTTTTTACGACAGGTTGCTGGCGTTCGATCACCTGCGGCACCAACTCCACATCATCGCCGCGGCCGACGTAAGCGCCGAATCGCCGCGGAAAGCCTACGATCGCGCCCTTGCTGACATTGCGGCCATCGAGGCCAAACTCGCCCGTGGAGTGCGGGCTCACAATTTTGACTGGTCAAGCAGCGAGAGAAAGAAGCCGATTAAGGTCCACAACGCGACTTCGCACGATAAGTTTGTTGCCAGTGTTCGCCGGACCAAGGAGTACATTGCCGCCGGCGATGTCTTTCAGGTCGTGCTCTCCCAGCGCCTCGACTTCAAGCCGCCCGCCGAACCGTTTCAGATCTATCGCGCATTGCGCACAGTGAATCCTTCTCCGTACATGTTCTACCTGCAACTGGACGACATACAGGTTGTGGGCGCGTCGCCGGAAATGCTGGTACGCGTGTCGGGACGCAAGCTGGAATATCGCCCGATCGCCGGCACGCACAAGCGGGGCGCAACTGCAGCCGAAGACGAGCAGCTCACAACGAAGTTGCGCGGCGATGAGAAAGAGCGCGCCGAGCACGTGATGCTGGTGGATCTGGGACGCAACGACCTGGGCCGGGTGAGCGAATACGGAAGCGTGAAGGTGCGCGAACTGATGTACGTGGAGAAGTATTCGCACGTGATGCACCTGGTCTCGGCGCTGGAGGGCGAGCTGCGCAGTGACCTCGACGCCCTCGACGCGTTGGCCGCCTGTTTTCCCGCGGGCACCTTGAGCGGGGCGCCCAAAGTTCGCGCCATGGAGATCATCGAAGAGTTGGAGCCGGTGCGGCGTGGTGTCTACGGCGGATCCATCCTATACGCCGATTACGCAGGCAATCTGGATTCTTGCATTGCCATTCGCACCATGGTTCTGCATAGCAATCGTGCCTATGTTCAGGCGGGAGCGGGCATCGTCGCCGATTCCGATCCCGAAAGCGAGTATCAGGAGTGCATGAACAAGGCGAGCGCGCTGTTAAAGGCGTGCGAAGCCAGTGGCTAAGATAGTTTCGAGTTTCACGTTTCGAGTTTCAAGCAAAAGCCGTGTTTCAGTTTGGAGCTAAGAGTGTCTCACTCCTATAAAGAGTTAATTGCGTGGCAGAAGTCTATGCTGTTGGTAAGAAATGTCTACTTGCACACTCGTGCATTCCCAAAGGAAGAGGTATACGGTTTGGCGGCGCAGTTGCGTCGCGCAGCAGTATCGGTGCCGAGCAATATAGCGGAAGGGCAAGGCCGGTTGTCGAAAAAAGAATTTAAACACTTCCTGTCCTTGTCCCGAGGGTCGCTTCTCGAAGTCGAGACACAAGTGCTAATCGCTGCAGATCTTCATTACCTCAGCTCCGACATCGCCCTCGATCTTGAAACTCAAGCGCAAGAAGTGCTGCGAATCATCAACGCGCTGATGAATTCACTTCAATGTTAAGAACGCCCGATTGGCCTCAATGTCCGAACTCGAAACTCGAAACTTGGAACTGACCCATGGTCTTCGTCTTAGACAACTACGACTCGTTCACCTACAACCTGGTGCAATATTTCGGCGAACTGGGTGAGGAGGTGGTGGTGCGCCGCAATGACCAGATCAGCGTCAGCGGCATCGAAGCCCTTCATGCCGATCGTATCGTGATTTCTCCAGGACCTTGTACGCCGCAGGATGCCGGCATCAGCATCGAACTGATCCGCCATTTTGCGGGACGTGTGCCTCTGCTTGGAGTGTGCCTCGGCCATCAAGCGATTGGCGCAGCCTTCGGTGGCAAAGTCGTGCGTGCTGCCAACCTCATGCATGGCAAGACCAGCTCCGTCGAACACGATGGCAAATCAATTTTCCGCGGCATTCCATCGCCCATGACGGCGACCCGCTATCACTCGCTGATCGTGCAACAGAAAGACCTGCCGGCCGAGCTGGAAATTTCAGCCACCTGCGCTGAACGGGACGGCGACCACGTGATCATGGGATTACGCCACCGCAAGTTCCCAGTCGAAGGCGTGCAATTCCATCCCGAGAGCGTGCTTACCGAGCATGGCCGGCAAATCGTTCGCAACTTTATGGAGCTTTGAAGCCTCGACCGGCCCGAATGGCCGCGAGTTTGCATCACGCAGGTTAGAATTCTCGCGTGCCCAATTCAACCAGCGCAGCCGACGAGCAGACGCGCCAAGTCCGTCTTACGCTCCTGCAGCGGATACAAGTCGCGCTGGTCTCGTGGATTGCGGCTGCGGTGGTGGGTGTCATTGGCCGCACCCTGCGTATGACCATCACTTTCGAAGAAGGCTCCATCGGCGGCCTCAACCACGTTTCTCCCGGCATTTATCCCTTCTGGCACCGCTGTGTGTTGCCGGCGACGTGGCTGTTCCGCAATCGCGGCATCGGCGTGCTCACCAGCCTCAGCCGCGACGGTGAATACATTGCGCGCGTCATTAGCCACTTCGGCTTTGTGCCGGTGCGTGGCTCCAGTTCGCGCGGAGGCTGGCGCGGCCTGATGGAGATGGAGGCCATGGTGAAAGCCGGCGACGCCGTAGCTTTCACCATTGACGGTCCCCGCGGTCCGCGCTACGTCGCCAAGAAAGGCCCGGTAATGCTGGCGCGAATGACCGGCATCCCCATCACGGCGTTCTACGTTGCCTTGGAGAGGGCCTGGGTCCTGAAGACATGGGACGCCATGCTCATACCCAAACCGTTTTCGCGCGCCTATGTGCGCGTGGCGAAAAATATCTTTGTCCCGCCCGACGCTGACGATGCGGCCCTCGAACGCTACCATGCCGAGATGCAGGCTTCGCTGGAACGCATCACGGCTTTCGCCGAGGCACAGTTTTCGGCACGCCCCGATTGACACCCCATTGCCCCCCTGAGTACATTCGAGTCTCATCCTGAATCAGTTCGGTCCAGGATTGTTCCTTGCCAATCAATGTTCGCGCGTTCCGTTATTTCATCGGCGGAACTGGGAAGCGGGTGAAAAGCCCGCGCTGCCGCGCAACTGTAAGCGAGTTTTGGTGGATCGGCCACTGTGCAAACGGGAAGGCCCCCGCCGCTGTCCGCGATGAAAATCGCAACTCGCAAGCCAGGAGACCGGCGCGAACCACGTCACCAACCCCTTTCGCGTGCAAAGGAGAGTGTCATGTTCAGCGTTCGTCTCTCGATTATTGTTCGTGAAGTTCTCGTCGCACTGCTGTTCTCTACTTCAGCTCTCGCTTCCGATTTCAAAATAGCCGTGCAGAGCCCTTCCGGCGAACGTGTCGCCGGCGTGCAAGTCAGCTTGTATCGCGTCACCGACCACGTCGGCGTGGGAGTGCAAACCACCACCGGCGACGGCACGGCGACTTTCCCGCATCTCGCCGACGGGGAATATCGCGTGGTGGTGCTGGCACCGGGATTCGCCGAGCAATCGCAACAAATTACCATTCCCACGACGGCGAACCTCACTGTCGAACTAAAGCTGGCGACGACGCCGCAAACCGTTGTGGTCTCCGCTACTGCGACCCCGGCAACGCCGGAGCAGACGGGCACTTCGGTTGGAGTGCTGACCGCTGAGCAGCTGAACACGATCAATCCGGTCTCGGCCCCAGATGCCTTGCTTTACATTCCTGGAGCGATTGTCAGCAGCACCGGGCGGCGCGGCAATCTAGCCAGCCTGTTCGTCCGCGGCGGCGAATCCAATTACAACAAAGTGTTGGTGGATGGTGTGCCGGTGAACGATCCTGGCGGCATCTTCGACTTCGGAGTGGTCCCCATGAACAACGTTGAGCGGCTCGAAGTGGAGCGCGGTCCCGAGAGCACAGTGTACGGCTCCGACGCCATGACCAGCGTGGTGCAGCTTTGGACCGTGACCGGAAGCACGCGCACCCCCGAAATTCAATTCGGCGCCGACGGCGGAAATTTCTCTACTGCCAACGGCTATGCGTCGCTGGCAGGGGCGCGCGGAATTTTCGACTACAACGCCTTCGCAAACCAGTTCAACACCGAAGGCCAGGGAGTGAATGACGCCTATTCCAATTCATTGCAAGGCGGAAATCTTGGTGTGCGACTTTCCGATCGCGTGGCATTTCGCTTGCGCGCGCGTCACTACAACAGTTGGACAGGCGTTCAGTCGAACTGGTGGTTTAACGGGAATCCCGCGCTGCCGCCTGACCCGAACCAGTATGCTCACCAGAACAACTCTCTGGTTAGCGGCGATTTCACGGTCAGCGGGCCAGGCGCATGGCAGCACCAGTTCAGCGGCTTCGAGTATCACCACGCCGCGCTTAACGTGAATCCTGTTGACGATCCTGACCGGCCATTCGACAGCGCTTTCAACAGCCTGGCCAAGTACAACATCGCCGGTTTCGCTTATCAGGGAATCTACAGTCCGCGGTCGTGGGCGCAAACTACGCTGGGTTACAACTTTGAAGATGAGAACGGGTACATCAACAACAGTTCGGACTTTGGAATCACCACGACCCACGGGCTGCGCTTCAATAACTATTTGTTCGCGCAGCAAACCATTGTGTGGCGGCGGTTGTCGGTTTTGGCCGGTGTCGGCTACGTGAACAACAGCAGTTTTGGCGGCAAGGTCAGCCCACGGGCATCATTGACGTTTCTGGCCCTGCGCGGAAACACTTTGTTCAGCGGCACGCGCCTGCACGTCGGCTATGCTCAAGGCATCAAGGAACCCAGCTTCGAGCAAACCTTTGGCATCACCGGGACATTTCCCACGCTGCCGAATCCTAACCTGCAACCGGAACAGAACCGGGCCATCGAAGCCGGGGTGCTGCAATCGCTGTTCAACAATCGCGTCTCGCTCAGCGCCGTGTACTTTCACAACCAGTTTCGCGACCAGATCGAATACGAGTACAACTCCGTCACCAACACCAGCCAGTATGTAAACTTCAATCGCGCGATGGCGCAGGGCGCCGAAGTGGTGCTGAGCGGTCGTGTTGCTAACCATCTGTCTGCGACCGCCGCCTACACTTACACCTCAACTCAAATTCAACAGGCGCCGCCTTGCGACCCGAACGCGGGATGCGATCCGCGCATCTACGCTACTGGCGCTCCGCTGCTGCGCCGCCCTAAACAAGCTGGCATGCTGTTGCTGAACTATACGCGGCAGCGGTGGAGCGGATTCCTTGGGATCACAGCGGTCGGACAACGTCCCGACTCCGACTTCCTCTTCGGATTTATTACGCCGATTTACTATGCTGCCGGTTACGCTCGGGTCGATTTTGGCGGCTGGTACGCCATGAATCATCACGTCACAGCGTACGCTAATGTGAATAACGCGCTGAACAATCACTACAACGAGGTGCTGGGATATCCCGCATTGCGGGCGAACTTCCGCGCCGGGATGCGCTTCACTTTTGGAGGAGAATGAGGGCCGAATGCCCGCGCGCTGAGAAGGGAACAGCAAGCTATACAGCCCTAGCCTTTTCCTTGTCCAACGCCGATGGGATGGTGGTTCTTCAACCGGATCGCGCGCAGCTTGTCCACATGATGATCGCTCAGCGGTTGCTGCTTGCCCAGCAAATGAGTGACCAGGGCAATCTTGGCAAAGTGCTCAACCGTTTCCATGTTCATGTAGGCATTAAGCAGATCTGCGCCGCACGTGACCACGCCGTGGTTCGCCATCAGGATGGCATCATGCTCGGCAACCAGAGGCGCCAGCACCTCGGCGAGCTCCTGGGTGCCGGGAGTTTCATAGTTTGCCAGCGGCACCGAGCCCAGGGTCACGATGATCTCCGAACACAACGCAGTATCGAGCGCCATGCCGGCAGCGGCATAACCAGTCGCCGTGGGAGGATGCGCGTGCACCACCGCCCCGACATCCGGACGCAGCTTGTATATCAATAAGTGCATGGCGATCTCGCTGGACATCCCGCGCGAGCCATTGACTTTGTTGCCATGCTGGTCCACGATCACCAGGTCTGACGGCTCCATCAGGCCCTTACACATCAGGGTCGGTGTGCACAGCACACTTCCGTTCTCTAAACGCACCGAGAGATTGCCATCGGTGGCCGCTACCAGACCAGTCTGGTGCAGCATCTTGCCGTAGTGAACAATCTCGTCCCTATGCTGTTGCTCGGTCTTCATGTAATTGGGCCTAAACGCTGGAAAACTCTCGTTTCCTATCCTACCGCAGGAAACGATTTCCGCAAAAATCATTCGTCGCAAAAAACCGTTTTAAACACGGAGAACACGGAGGACACCGAACAAATGAGGGTCTCCTTTAAAATAAGAAAATTCCTCTGTGTCTCTCGTGCCTCTGTGGTTAGGCCCTCTCAGGCATAATCTCATTGTGCTGGTTTCCGATTTCGACTATCGCCTGCCCGAGGAGCTAATTGCGCAAGAAGCGCTCTCCGACCGGGCTGCCGCGCGATTGCTTCATTTTAAGCGTGGTGACGATCACCTCGACGACCTCGTGTTTCGCAACTTTCCACAATTGCTGCGGCCCGATGATTTGTTGGTTTTTAACAATACGAAAGTGTTTCCCGCGCGGCTCTTCGGACATCGTAGCGGCTTGCGTGCGCAGCGGCCGTCGCCTGAAAATCCCGCAGCGAAAGCGTTCCTGCGTGGCCGGGTCGAAGTGCTGCTGACCAGGCAGATCTCCACGCATCCGCAGGAGTGGGAAGCGCTGGTTCATCCCGGCCGCAAGCTCGGTTTGGGCGAGCGAATTTATTTCGGCGAGGAGGCTTCCGAATCGGCGCACGAACTTGCCGCCGAAATCGTGGGCCGCGGCACTTTTGGCGAGCCCCATCTTCGCTTCGACCCCGTGGCCGACTTCTTCGGAGTGCTCGATCGCATCGGCCACATCCCATTGCCGCCTTACATCGATCGTGCTGACATCGCCTCTGACCGGGAGTCTTATCAGACGATTTATGCGAAACCGCTGGGCTCTGTTGCCGCACCGACGGCAGGCCTGCACTTTACGCCAAGAATCCTTGAGCGGATTGCCCAGCAGGGAACTGAGATGGCCGAAATCACGCTGCATGTGGGATTGGGGACGTTTCAACCCGTACGCGAAGAAGTGGTCGAGCAGCACAAACTGCATCGCGAGTGGTACGAAATTTCGGAGGACGCCGCGGAACGAATCCAACGCGCGCGTGATGCGGGTAGGCGAATCGTGGCCGTGGGAACCACGACGGTGCGCACGCTGGAATTTGCGGCGAGACAGAACGCCGGGAGCCGCATCACATCGCAGACCGGCGAGGCAGACATTTTTATCTATCCGGGATTCGAGTTTCGCGTGGTGAGTGCAATGCTGACAAACTTCCACTTACCGAAATCGACGCTGCTGATGCTGGTTTCGGCGTTCGCCGGACGCGAGCGGACGTTGCAGGCATATGAATATGCGGTCCGCCAGCGATATCGCTTCTACTCGTACGGGGATTGCATGTTTGTGGAATGATTTCACCACCCTTCGACTTTGCTCAGGGCAGGCTGTGGCACGGAGGGAACAAAGAAGGGCGAATGCCGTAGAATAGTCGGGAGGCACGACGATGGCGAATCCGTCGATTACCATTCCGCTCGATCCGCAAACCGCGCGCGCATACGACTCCGCTTCGCCAGAGGAAAAGCGCAAGATTCAGGCTCTCTTGAGTCTTTGGCTACGCGAATTGGCCGTCGGCGAGTACCCGTGCTTGCAACAAGTGCTCGATGAGGTAGGGAATAAGGCAAAGGCCCGCGGGCTAACACCAGAGATATTGGATTCCCTCCTGAAGGGCGCCTAGTTGCGCTGTGTGTTCGATACCAGCGAACCCCTTCGGGAATCGGTGTCATCACCAGAGGACTCTGAACGATTCCTGGTGCCTTCACTCCGCCAGACCGCGCCCTTTGCTGAGCTTAGTCCCAGTAACTCTGCCTTTGAGAGACCGAATTGTCGCAATCAGGATCTTGACAAATTGTCCCTCGAACCAAACAAAAGCACGTAACGCGCCGCGAATTTCTTCATCGGAGACGAGTAAGTCATTCAATGCCTTAGGGTGCATCAGTCGATCACGCACCTCGGTCGAGCTCTGTAGCAGGTGCCAGCCTTGGTCCGAAACATCTAGGCGAAAATCGCTACCCTCCACCTTCGAAAGAAGGCTAAACGCAAAACGGACGTTGCCGAGAGTAGGAACCTTTGCGCGGCGAGTTTCGACGCAGCCTAACATGGATAGTTCGTACGCCTGCTCCATCGCCAGCATTCGCTCTCCTGGCTCAAGGCGGAACGCATCATTGGAACTGAGAGCCAGAACCTTCAGTGAATATGAGAGTGCTTCGATGAAAGCAAAGATAGATCTAATGAGGAGACGCCTGTCGATGTCGTTCAGATTAACTGGATCTGGAAATCTCGTCGGAACGTTATCGCCACCATCCTGCATCTTAGCGAGTAGCTCAATTTCGCGACGTAATTCCTCGTATAACCCAGAGATGTCGTTTGCGATTTTGTCGTGCTCTTCAGCGGAATATGGAATCATCGATATTCCTGCCCTTCCCCCGGCTGCCGGAGTCCGTCCTACGTATTGACTGCCGCGACTGGCACCTTTAATGTATCGCAGTTGTCGAGCTGATCGTGTGAGCCGGACAGCTGTCAATGGCAGCCCATCCTGTTAGAATTTTCTCTTGCCCTCTACTCGCAAAACCGCAAAATCGGCCACCGTCTCCAGCGCCGCGAAACCGGCAAGCGCCGCAAAGCCCGCAGCCAAAACCACCATCGCTGTTCCGGCTGAGGCGGCAGGCTCGAAAGGCCGCATCTACCTCATCGATACTATGTCGTTCATCTTTCGCGCCTATCACGCCATGGCGCGGCAGCGGCCCATGTCCACCAAGACGGGAATCCCCACCAGCGCAACCTTCGTGTTCGTCAACATGTTGCGCAAACTGCGTGCCGACTTCGATCCGCAATACCTGGCCGCCGTTTTCGACGTAGCGGCTCCCACGTTTCGCGATGAGCAGGCCAGCGCGATGCCCAGCCTGCGCAAGTTCGACAGCAAGACGCAAACCTACGTGGACAAGGCCTACGATGGCTACAAGGCCAATCGCAAAGCCATGCCGGAAGACCTGGCGCAGCAGGTGCCGTATATTCGGCGCGCGCTCGAAGCCTACCGAATCCCCATGATCGAGGCCTCCGGCTTCGAGGCCGACGACGTGATCGGCACGCTTGCGCGCCAAGCCGTAGAGGCGGGCTATTCCGTGTTTGTCGTCTCCAGCGACAAGGACATGATGCAGTTGGTCAGCGAGCGGACCTGCGTGTTGAATCCGCCGAAAGACAATCTCATTTGCGACGCCGCCAAAGTTGAAGAGATCCTCGGTGTGCCGCCCAGCAAAGTAGTGGACGTGATGGCCCTGCGCGGCGATTCCATTGACAATATTCCGGGCGCGCCCGGCATCGGCGACAAAGGTTCGGTGGAACTGATCCAGCGCTTTGGCAGCGTGGAGAACGCCTTGGAGCATGCGCAGGAGGTTGAGCGCAAAGCCTACCGCGAGTCGCTGCAGAACAATCGCGACGCCATTCTGCTGAGCAAACAACTGGTCACCATCAAGACCGATGTTGCGGTCGAATTCCAGCCGGAGGGAATGCGCGCGCAGGAGCCTGATCCGGTCGCCGCTCGCGCACTGTTTACCGAACTAGAGTTCACCACGCTGGTCCAGGATTTTCTCCGGGAAAGTGTCGAACTTGGCGAGACCGACTATCGCGAGGCAAGATCTGCCGCTGAAGTCGAGGCCGTTGTGGCGCTCACACGCAGGCCGGGAGCGGTGCTTGCCATCGCGCTGGAATCGGCAGGGCAGCAAACTGCCGCTGCCGAAGAAGAACGCGAGGAGGAGCAGGAGAACGAGCAGCTTTCTCTCTCAGCGGCGCCACCGCAGATTCCGCCCATGCCCACGACCTTGCGCGTGGCGATTTCGGCCGAGCCTGGACACGCGCTTACGCTTGCCCTGGATGATTCGGAAATTGCGAAGCCTCTGCAACGCGCGCTTGCGGATGAGTCAGTATCCAAAGCGGTGCACGACTATAAATCGGCGATGCACATCTTCGGCCAGCATGGACTGACGCTCGCAGGCGTGCAGCACGACCCACTGCTGTACGGATACTTGCTCGATCCCACGTATTCCACCTATGGACTGCACCCCACCGCCTATCGTCTTTTCAATCTGAAGTTGGGACCGTCTCCCGCCGAGGCGGCCGATGTCACGTTGCGACTTACCGACAAGCTGCGCGGCGAAGTGGAGAAAACGGGATTGCGCAAGGTTTACGACGAGATTGATTTGCCGCTGGTGCCGGTTCTAGCGCGCATGGAAGATGCCGGCGTCAAGCTGGATTGCGATGTGCTGGCGGCTATGTCACAGCGTCTGGAGCGGGAGGTCGATTCGAAAGCACGCGAGATTTACGACAAGTCGGGCTTCGAGTTCAATATCAATTCGCCCAAACAGCTCGGTGACGTCCTGTTCAACAAAATGAATTTGCCCAAGCCCATCAAGTACGGCAAGGGCAAGACGATTTCTACTGCCGTCGATGTGCTGGAGGGGCTGGCTGGTGAACATGAAGTTCCGCGCATGGTTCTCGACTACCGCCAGCTCTCCAAGCTGAAGTCAACCTATGTGGACACACTGCCGCTGTTGCTGAACTCATGCACCCTGCGGTTGCACACCACTTTCAACATGGCCGGCTCAGCCACCGGGCGGCTTTCATCCACCAACCCAAATCTCCAGAACATTCCGATTCGCACCGAACTGGGCCGCGAGATCCGCGCCGCGTTCATCGCCGAGCCCGGACAGGTGCTGCTGGCCGCCGATTATTCACAAATTGAGCTCCGCCTGTTGGCGCATTTCTCGGGCGACAAGTTGCTGGTCGAAGCCTACCGCTCCGGCGTGGACATTCACACGCTCACCGCCTCGCAAGTCTTCGGTGTGCCGCCTCTGATGGTCAATGCCGAACATCGCCGTCGCGCCAAGGCAGTGAATTTTGGCATTGTTTATGGGCTGTCACCGTTCGGCCTGTCGCAACAGCTTGGCATTGATACCAACGAGGCCAAACGCTTCATCGACGCCTATTTCGAGAAGTACAGCGGGGTGCGCGGCTTCATTGACGCAACCCTGGAACAGGCGCGTAAGGACCAGAAAGTGACAACGCTGTTTGGGCGCGTGCGTCCCATTCCCGACATCCACAGCAAGAATTTTAATCTGCGTGGCTTTGCCGAACGCACCGCGGTCAACACTCCACTACAGGGAACGGCGGCCGACCTCATCAAGGTTGCTATGATTCGCATCGACGCCGAACTGCATGAGCGCAAGCTGCGCTCAAGAATGTTACTGCAGGTCCACGACGAATTGGTCTTCGAAGTTCCCGAGGGCGAAGTGGACACAATGAGGCGGCTGGTCACGGATCGCATGGAAAATGTGCACCCGCTCAAGGTGCCGCTCAAGGTGGAAGTTGGGGTGGGACTGAACTGGAGAGACCTGGAATAGTGGCTAGGAGTCAGGGTTTAGTTGCGGGTCAGCGGTCAGCTTTTATCTTCTCTGTGTCTCTGTGGTGGGTCACACCCCAATCGCCCGCTGGATCGCATTCGCGATGGCATCGGTGTGGCGGCGCATCACGTCTTCCGTCTCCGCTTCAATCATCACGCGCGCCAGCTTCTCCGTCCCCGAGTACCGAACCACCACACGGCCATTGCCGTCGAGATCGCGCTCGGCCGCGCAGATGGCATCCATCACGTCCGGAAGTTGCTCCAGCGGCACCTTCTCGCGCACACGAATATTCTTGATTTCCTGCGGAAAGACTTTCATGTCGGCGACCAGTTCCGCCAGCGACTCACCTGTGCGCGCCATTACCTCCAAGACCCGCAGCGCCGTCAGGATGCCATCGCCCGTCGTCGTATCCATGTCGCGGAACAAGATGTGCCCCGACTGTTCGCCGCCCAAGGTCGCGCCCATCTTCAACATCTCTTCCAGCACATATTTGTCGCCCACGGGCGCGCGCAGCATACGAATGCCGCTGCGTTTGAGCGCCGCTTCCAGTCCCATGTTCGACATGGTGGTCGCAATCACCGTGTCGTTGTGCAAGCGGACGTGCGTCTTCATATCGCGCGCCGCCAGCAACAGCACGCCGTCCCCGTTCACCACTCGTCCCGATTCATCCGAGAACATGGCCCGGTCGGCATCGCCGTCGAACGTGATCGCCGCGTCATACTTGCCATTCGCTGCGGCCAGCGCCTTCGCCACATTCTCCGGATGCAACGCCCCGCAGCCTGCATTGATGTTGCGCCCAGTCGGCTCAATGTGGATGAAGTCGGCATTGAGGCCCACGCGGCGAAAGACCATCGGAGCGATTGAACTGGCCGCCCCGTTGGCGCAATCCACCAGCACTCGCAGTCGCCTGAAGTCGGTCGCACAAACCAGTTGCGCCAGCCAATCGGCATACTGGTCACGCAGCTCCTGCGCACCGGGAAGCATATCGGAAGCCGACACCGCCGCATCCGCCGCTCCGGCGGTCAACTGTTCCAGGTGAGCGAAAATGTCAGTTTCAATCTCATGTTCCAGTTGATCGGATAATTTGTACCCATCCGCGCCGAAGATTTTGATGCCATTGTCCTGCCAGGGATTATGCGAGGCCGAGATGACAATGCCCGCAGAGAAATGATTCATGCGCGTCAAATACGCAATACCAGGAGTAGTGATAACCCCTGCACTGGTAACCTGCACTCGTGACGCTTCTAATCCTGCCGCAAGTACCGCGCCGAGCGGTGCGCTCGACTCTCGCGTGTCTTGTCCGATGAGCACGCGGGCCACTGCCTCGCGTTTGGCAAGGCGCTGTCCCAGCGCGCGTCCAATGCCATACACGGTTTGCCGATCCAGCGGATACTCGCCGGCGACGCCACGAATCCCGTCGGTTCCGAAAAGTTGTCGCATCTTTGGATTTGGAGTAGGCAGTGTCGGCATCGCTGGGCTCACGGTTTGCGGGTCCCCTTGGACGGCTTGCCCGTAGTCACCGTCACCCGGATCGCACCAGGCTTTTGCACCCGGACCAGCGGGTCGGCCACGTAGGCATGGGTGGTAAAGGTTGCTTTGCCTACCACGCCGGTGGCATCCACGGGATCGGTCACCGCAGTCTCAACGGCATCCACCCGCTTCTGCGGCCCTACAATCGTGATTTGCGGCGGATCGGCCTTCACCTCAGTTATGCCATATCCGCTCAATAAGCTGCCGATGATGCGTGGCTGCACCTCAACCAACCGCGTGGCCGTGCGATCGAAGCTGATGTGAAATGTTGGCGGCGTCACCTGCATGACTTCCGCGGTGCGTGGCACCCTGATTTGTTTCGGCGTGAGATCGAACGTCCGCTCGCCCGGAACCGCGCCCTGAAGATCGATAACAGCGTGCACTTCGGAAGGGTCGATCTGGCGCAACAACCGCCCCGGCCCGCGCATCATGATCTGGGCCTGCAACGGTCCATCGGAGTTCATGTCGAGATTGTCGGGCGCATGGTGAAACTCCAGCGGAACGGTCATGGGAATCTCAATGGTAGGATCGCGCCCCACTACCCACCACATCAGCACGGCGACTGCCAGCGCAACCACCTTGAGCGCAAAATTTTTTAGGACATACTTTCCGAAGAAGTTACGCAGCGAGACCAGCATAGGCCTATGGCTCCGATCCGTCGGCAATGTCTTGATTGCGGCTCATGCGCTCGGGTTCGATCACCCGTCCCTCGGAAGATAACTCGTGGTCGGTGATAATGGTTGGCAAGGTTGCCGCCGGTACGTAACGACGCAGCACTTCGCTCAGTCGCTCGCGTAAGTATTCAACGGTGATATCGCGCTCGATTTGTCCGGCTACCGCAATGCTGATAGAACCGGTCTCTTCCGAGACCACCACCGAGATGGCGTCGGTCTCTTCCGTGATCCCGATGGCAGCGCGGTGGCGAGTGCCAAATTGGGTGGACAGAACCGGATTCATCGACAAAGGCAGGAAACACGCCGCCGCCGCAATCCGCCCCTTTTGCACAATTACGGCGCCATCGTGCAAGGGGGCGCTGGGCCGGAAAATGGTGACCAATAAATCAAACGAGAGGTTGGCGTCGAGGGGCACTCCACTTTCGATAAACGTACGCAGCCCAATCTCGCGCTCGATGACAATCAGCGCTCCGGTGAGGGTTTGCGAGAAATGATTCGCCGCGAGCACGATGTCTTCATAGCTGTCGGCGCCGTTGAAAGCGCCACCCCGGCCGGCTGACAGCCTTTGTCCCAGACGCGCCAGGGCGCGCCGAATCTCAGTGCCGAAGACCACGATGAGCGCGAAGATGGCATAAGGCAACAGCGTGGTGATAATCCAATCAACTGTCTTCAGGGCCTCCAGGTGCGCAATCCAAAAGGCGGCGCCTAGCATCACCACCGCGACCAACATCGGAATCGCGCGCGTGCCTTTGATGAGCTTGAGGAACTCGTAAACGAGAAATGCCACCACCAAAATATCGAAGACCGAAGTCATCGAGATGTGCGGTATGGAGGTGAGGCTCGGCATTTTCGCGGTTTCTTCTCGCGGCCACGCTCACCGCTGAGTGCCCCCATTCTAATGCAGAGCAAGACGAAGCCGTCAGTGATCGATTCGCAGGGAATGAAAATGGTTTCCGGATGGAGTTACCGACCCGAAAATGCCAGGTTCTACAACTATTCCGGTTCATCCTTGACTTGATCAACTCTCGCTGTGAACTCCCCGCGAGCAAGTTGGGTGCGCACTCGGCTGCCTGGCTTGAGCTGCATCGCCTGCTTCACCAGCCTGCCCTCGTCATCGAAGACCAGTGCATATCCCCGGGCGAGGATCGCCTTGGGCGAGAGCGCTTCCAAACTACTATGCAACTGCTGCCAGCGGGCCCTCCGGCGGAGCAGAACGGTTACACTCGCCCGGCCCAAGGCGGTGCTCAGGCCGTCCAGTTCGTTACGTCGCCCCACCAACCGCCGCATCAATGCGGAGCGGATCCCAGCGGTTTGGCCATCGAGCTGGCGGCGCATCGTCCCTAAGCGCACCCGAGAATCGTGGCGGCGGAGATGAGCTTCGACATCACCGAGACGGCGCGACAGGTTCTTCAAAGCCTCTGCCTGAGACTGTGCCATGCGGAATGTCAGGTCGTCCACGCGCTGCTGCCGGCGTGCAATGCTGTCGCGCATCCGCGCGAAGACAGCATGCTGGGTCAGACGCGAAAGCGCATTGTGGGCGCGCAGGAGCCTGTAGTTTACGGCTTGTGCTGCGCGGTGGCGCAGGGAAACCAGCTTCTCCGCAAATTCCCGCTTCGAACCGATGACCAACTCCGCCGCCGCAGAAGGCGTTGGCGCTCGCAGGTCGGCAACGAAGTCGCAGATGGTGAAATCAGTCTCGTGGCCTACGGCTGAGATCACAGGAATGTGCGCGGCCGCAATGGTGCGCGCCAGGCCTTCGTCGTTGAAGGCGAAGAGATCTTCGAAAGAACCTCCGCCGCGCGCCACCACGATTACATCTACCTTGCCGTGACGATTGAAGTAGCGCACGCCTGCACTGACTTCCGTGGCGGCATTCTCACCTTGTACTTGTGCCGGGTAGATGAGCACGTTGACCGACTCATGCCGGCGGCGAAGAATATTCAGGATGTCCTGAATCGCAGCGCCGCGCGGAGAGGTCACTACCCCAATTCGCCGGGGCAACGCTGGGATCGGCCGCTTACGGCTGGGCTCGAACAATCCTTCGGCAGCCAGTTTGGCCTTCAATTGCTCAAAGGCAATCTGGAGTGCGCCCGCGCCCTTGGGCTCGAGGTACTCGGCCTGAAACTGCAGATCGCCGCGCTCGTCGTAGATGGTGACCCGGCCACGCGCGATGATCTGGAGGCCGTTCTCCGGGCGAAAGCGCAACAGGCGCGCCTGCGTCCTCCACATAACCACCCGGAGTTGTGTCGAACTGTCCTTCAGGGTGAAGTAAAGATGTCCAGACTCGGCCGGCCGGTAGTTGGATATCTCGCCTTCGACGTAAATGTCGATGAAGGCGCGCTCGACCTGGGTGCGGACCGCGGCGACCAGTTCGCGAACTGGATACACTTTGCGGGAAGGCGCCTGGAACGCCAGTCCGAGTTGTTGGGTGTCGGCCATGAGAGCGTCTGCAGGCAGTGTATCGCAAGGGCGGGGCGCTATTCGCTATTCGCTCTTCGCTAGAGGTGGCGCTATTCGCTGCTCGCTCTTCGCTATTCGTTGTTCGCTAGATTGGCGCGAACTGTTAACTCCTGAGATGAGGGATGAAAGCAACCGCGCAGACCAATGGTCCAGCCATCAGGTGGCTCAGTTGAGACAAACACTTCATCCGAATGGCGAATAGCGAATAGCGAATAGCGAATAGCGCCTACCTGCCCATCCGGTTCACGACGTACAGCACGAGTGACAGGATCACGCTCAGCAGAATGGAGGTGGCCAGGGGAAAATAGAAAATCGTATTCTTTCCGCGGTACACGATGTCCCCAGGCAAGCGTCCGACGGGCAGGTTCATTTTGCCTGCGAAGACAAGAACCGTTCCAATGACGAGCAGCAGCCCGCCAAAAAAAATCAGCATGCGCCCCAGGTCGCCCATCCTCCTATTAGAACAGATGCTCCCATGTGACGGCATCGGGCGTTGGCGGTACTACGTTCTAATGCATATGTCGTACGAACACCTGACCTGTCGAAGAGTTCGCTCCCCGGCAACAATTGCCTACGGCGTGATCACCCCGCACGCGATACGGTCGCCGGCGTTGCCTGCAGGATCGGTTTTCATGTCGTCGGCTTTGGCGTGAATGATGATCGACGTCCCTCCGTTGGCAAGCAGAGAGTACGGCCCGTTGCCGACCTCAAGAACGACGTCGTCGTCTTGCACGGTCGCCTTCGTTGTCCCGTTTTTCTTAACGGTGAAGTTCGGCATGTCACCGGCATGGTGGCCCTGCGGGTTCCCAAGACCATGCTGCTTGTTCCAAGGATTGAAATGCGGCCCAGCGGATTTGAAGTCGGGCGGATCACACTTGGCATTTTGATGGAAGTGCACCGCATGCTGACCCGGGGGCAGGTCCTTCAACGCCAGTCTAACCTCCACGCCATTTCCCCGCGGGACAAGGGTGGCGGTCCCAACATCGTTACCGTTCGCGTCTCTCAGCTCAACGATCTTCTTCCTGACCGGCGTGCCTTGAGCGAATCCGGAGGCAACGCAGACCGTCAGTGCTGTCGCAACGGCGAGAGTACGAATCACCAGTTGGGCTTTCATAACGTCTGAGTTTTATCACGAAATGACGGCGTTTTATCAAGAAAACGGTCCATCGCGCAGGGTGCGTACGGTTACTGCGGCCGGTTCCGGCAAATCGACGGGCTGGCGCCGCGCTAAAGGCTGCTGTAATTCCGCCAGGGTCGGGCGGTCTGCGACCTCCCGGATTTCCGACAGCAGGTAGTCGGAAAGCGACATTCCCGCCATGGCCGCCCGGGCCTTAAGGGTGCGATGTAGGGCGTCGGGAACGTTGCGCAGTTGGATCATCTTGGACATGTCCTAAACATTCTTGCATGTAGATCACACGTCAAGTCAAGATGCGGACGTGGCCCCAACCTTGCAAATAGCTAGCGGAGACGATTCTGGTATGCTCTTTGGTTTGCTCTGGGCAACCAAGAAATCCTAGCGAAAGGTCATGATTTGGCGGTCAATCCTGTGATGCTGGTCCACGGCGGGGCGTGGGCGATTCCCGGCGACGTTCTCGAGGCGCACCTCCACGGCGTGGAAGCTGCAGCCGCACAAGGCTGGCAGGTGCTGGAGGGCGGCGGAAGCTGCCTGGACGCGGTGGAGGCGGCAGTCCTCTACATGGAGGAAGACGATACCTTCGACGCTGGTCGCGGTTCGTTTCTCAACCAGGATGGCCGCGTGCAATTGGATGCGCTGATGATGGAGGGAGCGACCCTGCGCGCCGGAGGTGTGGGCTGCGTGGAGCATATCCGCAACCCAATTCGTGCCGCCAAGAAGGTGCTGACCGAAAGCCCACATGTGTACTTCGTTGCCACCGGTGCTGAACGGTTCGCTCAGGAGCACGGTATCGAGTTGTGTTCTAACGATGAGCTGATTGTTGAGCGCGAGGTGCTGCGGTGGCGCGAAGCCAAAAAGCAGAGCTACCTCGAGATGCCGGACGAGTTTGGCCCCACGCGATCGAGCGATACCGTAGGCGCCGTCGCACTCGATCGGGAAGGCAACATTGCGGCCGCCACCTCAACCGGAGGAACATTGAACAAAGCTCCCGGCCGCGTGGGCGATTCCTCGCTGATAGGGTGCGGCTGTTATGCCGACAACCGCAGCGCTGCGGTTTCTACCACAGGATGGGGCGAACCCATGATGAAGTTGGTCCTCAGCAAGTGGGCGGCTGACCGCGTGGAGGATGGACTGGATCCACAAGAAGCAGCGCAGCGCGCGCTGTACTACCTGAAAGCCAGGCTGAACGGCCATGGTGGAATCATCATCGTGGATGTCAAAGGGAGAATTGGCTTGGCCCACAACACGCCTCGCATGGCGTGGTCTTTGACCACCAAAGACGGCGTTTCTTCGGGTATCGACGTTCGGACCACCGGTACTTAATACTTTCCATTGCGCGCTTCCGTAAAGGCGAGTCGGGCCGCTCTCTGCGGGAGCGCCAATTCCGGGCACAAACGCCAAAATAAGCCACCTTCAAGTGCTGCCGGGAATCAAACATTTTCGAGCCAGGTTTCCACTCGCGCTCGAAAGGATATTGCTATGAAATTCCCCTTCTTGCTCGGACGCTTGATGTTCGGCGGCTTTTTTCTTCAGGCTGGAATCCATCACATCCAGGAGCGTGAATCAATGGCACAGTATGCCGCCGCCAAGAACGTTCCGATGCCCGACCTGGCTGTGACCGCCACGGGGGTCGCACTCACCATCGGCGGCGCCAGCATTCTGCTGGGTATCAAACCCAAGGTGGGGGCGCTGGCAATCGCAGGTTTTCTGGCCGGCGTGTCGCCCATCATGCACGACTTCTGGAAGGCCGAAGACCCCAATCAGCGGCAGAATGACATGGTCAACTTTATGAAGAACATGGCTTTGCTTGGCGCGGCAATGGCTCTGATGGCAGTAGAAGAGCCGTGGCCGGCAAGCGTACCCATCGCACAGCCAGGGCCGTCGCAGAAGATGCGCAAAGCTGTACACGGTATAGCCGCGTAGGTATCGGCGCGACCGGGACTACCACCGGACCCCGGCAGCGAGCAATCTGCCATTCTGCAGCCAGCGCGCGCCGGAGCGGTCCAGTGCCGACTTACCGGCTCAGTTTGGCGAAAGCGTTACCTTGTCTACAACACTGTGTAAGGCTGTTGTGCAAAGTCGCGTCTATCTGAATGGCAACATCAATGTCTTCCCTCGGTGCGATCCGGCGTAGGCTGTGCGAGCCTGATGATGCTAATGGAATATAATGTCGCAAACCCATGGTCCTCACTCCCGGCATAAAACTTGGCGCCTATGAGATTCAGTCTGCGCTTGGCGCCGGCGGGATGGGCGAAGTGTATCGCGCTCGCGACACGCGCCTCGACCGTACCGTCGCCATCAAAGTTCTACCCATTCATCTGTCTGCAAATCCTGAGGCCAAGGAACGATTCGACCGCGAAGCGCGCGCCATCTCTTCCTTGAACCACGCGCGCATTTGCACGCTTTATGACGTCGGGCATCAGGACGGCATCGACTTTCTCGTAATGGAGTACCTGGAGGGAGAGTCGCTGGCCGAGCGGCTGAAGAATGGCCCGTTGTCGCTGAAGGAATCGCTGAAGGTTGGGATTGAAGTTTGCGAGGCGCTGGAAGTGGCCCATCGCCAGGGAATCGTGCACCGCGACTTGAAGCCCGCCAACATCATGCTGACCCCAAGCGGCGCCAAGTTGATGGACTTTGGTCTTGCCAAGCCACTCAGCATGGCAGTCGCCGGATCAGGATCAGGAACGCCTCCGTCATTCACCGCCGTGGCTGTGACGGCGGCCGGACCAAGCCCTTTGAGCCCGCTCACTACGGCGGGCACCATTGTCGGCACGGTGCAATACATGTCGCCAGAGCAGATCGAGGGCAAAGAGGCTGACGCCCGCTCCGACATTTTTGCCTTTGGCGCCGTGCTGTACGAGATGGTGGCCGGCAAGCGGCCCTTTGAGGGCAAAAGCCAGATCTCGCTGGCCTCGGCAATTCTGGAGAAGGATCCGGAGCCCATCAGTACGTTGAAACCTTCGGTTTCGCCTGCGTTTGAGCATGTGCTGACCATCTGTTTGCAGAAAGATCCCGAAGAGCGCTTTCAAACTGCGCATGATGTGAAGTTGGAACTGCAGTGGGCCGCGACCAGCAGCTCCTCGAGTGCCCAGGCTGCAATGCCGGCAGCAGCGCGGACGTCGCGAAAACGCGAGCGTCTCATCTGGGCGGTTGCCTTTGTCATCGCGCTGGCGCTTGCCGTCTTCGCGGGCGCCTTCCTTAACCGTTCCGCTCCCTCTGCACCGGTCACGCGAACGGTCATGAACGCCCCGGAGAACACGACGCTCAATCTGACCGGTGATTCGGCCGGCCCACCGGTGCTGTCGCCAGACGGCGCCAGTGTTGCGTTTACCGCGAGCAAAACAGATGGCACCACCCAGATCTGGGTGCGTCCCATGGACGCGCTGACAGCACATGAGGTCCCTGGCACGGAGAACGCGACCTTCCCCTTCTGGTCGCCCGATAGCCGCTCCTTGGGATTCTTCGCCGATGGCAAGTTGAAAACGGTCGATCTGAATGTAGGCTCGGCGCAGATCATCGCCGATGCGTCGTTCGGTCGCGGAGGTGCGTGGGGAGCGGGCGGAGTGATCTTATTTTCCGCCGGTACGCAAACCCCGCTGACGCGTGTCAGTACCGCTGGCGGAGAGGCAGTGGTTGCGACCACCATCGATCATACCCAGCACACCTCGCATCGCTGGCCATTTTTTCTTCCCGACGGCAAGCATTTTCTCTATCTCGCCATCCATCATGAACCAGCCAAGTCCGCGAACAATATGCTGTACTACGCCTCGCTGGATGGACGTGAGAACCGTGCGCTGTTCCACTGTCAATCCAACGCAGTGTATGCGGACGGGTATCTGCTATTCGCGCGTGGCGACCAGTTGATGGCCCAGGCCTTCGATCCCACCGCTGGAAAGCTTAGTGGCGAGCCCGCGGCCATTGCCCGCGGGGTGATGAACGACATTACTACCTGGCACATGGACGCAACCGCTTTCGGCAATGGGTTGCTGCTTTTTGGCAGCGGCGGCAGTGGCGATTGGAAGTTGGTTTGGGTGGATCGCAATGGCAAACAGACCGCCACCATAGCCGACAAGTTGACCAACTTGCAGAACGCAGTCATTTCTCCCCATGGTGACCGTATCGCGATGCAGATCGACACCGGCCAGAGCGATATCTTTGTGCTTGATCTGGCTCGCGGTATTCGTACTCGGCTGACTTTCGGGCCGGGTTCGAATGCTTCTCCGGTCTGGTCTCCCGATGGCAAATGGATCGCTTACACTTCCGATCGCAACGGTCACTCCAACATTTATCGCAAGTCCTCGGACGGTAGCGGGACCGAAGAGCTTCTGCTCACAGACGAGCAGATAATCATAACTAGCGATTGGACGCGGGATGGCAAGTACCTGTTATACACACGTGGTCCGGTGGGAGGCACGGACATCTGGGCGTTGCCGCTGGAAGGAGACCACAAACCGTGGCTCGTGGTGCCCCATGCCGCGAATTCGTTTGCCAACTTCGGCCATCTCTCCCCCAATGGACATTGGCTCACCTACACATCGAATGAATCGGGTGCGTTTGAAGTGTATGCGGCAGCCTTCCGCGGCCAGGGCAAATGGCAGCTATCGGCCAATGGAGGGGGGCAATCGACATGGAGCAGCGACGGCAAAGAGCTCTATTACATGGATCCGCGGTTTAATCTGTTTGCGGTGCCGGTGAAAGACATCGGCAGCGCTCTGCAATTTGGCTCGCCGCAACAGCTGGTCAGCAATTGGTCAGCACCGCAGGTTTTCTACGATGTCAGCTCCGATGGAAAGAAGATCCTTCTCGACCGCGTATCGCAGCAGGTCAACCAATCCGTCACCGTGGTGACAAACTTTACGGCAGAGTTGAAAAAGAAGTAGGCCCAACCCGTTTACTCCGCACGCAGCGCGCGGACCGGATCGGTCTTGGTCGCGCGCCACGCGGGTATCAGGCTGGCGGCCAATGCGGCAACAATCATCACGGCGAATGCCAGTGCGAAAGACATTGGATCACGCGGGCTCACCTTGTAGAGCAGGTACCCGAGCAGCCGCGTCAACAGCAGCGCCGCACCTGCGCCCAGGGCAACGCCTCCCGCGGTTAACGTGACGCCACGCGACATCACCAGCCGCAGCAGATGAGATGGAGTCGCGCCCAGCGCCATCCGCAAGCCCAGTTCACGCCTGCTCTGCGACACTGCGTACGACATCACGCCGTAGAGTCCTATCCCAGCCAGCAACAGGGCCAATGCTCCAAAGCCGCTAAGCAGCGTGACCGCGACGTGCTGCGATGTGGTCGAACGCTCAACGTTCTCCTGCATCGTGATCACCTCGTATGGCGCCAACGCCGGATCCAGCGCATGCACCTCGCGGATGAGGGCGGGCGCTATTGTCTCGGGACCCTGCGGTGTACGAACGAACAGGGCCACCTGCGTTGATGGGTTCTGGCGCAAGGGCACGTAGAAAAATGGTTTCTGGGATTCCATGAGGTTGCCGTACTTCGCCGCCTTCGCCACCCCAGCCACCGTCATCCAGCGGTCTTTCACCTTCAGCCGCTTTCCGACTGGGTTCTCTCCACGCCAATACTGGGTAACCATGGTCTCGTTGACAATGGCGACCAGCTGAGCGTTCGCATCATCGGCCGGAGTAAATTCGCGGCCCGATACCAGCGGGATTCCCAATGTGCGGAAATATGCGGGACTGACCTCGTTGTATTCCACCGTCGGCTGCTGGTCGGGTGGAACTTGATACCCATCTACTTCGACGGGAGCGGAAGAATATGTCCGATAGCTGAATGGGGCAATGCGCGCGTAGGCCGCTGACTCAACGCCACTGAGCGTCTCCACCCGGTCCAGCAGTTGGTCTTGGAAATTTCTGGCGCGCGGCATATCGTACCCCGCCGCGAACAAATTGACTGAGGTCAACAACACCCCCTGAGTTGAAAAGCCGGGACTCGATCTTCGAATACGCTGCAGGCTCTGAATCAGCAGGCCGGCCCCGACCAGCAAAATGAAGCTGAGGGCCACCTGGAGGACAACCAGGCCGGAGCGGATCCACGATCCGTGGCGAGCACTCACCACCCCGCCGGATTCGGATTTCAGCGCACCGGCGAGATCGACCTTGCTGGACTGAATCGCCGGCGCCAACCCAAACAGCAGCGTGGAGATCAGGCACACAGCGGCACTCAACGCCAGCACGCGCCAATCGATGTCGCCGGCGATGCGCATCTGTACACCGCGCGGCGGGATGATGCGCACCAGCGCGTTGCGGCACCAGAGTGCGAGTAGCAGTCCGCCAACTGCGGCGACCGACGATAGGATGAGCCCTTCGGTGAGAAGCTGCTTCAACAATCGACGGCGATCGGCCCCGATCGCCAGTCGGATCGCCATCTCGTGCCGGCGAGCGAAGGACCTGACCAGCATGAGATTGCCGACGTTCGCGCACGCAATCAGCAGCACGAAAAACACCACGGCGAGCGCGACTTCCAGGGTGGGAAGCAGAAGTCCGGAGTTATTGAATGGGGATTGCCACAACGGCACCAGCTTGATGCCGCGACCGCGATTGGTCTCTGGATACGCGGCTTCTAATTGGCTGGCGACACCTGAAATTTCCGCCTGCGCCTGCGCGGCAGTTACACCGGGCTTGAGCCGCACGAAGCCTTCGACCCAGCGCGCGCCCCGGTCCTCCAGCTTGTATCCGCTTGAATCGAATCTTTCCTGCATCGAGGCCGGGACCCAAAACTGAAAAGGATAGCCGACAAAGGTTCCATAGAATCCCTCGGGGGCGACTCCAACAATGGTGTGCGGCTGACCATTCAGCATCTGCGTCTTGCCGATAATTGCAGGATCGCTGCGAAAGCGATCTTTCCACAGTTGGTGGCTGATCACCACGACGGGATGAGCACTGCGCCCGACTTCCTCCTCAGGCGCGAATCCCCGCCCCAGAACTGGACGAACTCCTATCGCGTCGAAATAGTTTGCCGACACGATGCTGCCGGCTGTGACCTCAGCCCGGTCGCCGATGCTGAGCGTGGTCCCGACGATTTTTTCGCCGATGAACGCGTCCACCAACTTGCAGTTCTTGCGAAGATCGAGAAAGTCGGGCCACGAGACTTCGTTGTAGCCCGGAGCGCCGCGAGAGGTGCTGGCCAGCACCATCAACTGCTCCTGATGGGCTACGCGCGGGTAAGGACGAAACAGGATTCCCTCGATCCAACTGAACGCGGCTGCGTTGGCGCCGATTCCCACGGTCAGGCAAAGAATGGCCAGCAGAGAAAACCCCGGGCTGCGCACCAGCATGCGGAAGCCGAAGCGAAGGTCCTGCTGGATGTGCTCGATAAAACTGACGAAACCCATCTCGCGACACTCCTGCCAGAACTGCCCCAAACCGCCCAGCGCGCGCCCGCGGAAAACTCAGCCTATTCAGAATAGGCCAATGCCGTTAGGCGTGAACCAGACGTCTTGCGGCCAGGCTCAGCATCAAGCGCGTTGTTCCCGTCATGATCATGCTGATTCCGACCAGGGTGCCGATCACCCACAACGAGCTTGAGGGCCACTGCCGCCAAACCAAAATGCCGAGAATCAACGTCACGATGCCGTCGAACAGAATCCATCCCGATCCGGGGAGAGCGCGGGCCTGGAAATAAGCCACCAGGTCGAACACTCCCTCGACCACAAAGAAAACCGCCAGCGCGAGGGTAAATGCGGCTACACCGAGCAGGGGATGCAGCAGGAAATAGATTCCAAAGATCAGATACAGAACCGCGACCAGAAGCTTCCAGAGTATGTGCCCGACGCCATGCGACTGAAACGCGTGAATGAATTGAAATCCACCGCTGAACACGATCATCCATGCGATGACGAGAACTACGCCCCAAGAAGTAGCGAACGGCAGGGCGATCGCCAGGAAACCGAAGACGATGAGCAGAATTGCCCACACAATTGACATTCCGGAGCCGGGATTAGTGAGCGATGCAGGTGCTGGTGCCATGTCTTGAACTCCTCCTTGCAGTGTCGACCACAGGTTAGAAAGTTAAAGCGCCCCGAAGCGCCTTGACCTGGGTTGAGCAGATCAGGCGTTAGCTACGCTTTACAAACCTTCGGATTGTAGTACAAGGTTGGTCGCTACGAAAAGTTGATACTTCCGGAAGCGGTACGGACCGATTGAAGAACACGCTGCGCTTGCGCCGGATTCATTTTTGAGGCTAATCTTCTGGCTTGACCCGGGCGCTGTTATCCACGCTGTTTTTCGTTTTGCTGCAAGCGCATGGTCTTGCGCAAACCGGACCGTCTCAGTTTCCGGTTGGCACCGTCATTCCCAAGATCACCTGCAGCGCGGACCCGACGCAAACTTATGCTCTCTATCTCCCTTCGGGTTTTTCCGCCAACCGCAAGTGGCCCATTATTTATCTGTTCGATCCCTTCGCGCGAGGCGAGGTTGCCGTCGAAGTGGTACGAGCAGCGGCTGAGAAATTCGGGTACATGGTAGCGGCTTCCAATAATTCCAAGAATGGTCCGATGGGCCGCTCCCAAGAAGCGGCCACCGCGATCTGGCAGGACACACATCTGAGATTGCCCGTGGATGCGAAGCGCCGCTATGCAGCCGGGCTATCTGGAGGGGCTCGTGTCGCCGCCAGCATCGGTCTCGGATGCGGCGATTGCGTCGCCGGTGTGATCGCGAATGCTGCGGGATTCCCCACTGGTACAACTCCACCGCGCGACATGAAATTTGCTTATTTCGCTGCGGTGGGTGACGCTGATTTCAATTTCGCCGAATTCGTGGAATTGAGGCGAGAGCTCGATGCTGCAAATGCGCGCTATCGGATTCGTATCTTTGAGGGCCCCCACGGCTGGGCGCCGGCCGGGGTGTGGGTGGAGGCCTTGAACTGGATGGACATCCTGGCAATGGCCAGCGGCAGTCTGCCGCGCGATGAGGCGCGAATCGCCCAGACACTAAAGGACACTCTCATGCGCGCCCAGGCCTACGAATCAAACCACGATGTGCTTGCCGCTTTTCGGGAGTACCAGTCGGCCGTGCGTGACTTCAGCGGCTTAGTCGATATCAGCATCGCAAAAGCAAAGCTTGCGGAGCTGGAGAAAAACAAAGCGTTGAAGGATGGCAAAAAACGTGAGGCTTCCGAAGTTGAGGAGCAAGCTCGCATTGCCGCAACTCCCTCCGCTCAAATGCAGAAGATTTCGACGAGGGACCTGGACCCGGTTGAATTGGTGGAACTCCGAGCCAGCATCTCCGATCTCAAGAGCAAAGCAGCGCGCCCCGGTCCGAATAGGCTGGTACAGCGTCGTGCCCTTAGTGACCTGGTAATACAAGCCTACGACGCCGGGCAAGCCGCTATCGACAAGAAGGATTACATCGCCGCCCTTGCTTATTTTGACATAGCTGCCGTGGGTTCGAGCAATCCCGCGTTCGCACACTACCAACGGGCCCGTACCTATGCGATGAGTTCCCACAAGAAGGACATGCTTGCCGAACTCCGGAAAGCCTTGTCCGAAGGCTTTCATGAGGAGTCGGCCCTCGACGGAGACGAGTTCCAGCCTTATCGCAGCGACGCCGAGTTCCAGGCCCTGGCCACGGAGTGGAAAAATTCTGCAAAGTGAGTCGGCATTACGTACGCCGCTAGTGCCGTTCACCGGCATCATCGGCCGAAGGACCATAGATGCTCGGGACTTTGCCACCCATTGGTCGAATGTACGTGCTTAATTGTCCGCGGTGGTGAACGATATCGAACAACGCAATCCACAACAGTCCACCCACCGTATCTTTGAGCAGGATCTCTTCTGCGCCTTGAATCAACCATGCTTGGTGGTTCCAACCGTTGTCGTCCAAGGAATGCAGCTGAATTGCGAGAATGTCATGATCGCGCCCATAATCCGAGATCATCTGGTCGTGATTACCGAAACTCGCGGGTTCCTGCCAGCGCAAGCCGCTATAAAAACTTTTCCGGCTCTGGCAAAGCTGAATACAACTCTGCTGGGCCGAGACCAGCAGAGCGACCAGTTCTTCCGCCGAGCGCGAGCGGGAATGGGGCCGGTAATCGAGACGATTAGCCGGCAGTGCTTTGAACACCCTCATGAAGGCGGGATACTCTTGCTCCCATCTCTGAATGAAGAACTCTCGGTTGCTTAACTCTCTCCCGAGCAATTGTGTTGCCATAGAGCACCTTTCTGTGTGCGCTAAACTCTGATCTCCAATGGCTGCGGGTGACCGTGTGCTCCACAATAATTTGATCGGATACTTTTTGGCCACCGCTGTAACATTGTTACATCTGACTCGCCTTACCCAACAGCATTCCATTTCCACTTTCGGATGCTTCTGATGTCAAAAGGGGTTCACTGGTGTACGAGGTTTTGACCAGAGGACAACATCGTTTTGTAATCATAAGGTGCCTTCACACCGCTGACTCTGTGAGAGGTCCTCGATCTTCGAGTCACGTCACGAGCGACGGCGAGAGCGTCCATGATTACGACCTTATCTTAGGCTCGCACTCCGGGCATACAAGCCTCGCAGCGCTGCGTGGGACGCCAAGCGCAGATCTGGGCGAGCCAGAGGCAGCTGGTTCAGCAGGCAGACTTTGAAGAGGCAGAGCAATCATGTTTTCAAATAAGTTTGAAGCCGTAGCGACCATCGTTGCGCGATGACATCTAATGACGCCATGGTATCCACAACGAATGGTTCCGTGCACGCTCGGCATGCGAAGGACGTGCGCCTTGCAGTTGACGCGAGCGCAACGTTGCGGATTAGGTTCGCAGAACAGGAGACATTAGAGTCAGGATGAAAGACGCGCAGTTGACCCAGAAGAATTCACCCGCAGCCGGGCGGTTAGTCGCGCAAACGGCTGATCCAACGACTCCGCTCCGGCTGACCAAGTCTCGTGCGGACCAGATCTTTCCGGTTCTGACGCCGTCACAGATTGGTCGCATCGCCGCTATCGGCCGGGTGCGTGCGATCTCAGGCGGAGAAGTTCTGATCGAGCAGGGTGACGGTGCCATCCCGTTCTTTGTTGTGATTTCCGGTGAATTAGAGGCTGTGCGTCCCACATCCGCAACGGAAACACTGATCACGATTGTTCGCGCCGGTCAGTTCACGGGCGAGGTCAACACCCTCTCGGGACGTCGCGCGCTTGCGCGGATTCGCGTTCGTCAGCCGGGCGAGGTGATCGAACTCAGCCGCGAAAACGCCCTTTCCCTGGTGCAGACAGACGAGGAATTGAGCGAGATTCTGATGCGCGCTTTCATTCTTCGCCGGGTGGAATTGTTGGCGCAAGGCGTAGGAGACGTCAGCCTCGTGGGCTCCAACCATTCTGCCGACACGCTCCGGATTAAGGAATTCCTGACTCGCAACGGCCACCCTTACACCTATATAGATCTTGACCGCGATGCCGACACGCAGGTTCTGCTTGATCGCTTCAACATTTCTTCTGCTGACACGCCTGTGTTGATCTGTCGCGGTGAGACCATTCTTCGCAATCCGAAGAACCAACAAATCGCAGACTGCCTAGGGTTTAATCAGGCCGTCAATGAAACGCAGGTGCGCGATTTGGTAGTTATAGGTGCCGGACCCTCCGGTCTGGCAGCGGCGGTCTATGGCGCCTCAGAAGGTCTCGACGTCTTGTTTCTGGAGAAGTATTCGCCCGGCGGTCAGGCAGGTTCCAGTTCGAGAATTGAGAACTACCTCGGGTTTCCAGCAGGCATTTCGGGTAATGAACTCGCTGGTCGGGCGTACACACAAGCGCAGAAGTTCGGCGCGCAAATGTTGCTCGCCAACGCAAAACGCCTCACTTGCGGCCGGATCCCGTACATCGTCGAATTAGAGAACGGCGCCAGAATTCCGGCGCGATCGATTGTTATCGCCACCGGAGCCAGATACCGGAAATTAGCGCTGGAAAGCCTGCCCCGCTTTGAAGGAGCGGGCGTGTATTACGGCGCTACGTTCGTTGAGGCGCAGCTATGCAAAGGCGAAGAAGTTGTTGTCGTCGGTGGCGGAAACGCCGCGGGTCAAGCCGCCGCGTTTCTGGCCGAGAGCGCCAAGCATGTGTATGTGCCGATCCGATCGGCGGGCCTGGCCGACACTATGTCTCGCTACTTGATCCGCCGCATCGAGGAGACGCCTGCAATCACCCTGCTGCCGCACACAGAAATCATCGCTCTCGAAGGCAGGGATCATCTCGAGCGTCTTACCTGGCGAAACAATCAAACGGGAGAAACCGAAGAAAAAGATATTGCTCATGTGTTTGTGATGACGGGGGCGATTCCTAACACGGACTGGCTCGATGGTTGTGTCGCGCTCGACAATAAAGGTTTCATCAAGACTGGTCCCGACCTATCGCCAGAAGACCTGGACGCTGCGCACTGGCCTTTGGCTCGTCGGCCGTACCTGCTCGAAACCAGCCTACCAGGAGTTTTCGCGGTGGGTGATGTGCGAGGCGGCAATGTCAAACGCGTTGCTTCTGCAGTCGGGGAAGGCTCAATCGCAATTTCCTTCGTGCATCAGTTACTCCGAGAGTAAGGCTAGTATCGACACCAGACAGAACGTGGGAGTCGCCCCACGCTCCTCCAATAGCTCATCAACATCGCGTAGTGAAAGAGAATAGCTAAGATCACCACCGGACCACGCACAAAGTATGACGCCGGGTTCGGCCTACCGCTATTTGAAGATCACCGGTCGGGTTCCTATTTCGCAATTCTTTCACCGGCTACCCGCCTTGAAAGTTGCAACACATTCAAATTGTGGGTATAGGATGTCTTGATAAATGACATGGAGCAGTTACCGGTTGGAGCAGGTAAATGGGCTTCCAAAATGAAGTTGGCGATTCGTCGTTTACGGGCGAGAGGGTTGGGCCCGGGGAAACGCCACAATTCCAGGTTCTGGACCATCTTGTTCGCTACGGCTTCGCTGCCCGATTTGCGGGCGGCTGCAAGGTTCTAGACGTTGGGTGCGGCAGTGGGTATGGCGCTTCATCGCTGGCTCAAGAGGCCAACCGGGTTGTGGGCATTGACAACGCTCGGGAGGCTCTTAACTATGCACAGAAAAACTACCGTCGCGCCAACTTGAATTTTGTTCAGGGGGATTGCCGATCCCTGCCATTCCGAGAATTGTTCTTTGACGTGGCTGTAATGTTCGAAGTGATCCAGCATGTTGCGGAACAGAAACAATCCTTGAGCGAAATCCAGAGGGTGCTTGCGCCTGACGGCATGTTGATCCTATCCACTCCAAGTGCTGTGGGTCCTACTAAAGTCATCGAGGGCGTAAATGCCGCTAATCGCACAGAGCTGACAGAGTATGAATTATTAGAACTTCTGCGCCCCTACTTCGCTCATGTCCGGCTGCTCTTTCAGCACGAATTGAGCGCGTCGAGAGTGAGGCCTTGGCCGCCAGCGTGCTCCGGCGTCATGCCCAGCGGCTGCGCGGTCGCGTCCGGCGGGTGACCCTCGATCTGGACCCGACCGACGATCCCACCCATGGCGCGCAACAGTTGTCCTTCTTCAACGGGCACTACGACACCTGGTGCTATCTGCCGGTAATGGGCTTCGTCAGCTTCAATGACGAGGCCGAGCAGTATCTGTGCGCCGCCGTATTGCGCCCCGGCAACGTCACCGCAGCGGTGGGAGCCGTGGGGATTCTGCGCCGCCTGCTGTTGCTAATCCGCCACTTTCTTCCCGGCGTGCGCATTCGCGTGCGGCTCGATGGCGGCTTCGCGCATCCCGACTTGCTCGACTTTCTGGAGGCCGAGCCCAACCTCGAATACGTAGTCGCCATGGCCAAGAATGCGGTGTTGAAGCGCAAGGCCAAGCCGGCCATGCGCCAAGCCCGCAAGCTCTCCCGGCAAAGCGGGGAGACGGAGCACGTCTATGGTGAAGCCAGTTACGCGGCCCGTACTTGGCGCCATGCGCGCCGAGTCATTCTCAAGGCCGAGGTCGTTCGCCAAGCCGACAAACAGCCGAAAGACAATCCTCGCTTCGTCATCACCAACTTGAAACAGAGTCCGCAATGGATCTACGAACAGGTCTACTGCCAGCGCGGCGACATCGAGAACCGGATCAAGGAGCTGCACGACCTGCAGATCGACCGCACCAGTTGCAGCGATTTCTGGGCCAACCAGTTCCGGGTGCTGCTGACCGCCGCCGCTTACGTGCTGATGCAGGAGTTGCGCCTGCGGGCCGCGCGCACCAACTGTGCCCGCGCTCAGGTCTGGACCCTCCGCGAACGGCTGCTGAAACTGGGCGCTCGGGTACTGGTTTCGGTGCGCCGCGTGGTCGTGCATCTGCCCGCTTCATTTCCTTACTTGTCCGTCTACCGGCGAGTGGCGCTGGGGCTCGGTGCTTTGCCTGGCTAGCACGGCCTTGCCAACCCAAACATCCCTTCCTACCTCATGCACGCGCGACTGAGGCATAGCTCTACCCGAAAACCGCTGTCGCGCACCTTTCCCACACTCCAACGCCTGTCAGAACCGCCCGTACGGCCAACATCACGCTGCGACCACCATTCTCAGCGCGCACACACCGCCCAAAGAACCACTCTCAGCACCTTCATGAATAATGCGGGCTAGGAAGTCGGGTTTAATGAGAAGTACGGGATCTATTCTCTGCGAGGATCTCTCGCGCAGCTTGTCTGCGGAAACTGTCGCTTCTTTCAGATGCGGCTACCGCTACCGCAGGTTCCGCTAAGCTGCCAAGCCCAATAAGAACCTCCTTCGCCCTGTTGCGCTCCTCGAGGTCGTCGAGGCATTCTACCAGGGCAGGAACCGCCACGGCTGCACTTGGCCCGAGCAAGCCAAGGGCCATAATGCCGCTCCGCCTTTCGGGCCAATGTTCGGGATTTGCAATCTTGTTACCCAGCTTTTCAGCGATACGACGGAGAGCCTCCGGCCCCTTTAGTTGTAACTTTTCAACCAGCGACTGCTGTCGACAACCAACCGTTTCAAACAGACTGTTAGAGGTCAATATCTGGACCGCAGCGTCTTCAGAGACCATAGTCACATACTCCTCGCTAAGGGAATCTACAACATCTTCAATTTCGCTGACGTTCTTACATGCTAAGTCACTGCTGTCCGGTTAAAAGTTAAACAGAATCAATTGGTTGACGTTTTCAGTAAAATCGGCATCCTCATCGGTGGCCTGAAGGGTGCATAAAATGGGCGTTTTCTCGAAAAGCGTGAGGCTGAGAATCTGTAGAATCTGATACAGGCTGGCCTCCAGCCCCAGACGTTTGCGCATGATTGCCACCAGCACATATACCGACACCGCAATCCAGATTTGTGTCTTGACCGCGTTCTCGCTGGTGCCGTAGAAGGCTTTGATCCGCAGGTGCTGCTTGATCCATTTGAAGAACAGCTCCGCTTGCCAGCGCTGCTTGTAGATCTGGGCGATGGTCAGCGCGGGCAGGGTGAAGTTGTTGGTCAGAAACTTCAGCCGTTTGCCGGATTTGGCATCGTAGTAGCTCACCTTCCGCAGCGGATCGGGATAGACCGACGCCGACTCGAACGACGATAGAACCACCGTCTGGTCCGAGCGCACACCCGTGCTCTTGTCCACCGCATGCGAATAGCGCCGTTCGAGCAGCACGTTCGACTTGGTGCGCACGACGAAGAAGGCCGCACTGAGCGTCAGCACGAACAGCCGCTCGAAATCGAGGTAGCCACGATCCATCACGTAGAAGGCTCCGGCTTCCGGCATGATCTCGTCGAGGATGTTTACGTCGTGCACCTTGCCATCGGTAATGCGGACAAACGCGGGAATGTTGCCGCGCAGGTCGAGCAGCGTGTGCATCTTGACCGCCGCCTTGCAACGCCGGAACCGGGCCCAGGGAAACAGCGCCAGACACAGATCGATGGTGGTCGAATCCAGAGCATACAGACTCTCGTCCAAATCGACGCCCATCGGGTCGCGAGCATACAGCCCGCGCGCGGTCGCAATCAGCCGCCGGGCGAAGTCGGCGAAGATACGCCAGTCGCGCGATTCGTTGGCATCGGCCAGTGTGGAGCGTGCCACCTTGCCACGGAACCCCAAGTGATACAGCTTGCCCTGTAATGAACCCAAACAAGCTTCGATGTCGCGCAGACTCTCCCGATAGGTGAGTTGTGCGAAGGCCATCGCCAGATACTGATCCCAGCAGGAGAAGCCTCGCAGCCGCAGGTCGCCCTGATAACGCTGGACACAACGACGAAACTCCCGGTCGGGAAGAAAGCTGATCAATTGCGAGAAGACGGTGCGGCCCTGATTCATGAGCCATTGTCTGCTCTCCTCGCATTCAAATCGCGGCAAGCCCAAAATGGCTTCAACTGATTGCCCAGCTACTACTTGCAGCCATCACCTGGCAACTTAACCGGACAGCTGTGATGCTAAGTAAAGGGCGGCTATGTAGGCAGCCTGGGGATGATTGGGATATTTCTTTGATAACAACGTCAGAACCGCACCGACATAAAGCGGAAGATGAAGATATTGACCAAAGCCAGGACGGCGAACAGGATTCGCGATATAACCAATCGCAAAGCCAGCAAGCGCACCTACTTCATCATCGGTAAGTTGCGGAACGGAGAGCAGCACTGTTATTGGTAAGGTCGTGTATCGCGGAATTGGCAGGATAAATGCGGCCATGCCTCCTTTTCCGAGCAGTCGTGGCATCAGCGCCGCTATTGCTGCAGTAGCTGGACCGGTTGCCATAAATGCATCGACAGCCTCCTCGAAACCGGAGTTAACATCGTCAGCAGAAGTAGCGAGCAAGATGATTAATTGCTCCAACTCTGGGCGCAACAACTCTGCTGCGTGCCCCAAGGTCCCTATAATGTTGAACGCAACTGCGCGATCTTTTTGGGACGTTGGCGAGGAAAGAGTCACGAAAGGACGGAGCTTCGCGAGCATCCACTCGTTTGGGGGCCGACTGGGCGCATATGCCACAAGTAGGTACAACGCCTTAATGGCGTTCGACTGGCTCCCAGTGTTCGCAACCTCTGTCAACTCGGGTGTGGTCTTTTGCACTAGACGCTCCAGGCCCGACTGTCTAAGGTTCGAATGGTTCAGGACAGTTCGCAGCATTTCCAAGTTTCGCTCTTTGCAGAAGTCAGCAAGCGCGTCCGCCGCCCCCACAAGCGTGGACTCGTGATCTTCCCAGTATTTATCGTCTAATTGATCCAAGCGCTTCAGGAAAGAATCTACTGGCTCTCCTGGACAACCAGGGGCTACGTCGTGGAGCAAAGCAAAGAGCGCTGCTGCATTGGGCAACTCGGCAGACCTGACCTCCTCGGTCAGCGCTGGCAGGATCGCTGTGCCGAGGCGCGAAAACTCCTTTCGACACTCTTGCCGCACCGCTTCCGTTGAGATGGAAATTCCGTGAATTACATCCGAATAGAATCTCGACATCGTGCCGCGGGCCACAAGCGAGCACAATGCGACGCCCTCACCGGCACTGGACGATTCTTCTCGCCAGTTAACAACTCGTATTCGCTGGCTTACAACGGTCGAAGCCTCCGCCGTGTAGGCCGGCGCAATCGACAGCAAGGCTAACGCGACGAAACTCTCCCTTGGAGTGGGATCCGCTCGCCGTACTTGGACCAACAGGCTTGGAACCAGCGATGAGGCGTCCGGGCCGATCTGGCGAAGCGCCCTAGCTACCGCTTCTTGGACCTGCGGGCGTTCATCGTCGTCGAGAGCAATACGCAAGTGTAGCAAGACTGGCTCTGAGGTGTTACCAATGCGACCCAGAGTCTCCGCTGCAACCGAAGCAACCACATTATCGGAAGACTGCAAGAGCGGTGCGATTCGAGGTGCCACAACATATGCACGCTTGCCGAAAGTTCCGAGTGCACGTAGGGCGACAACGCGGTCGCCTGCGGATCCGTGTTCTAAGATCGATGCAAAGTCTCGGACAACCTGGTCAACGGCTGAACCTGCCAAATGAGTCGTGTGTGTAGTAGCGGCGGCTGAGAGTGCCTCCACCCGAATGTTGATTGGATTGTCTGGTCCATTGGGCGCATTCAGGTAACCGTCTTGAGGCGTCGTGATCCGCCATTTGTCAGTGTCCAGCAGCAACCGCAAGGGGCTTCCGGCTTTGACATCCTCGGGAAGATACAATTCAAAGTGGCCCACTCCGTTTGTCGCGCCGTAACCACCATGATCCGTGCTTATCCCCAAATTTTCGACGGCTCGTCCGCTTTTGTCGAGTACAACGCCCTGTACGCGCAGACTAGCGATCTGCTGACCACTAACATAAACAGAAAACGCGAGTAAGAGGATGCATTGACGTAGTTTTCTGATCATTGAAGCACAATATGAGTGGGCCCTGGCAGCACGACTGTTAATGTATGTTGTTTTCCACGATTTTCGATTTGTAGAGTCACCTGCGTTCCACAGCGATATGGGAGGTCAAGGTGAAAGGTGCCATCACTTAATGACTTGGTGACATAAACTCGATCCGCTGTGATACTGACGTTCTCTAGCGCCTCGCCCGCAGACGTCACGACTGAGCTTCGTAGAGCACACCGTGGCTCATTCAATGCGATGTAGACCGGGTCGCCACGGACCTTCTCAGTGCGGGAGAGTTGTTGACCCTCAGCATTGACAATCACAGTCATGGTTGAACCGTTCAGAGCGCTTGAGATGTCGTTAAAGATGACCTCTCCGCTTGAATCTATTGACTTAGTCTGACGACTACCTCCGACATCGAGTGTAACTGTTCCGTCAGCTATCACGTCAGATGGGCCATTTGCGCCGTGTACCCTGATGACGACGGGGAAAAACCTCTCAGGTGGCGCAAAAATCAGGCCGCCAAGGACGATTAAGGCGAACACCACGGGGGGACCGGTAAGTTCCAGGGTGCCATACGGTCCTCTACCGCTATACTTCGCATGCGAACGCATCGCGCCGAACAAGAATGCGGCACCGCAGAGACCCGTTGGTATTAGGACAAGATAATAGAGGCTTCCAACCAGACGACCGATCAAGCCAGAGCTGAGAATCAGGAATAGCGAGAACAACGCAGCAGCTAGTACTCTGACCATATAGATAGTAATACACATAGATACTTGTGGAAAGCCGAGTCCGAGCTTATAGCTGGGGCATGAAAACGCGATCTTGGATTCGGTTGTCCAAACGGGAGCAGCAGGAGTTGCGGCGCTTGTTACACAGCGGTTTGCAGCCCGTGCGCACCGTGTTGCGAGCGTTGGCCCTGCGGCAACTGGCGGAGGGGCAAACCGTTCGGCGGGTGGCGAAGAACGTGGCCTTAACCCCGAAGACGGTGTGGCTGACCAGCCAGCGCTATCGCCAGGGCGGCTTGGGGCGGGCCCTGTACGAACGGCCACGACCGGGAAAGGCGGCGTTGCTGGAGGCGCAGCAGCGGCAGCGCATCGTGGCACTGGCGTGCGGTCCACCGCCGGAAGGCCGCGCACGCTGGACGGTGCGCCTGCTGACCGAAGAAGTGGTGAAACGCAAACTGGTACCGCGAGTGGGACGGGAGACCATCCGAGTCCTGCTGGAAAGCCACGACCTAAAGCCGTGGCGGGAAAAAAATGTGGTGCGTGGCGGAATTGGATGAAGAATATATCCGGCGCATGGAGGACATCTTGGCGGTGTACGAAAAGCCGCTGAGTGAGCGGGAGCCGGTGGTCTGTGTGGATGAGAAGCCGGTGGTGCTGCACCAAGAGGTTCGTCCTTCCCTGGCCATGCGTCCGGGACGAATCGCGCGGCGCGATGGCGAATACCAGCGTTGCGGGACCGCCAACGTGTTCTGCGGGGTCGAACCCAAGGCGGGGCAGTACTTCCCCAAGGTAACCGCCCATCGTTCTTCGCCCGAGTTTGCCGACTACCTGCTGGAGGTCGCGGTTCGCTATCCGGAGGCGGACGTCATCCATTTGGTGCTGGACAATCTGAGTTCGCACACGCGCAAAGCGGTGGTGGAACGCTTTGGCGAGAAGGCCGGAAGCTGGCTGTGGGGTCGGTTTGCGGTGCATTACACCCCGAAGCACGGCAGTTGGCTCAATCAGGCCGAGATCGCCATCAGTCTGTTTTCGCGGCAATGCCTCGGTCAGCGCCGGATCGGAGACCGGGTTTCTCTGCGAAAACAAACTCAGGCTTGGACCCGTCGCATGAATCGCCATCCCGGTCCCATCCAATGGAAATTTACTCGCAAGAGAGCTCGAACTACTTTTGACTACACAATCACGCGGTCACGGCACTAGGAACGCGCCTCCACTCACCCAAACCCAAGCTAGCCATTTCGCGTTCCGTGGGGCAGGTGCTTGCGACCCTGCAGCCATTAATCCTCCTTGATCGGTATTCGCTTCACTCACCCGGCCACAGGATATTGTGGTTACCGTTTGAGTTTGGCCCGGGTGATTGTGGTCTTGTGAGTCAAGCGGATACCCACCTCCTCCTTTTGTGGCGACCAGAAACGTGGGTACTTTACATCAAGCCCGAGCCGATGTAAACGGCTGTAGAGCTCTCGCTGACCAACCGCGGCACTTGTGTGCGAGATTTCCGGTGTCTGTACGATTTACGCGGTGTTATGGCAGGTCGCGGGGGCTTTGTAAATTGTCTATTGGCCTTCTTGCGTCAAAGAAAAGAGGACTTCCGGAAAGCCGATTACTGATTGCGGATGTGTGGTTGCCAATCCAGGGGTTGAAACTCAAGCCGGCAACGCATCTTCCACGTGGTAAGTTTCGAGTCCCAGCTATTGCAACCTTCACAAGGCAACGAGAGGTCCACGTGCCAGGCAGCTGATGCAGATAGGCCCGCATTCTGGATGGCTGTGTTTTCCCCTCTAACGAGTGAACTCGGCCCTCCAGAGGATCAGGGTTTACCAGCGCGCTCCTGAGTAGCTACAAAAAGTCCTTCCTCTAACTCCTGTTCAGCCATACGTTGCTGAAACCAAGGCGTTTGGCCACGACTTCGAGGCTCGTGCCGCTGACGCTTGGGTTTAGGTCTCGTCTCCTCGTACTTTGGAGGGATTTTAAGCAGCGTGACCCACCGTCGGCGGCTTCCAGGTTCCTTCTCTACCTTGATCGCTCCGAGTTTTTCGAGTCGCTGGAGCGCCTCGTCGTAAATCTCGGGGTGGCGGTACCCGCTTACCCCTCTCCGAAGTTGGGAAGACGTAATGCGGCCCCCTTGGTGCTTCAAGCAATAGAGAAGTCTGACGCAGAATGCGTCGAAACGCGTCAGGTCCGGCCGTAAAACCTGTGGACGACGTGGTTTGCTCTTCGGGGGCGCCTTCGTCAAAGAAGGCGGGCTGCTCGGCTCGTCTGGAAACTGTGGGCACGGACGGGAGCGGAGCCGGCTTGTTGGACTCTGGAACTGGTGGCAGCATCTGCCAGGGTGTAGGGATACCCTTTTGTCGCGCGATAGCTTGCGCGGTCTCTGCCAATTGCTGTTTTTCAATCCACGGCCAAAAGGCCTCTGTTGGCTCGACGCGATCATCTCGCCATGAGGATTTGACCAGACCTTTCTCTTCCAACTCCTCGATCGCCTCCTGACCCGACGATGGCAGATCAGGAATCTTCGTCAAATTCCAGTAACTCCGGTCGCCCAGGCGGATGCCATCGGCGACCATTCGAGCCGCGTTCCAATAACTCCGTCGACCCATGATCCTTACCTCCAATTTTGTCTTCCGGATATCCAGTTCTTTCGGGATACCCAACTGGGTAGCGCTGTCCATTCCGACTCTAATGCCGCTCGTTTTGTATCCGTTTGCTCCCCCGACGTGTTGCCGAGACCGCCAAGGGCGAAAGTCTACGCGTAGACTTTTCATGTGCCGGCGAAATGAACAGAGTGAATGCCAAGCTCTGTCTGTCGTCGGCAGTTCCAATACTCTCCCGGGGAGGCGCGACCTTCCGCGGTAGAGCGTCAGCGACTTCAATCGAAGTGACTGGCGCTCTAAAACGGGTGCGGTCAGGGCTAATTGTCCATCCAATCCATCGCTACTATCCCAGAGGTCCAGCTTGTCGTGGTCATACCGGCGTAAGAACTCCGGCGATTGCGCGGTTCAACGTTGCTGGAACGATGATGTTGTCGCTGCTGCCTCTCCTAGGGAGAGAGGCCAGCAGCATCATTGACCTTTTTTTCGAGGTTGTTTGAAACATCACTATTGTTTTCAATAAGATGCTGGTTCCCGCACGAGCAAGCCTTCTCATGGCACCCTTCCGTGGTTTTGGCTCCTAACCGCGTACTGATCAATACGATGCGGTCAGAAATAGCTTCCTCAGAAGAGAGCGTTCTCTTCCTTTGCGTCGAGGGGGTAGAACCTTCGGCTCCTTCCGCCCTTTTCCGACCTCCAAAGCTTTCCCTCGTATTTGTCAAGTAACGTGCGAGCCTGGCCGCTCCCCAACCCGGATTTTGCGAGAAGATCGCGCTGATTAATGCCGGGGCTGTCCTGCATCAGTTGTAGAAGCTTCAGACGCCCCGGCGCGTCTTTGTCCTTCTCTACGCTGTCGATCACGGCGAAGTCTCCCTTGTACTGAGGGTGAGTAGGATCCAGGTATGGCCAAGCCTGTAGCTGGAAGTGCGGCTTCGGCCCGCGACGGCTCTTCGGTGTCGAGAACTCAATGATTCCACGTTCCGGATCAGTGCATGTAACGTAGAACCCCATAGCGAAGAACGCCCCAATATCCCCAGACCCGCGGAACCAGTTCGTGTCCGAAACCTCAGTGCGATTCTTGGCCGGATGATGTAGGGCCAGCACGGTTCCACCACGCGAGATCAGCTCTTGGTACTTCTCGAGTTCACAGCGCATCTCGCGGGCTGCGTTTTCGTCTTCGGCTTCGGAGAATCCGGTCAGGGTGTCAATGATGAACAGCGGCTTCAGCTCCTCAGCGAATGCCAGCAGTCGAGGGTCTCCGAGCTTGGGAAATGGCATGTTGTGTTCGCACCAGATCCTCAGCTCTGCGTCGTCCGGAATTTTGAGGCGTACCGCACGCTCGCCGATTTCATCCCGGCTGTTCTCTTTGTCCAAGTAGATCACTGGCCTTTTCTCGGTTTTGTAGAGCCCGAGGAACTTTGTGCCGGTGGCAACCGCTTTGGCCAATGAAAGGGCGACATAGCTCTTGTAGTTTCCCCAGTACCCCGAGAGGATGGCTTTATCGTTCAACGGAATGATGTCTTGGACTAGCCAGTTCTCTGGTCGACGATTCTTTCCCAAATCACACGCCTTCGGCAGGTCGGAGTACACGGTGACAATGCGACGCGCACGATCCTCGGCCTCGGAGGTTAGCTTCTCGATCCGCTCCCGGAATCCAGTAGGGCTCTTTTGGTACAGTTCGCCGATGTCTTTGGGGTCGTTTGAGTCCTTCCCGGCATACGGCCATATCAGACGTCGTGTCTTGTATGGCGGCAGTGCCCCGATGAAGGCATCCGCACAACGCTGGCCGGGACCATCCATGTCAGTGGCAACATAGATCCGCTCCGCTTTCTCGCAGAGCAGGTCGATCGCGGCTTTGTCGAATTTGAGGTTACCTGCTGAGTCAATACACGTGGTCGCGCTGCTCACCGACAACGCGTTGAACCCGTGCGATATCAAGGTCAGCGCATCGAGTTCTGACGCAACTAGGTAGAAGGTCGGATCATTGAAAATTGGGTCGAAAGTCTCGAGCTTCTCGAATCCGAAGAGCAGGTTGGCAGATGGGTTTCCTCGCAGGTGACGGAATTTGTCCGCCTTCGAAGCTGGATTGACGGCGCGAAATTTCAGCACCGACTTGTTGTACGGCATCGCAATGGCCAGTCCGACCTTTGGAAAATCAGCCACGCCCAGCCCATACTGCTGTGCGATGTCGAGCGTGATTCCACGGCTTGCCAGGTATTCCTTCACCTCGTCCAGTCGGTTCGTTCCCTTTTGCTGGTCATATTCAAATTCGACGTTACTTTCTTCTTGTTTGCGGTCAATCGTGAGGCCGCACTCATCCGCAATCCTCGCGATCGCATCGGCAAACGATAGACGATCGATCTTTTGGACGAAAGCGATAACGTCGCCAGACGCCCCATTCCCATTTCCAGCGCATGCAAAACAGTGGAACCGGTAGTCGCCATCTCTGCTCTGGAAGACGCTGAGTGAAGGATTTCTATCACTGTGCCAGGGACAGCCAGCCATGTTCTTGCCGGCCACTTTCTTCAACGTGAGCCTTTGTTGGTAAGGTCTGATCCCCGCATCTCGCTTCAAGTTCTGAATCTCTCTCGGATCCAGGTGTAGATGGACTTTTGGTTCTCTAGGTGGCGAGGTTCCGGCGGCCTTAAAGGCATTCACATTGGGATCAACTCCCTTGTTGTTGACGGTTGGCGTGTTGTTCATCATCGTTTCTCCTTTGATTTGTGGGGTAGCGCTGGCACGATGGCGCGCCTGCAAGTTGCTGTGGTGCGGGACACCCGTTTCCCGAGATTGGGATAGATTATTGTGGGTACCGAGAGTCATCGACCAGCCTCACTAGTGCCGTGACCGCGTGATTGTGTAGTCAAAAGTAGTTCGAGCTCTCTTGCGAGTAAATTTCCATTGGATGGGACCGGGATGGCGATTCATGCGACGGGTCCAAGCCTGAGTTTGTTTTCGCAGAGAAACCCGGTCTCCGATCCGGCGCTGACCGAGGCATTGCCGCGAAAACAGACTGATGGCGATCTCGGCCTGATTGAGCCAACTGCCGTGCTTCGGGGTGTAATGCACCGCAAACCGACCCCACAGCCAGCTTCCGGCCTTCTCGCCAAAGCGTTCCACCACCGCTTTGCGCGTGTGCGAACTCAGATTGTCCAGCACCAAATGGATGACGTCCGCCTCCGGATAGCGAACCGCGACCTCCAGCAGGTAGTCGGCAAACTCGGGCGAAGAACGATGGGCGGTTACCTTGGGGAAGTACTGCCCCGCCTTGGGTTCGACCCCGCAGAACACGTTGGCGGTCCCGCAACGCTGGTATTCGCCATCGCGCCGCGCGATTCGTCCCGGACGCATGGCCAGGGAAGGACGAACCTCTTGGTGCAGCACCACCGGCTTCTCATCCACACAGACCACCGGCTCCCGCTCACTCAGCGGCTTTTCGTACACCGCCAAGATGTCCTCCATGCGCCGGATATATTCTTCATCCAATTCCGCCACGTACCACATTTTTTTCCCGCCACGGCTTTAGGTCGTGGCTTTCCAGCAGGACTCGGATGGTCTCCCGTCCCACTCGCGGTACCAGTTTGCGTTTCACCACTTCTTCGGTCAGCAGGCGCACCGTCCAGCGTGCGCGGCCTTCCGGCGGTGGACCGCACGCCAGTGCCACGATGCGCTGCCGCTGCTGCGCCTCCAGCAACGCCGCCTTTCCCGGTCGTGGCCGTTCGTACAGGGCCCGCCCCAAGCCGCCCTGGCGATAGCGCTGGCTGGTCAGCCACACCGTCTTCGGGGTTAAGGCCACGTTCTTCGCCACCCGCCGAACGGTTTGCCCCTCCGCCAGTTGCCGCAGGGCCAACGCTCGCAACACGGTGCGCACGGGCTGCAAACCGCTGTGTAACAAGCGCCGCAACTCCTGCTGCTCCCGTTTGGACAACCGAATCCAAGATCGCGTTTTCATGCCCCAGCTATAAGCTCGGACTCGGCTTTCCACAAGTATCTATGTGTATTACTATCTATATGGTCATAGTACTAGCAGCCGCCCGGTTGCTACGATCGCCGGCACGCAACGGCGGCGAGGTGCCCGCCGACTTGAATCCATCTCGGGCAATTGGTAAGGCCTGAACAACGCTCTGGTCGATTAGAGCTTCCAGGTCTGCCCGCCGAATGCATACTCTTCCACCTAGCTTCACGTATGGCACGCGCCGGCGTAGTATCCACGCGCGGATCGTGCTCGGCCGCAATCGCAAAAAGCCTGCAGTTTCAGATACGGTGAGAAGGTCGTTAACATCCGAGTTACTCATCTTAGCTCCTTCATGTCAGTATTGCTGTTGACATCGAGAACCAAGTTATGCTTTAATTTGCTTCATGTCAATAGAAATGGTGGCATCGAGCTATGGTCAAACAGCAAAAACCGTCGAAGACATCGAGCGCTCATGAGTGGCGCTTGGCGCGAGGCGAGAAGAGATACGAGATCAAAACGTCCATCAAATATGAGGCCCTGCTGCCGAGGAACACGGAACTGCATATCAACAGTGACGACGATTACGCAGAAGACGCTGATGAAGGCGCCCTCGTTAGATTCGTCCAAGTAAGAAACCGTTACGCTATTGCCGGTACGCTTGGGAACGAACGCCCTAATGCCTCACGCTGGAATGAAATGCCGCACGAAGCGTTCGCCTTCGCCAACCTGAGGCTAGACGATACGAAAGCGGTTGCAACTTTTGTTAAGACACGCGGAGTACTTTGGGGAATAGTCGTTGATGGGTCGACGACTGATCTCTGGCTCGGCAAACTACAAGGAGAGCAGCTCTTTCCCAGCGGTCGAGAGGCCGAGTGGTCTCAGACGGATTCTCCTGCGCGTTTTCACGAGGGCTCCACGATATTGTTCGAATATCAACAATTGATCCGGCAAGCGTGGACGGGGGACAGCGCCGCCGTAAAAGAAATCGAAAGAATAGCGCTCCGTGACCTAGAGATCCGCCCTTCTGTCGATGCAAGAGGCGTAACACTTGTCGCAAAGAAACTTGGAAGTTTAATTTTCGTCCTCTTTCTGCGCGACTATGGCGCGGGGAAGTGCGGAGTCTGCAGCAACCCAGATTGCCCAGCCCGCTATTTCTTGAAGAGTCGCAAGACCCAAAAGTTTTGCGAGTCTGGACCCTGCGTAACGTACGCCCGGCGGGGTTACGCGTTGAGATACTGGCACGAAAAAGGGGCGAAAAAGCGAGCGAAAAATCAGCACAAAGCAAATAGAAGGACAAAGCGATGATCTACAAGCGAGGCAAGAAGGGCACCTACTGGTACAAGTTTGTCTGGCAGGGGAAGCTGGTGCGCGAGTCGACCAAACAGGGTAATGACAAGGTTGCTCGCCAGATGGAAGCGGCGCACCGCACCAGCTTGGCGAAGGGCGAAGTGGGGATTCGGGAGAAGAAGCCTGCGCCAACACTAAAGGAGTTCTTGAAACAGGAATTCCTGTCGTTCGCGGAGACGACGCATGTTAGTAAGCCGCTCACACTCCGGTACTACAAGCAAGGCGTCGACATGCTCTTGCGTTCGAAGACGGCAGCTCTCGCGATAGATCAGATTAGCGACCAGAACGCCCAGCATTTCGCCGCTGAATACGCGCGGCTGTCGCCGTCCGGCATCAATCGTGGATTGCGTACGTTACGTAGGGCCCTCAATCTTGCATATCAGTGGGGCCGCATTGAGAAGCCAGTGCGGATTTCCTTAGCGAAGGGGGAAAATCAACGAGACCGGGTTCTGACCGATGAAGAACTTTCGGTTTACCTCTCTGCCTCCCCCCAACCCTGGAAGGATTGTGCCACGATCATTGCTGAAGAGGGGATGCGGCCAGGTGAGGTTTTCGTTCTACAGTGGCAACACGGGGTGCTAAAAGACAGGGGCGGTCTAATCCGCATTGCAGACGGAAAATCCAAAGCCGCGCGGCGTGTGTTGCCAATGACACCAAACGTGCACGCTCAACTTGGGGCAAGATATGACGCTGCAGGCCGGCCTGCGGAAGGTTGGGTATTCCCAAGCGGTTCGTCTGAGGGCCACCTAAACGGAGACGCTGCGTCGAAAATGCACGCCCGTCCGCTGGAGGCTTCCGGAGTGCAGCGGTTCGAGCCGTATATCCTGCGGCACACCGCGCTTACCAATCTTGCCAAGAAAGGAGCTGACGCTCACACTCTCGCTCGGATCGCGGGGCATAGCAGCATCGTCATCACAATGCGCTACGTGCACCCCCAAGCAGACGCGATTGAACGAGCGTTCGCGATGGCGCACGGCAAAGTGAACCGCAAGCGATCCCCAAGGTCAGTCAGCAGAACCGCACAGAGAAACACGCGACTGGGTACAGTCCAGCGACCCGGAGTGGGCACAAAACTGGGCACAGCCAAGAATTATGAAAAGCCTCGCTTGTTACTCTCGCAAGGCCAGATTTGACAGAAAGCCGCTATGGACAAAGGTTAGCATGGTGCCGGGAGGGGGACTTGAACCCCCACAGACCTTTCGGTCCTGCGGATTTTAAGTCCGCTGCGTCTGCCAGTTTCGCCATCCCGGCGAGGGAAGAATCGGGCATCCCAAGGGCGCGACTGCCTTCGAGCCTACAACAGCCTCGCTGCAAAGAACAGCCGAACTGAGAAGAGAACGACGCGGTGCCAACTAGCCGGGGAGTTTGGGAAAGGCGATGACATTCTCGGTACGGCCGCGGGCGCCGCGTTTTGCCAGGTACATGGCCTGGTCAGCAGCGGCGTGTAATTCGTCGGGACTAACACCCTGATCGGGATAAAGCGCGACGCCGATGCTCAGCCCAGTCTGAATGATATGTCCTTCTATCTTTAGTGGAATCGCCAGCGCCGACACCAGCGCCGACATCAGCGTTTCGGCGCCATGTTCATCCGACACGTTGCTGACCACGGTAAACTCATCGCCTCCTGAACGAGCCAGGGTGTCGGAGGCGCGCATCCGACTGGACAGCCGCAACACCACCTGCTGTAAAGCCAAGTCCCCAATTCGGTGTCCGAAGGTGTCGTTCACCTCCTTAAAGCGGTCGAGGTCAATTAACAGCACGGCCACCTTGCGGCCCGCGCGTGCCGCTTGTGCCAGGGCTTGTTCCAATCGGTCTTCCAGCAGTCGCCGGTTTGGTAACCCGGTCAAGGCGTCGTGGTAAGCCAGATATTCATTGGTCCGAATCTGGTCTTCGAGAAGCGTCAGAATCATGCCCACCGCCACGAAGTACTTGGGAATGTTCCAGGTCTCGGATTCAATGACGGTTAATGGCGAGTGGAAATTCAGAAACATCACAATTGGATAGACCATGCCCCAGGCGACGAAGCCTAAAACCGTGGTCAGCACCCCTGCCGTATCGCGCTGGAAATGGCGCCAGTACATAACTGCAACCGTGAAGTTGAGGCCGGCCAGAATAACGCCGACTCCAAGGTCAGCATGGTTGAGAGCAACTATCCAAACCATCAACGAGGAGAACGCCAGGGCCCCAGCCAGCAAGCCAAACACATAAGGGCGCGTATCGCGATACCAGTTCCAAGCCAGAAGCGAGGTAGCGGTTACAGCAATTGCCACGACGCCATAATAAAAACCGTGCGCTGCCAGGCCCCAGACCGCAGCGGTGGTGTAAACCAGTGCGGGAAGGCCGAGTACTGCTCCGAGCAGAAGTTGGCGGCGGGCCGTAGTTGCCCGAGGTGACATGGAGATGAGGAACGATACGGTCGCAAGATCCAGAGACCCCAGGCTAATGGCGGTTGCAATATGGCCCCAGAGACCGTGACCTATGTTTATAAACTGGGCAACGAAGTGAATCAGTACCAGGGCCCAGCCCGTAAGCCATAGTTGCAACTTCTCGGCCGCACCCTGACGCAGAATAGCCTCAAAAACCCCGACCAGGATTGCAAGCGCAACGAGACTGGGTAGAACGCTGAGGTTCATAACAATTACAAGCGCTGATTAGAGAGCTGATTTAGAGTATGACAGCGATTCGCTATAACTCTAAGCAAAAAATGAGGGATTGACCCAAAATGCGCAGCCGGTCAGAGGTTGCGGGCATCGTGGCCTATAATCGCCATCCGATGTCGTTACGAATCCGGAACGCCCTCAGGGTTCAGCGCACTTTGACGTCGGGCTCGACTGACATACCCTGACGCAGCAGGCCATCTTTGTTGAAGTCGGGTTTGTCATTGCCATCGAAGTCGATTCGCACCGGAATGCGCTGCACCACTTTGACATAGTTACCGGTGGCATTCTCGGGTGGCAACAAGCTGTACTTCGCGCCCGTTGCTCCTCCGATACTTGTAACGTGTCCATCCCATTTGCGACCGCCGTAGGTATCAACCTTGATCTTTACCGCTTGTGTTGGCTTCATGTGGGCAAGCTGGGTTTCTTTGAAGTTGGCCGTGACCCATATCTCGCGGAGTGGCACGATGGCCATCAAGTCCTGGCCGTTGGATACATTCTCTCCGACTTGTACGGATCGCTTGCCGATCACACCATCTACCGGCGCCAGGATGGTGGTATACGACAGGTTCAGTTGCGCCTGATCAAGCGCCGCTTTCGAGCGTTGCGCCTGCGCGTCGGCAGATTTCGCCTTGGCTTGGGTCGCCGCCACCGTGTTGGGAGTCGCGCGTGCATTGCGCACTTCGGCAACGGCCTGTTCGATGCGCGACTGAGCTTGTTTCACTTGCGCCTGGGCAGCCAACAGCGCCGCCTGACGAGCGCTGACCGTAGCATTGGCAGCGATGGCTGCTGCCGTAGCCTGGTCGAATTGCTGCTGCGATATCTCGCGCTTGCCTAGTAGTTGGCGATATCGCTCAACATCGGTATTAAGCTTCTCGGCATCGGCTTGCGCCTCCAGTACCTGGGCTTGCGCCGCTTCTACCTGTTTCTGGGCAGCTGTCACGCCAGCTTGCGCGGAGTCCATGTCGGCGCCGGCAGAGCGGATCTGGCTGAGCGAACCAATGCTGGAAACGGGCACACCAAATTGCGCTGCCTCGGCCTGTGCCTGTGCGTCCTGGTAATCGGCCTGCGCCCGAGCCAGGGCCACCTGGTAATCGGTGGGATCGATTTGGACCAGCACGTCACCTTTGTGAACCAGTTGCCCGTCGTCATAGTTCACTTTAATCACCTGTCCGCCGACACGGGCACTGATGGGATAGAGGTGGCCGTCAATCTCGGCGTCGTCGGTGCTTTCCCAGTGGCGGCTCTCCCACCAGAACCAACCCACTAGCACCACGACGACAATCGCGACTAGAAAAGCAATGGGTTTGGCAGCCGGATGCTTCTGGAAGAATCCGCGGTGGTCTTCCTCGTAACGTTTCGCCTCCGGATCGACATGCTCTTCCTCGGGTCGCTCGGGAGCTTGCCGTTCCACTTCGTTCTCTTCAGTCCTGCTCGGACTCATCTCTTCACCTGTCAATAATTATTCGTGAGGAACCGTGGCCGGCGCTGCATCGCCGTTGCCAGTACTCTGAGGCGCGGTTGCTGGACTCTTTCCAGTCGGACTGGCTTGCTGCTGCGCCGGGGAAACGTCAACGGCCCCCGCCATCCCGTCCGGATCTGGATTAGCGTTGGGCGGTGGTTCGGGTGGGTTGACCGTCCCGGGATCATTGGGTCCGTTCGCCGGGACCGTGCCGCCCGGTTCCGCCAGGTATTGCTGCACCGCCTGCTCGGCATTGCCGATGGCGCGCGCTAACAATACTTTGGCTATGTTGTGCGCATACAAACTGGTTATGTACTGGTCATTAGCCGATGCCAGTTGCTGCTGCGCCTGGATCACCTCAACATTGTTGGTGACACCTGCGGCGAAGCGATCTTGGGACTGCCCGAGTGCTTGTTGCGCCAGATCAAGGCCCAGCTTTGCCACTTCAACATTTTGCGACGCCGCCTTCAAGTCGAGGATCGCATCTTCTACGTCCTGCTCGATGCGCCCTCGCATGTCATCCACCTGCGCTTGCCGCTGCTTCAGAACGGCGTCGGTCTGTTGCACGTCGGCTTCTACTTGTCCGCCTTGAAATATCGGAATTTTCAGGGTCGCTGCCGCCGTCCAATTGGGAGACATGGAGTCGGGAGTGGTGCCCAGCACGCCGTATTCGCCTGCTAGCCCAATCGAAGGCAGACGCTGCTTCCAAGCAGCCTCACGGCTTAACTGCGCCGCACGCAATGCCGCCAATGCTGCCTGATAATCAGGACGCGTTTGCAGGGCTCTCGCATAAGCATTTTGCAGGTCCATATCGGGAAGCGGATGATAGGGAACGCGATTCACCAAGCGGAACTTTTGCCCTATCGGCAAGCCGATCACGCGGGCCAGCGCGATGCGTTGCTTTTCCAGATCGTTCTGAGCTTCGATCAGCGCTTCCCGCTGGGCCTGTAACTGCACCCGCGCGCGCAGGGTATCGATGTTGGGTGCAAGCCCCGCCGTCTCCTGGTCCGCCGCCAGTTGGTAGAGCGCTTGGGCGGCTCTTAGTTCCGCTGCCGTGGCCTCCACCCGCGATTCGTTGGCGATGGTAAGCAGGTAGTTTGCTCCGACGGCAAGCACCACGGTGTCGCGCGCATCGCGGTAAGTGAACCGCGCGGCCTTCACGTTCTGACTCGCCGCCCGGACATTATCGATGGTATGCAGATCGATGGCATTCCACGAGCCGGTGGCGCGAAGATCGGTGATGCCGAAAGGCCCTACCGAACCCGGAATTCCCGGAAAGATCGAGGCGTTCAGCCCCAATGCCTTCAGGTTGATCTTCTGCTCTTCTTCGGCGAACGATCCATTAACCACGGGGAGCATGTCGCTGAGAGCGCGCAGCCGCGAAGCCCGCGACTGTTGCGTCGCCCGATCAGCAAGGTATAGGCCAAGGTTGTACTTCAGCCCGCGCTGCAGCGCGTCTTCGATGGTGAGCTCAAGGGTTTCCGCAGTGGCCTTCGCCTGAGGAATCGAGCCGGCAAAAGGATCCTGATTGCGATTGATAATCTGTTCCGCTGAGGGAAGGGGAGACGATTCCTGCCCGGAAGTTTGTCCCATTGCTGAAGAGCACGCCAGCAGCACGCTGACGACGATCAGCCCTGCGCACAGCGCAG
>CAWCSJ010000028.1:0-293043 GCA_963798185.1 uncultured Acidobacteriaceae bacterium
TGGCCGTCTTCACAGTGGCAATTAGCATTCAACCTCGCGCTATAAGCACCATTCACCGAGGTCATCTGGAGGTAAATGTTGAAAGATTCTTTGACTGAGACCGCTGCTACGGCTACCCCCTCTGCAGGCGAGAATGCCGCTTCTACGGCTAACGCACGAGGATTCGGCCAGATTGTCAAGCGAGCTCTTCGTGTACTGTTCGCATTGGCCACGATCGCTATCACGTTCGCAATTTTGACGATAAGCTTGACTAGCACTGGGACGACCACGCATAAGGATTTCATCGCCTTCTGGGCGGCTGGCCATCTGCTGATACGCCACGCCAACCCCTATGATCCCGCTACGGTTTTTGCCCTTGAAAAATCTGTCGGCTATAGCGAGACACATTCATCGTCGATACGCACCCTGCCCTATGGTCTTTGGCTGTGCATCCTCGCCGGGCTGCTGAGTCCCGTGAAAGCTGCCGCCTTCTGGATCCTTCTGATCGTAGCTTCTATCGCTGCCTCTATTCGCATGTTGTGGAATATTCACGGACGACCGCCTGATCGGCTTCACCTGCTGGGATATCTGTTTGCGCCGACGTTCGCCTGTACAGTATTTGGGCAGATTTCGAGCTTCGCGCTCCTCGGTGTTGTCGGATTCCTCTACTGGCATCGTAGCCGCCCGTTTCTGGCGGGGCTGTGCATCGTGCTGCTGGCACTCAAGCCGCAGGTTCTGCTGCCCTTCGGCTTAGTTCTACTGTTGTGGATCGTGGTTCGTAGGACGTACTGGGTGTTGCTGGGGACGATTTTTGGAATCGCGATGGCGATGGCAGTGCCGCTGTGGCTTCGCCCTTCGATTTGGCGGGATTATCTCCCCACTGTCCACGGCTCAATTACCGACAGCATGATCAACCCAACGGTAAGCACTCTGGTGCAAATGCTGATCGGCCGGAACGCGCCGTGGGTGCAGTTCTGTCCCGCGATTCTCGGCGGTATCTGGGCAATTTGGTACTTCGTGCGGCACAAGACGCAGTGGGATTGGAATCGGCACGGGCCTTTGTTGCTGGTGGTCTCGGTGTTCGTAGCTCCGTATAGCTGGTTTCCCGATGAGATCGTCGTGCTTCCGGCCATGCTGGCCGCAATCTATTATTGTGCGGAGCACGACCGGTCACTGCTGGGATTTGCCATCCTTGATGTCGCGGCGCTTCTGTTGATCTTCGGCGCGGTTCGTCCGCAGTCGGGCGCCTACATCTGGACTACCACCGCATGGCTCGGTTGGTATCTTTTTGCCACCAGAGACATTCGCGACCAGCCTGTGCTGTCGTCCGGAGCTGCCACGAGCTGATAGGTACTTATTTGAACCGGGATTGGAAAGGACTTCCGTGCAAACCACTTCCAAGGCGCCACCGACAGTCCCTACGGCCGCCAGCACGTCTTGGAGCGCCTTGGCAGCGACCGTCTTTTCTTTCCCGGTTATGTGCATGTTCCTGCTGGTGGCGGTGATCTTCGGCTTTTCCAAAGGGCGGATCGCGGAACCGGACATCTGGTGGCATCTGCGCAACGCCGCCTATCTTTTCCAACACCACTCGTTCCCCAGCGTGGACATGTACTCGTTCGGGGCGGCAGGGTCGCCTTGGCTTAATTACGAGTGGCTCTCGGAGATCCCATTTTTTCTGGGCTTCAAGGCGATGGGACTGCAAGGCCTTCTGGCGGTATATTTCGCGGTGCTGGTGCTGATTTATACCGGCGTTTATTACCGGTCATGCCGCGCTGGCGCCGATTGCAAGAGACGCTGCCGTCGTCACTTTTCTGGCTATTCTGCTCGGGGTCGTGTCCATCGGTCCTCGCACGCTGCTGTTTGGCTGGCTGTGCATGGTGGGGCTGCTGCTGGTGCTGGATCATTTTCAGCGGACCGGAAAAGGCCTTTGGCTGTTGCCGCCTTTGTTTGCCCTGTGGATCAATCTGCACGGTTCCTGGGTCTTTGGCATGGTGGTCTTGGTGCTGACAATCGCCTCCGGTCTGGTGGAAGGCGAGTGGGGCCTGGTGGTGGCACGGCGCTGGTCTCCGGCGGAGTTGAAGAGACTGCTGCTGGCGTTGGCGGCTTCGCTGGCCGCACTCTTGGTCAACCCCTTTGGCTACAAGCTGGTGCTGTACCCATTCGACCTACTTTTCCGCCACAGAGGTTATGCAGTATTTCGAAGAGTGGCAGCCTGTGGACTTCAGCATTGGCAATGGCAAGCTGGCGATGATCATGATCTTCGGCTTGCTGGCGGCCGCGTTGTTCTCCCGGCGCCAGATGGAAGCTGGATGAAGTGCTACTGACGGCGTTTGCCCTTTGGGCAGCGTTTTCGCATGTGCGGCTCTTGTTCTTCGCAGGCCTGATCGTGGCCCCGATGCTTGCTTCAAGTCTGAAGTTTATTTCCGCCCTACCAGCGAGAACTGGATAAACCATGGCTAAACGCCGGCATTATGGCGGCGGTGGTTGCATGGCTGATTTTCACCTTCCCCTCCTCGGCAAAATTGCAACAGCAAGTGAACGAACAATATCCCATGGCTGCACTGGAGTTTATCCAGCGGCAGCACGTCAGCGGAAGAATCTTCAACGAGCGACTGGTGGGGTGGATACATGGAATGGAATGCGCCCGAGTTGAAGCCTTTCACCGACGGTCGGGCCGACATATTCGTGTACAACGGAACATTTGACGACTATGTCAAAGCCGTGACGATCCAAACGCCTTTTGAAGTCCTGGACAAGTACAAGATCGACTATGCCCTGTTAGAGCCAGCAACACCCCTGACGTATCTCCTTGAGCACTCCTCGGCATGGCATCCGATTTACACCGACAAAGTTGCGGTGCTCTTCGAACGCACGCCAGCATCTGCGGCAGCAGTTAGCGCTTCCAAGAACTAGGGTAGTTTATAGACGGCGAAGACCGATTCGGGGCAAATGTGGCTCGCCCAGAGGTAACATCGGGAGCACGCTACAAACCGTAGCGTCCGCGCGGGTTCCTTTCAATTTACGCGTTTTCGCGCTTTAAAAATCATCTCGGAAAAGCCTACATACTTGCAGTCGAGCACCTCGAACCCGTTGGCCTCAATCAATTCCGCCAGATTCTGCCGGGTGTAGTGCGTAATGTGTTCGTCAGCGTAGCCGCCTCCCAAGACCTTGCCGTATATCCACTCGAGCACGATCCAGGACCATCGCCCGTAGTCCGGGGTGCCCAAAACGAGAATCCCCTCCGGCCGCAGCACGCGCCTCATTTCGCTCATGATCGCCGGGTCCTGAGGCACATGCTCGATGACCTCGGAATTAATCACCACTTCAAAGCTCTCGCTTTTGAAGGGTAGAGCAAAGAGAGAGCCCTGCACCAGCTTCTCGTGGCTCGGTTTTAGGAAGCGAAGTTTGCGGAGCAGGATGTCCATACCGACGGCGTCTTTGAGATCAAGGATGATTTGGCTCGAACCGCACCCGATATCCAGAACGGCTGAGGAATTGCCGGTAAACTCCAGAATAATTTCGTGCCGCTTGCGTTGCCAATACCTTTGCAGCCAGATCGGGCTATTAAACGCGCGGTAGTCGTAGTCGGCGGAATGAATCGAGTTGCGGAGCCGCCACATGCGGCCTAATGTCTTCAGGTATGCGATGACAAATTTCACATGAGATTTCTTTGAACCGCGGCTCCTGTAGCGGAACGGTATCTCGCCGATGCTCCAACCTTCCGCGTAGACTCGAAGCAGAATCTCCTCCAGCACATCAAAATCCCGGGCATTAAGTTGCAACTGCTTCACCGCATCGACGCAATATATCCGGAAGCCACTGGAAAGGTCCTTGTAGGGCAGAGAGAGTATACGGGCAAACGTAGCGTTAAGAATCTTGCTGAACAGGCGGCGGAACCAGGGTATCTCCGCTGTGCCACCAGGCACATAGCGGGAGGCAATCAACACGTGAGCTTGGGAGCGTGACCGCCAGAGTTCGGCGATGAAAGCAGGACGATGCGACAGGTCGGCGTCCATAGTGAGGACGAATGGTGCCCGCGCCGCGGCAAATCCAGCCAACAGCGCTCCGCCATAACCTCGTTCCGTCTGTTTGACCACGCGCACGCCGCGGCCCTCCGCTACCTCGGGTGTGCCGTCCCGTGATCCGCCGTCAACCAGAACGATCTCAGCATTGCCCCCAATGGACCTGAGGACGTCCCAGAGCGCCGGGATCAGAAGCTCTACGTTTTCTCGTTCATCAGTGGCTGGGATTACAACCGTGAGGTTCGGAACTCCTCTAAAGGTGGTATCCCGCTGCTCTATTGTTGACGGTAAAGTTTCGGTCAAACCGCTATCTCACTCCCAAGGTGTAGTCCCGCTCGTGGCAGACTCTTCTGTCCGGTGGTAATTTTCAGCAGGTAATTGAGCAATGGTAACATGGTGGTGCGAGTGTCCTTGCGCAGGCAGGTACACAAACCTCGCATTCATGCTTACCAGTATAGAGGAATTGCCATCTTGGTAACTTTCGTCTGTAAATCCGATCTCGAGGCCCTAGGATCTCCAGTGCACGGGCTGACCGAGTCGGTAACAGCCACTGGTATACTTCTCGAACACCGTCTGGCATGGCATCCGATTTACACCGACAAAGTTGCGGTGCTGTTCGAACGCACGCCGGCAACTGCGCCGCCGCCAGCAGATAGAAAACTTCATCTCCATGGATGCAAAGGGACGAAGATAAAAAAGTCCAGTCCTGCACAACAATCTAATGAAAGGCGCATTTTAAGCGGCTTTCCGGAAAGCGACGAATTCGGTCTTGGTGGCGGCCAGCCGTGTGCTTTTAGCAGGAGATAATTCAGATCGCGGTAGCCGCGGCCACGACGTAACAGCGTCTTGATGTTGCCATTGAACCGCCTCCACTACCGCGGGTCATAGGGAGGTCTCCTAAGTAGGAGAAGTTGCCAAACACAATATCCCGCCGGCAACAACGATAGCCATAGAATTGGAAATCTGTATCTCATGTCAGAGACGATAATGTAGTACATGAGAGGATAAACCGCCATTACTACAATGATATAGACTGTGACTGGCTTACGTTTGCGTAGCATCACGATCAACCCCGGGATAGACAGGGCCGTAACGATGCGTATTGCATAGGCAGTTCCATTTCTATCAGTAATCCAACCTCGCACCTGTTCAGGTATTACGGGGCCGCCGTTCTTCAATATCTCTGCTGCTGAGGGCAACGTCCTGGGAAACCAGAAGTTTGCGATTCGCTTTAGTGTAAGAATGGCAAATCGGCGAGGGTTACGGTAGGCCCATTGTTCGACGTCCCCAATCCGCTTGCGATCATATTGGATCTCGCCCATGTTGCGAAGCAATTGTGCCTCTTGAAGGCTCGTGTTGGGATGATGTGCGTCATAACATCCGTAGAGCTGGTTCCTAAACTGGTCCGCTTCAACACAATCATTGTTAGAGGCATAGAGTGACATACCCATGGCCGTCCTAACCGCAAAGGCTCCGAGCCGATAATAATTACGCATCCCCCAACCACCTATGAAGAGCGCAAGAATGCTGAGTACAATGCAGCAACTCGTAATACGCACTTTTACAGAGGCATTGGCTTGCCAACTAACATACACCATCCACGGAACAAGGATAAACAAAGTCGCAGGGTTCAATAAGATAATCAACCCTGCGAGTACTCCCCCAACTACAGCCTCTTTTAAGGCATGTTCCTGTTTCGTAACCGATGCTGATGTTACCAAACAAAATGCGAGTATACCTAATACGGTGTAACTGACATCATAGCTTGGTATTATGGGCATCGCGCTGATCCAGAATACCGATGCCAAAACTCCAGGGATGATGTCCCCGTAGAATACGGATGAGAGTCGCGGAAGCAAGATTGCGGTAACCGCATTTGCTAGTATGCACCCCACGACTGCTGCAATATAGACAAGGTTGGGATTACGCAGGAGCTTCATTAACACTGCTAGCATGAACGGATAGAGCGGCGGAATGGCAGCGGTTGGACCCGTCGCCAAGACAAAAAAAGGATTTGAGAAACTGCCGTGCGCCGCAAGGTTTTCGGCCAAGATTGCCATCTCAACCGGAGGCCCAAATTGCGGAGGGAAGAGGGTTACGGACATAACTCCATACAGCCCTGCCGTTAAGAATAGGACACTCGAAACGTCCTTCTGATGCTCGCGAAGCCAGGTGAAAAATCTTCCCAACTCTATCTGCTCCCGTCGGTCTTGGCGGACATTGTATCAGGAACGTCGATCTCCAGCCGTACTGGTTGAGGGTCCTTCCGTTGATGCTGTCTCGCTGCATGAATTTTGGCGAAGTTGCCTCATGGTTTGGCGCAGCAGACATAAATGGATGTGTCGCCGACGGATCGGACTAGAGTGTACCCCTTGGCGCGAAGCGAACTTTTGGTTGTGTCTCCCGTCGCCTTCTCCATTAAACGATTCGGGTTCCCTAAGACTACTATTCGTGGCCTATGGGCCGCAAAATCGGTTTCGATTTCGTCCCATGAAACGATGTGATACTTGGCCCTGCGTTCCGAGGTGAGCTGCTCGGCACAGGGCACGCCAAAGTCATTTTCAAATCCCGGGAAAGGAGCCGCTTGGGTTTGAAAAATGTAGCCGGGCCAGAAGCTGGCCACCATTTCGCCTGGAGTGGCAATCTGGTCAATCGCTTTCGACACCTCGAGGACGCGTTGCAACCTCCAGCCGCCCTTATCAATGCCTTGTCGCAGGCCTGCGACTCCGTCGCCAGTAACCAGGTATCTACGGAAATCGTTGGCGGATGTGGCGACATAGATCCCTACCAGAACGACACAGGGCGGCGGCACCCAGCCGCGCTCGCCCTGTCTCCAACTCTGCGAGCAAATCGTTCACCACGCATACCGCAGTCAGCAAAAGGAAGGGGATACACAGACAGAAGTACTGTGGGTGAACTGGGGTAGGAAGAAGAGAAACGGCACCCAAAACGAGGGCGACCTGAAAGGCAAACCGCGGAGGATACCTTTGCTTGCGGATTGAGAAAACAAATGCGAGGCCGATAGCGAGCAAGATGCTGGCTTGAATCCCGTTGCCCTCCAGACCCCCCAAGAATACCGCGAGAACGGCGAAGAGCTTCTCTCCCCACATTCCGATCAGCCCCTCGTTGGATCGAATCGCGTGGTAGCCGAGGTTGTTGAACACAAATGCATCAGGCGAGGAGATGAATAAGTAGAGGCAGGGAACCATTGCGATGATAAAGCCGCCGAGGAACCAGAGAGTCAACGGCCGCCGGGCGCCCGCATCGGGGTTGCGAAAAATCCACCACAGGAACACCGGGGCAACCAGAAGTAAATACGAGCGCGTATCGACACTTAAGCCAAACAATAGCCCACCTACCACCATCAGCCATCGAGGAGAGGTCGCGGAAAGCCGACTGACAACCACATAAGCGGCGAAAAGAAACAGCCCGGCCAGTGAGTAGGTTTTCACCACCGGGAAAAAAGCGAAAATAAGCGTACTCGACGCAAACAAGATCACCGCCGCAACTCCGGCCAGCCAGCTCCGCGTCTGCCGGCAAACATCCTCATATAGCAGCGTACCGAGGAGGGCCGTCAGCAACGCGGAAAATAGCTTGACCGAGATCCAGGTTTCCCCCGCGAACTTCATCCACAAGGCATAGACATAAGGTAACAGGGGCGCCTGGGTAAAAAAGAAATCCAGGTATGGCCTTTTATGAATGAGGACGAGCCGCGAAGCCAGCAGATAAAAGCCTTCGTCCCCATCGATGAATCGGTGGAGGGCGATGAAACTAAAAAAAAATACCTGCAGCAGAAGTATGGGAACCAATAGCAGCTTTGCGGTGCGGGTCATAAGGAACTGAATAATTATATTAGACGGTTATTTGCGACTGTGATACGGTCAAAAAAACAGGCCAGTTGAAAGGGACACCTTGCCCGACACGGCAAATGCACTGTCAGAAACAGCCCCGCCCGCCGCCCGCACCTCCTGGACTGGCCTGGCGGCCAATGTCTTTTCTTTTCCGGTGATGTGCATGTTTCTGCTGGCTGCAGTGATCTTCGGCTTCTCCGTAAGGCAGATTGCGGAACCGGACATCTGGTGGCATCTGCGCAACGCCGCCTATCTTTTCCAATATCACTCGTTCCCCAGCGTGGACACCTACTCTTTCACCGCCGCGGGGTCGCCTTGGATGAATTTCGAGTGGCTTTCCGAACTCCCTTATTTCCTTGCCTTCAAGGGTATGGGCTTGCAAGGACTTTTGGCGGTGTATTTCGCAGTCTTGGTGCTGATTTATACCGGCGTATATTATCGGTCGTGCCGCGCTGGCGCCGATTGCAAGAACGCAACCATCGTCACTTTGCTGGCTATTTCTCTTGGGGTTGTGTCCATCGGTCCTCGCACGCTGCTGTTTGGCTGGCTTTGTATGGTGGGACTGCTGGTCGTGCTAGACCGTTTTCGGCGGACAGGAAAGGGCCTTTGGCTGTTACCGCCGTTATTTGCTCTGTGGATCAACCTTCATGGCTCTTGGGTCTTTGGCGTGGTGGTGTTCGCAATAACGATCGCCTCCGGTTTAGTCAAAGGGGAGTGGGGGTTAGTGGTGGCGCGCCGATGGACCCCCGCGGAGTTGAAAAAACTGCTGCTCGTGTTCGCGAGTTCGCTGGCCGCTCTGTTCCTCAATCCCTTTGGCTACAAGCTGCTGCTGTACCCATTCGCCGTTACTTTCCACCTGCGTAATGTTGTCCAGGCCGTCGACGAGTGGCGGTCGGTGGACTTTAGCAACGGGAATGGCAAGCTGGCGCTGATCATGATCTTGGCGCTACTGGCAGCCGCATTGTTCTCCCGCCTCCGCTGGCGATTGGACGAGGTATTGCTGACGGCATTTGCTCTGTGGTCAGCCCTGTCGCATGTGCGCTTCTTGTTCTTTGCGTCTCTGATCGTCATGCCAATACTTGCGCCACGTTTGAAGTTGTTCCCGCCCTACGAACGGGAACTGGACAAACCGTGGCTGAACGCCGGAATTATGGCCGCTTTCGTGGGCGCTCTGATCTTCTTCTTTCCGTCCACGTCACAGCTCCAGCAGAAAGTGGATAACGAATACCCCAGAGTTGCGCTGGAGTTTATGCAGCGACAGCACATCAATGGAAGAATCCTTAACAACTATGCGTGGGGTGGGTACATGGAATGGAACGCGCCCCAATTCAAACCTTTTATTGACGGACGCGGGGACATGTTCATGTCCAACGGTACCTTTGAGGACCATGTCAGCGCCATGCAGATCAAGCAGCCTTTTGAGGTTTTGGACAAGTACAAAATTGACTACGTCTTCTTACCGCCGGAACAGCCCCTGTCCTACCTTCTAGAACACTCCTCAGCATGGCATTCGATTTACGCCGACAAGGTTGCGGTGCTGTTTGAACGCACAAGGTCAAGTGGTGCAACCGCGCCGTCGAAAGCCCAAACGAATTTAACCAAATGAGATAGGCGAGGATACCGGTTGCCGACCACCTCATATTCGCCAAAATCAGAAATGGCCCAGCCAACCGCCAGCAGTTCCTGGACCGGTCTGGCGGCGGAAGTCTTCTCTTTCCCAGTGATGTGCATGTTCCTGATGGTAGCTGTGATCTTCAGATACTCCGTACGAGGGATTGCAGAGCCGGATATCTGGTGGCATATGCGCGACGCCGCCTATCTTCTGCAATACCACTCATTCCCCCACGTGGATACTTACTCTTTCGGCGCAGCTGGCTCGCCCTTGACTAATTTCGAGTGGCTTTCGGAGCTCCCATTTTTCCTGGGGTTCAAGGCCATGGGACTGCAAGGCCTTCTGTTGGTATATTTCGCGATTCTGGTGCTGATTTACGTCGGAGTCTATTACCGGTCGTGCCAGGCCGGCGCTGATTGCAAGGACGCCGCCATCGCCACTTTGGGGGCTATTTGCCTCGGGGGCGTGTCGATGGCCCCTCGCATGCTGCTGTTTGGTTGGCTTTGCATGGAGGGACTGCTGCTGGCACTGGACCGTTTTCGAAGGACGGGAAAAGGCCTGTGGCTCGTGCCGCCATTGTTTGCCCTTTGGATCAACCTTCACGGCTCCTGGGTCTTTGGCGTGATCGTGTTGGCGCTAACGATCGCCTCCGGCCTGGTGGAGGGCGAGTGGGGCCTGGTTGTGGCGCGGCGGTGGACTCCCGGCGGAGTTGAAAAAACTGCTGCTAGCCTTCGTCGCTTCCCTGGCCGCACTCTTTGTCAACCCCTTCGGCTACAAGCTGGTGCTCTACCCATATACGCTTCTTCTCCGCCAGAAGGGAGTCATGCAGTACATCGAAGAGTGGCAGCCGGTGGACTTCAGCACCACCAATGGCAAGTTGGCGTTGGTCCTGATTTTGGCGTTCCTTGCAGGCGCGTGGTTCTCGCGTCGTCGCTGGAGACTCGACGAGGTGCTGCTGGCGGCCTTCGCTCTGTGGGCGGCGTTGTCGCACGTACGGTTCCTATTCTTTGCCGGCCTGATCCTGGCCCCAATACTTGGCCCGCGCCTGAAGCTGTTTCCGCCCTATGCGCGCGAGCTGGACAAACCGTGGCTCAACGCCATCATTATTGCAGGTATCGTGGGCGCGCTGATCTTCTTTTTTCCTTCCGCGGCAGAGCTACAGCGGAAGGTGGACGAAGTGTATCCCACCGCCGCGCTGGATTTCATTCAGCGCCAGCACATCAACGGAAGGATCTTCAACGAATATGCATGGGGCGGCTATATGGAATGGAAGGTCCCCGGGTTGAAGCCTTTTATTGACGGACGCGCCGACATTTTCGTGTTCAACGGGGTGTTTGACGACTTTCTCAGCGCGACTGCGGTGAGACATTCGTTCGAGATCCTGGACAAGTACAAAATTGACTATGTCTTCTTACCGCCGGAACAGCCATTGTCCTACCTTCTAGAGCACTCCTCAGCATGGCATTCGATTTACGCCGACAAGGTTGCGGTGCTATTCGAACGCGCGCCTGCAAGTAGTACAGTAGTAACAGGGTCAAAGTCGCAATCGAACTGACGCTATGGGCGGTAGCCTTCTGCTTCAGGCCTTTCCTCAGTGATCACTTCAAAAGCGGCCAACGGTTATCACTTCAAAACCGGCCAACGGGATTGGCCGTCCAGGACTGAGAATGTTCTACCCTGCCGCCTCCTGTGGTGGCAAGTCGGTTTTGGTGCGCCAGCTCCGCGGGCCGCACTTGAGCACGTGGCCGTGGTGCAGTAAGCGGTCGAGCATGGCGCTCACGGCGGCCGCGTCGCCCAGCAGTTTGCCCCAGTCTTCCACCGGGCGGTTCGAGGTCAGCATGGTGCTGGCCCGCTCGTAGCGGCGCATGATGATCTCCAGCAGTTCTTCGGCGGCGGTGAGGGGCAGCTTGCGCATGCCGAGATCGTCGAGGATGAGCAGGGGCACGGTCACCAGGAACTCCATGTGCTCTTTGCGGGTGCCGTCGAGCGTGGCTTCGGCGAGATCATCGAGCAAGGCGTGGGTCTCGCGATAGAGCACGCGGTAGCCCTGTTGGATGGCGGCTTGGCCGATGGCTTGCGCCAGGTGACTCTTGCCGGTGCCGGGTGGGCCGAGAAACAGGGCGTCTTCGTGGCGCGCGATGAAGGCGCCAGTGGCCAGATCGAAGACCAGGCTGCGATTCATCTTCTTGTTGAAAGCGAAGTCGAAGTTGTCGAGGGTCTTCTGCGAGTCGCGGAACTGGGCCTGCTTTTTCCGCCGCTCCAGCAGGCGCTCGCCACGCAGGGCGAGTTCGTCGGAGACCAGGCAGGAGAGCAGGTCGATGGGGGCGAGCGGTTCGGCTTGGGCCTGGCGCAGACGGGTCTCCAGCACGGCGGCCATTCCGCCCAGGCGAAGTTGTTTGAGCGCACGATCGAGTTCGATCAGATTCATTCTTCTATCTCCTTGGTTTTGTAGTTGATGAAGTCGCGGTACTGCACCAGCTCGCGGATCAGGGGATCGACTTGCTGCAAACTGAGTGGGGCTTGCGGGCAGCGTTCCAGATAGCGGCGGACGAAGCGGTATTCCTGCACTCCCATGTCGAGCGCGGCGGCGCAGGCTTCATCGACCGCCGCCGTGCCGTACTTCTTGGCCAGGGAGAGAACGCCCAGGATGCGGCGCACACCGACCTCGCCTTGCTGGCGGTGGATGGCGTCGCAGAGCGCGCCGATGTGCGATCCGGCGCGGCCCGCTCGCCACAGCAGTTGGGAAGTGCGCAGCGGCGTTCGCTTGGGGTGGTCCTCTTCTTTAATGCGATACCAGCCGCGCTTCTGGCGCACGTGTTCGCGCAGCAGTTGCCCGGTCTTGGGATCGAGCAGGCGAACATACAGCTCATCCCATTGCACGCGCAGCACGCGCCCGATCCAGCCCGGCGGCGCGCCGTAGTAGGCGGCTTCGACTTCGACGCAGCCATCCAGATGCACGATGCGCTCGCCGTACTGGTAATAGCGGAACGGTTCCAGCGGCAGCGGCAGCAACGTGGGTTTCTCTTCGGCAAACATGGCGGCGACCTGCCGTTTGGTGGTGCCGTGGATGCGCGTGTCGGCCCAGCGTTGTTCCCAGTGATCGAGGTAGGCTTGGGCTTCTTCCAGACTCTCGAAGCGCAAGCCTTTCAGCGGTGTTTTCTGCGCATGACCGACGCCGGATTCGACTTTGCCTTTGCGGTCGGGATCTTGAATGCGGCAGGGCATGGCCACCGCGCCGTAGTGCGCGAGCACGTCGCGATAGAGAGGATTGAGAGCGGGATCGTAAATGTCGGGGACGAGCACGCCCTCGCGCAGATTGTCGAGCACGACGATGCGGGTGGCGCCGCCCAGCCGGCGAAAGGCTCGTTCGTGCAGCTCGGCCCAGATGCGCGAACTGGAGCGGAAGGTCAGCAGACGAACCGACTTGCGGCTGCAGCCCAGCGTCATCACGAACAGCCGGGTGCGCCGGTACTTGCGGCTCTCGGGATCGCGCACCATCGGGCCGGTGCCGTAATCGACTTGCGCCTCCTGGCCAGCCGCGGTGACGATCACGACGCGGGCTTCGGGCGTTTGCGTTCCGCGCCGCTTGCGCACGAAGCGCTGCACGCTTTGGTAGCTGCTGGCGAAGCCGTACTCGGAGACCAGGTCCTGCCAGATGGCCATGGCATTGCGGCCGCGGCTGATCCCCAAGTCGATGGCTTCCCGGTACGGCTCGCAGGCGCTGGGGCCGGAGACCACGGCAGAGTCGGTGATCACCTCGTTCTCGTTGGCCGGTTTTGAAGTTGCTTTTGCTTTTCCCTTATTAGAAGGGTTTTCGGGGTTGGGGTTGGGGTTGGGGTTGAGGGATCGGGAATCACCGGAATGGCCGGTTTTGCCGCGCCAGAGTCGGTGATCACTTCGTTGGCCGGTTTTGGTTCGCACCGCCCCCAGCCACTGGGCGGACGCACCGCAATCCCCGCCGCTTTCAGGTAGGCGCTGGCGGTTTCGCGACGGATTCTGGTCGCTTGCTGGATGCGCCGCAGCGACCAGCCCAGCCGTCCCAGAGCTAAGACTTGTTGTTTCTTCTCTTCGTTCAAGACATTGGCCATGCCCACGGAGCCTACAAGCCTCCGCGGGAATCAATGTCCCGGACGCTACTCTCGTTGGCCGGTTTTCAGGTGATAATCAGTGGCCGGTTTTGGGTGATCGCTGAGGCTTTCTTGCTACCGCCGCAATGTTTCCCGCCGGCAACGAGCATGACACCCTTGCCAATGGCTCCTGCCTTGCTGCCGCAATCAAACCCTTTTTCAGTCTTTGAGGAATTGGAGCCAACCTCATCCAATAATGGATGGGATAGCGATTCCACACAGCCATGACACGGATATCAGTAAAGCCGGCCCGCTGTAACAATGCCCGGAGAGTTTTTGTCGAGAATAGTTGAAGATGTTCGATATCGAAAATAGGGGATTTGTCCCCCATCAGCCGGGCCGACAATGCTTCTAAATTATGTGTTACCGTGACGAACACTCCGCCCGGCTTCAAAATGGAGTTGACCTCGAGCGCCAATTCGCGCGGATTCCACAAATGCTCCATGACCTGAAAGCAAGTGACCAGGTCGAATCGCTGTCCCGCAAAGTCCCGTGCCCGGAAGATGTCGTGACGAATCAGGTCTCGCACCCCGGGCTTGGCACACGCAATCGGAGCGGCTGATGGTTCTACGCCTAACACCTCCTGGAACCCGAGCTGAACCAGTTGCTCAAGAAAAGCCCCGTCGCCTGCCCCGATATCGAGAGCTCTCTCGCGACTTCCGATCGACTTGAGTTCACCAGCGATCAGCTTTGCATAGGTACGTGCGGCGAACTCCGACTCCTGGCCGCTGTCGAAGGCTGCGTCCTTGTAAGCGTTCAATCCGCTCTCGCTTGAAACCGCCGGCGTTCCATACAGCAGTCCGCACCCGTCGCATTCCACCATGCGGGAATGCATGTATTCCGGGAGCTTTCTGGAAGCGAACGCGAACTCCGTGAGCTTGCTCAGGTCCACATTGGATTCAACAACGACCTTACCTTCCGCGGTACTGCCACACAGCGGGCACGCGCGTGATTCCCAGGTGAGGTTCATAACGAGGATGAATTGCAATCGCTTACGCCGGTGCGTTGCGCGATGGCGGTGTAACCGAGGCAATCATTTCCACCGCGCCCGAGCAGCGACGCATTCGCGAGCACCGCAAAAACAACCAGCACGGGGGCGAGGCACAGGCCCGCGATTCGCATTAGCCACGTCAGTACCGCTCTGGAGTTTTTGGTGGCCAGCAACGGCAACACCAGCGCCATGACTTTGTAGCACGCCACTGTTCCTGAATTCCCTCTGGCATATATACGGACGTCCGCAAATCCGGCTTCGCGTAATAAATAGTCCATACTAGACGGCGTGAAGCGCCAGTAGTCGTAAGGAATAAAGTGCCATCGGGCGGCGAAGGGGACAGTGAGCAATATGGTCCCTCCGGCACGCAAACTTCGAGATGCTTCGGCCAGGAACTGCCTGGTATCCAACACGTGCTCCAGTGTCTCCGTACAGAGGATAAAGTCTACAGAAGCGTCCTCGACCGGCCAGATCTGCTCCTCGGAAGTAGCGAGTATCAGGTGCTTCGTATCCGAAATTGGGTTTCGCCGCCTCCGTATCGATTGCCATGTAGGTCGCATCAGGATGAACCAGCGATCGATAAGGCTGCGCACCGGATCCAACGTCCAAGACTTTCCCGCGAACGTCCGGCAGCACCGCCGCCACATCGCGCCACACCGATCCGGCCTGAATATCAAAAAAACGCCGCAAGGCGCTGAGTGACCGTTGCAAGCCATCTGCCGGGTTTTGCAATAGCGGTGGGCGCCACCTCTCGGGAGGAGTCTGAACCATGTTCGTCCTCTTGCGCCAATATTTGCCGGCATCGGACATAAGCCCATCTATTGTCTGCGTTTTTGCTCCTGCGACGTGACACGTACCTCGCCGTCTCGGATAACGCTGCGGCGAATGAAATGAGGACGCTGCTTCACCTCTTCGAAAATCTTGGCGAGATATTCACCCACTACTCCGATGGCGAGCAGATTCAAAGACCCAAAGAAAAGGATAAACAGCAAAATGGTGGTGATGCCCCTTGGCGCAAGGCTTGGAAAGAGGAGTTTTACAGACAACCTCAGCGAGCATCAACACCAGCGAGATCGCGAAAAGAAAGAGGGCGGAAACACTGAGCATGGTTAAAGGAACATAACTGAATGACAGAATGCCCTTCTTGGCCCAGCCAAGATTTTTCCAGAAACTATTAGTAGTAACCCCAAACATGCGTTCCGGCCGCACGTAGTCAACTCCGACTTGGCGAAAGCCGGCATAGGCGCGGACTCCACGTAGAAACAAATCGCGCTCCGGAAACCGCAAAATCGCTTCCACAACTCTTCTATCCAGCAAGGAGCAATCCCCCGCGTCATGCGGAATCTTAAGATAGGAAAAATAGTCAAAAGTTCGATAGAACATCTTGTAGGCGGCTTGCATGAACAAGGTGGCTTCGCGTTTCACCCTTCGGCCATAGACTACGTCATAACCTTCCCGCCAGTTCGCAACAAACTGTTCGACCAGTTCCGGTGGGTCTTGCAAATCGCCATCGAACAATACGCAGGAATTTTTGGACGCCACCTCCATGCCGCTCCTGAAAGCAGCCTGGGAACCAAAATTTCTGGAGTGCGAGATGCCTAAGACGCGGCGATCATTCCGCGAGATCGCACGAATCACTTCCTCAGAATTATCAGGACTGCAATCGTTCACAAAGATGATTTCATAATCAATGTTTAACTTTGTGAAAGCGTTCTTTAAACGTTCGTACATGACGGGTATTGCCTGCCCATCTTTATAGCAAGCAATCACCGCGGAAACGCTGTGCTTGGTATCGAGGCCGAACTTCTTCGACGATTGCCAATAGCGCTCCTTGTCGGCAATCGTCCGATACCATTCGATCGTCAGAGCTAACCCATCGCGGACCGCTGTTTGCGCCTGCCATCCGAAGCGCTCTGCTAGTTTGCCAGCGTTCGAGTACCACTCCGGTAGGTCCCACTCGCGGTTGGGCATCGTATAACGTGGCTCGTGCTGGAGGCCAAAGGTGTCACGTGCAATGACCGCCAAATCCCCGATCGTGGTCTTGATGCCAGTACCAACATTAAAGGACTCGCCAAAGTCTCTATCCTCAATGTCGCCAGCGATAGTGAGGAACGCATCGGTCACGTCGTCAACATAGATGAAATCACGCGAGACTAAAGGGTTAACAAGTTCGGGGTACTCGCCCGCAAGGCCGGAACGGATGAGATTCGGAATCAAGCGTGAAGAGTCTTCCAAAGGCCCATATACCGAATACAGCCGCAGGTTGGCGCAGGGCAGTTTCCGCTTCTTGCCAAAAAAGTGGATGAGGTTGGCAGTTGCCACCTTTGATACAGCATAGTTGCTATTCGGAAATGTCGGCGAGTCCTCCCGCGGGCCGGAGGCATTGTCTCCGTATTCGGACGAACTTCCCGCATGCAAATAGCACGCAATGGTTCGACGTTCGAGGCGGCCCAGCAATCGTCCTATCAGATTAAAATTGGTCTCATAGATCAATCCTGCATCGGTTTCAAAGGAATATCCGCCGTAACCCACACAGTCGAAAACCGTACGCGGCTTGACTGTGTCAAGCATGGCATCAAGGTTGGAATCAACCAGGAGGTCTGTGACAATGATGTTTTCGCTCCGCAGGTCTTCCAGTCGCCATGCGGGCAATCGACTGGCGGTGCCGTAAACATCATCGCGGTAACGTAAGAGGGTTCGAAGCAGGTTGGCCCCGACGAATCCGCTTGCCCCCAGAACCAGCATGGGGCCTTGCAGGCGCTTGATTTTCGCTTCGAGGCTCAGATTTTCAGGACTCCGAAATGGCATCAGTCTGACGGTCATTCCTTACAGATTGAAGCAACGATGGCGTTCGGCTCCAAACCGCTCTCTGCCCGGTGAAAACGTTGCGAACCGTACAATCCGGACACATAACCGCGTGCGCAATAGTGAGAGAAGCGACGCGGAACCAGCCCCATCGAAGCTAAGCAATAGGACAGGATCTGTCCCAGTCCACCGGCAGCTGTGTGCTCCTCAACCACTACCAAGTGCTGCGATCTGCTGATACTTTCCAGCAACGCCTCCGGCAAAGTCTGCACCGGCAACTCGCTCAGCAACCAAACGTCAGGACGACGACCTTGCGACAACCCTTTGACCGCGCCAAGTAATCCACCCGCCAACGGTCCTATGACGACCACCGTTGGTCCATCACCCGCTACCAGCCTGCGCCAACAGCTATATGCCGGAACAGCATATTCCGCAGGCCGCTCACTCACGCCAAGTCGAAAATAAACTGGAGCATCAACCTGCATCAACAAAGGTACCATTGCGTTGACATCTTCATCAAAGGCGGGGACAAACACCCTTAAGTTGGGCAGGGTCAGAAGGCATCCGTAGTCTTCCAGCGCGTGATGCGTGCTTCCCATCACGCCATACCCATAGCCGCCGCCATTACCAACCAATATCACCGGAAGCCTGTGCGCGCATACGTCATTGCGAATCTGTTCGAAGGGACGAGCATAAAGGAATGGAGCAATGCTATAGAGCCAGGGCCGCAGCTGCAGCTTCGCCAATCCGGCCGCAACCGACACCATGTTCTGTTCCGCGAGCCCCGCATTGATGAAGCGCTCCCCCAGCGCGTCCCGCAAGGGCTCCAATGCCTTAAATCCCAGATCACCCGTCAGAAATACCAGTCTCGGATCCACCGCCTGCGAAACTAGTGATCGGCAGAAGACATCACGCACGCTTGTTCCACCTCGCTACAGGCCTGCTCATATTGTTGGGCATTCAGCGGCAAATAGTGCCACTCCATTCGGTTTTCCATAAACGATACTCCGCAGCCTTTTATCGTTCGTGCAACGATGGCGAGAGGACCGGACTGGCATTCGGTGACGGCGGCATGGATGTCGTTCATCGCGTGCCCGTCAATCTCGAGCGTATCCATTCCGAAGGCCCGGAACTTCTCTGAAAGCGGTTCCAGGTTGGCTACTTCGCGCGTGGTTCCAAAACCCTGCAAACCATTGCAATCTACAATAAGGGCCAGATTGTCCAGCTTGTGGTGGGTTAGAAAGGTCAGTGACTCCCAGTTCGAACCCTCGTTCCATTCCCCATCGGACGTTAAGCAAATGACCCTTCCAGCATCGCCCTTGAGTTTCTTGCCCAGCGCGAGCCCACACGCAAGTCCAAGTCCATGCCCAAGGCTGCCCGTCGCGAAAACAATTTCCGGAATACCGGCCACGGGCGGGTGCCCCGGAAGACGCGTACCGTCCTTATGGAACTGCCGCAGGTCATCATCGGACAACGCACCGATTGACCAAAGAGTCACATACAAAGCACCCGCGCCGTGGCCTTTCGACAATACAAACAAGTCGTCCTTGCCCAAGGTGAAGTGATAGAGGCAGAGCAGAATATCCAGGGCTGAAAGATTGCCTCCCAGGTGCCCCACACCACTTTCGTAATGCATTTGAAGCAACCGAAGCTTGGCTTTACGGCGCAAGTCGCTAGTCGACGCGATATCCATGTTCGCCAACTCTGAATTCATCATGCAGCTTCTATCACACGAGACACCGTGTGGTGGTTGGCATTGATTCTCGCGCACGGCGCAATGCTTTCGTCTCCATTGCTTTAGGTATCTGCACCAAACTGTATCACCGATTGCCGGGTCCGCACCATATTTCAAATGCACTGGGGGCAAGTTTACTGCGGCCGCGACGCCGGTTTCGGACGCGCGAAGAATCGCATTAGCTTGGCCCTTTTACCAAGCGTCAACTCTACAAGCCGCACCAGTAGAATCCGAACCAATCACGTTTCCCGCTCTTGAAGAGGGGCATCTCGGAGGAAAACGGAGGGTCGGCATAGAGTCTACTTAGAAGAAAATATTGCGGTTTGAGGTCACGGAATCATATAGTGTGGACTGTTGGCAACTACAAATGAAATTCCGGTCACGACGCCTCCAACCCTTTCCCAAGCCCCCATGCTTGCGCTCTTCGGGTTTACTGTGTTTTGCAGTGCGTTTCTCTTGTTTCAGGTACAGCTGATAATAGCGAAATACATTCTTCCGTGGTTCGGCGGCACCCCCGCTGTTTTTACCACTTGCATGTTGTTTTTCCAGATCTTCCTTTTGCTCGGCTACTCGTACGCCTACCTCATCGATGGCTGGTTAAGTCCTCGCGCCCAGGCCGTCGTTCATTCGCTGTTAATAATTATCGCGGTTGCGGTATTGATGTTCCGCCTATCTACATGGGGATCGCCATTTCTGCCGGGTTCCGGTTGGAAGCCAATCGGAAGCGAGCATCCTCTGCTTCGCATTGTTGCGCTCTTATTCGCTAGTGTTGCCTTGCCATATTTCCTGGTATCCACAACCGGTCCCTTGCTGCAGGCCTGGTACGGCCGCACTTTTAGCGACCTGCCCTATCGCCTCTATGCACTTTCAAATGCGGGTTCCTTAATCGCTCTACTTTCTTACCCTGTGATTGTCGAGCCGCTGCTGTCTCTGAGGACCCAGGCCCTGGTCTGGGGAGTTGGCTTCCTGCTGTTTGGCAGTGCCTGCATCGCTAATGCGTGGAGAGCGGCCCGAGAAGGCCAGCCGGGGCCGCGGGAGCTTCGTTTTCTGGATGCGGCGCGAAAGTTATCTCCTCCCAGTTGGCCTCGCAAAGTCATCTGGCTGCTTCTTGCTGCAACCGGATCGCTCAGTTTACTTGCGACAACCAACAGGATTTGCCAAGATGTGGCCGTCGTCCCATTGCTTTGGGTATTGCCGCTCTCCCTGTACTTATTGTCATTTGTGGTGTGTTTCTCATCTGAGAAGTGGTATTCGCGAACTGTTTGGTCGGTCGGTCTCGGGTTGGCCGTACTTCTCGTGTGCCTTGTGCTCTATCAACCGGGTCTTGGCACCGGTTGGCAAATCCTCATTTATTCCTTTGCACTATTCGCATCATGCATGGTGTGCCACGGCGAACTGGTGCAGTTGAAACCCCCGAAAAAATATCTGACGTCGTTTTATCTCTTCGTGGCTGCAGGAGGGGCTCTTGGCGGCATTTTCGTCAGCATCATCGCCCCGATCATATTCAAAGGATTCTGGGAATTTCATCTGAGCGTGTGGCTGTGCTGCACGTTGTTTTGTCTCATTCTGTTGCAGGATACCCGATCCTGGATTTATGTACCGAAGCCCTTGCTGCTGGCGTTCTGCGTTCTTGTGGTGTTCGTGGGACCGGGGCTGGCCAAACTTAATTGGAAGCTAATACCGGTGCTGCTTTCTTCTGCGGCGGTTGGCGGGCTGGTTGCTCTCATACTCTCCGGGCCTTCTTCAGGCGCGCGTTCGTTTGGGCAAGTAAAGCGAGCCGCAGTATTTAGCGTTTGTTTCACCGCCCTTCTGTTGGCCGTAGTGCTCGCTTATCCTCCAGTCGCTGTAGAGTATGGTGCAGTTGCAACTGCGCGTAACTTTTACGGGGTTTTGACCGTGGTGTCCGATCAACTCGGTGGCTCTCCTCGGCTGACGGAAAAACACGGCAGAATCACTCACGGATTTCAGTTTTCCGGGGAGACGAAGAAGCGAATACCAACGAGCTACTACACTCCACAGAGTGGCATTGGGTTGGTTCTTACGAACTATCCGGGGAGGGCTGCCGGAAAACCTCTTCGTGTCGGGATTATCGGATTGGGCGTTGGGACGATCGCGGCTTACGGAATCCCTGGGGATCACATGCGGTTCTATGAGATCAATCCTGAAGTGATTCGACTCGCGTACTCCGGACCGCAAAGATTGTTCACGTTTCTTTCCGACAGCCGCGCAGAAGTGAAAGTTGTTCCTGGCGACGCCCGCATTTCGCTGGAGCAAGAACTCAATCGAAACGAAGTTCAAAACTTTGACGTGCTGGTCATAGATGCATTCAGCGGGGACGCCATTCCGGTCCACTTGCTAACCGAGGAAGCATTTCAGCTCTATCTCCGACACCTCAGAAAACCAAACGGGATCTTGGCCTTTCACATAAGCAACGACGCACTTGACCTCCGTCCCGGTAATTGCGAGGCTTGCCGCAGAGTCAAACATGTCAGCCTGGCTGGCACAGTCGGACCCAGGAGCTACTGAGAATGCATATCATAGCGCGTGGATCATAGCCGCGGCACTCAACCGCGACGGTCCTGTTCCGGGCGTCGAGCACATGACTCGGATCATACCAAGCGCGCATTTTCCGCTATGGACGGATGACTACAGCAATCTGGTCCGCATACTTCGGTGGTAAGTAGGACAACATTGCCTGTTTTGCTAAAAGAGAGCGCCGCGAACACCCACGAACGCGATAGCCTAATCTCCAATCTGCGCTGGTACTTCGTTTTTTTTATCGTCTCCGGCTTCTGCGGCTTGGTTTACGAGGTGGTCTGGCTTCGCCTCGCCATGGCCAGCTTCGGCGTGACCACGGCCCTGGTCTCCATCGTGATCTCGATGTTCATGGCCGGCCTCGGTCTGGGTTCATGGGGCGCGGGCGTATTGACGCGCCGAATTCTCGCGGCTGACGGCGCGCGCGCGCTGCGCTTTTATTCCATTGCCGAATTGCTCGTCGGTATCTCGTCACTCGCGGTTCCCTTCCAATTGAAGCTTGGCCGCCTGCTGCTGCAGCACATGGGAAGCTTCGGAGCGTGGCAGACCTCGCGCTATTACCTGTTAGCCGGCCTCTGGATCGCCATCACGCTTGTACCCTGGTGTACCTGCATGGGATCGACATTTCCTCTGCTGATGGCGGTCATTCGACAAACCGCGCGGGCCACCTCGCAACGGTCGTTCAGCTACTTGTATGTCGCTAACGTTCTCGGGGCACTGCTTGGCACTCTCGCCTCGGCCTTCGTTTTGATTGAGCTGCTGGGATTCCAGGGAACGCTGTACGTCGCAGGCGTTCTGAACCTGACGCTGGCGTTGTTGGCTTTCAGGATGAGCCGCCGCACGGCCTCATCCCCTTCGATTGAGAAATCAGTCTCCGCACAACCGGAGCGGCCAAAACTCTATGGACTTCCACGAGGCACGGTTTTGGTGCTCCTGTTCACGACCGGCCTGGTCAGCATGGGTATGGAAGTCATCTGGATCCGCCAGCTCACTCCCTACCTCGGCAACGTCGTCTATGCCTTCGCAGAGATTCTGGTCGTGTACCTGCTCGCCACGGTTGCGGGATCGCAGGTCTATCGTTCTTGGAGTTGCTCCCACCGGCCCGGCGAGAGTGCCTCGGCATGGAGTTTGCTGGCGCTGTTCGCCGTGATCCCAGTGGTCGCTGTTGATCCCCTGCTGCCATTGGACAACATTGGCCTGGACGACTTCCGCCTCGCTGGCATCGTGTTTTTCTGTGCCATGGCGGGTTTTCTCACTCCCTTGCTGGTGGATTCGTGGTCATCGGGCGATCCCGATCGAGCCGGCACTGCCTACGCCGTCAATGTGGCAGGCTGCATTGCCGGGCCCCTCGTGGCCGGTTTCTGGCTCTTGCCTTGGCTAGGGGAACGTCGTGGTGTCGTTGTTCTTTCCGTTCCATTGTTTGTAATCGCCGCGCTCACCGCGCTTCGCAAACCTTCTTCTGAGACTGCTCAACCTAAGTCCAGTCTCGCTCCGAAACTCAAGTTTGCGTTTGCGATCATTATGGCCATCCTGCTGTTTCACGTCAGCCACGACTACGAAATTACATTCCCGGTTCGCGAGGTCCGAAGAGACTACACCGCCACCGTGCTCGCAACGGGAAAAGGCTTTGATCGAAATCTTCTGGTCAATGGAGTCGGGATGACTTCGTTAACTCCGATCACCAAGTACATGGCCCATCTACCCCTCGCTTTCATGTCCCGGCCGCCGCAGAACGGCTTGGTGATTTGTTTTGGAATGGGAACTAGCTTTCGCTCAATGCTTTCCTGGGGGATTCCCACCACGGCAGTCGATTTGGTTCCGAGTGTGCCCGCATTGTTTGGCTATTTCCACTCCGACGCGGCGCAGTTGGCGAGTTCTCCGTTAGCGCGAATCGTTGTCGATGACGGCCGTCGCTTCCTCGACGGTTCAAGTCAGACCTACGATGTCATCATCGTGGACCCTCCCCCACCCACCAACTGCTACGGGTTCCAGCTTGCTTTATTCGCGTGACTTCTACGACGTCGTCAAGAAGCATTTGCGAAAGGATGGGATTTTGCAAGTGTGGTATCCCGCAAGCGACGGCGATACGGCTACCGCCGTTTCTGTGACCAAGGCGATCATGCAGTCGTTCCCCTACGTGCGGGCATTTCAGTCGTTCGATGGTTACGGGATTCATTTTCTGGCCAGCATGGAGCCGCTGCCCTTGGCCCCAAGCTCGGTGCTGGCCGCGCGCTTGCCGGCTACCGCGGCTTCTGACTTTGTGGAATGGGGCCCATCTGCGACCTCGCAACAACAGTTCGATCTGGTCCTCTCACACGAAGTACCGTTAGAGAAACTGCTCGCCCAGGATCCGCGAGTGCCGGCTATGCAGGATAATCAGCCCATCAACGAGTACTACCTGTTGCGCAGATGGTTTCATTTCTACCGGTGATCAGTCGAACCTGAAGAGGCCGCTACGACAATTTGCAAGAAGGGTAGTTCGCACAGATAAACGAATCTGGTATCGCGCTCGCTTCTCAGGTCTAGTATATTCAGGCCGAGTCTAATTAAGATATGGCCCATCCACAACTCGAGCCGGCCGTGAGTGATGACGGCGCGCCCAAGATAAGTTCGGTTATTGTCTCAGCGTCAAACCCGACAGTGAGGGCAACGTTTTGCGTGGTGTTGTTCTCCACGACTATGTTGCTCAGTGCATTTTTGCTTTTTTCTGTAGAGCCGATGGTCGCGAAGATGGCCCTGCCCCTTCTGGGCGGCACTCCAGCAGTGTGGAATACTTGCCTTGTCTTCTTTCAATCCGTGCTATTGGGGGGCTATGTCTACGCTCATTTATCTGCAAAGTTGCTTAGTCAACGGCGTCAAATCGTCTTGCACTTGTTTGTACTTCTCATAGCCTTGATGGTGCTGCCCCTTCACCTACCCACTGCTTGGGTACCGCCCGTTCAATACAGTCCTGCGTTTTGGCTGCTGGCATTGCTCTCGGTTTCAGTTGGTTTGCCATTCTTCGTACTTTCCGCCAGCACCCCGATCTTGCAGAGGTGGTTTTCTCATTCGAGCGATCCGGCAGCGAAAGACCCCTATTTCCTATATGTCGCGAGTAACGTCGGGAGTATGGCTGGATTGTTGTGCTATCCGTTTCTGCTTGAGCCTACGCTTCACTTGTCAACACAGCGCCGGATGTGGAGCTACGGTTATGTTCTGCTTCTTGTGCTGGCTTGCGCCTGTGCAGCGATGATCTGGCGAGCACCTCAAGTCCTGCCGGACGTAGCAGATCCATCTGCAGAGGATGAGGCAGCATCCGATGACGTAGATGAGAACCCTCGCTCCATCATGAAACGGCGGCTTAACTGGGTCGTCCTCGCCTTCGTTCCCGCCAGCCTCACACTGGGTGTCACTACATCTCTCACCACCGACATGCCTGCGATTCCATTGTTCTGGGTTCTGCCGCTTGCGATTTATCTGCTCAGCTTTGTGTTCGTATTTGCGCGCAAACCTCTTGTTTCGCAGGACTGGTTAATCCGGAGACTCCCGCTTCTTATTCTCGCTGCGGCTTTCCCGATTGTCTCTGGATCAAGGCTACCGACTCTGGTATGGATCCCGCTGGATCTTCTCACACTTGCGGGTGTGGCCATGGTTTGCCATGGCGAACTCGCGCGCAAACGCCCATCCGCCAGGCATCTTACAGAATTTTATCTCTGGATTGCGGTCGGAGGAGTCCTTGGCGGGATATTCAATGCTTTGATTGCCCCAGTGATCTTCAACTCGGTGATTGAACTTCCGCTGGTCTTGGTTCTGGCTGCACTGCTGCGTCCACCGATCGATGTTGAGGAAAATACTCGACGTGCCCGTAGGCTCGACTTCTTGTTGCCGGCCATCCTGGGTCTAACTCTTGTGACCGTCATTTTGGTTTTGCAAGCTTTGGGTCGCAAACCCGGACCGACACTGAGTATCCTGATCTTTGGCTTCTCCCTGGAGTGGTGCCTGTCATTTGGCAAGCGCCCCATCCGGTTCGCTGCGGGCCTGATGGCCATTTTTTTGGCCAGCGCTTTCTATGTAGGACCGTATGGCCGCATGTTGCACGTGGAGCGGAGTTTCTTTGGGGTATATCGAGTATTCGATGACGACAAGCGAGAATTCCGACAGATTTCCCATGGAGGGACGGTACATGGTATCCAAAGCTTAGATCCAGCTAGGGCTAGGGAACCGCTGACGTACTACACTCAGGCTGGACCTGTCGGACAGGTATTCGACGCCTTGTCTGGAAGTTCGGATGAGAACCGAGTTGCCATCGTAGGCCTTGGCGCTGGTTCAATGACATGTTATGTAAGGCCCCCTCAGCAGCTGACCTATTACGAGATTGATCCTGCCGTAGAGCGAATTGCCCAGGATCCCCGATACTTTACTTTTCTTCGAGATTGCAATCCGAATGTTCGAGTAGTGCTCGGGGACGCCCGGATCTCGCTCAAGGCGGCTCCGGACCATTACTATGGTCTCATCGTCATCGATGCTTTTAGTGGGGACTCCATCCCTGCGCACTTGCTCACCCGGGAAGCCTTACAACTTTATCTCAAGAAACTTGAGCCGAATGGTATTTTGGTCTTTCATATCAGCAACAACTACCTTGATCTTCAGCCCGTGGTTGCGAGCCTTGCTAGAGACGCCGGTTTGATCTGCTTAATCGAACGGGACACATACATCAGTGAGGCTCAGGCGAAGAACGGGACGTTTGCGTCCATTTGGGCGATTATAGGACGCAATTCAAACGACTTGGGCAAGCTAGCCACCGATTCGAGATGGAGGCCGCCAGTTGTCGAACCGGGAGCCAAGGTCTGGACCGACGATTTTTCGAGTGTCATAAGCATCTTTAAATGGCGGTGACCTGCGCGCCAGCCGACTACCGCGACAGTGAATCACATGCGGATTTTCTTCCTCCAGAAGTGAGGGAACCCTGTACAGGCGGACTTCGCCGCGCCCTATCACTCCGGCCACGATGCCACCCGTTCCCACGCCGCACCGTCGCCCGCCGCGTCCGGACATCTGCGGTAACCTCGCCGACCGCGAGCCTCGACCTCGCCTGCACGAAGGTGTTTTAGGTGTTCACGAGGAGCCTCTCGAATCAAGACGGAACGGCTTACTCGCGCCCGTTTGGCTGTACATTCGTCCTCCGAAGCGTCCGCATCCAGCACTACCTGGTCGATTTCCATATCTGTGGAAAATATTTCACCGACTGACCAACGGTCAACCAGAGTGCTACTCGCAGTGGCTTCTTGGCGCCGAGGCAGGAAGGGCGTGCCAATGATGTCTCCGGTAATACTCGAGCTGAATGGTTGTCCCGCGACGCGCAGGTTGTAAATGCGATCCGGTTCGGGCACCGTCAGACCGTTGGCGGCGTACGCGTCGATCTTGCCGTTGACGTTGGACACGATGGCCATAGTTGCGCTAACCATGTGCGGGCTGAGTCTTCAGCAACCTCCGGCATACCCCTCGCATTTTCTGCGCGAATGAGCAGTCGCAAAACTTCGAAGTTGCAGAGCCCGCGGGCCACGCGTAGAATACAAACCGGCAAGCAACTCTCGTTCGGCTGTCCGGCTGAACTCGCGGGAATACGCCGCGCCCATGTTGAAGCATATCCGGTAAGTAAAAATCAGCTGCGCTGAGGCTGCATGAACGTGGCGCCTCCGTTGAATTTGACGGAGTGGGTCACGGTTCGTGCAACTTTGCTTCGGGAGAAGTTATGACGGCGATTCCGACGTTGGGAGAAACGCTGCCGGGTTTGCTTATCGAATGTGTTGAGGATCCCAAGCAAGCGGGCCGGCTGCTCCTCCACACTTGGGATGGTCACCGCACTAGCACAGCCCCAACGGTGGAAGCTGGAGGCCGGTTATACGTTCCCAAGAAGCTGGAGAGTGGCCTTGCACAATCGGTTCGCTTCGCACCCCCGAGCGTGGCATTCGGTTCCACTGGAAAGCTGGTCTCGTCGATGCGAGATTTCTGCTTGAAGTATGCGCGGCAACCCGAAGTGGCCGATCTGCTGGTGGCTTTTGGATTTGTCAGCTGGTTCTCCGATCTGATGACCGTGGCACCGATTCTGTATGTTCTTGGACCCGCCAGTGCTGTTACTGAATTGTTGCGCCTGGTGGCGTGCTTCTGCCGCCGGTCCGTCCTGGTGGGAGACATCGACGCGGCGGGGCTGGCCACGCAGAACCGGTCTTGGCGCCACCCTTCTCATTAACCAGCGCGACCTGGGTCGCCGCGTGCAACGCACTTTGCTCAGCTCCACTCGCCGCGATTTTTGCGTGATCCGGGGTAAGCGGCGTGTGGACCTATACGGCGCGCGAGTCTTTTCCGCTGACGATTTCCTGGAAAGTGACCTCGGACTTATGTGTTCGATTTCGCCCGCCCAAACTCCTCTGCCAATTTTGACCGAGGAGCAGGAACAGCTGATGGCTCGGAGCTTCCAAGCCCGACTGCTGCGGTACCGACTACTCAATTACGAGCGCGTTCGCGAGCAGACGATTGACACCAGCGCATTCGTTCCCGAACTTCAGGAGGAGGCCAGAAGCTGGCTCGCGCCGATCGTCGAATTCCCGGAACTGACCAAGTCTGTATCCGCCGAGATCCTACGGAAGAGTCAAGACCTTGCGGGTTCTCGATTCGCCGATCCCAAAACCGTTGTCGTCGAGACCGCTCTATTCCTCTGCCATAAACCTGACGTGAAAGACTTCCTTGTCGGTGAATTGACGCAAGCCGCCAATGATCTTCTAAAGGGGCGGCATGAAGCGATTGAACTATCCGCCAAGATGGTCGGGCTGCTGCTGCGCGACCTCGGCATACCGGACAAACGGGAGGCGGCGGGGTACCGCGTCGCCCTGACTGAGGCGGTTCGCAAGCGTATCCACCAGCTCGCTGCCGGCTATCGGGTCGCGTCGCTCGACAGCGGTGTGCGGCGATGTCCTCATTGTCCAGAGCAAACATCGCCGCGACCATAGTAATAAGCGGCCAATGTACTTGTGTACGTTATGTACATATCTTCTATATCACTGAACGAGGAGGATTCATGAACAACATGGGCAGACTGAGAGCCTCACTCGAGGAATTCGCGCAGTTTGGATGTCCGGTGGACTTGTCGGTGGCAGTCACGGCGGCCGAAAACGAGAAGAGTGGAAATCGAGCAAGTCGGCGGCATACTCGAATCGCAAGTCGTTGAGTTGCCCGATAGGCGCGTTGCCTACATGGCCCACATTGCCGTGACCAATCAGAGGGCAAGATCCGCCGATGTGATAGACGTCGAGTTACGACCACCTTGGGATGATAGGCTTTTTCAATGGCTACCGCCGACCGAAGTCAAGCTCCCGACCTACAGGAAGCGGCATTCTAGCCAGTTGGTTTATCGGTTCCCGGGACCCGCACTGGAGTTTGGGTACGATGAGGTGATCAACGGCCCCTTGGTGGAGCGCAAGAAACTCCCAGGCCAACGTCGGTCGGAAGGGTTGCTCTTGGCGATCGGAGGCTACATGCCCGATAACCTAGTTCACGGGCAGTGGGTCGAGATGTCGCTCACTATCATTGGAGCTGATCACGCAGAATACTCCGCGCCAATCCGCTTTTGGACGGAACGGCTTCCGGTTCGGCCGACGACTGAGAAAGCACGGACGAGCATATTCTCAAAACCACTGGCAGAACTAATGAAAGAAGAAGAGGCCATGCGTGCGCCAGATGCTACCCGCACCGCTGGCGGCTAGTCAACCACCTGCGCCGAGCAGAACGTAGGAATCTGTTGGGACTTTGCTCGGGACTCGCGATCAACTCGTTCGGTTACTTGGCAGAACTGAGATGTGCAGCGACGGACGAACCAATTAGGGAGTATAGGGCCGATCGAGAATTGAGGTTTGTGCCACGGATTGGCGGCAGCTAGAAATCAAGGCCCCTAGGGGCAGGACATTGAAATCGGTGACACGGCACGCCAAAGCTGTCGCCGCCGATTCATTGTCTATGTGGTTCCTTGACAACTAAATAATGCAAGGGCAGCCGGCTGGGCTGCCCTCGGGGCATGCGGAGAATCGATGTCCGTACACGTTCCGCTCAGTTCCTCATGGTAAGGCTGGTGCCCAGCCCCAGCAAGAGGCGCTTGATTGTGGGTACAATTGTGGATATACTAGAAGGTGGAATTTAGCTGGGACGAACCAAAGCGCGAATGGGTGCTGGCGGAACGTGGGATAGATTTTCTCCGCGTGGCCTTCGCGTTATTTGATGGCCGTCCCCTTCTTACAGTGCCGACGCCGCGAGACGATGAGGAACGATTTCTAAGCGTTGGTCCGATTGAGGGGAGGTTCTTTGCGGTCATATGGATGTGGCGCGACGGAGCGGTGCGAATTATAACGGCAAGGAGGGCAAGAGATGCGGAAGAAAAGCGATACCGTGCGCTATACGGCTAAACAAATCAAAGCCAGGATTGCGCGGGGCGAGGACCGGACCAATTGGAACAAGATTGACGCGGTGAGCGGCGCCCAGTTGGAAGCGTCGATCCGTGCCGACGTGGATGACATTCGGGGTGAACCCGACTGGATGCAGGCCATCGTCGGCATCCCTGCTCCCAAAGACCATATCAATATCCGCATTGATCACGATGTTTTGCAATGGTTCAGGTCAAACGGCAAGGGCTATCAAACCCTCATGAATAACGTCCTTCGTGCCTTCGTCCAGACGCGACAACAGCGTCAGAGCACCAAGTCCAAATAGTAGCGTCCGGCGATACGATAAGGGCGTTGCAGAAGTATGACTGGGCCCTGCAAAAGCTCCTTGAATCTCAAGAGCGGCGACGGACGGCCCAGGCGCCAGCGAGCGTTTAGGTTCAAGCGATTAGTAGAGTGCTGCAGGGGAGTTCCACCACCACTGTCGTTTTCTGCAAATCAAGCGCGCCCCAACAAGGGCGAGCGGACTCAAAGGGTAGAAACAAATCAAGAGACGGCACCAACCGTTCGACCGAAAGCTTATCGAGGAGGCTAAGAAAGAGCGCCGATCGCTGACGAAGTCCACCTTGGGCATCTGCTTGGCTTTGTGCAGCCAAGTTGCATTATCGCCTTCTCACTTGGAAGATTTCAGCGCCGCCAACAGGAATACACCCGAGCTCCACATTACCCGCGTGCGCTTCAGAGTTGAGAGGGGTGGGCACGACATTCCCGAGGTCAAGATTCGTGAACGGTTTTATCGGAGTCGTCTCAATCTGGTCCGCCTGATTCGGAAATTGACAGAGCTTAGCGTTTACGACAACAGCGAAGAAGCTGACCCTCATACCGGCGCCCTTCCCGAGGCTAATATTGATTCTTCATCTGGAACAGGGCAAGATCGTCAGTTCATGCGATCTCACCACAGCTTCCGAATGGACGAAACCTATCGGGGAGCATGTGCCTGCGCTGGTAAGCGTTCATGTATCTATCGAGCAATCAGTAAAGGGACATTCTGCAGCGTGCGCCCCGCGGACCCTCACCACGGCTCGATTACCTTCAGTCCTTTTATTTGGGCAAAGTGACGTTTGTTGAATGTGGCTACGTCACTGCCCCGCTCCAAAGCGGTCGCTCCGACGATGAGGTCGTAGAAGCCAATCATTTTGCCGGAGGATTCCAGTGCGGCCCAAATACGAGCGTGTTCATACGCGGTCTGCTCGGTATAGGCAATGATTGGCAACGATGCCAAAATAGCGCGAAGATATTGCTCGCGCTTGGCCTTATGTGATGCTGCGGCCCGTTCCACTCCATGCCAAAGTTCGGCAACGGTGATGGCCGCAATTTCAAATTGATCGTTCGGGCGCGATGCCACCCATTTCTTAAGGTCGAAGGTCCCTTTCTCGCCGCGAATAACAACGTCAGCGTCAAGAATTATCGCCATTTGTCACCGGGAGCTTTAAGGGTTTTGCGGGCAGCCTGCAAGTCACGACGCCATGCCCTGGCTTCGTCCTCCGGCAACTGGGTTTTGCTCAAAACCAGGGCCAAGTCCCGACCGGAACAGATCTTCTCATCATCCGGCACCAGTCGGGCAACCGGAGAGCCATTCCGGAGCAGGACAAATGTGACATTTTGATAGTGGGCGCGATTGACGCAATCGGCAAAATTTCGCGCCGCCTCCGTCACGCTAATGGTAGTGGTTTTCATATAATCAGATTATCAGATTTTGTAAGCTACTGTAATACCCCTGCTGAATATCGCGACACGAAGCCAATAAGCCTTTTGTTATGAATAATAATTCCCGCACGCCATACAGCTGAGAACTAACCACTGGGGGATTCGGATAGCTGGCACCACGGATTGATGGCAGCGACAAATTAAGGCCGTTAGGGGCAGGACATTGAAATCGGTGGCACGGCACGCCAAAGCTGTCGCTGCCGATTGATTGTCCATGTGGTTCCTTAACAACTGAATCACGCAAGGGCAGCCGTCAGGGCGGCTGCCCTCCGGCATCCGGCAACCCAATGTCCGTTACTAGGTTTTGACTTGCGCGCGGAAAACGGGCGTCCAACGTAGCTTTCGAGGGTCGTGCCGTAGCGGTTACTGGAATCTTTCCGGCCTCCTAGGCGAGGCTTTCCAAAACCTCATATCCCAGCCGTGTGCCGCGCATCCTTCCATTCCGTCGGCAGTCCCAGCTTATCGATCCACTTTTCCAGATACGCATGGTCGAGCCCGTCCCAGCGCATTCTAAGAATGCCGGCGACGTCTTCAATGTGCCTTCGAGAATGTGCCTGTTTTGCCCACTCGAGCTTCGCAATCACAACATCCTCGGCGCTCGCGGCAAAAATCGCGAAGTCCTGGAGAACAACCTGTTGGCGACGGCCGAACTCCTCTTCGCTGAAGGGACGGGACTTTCGAAAGATCAGGTCGATCTTCCAGCCGGTTAACAAGTCAATCACGTTAAACAAAGATTGCCGTTTTTGGGCTTCCAATGCCGTCTCCAAGTCGACGTAGTATTCATCGCTTGGGAGCAGTTGGATGAACCTCTGCAATTGCGCCGGAGTTGGGTCAATGATGAGGTCAATATCTTGGCTACTCCGTGGGACACCGTAGTAAGCACTGGCAAAGGATCCAGTAAGCATGTACGCAATGCCGGCATGCTCCAGCGCCCCGGTTATCCGGCGAAATACTTCTGCGACGTTCATCGCAGTCGCGCTGGCACCGAGCTCGGCTGGAATGCCAAGCGGAGGACTTCGCGCTCGACCTCTGTATCTGACCATGCGGGATGCTCTTGCCGAATTCCCGCTTTTTGTAATTCCCGGGCAAAAATACTCATTTCCAAGGCTATCAGCAGACGCTGTTCTCCCGTCATTGCCCGTTGAACTTGCCAATGCACCGCTTGCGCGGACGGGGTTGTGTCGGTGATGGTCACAACAAAATGGTAGCACGGGCTCCCGGATCGATAGATCCATTATTGTCAGCGCAGCAGAGATTACAGACCTGTCTGCCGTTGGCGAGGAACTGGGTCGGATTCAATAGAGTTCCGATTTCAAGCGATTAGTAGAGCCTTGGTAGGGGGCGGCGCGACTCGCCAGAGCTCTGCCGCCACGTGTAATGTCGGATCCTGAATGCCCTCCGCCGTTGGCTTCGCGGTGCGGATGTTCCGCTCAGTTCTTCATGGTCCGGATGGTCCCCAGGCCTAGCAACAAGTCGTTGCTGGTGACCAGCGCCAGACCCATGACCTGAGCCGTAGCAGCGAGAAACCGGTCCGCTGGGTCGCGGTGCGGGAGAGGCAGTTGCTGAGCGGCCAGCACAATTTCGTGGGTGAAGGGCGCTTCCCGCAGCGGCGCCGTGGCTTGGGCCAGCCAGCGTGCAAGATCGGCGGGCAACGAATCCTGCCCCTGGCATTGGGCAGCAGCACCTCCCAGGCCGAGACGGGAGAAAGTCACAGTTCATCGGCAGAATTCGTCAGCTCGGTTCGAACTCGAGGATTGAGCCGGGACGGTGCTTGCAAGGCCCGAAGGGATCGAGGCCTACAAGAAGGATGGGCCAAAGTTCATACAACGCCTAGTTGCCAAGCAGAAGCTGAGAATCGCCAACCAACTCTTGTTAGCGTTCTCTTTGGATCAGAAGTATCACAGGGGCGTCTCATCCGGTGAGACAAGAACGAGACAAACGGCTGCAGGCCGTTGCCCCCACCCTTCTCTCAGTAACAAATTCCCCTTGACCGACATTGTTACTTAGGGTAACAATATCCTTATGTACAAGGTCGTCACCACAAAATCCTTCGCTAAAGCGCTTTCCCGGCTCCCGGTGAATTTGCAGAAGCGGATTGTGGCAAAGATCAAAGAGGTTGCTACTGACCCGTACGCCACGCACAGCAACGTCACGAAGTTGCAGGGCCGTGACGGCTACAGGCTGAGGGTGGGCGACTGGCGCGTCATTTACGAGTTGCATGACGACCGCCTTGAGTTATGGGCTTTAGAAGTAGGAGCGAGAGGAGGGATATATTGATGCACATCGAAAGAATCACCCGCAAGGGCAGGGAGTTCGCAGTCATTCCTGTGGAACAGCTTCAGAGGCTGATGGAAGATGCGGCGATGCTTGCCGACGTGAAGGCTTATGATGCGGCCAAGGCACGTCTTGAGCGCGGAGAGGACGAGCTTGTGCCGCTGGAAATTACCGAGCGCAGGCTTGTCGGCGAAGACCCGCTCAAAGTATGGCGCGAACACCGCGGGCTCACCCAGGAGCAGCTTGCGAAGGAGTCCGGCGTGTCCCGAGTGCTCATCGCTGCCATTGAGACCAAGCGCAAGGGCGGGTCTCTGGCTACGATTAGGAAGCTTGCAAAGACGCTGAATGTGGATTGGGAGAGTCTGGCTTAGGGCCATGAGTGCCCCCATCCGTGATACCGCATCAACTCGTTCGCCTCAGCGTCGCTCAGCAGGCCGCTTGCGACCCAATTCTCGATAGCGACGATGGTCTCGCGTATGCCCCACATCTTCAAGGGTTCGAGGCGATCCAAGCGCTTTCCTGAAGCCCTTCAGCATCACGTCGTTGCAGGAGGAAGGAATGCGTTTTGCCTGCGCACGGAGTCTATGGCGATTATCTCGGCCCTCACCTGATCCTCCGTACAAACTTGCCGTTCTTTGCACGCTGCGGCAGACGCATCGATTTCTAGGCGGGCATAGCCGTGTGTCATACGTTTCACGGGCTTGGCTTTTTGGTGTAACGCTCGAGCATGGCCGCGGTGATTTCGCTACTGGTCGGCCAATGCCCCCGCCTCTGTCCGGCGTGGGTTTGATAGCTTTCCAAGCGGGTGGGATCCGGCTGCACGATCTTGACGACAAACACAATTCAGGGTTGATAAGTGTTAAGCTACAGGCTACAGTCTAACGGTGAAGATTCGGAACTTCGCCCATAAGGGCCTGAAAATGCTTTACGCAGAGGACGGCGCGAAAGGTGTTCCGCCCGACACGGCGGACAAACTCCGCAAGATGCTGGCCTTCCTGGATGATATGGGGGACCCGGAGGAATTACGGTCGCTCCCGACCTGGAGAGCCCACACGCTGACAGGGGACCGAAAGGGCACGTGGAGTCTCAGTGTCACCCGTAACCGCCGTCTGACCTTCCGCATCGACAGCCTAGAGCTCGAAATCTGCGATGTGAATCTGGAAGATTACCACTAGAACAAAGGAGCCAACGCCATGCCCATAAAGAACCCGCCCCATCCCGGAGATTTCATTCGGACGGAGATTATCGTTCCCGCTGGCCTATCCGTGACAGCGGCGGCGGAGGCGCTTCACGTTTCGCGGCCCGCCCTCTCTAGCCTGCTCAACGGCAAGGCCGATCTCTCCGGAGACATGGCGTTGCGCATCGAGAAAGCCTTTGGGGTGAGGATGGATACGCTCATGAGAATGCAATCCTCGTACGATATTGCTCAGGCACGCAAGCGCGAGAAGCAAATCCACGTGCGGCGAATTCACTACCCAGCCGACCTGCACGCATGAAGTAGGAGAGTAGGTGGGCAAGCGATACGAATCGACGAAAAACCACCCTCCGGATCTTGTTGCCTGATCATGTTTCCCGAACGCTCAATATCGGAGAACGCAAAAACTCGCCGGGTCGCCAAGCAGCAATGAATTTTATTGAACGATCTGAGAAGGCGGCACAGAAAAAGCTTGACTGGGCCCTGCAGAAGCTCCTCGAATCTCAGCAGCGGCGACGGAAGGCCCAGGCGCCGGTGCGGCGAGTGCGACCAGCACGGTGTCAAACGCGCCCATGAAGATCTAGCGCCAGGGCCTTAAGATCCAGAAACCAAATCAGCAGATCGATAGCTGACGAAATCATTAAGACGCTTGATCGGCAACACCACGTGGTTGTTGGCTTGATTGTGGGTACACTAGAAGGTGGAATTTTTGCGGTCATATGGACATGGTGCGACGGAGCGGTGCGAATTATCACGGCAAAGAGGGCAAGAGATGCGGAAGAAAAGCGATACCGTGCGCTATACGGCTAAACAAATCAAAGCCAGGATTGCGCGGGGCGAGGACCGGACCAATTGGAACAAGATTGACGCGGTGAGCGGCGCCCAGTTGGAAGCGTCGATCCGTGCCGACGTGGATGACATTCGGGGTGAACCCGACTGGATGCAGGCCATCGTCGGCATCCCTGCTCCCAAAGACCATATCAATATCCGCATTGATCACGATGTTTTGCAATGGTTCAGGTCAAACGGCAAGGGCTATCAAACCCTCATGAATAACGTCCTTCGTGCCTTCGTCCAGACGCGACAACAGCGTCAGAGCACCAAGTCCAAATAGTAGCGTCCGGCGATACGATAAGGGCGTTGCAGAAGTATGACTGGGCCCTGCAAAAGCTCCTTGAATCTCAAGAGCGGCGACGGACGGCCCAGGCGCCAGCGAGCGTTTAGGTTCAAGCGATTAGTAGAGTGCTGCAGGGGAGTTCCACCACCACTGTCGTTTTCTGCAAATCAAGCGCGCCCCAACAAGGGCGAGCGGACTCAAAGGGTAGAAACAAATCAAGAGACGGCACCAACCGTTCGACCGAAAGCTTATCGAGGAGGCTAAGAAAGAGCGCCGATCGCTGACGAAGTCCACCTTGGGCATCTGCCTGGCTTTGTGCAGCCAAGTTGCACTATCGCCTTCTCACTTGGAAGATTTCAGCGCCGCCAACAGGATCGGTTTCGTCCATTCGGGAGCTGTTGTGAGATCGCATGAATTGACGACCCTGCCCTGGTCCAGATGAAGAACCAATATTGGTTCGGGAAGAGCGCCGGTATGAGGGTCAGCTTCTTCGCTGTTGTCGTAAACGCGAAGCTCAGTCAATTTCCGAATCAGTCGGACCAGATTCAGACGACTCCGGTGATATCGTTCACGAATCTTGACCTCGGGAATGTCGTGCCCACCCCTCTCAACTCTGCGGCGCACGCGGGTAATGTGGAGCTCGGGTGTATTGAGGCCAACATACCAAATACGAACTTCAATTCCCGACTCCGACGCTCTCTCCAGCAGAGCTGGGATTGTGTTGCCCCCAAGGGTCGTCTCGAATGCGAAGTTCAGTCGTTCCGTGATTGCACGTTCCAACAATCGCTCGCCTTCATGCCATGCGGCACTGTTGGCGTCTTCTTGGATAATGGTTGGATTCGCAGCAAGAATACCCATGGCAGCCTCATCTGCATTGAAAATATTCAACTCCATGCTGCCATAAGGCAGCGCCGCCAATGCTGCTTTTGCCCGGGCCGTTTGCCCCGGCTAGAACATAGATGCAGGGTGGCTGACTTGTACTAGCGTGCTTGCGGGCCGCCAGCACTGCTGCTTTCCCCAACTGCTGCGGTGATGAACTAAAGGCAGCCTTCATCGCAGCGTGCGCCTTGGAGTTCTGTATTCGGGCGAGGAGCGCGTCGAATTCTCCGCTGAGTGTGTCCGGCTTGAATTCAGAAGCCTGCTTGAGGGCGTTGAACTGGTCCACCGAGATCAGAACTGCCTTAGGGCTGTCGTGCTTCGTTATTACAACCGTTTGTCCCTGAATTGCTTTTTCCAGGATGCGGCCGAATTCATTTTTGACCTGGGTCGCTGTAAACGAAGCAGGCTCCCTATATTCGCGGTGATGCCGATCCAGGGAGGCGGATAACGCGTGTTGGCGGGCGAATTGACGCATGGGACGCTCTTTAAGCTTCATAAGAACCTTCTCCCTCAACAGTAGCTATTTTGTCCGATACGGGTCAACAGCGCGCGGTCCTTAAATACAGGATTTGATCTTGACGGCTCGAGTTTCGACGATGCGCATCTCGGCGCCGCGAACGAGTTGAGAAACGTTGGAAGGGCCCGCATCGCCGTAGCCGACGAACCCCGCGTATTCCTTGGACGGATACACCCGTCGCCTTGAGGACGAAGCGATTGGCCGTGGAATCACACAGCGAGTCGACAGCCTCGACGTGGATACCTCGGCACCTCTTCCGGCGCGCCAGCCGCACCAGGCCGGTGTGGGTTAGGAACCAGCCATTGTCAAGCTGGATCACATCGCCACTCGCGAAAGCAGAACGACGTAAACGGTCCTCCCAGCTAACCTTCTGAATCTAGGCTTCTCTGCTCACCCACAGCCGAGGGCGAAGCCCAGCGACCCGCGGATCTCCCCAAACGCTTCGAGCTCAGAATCGCTACCTGGCGCCCGGTCTTGTCAGGGCGAAGAAGCCGGTACCAGCAGGCTCGGCATACACACTAAGGTGACTGGGGAGCTCTAGCGGCTTGGGAGGTTCAGATGGCGTGCACTGACGCTGCCAAATTGTTGAGCGATTTGCTCCGCAGAACTGATTGCTTCTCGATCAAGGACTCGCTTTGAAGGGGTTGAACACTCGAACGTTTAGCTGCTTGAAATCATCCTCATTTCTTGTAGCTACGATCAGATCGTGCTTACGAGCCGTAGCAGCAATCATTCCATCCTCTACAAGGTCGTCTGATTTGCCGTGCATCAGTCGGCCCCATTCACGAAACGAAGCTGTATCCATCGGAAGAATCTGGTACGAGGCTTCCAGTTGATCCACCCATCGTTCGATCTCCGTGGCCTTTTCTGGATCCTGGCGGCGTGTAAGCTCAATCCCTGCCTGCAATTCGCCCATAGTGACAGCTGAAAGAAACACTTGCTGATCTCGCAAATCGGTAAGCCAGGCGACAACAGCGCCGTGAGGCTTCTGCTTGCGCATTTCGGAAACCACATTGGTGTCCAACAGGTACTTTTTCACTTGAAGTTCACAACCTTCCGCCGTCGAAGCTTATGCCTGTCGGGAACTAGGTTTTCAAAGCGTGGGCCCGAACCAAGAAGCAATGCCCTGAGACTTGGCCGCGCTGATTTCTGCAGCCGATGCCATTCGTCGATCGGAACGAGCACAGCAGCCTCAACTCCGCGACGCGTAACGACTTGTGGACCCTTTTTGAGGGTAATTTCGAGCATCTCGCTAAACCGAGCTTTCGCGTCTTGCACCTGCCATGTAGCCAAATTGCACCTCCGCGCGTTGTTACTTTTCTAGCATATGACTAGTCAGAACACTAGTCAATATTCCAATCGACCCTTAAGACGCTTGTTGTCAATCCAGAGCTTACCCTCGACGAAATAACATAGCCATACTCGGGGCACTGATTTCTGGGCCAATCCCTCCTCCTTCAAGCCAAGAATCGGCCGGTAGTGCCTTCCCCGTGTCAGGGCCAATTGGATGTCAAGCCGCCAAATCGACATTGGCGCCGGAGGATCAGTTCCCGCTAGCTCGGGGATGATCTCACCTGCTTCTATGAACTACTCAAACGGTACGCGAAATCTCACGGCCTACACGTGTTTGATTCGCTCGTTGCGGCTATCGCGATCGAAGAGGCGCTCACGTTGGTAACCAAGAACCGTAGGCACTTCGGAATGATCGAAGGCTTGAATCTCGAGGTCCCGCAATGTTGATAGCCGCCACATACCTCAGATGACAAATAGCTCTGGGGGAAAAACCTTTTCAGCGATACAACGACTAATGCCATCCGGCCCACCAACCGCTCCTCCCTCAGGTATCCGTACTGCCATGAACCAACTCCTCCGATACGACAGGGCAGCACAGAAAAAATTTGATTGGGCGCTGCAGATGCTCCTTGAATCTCAGCAACGACGACGGAACACCCAGGTACCGGTGAGTGTTCAGATTTCAGCCGATCAGAAGAGGAGACTAGAGTTGGTTCCCGCGACCTGGACCGACCACACTACTTGGCGCGATTGAGTTCTGCTACGAACCGTTCCACATCGAGTGCCTCTACTCCTGGGGCGAGGGCCGCAGTGGTCAACTCAGATCGAGACTTTCGGTGAACCAAGATTAACCGCGCCGACCGTTTGGCTAATGATCGCCGGAGGGATAGCACCGGAGACGCCATGGCGGGCCGCACCGTCTTCGTGGCTTTGGCTTCCACCAACCACAGGCCGCCATTGGCGCGGGGTACAAGGAAGTCCACTTCCAAACCCTGCTGATCGCGGAAATAGTAAAGCTCCTTGCGCATTCCCTGATTGCTCTGACTCTTGAGGATCTCCGAGGCAACGAAGCCCTCAAACAGTGCCCCCAAGAAAGGGGAGCGCTCAAGCTCAGCCGCTGAGGTCAAGCCGAGCAGGTAGCAGGCGAGTCCGGAGTCGCTCCAATAGACTTTCGGCGACTTAATCAGTCGTTTTCCGAGGTTCTCGAAATACGGTGGCACGAGAATGATTTGGCCAGTCGCCTCCAGGATCTGTAGCCATTCGCCGATCGTGGGAACCGAAACTCCCAACGGAGCGGCAAGATCGGTCTTATTGAGCACCTGCCCGTGGCGACTGGCCACCAGCGCCAAGAAACGGCGGAATGTCACCAGATCCCGTACGTTAGTAATCGCCCGCACGTCGCGTTCGAGATAGGTCTGTAGGTAGGAGGCGAACCAGAGGCTTCGATATTTCGGCCGGGCGAGCACTTCGGGGAAGCCCCCGTACAGCAGATTTACTTTGGTGGTTTCCGCGAGGCTGAAAGGCAACAACTGGAGAATGGCGGCGCGACCCGCCATCGATTCCGTGATGCCGCGCATCAGCGGAGCTTCCTGTGAACCCGTGAACAGCCACTGACCCATGCGGCGTGGCCCTAGGTCGACCCGCGCGCGGACATAGCTGAGCAACTCCGGTGCGTTCTGGATTTCATCAAACACAACCGGAGGCCGCAACTCGTCAAGAAAAGCCCGCGGGTCAGTGCTCACTCGAGCTCGAATATCAGGATCTTCTAGCAGGACGTAATCGGCGTTGGGAAATAACTTCCGTAGGAGGGTAGTTTTCCCCGCACGACGTGGCCCGGTTACGACAACCGCCGGGAAGTGCCGCGCGGCTCTCCGCAGCACATTGGCCAATGTTCTTGGAATATAATGCATATGATAAATATAAGATCATATCTTAATTAACTCAATAAGCGTCGGAAAGCGATTGGCTCTCCAGACGGCTCCGGCAGCCGACCACCGGGACAATGAACCGCATGCAGATTTTATTCCTCCAGAGGTGAGGGAACCGGCACAAGCGGACTTCGCCGCGCCTATCACTCCGGGCGACGATGCCACCCGTTCCCACGCCGCATCGTCGCCCGCCACGTCCGGACACCTGTGGTAGCCCCGCCGATCGCGCGCCTCGACCTCGCGCGCACAAACGTGCTTTAGGTGTTCACGAAGGACATCTCGTATCAAAGAAGAACGGTTTACTCGCGCTCGTTTGGCCGCTCCATTCGTCGCTTCAGGCAACTCCGAATCCAACGCTACCTGGATGGTTTTCATACTACACAGAGCACCGCTTTCAGATCACCCCTGACAGTTTCATTTATTACCTCGGGGGTTGAGGATGTGTTTGCTGGACGGGCCGACTTCGCGCAGATGATAAAGCTGTGTTGCGATTGCGTGGCAGTAAGCAACTTCTGCCGAATACACAAGCTCCTTCGCGTGACACCAGCCATGGAAGCGGGCATATCACCGATCACAAGAGGACGATTCGGGCACTCCTGGCATCGACACGCATCATGCGGTGAGTATCGGTTACCTGTGTGCGTCTCATGTGACTCCAGTCACAGACAATGAATCTGCGGGCCGTCGATACTAACCCTGCCGATCCTCACAACTAGAGGGTCACCCGCAGGGATTCTCGGAGTGTTGAAGAGGCGCAACCCGACAACACACTGGCAATCCCCTGCGGGCTATTGTGCCCTATTCGACACTGCTAACTGCCGAACAAAAAGCTAAAGCCGCATTCCAGACTGACCCTTCCAATAAACGCTTAAGCGTTTAACCGCAACGCATGTTTTGGGATGCTACCGGCCGATCACAGTTAGAAGGTTCGGGAACTGCTGGCGGTAAAACCAAGAGTGGCACATGTCTATCCGCGTAATAGCACGTAGCAGACTGTTAGGGCGACCATGAAGCAGCCATACAGAATGGTCGCCCAAGGGAAATGTTGGAAGTGTGCCTCCACGGAGGGGAGAACTCCTTTCCCACTCGAGGCTCGGAGCCTCATTAAGTTTCGTGCCAGTGGAGCCGACTTGTTATCTAAATTCGCTTTTGCGTAGCCCGCGTCTTCCCGAGCAATTTCTTCCTTCGCCTTCTCCGTCCCCTGCACAAATGGATCAGTGGAGCCCGAAACTGGTCACAGCGGATAGTGCATCGAGGACTCAAATGGCCCAGCGACGCAAACAGTCTCCACAGAATATGTAGAAACTCGATCGCCTGCCCGTCGCGAACGGCATTTTCGTTCCCTGGTCGGAGGGCAAGACTCCAATGGCCCGATTCTTCCCAAACTTCTTCGCTTCATAAACCCCGCGGTCAGCTAATCCGAGAATCGTCTCCAAAGGTACAGCATTGGGTTCTCTTGGATCCCATGGGAAGGCCGCCCAGCCAATCGAGCACGTCTGCCGAAAGGCGACGCCGGCATCGCCTATGTCTGTGTCTCGATTCCCGACTGCGGTCAAGATCCGTGAGGCAAAGGTCACCGCTTGTGCCCGATTTGAATGGCGGGACACGATCAGGAATTCATCGCCACCCCAGCGGACCAGGACGTCAGAGCTGCGGATCACGGAACTGATTCGCGAGGTCATCTCCAGCAAGACCTTATCTCCCGCCCCATGTCCGTAGCGATCATTCACATCCTTGAAATCGTCAAGATCAACCATGTAGAGGATCAGGTCATGGCATCGCAATTCCTGGGTCTGGTAGGACCGCAGGGTCTGATTCACGTCGCCAGCGATGGTTGTGTCAAAGAATCTCCGATTGCGCGCCCCGGTGAGGGGATCCGTCGCCGAGGTTTCCTGGAGTACCTGATTCGCCTGGGCCAGATCGAGTCTCAGCTGCTGCTGTTTGACAAATACCAGAAATGCCATCAACAGTACCGTGCCCAGCGTGACCAGCTCTCGGAACTCGGTGACCGGCGAAGGTGTAGTCCGGCTAAGGACGGTCCAGACGCCCATGACCGGCAAGGACAGCACGGCCAACATTCCTAGTTTGGTCACAGGAACGGAAGCCTTCGATTGTTTCGACCCCGCTGGCACGTTCGCTAGCGTAAAGCCGAATAAGCCGACGACTGAGAACGATGCCAGCCCCACCGAAAAGGGCACGTCGTACCAACTGCCGGGATAGTAAAGATTCTTGTCGATGGCTACGTTGGCCATGTACCCACTCGCCGTTATGAGTAATTGCGCGCCGAAACCAATCGCATAAAACCATTTCCAGCGCCCAAGACTCCGGTTGCACAGGAACGCCAGCGCTAGCAGGGAGACAATGTCCAACAAACCATTGAGCCAGTTAAAGTTCGAACCATATTTGGCCGCGTCAATCACGACGTATTGCCAGGGAATGACGAAGAACACGTAGAGGTAGAGCCACCAGAGAAGCAGCAAGAGAAAATCCATGGTGCCTTTTGACTTCTGGCCCTTAACTGGATCAATGTGCGGCTGCAAGAGCAGAGCCGCCAAAAAGGGAATCTTGGAGAGGAACAATAGGATGTCGCCGTAAAACGGATTGGGTACTTCTTTTCTCAGGACGAGATCGAAGTACATCCACATGGCCTGCGCGACCACGGTCACTCCCCAGCATGCCGCCAGCAGCCCCCAGAACAATCGGGTTTGGCGGGGGCTGGCTTTAGCGTTGACCACGAAAACCAGCATCGCCGACAAGATCAGAACAAACTCAATCCCGTCGTTGATCAGAGTGAGAGAAAAAGAGCGATGAACAAACATCGTGGCGGCAAGTTGTCCCAATGTCATGAAAGCGACCAGGGCGCCCCATAGTTTCAAATGGTGTCGCGGATCTGGATTTCCCGCTTTTGACAAACGAAGATTCGGTAGCCATCTCTTTCGGTCAGCTATGGTTTGGCATTGACTGCTGTCGGAATACAGTTTTCCAAAGTCTTCGTTGCCATCAGCAATGGAAGTGTTCGCGCGACTGCTTCCTTGGCTCGGATTAGTATGGGCGATGATCTTTTCTACTGTGCCCTGGTTGCACATGCTTGATGGCATGATTCCTTTTTTTGCGTTAAACCGAAATCTCGCGTCACGCCGCTCCGTCTTCCGGCTGGCGCACAAAGTTGGCTCGAATCTAGGCTGCACCGCCGATCCAGACCTTTGTGCGCCAACACCTCCTCCGACTCCATGACCCAACGACCATTCCCGTGACTCTCGAGGTGAACTTCAGAGGCGACATTCGCCCGTATGTGACCGACTGAAGCCAAGCTTAGTGGTTTGCCCACCACAGCCGCTTGTTGTAGTCATCGAAAATACGATAAGCAATTCGAACTGCTCGCCGTCGCTCTACCGGCTGGCAGACATGACGGGCCTCGAGTTTCTCCAGGATGTCTGTACCAAAGGCTCGACCAATCGTCACTCCGCAGCGTTTGCAAATGGAATCCACCGTTCGGTCTTGGTTTTGTCGCCGCGTGCACTCAGTTCCTCCACTCACTAGCTGGTGCATAACTAGCTCCTATCCGATTCCCTGCCGAGGTTTCTTGGTGCGTCCCATCGGCAGACCTCTCCGGGTCAGCAGACCTTCCCAAGGTTGCCGATCCCGCAGCCACCCACATCTTGGGCTCTAGATTGGCAACAAAATCATCAAGGCGTGTAAATCCATTGCGAAGAGTTTGCAGACATTCAGCATTTTCAGACTCTTTCAAGCCACCCGCCCACTCAATCCATTCGTCCGCTTCGGGGCCCGGCAGAGTTTCTGGTGTTCCCTCCAACCCGGCTTGGGATCGTAATTCCATGATCGCTTGGTCACGGAGCTGATTCAGTTCAGTTACACGGCGTGGCCGCCGATGCACAATGCTACCGCGCTCCAACTCGGCCGCGAGAGCTACTAGGCGAGAGCGCAGGTGCTCTATACGCCTTGCCTCTACACGTTTTTGTATCTTCTCAATGAGTGCGCCAGGATCCTCATTCTCTACTTCGATTTGCGAGAGACTCATCAATAGCTTTTCCCTGTTCTCCCTGTTCTCCCAGTGATCGGTAAGGCCCTTCTTTTCGATCAGTGCTCGCACGCGAATAATCAATTCAAGTGTATCGATAGGTTTTTTCAAGCAGAGTTCGGAACTGCCGTTGATACCTGGCAAATGATTCTGGCCGGACTGCCAACCCGTGAGCTGCAGTATGGGGAGGAACTCAGTTTCTGGATTTTTCTCCATTTCCCGGCATACTGACATGCCTTCCATTCCGCATCGGCTCTGATTGTGACGGGTCGTGATCACTTCTACCGCGCCTTGGATCGACAGGCTTGACATGACATCTTTCCTCTCGCTGTGTAAACCATGAATCACGTAAGAATCAAGATGGATAGAGCACGCGAATGTCCGCAGGCTTGGCAGGCAGAAGGAAATAGTATTGCTTGTTATCAGTAGGTTAGAGGCTGTAGTCGGAGCCGTGCAAGATTCCGAATGAGGACCAAAACGTTCCTTTTAGGGATAGTGTGCGGGATTGGGACAGGATGCTCGCAAGACATCGGCTTTGTAACCGATCGACCGGGTGCGACTCAGGACTCTTTCTAAAACCAACGGCTCACCATATGCGCTCCTGACAGCCTATTCGCTGAAACGCTTGAACAGGGTGGTAAAGAGTTGACCCCGCGCTGTTGTTTCGAAAGCGGAATGCGCCGGTTGTTTCCGTCTCGGAGAACTTCGTTGGTCCTTCAGCTCTTTCTGCCTCTAGGCTCATTGCCGAAGCTTTGGGTGGAATATTGAGGCGCACAACTGGCGTGTATCGTGATTACTTTCGTAAGCAGAATTGCATTATGTCACTGACTCTCGTCCGCGTAACCAGCAAAGATGATGGGATAGTGGATTTGCTGCTGAACAAGAGAAAAAGGGATGCTGCGACGGAGGTGATGATCCAGCAAACCACCCCTGCCCTTTATCGCTATCACACTGCCTGGGATGACTTCTTGCGCTTCCAGAAGGAACGCGTCTTGCTGGCCAGCGAGCACAGCAAGCAGCAATATGCGAGCATCATACGCGGGCCATGTATAGTCCGTCGCTCGACCGGAATCAGGCCATCCAACTTCCCTGGAATTCTGAATTCCCAACCGTTTATCTCGGACGATCAACACGACGATCGCGGCCGGCCGGGACGACCAAACTTGTGTACCAATCCGACACAGTATCTCTGCGAGACACAGTTGCGGTCATTGGGCCCTTTCACCGACTTCCATTTGCACTTTCCAACCCACTGATAAGAAAGCACCTGCATTTTCTTTTTCATTGCTGTGGTTTGGACTCTCACATGCCCTAACTTGACGCGTGAGCCCCGGCCCACGCCTATTGCCGCTAATGCGCTGCGACGGGCCCCCAATTTCAAAACCGGGAGAAAACGGAAAAAACACTTCCATGAAAAAATTAGCTTTGTTCTCGGTCGTTCTCTTGGCCCTGGTGATGACCGCCGGCGCTCAACAAATAATTGACTTTACCAGTCTGCCCCCGACGGCTGTGCCGACCGCGGTTCCAGAAGGATTTGCTGGGCTCAATTGGACGGGGATCGACTACGTCACTCCGCTAATGTGGGACTACGCCAACGGGAACATTGAGGTGGGAGATGGGTTCACCACCGGCCCTGAAGTCATGGTTGCCCTCGGTGGTGGTCCGATATGCTCCAGAAAACATGGCGGGCAGACGATAAAAAACATTTGTTCGGCCTCGGTTGCGGCAGGCATTGGTCCGAACGCCCGTAGTGAGTTCCAGCCGCTTTACGTCGTAGCTTCCGAAGGGTGGAGCAGCGACGGTCAGCAGTCCCTTATCGTGAAGGCCTACAACAACGGCAGCCTGGTGGGTACGCAGACATACAACCTCGACAGCCGGGCGCAGAAGTTCCAACTGGTCTTCCCGACCTGGGGACCGATCACCGAACTCAAGTTTTACCCCAGCGTCGGAGGGTCGTTTGTCCTGTACGTTTTGGCACTGCAGTAGCGTAAGTTCTTCTCAAGTGTGCCAAATCTATGTGAGCTAACCCTCGTGGGGGCGGTTACAAGGGCGCCCCCTTTTTTCCTCTTATCCCAGGAAAACCCTCGCTACCTTCATTCCGGTTTCGACGCCAACATTGCGCGTTGAGCATCTCCAAAGCCAAACACATTTCCCGTTGCATCGTCTGGCCGGAAGCTCGCCCGCAGCAACCCGACCGAGTGCAGATACTGGATCCACTGGCAGTCGGATACGTCGCTCTTGCGCCCCGGCACATTCTTCAGATAGTGCGCGTTGACCAAATAGACCTTGAACCCGCGCTCCTCCAGTATCTGAAATCTTCTGACGATTTCCCTGCGGAGGTAGGGCCGGCCCGTGACTCACCTCGCGGCTGTGCTTTTTACTTTGCTCCGAAACGCAGCTGCAGCCGCCCCTCAAGTGCTAGTCAATCGCATTGGAAGGCTTGGATAGTGTCCCAATCCCGTACGGTATTGCAGAAGGGAACATCTTTCCCTTATTGGGCTCTGTCTTCGATCCCTGCAGCGCGATCTAACCTCCTGATAACAAGGCATGTTACTTACTCCGCTCCTAATGCCTTCTGGACATTCACATGCTCTAACCATTTTGTTCCCGAGAGTCATTACCGGCGGGATCTGTAATTGCGATGTTGGGTAGCAGCCACTTCGCCCCTTGCTAGGCTCTCGGGAACAGGTTAGGTGTTTCTCATGCGCCTTCTTGGAACTTGGTACTCCCTTTCCCCGGGGAAGCGAGGGAGGGTCGCATGGCGCAAACGTCGCCCTTCCTCGCACTTTGAAATTACAGCAGCGAGGGCACAACCCTTGAGTGAGTCACGGACCATGGTTGACTGGCTTTCAGAAACGCTCGACTCGGATGAACATTCCCGCGAACAGCAACATTCTCTTCGCGCACCTGACATTTGCGCACCCTGTGCCGAAAGGGGACGGCCAAATGAGCCTGTGTACAAGATGGGGATGTGTGAATTTTGCTATAAGGGGCAGCCACATCCCAAGGCGACCCGAGAGCAACTAGTCACAGAAAGAGTGGGTGGAAGAACTGGCAGCAGACATCCTCCTCCGAACGATAAGGTCTGCTCCAACTGAGCCCATTACACAACCAACCCAAGAGCCAGTCTCGTTCTCGATTGCTTGTGTAATGTCATCAGGTTAGGTATCTCTCATGGGAGCCTGGAATACGCTGTCCAGGATCGGCAGCGGAAAATCAGGAAAATTATGTGACGAGGTGTCAAGTGAATATTCCGGAATTATAAAGTGCCGGAATTATCGCCGACAACTCCAGGATGGAGAACACCATTGGCGCCACGGCCGGGGGAATCTTCGGGTGGGGCAGGGGAAACGGATACGGGTAACATAGCCGCGCGGATCATTCACCAGGGTTTACTGCACGAGGTTTCGGCAGACGCGGTTTGCACCGGCATCAGCGAAGCCGGCATCGGTTTACAGACATCGGCCGGTTTGTATGCTGGAGAAGTAGTGGAGGTGGAATTCCGCAAAGAAATTGCTGCGCCCTTCCGCTTCCAGGTAAGGGTGCTCTACAAAATAGCGAACCGCTACGGCGCCTATTTTATGGTGCCTGGTTGCTGATTCTGGTTCCCAGCAAGAGTAAGAGTGAGTGGTGAGAGCTGCAATGCGTCAGCGCGGTGGTGAGCATTGTAAGGCTTCCTCCGAAATAGGGCACAGAAGGGAGGGTTTATGCCGACGCATGTGCTATTGATCGAAGACAATCAGGGCGATGCCCGGTTCATTGTGGAGATGCTGAAGGAAGCTGACGGCAATGGGTTCACGGTAGAGTGCGCGGCGCGATTGTCGGTTGGCCTTGAGACTCTGCGGTCGAACTCTGCGAGGTTGTGCTGCTGGATCTCTCTCTTCCCGACAGTCAAGGACTCGAGACCTTTATCCGCTTTCAGTCGAAATTCCCCAAGCTTCCCGTAGTGATATTGACCGGCACGAACGATGAGGAAACGGCAGTGCAGGCCGCCCACGCAGGAGCGCAGGACTACTTTGTAAAGGGAACAATCGCTGGGCCCGTTTTGGCGCGATCGCTGAAGTATGCGATCGAACGGAAAAAGGCGCAAGAGACCATTCGACGGCAGGGTGACCAATACGCTGCTCTCATCTCTACTACGTCGGATGGTTATTGGCACTTTGACTGCGCGGGGAAACTGCTCGACGTGAACGACACTTACTGTGAGATGAGTGGCTATTCACGCAACGAGCTGTTGCACATGCGCATTGATGACTTAGAAGGAGGTGAGAGCCACGAAAAGCTACTCGCCCACATCCAGCAGATAGTGGCAAAAGAGTTTGACCGTTTCGAGACGCAGCATCGCAAGAAGAATGGCGAACTGTTCGACGTCGAGATCAGCGCCACCTCTCTGCAAGACACAGGCCAGTTTCTGTCTTTCGCTCGGGACATCACTTGGCGCAAGCGCGCAGAGGACGCGCTAACACAGGCAGAGGAAAGAATGCGCTTGGCCTTCGACGCAGCTCGCCTTGGGTTGTGGGACTGGAATCTGGCGACGGGCGGGATAGTGTTTCAGCAACCGCCCGGAGACAGATGGGGCTGCCAGACGACTCCCCGACGAACTTTGAGACATTTATGAAGTCCATCCATCCCGATGATAGAAAGGCGATGCAAGAGTCAATCGAGGCTGCTGTTCATGACCACGAGAGCCACACCCTTGAGTATCGCAGGCTGTGGCCGGACGGCAGCCTGCACTGGCGGAACGTAACAGGACGTGCCTTCTGTGACACCACAGGGGCCCCAGTGCGGGTCGTAGGCGTCGCAGTGGACATCGATGAACGCAAGGCGGCGGATGAGCGTCTGCTATTGCAGGTTGCGGCCCTGCAAGCCGCCGCCAACGCCATCGCAATTACTGACGGCAACGGCACGATCCTGTGGACCAACCAAGCATTTTCACAACTGACCGGGTACGCTCCGGAAGAGGCTCTGGGCAAGAATCACCGGCTCTTGAAGTCTGACGAGCACGACATAGCGTTCTATACAAATATGTGGGCGACCATCACCGCTGGGAATGTCTGGCAGGGGGAGCTGACCAATCGGCGCAAAGATGGAAGCCTTTACACGGAGGAGATGACGATCACGCCAGTGCGTGTCGGCAACGGCGGGATCACACATTATGTCGCCATCAAACAGGACGTAACTTTGCAAAGGCGTGCCGAAGAAGCACTGCGACAAGCAGAAATGCAGTATCGACTCCTATTTGAAAACAATCCGCTTCCGATGTGGGTTTTCGACAGCAAAACTCTTAAATTCTTGGCAGTGAATGAAGCCGCGATTCGCCAATATGGTTTCTCCAGGCAGGAGTTTCTGTCGATGACACTCGCGAACATAAGGCCGGAGGAAGATGTTCCCAGATTGTTGAAAGCCATCGAGCAACCGATACACGGACTTCGGGAAGAAGCCTCGCTTTGGAGGCATCGGAAGAAGGACGGCTCGATCATTGATGTCGAGATCGTTGGTCACGAACTGGATTTTCATGGAGTACAGGCAGAATTAGTAGCACCACGCGATGTTACCGAGCGGAAGCGGGCGGAACGGGCGTTGCGTCGAGCTGAGGAGAAATACCACTCAATTTTTGAGGACGCCATCGTTGGGATCTTCCAGGTTACTCCAGACGGGTATCCCCTCAGTATCAATCGTTCCCTGGCACGAATGCATGGCTATGATTCTCCCGAGGAACTGATGAGGGAAGTCTCGAATGTACAACAGTTATTTGTCGATCCCAACGTGCTGCAAGAACTCGCCCGCATGCTGGAAAAAGAACGCGTGCTGCAAAATGTCGAATTGGAAATCTACAACAAAGATGGCCAGAGGAAGTGGGTATCGGCGAACGTCCGGGTCGTAACGGACGCCAATGGAAAGGTGATACTCCACGAAGGTACGACCGAGGATATTACGGCACGTAAGGCCGCTGAGTCACAAGCCCAATTCCTGGCGTACTACGATGCACTTACAGGCTTGCCCAATCGGACTCTGGTTCGCGATCGCATGCTGATGGCACTGCTTAATGCTCGGCAGCGCGGGGAAAAAGTCGCCTTGTTGTACCTCGACCTCGATCGCTTCAAGATCATTAACGACTCATTGGGGCACTCGAGTGGTGACCTATTACTGAAACAAGTGGCGGAGCGTCTTAAGGGATGGACGCACAAACAAGACACGGTAGCTCGCTTGGGTGGTGACGCGTTTCTTGTCTTGCTGACTGCCATACACGAAACAGTTGATGCCGTGCGGGTCGCCGAACACGTCGTCAATTCAATGGCTGCCGGTTTTGTCATCTCTAGTAGTCGCTCCCTCCACGTTACTTGTAGCCTGGGCATCAGTATCTTCCCGGACGACGGTGAAGACATCGAAGCCCTGTTGCAGGATGCGGAGCTGGCGATGTACAAGGCCAAGGAAGAGGGGCGCGACAGGGTGCAGTTATTCGAGCCAGGCATGACTGTTAAAGCAACGGAACAGATGACTTTGGAGAGCAGCTTGCGACGGGCATTGGAGAGGAATGAATTCTTCCTGGTGTATCAGCCCCAGATGGACTTGATCTCGAACGAAATCACGGGATGCGAGGCGCTCATCCGCTGGAAGCATCCGGAACTGGGGCTTATATTACCCAACCAGTTCATCCCAGTTGCAGAGAGCAGCGGCCTCATCGAGCCAATTGGCGAATGGGTGATCAAAACAGCGTGTGCCCAAGCGCGGCAATGGCAGGATGAGGGTCTCCCCGTAGTACCAGTCGCGGTGAATATCTCGGCGGTTCAATTCCGGCAAGAGGGCTTCCTTGAGCTTATCAAAAAGGTGCTGCGTGAAACAGGTCTTGCTCCTGAATTTCTCGAACTGGAACTCACGGAAAGCATACTGCTGAGCAGTACGGATGTCATGCCTTCAATATTGCTAGAGCTGAAAACGTTGGGAGTGAAGCTGGCTATTGATGATTTCGGAACCGGCTATTCCAGCTTCAACTACTTGAAACATTTTCAGGTGCACAGACTAAAAATTGACCGGTCCTTCGTGCGGGATGTGATGATTAGCCCGAGTGATGCTGCAATCGTTGTCACAATCATTATCATGGCCAAGAGCCTTGGGCTTCGAGTTGTCGCTGAAGGAGTGGAGAACGAAGAGCAAATATCTTTTTTGCGAGAACATAATTGTAACGAGATCCAAGGCTACTACTTCAGTCCACCTTTATCGGCTAGTAAGTTTGCCGGCAAGCTGCGCGGCGAGAGTTGCTCGGCGTCTTCACCGCGAGCGCTCTTGGACGCTGGGTGCCAGCAGAAGCAATCCGGTTACCAGCAGAATGATGCCCACAATGCAGTTGAAGACGACGAGAGGGAAAGCCGAAACGAGGTCGAGCGACACGCGGCTTTTTCATAAGTAACCAGATTTCAGGGCACTGGGCTGTTTCAGCTTGTGCCAGTTGTCTCGACCGTGGAGGCGATGGGCAGCCAACCGCTTCGCTCCGCATTCCGATCTCAAGGGGGAATTGCAAACGGTTTACACCAACCAATAGCCTCAAGAGCCCTACGGCAAGATACTCCCTACTTTTTTCTGGCTCAATCTGGATAGCAAGATTGAGGTGAGCCGTCACCCAGAAAGTGAAGAATCGCAAGCCGCTCATACTGTGATCATCGTTTCAGCGAGTAAGGTGTAAGGATCTCTTCTTCAAGCAATATCTGAGTCAGCCGGACAGGCACGAGGTGACAGCACCGCCGCTCACGTTCGAGGTTGAGCACATCATGCTTGAAAGCTGCGACCACCCTCGGGTGACTACCCCCCAAAGTCACTTATTACCTTCGTAAGTTGAAAACGCACCGTTATCACAGAAAGCCGATCTAAGATTCGCGGATAATCGTCTTGGGACCCTCTATCTGGTCAGCCGCGGGGATTCTCGGAGGGTAGCGCGAGAAGGCATTCCCGACACCCCTCTGACGATTTCCCTGCGGAGGTAGGCACGGCCCGCGACTCACCTCGCGGGCTGTGCTTTTTGCTTTGCTACGAAGTGCAATTCCAGCCGCCCCACAAGTGCTAGTCAATCGCATTGGAAGGCTTGGATAGTGTCCCAATCCCGTACAGTATTGCAGAAGGGAACATCTTTCCCTCATTGGGATCTGTCTTCGATCCCTACAGTGTGATCTAACCTCCTGATAACAAGGCATCTTACTTGCTCCCTTGCTGGTGTCTTTTGGATGTTCAAATGCTTTACCTATTCTGTTCCCGAGAGCCATCACAGTCGGGGCAAAGGTTTCGAGGAGGGCTCAAGTGACGAGCGAGTGGTGGAAATGGAACGATGAGCGGCAGCGCTGGGAGCGGGCGCAATAACGCGGGCGAAGTGGTGGGGCTCCGGCCATGCTGGTGGCGCTGCAACTTGGTGGACGATCCGCAATTGCGGTGATGCCCGACACTCTGGCCAGTAGGGTAAGCCACTGCGATGCCCTGGGGGGAACAGGCTGCCCTACGCTAGGCTCTCGGGAACCAGGTTAGGTGTTGCGATCACGAGCCGAACGCCGCAGTCAAGGCCAAACGAGAACTGGCCGAAAGAGATGGCTACTGAATTTTCGTTATCGAAACCGGGAACTCCAGAGCCGCGACATCATTTGAAATTGTGGGCCGCTCTAGTTGTCTTTTTGACATTGGGGCAGCTTGCTGCGATGGTCTTTGTTCCTCGCTCGTATTCGCTCACTCTGATTAATGATGTCATTGAGTTTTTTCTAATCTTGTCGGTGGCGGTTGTTTTCCTAGTAAACGCGAGCGCAAGCCCGAGACCAGCCCGATTGTTCTGGATGCTGCTAGCGGCATCTTGGGGAGCACGGACAATCTGCCATGTTGTCTGGGTGTATTTTGACCTTGTGCTGCGGAGGGAAGTACCCAACCCATTTATCGGCGACATCTTGTTATTCCTATCGAGTATTCCCTTCTTAGCAGCTCTGCTGTTGCAGCCCCACCTGGATCCGGTTGCGGATCGCAAGTCACAGGGTCGTATGGGTTTTCTCTTGCTGCTCCTCTGGTGGCTCTATCTCTACGTGATCTTCGTGATTCCCTGGCAATATGTCGTTCTTGACGAGGCAAGGTATGGTGAGAACTATGACCGGCTGGATAGTCTGCTAGCTGTCGTGCTGCTGGTGTCGCTCGGGTTTTTGTGGAAGCGCGGTTTCGGATCGTGGAAGTGGTTCTATGCGAGTCTCTTCGGAGCACAGCTGCTCATGACTGTGGCCGGTTACCTGGCGAACCATGCAATTAGCAAAAACTCTTACTATCCGGGCAGTTGGTACGACTTCCCCTACTCGGTCGCCGTGACAGCGTTCACGCTGGTCGGATTCCTCGGCCTCACGCTGCAAGGCACTGAGGCGTCTTCGGAAAAATCACGATCGCACCTTCCTGTGACGGAACTGGGAATGCTAGCGGTGTTGTCACTGCCTGCCATCGGAGCGTGGGCCGCCCTCAATCGGAATACGCCTTCGCAGGTCAACCAGTTCCGAGGGCTGGTTACGCTGGGCACAATGCTGGTGATGGCTTTTCTGGTATTTGCAAAACAGCGCCAGCTCAGGGCTGAATTGGCCAAGGCTAACCAGGGACTCCAGGAAGTTTCCTTAACAGATCCTCTTACCGGGGTTCGAAACCGGAGATTCTTTGACGCTATGGTTCCCGGCGATGTGAGTCAGGTCCTACGGTCTTACTCGGCGCCCCGAAAACCTGGTGCTAATGACCTGATCTTCTATCTGGTCGATCTCGACGATTTCAAGGAAGTCAATGATCGCTACGGACACGATATCGGAGATAAGGTCCTGGTGAAGCTGATTAGGGGAATCAATTCCGTGATCCGCAGCTCCGACGTCGTAGTCCGCTGGGGCGGTGATGAATTCCTGATCGTGTCCCGGTATTCAAATCGGGCAGACGCAGCGACCTTTGCATCGCGGATCTTGACTGCCGTTGGAAACCCAAAAGCGGGACTCGTAGGTGCCGGCCTCGAAATTCGCCCGACTTGCTCCATTGGTTGGACGGCCTTCCCATGGTATCCCGACAGACCCGATGAAGTAGCCTTGGAAGCCGTTCTCAGATTGGCCGACCGCGGAGTCTATGAAGCCAAGCGGGCTGGGAAGAATCGAGCGATGGGTGTTGTGCCCTCCGACACTGGGACGATAATTAACATTGATACGCCTGGCGATCAAGTTTCTTCTTATTCTGTGCAGATGGTTTGCGTCGAAGGCCCATCTGAGTTTTTGGAAACGTACAACGCCAAGGCAGACGGTCGCGACCAGGTGGTGGTCGCGCCTGAAGCACAGCAGGTCATGAGCACTTCTATTCCGGTGGCCGTAGACAGGATCATCGCTGAAACTGCGACTTCGGCAGAGCTCCGTCCTTTGTTTAATCGCCATCCGACCCCGATGTGGGTCTACGATCGGGAAACCCTCAGGTTTCTAGATGTGAATCAGGCCGCCATTCTCGGTTATGGATACTCCCGGGCAGAATTCCTAGGAATGACCATTCTGGACATTCAACCAACGACAGACATTCCGCTTCTGCTGCAAGAGATCCTTCGCCGGCCGCTGAAGCGACCGAGCATTGCAGTCTGGAGACATCGCGACAGGGATGGCATGGTATTCAATGTCAAGACCACAAGGCACGAACTGACGGTACGCGGTCGTACGGCCGAGTTGGTGGACGCGGTTCGTATATCCCAGCAAAACAATGGGGCGAGTGAGGCGAACAGGGTTTTGCTTGAGTTGAGGCAGTCGTAGGAACAGGTACGATCTGTCGCCCATGAGTGCCAGTTGCGGGCAATAAACCGGCCTGTGGGAGATTACTCCCAGTACGCAACATACCGTGTGACCGACGATACTGAAACAGTCGAATGTGGTCGCAATCGCGTCGTGGTCCTCAGTTCATACGCGTCTTCGGTGTGCGCGCTGCTTTTCGCTTCAGAGAGCGCTGGTAACGCGCGAGGAGCTCCTTGCGATTCTGGCGCAGGTCCATTTCGTTGGGCGCGGCAGGATAAGGCTTGTTGCCCATCAGCCCTTTCCAGAGGATGCGGTTGTAGTCCGCGAAATCCATGCGATCTTCGGATGTGAAATCCATGCCCTTGCTGGCCCGCGCCCAGTACTTCGCGTCGTGGGTCGGCTTGGGCACGATCAGGCTGGCCGGTTTGGCAGGGAGGGGCAGCTCCGTACCGTAGAGAAACGCCGAAGGAGCGGCGGTAAAGCTCCACGAGCTCGGCTTCGTGTTGAAGATGTCGGCCATGGGCCTGGCCAGCGCGTCGTTCAGATTCATCGGCGGGAGACCCAGGACTTCTTCCATCGTGCGCACCAAGTTGATGGTGTTGTACTGCGCCGAAACCAGCGCTCCTTGCTTCACGTAGGCGCCCGCCACGAACGCGACGCTGCGGTGCGAATCGACGTGATCGCCGGCATCTTGCGAGTCGTCTTCCACTACAAAGATCAGAGTGTTGTTCGCGTAAATGCTGTTGGCGATCTTCTGGACAAGCAATCCGACCGCATAATCGTTATCGGCTTGCTGCAGCTCCGGAGTATTCACGCCGTCAATCGCGTCAGCGAAACTGCCGGTGTGATCGTGCATGAAGCGAACCAGGCTGAGCGAAGGCAGTTCGCCGTTGGCGTAATTTGCATCGAAATCTCTCGCCCACTCTGTGTAACGGTAATAATCGGGAAACTGGTTGTCGAAACCGCGAAAGTAGGGATCGGTGTACGGCGTCAGGGAAGCGCTCGCGGGGAACGCCACCGTTGTGTGGGTTGCGAACGGGTTCCGGTCAAGGGGAATGGGGACAACGTGGGTCCCGGCCGGCGGCTTCACCGGATAGAGGGTCGTGTCCACGAAGAAACCGTAGTTGCGGACCGTAAGGTTCGCTCGCAGTGCGGAGTCCCACAAATAGCCGGTATTCACTTCATCGTCCGGTCCATCCGGCGCAGCCACGTCGGTCTGGCCGGGTAATAGATCCGGGTCGTCGGGGGTGAGGGGATCGGCGGCCCGGCGTTTGGCGAGGGTCGGAATCGCAACGTTGACATTACGATTCACTCCCTCGGAGTCCAAGCTCAGACCGCGTCCCGCGTAGGCCACCGGGAATTGGCGTTCGATCACATCGGGGGCGCGGGCCGACGTGGTCCAGGGCCAGCCGTCGTTGCTGGTTTCGGCGCTGTCGAAGAAGTTGTCGAGGGTGACGAAGGTCCGCGCCAGGTTATGCAGATTCGGCGTGAGCGGCTGTCCAAACTCAGCCAAATCAGGATCGCCATTGCCGATTTCCAGGTCGCCCAGAATCTGGTCGTAACTGCGGTTTTCCTTAATGATGAAGATGACGTGCTTGACGCCTTGACGCACGGCCGCCATAACTGCGGCGTCGTTGGCACTCTCGGTGCTGGAGAACCGGTTGTTCGTGGCTACCTGCGCCGTCAGCGTCGCTGAGCTGCGCCGCGCTGGGACGTGGGAAGCTCTGGAAGCCCGCTTTGATCAACTGGGGATTGTACTGGCTCACCGGACGGCAATTTTTGTGGGTCGGCGGTCCGGCGCTGTAGCAGAAGCCGGGATTCGGACCCGTCGGCGACTTCCCGTTGACCACATACACCCATTTGCCATCGCTGCTGAAACTGACCGAGTTGGGATACCAACCCGTCGGAATGAGACCAACTACCTGATCGCCGTTATTGCTTCCGCCCAGCGCCACCACCGCTATGGAATTCAGATTGCCGTTCGGTCACGTAGAGTTGTCGTCTCATCCGGCGCGAGCGTCACGCTATTGGGGTTCGCGCCCGTAAATTGCGCCAGCGCGGTAGGCACTACCGTCGCCGGAGCGATCACCGGGATAGTTTCGAGTACCGCGTTTTTCGCGGTGTCGATTACGTCAATGGTGTCCGCCTGGTCTTCGACGACATACAGCAGCGACTGGGCCGCGTTCAGCGTCATCTTGCCCGGTTGGCCTTTCACGGGGACTCGGGCGGTTACCTTGGGCTTCGGCGACAGGCCCAAATTGACCACGTCGATCTCGCGGTCGCGAAGGCTTGACACATACGCCGTTGCGTTCGGTCCGGTACCCTTCACCACTACCCAGAACGGATATTCGCCGCCCGGCGTACCCGCCTGCGAGGGATCGCCCTTGCCGGGGCGCAGGTCGAGTTCCGTTCCCTTCGACCAACTGCCCAAGCCTCCACTGAACACGGTTATCGAGTCGTTGTAGTAATTCGCTACCACCAGCGTCTTGCCATCATTCGAAATAGCCACGCCGGCGGCGCAGGGCTGCACGAAAACCATGCTGTTGATCGGGACTAATCCGTCGTTAGGCACGGCAAGGCCAAGGCCTGCGCGGTGGCCCAAGGCAAGTTCGGTTCCCGGCCGCTCTACCCAAGTTCCGTCGGCGCCCAGCGCAACGATGTGGACATTGTCACCGGCCTTGTCAAAGGGGAAGTCACCCATGCCGCCGGACACGTAGAAGGCCTTACCGGATGGATCGAAGACAATTCCGCTGTAGGTATTTGGAATCTGTACTACTTGCTTCTTGATAGGGGTGTACTTCGAAATGTCGTAGATGAACACGTACTCTTTCGAGTCCGACAATTTAAAAGGCGTGCCGTTGGCGTTGTAAACGCGGTTGTACCCGCTAGTCAGGACCAGAAGGGTCTTGCTATCCGGACTCACTACGGTGGTGACCGCTTGCCCGGCCAGCCAGGCTGGATTGTCGGGCAGATCGGGGTTCATGGGCTCGAAGCGGGAATTCGGGGGCGCCAGCGGCGTAATCTGCTGGCCTAGGTTGGGCAGGGTTTGCGCCGGAGGCGCGTCAATTACCGTGATCGTCAGAGTCGCCGTGGTGCTGCCGCTCAGGTTGGATGCCGTTACCGTATAGTTGTTCGCGGCGGTCGCGGCGGTGGGCTCTCCGCTGATGATACCCGTGCTGCTGCTCAGCCTGAGGCCCGCCGGAAGGGCCGGGTTAATACGATACAAGGTCACGGCTCCGCCGCTGCTGGACGGAATATTCGCCGTGACCAGCACCCCCTTTGTATAGATCGCCGTGCTGGCAGCGTAGCTGAGTGCCAAGGGTGGCTGAGTGGAGCTACCACCACGACTGCAAACGCTGAGAAGAAGAACCACTGAGGTCAGAGATAGAACCACTCTTGGGACGGACCGCATCAAAATCTCCTGTTTACGAGCCTAGATTGACCGGCGACGATCGGGCCGAGCGACGGCGATTTATACCTCCCTAACGCGGCCGCTGCCTGAGCGACCATCAAAATTGCGGAGGCGTGACCAGCAGCGTGGAGTTGATGCCTTCACACATGGCATTGTTCACGGTCAAGTTGCCGTAGGCGTCAAGCTTCACTGTCCAGATGGTGTCGTAGTCGTTGTCTGGCCACTCGCTGGAAGGCGGAGCCTTTTGAGTGGCGTTATAGCTTGTGAGCAGCGCTAAGATTGTTGGTTGTATGAATTGGAAAGACCACGCCAGCAGCACACTCTGATTGGAGAATTGGCCGCCCTTGTTGAAGAAGAAGAAAGTACTGGTCTCCTGGCCGACGGTGCTATCGTTGCCATCGGAGAGGTCGAAGCTGGTGACCAGATTGTAGGGCAGGTTGTTGGCGATGGCGTACGGTACAGCGGTCAACGGGGGCGCAACCGTCGACCAGTTGTGGTCTCGCGAGGGGCTGATGGAACCGTCGCTCGAATATAAGAACGAACCTTGGGCGAATTGAGAAGGGTCGTTCGAATATACCTGGTTAACATTAACTTTGCCGAGCAGGGCGTTGGGAAGATCCAGGGCGCGCCATTGACCGGCGCCGACATAGTTGTTGTCGTCCCAGTAGAGCTGCGGATGCGCGTCGGCGTGGCGGATGATGTAGAGGGTTTCGTTGGTGTTGATGCCCGCCGGAATGACAGCGCCATTCTGACCGCCGGTCACGGTGATGCTGAAAGGCGTCTGCGCCGTGCAGGCAGCGCTGGCCAGTGGTGGGGACAACACCGGGTAGGTGGCAGGCGGGGTAATGTGGCTGTCGTAGGTGAGCAGGCTGGCGCTTCCCGACGGCGCGATTGAAATCGCGTAGATAAAGTTGGGACTGATATAGCTCGCCGGAAGAGCCAGGTTGTAATGTTCGAGCTTGTTAATATTCGCCATCAAGGCGCTCACGGTTTCCCATGGCGCCGAGAAGACATAGAAACCCGGCGGGTTGTTTTTCACGATAGTGGTCAGCAGGACCTCGTTGTCGCCTTCCCGGTCGTTGAAATCGAGCCCCTGGCAATTCGGGCAGAATGGCGACGGCGGAGGAATTCCGATGGGTATCGACGCTGACGAATAGGACGCATTGAGCGGGTAGCTGTGGCCGGCAAGTGGCGTCCCGCCCTCGTGGTCACTGGACAGATTGATCTGATTCAGCATAGCGAACTGCTGAATCGTCTCCAGTCCTACCATGTCGGGATAATTTTTTGCGGTTTGCAAATGGGTCATGGGTTCGAGCGCGTAAATTTCCGTCACATTCTGCATCCCCAACACCTTCTGCTGCAGGAATGTGGCCATGAGGAGCGATCGCTGTAGGCCTTGATTCGTGAGATTGGCGGTGCTGAGGTTGATGTCGCTGGAAGCCTGGTAGGCCAAATCCTCACTTGCCACGAAGATCAGGTTGAGGTTGCTGGAGCTAAGGGGAGAGGGAGTCGGCGGCTCTGATGACTTGGGATCAAAAGAGCTACCGCATCCTGCGAGCAGCGTCAGGACCAGAACCAGGAACAGTAGCCATACAACATTAGTTTTATTCATGATGTGAGTCCTTCTTAGAGCTTTCGGCGAACTCAATAATTCGCGTTTACTCACTGGGCCTACACACGTTCAGAATTGAGGAGGCGTGGCCGGCAGCGTCGTGGAGTTGATGCCCTCGCACATCCCGTTGTCCACCGTCACGTTGCCCACGGCGTCAAGTTTCACCGTCCAGATGGTGTCATAGTCATTGTCCGGCCAATTGTTGGGCGCCAGTGGGCCATTGCCGCCATAGCTCGTGAGCAGCGCATTTACGGTCGGCGGGATGTGATCGTGCTCCCAGCCCACCAGTATCGTTTGATTGGAGAACGCGCCGCCGTTGAAGAAAAAAGTGCTGGCCCAAGCAGATAACGGAGGCAAAATCTGGGCGGAAAAGGGAACGCTGGCGGCCAGATTATAGGGCAAGTTGTTGGCGATGGCATACGGTTCCACGGTCAATGAAGGCCTGACATACGACGAAGCCACACTACCGTAACCGCCCGGGTTGCCGACCGCGGGATCGACGGAGTAAACCTGCGTAGGCTGGATTTTGCCGCGTAACGCGTTGGGAAGATCCAGGGCGCGCCACTGCCCCGCGCCAATATAATTGCCGTCGTCCCACCACGTCGTGGGATGCGCTTCCGCGTGCCGGACAAAGTAAACCGTTTCGTTGATGTTAGTGCCCGCCGGGGTTACCGCGCCATCAATACCGCCGGTCACGGCTATGCTGAAAAACGCTGGAGCTGGCGCCGTATTGCATGCAGTGCTGACCAGCGGCGGCGGGGGCAGCACAGGGTAGGCGGAAGGTGGAGTCAGGTGGCTGTCGTAGGTAACCAGGCTGGCGCTACCCGACGGCGTGATCGAGATCGCATAGATAAAGTTGGGACTGATATAGCTCGCCGGAAGGGTCAGCTTGTAGCCTTTAAGCTGGGCGAGGTTCGCCATTACCGCGCTCACGGTCTCCCAGGGCGCCGAGAAAACATAAAACCCTGGCACGTTGGCCTTGACGATACTGCTCACCAGAGCCTCGTTGTCGCCGCTCTGGTCGCGGAAGTCGAGACCTTGGCAGGCCGCGCACTCGGGGGGCTCCGGCGGTGCAACGTAGTCAGGTACCGATTCTGCCGCATACGATGCGAAGACAGGATAACTGTTTGCGGTAACCAGCGGGCTGCCCTGGTACGACGCGCTGGTCTGATTCAGCATGGCGAATTGCTGAATCGTTTCCAGCCCGACAATGTCGGGATACTTGTTTGCAGTTTGCAAATGGGTCATCGGTTCGAGCGCGTAAATGCCAGTCACATTCTGCGAGCCCAGTACCTTCTGTTGCAGGAACGTGGCCATCGAGAGCGACCGCTGTAAGCCCTGGCTGGTGAGGTTGGCCGTCGTGGGATTGATGTCTCCGGCAGCCTGGTAAGCCAAATCCTCGCTTACCACGAAGATCAGGTTGAGATTGTTGGCGCTCAGCGAAGCGGGAGTTGGCGGCTCTGATGACTTGGGGCTGAAAGAGCTGCCGCAGCCTGCGAGCAGTGTCAGGGCAAGGATCAAGAACAGCGACAGGACAAGTGTATTTTTGCTCATTAGCCGTGAGTTCATGCTCGGGTCTGCTGGCCGGCTGACTCTGCTTGAACCATCTCATCTGATGGGATATCACCGAGTAGAACTGGCATTACTAATCAACTCATGCGATGTCCGCACACAAGTCTTAATGATAGGTAAGCGCTGTCTTGGGGTCTGTGATGTCACGTGCGTTTCTGCACGAAAGTAACCATCTGTGGCACGTACAAGATGGGAAAAGGGAACAAGGGCTCAAATCTTGACACCTGCGACAAGCTCCATGGAAAAGGACGATGAGTTTACCTCGCCGCTGCAATTCTCGACGGTTGTTGGGCTCTGTTGCTTTCTTGAGAAAGGGTGATTTCTCAGTCGGGCTCGTCGTGTTGATCGTCAGTGCTATCGGCCCATTTGAATTAAGGCATTGCGAATAGGCGCACTGGAGATCTGCATTACCCCGTTGTACGGCCGGTTCATCTCGAGAATGAGGAATATCGCCCCCGCGACCGAGAGTGCGCCAACGAGTAAGGCGGCAATGACAGTCACGTTGAAGCGCGTGAAAAGACCGAATCCAACGAAGAGCACCGTGAGCCAAAACACAAGCACCAGAAGGAAAGGCCAGGAAAGAGTTCCCCCCGCCTGTTCCTCGAGAAAGCGGTGGGTCTCCCATAGACTTATGAGAAGCTGCTGCGCCCGGCTCTGATCGCTCCGCTGAGTATCTGTCTTCGGTGACAGACGAGCGATCCCTTCAAGAAGCTCTTCGCCTGCCTTTTGTGCCTGCGACGGCTCATAGGCCGTTACCCCGATACCATCATGCGGCCAAGTGCGCCCGATGTCTGCCGCTACGATCCGGCGAAGCTGAGTACGCACTTCAATTGCATCCGGCCCGAAGCGCGCTAGAATGCGATCGAGTTGTAATATGTGAATACCCTGTTGCTGCATCTCGGCTTGTTGCGTGTCATATGAGCTCTTGGCCGAAGAAATGAGCAGACCGAGGACGAGCGCAGCCATGGTTGCGATCAAGCCCATCACTAGCTTTAGAACCTCTTTTGAGCCATCGTCTCGATGGTGGTCCGGTAATCTGACGCGGAGGAAGATACCTAACAAGGCCCCTCCGAAGGTACATCCAAATACAAGTACGGCGACCAGGATTGAACTCATGTAGAACAGCCCCCGAATAAAACTACTTCACCAGTCGAATACCCCGTCAAGCTGTCAGCGCCTCAGTTCCAATAGGTGATCTTTCGCTCCGCATCGACAAAATTGACAGCGTCCAAGATGCTATCCAGCAGCCTCTCGTAAAGTGAAGATGAATCCTCGTCGATACGCACAAGGAGGCGACCAGTACGGTCGAGTTGCGCACCAAGTTCCTTCATCCAGCCACCACTCCTCTGCTTCGCCAAACCGGCACTGTTCATCAAACCTGCGCCAACCAGGACGACCCGTTAAAAGGTCAGTGTTTCACACCTTCGGTCAACGGTCGGTGATAGAAATCACAGCTACTGGAAAGCCCAGGATCACAGTGGCTAGGACGTGAACCACGCCTGCGGCGGGTTGTGCTCTGCCCGAAACACGCATGTTCAGGCAACACTCTCGTCGTCCAACTATCCCCGATGCTCGACGGTTCGATCCCTATGCTCCATTAAAGTGGCGGGGGTGCAGGTTACTATCGTAAGCAGGATGTCACTGACTCTCGTTCGCAGTAAGAGTACAAGTAGTGCTGCGTCGTACCTTACCGCAGAATATGCTGCGAGTCGCCAGCTGGCGTGGCAGGATCGCGGTAGGTAAGGTTATTTGTTTGAAAGAACCGTATCGCGATTGCGATTCTTGGACGCCTCTCATGGCGTGCGTCGCATGACGATCCGGGATGTGGCCGCTTTGTCAAACCGAGAGAACGCCCCCTCTGGGACGTACGCCTAGGAGTGCATCCCGGTCGTCGTCAGAGCGAATTTGATCCCCACATCGGCCTACTGACTAGATCAGGAAAAGCTTATGAGACCTGAGGCTGACGTCGGCATCTCGAGAAAGCTGCATCACTTCGTCTCATTCTGCAATTTACTCTCGATAACCTTTGGCTTATGGGCATTGGCCGGGTTGTTTCATCTTCAAGCACTGAACGACATTTTGCCTGGGCAGGCCGCGGTAGAGGCAAATACCGCCATTTGTTTTGTCTTGATCGGGGTTGGGGTGTGGACCGCGAGGAAGGGACACCCCGCTATTCCTTCCGCCTGGAAGGTGGTCGCGAAGATTGCGTCCACCACTGTTGTCGTGGTGGGCCTTCTCTCGCTGATAGAGTACGTTTTCGTTGTCGACCTCGGCATCGATCAACTGCTATTCACTGCTGGGCCGGAGAACATTCCAGGAAGTGTGCGGCCGGGCCTAATGTCTCCCATTGCCGCTTTCGGGTTCCTTTGTCTTGGGTGCGCGCTACTACTGCTGTATGCCAAAAAGAGTTTAGGCCGTTGCCTGGTGAGCTTGTTGCCTTGCGTAGTGGCGATTGCTTGCATGTTCGGCCTCCTGGATTTCGTTCTGAATCGGTCCACGACTTACATTCCCATCTCTCCAATTACTACTTCCGCTCTGTTTCTGCTTTCATTTGCGGTGATGTTTGCCCGTCCCGAATCGGGTTTGGGAGCACTGGTGGCGAGCGCAAACTCCGGCGGGACGTTCACGCGCCGATTGTTCCCTGCTGCGATCCTTATTCCTCTGGTCCTGGCTTGGCTGCGCTGGAAAGGACAGGCCAGCGGCCTTTATTCGGATCGGGCAGGCTTGGTTCTAATGACCGTATCCACGGTGATGCTGTTGGCAGGCCTTACGGTGTGGACGGGCTTTCTGGCGGAACGCCGCGACTGGGCGCGCCGCCAAAAGGAAGAAATCATCGCCAGTCTGGCATCCATCTTTCCCTCTTTCGACGACGCCATCATCGTGCAAACACTCGACGGTGTAGTCACCAGTTGGAACCCCGGGGCGGCAGCGATTCACGGCTATTCAGCCCAAGAAATGATTGGGGAATCCATTTCTATTACGATCCCGCCGGACCGGCGCGAAGCCTTTACAGCGAACATGCAGATAATCAAGGAAGGACAGCGCGTCTCACCATTCGAGACGACGCGGATCCGAAAAGATGGGAAGACGGTTGATGTTGTGGTTTCAGTCAGCCCGGTGAAGGACCGTTGGGGAAGGATCGTGGGAGCAACCACCATTGCCCGCGATGTTACGGAGCGGAAGCGACCAGAAAACGAACTGCGTTTGAGCCGCGAGCGACTCTCCCTGGCCCTGAAAGCGGGGCGTTCGGGTACGTTCGACTGGGACATTCGCAACAATATCAACACTTGGTCATCCGGAACCGAAGAGTTGTACGGGCTTGTTCCTGGAACGTTCGGTGGTACCTATGAAGACTGGGAGTCTTTGATAGCGGACGAAGATCTGGAACTTACCAAGGCGGCGATCCAGGAGTCCTTCCGGACGGGCGAGTTTGCCTCGGAATGGCGGATTAGGCGTCGCGATAACAGTGAGATCCGCTGGGTGAATTCCCGAGCGAAGGTGTTCTTCGATGATGCCGGCCGGCCAATTCGCATGGTGGGTATCAAGGTAGACATCACCGAGCGCAAGCGCGACGAAGAGAAGCTAAGAAAAGCTTCACTCTACACTCGCAGTCTGATCGAGGCCAGCCTCGATCCGCTGGTGACGATCAATCGCGACGGCAAAATCACTGACGTAAATGCGGCTACGGGAAAGATCACCGGGGTTTCTCACGACCGGCTGATTGGGAGCGACTTTTCAGATTACTTCACCGAGCCGGAAAGCGCCCAGCAGGTATACCGGCGAGTGTTTGCCGAGGGCGTGGTTCACGATTACCCGCTGGCTATCCGCAGTACAGAAGGCGTCGTCACCGACGTTTTGTACAACGCTTCAGTGTTCCGGAATGAAGCCGGCGAGGTGGAAGGTGTTTTCGCGGCAGCGCGCGATGTTACCGAGCGCAAGCAAACGGAAAAAGAACTGGCACGGCGCGCCGAGGAACTGGCCCGCTCCAATGCCGACCTCCAACAGTTCGCCTACGTGGCGTCCCATGATCTCCAGGAACCCTTGCGCATGGTAGCTAGCTACACTCAGCTCCTGGCGAAGCGATATCACGGCAAACTCGACGCCGATGCCGACGATTTTATCGCGTTTGCCGTGGATGGTGCCCATCGCATGCAGGTGCTGATCAACGATCTCCTCTCCTATTCCCGAGTGGGCACTCGCGGCAAAGAGTTCGCTCCGACAAACAGCGAGAGTGTGCTCGAGGAAGTGCTACTCAACCTAAAGACGGCGATCGAAGAGGCGCACGCGGTCATAAGCCACGATCCTTTGCCGACTATCCCGGTCGACTCGACGCAGTTGAGCCAGGTTTTCCAGAACCTGATCGGTAATGCCTTGAAATTTCACGGCCGGGAACCGCCCAGCATTCACGTGTCTTGCCAACAGGAACTCAGCGAGTGGCGCTTTTCAGTGCGCGATAACGGCATCGGAATCGAGCCACAAGATGTCGACCGAATTTTTGTAATCTTTCAGCGCCTGCATGCTGGTCGCGAGTACCCGGGCACGGGCATCGGTCTGGCGATCACCAAGAAGATTGTGGAGCGCCATGGAGGCCGGATTTGGGTAGTGTCGGAGCCAGGAAAGGGATCCACGTTCACGTTCACTATTCCTAGGAGAGAGGTAAGTTATGGCAGTTATCGCAGAGCACGCTCAACTTCAGCCAACGGAAATTCTGTTGGTGGAAGACAACCCAGGAGACGTCAGGCTGATGCGGGAGGCATTGCGAGAATCGAACATCACTAACCAGTTGCACGCCGTTTCCGACGGCCACGAGGCGCTGGCCTTTCTGCGCAAACAAGGGAAATATGCCAATGCCTTACGTCCGGAACTGATTTTGCTGGATCTTAACTTACCGCGAAAGGACGGTCGCGAGGCCCTCGCGGAAATCAAAGCAGATCCGGATTTGCGACGAATCCCGGTGGTGATCGTCACCAGTTCCAGAGCTGAAGAGGACATCCTGAGATCCTATGACCATTATGCCAACTGCTATATCACTAAGCCGCTGGACTTGGAATCATTTTTTGACGTGGTGGAGGCGATTCAGGATTTCTGGGTAGGCATGGTAACGCTTCCTCCCAAATAGAGTACTGAAGGAAGAATTTATGCCAACGAATGTTTTACTGATCGAAGACAATCCCGGCGATGCACGGTTTATTGCTGAGATGCTGAAGGAAGCTGACGGCGATAAGTTCACGCTGGAGTGCGCCGAACGCTTGTCAGTCGGCATGGAGAAGCTGAGGTCGAACTCTGCTGATGTTGTCCTGCTCGATCTCTCTCTTCCCGATAGTCAGGGACTTGAGACCTTGGTCCGCTTTCAGTCGAAGTTCCCCAAACTTCCCGTGGTGATAATGACGGGCCTGAATGATGAGGAGGCCGCAGCGCAGGCCGCCCACGCGGGAGCGCAAGAATACTTCGTAAAAGGGACGATCGCTGGGCCGGCTTTGGGCCGGGCGCTAAGGTACGCGATCGAAAGGAAAAAGGCGCAAGAGACCATTCAACTACAGGCGGCAGCGCTGCAAGCTACGGCCAACTCAATTGTTATTACCGATAGCGAAGGCTCGATCTTGTGGGTCAATCCAGCTTTTTCACAACTGACTGGGTACGCTTCGGAGGAAGTTCTGGGCAAGAATCCCAGGATATTGAAGTCGGATAAGCAGGACAGTACGTTTTACACCGATCTGTGGGCAACCGTCACTTCAGGGGGTACGTGGCGCGGGGAGTTGATCAACCGGCGCAAAGATGGAAGTCTTTACAACGAAGAGGAAACGATTACACCAGTACACATCGGCAATGGAGGGATCAGCCACTATGTTGCCATCAAGCAGGACGTCACCCTAAGAAAGATTGCCAACAATAGGTTGCGTCAAGCAGAGGAAAAATATCGCTCTATCTTTGAAGATGCTGTCGTCGGAATCTTCCAAATAACCCCCGACGGTCGGCCTGTCAGCGTCAATCGCGCCTTCGCACAGATGCACGGCTACGATTCTCCCAAACAGCTACTAGAAGAGGTCTCGAACGTGGGCCGCGTGTTATTTGTCAATCCCAAAGCACGGCAAGAATTGGCACGCCTACTGGAAAACGATCGAGCGGCGCACCACGTCGAATTGGAGATATATAGCAAAGACGGCCAGAAGAAGTGGGTATCAACGAACATACGAGCCTTGAGAAACGCCGATGGCAAAGTGGTGCTCCACGAAGGCACGGTCGAGGATATTACGACGCGCAAAAAGGCGGCCGCCATTCAGGAGGAATTGAGCAGGATCATTGCCACAGTTCCAGGCATCGTCTATTCCTTTCTTATGCGGCCAGACGGGTCCACCGCTATACCATTTGCCAGCTCGGCCTTGCATGACATTTTTGATGTCTCCCCAGACGCGGTACGAGATGATGCCGGCCCTTTATTGGCGGCCATTCATCCTGACGATCTCCCGCACTTTAACGCAGTTGTTGCGGACTCATTCCAATCGTTAACCCCATGGCACGACGAGTTCCGGGTGAATCATCCGAAAAAGGGGCTGCTCTGGGTAAAGGTAGATGCATTGCCGGAGCGCAAGGAGGATGGCAGTGTCCTGTGGCATGGTTTCCTGATCGACGATACGGAAAGGAAACAGCTTGAATCTCAACTCCTCCAGGCCCAGAAAATGGAGGCCGTTGGCAGGTTGGCGGGTGGTGTGTCACACGACTTCAACAACATCATGGGAATTGTGATCGGCTACAGCGACCTTATAGCCGAAACCCTGCCGCCCGCGGATCTGAACCTGCCCCGAATCCTGAAGATCAAGGACGCCGCACAACGTGCGACCGCGTTGATTCGCCAGTTGTTGGCCTTCAGCCGCATGCAGGTCTCTGCGCCAACGCTGATGGACCTCGGTCTGCACATCACTCATCTCGCCGAAATGCTGCCGCGACTCCTCGGGGAGGACATTCAACTGATTCTGTCGCTCGATAAGGACTTGTGGACCGTGAAGGCTGACCCCTCGCAGATTGACCAGGTCCTATTGAACCTCGTAGTCAACGCCCGTGATGCTATGCCTCAGGGAGGCAAACTGGTCATTGAGACACACAATGTGGAACTTGACGGCTCTTCTGTAATCATGCCTCCGGATGTACCGCCCGGCGCCTTCGTGATGATCTGCTGTTCCGACACCGGAACCGGCATTGGCGCCGACGCGATGTCGCACATCTTCGATCCATTTTTTACGACCAAGGACCTGGGGAAAGGAACGGGTTTAGGCCTATCCACGGTATACGGAATTATCAGACAAAGCGGAGGGTTCATTTCGGTCGACACGAAAGTACCAGGTGGTACCACGTTCAAATTGTATCTACCTCGCCAATGTGGATTGGCCTACGGGACACCTACCGGAAGAGACAATGCAAGGCCAAGGACGGTTGCCACTAAGAGAATTTTGCTTGCGGAGGACGACGCTGCCTTGAGGGAAATTGTCAGCATCCAGTTGGATGAATTGGGTTATACGGTGCTGGCAGCCAGCAATGGACCGGAAGCCATCTCGATGGCTGCGAAACGAGAAGGGCAAATCGATTTGCTGCTCACCGATGTGGTGATGCCTGGCATGAGTGGCCGACAGTTAGCCGATCGGCTGAAACAAGAAATCCCGATGCTGAAGGTGCTGTTTGTTTCTGGCTACAGCGGCGACATGATTTCCCGCGAAGGCAGCCTGGAACCCGGAGCTTACTTCGCCCACAAGCCCCTTACGAAAATAGCCCTGGACGAGAAATTGCGCAGCATTTTCAGGGCCTAACGATAAAGCTGCCCTTGTTTTTGCTTTCTGTTCAAAGGGGAATCTTGCTCGAGATCAAGATTCCCGGCAGGAGATGATTCAATGAGTGAACCAGAACAAGCTAAGAAAGCTGAATTGCGCGAGCCAAAAGTGACAGTGCTGGCGATCGACGATGAGGCAGATTTCCTGGAGTTTGTCGGTGAAGCCATATCTTCCGAAAACGTGGATTTTCTTTCGACAACTCAGCCGGAAGAAGCTCTAGCTATTGTTCAGCAGCGTCATCCTGCGGTCATCCTCTTGGACTTGAATATGCCCGGAGCCTCGGGAATGAACGTTCTGGAGCGCATTCTAAGGATCGATCCAAATGCGGATGTAGTCATGCTGACGGCAGACTACTCTACCGAATCGGCAGTACGGGCAATTCAACAAGGAGCTTGCGATTATCTCGTGAAGCCCATCGCGGTCGAGCGTTTGCGGGAACGCGTCAGCTCGTTACTCCAAGAAGCGCGGCGCCGCGAGCATCGTGCGCGGCTGGAGGAAGACGTCTACCACTCTGTCCAGTTTGAGGGGATGGTCGGACAGAGCCCAATTATGCAGGAAGTCTTCGTCACCCTACGCCGCATCGCGCCGCATTTTCGAACCGTGTTGATTGGAGGTGCAACTGGGACGGGCAAGGAGCTGATCGCGCGCGCTTTGCATCGCCTGAGTCCTGTTTCAACCAAGCCCTTGGTGGTTTGCAACTGTGCGGCTATTACGGAAACGCTGCTAGAAAGCGAGTTGTTCGGATCGGTTCGGGGAGCGTTCACGGGAGCCAGTCAGGACCGCATTGGTTTAATAGAAGCGGCTCACGGCGGTGTGCTGTTTCTGGACGAAATCGGTGAGATGTCGCAGCCGATGCAGGCGAAGCTGCTGCGCGTGTTTCAGAATCAGGAAGTGCGGCAGGTCGGAGCCACAGCCTCTCGTAAGGTAGATGTTCGCGTGATAGCCTCAACCCACCGCGACCTTCGCAAGATGGTGTCTCAGGGACAATTTCGAGAGGATTTGTACTACCGGCTTTCTATGATCGAAATCAAGCTGCCGCAACTTTCTGATCGCAAAGAAGATCTGTGTCTGCTGGAGCAGGACATTCTTCGCCATTACGCGAAGCAATTGAACAAGCCAGTCGCCACCCTCACGCGCAGGGCCCAGACGGTCCTTTCACGCCATTCTTGGCCCGGCAATGTTCGTGAGCTGGAGAACGTCTTGGGGCGGGCGTGCATGATGATGGCGGCGTCGAACACGATAGATGTCCGAGATCTCCCCGACTCCGTAAAGACCGCAGTCGCTAGCGGGAGCAATGGAGGCGATTTGCTGGCGCCGTTGAATGATGTACACAGGAGGCATGTTGAGCGGGTGCTCCAGAGCGTGGATGGGAACAAGGCGCGCGCAGCCGAGATACTTAAAATCAGTCGCACCAGTCTCTATCGACTTCTACGGGAGTCCACAGACTCTTCCGGAAACGTCCTAGTGGATTCCTAGCTTGGGCGCAGCACTATTCCGTCCTGAGAACCCCTTTCCCAAGATGGACGCAACGTTATCTCTCTTTATCGTGCAACGCTGACGTTTTCGAGCATTTGCGGCGGAGACAGACCTGTAACAATCCGGCACAGTTTCTCTTAAGGGAACAGTCTCCCTTGTTGGGATCTCATCCCAATTTTGTCAGCATACCTTAACTTATTGATAACAAATGCTTCATTTTTGGCTTCCGCCTGGTGGTCTATGGGCACTCGCATGCTGTTCTTGTTTGCAGTGGCAGAAGTTCGCCGGACAGCCTCAGTGAAATGGAGTCTCAAATGCAGTCTCAAATGGAGTCTCGAATGGAAGCGATTGCGACTGATTGGCCTTGGCTCGACGAAACGGTAAAGCAGGCAAAGGAAAAGTATCAGGCCCGGCGGACACAAGAGGAGGAATTAATTCAAGAAGAGACGTTGAGGCGCAAGCTTGCCGGCAAATTTTGCCGAGTACTTTTCGCATGGCTCGAAACCATAGACGTGCAATTTAACACTCGCTTTGGCGGTCATGTGCTTACAGCAACTGTGGGCGGAACTGAGGGTAACCGCAGTGCTAAAGTCTTCGCCCGGCCTATCCGCGCCCAAGAGAGAATGGCGGAATTGAGCTATCAACAAGATACTAACTGCCTCGCGTTGAGCATGGGTTTTGGTGTAAGCTCTGCTACCCAAATAATCAAGATGGTACGTTCCGCTGACGGAGAAATATTCGCTGAGATCGACGGGCGGAATTATACACCGCTGCAGTTAGGCCAGAAGATAATCGGTGACCTTTTGGTATAGCCTAATGGCCCGTTATTGCGGTCGCGATTGCGTGCTCTCATCTTACTTGTTTCTCGTTCCAGTGCCCTTGACTGCAAACTTCCTTCACAGATCTGAACGCTAAATTTATTCCATTGATCTTGCATCCTCTAAGTTTCAGAGCGCTCGCTCGGACAAATGTACCAATCCCGCACACTATCGCTTGAAGAAACAGTTCTTATGGTCGGCTCTGGCAGGGCGATTGCAATCCACCCCGCTAACTCATTGACAAGAAAGCACATACATTTCGCATTCCCCTTCGCGTCAAGTGGACAGTCGCGTGCTCCATCCAGAGTGTTCTCGATGTGCCTCATCTTTGCATAACCAGAGGAAGGGTGCCATGCCAATGCTATCGAACCAATGTGCAGTAGAAGAGATCGCGTCCCGCCATAATGGGAACCACGGAAACGGCCACGCGACGATTTTAATTGCTGACCGTGACGAAGACTATCGGCAACTGTATTCCGACTTGCTTCGGTCCGAGGGATTTCACACATTCTGTGCAAAGGACGTCGATCAGGCTTTGTCGGTATTGCAAAACGAACGCATTGACATGGCTTTGGTTGATGTAACGATGCCGAAAACGAACGGCATGACGGTATGCGGTGAACTGAGGAACAATCCCGAAACTCGGCTGGTTCCCATACTGCTGCTCACCAGCTGGGAGGCCACTCGGGCCCGTGATGTCGCAATCGACAGTGGCGCCGATGCCGATGAATACTTAAGAAAACCTGTAAATAACGTTGAATTGATCACTCGAGTGCGCGCACTGGTTGAGAAAAAGCGCTTTACCGATAACCTCGGCCACGCGGAGAAGGTGTTGCTGACGCTCGCGGAAGTCGTGGAAGCGAAGAATCCCAGCACCGCCGGCCACGGTTATCGAGTGAGCCGAATCGCCGTATCCCTGGCCGCTCATATCGGTTTGTCTGCGGAAGATCAGGAATGGGTTCGTCGTGGGGCATTACTACACGATATCGGCAACGTGGGAATCCCTGACGAGATCCTGTTGAAGCTGGGTCCGCTGAAGCCCGACGAAAGAGTAATCCTCAACTCTCATACTTACTTGGGCGCGCGCATCTGCGCCCCGTTATCCTCCTGCCGTCCTCTGATGCAAATCATTCGCAACCATCACGAGCGACTGGACGGGAATGGATACCCGGACGGCCTTCGAGGTGAGCAGATATCCCTCCTGACCCGCGTGGTGTCAGTGGCAGACGTGTACGACAGCCTGATAACGCGCCGGCCGTATCGCGATAGCTTTTCCCATGCGCAAGCCATCCACCAGCTCCGCCGTGAGGCCGAGCAAGGTTGGTGGGACCCAAGAGTTCTCGATGCGCTGGTAAAAGTCATTAGCTTTGAGTGTGCTCCGGGACGCGCGTAACACGCTCGGCGAGGGCCCCTTGAAAGGCCCTTCATTTTGCAGCAAGCGTGGAGGCGTAGGAAGACTATGAAGAAAGATACGCACAACGCCAACTTCGTAAAAAGCGAGCGAGGACAAATGATGAGTGCTTTTGCCGTCGTTATGCCCCTCCTTGCACTATTTGCTGGGTTCTCCCTCGACACGGGAGTCCTTTATCTCACCAAGGCTAAGTTGTCGACCTCAGTAGATGCCGCCTGCATGACGGGCATGAAGAACTTATCGCTCGGACAAACGACGGCTGCAGCACTAGCCACCAATATGTTCAATGCCAATTTCGGAGCGAATCCGCCTACACCAAGCGTTACGTTCCCAACTGATGCCTTCGGCAACCAGCAGGTCGAGGTAACGGCCACGGCTTATGTGAATACCCTCTTCATGGAGTATCTTTCGCAATGGACCAGTGTACCCGTGAGCGCCACCGCTGTCTCAACACGGGGAAAGTTGGTCATGACCCTGGTACTGGACCGATCAAACTCAATGAATTCAAATGGCGGAAAAGCGGCACTACAATACGCCGTTCCAAGCTTCATCAGCAACTTCAGTGACGCAACCGACGAAGTTGCCATGGTTAGTTTCTCTGAAAACGCCACGGTGGACTTTGCAATGAATTACACCTTTACAGCACAGATCACGAGTAAGGTCGGAAGCATGAGTTTCGCCGGCGGCACGTTTGGCACGGGAGCAGGGACCCAACCAGTCGCAAGTACTAGCATGGGACCTCCCCTCTCTTTGGCCCAACTACAAAACGACAGTGTTGCCATACTACCGGGCCAGAACGTGGTCAAAGTTGTGGTCTATTTCACGGACGGCCTGATGAACACCATTCAGGACAATTTTCACTGCGGAGGGACAAGCAACAATACTCTGACACTGATCAACTATGGAGGGTTCGACTCAGGGTCCCAAGTCGACATTTTCGACCCTACCAGTCCAACAACTGTTTGGGACACCTACTCAGGCGACACTGGAGGCTTCAAGTACAGCACGGGAAGCTCCATTTGCAAAGATAGCAGCGGTAGTATTGTAACCACGTTTCCCTCTCAGAAATGGGGAACTCAGAAGTCATTTGACCAGACCAACACGGTCACTCCCGAAGCCCAGTACCGTGCGCTTCAAACTGCTATTGCCATGCGGACCGAAACCGTCCCCACATACATCTTTTCTATCGGGATGGGCACCGGGGTAAGCTCGACCACCCAAGCTTTCCTGGCGCAACTTGCCAATGACCCTTCCTATACCGCAACTTACGTGAAAGGGCAACCGGCAGGACTATTTTTTTATATACCAAGCTGTTCGGGCAGCTATCTCGCGGCCTGCAAGACTCAACTGAATACAGCCTTTCAAACGATCGCGGCCAAGGTTCTCTTACGTCTGACGCAGTAGCATCTCCGTGGACTTGCAATCTCCGCAGCAGTCGAGAAGCTCCAGGCTCGGCTGCACTGGAGTCACGAGTGCGGCGCAGGCATATGTGTTCAATGCGACGGTCATTCCCGTGCACTCACTGGTCCACGTGACGCTGTGGCCAGACGGGGAGAACCAGCCGGTGGTCTCGACGCGCTTTCGTCACAGAGTTCATGGAAACGATGTGTTAATCCGCCGCATGGGAGAATCATGAAACGACCAACGAGAGAGCAGCAAGCAGCAATTGTGAATCTGATCCACGGTAAACGCAGCACTGAATCCTACCTCCAGGAGAACATCCTTACGGTCCAGCGGGCCTGTATCAACAATCAAGTCCTCCACCTTTCACAGCATTTTGTAGACAGTCCCGGTCAGTCGGGAGTTGTGGTGTGTTACGTGACGTGCCCCGACGAGGTCGCCATTGAGATCCACGAGGCGATCGACAGGACCGTGAAGGAGATTCTTAACGACCACGACCTGACTTTTGTCGGCTCCGAGAAGCCGGTTTGATGGCGGTTTACCCTATTGTCATACGAGAAAATAAGGGAGCCGTTCAGGCTTCCCCTCTTTTTTGCGGATGCTTAGCTGTCGGGCCTCGACTCGAATACCTTCCCGCAGCTTTTGCACTGAGATGGGGGAAGCATAAGCGTATAATCCCACCCCCATGACAGAACTATTGCTGCAATGTAGCCCGCGCCATCGACGGAACAGCTACTACCATGATCGCAAGTTGTTCTCGAAGATCGTCCCCTTAGACTTGTGACTGAGGTCGCTCCTTGGCGGCTTTACATGTCCGCCGCTGCGGTCGGGAGATATAAAATTGTGTGTTATAACACATATCGATCATTCCTTATAAACAGAAATCGATACACGCAGAATCGTCGCCCGGAATGGGTCGACTGGAGCTAGCAGCATTTGCGCCGGGAAGTAGGATTATTGCGAAACGAAGCCAATAAGTGGTTTGTTATCAATACATATTACTCTTGAGACCCGTTTCTTGGGCTCATCGAATCAAGGCCGGCCTTCTGCGGACACGCTTGTCATTCAAGCCACATCGTCCGAGTTGCTTTGACACCCTCGCTAAGCAAAGGTGTTTGGCAACTTATTCTGAGCTTGCGGAAGATAGATGCCCTGCCCGGCACGCTGTCGAGCCAAGCCGCACCTGTCAAACGAGATTGTGGAGATCACACATGCAAAGTACTTCTCGCTCGCTGAGGTTCCTCTTCGTGTTCGCTTTCGCAGTGGCAGCAATGTCGGTCGCGGCGCCAAACCAAATCACGTCACCTTGAGCAACACCCAGTGCCACCCCGCTGCAGTTCATTGCGGTCTCTGCGTCGAACACTTAGAAAGACTGTTTGTTCCAGTGGGATACAATTCCAGCAATGAAAATAAGTCCCTGGCGTGTTTTGGCCGTGTCTTGCATCGTGTTTGCCTGTGCATGCTTCGTTGTGGGTATGTTTCCCGTCTACCCCGACGACAAGCATGCCACCAAGCGCAAACCCAACATTCGCGAAGACGTCCTGCGTATCCCGTACACGCACCTGATCCTGGAGTGCATCCGCGGAGCTGGCACCAAGGGTGTGAGATGAGAGTTCTGGTGACAGGCGGAGCCGGATACGTCGGAGCTACCACCGTTCGTTTGTTGCGGGCGGAAGGCCACCAAGTCGTGGTCTATGACAACCTCAGCAATGGACACCGTGAGGCGATTCCTTCGGACGTGCTCCTGGTAGCCGGCGACATCGCAGACCGTTCGAAGCTCGACTCCGCCTTGCGCGAACACTGTCCCGAAGCCGTGTTGCATTTCGCTGGCTCCATTGAGGCCGGAGAGTCGATGACAGCGCCGGAAAAGTATTTCCGCAACAACTCTGCCGGAACACTCACCCTTCTCGAAGCAATGATCGCCCATGGCGTCAGCAAGCTGATATTCTCCTCGACCGCCGCTCTCTACGGTGAACCGCGGCAAATACCGATTATGGAGATTGACCCATTGGACCCCACCAATCCCTATGGCGAGTCGAAGTTGATAGTGGAACGGATGCTGTTATGGTTTGCCCGTGTACATGGGCTCCGGTATGCGAGTCTGCGATACTTCAATGCCGCAGGATCGGACGGCGACTCGGGAGAGTGTCACCAACCGGAGTCTCACTTGGTCCCCCTCGTACTGCAAGCAGCGGCCGGAAAACGCCAGTCCATCTCCATTTATGGCACAGACTATCCCACGCCCGACGGCACCTGCATTCGCGACTACATCCACGTCAGCGATCTGGCCCAAGCCCATCTTCGGGCGTTGGAAGCTCTCTCGGCACATCACTGCCTCATCTACAACGTTGGTAACGGCCGGGGTTCCAGCGTGCGTGAGGTAATCGATTCGGCGCGTCGGATAACGGGCTGCGCCATTAATGCAGTTGAAGGCGAACGTCGTCCCGGGGACCCTGCGGTGTTGGTCGCCAGTTCAGAGAAGATTCGCGCGGAATTAGGTTGGGTCCCTCAATATGGAGATCTAGATTCGATCATCGCCAGTGCCTGGGAATGGATGCAGCAGCATCCCAACGGCTATGCATCTCGCGAAGACACCAAGCAAAAGATAAGCGCTGATGCATCCGTTGGTGGCACTCGGCGCACAGGGTGATCAAATTCTGTCCGTTCTCGTCGCCACCTGACTGGACGCGGAACTTGCGTTGGTGTACGCGCATCCGCATGAGCAACAAATTTTTTCTTGCCTTTTCACAGCCGAATCGTAGAATGGGTCACCTGGCCGGCGCCAAACAAATTGGCTAAACCGGAGTGACGGAAGCAACGCGCAGCTGTAACTCCCAACAATTAACCCGCTAGCGAGTTTGGCTGGCAACGCATTCTGAGCTTGCGGAAGACAGATGCGCTGCCCGGCACGCTATGGCAGCGCTGTCGAGCCAAGCCGCACTTGCCGAACGAAATTGTGGAGATAACACATGCAAAGTACTTCTCGCTGTCTGAGGTTCTTCCTCGTGTTCGCTTTCGCCGTGACAGCCATGTCTGTCGCAGCGCAAGACCAAATCACTTCAGCCCCAGTGGAACCGGGAGCTACCGCGCTGCAGTTCATTGCGGTCCCTCCCTGCCGGGTGGTTGACACGCGAAATCCAAATGGCACTTTTGGCGGCCCGCCAATTCAAGGTGGCACGGTCCGCAGTTTCCCTCTTCCCGTAGGGAACTGCGCCCTTCCGCTCGGCGCCTGGGTGTTCTCCTTAAACGTCACGGTTGTGCCCCACGGACGTTTGGGATACCTGACGATATGGCCCACTGGACTGCCTCAGCCTGTGGTTTCCACCTTGAATTCGGTGGATGGACGAGTGAAGGCCAACGCGGCGATCGTTCCGTCGGGCAACGGTATGACAGCCGTTAGTGTCTATGCCAGCGACACGACGGATGTGATATTGGATGTCAATGGCTATTTCTCGCCGCCAAAGATCAATTCGACTGCCTTTTATCCTGTAACGCCCTGTCGCATAGCAGACACGCGGTCGAATCATGGTGGCGGCGGCCCGATTTCAGGCGGCACCACAAAGGATTTCCAGGTAACCGGCATCACCGATTGCCCCGTTCCGCCCACCGCCACGGCCTATTCGCTTAACTTCACCGCTTTACCCAATGGTCCATTGGGCTACCTGACGGCGTGGCCGGCGGGTGGTGCACAGCCCACGGTCTCTACTCTAAACGACCAGACCGGAACCATCGTAGCCAATGCGGCGATCGTCACTGCGGGAGTGGGCGGCGATATTTCTGTTTTCCCCACCAACGACACTAACTTACTCATCGACATCAACGGCTACTTCGCTCCTGCGGGAAGTCCCGGAGCTTTGTCGTTGTATGTTGCCACTCCTTGCCGGGTGCTGGATACGCGCCAGGGAGCTGGGGCTTTCAGTGGGCAACTGGTGGTGGATGTGCTCAACGGCCCGTGCAGTGTTCCTCCAACGGCCCAAGCCTATGTGCTGAACGCCACGGTGATACCTGTGACTACACTCGGGTTTCTCACTTTGTGGGCCGATGGCGCCCCTCAGCCCGTGGTCTCGACCCTTAACGCTGTGGACGGATCCATCACCAACAACATGGCAATCGTGCCTACGACAACTGGAAAGATCGATGCTTATGCATCTGATCTCACTCAACTGCTCCTCGACGTCTCCAGCTACTACGCTCCCTAGCTCGAGTCCAAGTCGATGGGCTGCTTATTCAGGCAAGTGGAGCATTCCCAACTCCACTTGCTTTCTGATATAGCACCTTAGTAACTATGGGTCCGCCTCCCTGAGTGCTATATTGGAAGCCACAAGTCCCACTGCGGTGCTACGGGAGTCCCCTATGAACACATTCTCTGCGGTCAAGACCAAACTTGACATCGCGTCACTGCCGTCTCCCGAGTCGGTTGCGGTAGTCGGCGTGCGTCAGTCCTTCCTGGAAGACCTGGCTCTCAAAATCCTTTATGTCAACGGTCCATTGTCGCTGGCGGATTTGGCGGCGCAGATGCGCCTCAACTTTGGGGTGGTGAAGGAATTACTTCATCGGCTGCGTGCGGAACAATTTTGTGAAGTCACGGGGATAATCGCAAATATTCCGCATATCGCCATTACCTCTCCGGGCCGGGCGCGCGCTTTGGAATTGTTGTCGTCCAACCATTACACCGGTCCGGCTCCGGTGTCGTTAGACAGTTACGTGCACCAGGTCCGCCAACAGAGCGTTCGCAATGTGGAAGTGCATCCCGCCGACGTCAGCCGCGCCTTCGCCCATCTTGTGCTCGATGACAAGATGTTGCGCAAGATTGGCACCGCACTCAACTCGGGTACGTCCATGTTCTTGTACGGACCGACTGGCACGGGAAAATCCACGATAGCGGCTACGCTGTCGCGAGTGGTAGCCAGCGATCGAGTATGGATTCCGTACGCGGTGGAGGTGGATGGCCAGGTTATCTCTGTCTACGACCCTAATCTTCATATCAAGGTGAGTGAATCCCCGTCGCACAACAGCGATGCGCGTTGGGTACTCTGCCAGCGCCCGACCGTCATGGTTGGCGGCGAGCTCACCAATGAAATGCTGGAGTTGCAGCTGAATCCGATGACGAAATTCTATTCGGCTCCGGCGCAGATGAAGGCCAACAATGGGGTGCTCATCATCGACGACTTCGGACGCCAGCGGTTGCGACCGGAAGAGCTGCTGAATCGTTGGGTCGTGCCCCTCGATCGCGGAATTGATTTCCTCACCCTGGCAGGAGGACGGACACTCGAGGTGCCCTTCGAGCTGTTCGTTGTATTTGCCACCAACCTGGATCCGGCAGTGCTGGTGGACGCAGCGTTTTTGCGAAGAATTCAGACCAAGATCAGAGTGGACGCGGTTTCCTCTGAGCACTTCCACCGGATATTCCACGGTGTTTGCGATCAGTTCCAACTGCAATGTGAAGCTGACGTTATCGATGGTTTGATCGACATTATCCAGGACAAAATGAAGGAACCGCTGCGGGCCTGTTATCCCCGCGACATTGTGAACCAAATCCGCTGGTCGGCACGTTACGAAGAGCGAGAACCTGTCTTAGATCGAGAGGCCGTGCAGACCGCCGTGGAGGCGTATTTCACGACCGATGATACGGATACAGCCGTCGAATAACGTTCGCGCTGGGCGTCTAAGCTGGGCTTGCTGGTAATGCAATGCGCAGGGCCACTCCGAGGCCCGGCGAAGAAGTTCCACCCACACGTGCCAGCTAAGATTCTCGTCGTCGATGGCGAACCCTCCATCGCGGATAGCGCTGGCGCAGCGCTTCGGACAAGAGTTCACCACACGCGGCTGTACCTTCACTGTTCTTCCCGACCCAATCCATCCGGCTAGGCAGTTGGAAAAACTACAGGAATCACTGACGCGTTAGAATTCATCGTAAGATAGTGGGGTGAAGAACGCTGTGGTGACAAGGGAATCTCCTCAGACAATATCCGCTACGCGGTCAGAGCCGATCTCGCCTGACCGCGGGCAGCCCGACATCGAGTGGGAGCGCCTGCTGGCCGCAATCGTCGAATCCTCGGATGATGCTATCGTCAGCAAAGATCTGAACGGCGTTGTTACCAGTTGGAACCGCGGCGCCGAGCGTATCTTCGGGTATAGGCCCGAGGAAATCGTCGGCAAACCCATCACTCTCATCATCCCGCCGGAATTGCAGGACCAGGAGCCTTACATCCTGGCAAAGATTCAGGCAGGCGAGCGCATCGAACACTTTCAAACTGTCCGCGTCGCCAAAGACGGACGCCGCCTCGACGTGTCGCTGACCGTGTCGCCTGTGAAAGACAGCCGGGGCGTCGTGATCGGCGCAGCCAAGATTGCCCGCGACATCACCGACCAGAAAAAGCTGGAAGCGGCTTTTCACACCAACGAGCGCCTGGCTTCGGTGGGGCGACTGGCCGCAACCATCGCCCATGAGATTAATAATCCGCTGGAGGCGGTGACCAACTTCATCTATTTGGCAAATCAGGAGCCCGACCTGCCCGAAAACGTCGGGCGATATCTTTCTCAAGCCGACCGCGAACTGAGACGCGTCACCCACCTTGCCCAACAGACGCTGGGTTTTTATCGCGACAACTTCCAACCCGAACCGCTGGCGATCTCGGAGGTGATTGCTGATGTGTTGACGATTTACGAACGCAAGATGGCCTCACGAGGGGTGAAGGTCGAAACCCGGGTCGAGCCCGGGCTGACGATTGTCGCCTCTGAGGGCATGCTGAAACAGGTGCTGTCGAATCTGATCGCCAATGCAATTGACGCCTGCGACGGAGACGGCAAAATTGTGATTCGCGCCCGCCCGTCACGACATTTTCGCGACGGGCGTCAGGGCACCCGCATCATCATCGCCGACAATGGCGTCGGAATCGCCATCGAGGACCAACCCCGAATCTTCGCGCCATTCTTCACCACCAAGAGGGCTGTGGGAACCGGCCTGGGCCTGTGGATCAGCAAAGAATTGCTGGAAAAAAGAGGAGGGCGGCTTTGGTTTCGCAGCACTCAGAGACGGCCTTCCGGGACGGTCATGAACATCTTTGTTCCCGTGGACAGGGCTCATGTTGATCGCGGGCAAAGCAGTGACGCGGTTAATGTACGGTTAATGAACGATTAAAACTCTGCATCGTCTTTAGTTACCGCTTCCGTTCCCGGCTTCCGCGGCAGATTGATCATCCGATTGCCTGTTTTTATCATCGAATAACAACCATGAATGAGGCGGCCCGCAAGGTCATACCAATCACCCACGCTCTGGGGCAAAGTCTGCTGCAGAGGATCGGCAATACGCCGCTGTTGCGCTTCCAGCGCATCGCGCGCAGGTCGCCGGGCGTGGAGGTGTTTGCCAAAGCCGAGTGGGTCAATCCCGGTGGATCGGTGAAGGACCGCGCGGCCGCCAGCATTGTGGCCGACGCCAAGCGCACCGGAAAGCTCGGCCCCGGCAGAACGCTACTGGACTCCACCAGCGGCAATACCGGCATTGCCTACGCCATGTTAGGAGCGGCGGAAGGCTTCGCGGTGACCTTGTGCATTCCGGCGAACGTCTCGGCGGAGCGCGTGCGAATCATCCGCTCCTTTGGCGCTGAGATCATTTTCACCGATCCGGCCGACGGCTCCGATGGCGCGCTGCGTAAGGCGCATGAACTGGCAGCGGCTGAACCGCAAAAATATTTTTACGCCGACCAGTACTCCAACCCTGCGAACTGGCGCGCCCATTACCACGGCACCGCGGAGGAGATCTGGCGACAGACCGACGGCAGCGTCACTCATTTCGTCGCCATGCTCGGCACCAGTGGCACCTTCGTCGGCAGCGCACGCCGGCTGAAGGAACTGAACCCCGACATACGCTGCATTTCACTGCAGCCGGATTCGCCATTCCACGGCATCGAAGGCGCCAAGCACATGCCGACTTCCATCGTGCCGCAAATCTACGACACCGGGCTTGCCGACGAAAATCTTTTCATCAGCACCGAGGAGTCTTACCTCATGATCAAGCAACTGGCCCGCGAGGAAGGCCTGCTGGTCGGCATCTCGGCGGCTGCGGCGATGGTTGGCTGCTTGCGCGTGGCTGAAGAGAGCGAGCCCAACTCCGTCATCGTGACTGTCTTTCCCGACAGCGCCGACCACTACCTGAGCGAGCGCTTTTGGGAAGAGCTGTAAAGGCCTCGGGCATAGGACAACGACGACTGCATCTGTGCGAAAAGCGCATCATCGCACGCAAATGTAGATATTCGGTGCTTGTGCGAGGTCTATAATAATGGCAAATTTTGCGTTGTCGTTGCCGTAGGCGCGCGCAACCGCGGAGGTACACAATGAATCGGTCTGGCATATTGCGAGTTCTCTTCCTCGGTATGGTTTTGGTGACGCTTGGATTGTCGACTCAGTTTGCCTTTGCCGGTGCTCACGGTGGAGGTGGGGGCGGCTTCCATGGCGGTGGTGGTGGTTTCCACGGTGGTGGTGGTGGTTTCCACGGCGGTGGTGGTGGTTTCCATGGCGGCGGAGGCGGCTTCCATGGTGGTGGTGGTGGTTTCCATGGCGGCGGAGGCGCCTTCCATGGCGGTGGTGGCTACGGTGGCTATCACGGTGGTTGGGGCGGTGGCTATCGCGGCGGTTGGGGTGGCTATGGCTATCGTGGTGGCTATGGTTGGCGCGGGGGTTACGGATGGGGTGGTTATGGATGGGGATGGGGATTCGGCATTGGCCTCAACTTCGGATGGCCTTATTGGGGATGGGGTTATCCTTATTCGTATGGTTATGCTCCCTACTATGGCTACTATCCTTATCCATACTATCCTTACGCTCCCACGGTAGCTTCACCGGGGTATGCGGATCCCGCGGACTATAGTCAGGCCAACGGTGACTCTCAGAACTATCAGAATGACGTGCCGGTATCACAGCCGAGACCTTCGGTTCGGCAGCCCGCTCCCAACTCGAACTCCTTGAACCTTAGCAAAGCAAACTATCGTCCGCCTGCAAGCTACAAAGCTGCATCCGCAACCATGAGCGCGGTGAGCTACCGCCCGGCTGCTGCTGAGCACCAGCTTCCATCGATGCGTCCGCAGGTGGGGAACATCATCCGCGCGTTGCGCGGCATGCCGCCAGAGGCTCGCCAGCGCCAAATCGACTCCGGTCGATATAGCAGTCTCTCGCCTGAGGAACTGAAGCTAGTAAAGTACGCGGCGGAGATGCCACGTTAAATGACATCGACTGAGGCGGCTACCATTTCTAAGCATTCACCATGAGGGGTGCCAGGGACCCTCTCGACGTGGGCCATTGCTCTGCCTGCTAAAGCGGGGGCTCTCACCAAGTCCCCCTGAATCCGTCCGCCCGCCTCTCGCATCAAAAGCGCAAACCATGAAAGTCTTAATCCCTACTCCGCTTCGCCACTACACCGAGAAGCAGGCCACCGTCGAACTGCGCCACGGCTCCGTTGACGACGTTCTCCGCGAGCTGACCTCGCGCTACCCTGAGTTGCGCAAACAACTCTTTGCCGATGATGGTCGCCTGCGCAAGTTTGTGAACGTGTACGTGAACGACGAAGATATCCGCTATCTGGAAAACGAGAACACTCCGGTAAAACCCGACGACACCATGTCGATCATCCCATCGGTAGCCGGTGGTTGCGTCGGAGCAGGTCCAACGCATCTGGAGGCAGCCCGATTGGAAGTGGCGCGGCTTTAGCCGGCATTTTGAAGGGGCGCACCTTAAGGTGCGCCGTTAAGTCATTTCTTGTTGTCATCACCCTGAGTCCCCCGCCCCGTCTTTTCATCAATATCACCATGCCGACTGACGTCCAGCCCAGCACGCTAACCAATGACGAAATTCTGCGCTACTCGCGCCACCTCATCATGCCTGAGGTTGGCATGGAAGGGCAGCAGAAGCTGAAGGCGGCGCGTGTGCTGTGCGTGGGCACCGGCGGACTCGGCTCGCCGCTCGCGCTGTATCTGGCCGCAGCTGGCGTGGGCACGCTCGGACTGGTTGACTTCGACGTGGTGGACTTCACCAACCTGCAACGGCAGATCATCCACACCACCAACGACGTGGGCCGTCCGAAACTTGACTCCGCCGCCGAGAAGATCGCGGCCATCAATCCCTTCGTCGAAGTTCACAAGTTCGAGACCAGGCTCACCAGCGCCAACGCGCTCGACATCATTCGCCAGTTCGACATCGTCGCCGATGGCACCGACAACTTTCCCACGCGCTATCTCGTCAACGACGCCTGCGTGCTCACCGGCAAGCCGAACGTTTACGCCTCCATCTTCCGCTTCGAAGGTCAGGCCAGCGTCTTCGCCACCGAGCACGGCCCGTGCTATCGCTGTCTTTATCCGGAACCACCGCCGCCGGGGCTGGTGCCCTCGTGCGCCGAGGGCGGTGTGCTCGGCATTCTTCCCGGACTGCTCGGCGTAATTCAGGCGACCGAGGTCATCAAGCTCATTCTCGGCTCGGGCGATCCGCTGATTGGGCGCCTGTTGCTGGTGGACGCGCTCGGCATGAAGTTTCGCGAGCTTCGCCTGCGCAAGAATCCGGAGTGCCCGGTCTGCGGCACGAATCCCACCGTCCGCGAGTTGATCGACTATCAGGAGTTCTGCGGCATTCGCGGTGAGGAGGCTCCAGTGAGTCCTGGTGTTCCCGAAATTCGTCCCGAGGAATTGAAGGCCAGGCTCGACGCCGGCGACGACGTGTTCATCCTCGATGTGCGCGAGCCGCACGAATATCAGATCTGCAACATCGGCGGACATCTCATCCCGCTCGGCGATCTACCCAAGCGCATGAGCGAACTGGACTCCAGCCGCGACATTGTCGCTCACTGTCGCAGCGGTGTGCGCAGCGCCAAGGCCGTCAGTCTGCTTCGCCAGGCTGGCTTCGCGAAAGTGAAGAACCTTGCCGGCGGTATCCTCGCCTGGTCCGACAAGGTCGATCCGACCATGCCGAAGTACTAGGGGTAGGGCGGCGCGATCATCGTCATCCGGTTTGGTTATGCTTCTCTAGTCGTCCCCGCCTGGCTTCATCCGTCCGCTGCGCAGGTAGCGATTGTGCCAGCCCAGTGCTTCACTCAACAGGTGCGGAGTGTGGCGTCCGTACGACAGGCGCTCGGCTCGGCCAAGGTAGTCCAGCAGCAGCGGTTTGTAGTCGGGCGAGGCGCACTTCTCGATGATGAGGTGCGCGCGCTGGCGCGGCGAAAGCCCGCGCAGGTCGGCGAGGCCTTGTTCGGTCACAACTACCTGAACATCGTGCTCGGTGTGGTCCACGTGCGAGGCCATCGGCACGATCGTCGAGATAGTTCCCTTCTGCGCCGTCGATGGCGCCATGAAGATAGACAGGTATCCGTTGCGGGCGAAGTCGCCCGATCCGCCAATGCCGTTCTGAATGCGCGATCCCATCACGTGCGTCGAGTTCACGTTGCCGTACATGTCGGCCTCGATCATGCCGTTCATGGCAATCACACCCAGCCGCCGGATGATTTCGGGATGGTTGGAGATTTCCTGCGGGCGCAGCACTATCTGCTTGCGATAGCTGGCCATGTCGGCGTTCACCTCGTTCAACATGTCGGGGCTGAGCGAGAAGGCCGTAGCCGACGCCGCCGTTAGCTTGCCCGACTTCAGCAGGCGAATCATGCCGTCTTGAATGACTTCGGTGTACGACGTGAGCCCTTCAAACGGTCCTTCCTCAAGCCCGAAGAGCACTGCATTGGCGATATTGCCCACGCCCGATTGCAGCGGCAGCAGCGTCTCGGGCATGCGGCCCTTCTGCACTTCCCAGCTCAGGAATTCCAGAATATGTCCGGCGATGCGGCGCGAGGCCTCGTCAGGTGGTTTGAATGCGCTGTTGCGGTCAGGCGAATCGGTGAGCACGACCGCGACCACCTTCTCCGGCGAAAGCTCAAGATAAGGGCTGCCGATGCGCTGTCCGGTATGGGTCAAGGGAATCGGTCCACGATTGGGCGGCGCCTTCAGGCCGTAGTAGATGTCGTGCATGCCCTCCAGCGCTTCGGGCTGCCAGGAATTTACTTCGATGATGACGTGCTCGGCCTGCTCGACCCAGGTCTTGTTGTTGCCGAGCGACGAACTCGGCACCAGACGGCCGTCTTCCAGCACCGCGGTAACTTCGATCAGCGCCAGATCAAGCTTGCCGAGGAAGCCGTACTCCACGAACTGCGCCACGTGGCTGAGATGGATGTCCATGTAATCCATCTCGCCGGCGTTGATGCGCTTGCGTGTCTCCGGATCGGACTGATATGGCAGCCGTAGATGAATGCCACCCGCCATGGCGAGTGCGCCGTCGAGTTCCGGCCCGGTCGAGGCGCCGGTAAAAATGCTGACCTGAAACTTTTGCCCGCGCAGGTTGGCGTCGGAGATGCGGCGCGCCAGCGCCATCGGCACAGCCTTGGGATAGCCGGAGCCAGTAAATCCGCTCATGCCGATCTGATCGCCCGAGTGGATGAGGGCGGCAGCTTCTTCGGCGCTCATGATGCGATTGGCCAGAATGGAGTTGAGGACGCGTGAAGTCGTGGAAGCGGCGGCAGTAGACATAGATATGAGTGCCTCTCAGTCGTATGAAGTCGAGGGTCTACCTATAACGATAGAAGGATGGTGACCGAAGGTCTGTGAGGTGTGTCACAAGGGAAAGCAGCAAGAAAGGACACCGCAAACGTCAGCGCGTGGTACCCTGCTTTCGATTAGGAATGGGCCACTCATGATCCGACGCTTCTTGGTCATACTTCCCTTCTTTCTCACGATGTTTCTCTCGTTCGGCGCGTTGGCGCAAAATGCCAAATCGGCTCCCGACAATCCTGACCTGATGGCCGCCGATCGGCTTTACAACGCCGGCAAGTTCGCCGAGGCGGCCGACAAATATCAAGCGCTTCTGAAGCTCGACGCCAAATTGGTGGCGGCCGAGGCCGGGCTCATCGAGTCATTACTGCACCAGCAGAAAATTGATGAAGCTTCCGCCGAGGCAGTCAAGGCGCTGGGCGCCCAACCCAATTCAGCGGCGCTGTTGGCGGCCACGGGTGAGGTGCAGTTTCGCCTCGCCAAAATGCCTGAGGCCGAGGCTTCGTATTTCAAGGCCCTGCAAATCGACCGTCGAGAACTCCGCGCCTGTCTAGGCCTGGTTCGCCTCTACCGCGCCTACTCGCTCTATCGGCGCGCCTATGATGCGCTGGCGGTGGCGCATCAGATTGCTCCCAACGATCCGGAAGTTCAGCGCCGGTGGTTTAGCCAGCTTCCGCGCCGCGAGCGCCTGGCAGCCATCGAGGCGTACCTTGCCGGTCCACATCCCGACGACCCCGAGGAAACTGGATATCTGCAACATGCTCTCGAATTCCTCAAGGCCACCGTTGATAAACCCGTGCATGCCTGCCGGCTGGTCAGCAAGGTGGAGCAAACGGATACCAAACTGCAACGGATGTCTCACGATCCGAAGCGCATCGACGGTTATAGTTTGGCGGTCAAGCTGAACGACCACAGCACTCATCTGCTGCTGGATACCGGAGCCAGCGGGATCCTCGTCGGTCGCAAGAGCGCGGAAAAGGCTGGTCTGACGCGCATCTCGAACCTCCAGTTTTATGGAATCGGCGACAAGGGCGCGCAGAATGGATACCTGGCAGTGGCTGATCACATTCGAATCGGGGAATTGGAGTTCGCAGACTGCGTGGTCGCCGTCAGCGATCGGACGCCCCTCGGCGACGAAGACGGCCTAGTCGGCGCGAATGTTTTCAGCTCCTACTTGATCGACATCGACTTTCCGGCGGAGAAGCTGAAATTGTCTCCCCTTCCCAAGCGGCCCGATGAGACGGTGGCACCCACGGCCCTCAATACTGAAGACGAGTCACGTTCCAACCCTGAGGACGACACCGACAAAGCGGCGGCCGATCAACAGGCGGAATCAACTGCCGACACCAGCAAGACCGCCAAGACCGCTTCTGCACCCAGCCTTCCCAAGGACCGCTACATCGCTCCCGAGATGAAAAGCTGGACGCCGGTCTTTCGCTTCGGCCATCAACTCCTGATCGCGACCGAGGTCAACGACTCCAAGCCGATGCTCTTTCTAATCGACACTGGCGCCTGGACCAACTTCCTTTCCACGAGGGCGGCGCGGGAGGTTACGAAGATCAACTCCGACTCCAATATGCACGTGAAGGGAATAAGCGGGAGTGTGGCCGACGTTTATCGCGCCGACCGAGCCACGCTTCGCTTCAGCCACATCAACCAGAAGGCCTGGGATGTCGTCGCCTTCGATCTGTCCAACCTCAGCCGGAACACCGGCACCGAGGTTTCTGGCATCCTGGGGTTTCAACTTCTGGGGAGGCTGCAGGTCAAGATCGACTATCGCGACGGCCTGGTTGACTTTTCTTACGACCCAAGTCAGTTCCAGCTCAAGCATTGAAGTTGGTGGACCAGGGGCAGGAGACGCCCGATGACTTACCTGTTGTGCCGTAATCGCGTTGCGGACTTCTCGCGCTGGCGGGCCGTGTTCGCTTCTCATCAGGCTGCCCACCACCAGGCTGGACTGCGACTCCTTCATATCTGGCGCCCACTCGAGGAACCCAACAACGTCTTCTTCCTGTTCGAAGTTGCCAGCCTGGACAAGGCCCGCGAGTTTATCGGCAATCCCGAAGCCGCTAATGCTGCCGAAGCTTCCGGCGTGATCGAGGGCGAGTACCACTTCGTGGACGATGCCGGCGGCTATTGAACCGATTGTTCAGTCGGCGGGGTCGGGTTTGAAGATCATGCCTTCGCTGGTCTTGCCGTTCATGAGGACCGTCAATGGCGATCGGAATCGCAAGTGCCGGACGCAGCCATGTTCCTCAACTGCCGGTTGGGCCGCCAGCCATTTCCAATCAACGAAGCCCTCACCGGCATCCGGGTTGACGGTGAAGTAGCCGACCTGAAACGCGGTGAGATTCTGAAAAAAATGGCTGCCCTGCGACGGAATCACCCGGAGATCGCGGAATCCCGACTCTACAATGACGCGCGCTCCTGAAATCTGGTCCCAGGCTACCGGAATCCCGAGCCACGGATCCGTCGATCCCCAGCGCCCCACGCCAATCAGCAGATACGGAGCGTTCTCCTCGGAAAGCTGGGCATTCAAGTGAGCGACGCTTTGGGCTACCTCGGCGCTGCGGCCGCGTTCAAAGCGCTGGAAGTCAACCACGATCACGTCGCGCAGGTCCTGCACTCGGCCATGTCCCAGCACTTGCGCGCTCTGGCATACCAGGCGTTCGGGCTCTACACTCTCCAGGCGAATCTCCTCGCCGCCCCGCGAGAGCACCAGCGGACGCAGTTGCAGAAAGCTGAACTCCGCAGCTTCGCCAGGGCGCCGGGGAAGCCGGACCGCGAATTCGATTTCTACCGGACGTCCCATCGCGTCTTCCCCAATTCTCATCAGCTGATCGAGGATGACCGGCAGGGGAAACTGGCCGTGCTTGAGGATGGGCGCAAAGCTGACAATGCGCGGGCCGGGCCGGCTCAGGCCATCATAGACCGCGTGGTTGTCTCGCGAGTAGGTCGAGCCCACCATCTGCAAGGTCCCATCGGCCTCGGCCGCGTCGAGTCCAAACGCCACTTCCCGCAGCTCGGTGACCGGATCGCTCGGGTCCGCTTCGCAATCCAGATTGAGCGCCCAGAATTGTGTCTGCGAATTCGCCAGGATGTCTTCCACGGACGAAAACTGCACCAGGTGACGCGGGTGACGCGGGCTGAAGCTCAGCGATTTTCCGCCACTGACAACGGCACACCCTAAACCTAAGGCGACGGCAGCGAATCCGTCCTCCACCTTGACAGGCGCGACGGGATAAAAGTTGCGCGATCGCACCACCCCGGAAAAGTCGGGATAGAAGCGGTTGGCATGGGTGGCGCCTGCGACCTGCTGCACCAGCACCGCCATTTTTTCTTCTTCCAGACGATACGGTGTGGCGCGCACGTAAGATTTGGCGTGCTGGCTGAAGGTCGAAGCGTACACCCGCTTGATCGCCACCAGAAGTAGCTCCAACCGCAGTTGAATGTCGGCCTGATGGTTCCCCAGCATGAAAGTTTCGTACACCCCAGAGAACGGCTGGTACTGCGAATCCTCCAGCAGGCTGGAAGATCGAACGGCCAGCGGATAGCGCACCTCCTGCAGGAAATCCAGAAGCTTGTCGATCACGGCGATCGGCAGTGGCGCGGCCAGGAACCGCCGCACAATTTCCTGGTCATCGGTGCTGTGAATGGCAAATTTCAGCAAATCGTTTTCGCGCAGGAAATTGTCGAACAAGTCGGTGGCCAACACCAGCGTGGGCGGCACGGCAATGCGAATGCCGGGAAATCTGCGGGTCACGCTGCGTTGGTGCAGCAGATGCCGTATGAAGGCCAGCCCGCGCGCCTTGCCTCCCAGCGACCCGCCGCCAATCTGGAGGAAGAAAGCATCCGCCGGCTGGAAGGTCGCAGGATTGAATTCGCCGATGAGCGTCTGGGTTTGCTCGCTGCGATACTCGGCAATGGATGCGATCAGATCGCGCCGCAGGTGCTCGGTGCCTTCGAAGTCGGAGACTTTGCGCGGCCGCAGTTTTTGTGCCAGGGCAAACTCGGTACGTGTCATCAGCCAATGTGAAAAGTGATTGCGCTGCGCGTGGAATTCCACGCTCTCCGCCGGGACCAGCGCCAGTTCCGTCTCCAGTTCATTCAGGTTGGTCGCGCGCCCCACTTCAGTTTTGCCGTCGGAGAGCCGGAAGATGAAGTCGCCGAAGCCCGCCTCGTCCACCAGCATCCGCCGCAAATCGCCCAGCAGCGTAGGCGAGCGTTTTTGCAGGAAGCCGAAACCCTCGTCAAAGGCGGGCTGCATGAATTCGGTGCGGCTGGTCTGCAGCACGATGGGCACGTCGGGTACGATGCCGCGAATCATGCGCGCTAACTGGAAGCCGGCTTCAGCCGTCAGCGTGTGATTGCGCGGAAATTCCACGTCCGATACCACACCCAGCAGGTGATCGCTATACTTCAAAACCTGCTTCTCCGCTTCCTCGTAGTTTGAACACAGAAGAATTTTGGGACGCGCCCGCATGCGCACCAGCTTGTGGGCGACATTCAGGCCCTCGCTCAGCAGACGGCGCGACTGGCTGATGAGCTCGGTATAAATGACCGGCAGGAAGAGCGAGTAATACCGGATGTCGTCCTCGACCACCAGGATCACGGGAACACCCATGGCATGAGTGTCGTGCAGGACGTTGCTCTTGTCCTCAATGTACTTGACGATCGAGATCAAGATGCGGGCATTTCCCTGCCACAGAAATATGCGCTCGATGTCGGTCTGCGGATTGCGCGCAACGAAGTTCTTGATTTCGCGATAGTCGTAAGCCAGCACGATGACCGGGACGTCGAGACCCGCTGCCTTGATTTCGTGCGCCAGCTGCGCAGCATCCATGTCGCTGACCTGCAGGTTGGTGACAATCAGGTTGAATCGCGGCTGCGAGCGCGCCAGCTCCAGCGCTTTCGCGCCGCTCGGCACATGCGTGATGCCGGGAACCTGATGAATGTCGAGTTCCAGCGATTCGCCCATCAGCAACTCGTTCAGGCGTCCGTCCTCGCGCAGAATGAAAGAGTCGTACAGGCTGGACACCAGCAGAATGTCGTTCACGCGGAACGGCATCAGATTTTCGAAACCCTCGAATTGGCGCTCGGAGGAAGGGGCGGGATCGGAGGTTGGGCGGACGGACATGGGAGTTAGGCTAGGATTATCGCTTATCCAACATCATTCCCGCTCAAGCTTGTCCACTCTGCAGGATTTAGCGACCCGCAGGTGTTGTCACTTATGGCAGTGTCCAGTTTTCGATTAGCAATTTCGGAACGCGTCGGAACTCGCGTGTGTTGTTGGTGACCAGCGTAAGGCCAAGACTGCGAGCATGGGCGGCGATGAACAAATCGTTCGCCCCGATCATCGTCCCGCCCGATTTCAAATGGCCGCGAATCTCCGCATAGTGAGGGGCCGCTTCGTCAGCGAAGTCCAGTACCTCTACATATCGCAGAAATCCGTTGAGGGCTGCTTCATCCTGCTGCCGTCGCGGAGACACCTCGACGCCATACAGCAGCTCCGACTTCGTGATCACGGAGATGCACACGTCATTGACGGGAGTTTTGCTTAGGCGTTTGAGGAGGGCATGGTTTGAGCGCTTCATGATGTAGGAGCAAGTATCGGTATCCAGCATGAATCGCGGCATTACCGCTCACGCTCCTGTACCGGGAGTTCTTCCACGTCTTGCATGAAATTCCCTGAGGCAACAGGGCCCTCGGCCAAATACGACGACCAGTCCAAGGGTCGAGGCGACAGGACCACATCGCTCCCCTCTTTTCGTATGAACACTTCCGGCGTATTGAACTGAAACTCCTTAGGCAAGCGAACGGCTTGACTGCGATTGTTCATGAAGATTTTGGCTGTTCGTGGCATGTTGGACCTCTTCGGTGCGGATAATCGCGGCCACAACCGTGGCATATACATTAGTATATGGCATGAGCTTCTTGTGCGCCAAGCGGCGCTCGCCCGTGTAACCGGACTCGTCGATGAAGATTTCTAGGGCCATCGCGTTCGGCTCTACTTTCGCGTGTCCTTAGGGATCCCCTTATTTTATCGCCGACGCACGGAAGCCGTTCTCAGACGAAAAAAGCGGGGTGGGCTTACGCCCGCCCCGCGTCATCGTTGCCTTGAGAACCGGGACTAAAGCCCCGACCCTTGTTGCTGCCTTATCGACACGGCTGAAGCCGTGCCCATTCAAAGCGCTACACCAGTCCCTGGTCCAGCATGGCATTGGCGACTTTCAGGAAGCCGCCGATGTTGGCGCCGTTCACCAGATTGCCCGGAGTGCCGTAGGTTTCGGCGGTCTCGAAGCAGGTCTTGTGGATGGCGATCATGATGTTGTGCAGCTTCTGGTCCACTTCCTCGCGAGTCCAGCTCAGCCGTGCGCTGTTCTGTGACATCTCGAGGCCGGAGGTGGCCACGCCGCCCGCGTTGGCAGCCTTCGCCGGACCATAGAGGACTTTCGCCTCCAGGAACAGCTTGGTCGCTTCCAGCGTGCTGGGCATGTTCGCGCCCTCGGCAACGACCTTGACCCCGTTGTTGATGAGGTTGGTCGCGTCCTTGGCGTTGATTTCATTCTGGGTGGCGCTGGGGAACGCGCAATCGGCCTTGATGTTCCACAGCGGGTTGTAGCCCAGCTTGAGATCGGTGGGCATGAAGATGGCTTTCTTGAACTGGTCGGTGTACTCGCGAATACGGCCGCGCTTGGTGTTCTTCAGTTCCATGACCCAGGCCAGCTTCTCGAGGGTAATGCCGTCGGGATCGTACACTGCGCCGTCGGAGTCGGAGAACGTCAGCGGCTTCGCGCCCAGTTGGATCAGCTTCTCCACTGTGTACTGAGAAACGTTGCCGCTTCCCGATACCAGGCAGAGCTTGCCTTCGAGGGTCTGCTTGCGGGTCTTCAGCATTTCCTCGGCGAAGTACACGCAGCCGTAGCCGGTGGCTTCGGGACGAATCAACGAGCCGCCCCAGTTCAGGCCCTTGCCGGTCAGCACGCCGGTGAATTCATTCCGGATGCGCTTGTACTGGCCAAACATGAAGCCGATCTCGCGTCCGCCCACGCCGATATCACCGGCCGGAACGTCAGTGTCCGGTCCGATGTGACGGCACAGTTCGGTCATGAAGCTCTGGCAGAAGCGCATCACTTCGTTGTCGCTCTTGCCTTTGGGATCGAAATCGGACCCGCCCTTGCCGCCGCCGATGGGCAGCGTGGTCAGCGAGTTCTTGAAGACCTGCTCGAAAGCCAGGAACTTCAGGATGCCGAGATTGACCGAAGGATGGAAGCGCAGGCCGCCCTTGTAGGGGCCGATAGCGCTGTTCATCTCAATGCGGAATCCGCGATTGACCTGGACATTGCCCTGGTCGTCGAACCACGGTACACGGAACATGATGAGCCGCTCGGGTTCTGTGATGCGCTCAAGGATGCGCGCCGAGATGTATTCGGGGTGGCGCTCCAACACGAGCCGCAGTGAATCGAGCACTTCCTGTACTGCCTGATGAAATTCAGGCTCCGCTGGGTTCTTGGTCTTCACCAGCGTCATAACATCGTTAATGTAGTTGCCTGGAGTCTTGATTCCAGACTGAGATGTAGTTACGACACTCATATGAGGTCCTCCTCGAACCTTGTAGCTTTATTTCTGTGGCCGATAATGAGAACTTGAAATCACTCGTTATTCGACTCGATTCGAACGAATCGTTTGAGGCCTGTTCTATTTCAACCGACTCCGGGCCGTCCCGCCGTGACCGCTATCACCCGAACGGGTGACTAGCCCCGCAATATGGTATTGATGGTACTGCTTCCAGCGCTCTGTAGGCGGGAAATAGTTGCGCCGGTGCCCTGCCTAAACCATGCAAGATACCTTCCTATGCCGACACCGATATGCGCCAACGGGGGTGAAGAATCACCAACTTAGGTTGGCCGCATCGCACAAAAAAGCCTTTCACCAGAAACCATTCTGATGTATGCTGGCTACCCTTCGTAGCAAAGAACTGCAGTTGTCCCTTCTGCGCATAGGTGAGGAATGCCCTGCGCTAACCTGCCCCTCCGCGTTACGAATACCGCACTCAAGCGCCCATCGGCCCTTCTACATTTCGAATAGAACGGAGAAACTGCATGCCCACCACTCGTCGTTCTCTGATATCCATTGTGGCTTTGTTCTTTGTGACAGCTGTTGAATTTGCGTATGCGCAAACTCCCCTGCGGCTGGTGCCTGTGACTCCCTGCCGCCTGGTGGACACGCGCTCTAACGGTGGGCCAATCACGGGCGGCACCTCCCGGACCTTCGATATGCGAGCGTTGGCCCAGTCGGGAGCCTGTCTTACTACCGGCCTCAATCTCTCGACCGCGGCTGCGTATTCGCTGAATGTCACCCTGGTATCAGGCGGTGCCCCTGTCGGCTATCTCACCATCTGGCCTACCGGCGTGAACCAGCCAGTCGTGTCGCTGATGAACTCCCCCGATGGCCGCGTGAAAGCCAATGCTGCAATTGTGCCGGCGGGCACCAACGGCAAGGTGAACGTTTACGTTACCAACACGACCAATGTGCTTCTGGATATCGACGGCTATTTTGATTCCGCAAGCGACAACACCGCGCTGGCATTCTTCCCACTGACGCCCTGCCGAGTGGTCAACACACGCGGCGGAATTGGACCACTGGGCGGTCCGTCATTGAGCGGTGGCACGCCGCGCTCTTTCCCCATCCAGCAAAGCCCCGCCCCATGCAGCATTCCCAGCAGTGCCAAGGCCTACTCGATGAACTTCACGGTGGTGCCCCAACACACTCTTGGGTTCCTGACAGTTTGGCCGACTGGACAACCCCAGCCTGTAGTTTCGACGCTGAATGACACCACCGGAACCGTTGTGGCCAACGCCGGGATTGTGCCTGCAGGTAACGACCAGTACGGCTCTATCGAGGCTTACGCTACCGACAATACTGATCTTCTGGTGGACATCAACGGGTACTTCGCGCCGGCCAATTCCGGCGGCAATCCCTTATCGCTGTACACCCTGGTTCCGTGTCGCGTTTTGGATACCCGCAAGACCCTCGGTCTATTCAACGGAACCCTACCGGTCGGCGTGGTTGGCAGTCTGTGCGGTGTTCCCAGCGTGGCTCTGGGCTTCGTGTTCAATGCAACCGTGGTGCCTCCAGGCCCGATGGGATTCCTGACCCTGTGGCCCGAGGGCGAAGGGCAGCCGGTGGTCTCGACGTTGAACGCTGTCGATGGAGCGATCACCTCCAACATGGCCATTGTGCCCACTACCAACGGATCGATTAACGCCTACGCTCAAAACAACACGCAGTTACTGCTTGATATCTCCAGCTACTTCGCGCCGATTGCAGCCGTCAACGTTCTCACCGCGACACTGCCCGATGCAACCGTGAACCAGCCCTACAATGTCTCGCTGATAGCTGACGGTGGCGTGTCGCCATACACCTGGACCTTGACCTCCGGCAGTCTGCCGCCTGGGATGAATCCCTTGAGTTCCGCAGGCGTAATCTCCGGCACCCCAACTTCGACCGGGCACTACAGTTTCACCGTCAAGGCCACAGACGCGCAGTCGAATTTCGCCACCGCCAATCTCAGCATCACCGTGAATGCAAGCACCGGGACGTTGACCATCACGACGACAACTTTATCGATAGGCACGATCAACACTCCGTACAACGCTTTGCTGGCGGCGAACGGGGGAATCACCCCCTACACTTGGAGCATCGCCTCGGGTGCCCTCCCGGTAGGCCTGAGCCTGAACAGCAGCACCGGCTTGATTTCCGGCACGCCGGGCGCTGGAGGACTCGCGGACTTCACCGTCAAGGTCACCGACGCCCAGAGTCATACTGCCACCCAGCCTCTCGGCATTGCGATAAATACCGGCGACGCGAATGGCACGCTCAATGGCAGTTACGCCTTCTTGTTTAGCGGCTACAGCTTCGATCAGGGAACCCTTAATATTCTGGTTTCGGCCGGCAGCATCACCGCCGATGGCAATGGACATATCACCGCCGGCGAGGTGGACAGTAACGAGGCCGTAATTGGCGTTCGACACGTAATGATCACTAGCGGGACCTACGCCATCGGCTCCAATGGCTTGGGTCAGATTAGTTGGACCGACAACAGTGGAGGGGGCGTGCAGCTTTTGGTGGCCACCGGCGCCTCCGAAGAAATGCGCGTGATTGCCTTGAATCAGAACGGCAGCCACGGCGTTTGGGGCTCGGGAGTCATTCGGCAGCAGAATCCGTCCGACTTCAATCTCGCCCTCTTTGCCGGGAACGCGGCCTTCGGCTTCCAGGGCTTCGATTCGTCAGGCCAGCCGTTCGCGGGTGCCGGCACTGAGCAGATAGACTCCCTCGGCAATATCACGAACGCGTTTGAGGATGTCGACGACTTTGGCACCGTCCTTAATAATGTACCGTTCACCGGCCGCCTCACCAGCGGCATCGACTCAAACGGCCGGGAAACTACACTGCTTACTGGCCAACACTTCACATCCAATATCGCTACCTATGCAGTTTCGGCGAACGAAGGGCTGTTCATTCAGATTGACAGCGGAGGACCGGTGGTCACGGGCACCATTCTGCGGCAAAGCGGGAGCTTCAACAACGGAACCATGAACGGGCACAGCATCACACATGCCGCGGGCCAGTCCGGCCAGGGGGGAAGCAACGTACTCGTAGGGTTGGTTACCGCCGATGGCAACGGCAATGTCACCGCCAAGCTCGATCAAAACAAGAACGGCGTGGTAGGACAGAGTACCTCTATCGGCACCTACACCGTTGCTCCCAATAGCAGGACAGTGATCAATTTCACAGATGGCAGTACGCAGTACGCTTACTTGGTAGGCCCCAATGAAGGCTTCGCAATCAGCAATGGCTCTGGCGCCAGCCTGGGCTTTTTCGAACCGCAATCGGCTGGTCCTTTCACCAACGCTTCGTTTACTGGCGAGTCTCTGGGAGGGACGCTGCCGGCGGGCATTTCCAGCGTGAACACCTACGTCGAGTCGCTCCTGAGCGACGGCAATGGAAACATCGTCGACACCTTCGATCAGAGCGGATCGGGCGGTACGAACCTGAATCAGATGGCAACGTTCACCTACTCGGTGGACAGCACGGGACGAATGGTGCTCACCAGCGGGGCAAACACGGTCGGCATCGGCTACATAGTTTCGCCAACCACGATGGTCTTGATCGATGGCACAAATGGAGACCAAAACGCCTGGGCCGAGATCTTTCAGCAGTCATCGGTATCTCGATAATGCTGATCGACAGCCATCTGTTGTCTTCCTTCAGGTTACGATTTAACGGATGAGCATCGCTCGGGGCTCATCCGTTGCCCGCTCTCCGTCGCACCCAAAACGAACCTATGGGTGACCACCGTCACATTTGCAAGTGATAGCAATCACGGCTCGTTGGACACCCCACAGGCGACACTTGAATGTAAGAAGTGAGGGGTCCGGAGCCGAACTGTCGCACCCTGCCTTATGCGACCGTGGCCGAGGGGATAGAGGTCCGCCATGTTGCTTGCATACCGCCTGGTAAAGCTGATCGAGAGCCATTCCGACGGGCTGGCCCGCAGTCTGTTCAATCGTTATCGCGCGTGCGATAAGTGCACCGCCTACGCCAACGTTCCTGACAATGAGCTGACGGAAAAGGTGTACGAGGTCTATCGCCATCTGGGCGAATGGTTGCTGGGCAAGACTGAGATCGACATCGAAAACCGCTACCTCGAAGTCGGCGCCCAGCGCGCGGCACAAGGTGTGCCCATCAGCCAGGTGGTGTGGATGATTTGCCTGGTCCGCGAGAACCTTTGGGATTACCTGCAAAAATACGCTGAATTGGAGCGCCCGGCAGAAATCTTCGGCGAGCTGGAATTGCTGGAGATGCTGGACAAATTTTTTAATCTCGCCATTTACTACGCCGCGCTGGGACACGAGCGCGCCACCGCCGGTTACTCCATCAAATCAGAAGTCTGTTCGGCCTAGAAGGGGCCCTGTATCTATGTCGTGGATTGAACAATACCGCAGCAAACTGGTCACCGCGAGCGAGGCGGTAGCTTGCGTGGAGTCAGGAATGCGGGTGTACATCCATCCTGGCTGCGCCGAACCGGAAGTGCTGGTCGAAGCCCTGATCGGACGCGCTCCCTTCGTCAAGGACGTAGAGGTCATGCACCTGCTCACCATGGGTGCGTCGCCCTACTGCGCGCCCGACATGGCGCCACATTTTCGTCACAACGCGCTGTTCGTCGGCGGCAATGTTCGTGAGGCGGTCAATGATGGCCGCGCCGATTACACTCCCATCTTTCTCAGCGAAGTCGAAGCCCTGTTCGAGAGCGGCGACATGCCCATTGATGTCGCTTTCATCCAGGTGTCGCCTCCCGATTCCCACGGCTACTGCAGCTTCGGGGTTGGGGTGGAGTGCACGCTGACGGCAGCCAAGTGCGCCCGCTATGTAGTTGCCCAGGTCAATGGAAACATGCCTCGCACCTACGGCGACAGTTTCATCCACGTCAGCGAGATTGACGCTATCGTCGAGCTTTCGCGCCCGCTGTGCAAGTTGAAAGTACAAGCCAGTTCGGAGCTGTTTCGCGCCATCGGCACGCAGGTGGCGTCTTTGATCGAAGATGGCGCTGTCCTACAATGCGGGATAGGCGCCATACCCGATGCCATCCTTCCTAATTTGATGGACCGCAAAGACCTGGGCGTGCACACCGAATTGCTCTCTGACAGCGCGATTCCGCTGATCGAAGGGGGCGTGATCAACGGGCAGCGCAAGAACTGGAAACCGCGTAAGGTCATTCTCAGCTTTGTGCTGGGTACCAGGAAGCTGTTCGAATTTCTCGACGAGAATCCCATCTTCGAGTTCCATCCCTCGGCCTATACCAACGATCCCTTTCGCATTGCGCAGAATGACCGCATGGTGGCCATCAACTCAGCCATCGAAGTGGATTTGACCGGGCAGGTATGCGCCGAATCGATCGGATCGCAATTCTACAGTGGTTTTGGCGGGCAGCTTGATTTCATCCGTGGGGCGGCGCGCTCGAAATACGGCAAGCCGATCATCGCTCTGCCATCGACGGCGAAGCACGATACGGTATCGCGGATCGTCCCCCGCCTCACCAACGGCGCCGGCGTTCTGACTACGCGCGGCGACGTGCACTACGTGGTCACCGAGTACGGCATTGCCTACCTGCATGGACGGACCATTCGCCAGCGGGCCGAGGCGCTGATTCAGGTGGCCCATCCCAAGTTTCATAACGAACTTTACAACTATTGCGAGCACCAGCGCTGGTTTCAGCGCAACGCTTGCCCAACCGAAGTGGAAGTGTAAGGAGCGCAAAAAATGTCATCGCAACCGCGCGGCAATGTGATCATCGATCCGGAAGAATGCAAGGGCTGCGGTCTGTGCGTGGAGTCCTGCCCGCCCGAGTGCCTCATCCTCGCGCCGGAGCTAAGCCCGTACGGCGTGCATCCGGCGCAATACACCGGCGAAGATTGCACAGCCTGTGGAGCTTGTTTCTACTGCTGCCCGGAGCCGGGAGCTATCACCGTGGAGCGGTTGATTCCGGTCAAAGCGGCCACCGCCCCCATTCCGAAAAACCAGGAGGTGACTCGTGCGGCAACTGTGTAAGGGAAACGTCGCCATCGTGAAAGGCGCGGTGCTGGCGGGCTGCCGGGCATTCTATGGATATCCCATAACTCCCGCCAGTGAAATCGCCGAGTATGCCGCCCTTCTGATACCGGAAGTCGGCGGAACATTCTTGCAGGCGGAGAGCGAAGTCTCGGCCATCAACATGGTGTACGGCGCATCGTCAGCCGGTATGCGGGTGATGAGCGCCTCATCTGGCCCCGGACTCAGCCTGATGCAGGAAGGCATTTCCTACATCGCCGGAGCCGAGTTGCCATGCGTCATCGTTGACGTCGTCCGCGGCGGGCCCGGCCTGGGCAACATTGCTCCCGAGCAGAGCGATTACTTCTGCATCGTGAAAGGCGGCGGCCACGGTTGCTATCGCAATATCGTGCTTGCGCCATCGTCGGTGCAAGAGATGTTTGACCTCACCGTGCTGGCTTTCGAGCTGGCTGATCGCTACCGCAATCCGGTGATGATCATGACCGATGGGTATGTCGGCCAGATGATGGAGCCGCTCGACATCAAGCTGCGCAACATCGAGCAGCCGGAAAAAGATTGGGCCGTCAAAGGCACGGCGGAAACCAGGAAGAACGTGGTCACATCAATCTTCCTCGAATCGGACGTACTCGAAGCGCACGTCAATAAGCTGGAAGCCAAGTATCAGTTGGCGCAGGAGCTCGAGACCCGCTGCGAAGAATATCTAACGGAAGACGCCGACGTGTTGCTGGTCGGCTTCGGCATCGTCTCCCGCGTGCTGCGCTCTACGGTCGATCAGTTGCGGGCGCAGGGATTGAAGGCCGGCCTGTTCCGTCCCATTACGCTGTGGCCGTTTCCCGCGCGCGAGCTTCGCCAAACCGCCGAGCACGTGAAGTCGGTAATGGTCGTCGAGTTGAACACCGGAATGATGCTGGAAGATGTGAAGCTGACGCTCAACGGTGCCGTGCCGGTCGAGTTCTATGGACGTGCGGGCGGAAATGTTCCCGCCGCCGAAGAGGTTACCGCGCAGGTTTTCGCGCGCATGTCAGCCCTAGTCTAGAAGTTCAGTTCGTTGGTGCTCTATTCTTCCGCCGCAGTTGCGGAACGTGGTGCCAGGAGGAATTGTGAACGGGTACGAAGTCATTCATGAAAAATCGCCGGCCTTCTACGATCGCTACGAACGTAAAGGCGAGCTTCAGCAGCAGACCCATTATTGCCCCGGCTGCGGACACGGTATCGTCCATAAGTTGATTGCCGAAGCGCTTACCGATCTTGGTTTGCAGGACCGCGCCATTCTGGTAAGTCCCGTGGGCTGCTCGGTCTTCGCCTATTACTACTTCGATGTGGGCAATGTTCAGGTGGCGCACGGACGCGCTCCTGCCGCGGCGACCGCGCTGAAGCGCTCCCATCCCGAGTCCATCGTGATGTCGTATCAGGGCGACGGCGACCTGGCGGCCATCGGCACTGCCGAAATCATCCACGCGGCCAATCGCGGCGAGAACATCTGCGTATTCTTCGTGAACAATTCGGTCTATGGCATGACCGGCGGACAAATGGCGCCCACCTCGCTGATGGGACAGGTGTGCACCACCTCGCCCTTCGGACGCCGCGCCAGCAATGAAGGCCTGCCACTGCACGTATGCGAACTGCTGGCTGCGCTGGAGACGCCGACTTACATCGAGCGTGTCGCGCTGAATGACATGAAGAACATCATGAAGGCCAAGCGCGCCGTGAAGAAAGCCCTGGAGATTCAGAAGAACGGTGGCGGCTTCTCGCTGGTCGAAATCCTCTCGCCCTGCCCCACCATCATGAAAATGGATCCCGTAGTCGCGCGCCAATGGGTTGGCGACACCCTCGTCAAAGCGTTTCCCTTGGGTGTATTCCGCGACCGCAAGCCGGAGTTGCCAGTCGGGCCGACAATCCCGGTGAAGACCGTCGCCGAAGCGCTTGAAGTCAACGAGAGCGAATCGCAAACCGAGCCCACACGCCACCGTCATACCCGCGATCTCACTGTCAAAATCGCCGGCTTCGGCGGCCAGGGCATCCTGCTGATGGGACAGTTGCTGGCGCAAATGGGTCTGCGCGAACACATGGAAGTAAGCTGGCTGCCGTCGTATGGTCCGGAAATGCGCAGCGGCAGCGCCCACTGCCACGTTTCGCTATCGCACGAGCGCATCGGTTCGCCGGTCATCTCGCAACCTGAAGTACTGGTCGCGATGAACGAACTCTCGCTGCATAAGTTCGCTGCCAGCGTGGTTTCGGGTGGGTTAATTCTCTATAACAGTACTGAATTGCCGGTGGGCTTCAGTGCGCCGCAGGCGCGCGTGGTGTGTGTGCCAGCGTCAGAGATCGCCGATCGCTTGGGTTCGGCAAAGGTGGCCAATGTGGTCATGCTCGCGGCCCTGCTCGAGGAGACGGAGTGTCTCCCCGCCGAGTCAGCCATTTCGGTGCTGGAGGCGACGGTGAAAAATCCCAAGCTGCTCGAACTCGACCGCCGGGCCATGAAGGCGGGATGCGATTACGTGGACACCGAAATTGAAGTGGGCGCAGTCTCGCAGCCCGACGGCTACTCGTACTGAAGGCAAACCGCGTCAGGGCACGACTTGAGAGGCGTGGTCTGATCTGCTCGGGTAGTGCGGACCTTCAGGCCCGCGTTGCAGTGATGTATGAGAGCCGGCTTTAGCCGCTGTGGTATCTCGCTTCGAGAAAACCGCTAAACACGCACATATTAACGATATCGGACACGTCCGGGCCTAAAGGCCGAGATTTCTCCGCTCCTTCACGCGGCGCTGAAGCGCCGCACTACCCGAACATCGCTTTTTCCAGCGGCCTGTTTAGTCGTGCCGAACGCACCATGACCCAGATGAGTCTTTGGCCCCTGAGGCTTCTGAACTCGTCATTCCGACCTTGTCGCACGACCTGCGGTCGTTTCACTGACAACTGCCTACTGACAGCTGTCCCAAATTCCTTGCATCCCCCGGCCAGCCGACCGAATCGAATTCCGCGTCTGGAAAACGATCGCTCGAGCAGTGACTCGTCTCCGGACAAATGGAACGAGTGATGGCGGGAGTTTTTACCGTTTCCTTCCCCTCAAGTCAGGCCGAAGCAGAACGGTGTCAGGCAGGACTACATCACTCGTTCGTCCATTCCAAAACTAACGCACCAGCCCGATCAGGAAAGCAGCCAGAAGAATGACCACCAGCGCGATGCGCCAGCGTCTGCCTTCGGGCAACGGGCCTCCGCCGGCAACCCGAGGTGGCACCCAGAACAGCGCCACCACCGCCATAATCAGCGCCGGAACGAACAGGAAAGCCAGCAACGCATATTGTGTCCCGCCCTGCTTAAACAGGCGACCTTGGCGCAAAGGCGCGGCCAGCGCACTGCCCAGGAACCAACACAACACCGCGCTTCCCAGTTCTGCGAGCGCACCCAGTATGCGTAGAATCGGAGACGTCATCGTGGTCGTCAGCAGTGTAACAGTTCGACTGAGCGCGGCGAACCCACTGCCATAGGAATGAGAATTAACCGGCGGAAGAGGAACAGAAATTTTCGGTTCTACGAAGTTTATCCGTGTCCTCGGTGTCGAGCCTGCCCTGAGCGAAGCCGAAGGGTGGTGAATGATTCTTGATTATCTTGCCGCAGGTATACTCGGCGCGCCCGCCCGCGTTACCTTCCACGCTTTCAGCTTGGGCATGCCAGGAGGCATGGACATGGCGCTCATCTTGAGTTCGGCCGTGCTTTCGCCCGTCAGCCGCATGGTGAAGCGGTCCGTCTCGTTGGTGTCCGGATTTTTCGCCGTCAACAATAAGCCGTCGCCGTTGAGCGCCGCCTCCTGGATGACCTCGGTGACCTGGGTATCACCCATGCTCTTGAGCTCGCCTGCATCATTGAATTTGAGGTCGTTTGCGCGGCGTAATGACCCGGAGAGGGTTTGGCCCTGCAGCGCCAACTGCACCGTCAGCCAGGGACGCTCGTCAAACGTTCCAACCCAGGTGCCGGCGTAACCCGCCAACGGTGACTTCTTAACCGGCGCGTTCGGCGCCGCCGGCCGCGATGAGGTCTGCGACCAGCCGGCACAACCGAGCACCAGCACCATCATGATTGCAATCGCAAAACGTTTCATCGGAGTCTTCTCCACGCTCGCTACGGATTGTACAGGGCTGAGCAACAAAAAAAGGGGAACGGGAGCGCGTTCCCCTCAACCGACGAGTGACGACGCGGCAGCAACCAACCCGCCGCACCTACACTTTATTTCCCCAGTGCCGGCCTGAAAGCCGTGACGATCGCCTTTGAAAGTCCGCGCCGGTACTGCTTGCCGGGCGCGCTCTTCCTGATGACAGTTCCAGCACAGCGGCCGCATGTGTTGCAAAGTTGACTGTAGTTCGTCGAGATGCATGTGCCGCAACTCGAACAGCTTGTGCTGTTCGTTGAGCAGCGCCAGCCGGCTCCGCCGCCAATCCGACGCACAAAGCTCGCGCTCGCAGATGGCGCACGTCTTGCCCGCATACCATTTGGTCAGCAGTCGGTCCACATTCTCTGGCGAAGGATTGACCTGCGCCAGACATTCCTGGTCGCAGTCCGCCTTCTCCGGCCAGCGCGAGCACGACTTCAGCCGCGAATGCTCCTGGCCGCGCAAAGCGCTCCAGAACGCGTATTCATCGTCGGCTTCAATTTCGACCGGCTGTCCCGAGTCAGGACAAATTGCCGACTTCCGGCCGCGATTTTCGTAATAGCTTTGCAGGCTTACTGCTACCGGCAGACCAGTCACCAGGACCGCGCCGAGGAAGAACAGAACGATGGGAAATAATGCGAAAGTCAACATAACTCACCTGCCGAAGGAAACCGGCCCGATAAGCTATTTGTAAGCCGCCTTATCACCAGTAAGCTGTGACTCGGGACACATGTTCCTGTGACGTGCCGGAAAATCGGGGGTCACGTTTTCGGCGGCCCCACTCATTCTGATTTCAGAATGAGTGTGAACTGATTTGCCTACTGACATCTGATAACTCGAACTCAAACTGGCAACTAGCAACTGAAAAAAAGGCCGGCGCATGGCCGGCCTTCACTTCAGGAAAAAGTAACACTATTTCTTGGGAGCAATGGAGTCTTTCGCGGCCTTGGCCACGCGGAACTTCACCACGACCTTGGCAGGGATCTTGATCGCTTCGCCGGTTTGCGGATTGCGGCCCATGCGCGCCTTGCGATTCGACTTCACCAAACGGCCCAGACCCGGTACCACGAATACGCCGTTCTTCTTGGTCTCTTTGATTGCAACTTCCGCGAGCGACTCGAGGAACGCAGCAGCCTGTTTGTTGTTCAGTTCCATCTTCTCGGCCATGTGGCGGACGAGCTGGGTCTTGGTCATGCCTGTTGCCATTAGTAAATCCTCCTTGAAAATTTGAGCAGTAATTATGCTCAATGTGGCGTATCTTACACCAACCTCATTCGAGTGGAAAGCGTTTTCGCCATATTTTATGCGGTTTTTCCACAGGCCGTGCACGAAAAGCCACTGCCCATGCGGGTCCGGCGTCCCCACGCCTTAGTAAAAAGTGCCATAAGTGGAATTTTCGCCACCTTCGACCATCAGGCCAGTTGTTACCGCTTTCCTCTCCGCGGCTGATACTATCAATTTTCTTCGCGTATGCACGTCGCCCACGGGACCGTTCTGTTTCTCGCCGCCCTGCTTGCCGGCGCCATGAATTCGGTGGCCGGAGGCGGCAGCTTTGTCTCGTTCCCCATGTTGTTGTTCGTCGGCATCCCACCCATCAACGCCAACGCCACCAACACCGTCGCCCTTTGGCCGGGACAGCCGGCCAGCGTCTGGGCCTATCGCCATGAGTTTCGCAGTCTGCCCCGGCGTGTCCTGGTACCGCTTACCATCACCGGCATTCTCGGAGGAGTTCTGGGCGCTTGGGTGTTGCTCAAAACTCCGCCCAAGACTTTTATGATTCTGGTGCCGTGGCTGCTCCTGCTTGCCACCGTGATCTTCATGATGAGCGGCCGGATTAGCCGCTGGGTGCAGCAACGGGCCGAGCACGGCGAGCATCATGAGTTCGCCACCGGCCGCGGGATTTTCCTGCAGATGTTTATCGCGTTTTATCTGGGATACTTCGGCGCCGGCGGCGGCATCCTGCTGCTCGCCGTGCTGGCATTGCTGGGCATGGACCACATCCACACCATGAACGCCCTCAAGGCCTGGCTCACCACCGTGTCCAACGGCGTGGCCACCATCCTGTTCGTTCTGACGCCGCACGTGGTGTACTGGCCGCAGGCGATCCTCATGATTATTGGCGCCATCACCGGCGGCTACTTCGGCGCCTTCTACGCGCGTAAGACCAAACCGGAATACGTCCGCGCCATCGTTATCGTGATCGGCTTCGTCTTGACGGCGTATTTCTTCTACAAACAGTACCGGGGATAGGGCAGCAATTAGCAATTAGACGGTCCACCACCCTTCTCGCCAGCCGTTGGCGAGAAGGTAGGCGCAGGTGCGGCGGACAACATCACAACTAACGCGTCAGGGCACGACTTTTAGTCGTGCCGAATGCTCCGCAGAAACGTCAGGGCTTCAGCCCCTGCGCGGGAACGCTGTTGGATGATCACCGGATCAAAGCAGACGCGGGGCTAATGGGCGGTGCTTCAGCTAAATCATTTTGATTTGTCATCACGAGCGAAGCTAGGGATCTGCTTTTATTTTCTACTGATGTACTGGCGTTCGCCTGCACCGCGTTGAGGAACACCAGCAACCCCAACGCCATCAGGAACACCGCGAGAAATCGCTTCAACAGCCGCTTTCCAGTCACGGAAAATTTAGATGCGACCTCCGCTCGCCGGCGGCCTGCGCTTCAAAAAAATCCGCACTACGGATTCTTCGGCTTCACCCGCGCGTAATGTTCCATTTCGCCTGTCCACTTCAGAAAGCGGAACAACTCGGCGCGCTCGCGCCACGTAAATCCAAAAAATTCCAGAAAGCCAATGCTCTGCATCTTGATGCCGGTGTAGGTTTCAATTCTCCAGCGCAAATAAGGGCTGCGCCACGGGGCGAGACGATGGCCGCGAGTCGCGTTCCACAAGAAGCGCAGGATATAACGCATGGCTATAATCAGTATATCGATGACCCGCAACCCATCCCGACAAGCCGCTGAAGAGCATTACTACGCGGCGCTCGACCTGTACGCTGAGGGCCATCACCAGGAAGCCATCGAGCATTACGAAGCCGCCATCGCTGCCGATCCGTCCTTCCTCGACGCCATGCACGGCCTGGCGCGGGTTTACCAGGACACCGGGCAGCTCGACCAAGCCATCGAAGTCGCCAAGCGCATCGCCGAACTCGATCCCGACGATGTGCTGGCGCACACCAGCCTCTCCATTCTGTATCAGCGCAAGGGCATGGTCCCGGAGGCCGAAGCCGAGTCCAACAAGGCGCGCATTTTGGGATGGAAGCAGCAACTGAAACAAGGCAAGCAGTCCACGGAGTGAAACCCCCAGCCAGAAGGCCGGAAGCCACGGTGCGCGCGATCTATCGCAAGCTTTCGCGCGCCTGGGGTCGCCAGCATTGGTGGCCGGCAGAGACTCCGTTCGAAGTGATCGTTGGCGCCATCCTAACGCAAAACACCTCTTGGACCAACGTCGAGCGCGCCATGAGCAATCTGCGCGCCGCTGGAGTTCTTAGCGTGGAAGGCATTCGAGAACTCCTGCTACCGGACTTGCAAACTCTGGTCCGTCCCTCCGGCTACTTTCGTCAGAAGGCCCAGCGGCTGAAGAATTTTGTCGCGTTTCTCAATGCGCGCCACGGCGGCTCGCTGGAGCAGATGTTCGCAACTCCCACCGAACAGTTGCGCGCCGACCTGCTCACCCAGAACGGTATCGGACCGGAGACCGCGGACTCGATCCTGTTGTACGCGGGCGGTCACGAGGTTTTCGTGATTGACGCCTACACTCGCCGCATCTTGCAGCGGCACCTGACCGTGAGCGCCGGCGCGAAATACGACGACGTTCGCAACCTCATCGAGCGCGCACTTCAACGCGAGCAACCCGTCGAGTCGTTCCGTCCGGGCAAACAGCAACGCCCGCCAGTTCATGAAGCTTCAGCGATGAGCACCGCGCAACGCAGCCCGCGGACGCAGGTCTATAACGAAATGCACGGGCTTCTGGTGCAGGTGGGAAAACACTACTGCCTGAAGCAGCAGCCCAAGTGTGACTTTTGCCCGCTGGGCTCGCTGCTGCCAATTTCGATAGAGCCGACGATCGCCACTCGAAGAATCAGGAGCCGCTCGGCGCGGCAGCGCTAGAACCCTGATCCAGCACTTGTCATGCTGAGCGCAGCCTGCCTTGGGCGAAGGCGAAGTGTGCGTCGTTAAGTCATTGCTCTTGTCATCACCAGCACAGCAAGGGATCTGCCGTTTCCCAGCCATTGTTACCGGCGTAAGCAAAGCAGATTCCTCGCTTCGCTCGTAATGACAATTCCATACAGCGATTAGTACTGATAGAACCCGCGGCCCGACTTGCGGCCGAGCCATCCGGCATCGACCATCTTGATCAGCAGCGGGCAGGGGCGGTACTTGGGATCGCCGAGCCCCGACTGCATCACCCGCATAATGTCGAGGCACACGTCGAGCCCGATAAAGTCGGCCAGCGTCAGCGGGCCCATGGGATGCGCCATCCCCAACTTGAAGACTGCGTCCACGGCTTCGGGCGTGGCCACGCCTTCCATCACGGCGTACATGGCTTCGTTCAGCAGCGGCATCAGCACGCGGTTAGAAACAAAGCCCGGCGCGTCGTTCACCTCGACCGGGGTCTTCTTCAATTTTTCTGCCAGTGCTTTAACGCTCGCGAATGTCTCGTCTGACGTGGCCAATCCGCGGATCAGCTCGACCAGTTCCATCACCGGCACGGGATTAAAAAAGTGCATCCCGATGACTTTGTCGGGCCGCTTGGTGACCGCGGCCAGCTTGGTTATGGAAATGGACGAAGTGTTGGACGACAGCACGACCTCGGGACGGCACATGGCGTCGAGCTCGCGAAACAGCTCGGCCTTGATCTCAAAGCGCTCGCTGGCGGCTTCCACGATGAAATCGCAGTCGGCCAGCCGCTTGCGGTCGGGCGTGCCGGCGATGCGCGCCAGCGCCTGATCGCGCTGCTCGGCCGTCAGCTTGTTCTTCGCCACCTCGCGTTCCAGGTTCTTGGTGATGGTTTGCAGCCCGCGATCGAGGAAGCGCTGCTCCACGTCAACCAGCACCACGTTGTATCCACTTTTCGCGAAAACGTGGGCGATGCCGTTGCCCATGGTGCCCGCGCCGATAACGCCAACGGTTTTTATGTCCATGATTGCCTCAAAGGGGATTTATCAGTGCGTCCAGACGCATTGCAAAACATTCGAGTGTAGCAGGCGGGATAGCCGCCGGGCGGTGATAACGAAACGGCAGGTCCGAGGGCTCAGCGCCTGGCATGGGCGGTCCCGAATCGGAAAGATTTCGACCAGGTGGCCGTTAATTTGTGGTCGAAAGCGCAAAATACTTGAGGTATAATCCCTCCCACCTAAGCCGAATCCTGGCGCCACGATGCATGCCTGGTCCCTTCCGAATGGGATATTGAGCCTTTTTCTTCTCGAAGCGGTGGCCATCTGCGCTCGATTTCGGTCTCTGAGGTAAAGATCATTCGATCCACAGGTTCACTGGAGGTCCGTTCATGACACAGGCAACGCATGGCTCCCGTAAGAACGAGGCGGGAAGGTCTGGTATTTCTCGACTACCCGCAGGGCTCGTGATGCTTACGATGGCGCTGGTCGTCTGCGCAAGCGTCCGCGCCGACGCGCCCAAGGTGCTCAGCGGCCACGAAATTGCCGAGCGCAACAAGCCCGGCGTGATCATGATCAACAGCGTGTGGCAAGCCCGACTGGGGGTTTGGAACCCCGCCATCAATAACTCCGATGCGCTGGAGAAAAGCATTCGCCGCCAGGCCAGGGCGGGCCTCATCGCGCGTAACGACGAAAGCCGCGCCATGTTGCAGGAGATCGCCAAACATCCCGACATCTATTTGACCCGCGGTAGTGAAGGCACGGTCGAGCGCCGCGAAATCCAAGGTCAGGGCTCGGGTTTCATCATCACGCCCGACGGCTACATCGTGACCAATGACCACGTCGTCAGCATGGGTCAGGACCAGCTTATCTATTACGTCGCCAGCCGGGTGGTGAAGGAGCGGTCGGATGCGCTCATACGAAGCCTGACGGCGAAAATCGAACTGTCGGACGACGATCCGTTGCGCGCCGATTTGATTAAAGCTTTCCGGCAATATTTCTTCCGCGGATACAGCAATGGCGGCGGCATTAAGGTCATCGACTCCGACGTGAAACCTGAAAGGATCACTGCCAGCATTCCGGTATTTAATGGCGTGACCACGATAACCAAAGACCTGGAATGTGATGTCAGGAAACAGGGCGAGCCCACCCCGGGCAAAGATGTTGCGATCCTCAAGGTCGAGCAAAACAATCTTCCTACGGTTCCCGTCGGTGACGACAGCACCTTGTCGCAGGGCGACCAGATCTATGTAATGGGCTTTCCGGCAGCGGCGGAAGTGGGAGGAACGCACGAGACACCTGGCGTGGAAGCTACGTTAACGGCGGGAAGATTCAGCCGCGCTGCACCCATGCCCGGCGGATGGAAAGCGATTCAGACCGATGCCGCCATCAACCACGGGAACAGCGGCGGGCCGGGCTTCAATGAGCGCGGAGAGGTCATCGGAATTGCCACCTTCGGCGCGCCCGGCGAAGACGTTCAGGGAATCAATTATCTGGTTCCCATGTCGGTGGCCAACCAGTTCATTCAGGAGCTGAACATTAAACCTCGCGACAGTGAGCTGTCGGCGCAATACCGGGAAGCGCTGGCCTCGTTCGAGTCGGGCGATTTCACCAAGGCGAGACTTCAGTTGTTGCGGATAAAAGAAGAGAGCGCCGGCTTTCCCTTCGTGCAGGAATACATCGATCGTCTTCCCAACGGGGGTGGCTTCCAATATGGAACTCTGATTTGGGTCGGAGTCGCGGTCGTCCTGCTGGCAATCGTCGGATTTGTGATTGCCAAGCGGAAGCCGCAAATGGCGCCCGCCGCTGCCGCCACGGCCGCAGTCGCCGGGGCGTCGATGGGACGCCAGCCGCAGTTATCTTCACCTCCGCCAGCGCAGAACCAGCCCGGGCAAACCTACGGTAGTCTGCAGTGTGTTGCGGGCGCGCTCTCAGGACAACGGTTCCCCGTACCGAAGCAGGGATTGTTGATTGGGCGCGATTCGTCCAAGTGCCAGATCATCCTAGCCGAGGATGACGTTTCCAAAGAGCACGCCTGGGTCGTACCTTTGGATGGCAGCGTGATGTTAATCGACCACGGCTCTACCAACGGAGTTTTTATCAACTCCATGGATTCTCCCCGAGTCAGCAAGGTGCCGCTGAAGAATGGGGACCGCATTCTGATCGGCAGGTCTGCCGCAACCTTCACCTATTACAGTGTCTAGCCGAGTAGCGCGAAAGATTGGGGGATACAGTGGCTAAGTTCTGTGCCAACGGACATCAGATGGAAGACTCCTGGGACATGTGCCCGTATTGCCAGAAAACCGGCTTTATGCCGGGGGCAGCGGACCTGAAGAAGACCCGCATCGACTCATCCGCCTCAACACCGACGGCGGCGTCGATTCCCGCGGTCCAGCCTGCTGCGGCTCCGGCTCCGGCACGCAAGACGGTGGTGATGGCCGACTTGCATAAAGCTCCGCTGATGGGCTGGGTCGTCGTGCTCGATGGCAACGACAAGGGAAAAGACTATCGGGTCCGCGATGGACAGAATTCGCTGGGTTCCGACCCTTCGTGCAACATCGTGATTATGCATCCCACGATTTCCGGCAAGCACGCCAGTCTGCGCGTCCAGGAGGGCAAATTTTTTCTGACGGACCTGGACTCCACCAATGGCACCTTCCTGAATCGCGACGACAAAAGAATTGCGCGGGAGGAGATTAAGGACAACGATCTGATCCGCCTGGGCGAGGTCACCCTGAAATTCAAGTGCTTATAGGCCCCCAGTAAACGCCCATGAAGATTCGATCTGGAATTGAGCTGGCCAACCTTACCGATGTTGGCTTGCAACGCGAGAACAACGAGGACTATTACGGCTATTGGGAGTCGGATAGTGACGAGGAATTTGAACGCAAGGGGCGGCTGGCAATTGTAGCCGACGGCATGGGTGGTCACGAAGGCGGAGAAGAAGCCAGTCATCTGGCAGTCGAAACCGTGCGCCAGGCCTACCGCGACAGCGATGGCAGTCCGCAACACGCGCTGCGGGTTGGTTTCCAGTTGGCCAATGAACAAATCCTGCAACACGCTCGAGACCATGCTGAACTGTCCGGAATGGGAACCACTTGCACCGCCGTTGCCCTGACCGATTCGCAACTCTGCTATGCCCACATCGGCGATAGCCGTCTCTACCTGCTGCGCGATGGGGCGCTGACGCGCATGACCAGCGATCATTCCCGCGTCGGCCAGTTGGTTGCCGCCGGTATCATCCCGGCGGAGGATGCCGAGAATCATCCCGACCGACATATTCTTTCCAAGGCCATGGGCGTGGAAGGGGACTTCGAGCCGGAAATTTCGCAGCCCGTCCCGTTGTTGCCGGGCGACATCCTTTTGCTTTGCACCGATGGCCTGTGGAGCTTGCTGACCGACGAGGACCTGCTGGAGACTCTGCAAAGTCTTTCCGCCACCGATGCCTGCCGGGAATTGGTGCGCCGCGCCAAGGAACGCGGGGCGCCCGATAACATCACGCTGCAAGTCTTAAAGATGGATGGGGCAACGACGCCAAGGGAGTAGAGGTGAGCTTTTCATGATTGGAACACAGATTGCGAACTATCGAATCGAAGAGAAGCTGGGCGAGGGCGGCATGGGTGTGGTGTACAAAGCCGTCGATGTGAACCTCGACCGGACAGTAGCCATCAAGTTTCTCTCCAGCGAGTTGAATCGCGATCCCGGACTGATCGAGCGTTTCCAGTCAGAAGCCAAGGCCCAGGCCAACCTGAACCACACCAATATTGCGACTCTCTACAATTTCATCAATGTAGATGGCAACTGGCTCATCGCCATGGAGTATGTCGATGGCATCAATCTCGAGGAAACCATTTTGCGCAACGGCGTGATGCAGCATCATGACGCGGTGCCGCTGTTCAAGCAGGCATTGCTCGGCATCGGGTTTGCGCATCGCTTCGGAATTATTCATCGCGACATCAAGCCGGCCAACATCATGATTAACCGGCACGGCATCGTGAAGGTGATGGACTTTGGTATTGCCAAGGTCATGAGCGGCAGAAGATTGACTCGCACCGGAGTGGCCGTGGGCACCGTCGCCTACATGTCTCCTGAGCAAATCAAGAACCAGGGGGTTGATATTCGGTCCGACATCTACTCGCTCGGAGTGACTCTCTACCAGATGCTGACCGGCCACGTTCCTTTCGAGAGCGAAAGCGACTTTCAGGTGCAGTACGACCACGTCAATACTCCGCCACCTCCGCTTAGTCTTTATTACCCTTACATCCCTCCGGGAATTGAGGCGGCCGTACTGAAGTCCATGGAGAAAGATCCGGCGGCGCGCTTCCGGACGGTGGAGGAATTTGGCGCCGCGCTGGAGCGGCCCGATGCCGTCTATTCCACGCCGGCGCCGGGCACCGGACAAGTGGTGGCGCCGGGAATTCCAACCGGGAGCCGGCCGGTTACGGGTGGCGGGTGGCAGAACGTGTCAACTACGCCGCCTCCGCCGGCAGTGGGACAAGCTCAAGGACCAACGCAGGCCCCCAGCGGCGCGTTCGCGCAACCGGATGTTCCGCTGCGGCAGGCTTCGGCCTCCGAATTCTTGCGGTCTAAGCTCTTCATGTTGAGCGCGGCGTTCGTGGTTCTGCTGCTGATCGCTGGAGTGGTGCTTTGGAAAAGTTCCAATTCGCATGAGGCGGTCAATAACAAGCCTGCGGGCAGCCTGTCGGGCGGAGGCGGCGGTTCATCGCCGGCGCAAACGCCTAGCCAGCAAACCTCCGGCAATCAGCCGCCGCCAACTCTCACGTTGCCGAGCGTGTCCACCACGCCGGAGGTAGCGCAGCACAAACCAACTCACCAGGCCGTCCCACCGCAGCCCAAGCCGCAGCGGCAACCGAAGCCGCAGCCGCCACCGGCGCCCGTGCAAACCCAACCGACGGTTGCGGAAAATCAGCCGCCGAGGGTGGTGGCGCCCACGCCCACCGCGCCCAGCTTTGGGCGCAGTTTCCGGGTGCGTCACCGGCATGTCAACAAGCTGGGATTTTTTTCCAAGAACAAAGTAGGAGCGCCGGAGTGGTACTCCAGCGGCATGTTGACGGTATCGTCGTCGGGCGGGTTGACCTACCACTGTATTGCGGCTCCCAGCCCCAACTTTTGTGAGCCCGATATCGTGCTCTCCGCGGCGGCGATCAACAATGTCAAGGTGAATTCCGACGGCCTGCTTCACGTGGGAAGCACCGCGGGGAATTATGATTTCCTCGGAGAGGGAAACACGGTCGTCGAAATCAAGAACGAGCTAACTGCCCGGCATCAACCATAGATCGCAACTCTTGACTGTCAACATTACTAAGGAAGAAATTTCCCCTCGTTCGCGGAAAGCCATTGTCCCTCCTGCGCCACCTGACTTCAGCGGCACAAGAGGGACAATGAGCGACAGCTTGAGTTGCGGAGTTAGTTGACCGTCACATTCACCGGGAGCGACGGAATGCCGTTCGCCACCACTACGAGCGTGCTGGGCCCGGTCTCCATCCCGGCAGGCACGTCGAAGTGCGTGAAGGTCGGGACAGCGCCGGTGGCCACTCCCATGGTGCTATGGTCGTGGGTCTTGGCGTAGAAAATATGTCCGGTGGCGTTGTTCTTGATCCGCACCAGCGGATAATTGGTGGCGGTCTCATACTCGTCGCCAAAGGCAGCGGCTTGTGACAGCCCGTTGAATTGCCGGCCAAAAATGAAGTAGCTCTGGCCGCGAACAACTGTGCTGGGACAAACCGTGATGAGCGGCGCCCACGGTTGGATGAAGGTACCCGTCGCGGTGTAGACCTCCGAGCCCCCGACGATCACTTCTCCCGTTGGCAGCACCAATAAGCTGCCGCCGTTACTCTCCAACGTAGCGGTGAAGTGGGTGCCGTCGAATTCGTAAAATCTCCCCGAGTTACCCTCGACCAGCACCTTGCCGTTGGTCAACAGCACCGCAAAGTTATCGCCCGCGTCATCGCCATTGGGGAAGTCCGGTCCGGGGACCCAGGTACCGGGATCGGTAGGGTGAGCTCCGGGATGATAGACCGCGGTGTGCCCGGTGCTGGCGCCCAGATGGAGCGCGCCGGTTGCGAACACACTGCCGTCGGGCCGCAAAATGGCGGGGCCGATTTCACCCGGCGGACAATATTCGCCCCCTCCGTACGGGATACAACCCTCTTCTGGAGGGCCCTGAAGCAAGGCGATCGTGCTGCCGTCCGAAACCCATTCCTGCATCGAGGGAATGTATCTCTCCGAGTTGGGATTGGTGAGCACGTCGGCGGTCAGAACGGTGCCGCCGGGCATAAGGGTCCAGCCCTCTTCGGCATTAAAGTCGGCTTTGCCGCTTGACCCCATCGCTGTCCACACCATCGTTTTTGGATCCAGTTCCGCCACCTGCATATCCAATTTCCGGCCGATAAGAAAATGTCCATTGGGTAACACCACCGACGGCGAGTCGCCAATGTAGTCCCACCCTGTGGGAGGAGTCAGCGGCGTCCAGGTATTGAGCTTGGGATCGTAAACCGCGCCCAGGTTGGTGAGCACGAAATTTCCAAAGTTGTATTCGCCGCCTTCAATCAGCAGCCTGCCGTCAGCCAATACCGCCGAAGCGAAGGCATCGGGATCGTAATTACTGGCCAGATTGGCGAGTTGGGTCCACGTGCCATGGACGTAGCTCCCATTAATATCGGGCGTCAGCTTCCACCAGTCGTTCAAGTTGTTGCCTTGAAACATCACGGTTCCATCGGTCAGCAAAAAGCCAATGCCGGCTCCGTTCGGCGGTTGGTGAGTAAGTTGTGTCAGCGTCTGCGCCGGGGCGATGCAGGCGGCAGCGAACAGGAATGTGAGCACGGCAAGCAACAGCTTCTTCGTCAAGACAGACCTCTTTCTAAAGGGTCGCTTGTGCGACAGTGATGGGCGGCGCCTGCATCAACAGACGCAAGGATTGAGGCCAAACCTCTCTTGGGAATCCCACAAGTGGTATAAAACTCGGGAAACTGAGTTTCAGAATTCTGATGCACGAGGCCGGGCTATGTCAATTCGGCAGTGGGACAGGGCCTGATGCAGAAAAACTATCTAGAATAGTTCTGGTGGAAGCCCCAGCTTTAGCAGGGGGAGCTGGACTTTAGTTTTCTCTGGATTTGTCATTACGAGCGAAGCGAGATTCTGCTTTTATCCGCGTTTGTAAGCACGGGAAGGAAACAGCAGATCCCTCACGGCATGAATGCCGTTCGTGATGACAAATCCAGGAGCTGGATGAAGTGGCCCTGCCCTTATTTTCCCGTCAGCGCCTTGTACTGCGCCGGTGTCAACGGCACGACGGAAAGCCTTCCCTGACGCACCAGGGGCGAGTCGGCGAAGAGTTTGTTGGCTTTGATTTCCTGCAGAGAGACCGGCCGCGCCAGCGCTTCGCCGGACTTGATCTTCACCAGCGGTGTCCTGGGATCGGTGGCATCGACAGAAACTACCGACGCGCTGCCAACTGCGCTCTTGCGATCTCCTGTCTCGTAGATGACCAACCGGTCTCCGGGCTTCATTTCCCGCAGATGTTTCACTGCGACGGGATTCGTGACTCCGTCCCACACGGTCAGCTTGTCCCGTTGCAGATCAGCAAAGGAGTACGCCGAGGCTTCGGTCTTGAGCAGATAGTCCGACATGAGATCGCCTTTCTTTGCGTAGCGGTTTTGTAATCCCCCAATGGTAACGGAATTTTGTATGTAACCGGGCTGGCGATTGTGACCGGCCTCACTGCGGGCCCATGCCGGGGTGGGCAAGAATAGAGTCATGATCTTGACCGGTTCTGCAGTTGACACTGAGAAGATAACCAGCTTCGCGGAACTCCGTCGCCGCGCTCAACCCTTGGGTCCCAAGCGCGTGGGGATCGTCGCGGCGGATGACGAGGTCGCGCTGACCGCAGCCGATGGTGCGCTGCATCTCGGGATTGCCATTCCCGTACTGATCGGCAACGAGGAGAAAATTCGCGCCCAGGCGAAGGCGCTCGGGCTCTTCGGGTTGATGGCCGGGGCCGAGTTGGTCAGCGCGGACGATGCCGCGGCCGCCGCAGTCCAACTGGCGCGCGATAGCCACGTCGATCTCTTGCTGAAGGGGCATCTCCGCACCGACGAGCTTTTGCGCGCCGCGCTGGACAAAGAGATTGGACTGCGGACGGGACGTCTGCTGAGCGACGTGCTGCTCTACGAAGACAAGCTGGCGGGCGAAATCAGACTGGTGGGCATCACCGACGGCGGGCTGAATGTATTGCCGAACCTGGAGCAGAAAAAGCAGATTGTGCAGAACGCGATTGCAGTCATGCGTTCGCTGGGGATGGCGCGTCCGAAGATCGCGCTGATGAGCGCCACCGAGGCCGTCAGCGAGTCGGTGCCCTCCAGCGTGGATGCCAGGCGGCTCACCGAGATGGGCGAAGCCGGCGAGTTTGGTGAGGTGGATATCTTCGGTCCGCTGGCGCTCGATTGCGCGCTGCTGGAATCTGCGGCGCACGCCAAGGGCATTGCGCATCCCGTGGCCGGCCACGCCGACTGCATGGTGGTCCCGAACATTGAGGCGGGCAACCTGCTGGGCAAGTCCGTTAAGTACCTGGGCGGCTCGCAATGCGCGCACGTGGTGGCGGGCGCCAGGGTCCCGATCCTGATTCCATCGCGCGTGGAGAGTGTGGACGACAAGGTGAACTCCATCGCGCTGGGGGTGATTTATGCCAGCCGGTAAATTCAGAATTCTCGCAATCAATCCGGGTTCTACTTCCACGAAGATCGCGCTGTACGTGAATGCGCGTCCTGAGTACGTCAAGAACGTCCGGCACTCGGATGCCGAGATGGCGCAGTTCCAGGGGCGCCCTATTCTTGAGCAGGAGCGATTTCGCTCGGAGCAGATACAGACGGCAATCGTCGAAGCGGGACACAATGTCGGCGAGCTTGACGCCGTCGTGGGACGCGGCGGCCTGCTGCCCGCACTGGCCAGCGGCACCTACGTCGTGAATGAGGACATGCTGGAAGAGTTGCGACTGGCCCGGCGCGGCGAACACGCCGCCAATCTCGGCGCATTTCTGGCGTATGACATCGCGCAAAAGACGCGCGCGAAGGCCTACGTTGTCGATCCCGTCAGCGTGGATGAGTGGACGGATTGCGCGCGGTTTTCGGGATCGGCGCTGTTCGGGCGGCAATGTCTGTCGCACGCCCTGAATTCGAAAGCGGTGGCCAAGCGTTACGCGCGCGAGCGCGGCCAACGGTACGAGTCACTGCGGTTGATTGTGGCCCACCTGGGCAGCGGCATTTCGGTTTCAGCCCACGAAAACGGCTTGATGGTGGATGCGACCAACTCGCGCGAAGAAGGCGCATTCTCTACGGAGCGTGCCGGTGGCGTGCCGGCGATGCAGTTGGTCGAGCTCTGCTTCAGTGGCAAGTACACCCAGAAGCAGGTGGACGCGCTGCTGTTTCGCGAAGGTGGACTGTACTCTTATCTCGGCACCAAAGACTTGCTGGAAGTGGAGCGCCGCATTGCGGGCGGTGACGCGAAGGCCAAGAGCGTGTTCGATGCGATGGCCTATCAGATTGCGAAAGAGATTGGAGCCATGGCGGCCGTGCTGTGTGGACGGGTGGACGCGGTGCTGTTCACCGGCGGCATGGCGCATTCCCAACGCTTGATTTCGCGGCTGACCGATTCTGTAGGTTGGATCGCTCCGACCGTCGTGTATGCGGGCGAGGACGAACTGCAGGCGCTGATGGAAGGTGCACTGCGGGTGCTGCGCCAGGAGGAGCCGTCACAAACTCTCGCGCATAGCGACCGTGTCGGGGTTGAGGTTTAAAGCGACCGCTTCAAACGTCCGAATCTTGGGCTTCCCATCAATCACCTTGGAAAGAATCTTCAGCACTTGGGCGTAGATATGGGCGTCGTACGCCTCCGCATGGCTCTTGCTGTCCCACAGGCTGATGGAGATGCGCTCCAGGTTACCGGGATTCGACAAGGTGATTTCGCCTTTGAAACCTTTCTGCTGGCGCAGTAACGGAAGCACCTCGTTCTCGAGCGTCGCGGAGAAGTCCGCTGCCAGGTTGAGCGATTTCACGCGAAAGTGGGCGTTGCGTGCAAACATCTTTTGGCCTCCTCGGAGCGGCAGCAAGGTTGCTGCACGAATTGATCGAGCGAGTAGAAATGCCTTGCGGCCATAGTACGCCTTGAATCATATGCGGTACGGCGACGGGGCTCAAGGTGCTGCTATGCTTTATCCATGTCGCGTCCGGGCAGCGAGGGTTCGCCGTTTCAGGATGGCTTTGCCGCTCTGTGGCACGAGCCGGCGCTGTTGGCGGCTGAGCTGGCATGGCGGTGGTGCTTCGGTTTTGCAGCCTGGGCGCTGGCCATTATTTCCGGTGGGCTGTTTCTCGACAGTCTAAAAATCTCGCGGGGCGACGAATTTCTGCTCAGCACCATGCAGCCGCAGTTGCTCTCCGACGCTCTTCAACACATCTTCCGCGGCAGCCTGGCGCGCTTCGTGCTTGAGCAATCGGTCCTGCTGTTGGGTGTGACCCTGCTGTGGTGCTTCGCCGCGACAGTTGGGCGGGCCGCCACGCTCCGCCGTCTGGTGGCCATGTTCAGCGCCGACGACGAGCCGGGCCCGATGACCTGGCAATTCTCACCCATCTTTGTTCTGCATCTGCTGCGCGCGGCGTGGTCGTTGATCGCGCTGGCAGCCGCAATCGCGTGCGTGATGATCGGCAGCGCGATGGCTGCGGAGGGCCACGGCGGCCTGGTCGCGTTATGTTTGGTCTTCGGGACCGGCGTGGCCGTTTGGGTCGGGGGCACATTGAATTGGTTCTTCGGAGTCGCGCCGCTGTTTTGCATTCGCAATGGCGCGCCGGCGATGGACGCTCTGGCGCAATCGGTGGACTTCGTCTCGCGACGAGGCGGACGAATGTTTCTGCTGGGGCTGGGCTTCCTTCCGCTTCGGCTGGTGTGGTTTGCCACCATGTCGCTGGCGATGTTGGCGCCCCTGAGTTGGACGCAGCATCTGGCGCCAGGCTGGGTGCTGCTCATCATGGCGGCGATCGCATTGCTCTATTGCGCCGGAGCTGATTTGCTAAGCCTGGCGCGTCTGGCAGCGTATGTTTCGCTGGCGGAAGACGATGCCCATCCCGCGCCGGCGCCGGAAGTCGTCAATCCTCCCGATCCGGTGGTCGCGCCGGAGCCCGCCCAGCGCGAGGAGATTGCGCCGGCGGTTGATCCCGCGTAACAGTGGTTGCCGAATAGCAAAGCAGGGTGCAAGCCCCCGCATTTATGCGGGGGAAAAGTTTCGGCTATGACTATGCGCTTTAGCGCTGGTCATAGGGAAATCTCGCGGCTACAGCCCCGACTAAGAAGAACCGCGTTTCCGCTGGACTGAAGTCCAGCTCCCCCCTGCTGAAGCAGGGGGCTTCCACCGTTACCTGCGCACACTTTCAACAGCCTCTTCACCCCCTTGGATGTGCCGACACTCACCCATCACCTGTTCCGGTGACTGCTGTCACTGCTACCGCGGCAATAGTGAGCGAACTTCATAGTAGGGAGGTGCGTGTTGCTGTCGGCTTCGCTGAGCGATCGCGTTGGAAGCACGCGCCGCGGTGCGCCTTGCGCTCCGCGCCTTGCGGGGCTGACTTTCGTCGTTACCCTCATTTTCTCGCCGAACTTGTATGGCTTTAGTGCCATCCCTCCGGCCCCCAATGGCGGATTCTGGGGCGGTATCGCCGTAGGATTTGTTTTGTTGATCCTGGTGGCGGGCTTTTTGCGGATGCGACTCAAAGCTGCCGAGCGCGAGGCCACGCGGTCGAAGGAACTCGCCGATCATCGCGAGTACGAGCGTAATGTGGCGCAACAGGAACTGCTGCGTCGCCTGGAAGAAGAACGCGAACTGGCCAAAGAGAAGATGCAGTTCGAGTCGCAACTGACGGATTATGAGAAGTACGCGTCGCTGGCGCAGCTTGCCCTGGGAGCGGCCCACGAGATCAACAACCCGCTGCTGGGAATTCTGTCGCACCTGGAATTGGAGTGGAAAGATGCCAGCGGCGAAACGCGCGAGGAGATTGAGCAATGCATCGAAGGCGCGAAGCGAATTTCATCGGCGGTGCGCGGCTTGCTGAATTATGCGCGGCCCGGCCCGCTGATGCTGAGCAAAGTCAGCCTGAACCGGATGGCCAACGAAACCCTGAGTTTTCTGGAGCACCAGCCCATGTTCCGGCAGATTGAATTGCAGAACTGCATTCCGCTCGATCTGCCGAACATCAGCGCCGATGCTAATCAATTGTCGCAAATCCTGATGAACCTGCTGCTCAACGCCGCGCAGGCGACACCGCCGGGTGGCATGATCACCGTGCTGGCCGACCAGGTGAAGTTTGCCGACATGATTGAGCTGCGGGTGCGCGACACCGGCAGCGGAATACCTGCCGACATTCTGCCGCATGTTTTCGAGCCGTTCTTTACCACCAAGCGCGGCAAGGGTACGGGTTTGGGACTGAGCATCACGCAGAGCTACGTGCGCAGTCACGGCGGAGATATCCAGGTCGAGAGCATTGAAAATCTGGGCACCACCGTCCGCGTCACCCTGCCGATCCGCCAAGTGGGCAAGGCGGTGCAGCCCATGGAGGAGGTCATCGTTTAGCGATGTCGTATTCCATTCTCATTGTCGATGACGAAGCGCTGACGGTGCGCACGATTGGCCGCGCGTTGGAGAGCGAGGGCTTTGAAGTTTTCCTGGCCATGAGCGGCGAGGAGGCGCTGACCACGCTGGCCGCCGAGAAGCCGGACCTGGCATTGCTCGACGTGGTGCTGCCGGGCATCAACGGCATCGAAGTGCTGCGCCAGGCCAAGAAGCTTTCTCCCGCGACGATTATGGTGATGATGAGCGCTTATCACGTGGTGGACCGCGCGGTGGAAGCCATGAAGCTGGGGGCCTACGACTATCTCATCAAGCCGTTTCATATCGCGGACATGGTCAACACCATTCGGCGGGCGACCGAGATGCTGGCGCTGCGAGTGCGCGTTCACGACACGGTACAGACCGCCAAGGGCCGCTACGATTTCGGGCGCGTGGTGACCGACAGCCCGGCGATGCGAGAGATTCTGGAGATGGCGCGCCGCGCGGCCGAGAGCGACCGCACTACCATCCTGATTCAGGGCGAAAGCGGAACCGGCAAAGAAGTGCTGGCCAAGGCCATCCACTACAACAGTCCGCGCGCCCACGCGCCGCTTGTCAGCCTGAACTGTGCCGCGCTGCCGGATACTCTGCTGGAGAGCGAACTGTTTGGCTACGAGCCGGGCGCTTTCACCGATGCGCGCCGCCGCAAAGAAGGGCTGATCGAGAAGGCCTCGGGTGGCACTCTGTTTCTCGACGAGATCGGCAACACCTCGTTCAGCCTGCAGGCGAAATTGTTGCGCGTGCTGGAAGAGGGAACGTTCATGCGCCTGGGCGGAACCAAGCCGGTGCATGTGGATGTCCGCATCATTACCGCGACCAATCGAGTTTTGAAGGAAGCCGTCAGCAAAGGCGAGTTCCGCGAAGATTTGTATTACCGGCTGAATGTGCTGCCGTTGTTTATCCCGCCCCTACGAGAGCGCCGCGAAGACATTCTGCCGCTGGCGCTCGACATCATGCAGCACTTCAACGACGACCTGAAGAAGAGCTTCGTGGGCTTCACTCCTGCGGCCGCCGAGTTGCTGCAAAAGTATCCCTGGCCGGGCAACATCCGCGAGCTCCGCAACGTGATCGAGCGCACCATGATTCTCTGCAAGGGCGACTGAGATCGACGAAGAAAATTTGCCGGAAGAAGTTCGCGACTACCACGAGGAGCCGGCCCACGAGGAGATGTCGTCGTTCGAAGTTTCGCCCACCGGCGATCAGTTTGTCAGCCTGCGCGAACTGGAAGACCGCTACATCCATGAAGTGCTGAACGCCACCGGCCAGAATAAAACCCACGCCGCGCGCATTCTCGGCATCCATCCCACGTCGCTATTGCGCCGCCTGAAGAAAACGCCAGAGCTAGTGTAGCGCCGTTCGCACTACTGCAAAGTGCGACGGTGCTTATGCATAACGCAGTAGTTGGATCCTTCGCAATCGGCGCAAAGCCCGCTAACTCCTTTGTCCCCACAGGCCTATTTCAGGAAGCCATTTGCCCTCCACGTGCACTAGCAAGAGCGGAGCACGATGCCATGACGTCCCGCCACATGTTGTCGAAACTGACCGAGGGGGAACGAACGGCTCGTGCTCCGCTTCGCCACGCGATGCGGCGGTATGACATCCGGCGACGCCAGTAAGGAGGCTTTATGTCGATCTTATTTGTCCTACTTACATTCCTACTCATTCTTACCGTCATGTATTTCCGTCGTCCGCAAGACGCGGCAGCAGCACTGCAAGTGGCGCCGGCGAAGAAGCTGAATGCGCCGGTCATGTTGAAGCACGGTGGCTTCGAGGTTCCGGAAGATTACGCCTTCCATCCCGGCCACACCTGGGTGAATGGACGAAGGCCGGCAGAACGCGCGCATTGGCATTGACGCTTTCGCCGGAAACTTGTTCGGCAAAATCGACTCCATCGAAATTGCCGACCTGAACCGCTGGGTTCGCCAGGGACAGAAGCTGTGCACGGTCACGCGCGAGGGGCAGAACATCGATCTGCTGTCGCCGGTCGAAGGCGTGCTGGTGTCGGTGAACCATGAAGTTCTGAAGAATCCCAACCTGGTCGTTGATGACCCTTACAAGAATGGCTGGCTGTGCATGGTGAAGGCGCCCGAGCTTTCCACCAACATGAAGAACCTGTTGCGCGGTCCGATCGTTCCGGCCTGGATGCAGAACAGCGTGGCCCGCGTGGGCGCGATGTTGCAGCAACTGAATCCCGCGCTGGCGCAAGACGGTGGCGTGCCCATCAAGGGTGTGCTGTTCCAGGTGGACGCCAGCACGCAGCAACAATTGGCGAAAGAATTTTTTCTGACGTAGCGCCGATCGCAGCAGAACCACAACGGAGGAAAGCGCCATGACAAGACAAAAAGCAATGCTCATCGATATCAAGCGCTGCATCGGATGCCTGAGTTGCGAGACCGCCTGCAAACAGCTCCACGGATTCAGCCCCGACCCTGAACCGACACTCTCCGATACTGCCTTCACCGTGGTGGAGACGCGCGGAGAGAAGTTCGTTCGCAAAATCTGCATGCACTGCGATGATCCGGCCTGCGGCTCGGCCTGCCCGGTCGGCGCCATCAGCAAAACTGCGCTGGGCCCGGTGGTGTACAACGCCGACAAATGTATCGGCTGCCGCTATTGCATGCTGGCGTGCCCCTACCAGGTGCCGCGCTACCAGTGGACCAAGCTGGCGCCCTTCGTCAAGAAATGCGATCTGTGCTCGGAGCGCATTAAGGCCGGCAAATCGACGGCGTGCGCCGAAGCCTGCCCGGTGCAGGCGACCATCTTTGGCAATCGCGATGAGTTGATTACCGAAGCCTGGAAGCGGATTCGCGGCGACTCGTCGTACGTGCCGCGGATTTATGGGCTCGAAGAACTCGGCGGAGGAAGCGTGCTGTTCGTCTCCGACGTTCCCTTCGAGAAGCTGGGATTCAAGCCTGCGCCCACCGGCAATCAGCCCATGCCCACGCTGACCGCCAGCGCACTGGGCGACTCGCCCAAAGTTGTCATCATGGGCGGCACCATTCTGTCGGCCTTGTACTGGGTAACGCAGCGGCGCCGCGATGTTGCGCTGGCCGAAGCCGAAGAGAAAGCCACCATCAACCGGATCAAAGGGGAAAGGAGCTAACCATGATTGCGCGAATCAAATCGGAAATTACTTTATGGCGCGTCATCGTAGCCATCATACTTGTAACCGGCCTTTATGCGACCTACATCCGCTTCTTCGAGGGATTCCGCGCCAGCACCAACCTGAGCGACCAGATGCCCTGGGGCCTGTGGGTGGGGCTGGGCACGCTGTGCGGCATCGGGCTGTCTGCCGCCGGATTCGGCATCAGCGCCGCGGTTTACCTGCTGGGCATGGAACGCTACCGGCCCATCCTGCGCGCCGCAATTCTGATTTCCTTCCTGGGATACATGACCGTCATGGTCGGCTACCTGTACGAAATCGGTTTGCCGTGGCGATTCTGGCATCCCATCGTGATGTGGAACCATCGCTCGGTGCTGTTCGATGTGTGCGTCTGCATCATGACCTACATGACGGTGCTGACCTTCGAGTTTGCGCCGGCGCTGATCGAGAAGCTGCCGTGGAAGGCATTTCGCGAAACCGTGCTGCGCTATCACCACAAGATCCTGATCGCGGTGGTGCTGGCGGGCGTGCTGCTGTCGTCGATGCACCAATCGTATCTGGGCGGGCTGTTCCTGATCGCGCGCGGCAAGGTCCATCCGCTGTGGTATTCGCAATACATGCACGCGTTGTTTTATCTGTCGGCGATTCCCGCCGGCTTGGCGCTGACGGTGATGGCCATCTACCTCTGCATGCGTTCGCTGAATGTGCGCGTGGATTTCAGCATTCTCAGCGATTGCGGGCGGATGATCCAAATGTTGCTGATCGTGTATGCGTTCTTCAAGTTTCTCGACCTGGTTTCGAACCAGGCGCTGGGTTATGCCTTCCAGCGCACGCTGGAAGCGGGATATTTCTGGATCGAGATGGCGCTGTTTCTGGCGATTCCGATTTTGCTGCTGAGTTACGAGAGCGTGCGCTCGAACCCGGAGAAGCTGTATTGGACGTCGGCCATCGTGGTGGCGGGATTCATGGTTGACCGGCTGAATGTGTCGATCAACTCCTTGCAGACGGCGATGGGAACGCACTACGTGCCCAAGTGGACAGAGTTGGCGTCGAGCGTTCTGGTGATTGCGGCTGCGGTAATCGCATTCCGGTACGCGGTGATTTACCTCGACATTCTTCCCAAGGCGACGGTTAAACCGGCGCCGCGTTGGATGGCGAATGGAGGGCTGGCGGCGCAAGCGTGAGGGAGCAGGGGCTAGGGGTTAGTGAATACTGAAGGGCGCCCCATCCAAGCTGGATTGGCTTGGATGGGGATTTTCTCGTTGATCGCACAGCCTCGAAAAGGAAAACTGGGTCGGAGAGCCTTGGTGGAAGCCCCCTGCTTTAGCAGGGGGAGCTGGACTTTAGTCCAGCGAAAATGAGTCGCTTTTGAAATGGGCTTTAGCCCTGGGATTTTTCCATCCCGGCGCTAAAGCGCGAAATTAAGCCTGCGTTTTTCCCCCGCATAAATGCGGGGGCTTCCACCCACACCGTACCCAAGCTGATTTTGTTGACGGGGATTTTTCGCGCGGCCTTGAAGGGGCGCAGCTCCAGGTACGCCATTGTGAACGTCTACGTCGCCGACTCGCCCTCTTCGGTCTGACGCCATTTTTCTCCGCAGAAATTGCAGAGCCATCGCTTGCGATGAAGGTGAATCGGGAGGCCCAGAAGACATACACTGACCCAGGCGACGGACTGATTCAAATCCTCAAAAGTAATATCCAGCGACTGACAATTTGGACAGCGTGGCTGCTCGTACGGACCAACGCCTTCTACCTCGAACTCGCCAGGAATCGATTGACCCAACAGATCCAAGGCCGTATCAGCATCTTCCTGCTTAACGCACAGTTTGATGCCACCGACTAGATTCGACCAAAACCAGTCCATGCGAATCATGTTGTCGTCAACCAGGAAAGATTCGATTTCGGCGGAGTCCAACGCGCCTTTGGCAAGAAGTGCTTCGTGCAGGTCTCTAAACTGACGAATGCTGACCACGTCAGCTAATTCAACTGAATCGCGTCCGGGACTGGCGCTTCCGCCTAACACGGCAACTTCTTCCGGATGCCTGCGAGCAAGCTCATCGGTTAGAGCCCGGCGGGCCATATCGGTTAGTTCCGCGGAATCCGCAGCCATGGCTTCTAACTCACCTTCCGACATCACGGCGTAAAGCTTGGTGAGCCGCTGCCGCTCCTGTTCGGCATCGCGATCTGCCATGTCCGACGGCTCCTTTCCGCATCGGATTCCGGATCCCGGCGCTAAAGCGCGTAATAAAGGTCGAACTTTTTCCGGGGCGCTAAGGCGCTCCTTCCCCCGCATAAATGCGGGGGCTTCCACCGGCCCGAGGAGCGGAGTGATCGAGTGCCAACGAAAATCTCCACCCAAACAAAAGAGGTTGGATGGGGTACGAATCCCACTCATTCGAAAACCGCGAATGAGTGGGGCACCCGACTGTCCGCCTCTGGAATTAAAACCGCCGCCGGTCTGCCTCTCGAATTGTCATTACGAGCGAAGCGAGGAATCTGCTTTCGTTAATGCTGGAACAATTGAAGAAAAAGCGGATCCCTCAGGGCCTGAACGTTACCCCAACAAGCGCAAAAAAGGCGCTTCTTGGGGACCCCGGTTCGGCCGTTCGTGATGACAACTCAAATTATCGTCCTCTTGCCACGATCAGGGTCATGTCGTCGGCTTGTTCGCCGTGGCTGAAGCTTTGCACTTGGCTGAGGATGGCTTCCAGAATTTCGTCAGCGGAATGGTTGCGATTATTGCGCACGGCTTCGACGAGACGGTCTTCTCCAAACTCGTCCGCTTCGTTCGGCGATGCTTCGGAGATGCCGTCGGTATAAATCAGCAGAACATCTCCTGCTCCCAATTCAAGTTCGGCCACGGTGCAGTCCCACTCCTCGAACAGGCCGAGGACGGTCGCGGTGGCCTCGAGACGCTCCACGCTGCCATCGGCTCGCGCGAGGAACGGGGCGTTGTGCCCGCAATTGACGTAACGCAGGCGGCGCGTCTCGTCGTCGTACACGGCAAAGAAGGTGGTGGCGTAGTTATTATTCTCGGTGTTTTTGTAGAAGAGGCGATTGACCGAGCGCAGCAGGCGCGGAATGTCTTCCAAGGCGAGCGCATATTGGCTGCGCAGGTTGGCCTGAAGGTTCGCCATCAGCAGCGCGGCCGACATGCCTTTGCCGGAGATGTCGGCGAGCACCAGGCCGAGACGGCCTGAGCCGAGATCGAGAAAGTCGTAGTAGTCGCCGCCGACGGCGCGCGTCTGAATGCACTTGCCGGCGCACTGTAACGTCGGCAGTGACGGCGCCTGCTGTGGAAGAAGCCGGCTCTGCACCTGGCGGGCAATTTGCATCTCCTGCGCGCTGCGCCGCTCCACTTCCATGGTTGCCGCCATTTTTTCTGCCATGGTAATGCTGCGCATGGCAATGCCGGCCTGACTGGCGACCGAAGCCAGCAAGCGCTTGTCGCCGGTGGAGTAGGGTTCCTCTGACAGTCGCGGGCCGAGCACGGCAACCCCTTGCAGCTGGCCTTCGCTGGAGCCGCGAATGGGTACCAGGCACTCCGGATGCAGGGGCTCCAATTGCGTTCCATGCATAACTTCGGGAAGCAATTCCAGCGGATCGCTGCGGCCTGCGAGTTCGGAAATTCCGGCGGCTCCGGGGGAAAGCGCCGTCGCCTCCTTTGGAGGATTGCCGGCATAGGCGTAGCAAGTTCCGTCGCCGATTTTCTAGGTACACATACATGGAGCTGGGATGCAGTGCGTCGTTGATTTGACCATGCAGCAGGCTGGCGAGCCCTTCGCGGCTGCTCACCGTGAGTGTCTGGGCGGCGAGGTTCTCTAGAATCTGTTGCGCGTCGTAGGAGCTGCGGAAGAAGGCGCGATCCAGGCGAGTGCGCACCCGGCGATGGACCTGAGTTGCGCCCGAGATGAGCAGCACTCCGAAGGTCGCGCCTACCGGAATGGCGGCTTTCGATCCGGAGGAAAAAAGCCGCGAGAATACTTGCGCCAACCAGAGGGTCGCGCCCACGGAAAGAGCCACGATGAGGAAAACGAATCCGCGCTCTACGACAAAGTAGCGGGCGCTGCGCTTCAGCAGAACGGGAACATCCATCACCCGGTGCTTCACCACAGCGTAGCCGAAGGAGAGGGGAAACAGGAACAGGAGAATTACCTTGACGAAATTCAGCCAAAAGGAAGACCCCACATGGAAAACTTCCTGCAGTGAACGCGATGACCACCGCGGGCGTGGTCGCGACGATGGTCCCCCAGAAAATCACTTTGAGCTTGCGCCTATCGTCCGCGCTGGAAACGGTGAACATGTTGCACAGCAGGGAAATAAGACCAAGGAAAATAGAACCGTAAACGACGACGATCCGGGCAATCTGGGCGACGCGGTCGGGCAATACGGCGACGACAAAAGGTAAGGCTTTGGAGCCGCCGTGCCGGTAATCTCCAAGGCTCAAACAGATGCCCATTACCAGCAGCGCCCACTTCAGCCAGGGAACTTTGCGGTCAATGGGAGAGCGGGTGGGGAAGACTGCGAAGAAGAAGTAGAAGACACCAGCGAGGATGCTGCCCATGAGCGCCCGGTAGGCGAACAGGAAGTCCTGAAGATGGGGTGGCGCGAGGGCAAATTGGCTGGGCAGGTCGGCGGCCGTGATGAGGGCTGCGAATACCAGGGCCAGAAGCCAGGCATTGCGGTCTTCAACCCGAAGAAAGAGAACTGCGAGACCGACGACGGCGAAGAAAATGGGATACGACGACAGGATCTGCATCGCGACCGTACGGGCTGCGGTCTGGTTGTCGCCAGCGCCTTGCAGGGCGCGAAACACGGGCGTGATCACCACGGGCTGCGATTGTCCCGGCCGCTGCACGGTCAGCCTGACAGCGTCTCCAGGTTTGGCGTTCAGCCAGGCGCGATACATCACTCCGTTCCACGCCGCTGCTGAATCTGCGCTGCTTCCATTGACGGCGACGATGAGGTCCTTGTCCTTCAGTCCAGCCCTTTCCGCCGGGCTGCCCTTGCGCACGATGCTAATCTCAACTCCTGCGGAAGTCTCCGATTCGTCAATCCCGATTTCGACCTGCGTCGATGCCTGGCGGATGTAGTACATCCACGCCGCGCTGTAGAGAATGGTCGCCGCCGCAAACAAGACAGCCAGCGCCAGCAGCACCGGCCGGTACTTGTAGGGTCGCGTGGTAGGGCTCGGCGGGGCGGATTGGGCCACGGTTGCAGACATGCGAGTGCGGTGCTTTCAAGAGTAGTGTAGTCCATCCCGCGGACGGGATTTCGCATCTCGGTTGAAGAACAGGAGGAACAAAACTGATGCCAGACAAAGAAACATTGGAGCGGGCGCAAGAAGATGCGCGCGAGGGAAAAGCTCCGAGTACTCAGGCCGGTGAATTCGTGAAAGAAGAGATGGACCACATCCGCGAAGGCAAGCATGGAGCGGCCTCGACCAAACAGGCGATTGCCATTGGTTTGTCGAAGGCCCGGCGTGCCGGTGTGCCGCTGCCGCCGCCGAAGAGTGGGAAGACTTCGAGTGCGACGCGGGCCAAAGCCGCGCGCGATGTGAGTAAGGGCCGTTCGGGGACGAAGAAGAAGACGTCGGCCAAACGTTCGCGGGCGGTCAGCGGGGTCCTGAAACGCGAGGGCCATGGTGCGGCGTCGCGTGCGGCATTGTCGAAACAAGCCAAGACCGCTGCCCGGACACGGGGAAGCGCGGCGCGGAAGGCGTCGGCCAAGAAGGCGGCAAAGACCAGAGCGGCGGAGCGGCGTACGGCGGCTTGAGGCGGGAGTGGGGGTTGGCGTTCTCGATTTGGGAAATTCTTGTCAAGTCCCACAAAGGTGGTGAAAATCGCCGTAAGCCTCTGAGCACAAAGGAAAAGAAAAATGTCTAAAACTGTGTCATAATCCGCCTGAATGTGCTATAAGCTAATTATAGAGTCAAGCAAGGGAACTTCTTTGCTTGGCTCTTTTTGTTTTGGCGCGAGATTTCTCGCGCCTAGCCACTCCCGCAAAGTTGTATTCTGCAACAGTTATCCTGAGGCTAATCCGAGTAGAATGAGAGCATTCGCTTCAGGATGGCATTTGCCGGCTGGATAGTCCGGCGTCGAATTCATACGGGTAAATAACGTTCATGCCGCAAATTGGAAGTTTTGCACTACTGCTGGCCTTGGCGCTGGCGGCCTATTCGTTCGTCGCAGGGTCGCTGGCGTTGTATCGCAAAGACGATCGCCTGGGCGAGACCGCACGCCGCGCCGGCATTGCGTGCTGGGCCGCGGTCACGGTCGCCGCGGTAGCGCTGGTAATAGCCGCGCTCGGCAATGACTTCTCCATCTCCTACATCATGCACCACAGCAACCGCGACCTGCCCATGGCGTACAAGTTCGCGGCGCTATGGTCGGGACAGGAAGGCTCGCTGCTGTTCTGGGCGTGGCTGCTGTCAACCTACGCGCTGGTACTGCGGCTGCGTTACAAAGTCGATCCGCAACTGACGGCGCACGCCTCGGCGATCATTGCCGCGGTGCAGGTGTTCTTCCTGCTGTTGGTGAATTTCGCGGCGCATCCCTTCGGCCTGGTCAGCGGGCAGATTCCTGCCGACGGCAACGGGCTGAATCCGCTGCTGCAGTATCCCGAGATGGTCATCCATCCGCCGATGCTGTATCTCGGCTATGTGGGCGTGACCGTGCCGTTCGCCTTCGCGCTGGGCGCGCTCATCATGAAGTATCCCGGCGAGAAGTGGATCCACATCACGCGCCGCTGGACCATGGTGGCATGGCTGTTTCTAACCTGCGGAATTTTTCTCGGCGCGCATTGGGCCTACGCGGTCCTGGGCTGGGGCGGCTACTGGGGATGGGACCCCGTGGAGAACGCGTCGCTGCTGCCATTCCTGACCATGACCGCGTTCTTGCATTCGGTGATGATGCAGGAGAAGCGCGGCATGATGAAGATGTGGAACATGTGGCTCATCTTCACCACATTTCTGCTGGCAATTTTTGGGACGTTCCTCACCCGCAGCGGCGTGGTGAGTTCGGTGCACGCGTTCGCGCAGTCGGGCATCGGCGTCTGGTTCGTGTGGTTCCTGGCGCTGACGTTTGCCACTTGTGTGTTCTTCTTCGTGCGCAATCGGGAGACGCTGAAGAGCGAGCACCGGTTGGAGTCGCTGATCTCGCGCGAGTCGAGTTTCCTGTTCAACAACCTGGTGCTGCTGGTGGCGTGCTTTGCGGTGTTATGGGGCACGCTGTTTCCGGTGCTCTCGGAGTGGGTGACGGGTTCGAAGGTCACGGTGGGGCCGCCATTCTTCAATCGGGTAAACATTCCGATTGGGCTGTTCCTGATTTTTCTGACCGCCGTGGGACCGTTGCTGGCGTGGCGCAAGACTTCGCTCGACAGCCTGAAGCGTAACTTCCTGTGGCCGGCAATTCTGGCGGTGCTGACGGCGATCGGGCTCATGATCGGCGGCATGCATCCGTGGGAGGACGTCTCGTACTTCTACTCGCTTGTGGCGATCGCGTTGTCGGTACTGGTGGCGGCAACGGTGGTGGGCGAGTTCTGGCGCGGTGGGCGCGTCATCGCGCGGCAGACCGGGAAGAACATTCTGGAAGGCATGGTGACTATCACGCGGCGCAACACTCGCCGTTATGGCGGCTACCTGGTGCACTTCGGGTTCATCGTCATCATGATCGGCTTCGCCGGGCTGCCCTTCAATCTGGACAAAGAGCAGGAGATGGGCTTCGGCGACAAGATGCAGATTGGCTCGTTCACCTTGGTGTGCGAATCGTACACGCAAGATGACAAGCCGAACTACTCCAGCGAGTGGGCCGTCATCGACGTGTACCGGCACGGCAAGAAGATTGACACTATGTTTCCCGAGCGGCGCTTCTACAAGGCGAGCGAGCAGACTTCGACCATTGTGGCCAACCGCTCACGGCCCAGCGGAGATTTGTACCTGGTGTACACCGGGCGTAATCAGGACACGGGCAAGCCGATCATCAAGGCGCACGTGAATCCGCTGGTGATGTGGATTTGGTCGGGCGTGATTATTGTGATTATCGGGACGCTGATTGCGCTGCTGCCTAACATGAAGCCGGTGAAGGTCACGGTGAAGGAGAAAGAGCGTGCGGAAATTGAAGCGGCGCACGGCAGGCGTGGGAGTGGGGCGAGATTGAGATGGCCCGAGAATAATGAAGGTCCGCGATCTTATCAGGCAGATCGAAGATGACGGGTGGCGTCAGGTTGCGCAGCGAGAAGCCACAGGCAATACAAGCACCATGTAAAGACGGGAAAGGTGACGATAGCGGGGGCTCCGTCGGATGACGTGCATCCGAAGACCTTGTCCAGCGTGCTCAAGCAAGCTGGACTAAAAAATAAATGAGAAGGATTGAGATTGGCGATGAAGAAAAAATTCCTTGTGGTGTATGAGGTGGGCGCCAACAATCTGAGTGGCTTCTTGCCGGACGTACCGGGGGTCGTTTCGACAGCAGCCACGCTGGAGCAGATGCGGCAAACAATGCGGGAGGCCGTGGAGTTCCATTTGGAAGCGCTCATCGCGGACGGAGATCCCATTCCCGAGCCTACAACCACGAGCGTGGACTTTGCGCACGAGGACCCGGAACATGGGGTGCTGTCTTGCATCGTGGAGTGGTTAGAGGTGAGCGTCCCGCGATATCACGCGGTGGCATGAACAAAAAGCAGTTGTCAGTCGCCAGTTGTCAGTAGTCAGGAAGTTGAAACTTGAAGCTCAGCATCGGTACTCATACTTTGAAACTTGAAACTCGAAACTCGAAACTGGGTCTCGAAACTCGAAACTCGAAACTGGGTCTGCGAAAACTTCGCATCGCGCAGCTGCTACTGATCGCGGTGGTGGCCGTCATCTTTCTGGGCGCTGACGGCGATGCCCGCTTCAACAAGCTGGGACACGGCCTGATGTGCATGTGCGGCTGCAATCAGGTGTTGCTGGAATGCAATCACGTGGGCTGCACCTACTCCGACCGCATGCGCAATGAGTTGACGGCCGGTATCGAGCGCGGCGACAGCGATTCGCTGGTGCTGCAGAGCTTCGTGCAGAAATACGGCAACACGGTGCTGTCTGCGCCCACCACGACGGGGTTCAATCGCGTGGCGTGGATCATGCCGTTCGCAGTTTTCGCGGCCGCGCTGGGGCTGACCATCTGGCTGGTGCGGCTGTGGAAATCGCGCGCCGTTGCGCAACCGGTGCCGACTCCCAATCTCGGCGCTGCTGAACTCGACGACCTTCGCAAGAAGGCGCGTCAGGAGACTGATTACTGATGTATGCACTGATGATGTTTGCTGCGGAAGGACAGGAAATCGCATTTGTCATGTTTGGCTGTGCGCTGTTTGCGGCGCTGCTGTTCTTTTACGTTTTCTATCAGCCGGGCGACGTGGAAGCCGGCGAAGAAAAGACGCGCCTGATGTATCTGTTGGAACGCAAAGAGGCGACCTACGAAAATCTGCGCGATCTCAGCTTCGAGCACAAGGCCGGCAAGTTAAGCGAGTCGGATTACGCCGTGCAGCAGGCCGGACTGGAAGATGAAGCCGCGGCCATTCTTGCCGAGATGGAGAGCATAGAGAAAGCTCGCGCGGTGGTACGGCGGGGGACGCGGCGTCCGGGAAGCGCTCCGGGGAACGGAGGACGGGCGTGAAGAATAGGTTTTTGGTGGAAGCCCCCTGCTTCAGCAGGCGGAAGCCGGACTTTAGTCCAGCGGGAAAGGGCTCAATTTTAAAATTGGCTTTAGCCCTGGATTTTTTCCACGCCAGCGCTACAGCGCATGATGAAAACTTAACTCTTTCCGGAGTGCTGAAGCGCTCCTTCTCCCGCATAAATGCGGGGGCTCTCACCATACTGCTTCTCTGCATGCTGTTGCTGACCTCTTTCGCGGCGGCGCAAAACATCACTGGCACCGTCACCAACGGAACCACAGGCGGGCCTTCGGCCGGAGACGTGGTGACCCTGCTGTCGTTGTCGCAAGGCATGCAGGAAGTGGGAAACACCAAGAGCGACGGGCAAGGCCGCTTCTCGTTGGCGGCGCCGGCGGGCGATGGCGGGCCGCGCATGGTGCGCGTCACTCACGAAGGCGTGAATTACTTTCCGCAGGGTGGTCCGTTGATGCCGGGCACGACTACGGCCCAGCTTACCGTGTACGACTCTGCCAAGAAGGTCGATGGCCTGAGCCAGACGGTCGAGGTGGACCGTTACCAGGGCGACGGCAAACAGCTGGCGGCGATTACGCTGTACGCGATTCGCAATCAGTCGCAGCCGGCGCGCACGGTGGCCGACGACAAGGGCACCTTCGAATTTGTGTTGCCCGCTGGCGCGGAGCTGGAGTCGGTGCAGGCCAAGGGGCCCGGTGGGCAGCCGATCGCGGTTGAGGCGACGCCGGGGGCGCAGAAAAATCGCTACGCGCTCAACTATCCGCTGCGCCCAGGCGAGACGCAGTTCCAGGTGGCGTATCACATGCCCTATGGTGGCGAGGCCAGTATTTCTCCGAAGCCTCTCGGCGAAGTACAGCACTTTGTCGTGATGACTCCCAAGGGCATGACGTTCACGCCCAAGAATCCGCAACAGTTTCAGTCGATGCCTGACGATACCGGCGCGGGCATCATGGTGGCCACCAACGTCAAGCCGGGACAGGACCTCAGCTTCCGCATTGCGGGCGCAGGAGCGTTTCAGGCCGAGGGCGCACAGTCCACGGGCAGAGGCGACGCAAGCGGCGGTGGAGCGATGGGCGGTGGTTCGCCGGCCGCGGCCAACGACAATCGCCCAGGCGGTGGATTAGGCGCTCCGATTGACGCGCCCGATCCGCTGCACGACTATCGCGCCTACATCCTGGGGGCATTCGCGCTGGTGCTGGTGATGGGCGGCGCGTATGCGGTGTCGAAATCTAACGTTCGTCAACATGCCGCGACGGTTGCAGCTGGAGCGTCGGGCCGTAGTGCAGTTGACGTGGAAGAGACGGGCGCAGATTTTGCCGCATTCAAGGAGCCGCCGGTTCGCGACCGTAACGCGGTGCTGTTGGAGGCGATGAAGGAAGAGTTGTTTCAGTTGGAGATCGATCGCCAGCAGGGAAAAATCAGCGATGAGGAGTACGCCAAAGCGAAGTCCGCACTCGACGAGACCATCAGGCGGGCGCTGGCGCGGAGTAAGTCAAGCTAGGTTTCACCATAGAGACACAGAGGCACAGAGGTCAAAATCGTGATGACAAAAAGAAATGCCTCAACAGCGCAGCTTAAGGTGCGCCCCTTCTGAAGGTCATCGAGCGCGCTGGATTAACTCCATCAAGTTCGTAATGATCGCTGCATTGGCGTCGCCGATGATGACGTATCGCAGCCCGGGTTGGGTCCACGTCCGCATCGTGAACGACGAACCCTTCTCCGCAAACGACGCCGGGATCGCCAGTTGGGGCGTGTCCCGGAAAATGAAAACCGAAATGAAGTGGCGCTGATACCCGAAGATGAGGTGCGCGCCCGGTTCCTGATGGAAGTAAACGACGCGCCCCCCCACTAGCGTGAACGGTGTGCCTTGCAGTTCCGGCAGATCGAACGTGAAGGGAATTCGCCCCTGAAACCACGGCTTGACGGTGTGCCGGTCGGTGGAAACCACCTCCACGGGATTGGCGCTGGCCAGCGCCGTGACATGCAGATCAGCGAACTCGGCAACCGCCTTCGCGCTCTGCAGGCGATTGGTGACCACGAACAGTCCAGCCGCCAGTAACACAAGCGCAGCCGCGGCAATTGCCCAACCCGTCCAGTACCGCGGCGTAAAGCTCCGGTGTGTCTTGCGATCGATGCTGGTCACTTTGCCCGGCGGCGCCGATCCAACTTTGAGCGAACTGAAAACCGTGGCCCGGAAATCCGGCGGAGCGGCATAGCGACTTCCGGCGCGACGGACCGCCCTCTTGCTCTCCGTGAACGCCAGGGCAGCCGCAGCGCAGTCGGGGCAGGTGACCAGATGTGCGCGAAACGCTTCCATCTCCGGCGCGGACAACTCCCCATCCACGTAGCTTGCGACCCGGCCCTGCCATGTTGAACAGTTCGTCATATTATTGTCTGATCGAGCCAGCCCTCACGGTGCGTTCTCCGGCGAGCATCTGCCGCAGCAGTTTTCGCCCGCGAGCAATCCTCGACATCACGGTGCCGACCGGGACCCCGAGCACCTCGGCGATCTCCTGATACTTCATCTCCTCCACATCACACAGCAGCACGGCTTCGCGGTAGGCGAGCGGAAGGCTGTCGAGCGCAGCCTGCAACGCCTCGCGGGTAGCCGCAGCCAGCGCCAAAGACTCCGGCGTCTCCCAGGTCACCGGAACCATCGCTTCGTCCTCTGGATCCAGGTCGACCGTCAGCTTTGCACGCAATCCGGTGCGCGATGTCAGGAAGGTGTTGCGCAAAATCCGAAAGATCCAGGCGCGGAAATCGGTTCCCGGCGCAAATGACGAGAACCCATGCAGCGCCTTGCGGAATGTTTCCTGGACCAGGTCTTCGGCTTCGGTCGCGTCCTGCGCGAGCCAGCGCGCAAAGTTATAGAGCGAATCGAACAGCGGCATGGCCAGCCGCTCGAACTCCTCGTATCTGGCGGTCTCGGCTGTCAATTCCTCATTCTCGTTAACTCTCGGACGCGCAGTTTTATTCCCGCGATTCTAAAACATTTTTTTCAGCCCCCGCGAAAGGTTTGCGGGAATGAACGCGCCGCCCCTCAGTTAGCGATTACGACAGCCAAGTGCACCGCAAATCAACACGGAGGAAAAGGCCATGAGAGCTGAAGCAAAGAAACCATTCGAAGAGCCTGAAAGTGATGGCGTCGACCGCAGGGGCTTCTTGAAATGTATGGCGTGGGCAGGCGCCGGCGCCTTGTGCGTGATGAAAGGCGGCGTGCTGAGCTCGTATGCCTTGGGACGCGTCCCCGGAATGCATAGCCATGAACTCCAGGGAGAACTCAGTTTCGTTCAGATCAGCGACAGCCACATGGGTTTCGACAAAGGGGCGAACCCTGACGTCGTCGGCACGCTGAAGGCCGCGATCGACAAAATCAACGCGCTGCCGGTGGCGCCCGCTTTCATGCTGCACACCGGAGACATCAGTCATCTCTCGAAACCGCAGGAGTTCGACACGGTTGACCAACTGTTGAAAAGCGCCAGCGCGCAGGATGTCTTCTTCGTCCCCGGAGAGCACGACGTGCTGAACGATGACGGCAAACAGTATCTGGAACGCTACGGCAAGGGATCGCAGGGAGCGGGTTGGCGCAGCTTCGACAAGAACGGCGTGCATTTCGTCGGGCTGGTCAACGTCATAAACCTGAAAGCCGGCGGCTTGGGCAGCCTGGGCCCGGAACAACTGGATTGGCTGGCGAAAGACGTCCGCCATCTCTCGAAAAGCACGCCCATCGTGGTTTTTGCGCACATGCCGCTGTGGAGCATTTATCCGGAGTGGGGTTGGGGGACCGAGGACAGCGCCCAGGCGCTCGCCAATCTCAAGCGCTTCGGTTCGGTCACGGTGTTGAACGGGCACATCCACCAGACCATGCAGAAAGTTGAAGGCAACATCACTTTCCACACCGCGGCCTCCACGGCCTTCCCTCAGCCGAGGCCGGGCGAGGCGCCTTCACCCGGGCCGATGAAGGTCCCGGCGGACAAGTTGCGCACGCTGCTCGGCGTAACCGACGTCAACTACGTGCGCGGAAAACATTCCTTGGCGGTAGTGGACCAGAATCTGGTTTGAACGCAGGAAACCATAGTTTGCCCTCAGCGGCTAAAGCCGTTGTCTTAGGTTCAGGGTACGGCTTGGCTGAGCAGGCATCGGAAAAAGTTGTCGCGATGGAAGAAACCGCAGATTCCTCGGGGCTGAAGCCCCTCGGAATGACAAAAATAGAGGGTTCGCAATGGCGCACCTAAAGGTGCGCCCCTTCAAAACATCGCTGAACCTGACTTTTTCAGCAGCGTGTGAAGCGGTGCCCTTATACAAACCGATCTTGAAACACACTCGAGAAAGCAAACTGAGAACACAACCACGAAGGAGTGATGAAAATGAAAACCAGGACCTGGATATTCGTAGCCGTCATGCTGGCGGCACTCTCGGCCGGCACGCGGCAAGGTATTTTTGCAGCGAACGCGCCGGCAGCCGGGCGTTCGGACGCAACCATCAAAGAAGCCGCCGTCAAGATCGACAACTTCAGTTTTTCACCGGCCACCATCACGGTACCCGCTGGCACAACCGTGCGATGGACGAACCGCGACGATATTCCGCACACCGTGGTCAGCGACGACAAGGTCTTCAAGTCGAAAGCGCTGGATACCGACGAGGACTTTACTTACACCTTCACCAAAGCGGGCACCTACAACTACTTTTGCTCCATTCATCCCAAGATGACTGCCAAAGTTGTGGTGCAGTGACGAGAGGACAACGTGCACCCCTTTGATCTGAAATCGGTACTGCTCGCCCGGCACGCGCAACACGTGGTGCTGGTGCACTTCCCCATCGCATTATTTCTGGTGGGCGTGGCCTTCGATTTCTTCGGCCAGTGGCGGAAGACGCCCGTACTGGCCGCCGCGGCCTACTACGATTTGCTGGTGGCTGCGGTCTCGGCGCTGCCCGTCATGGCGACGGGCCTGCTGGCCTGGCGCTGGCAACTCGAAGGCCAACGGCTCAAAGGAGTACTGCTGCTCCATCTGGTGCTGGGACTTCTCTCCAGCACATTAATCTTGCTGGTCTGGAGCATTCATTTTCGAGCGCGGCGAACTGCGGGGCACCGGTTGCCGATGTATCGCCTGCCGATTGAGTTTGTGGCTGCGGTGGTGATCGCCGTGACCGCACACCTCGGCGGATTTCTGAGCGGAGTCAATGCGCCGGGATGATGTTCCTGCTTCGGGCTTTTCATTGACATGCGACAGAGCCGCGGGATAAAGTTTCTACGCCTCGACCGGTGGTTCTGCTCGTCCTCCTGTCCGACGCAAACGGCATTCTTCGTGCCACAACACACTAGTCTGAATTAACCACAGAGAAAGAAGAGAGTTTTGATGAAATCTTTGTATTCGTATTCCTGGCCTGGCATCTGCCGGGCAGCGCTGATGTCTGCTCTGGGAGCTGCCCTGATTTTTGCAGGCGCCGCGCCAGCTTCCGCCCAAGGCATTTTCCGCCAGCTCAGCCAAGACAGCTTCACCGACCCAGCCGCCCAGCACATGACCGAAGTCGAACCTGGTGCTTTCGCCACTGGACCGATCATTGTCGCCGCATTTCAAGTGGCCCGCATCTCCAGCGGTGGTGGAGATGACATCGGTTGGGCGACCTCGCTGAACGGCGGGATCGCGTGGACCAACGGGGTCCTGCCCGGCCTCACCATTTCCGGCGGTGGAGGAACCAATAGCGCTGCCAGCGACGCGTCGGTGGCCTACGATGCGAAACACCACACGTGGCTTATCTGCACTCTGCCCATCGGAAACAATGGCGATAACGTCGCGGTGAGCCGCTCATCCGACGGCCTGCATTGGGGCAACCCGGTCTATATTTCAGTGGATGGCGGCGACGACAAGAACTGGATCATGTGCGATAACACTTCCACCAGCCCCTATTACGGAAACTGCTACGCGGGCTGGGACACACCCACACTCCAGATGAGCACCTCCAGCGACGGCGGACTGACCTGGGGCGCAGCTAAAGCTACCGCGGCCTTCGATTTCGGTATCGGAGTGAATCCCGTGGTGCAGCCCAACGGCACCGTGGTCGTGGGCTTCGCTGATTACAACGGCGGCATGTCGGCATTTACCTCCACCAATGGCGGTGGAAGCTGGAGCGCTGCGATAAGCATCTCCGACGCTCCCAGCCACGGCGAAGCGGGCGACATTCGCAGCGCCGGACTTCCCTCCACGGCGATCGATGGGGCCGGCAAGGTCTATGTATCCTGGCCGGATTGCCGTTTCGAAACCGGTTGCGCTGCTAACGACATCGTGTACAGCAGTTCGACCGATGGAGTTCATTGGAGCGCGGTGGTCCGCGTTCCCATCAATCCGGTCAATAGCGGAGTGGACCACTTCATCCATGGCATGGGAATCGACCCGGCAACTTCGGGCAATTCGGCCCACATGGCGATCACCTACTATTACTATCCCGTATCGAATTGCGGAAACAGCTGCCAGTTATTCGCAGGCTTCACGCTGTCGAATGACGGGGGACAAACCTGGACTGCGGGCCGTCAGCTTTCCCATGCCATGCAGCTGACCTGGCTGCCGAACACCTTCTCGGGCAGAATGGTGGCCGATTATGTGGCGACCGTGTACTCGGCACGCAGGGCCTTCCCGATCTACGTAATCGCCCTTCAACCCACGGGCGGCCTTTTCCAGCAAGCGGTCTACACCGAAGGCTACGGCTTCACCTCGGATGAGATGACGGAGCCGCGGTTGAGTTCGCAAAACGACAAGCCCATACCCGGCGCCAAGTCCGACCATCCGGCGAGAAGGCCTGAGGACCGTGACAATGAAATTCCGGCGCGCCCCGGGACCCCGCTTCCAGGCAAGTAACAGCTAAGATAACTTAGCTCTGGGCCGCTGGCACAATCGGGCTGGCGGCCTTTTTCATTGCCAGAGCCGATGCCTGATTTAATGGTGAGGATGAATCGCGAAGCCTTGCCGCTAACTCTGATGGAAAGAGACTTTTCGTCAATTGGGGTTGACCGTCGTGATCTGAGGGAGTCCAGTAAGTCGGATTGGTGCGTCAGGCGCGACTTCCGGTCGAAATGGGCGTCCCTTGCCCGTCGCAAGTGAACCTTAAGGCACTGTGTTGCGTATTACATAGAGGCCACAGTAATTCATACCAGCCGTAGAACTACAAACTGACGCCAATGTCGGTTTCAGGAGAAAAGGAAATGTGCGTTGCCAGAATGATGGACTGCGCGATACGAAAGACTGTCGCGTTGGGGGCCGTGCTCTTGCTTGCAACCGCGGGTCTTGCCCAGACTGCAACTCCACCCAGCGGCCAATCAAACGCGCCAACCATGACGCCGATGCCGCAAGCGCCGGCGCCACAGCATAACGCTCATCTGTATTCGGACAAGGATTACTCGAAGGCAGCGCGTGGGCTCCCCAACGTGATCGCGCCCTATCTGCCGCGCCGCGTGCCGCCGCCGATTTTGAGCAACTCCGCGCGCACTGATCAACTATTCCGCGATGGCAAGATGTATCTATCGATCAACGATGCGGTGGCGATGGCGCTGGAAAACAACCTCGATATCGTCCTACAGCGTTACAACCTCTCCATTGCGGATACTGACTTGCTGCGTACCCAATCCGGCACTCCTGCCTTGGGCGTGAATGCCGGTGTAGTGCAGGGTACACTCGGCGGGACGGGTGGTTCCACGTCCGCCGGCGGAACGGGCAGTGCCGCCACCGGAGCGACCGGCACCGGCGCGGGCGGCACGCAAACCGGTGTCGGCGGAGCGGGCGCCGGCGCAGGCGGGCTGGTCTTATCCACGCTGGGCGCAGGCCCCATTCTCCAGAGTTATGACCCAGTCATCACGGGAAACATCCAAGGCGAGCGCGCCACTACGCCGCAGGCGAACATCTTTTTCTCCGGCGGTTTGCCGACCTCAATTCAAAACACGAATATCTATAATTTCGGGTACACCCAGGCTTTTCCAACCGGCACTCTCGCTTCGGTCACTTTCAACAACAGCCGCATCACGACCAATGTGCCTTTCGACCTGTATAACCCACAGCTGACGCCGAGTTTCCGGTTTCAATTGACCCAGCACCTGCTGCAAGGCTTCGGATTCGATCCCAACCTGCGCTGGATCCGGATTGCCCGCAACACTCGCGAGAATGGTGATGTCGTGTTTCGCCAGCAGATTATCGCGACGGTCTCGCAAGTGGAAAATATCTACTGGGACCTGGTGACCGCCTACGAAGCTGTCAGGGTGAACGAGCGGGCGCTGCAACTGGCGCAGAAGACGCAATCCGACGATGAAGAAGAAATCCGGATTGGCACGCTGGCGCCCATCACGCTGGTGCAAGCCAAGAGCGGGGTCGCCACCGCGAACCAGAACCTGATTACTTCGCAAACCCAGCTTCAGCTTCAGCAACTGCTGATGAAGAACGCAATTACCAAGAACATGGGCGACCCAATTCTAGCGGCAGCGACGGTGATTCCGACGGACACGCTGAAGTTCAACGAGCAGCAGGAAGTGCGCCCCGTTCAGGAACTCATCCAGGAAGCCTTGCAGGCCCGTCCTGAGATCGCTACTGCACGCATCAATTTGACCAATGCGGAAATCTCACGCAAATCGCTTAAGAATGCGCTGCGTCCAACACTGGACGTGTACGCGTTTTACGGCGCCTCGGCACTGGCGGGCGATCAAACTCCGCTACTTCCTCCGTGCCCTCCCGACGGAACAGGGATTCCGGGAGAAACTTGTTTGAATCCGGGAACGATTCCCCGGTCTGGTTACCCGAACGCGTTTCATGACCTCTTCAACAGCACCGGGCCGGACAAAGGCATCGGACTGAACCTCAACATTGTTCTTCGCAACCGGGCGGCGCAGTCCGAACAGGTACGCTCCGAGTTGGAATACCGGCAGTCCCAGGTGGGCTTGCAACAGATTGAGAACACCATCACCATCCAGGTGCGGCAGGCCCAGTTTTCGGTGCAGCAGAATTACGCCGCTCTGCAAGCGGCCATTGCGGCCCGCGACTTTGCCAGGGAAAGCCTGACGGCGGAGCAAAAAAAGTTTGGCTATGGCGCTTCCACTCCGACGTTAGTGTTACAGGCGTCCAGCAATTTGACTACGGCGGAATCCAACGTTCTGAATGCTGCCGCCAACTATGAAAAATCCAAGGTGCAGCTTGATCAGTCCACTGCGGAAACCCTGACCAAACTTGGCATTGATATTGCCGACGCCGAATCCGGACAGGTGAAACATGCGCCGACGGTGAAAGGGGTTGTCCCGGCAAATGTGGAAGAGTTGACCACGCCGATGGCGCCGTATGCGCCGCCACCAGGAACGGGAGCGGTCCCGCCTCCGCAGGAGACAACGCCGCAGCCGGAACAGACGACTCCGCCTCCACCGCCGCCAGCGGAGGCCGAACCACATCGGTAGTGTGCGAAGCTGAGCGCTGATTTGTCCATACCGTGGTGCCCCATCCTTTGCGCCTGCCTTTGGGCGCAAAGGGTGGGAAACGAACATCTCAAATTCTGGGTATCTGCGGGTATAGGGCCTTCGACTCGTTTCGCTCGGTCGGGATGACAAACGTAAAAATCAGGATGACAAACGTAGAAACACGAAAGCCGGAGCTGGTTGGCTCCGGCTTTTCGAATTGGCCCGCGAGGAGGATTTACCGCTGGAGTTTGCGGCGAATTACGCCGAAGGCTCCAACCAGTCCAGTTCCGAGCAGCAGCAAGGAGCTGGGCTCTGGCGTTGTGCCTCCGCCCCCGTTGCCGATGACATCGAAGGCGCCCAGAGCGTTCCCGGTGCCGTTCGAGGTCCAATCGCAACCGCTACCGCTGCCGTCTTGGCATCCGCTGGTCGCGAACAGATCCAGGCCGTTCACGCCCTGGTTGTTCCAGTTAAAGACTTCAAAAGTGGTGTCGGTGGTGTGCATCGCGCCGAGGATTATGAAATACGAGTCACCGCCGGTCAGGCTGACACCGCTAATCCCACTGACGGTAACCAGACCGCAGCAGCCTCCGAAGGCCTGACTGCTCGAGAGGTTGCCCCAATAGGCGTCTGCCACTTGGGTTCCCGGAAGCCCGCCGGCATCGGTCCAGATGCTGGCGAAGAAGGTGTTGGTCCCTCCCGCTAATCCCACGGCCAGGTCAAGCTGGGTCACGCTGAAGTTGCCGCTTCCACCAACCGTAAACAGGTTTGCAGCAGTAAAGCTTGTGCCGAGGAGCCCACTACCGGATACCGTCCATCCGGTGCTGCCGTTGTAGACGTCACCCGGAGGCCCAAGGTCACTGAAAAGGGTTGAACTCGCCATTGCCGGCAATCCACTCACGCAAAGAGCGAGCGCCAATAAACAGACAGACCATCCAAGTCTCTTGCTCAAGTTTCCTTCCTCCGTGATTCAGAGTCATGACTAAGCGAGATACAGCGCGCACTGAGCCTCTCCATCTCTTGCAATTTGGCTTCCGCTGCAAACCATTGAAGAAACGAGAGATTGACCCAAAGCGGTGCAAGAGATTGCACCAGAGTGCCGGACTATTTCCCATTAAGCGAGAAACCGAGTTTGCTTTTTTGACACGTTGCCGCCATTGCCTGCCGCTGATTTGTCCCGGCTCGCGGAGTTCGATAGACTCGCACAAGTCTTGAGAATTTCATTGAGTTCGAGTGGCGGCAGGGAGCGGAGGCGAGTTGACTGGTGACCGACACGGCCTGACCCGCCGTGAGATGCTCTCGCTCCTGGCGAAAGGGGCGCTGACTTACCCTTTGTCCACCGCCGCCCTGCGCGCTGTGGCGCGCCGGCCGCAATCCCAGGCCGTACCCGAGGATTGGCGGCTCACCAGTGAGGAGGTCCTGGAGGAAATTGTCAGCCGGGGCTTTCTATTTTTCTGGAATGAAGCCGGAAAGCATACCGGACTAATTAAGGACCGGGCCCTGGCGGATGGCGGTCCCGACAAACGGCGCATCTCCAGTATTGCCGCCACCGGATTTGGCCTGACTGCTTTGTGCATCGGGCACCAGCGGGAATATCTTCCGCGGCACCAGATCGGGAACCGCGTGGTCGCCACCCTCAGCTTTCTGCTCAACCACGTGGAGCACGAAAACGGCGTTTTCTATCACTTCATTGACTGGGAAACGGGACGGCGAGTCCGCCAGTCGGAGGTCTCTCCCATCGACACGGCGATCCTGCTGTGCGGAGTTCTGACGGCGCGCGCCCATTTCAACCATCCCGTTATTACCCGCCTGGCCACCGATATTTACGCCCGGGTGAACTGGCAATGGATGTTGAATGGCGGAAAGACGTTCGCCCTGAGCTGGACGCCCGAATACAAATTCACCGGCGCGCGCTGGGACACCTATTGCGAACTGATGATGATGTATCTGCTGGCCATTGTAGCGCCCATTTACCACATCAGCCCGTCATCGTGGGACGCGTTTGCGCGTCCCACGCAGAGCTACGAGGGCTACAGCTACATCAGCGGGAACGATCCCCTGTTCGTGCACCAGTATTCGCACGCGTGGTTCGATTTTCGTAACCAGCACGACGCCTACGCCAACTATTTTCAAAATTCAGCGACGGCCACCTACGTCCACAAGTTGTTTTGCCAGTCGCTGCGCTGGCGCTTTCCCGATTATGACGAGAACACCTGGGGCATTACCGCGTCCGACTCCCGGCTGGGTTATCAAATCTGGGGTGGGCCGCCCGAGATTGGATATCCTGACGGCACCGTCGTACCCTGTGCCCCTGCGGGATCGATTCCCTTCCTTCCTGAGGACACGATTGCCTGCCTGACCAATCTCTACAACCAACACGGCCTGGGAACGTGGAAGCGCTATGGATTTGTTGACGCCTTCAATCCCGTCACCGGATGGACCGACATTGACGTGGTCGGCATCAACCTCGGCATCACCATGCTGATGGCCGAGAACTATCGCACCGGTTTCGTCTGGGACAATTTCATGAAGAACCGCGAAGCCCAGCGCGCCATGAAGCTGGTGGGATTCCGGCCGACAGCGACAGCCGCGGGCAGGTAAGCAAGAGAAAGACTAAAAGGCGCACCTAACAGCTGCGCCCCTTCAAGACGCCGGCCCTAGTGCGCCTTACTGGTGCTGAACGTGGACAACACGGCACTCGCGTCGGTCGAGAGAATGACCATCTTGCTCTGCGAAATCACGAACAGAATGCCCTTCAGAGTACCGCCGGGGTTCAAGTCAACAATGGCCCGGCCAGTGGCGTCAACCTGGTAGGTGACAACAAACTGGCTGCTCCCAGGACCGCCCGGGCCGCTGGTGTCCTGCGAGACGCTGGCGTTGCCATTCCCATCGGCAAGTAGCCAGTCAACCTGATTGGTCACCGCCGGCAGGGCCGGTGTCACTGAGCCTCCCACATAACCGTTGAGGACCTGGAGATTGTTGAGGGGAACACCGCTCAAACCGGCCGTTTGTTGCGCCAATACTCCAGATGAAACGTTCGCATCGGTACCCACCACGAATGCCTGGTTCTGGCCCACAAGGTAAAGCACCGGAGGAGTTCCACCGAAGCCGTTCAGGGTGACTCGTCCATTTTGCGAGACCACTTTGTACTGGCCGCCGGCCACCTGCTGCTGGGCCAGGGTCCCGGCCGTGTTCTGGTCGAACAATACGGAGGCATTTCCGAAACCATTGCCGTCAGTGGTGCCGTCGCCGTTGAACAATCCGGCAACGCCAACCGCTTCCGGACTACCGCCATTGGGATTGACGCCGTTTGCCTGGAGAACGCTGGCCCCTTTCAAGGCCAAATTACTGAGAGTCGAGCCCGCCGCGCTTCCCTGCAGCACAGAGGTCAGCGTTGCCGGAGAGGTTTGCGATACCTGGTCGGTGCTGACCTGAATCATCTCCTGGGGAGATACCAGATAGTAGCTGAAGTTCTGGGCGGTGGCGCCGTTGACGCTAAGGCTGGCGGTGCCGCGGCCGGTGCCAGGATCGGGCGCGGAGTAGGAGCCCGTCAAGAAGGTGTCGCTGGTCACGGTGCCGCCGTCGTTGACATCGATGGTGCCTGCCGCCAAATTGCCGGAGTTACTCATCAGGAAACTTCCAGCGCTGGCAAAACGGTTGCTCGCCATATCGACTCCGGTCGAGCCGAAGGCGAATCTGCCGACCGACAGCGAGCCAAGGGTTTGCGGCTTAATCGCGCCGGAGCCATAAGCATGCGGGTTGGCAGGATCGCTTTGAATCAGGCGGCCCGCGCCGGTGGTGTCAACGGCCACTGCCAAAACCAGGGCAGACCCCGACATCGGGTTAAAGGTCATGGCGCCCACCCCGTCGGCTGTAATCGAGTAGGTCCCGGTGAAGGCCACGCTGGTCGCCGCAGGGCTGCCGGCGGTATTCATGTCGAGCAAGCCATTGCTGATGTTGCCGCTTCCGTCAGCGGTAAATCTGCCGCCAGCAAACACTGGCGTCCCGTTGTTGTAGCCGCTGAAAGAGAACGCGTAATCGCCGGTGAGGGCCGCGTCAGTCAGGGCGGGATTGACATTGATCGCGAGCGGAGCTGAGTTGACCGTGGCTGGCGGCGAAGCTGAATCCTTCACCTGAAACTGGAGAGAAGCATCGCCAGTACCGATCGGCGTTCCCGAAATCACACCCGTGCTGGTGTTAATACTTAAACCATTGGGCAACGTTCCGAACCGGACTGACCAAGTATAAGGCGGAGTTCCGCCAGCGGCCGCCAGCGTGGCACTGTAGGGCACAGACTGCGTGCCAGTTGGCAACGCTGCGGTTGTAACCACCAGGGGACCGGCACTGATGGGAAGCGTCAAGCCGGATGATGAAGCGTGATTGCCCAGCGTGTCAGTCACCTGCACGGTAATGGGGAACGAGCCGCTAAGGCCGTTAGGCGTCCCCGAAATTACTCCGGTGCCGCTCAGAGTCAAGCCGGCAGGTAACGGTCCCGAGGTAAGGCTCCATGAGTAAGGCGGAACTCCGCCGGTGGCCGCCAACGAATCCGAATACCGGACTCCTTGCGTTCCGACGGTCAACGAACTGGTTGTGACCTGCAGCGGCGGGGTGGGATTGATGGTGATGGTGAAGCTGCCCGTCGCGGTGGCGGGAGTGAGTTCCGAGTCGGTCACCTCGACCGTGATGGGATAACTGCCGGTCGTCGTCGGCGTTCCCGAAATCACTCCAGTGCCGGGAGTAAGAGACAATCCCGGCGGCAGGGTGCCTGAGGTCAGGCTCCAGGTGTAGGGAGCTTGTCCACCGGTAGCCAGCAGTTGCACGTCGTAGAAGATGGCGACATTGCCATCGGGCAGCGAAGTGTTGGTGATGGTCACAAACCCTTCGATGGGAATGGTCAACTGGCCGGAGGTTCCGGTGGCAGGTGGGACTTCCGCGTCGGCAACCTGAAGCGTGAAAGTCGAATTTCCAAGCAGCGTAGGCGTGCCGGAGATTGTGGCCGTGCTGTCAGCATTGGTAGTGAGCGTAAGTCCGGCGGGCAGAGAACCGGTGCTGACGCTCCACGTATAGGGCAGCACTCCGCCGGTCGCCGAGACATTGGCGCTGTAGGGAATGGTTACCTGGCCCCCCGGCAAGGTGGGCTGAGTGACAGTTACGGCGCCCCGGATGTCAATGCTAAGCATCCTGGTTCCGGTGAGTTGCTTCGCATCTGTTGCCTGCACGGTGAAGCTGGAAGTACCAATCGCGGTCGGGGTTCCGGTGATCGCCCCGGTGGTGCCATTCAAGCTTAGGCCAGCAGGCAAGGCGCCAGAGGCGATACTGAAGGTGAAAGGGGGGTTCCCGGTGCCCTGGCTTACGTTTACGCCGGAGCTGTAAGGAGCATTGATGGCGCCGTTAGGCAACGTTAATTGAGCGATTACCGGCGCACCGTTCGCAACCGCCTTGGAGGAGCCACCGCAGGCCGCCAGTAAAACGCAGAAAATAAGTGCCAAACCCAGTGTTGCGAATGCCTTACGTGACGCCATGGGATCTCCTTGGGGACCTGGTAATGCGTGCTCGGGGCCAACTTCAATCACTGAAAGTCGATTGGGCATTCTACACGCATGATCGGAAAAAACCGGAGTGCATGGTGAGGAATTTGCTTGCGTGCACCACGGTTCGAACCAACACGGTGCAGCCGCCCGCGCGACGCTCAATAAAAAAGTTGTGGCTCATGGTAACTCTGCGAGGCCGGAATGCGCGAGTGGAAAGTTTGGGCCTGGGTGGGACTAATCAAGGGCGTAACTCACCACACCGGCAGCCATCCGGTATAGCGCACGATTCCCATCAAGATACAAAAAAATCCCCCGGCTACGCTAATAAAAGCCAGCGGTTCGGCGATGCCGCCTAAATAAGTGCGCAGCCTGTATCTGGCGAGCGCGGCCAGAGCCCAGCATCCGCCGGCAGCCGACAGCCACTGCCACCACAGAAGAGCGTGAGGAGTTACTGGAACAGGGTCCATAAGAGCCGCGGTCTGACATTGCAAACTTTCGACAGGCTGGAACTCTAGGCAATCGCCGCGTCGATTTTATCGCTATCGACGCCGAGTTCCGCAAACGCGTTCTGGGCACGCTGCATGTCGAAGCTGCCGTCGCGGGCCAGGCGCGACAACGCCGCCGCGACCATCGACTCAGCATTCACTTCGAAATGCCGCCGCAAGTGTTCACGGTTATCGCTGCGTCCGAAGCCATCGGTGCCCAGCGTTACCAGTCGGCGCCCCAGCCAGGGCGACAATTGGTCGGGCACAACCTTCATGAAGTCGGTGGCAGCGACGATCGGCCCTTCCGATCCCTCGAGGGCCGTCAGGATGTACGGCCGCTTCTCCGGTTCGGCGGGATGGAGACGGTTCCAGCGTTCGATGCTGAGGGCGTCACGCCGCAGTTCGTTGTAGCTGGTCACGCTCCACACGTCGGAATGCACCCCGTACTTTTCTGCAAGAATGTTTTGCGCGCGCAGGGCTTCATTCAGAATGGACCCGCTGCCGAACAATTGAATTGCCGCTGTTCCGGTGGCGGACTTGTACTTGTAGATGCCGCGCAGAATTCCTGCTTCGCAGTCCGGCGGCATTTCGGGCATTGGATAATCTTCGTTGTACAAGGTGATGTAGTAGAAGCGGTCCTCCAGCTCCTGATACATGCGCCGTACGCCGTCTTGAATAATCACGGCAATCTCGTACACGTACGCGGGGTCGTAGCTGTGGCAGGTGGGTACGGTGCTGGACAGCACCAGGCTGTGTCCGTCCTGATGCTGCAAGCCTTCGCCGGCGAGCGTAGTCCTTCCGGCGGTGCCGCCCATCATGAATCCCTTGCCGCGGGAATCGGCAAACGCCCACACCATGTCGCCGATGCGCTGGAAGCCGAACATGGAGTAGTAAGTGAAGAACGGAATGGTCGGCACTTTGTAATTGGCGTACGCGGTCCCGGCCGCGGTGAACGATGCCATGGAACCGGCCTCGGTGATTCCCTCTTCCAGGATCTGCCCGTCTTTGTCTTCGCGGTAATAGAGCAGCATGTCCTGATCGTGCGGCTTGTAAAGCTGGCCCTGGCTGGCGTAGATACCCACCTGGCGAATGATGGATTCCATTCCGAAGGTGCGCCCCTCGTCGGGAATGATGGGCACAATCAGCTTGCCGATTTGCTTGTCTTTCATCAGCTGCCGCAACATGCTGACGAAGCCCATGGTAGTGGAGACGGCGCGACCCTTGGACCCGGCCAGCGAGTCGGCGAACTCGGTGAGCGGCGGAGCCTGGAAGCTGGGCGGAGGGACTTCGCGTATCAGGATAAATCCGCCGAGTTCCTCGCGGCGCTTGCGCGCGTAAACGATCTCGGGACTGTCGTCGGGCGGCCGATACAGGCGCCCTTCTCTTGCCGCCTCCTCGGGAACCGGGATGGAAAAGCGCGAGCGGAAGGCGGTCAGCGCCTGGTCGGCAAGTTTCTTCTCCTGATGGGTTGCGTTGCGCGCCTCCGCCGATCCCAAGCCATAGCCTTTGACGGTATGCGCCAGAATGACGGTGGGCCCACCCTGGTGCTCGACCGCACGCTTGTAGGCGTTGTACACCTTCTGCGGATCGTGGCCACCGCGCGTAAGCCGGTGTAACTCCTCGTCGCTCATGTCGGAGACCATTTCCAGCAGCTCGGGATATTTGCCGAAGAAATGCTGGCGAATGTATTCGCCGCCTTTCACCTTGTAGGCCTGGTACTCACCATCCACCACCTCGCCCATCCGCTTTACCAGCAGGCCAGACTTGTCGCGGTCCAACAGGCGGTCCCAATCCGAGCCCCAGATCACCTTGATGACGTTCCAGCCTGCGCCGCGGAAGGCCGCTTCCAACTCCTGGATGATTTTGCCGTTACCGCGCACCGGACCGTCGAGGCGTTGCAGGTTGCAGTTGATGACGAAGATCAGGTTGTCGAGCTTTTCGCGCGAAGCCAAGGTCAGCGAGCCCATGGACTCCGGCTCATCGGTTTCGCCATCGCCGACGAACGCCCAGATCTTGCGCGGGGTCCTGGGGATGAGATTGCGGTTCTCGAGATAGCGCATGAAGCGCGCCTGATAAATGGAATTGAGTGGGCCCAGCCCCATTGAAACCGTCGGGAAGCGCCAGAAGTCGGGCATCAGCCAGGGATGCGGGTACGACGACAGCGCCGGCAGTCCACGCAACTCGTGGCGGAAATTCTGCACCTGCTCTTCGGTGATTCGTCCCAGCAGATAGGCGCGCGCATACACTCCTGGCGAAGCATGGCCCTGGAAATAAATGAAGTCGCCCGGCTGGTCTCCGTAGCGGGCGTGAAAAAAGTGATTGAATCCAACTTCAAGCAAGGTCGCCAGCGAGGAGTAGGTCGAGATGTGGCCGCCTATGCCCGGGTCCTTCTTGTTCTGCCGGTGCACCATCGCCATCGCGTTCCAGCGGGTCAGGCTCTTCAAGCGGCGCTCCAGCATGCGGTCGCCGGGATACGGGACCTCGTCGCTCGCCGCGATCGTGTTGATGTAGGGAGTATTTAGCTGTACGGGGACTTCGACTCCCGACTCGTGCGCGCGCTCGATCAGCGCGTCCAGAAGTTCGCAGCCGCGGGTTGGGCCTTGGTCTTCGACCACCTGATCGAAAGCTTCCAACCATTCCGCAATTTCTTCTTCGGTGTCAGCCTGCGGCGGCGACGGAAACTCGAGTATTCGATTATTAATTTCCTGCGTTGCCAAATTGACCTCTGCAATTGCTGCGCCCTCGGCAGAAGGCGCGTTAAAATCTGCGTTTATTTTATGCGTCTATTGTAAGAGATGCGCCGGACCACGGATGGGTTCGGTTATCGGGAAAGACAAACGCGCAGCAATGCAGCTGCGCGTTGTGCGGTCCGTAATTTTCAGGCTCAGGCATATTGCTGTTCCCAGAGGTTTACTTGCGGGAACGAATTGCCGGCCCATTCTGTATCTCGCCGGCTGCGCCGGCATTCAGCACGAGTAACTCAATACACTCGGTTCATCTGCTGCCACACGGCCATGCCGGCGATGAACAAGATCAACAGTCCTGACGCCGCGCCCAGGATGCGCACGTACGGGGTCACCCTCTTCATGCGAAGCTGCAACTCCTCCTGTTCCAATCGGAGGTTGGCACTGGCATCGTCGAGAAAGAGTTGTTCGTCCTCGTGCAAGGTCAGGGTGCTACGGTAGATCAGAAGCAGAACCAGCGCCGCCGTAAGAACACCCCACACGATCAGCAACATCATTATCATTGACATCAGTCACCTCGGCCCACCAAGGAACCGGTCCCGCGCGCCGGTTATAACACCAAACGGACGGGGCCCTTAATGGCGTACATTATATCTCCGGTTTAGACGGTCGGCGCAACTATTTGCAATCCCGCAAACCAGGCCATGGGCTTGCATTTTTCGGCGTCTTGCCGCGATATCTGGCCTTAGCACTCTAAAGTGCTGGCAGCGCTATCCCTGTCCGTGGTCTTGACTTTATGAAAGTTTGGTGACAATGTCACAGCCTCGGAATCCACTCTCCTTGCGGGTGCTGAGCGAAGCAAAATAATTGGGCTGCTCCCGGGCAGGGGCGGCCCGTTTTTATGTAAGAGTGCAGTGGAAAGCGGCGCGATAAACTTGCGACTAAGGGTTGTTGCAGTGCATCCAAAACGTAAGCACCTTTGTGGCTAAGCTGCTTTGCGGCTGGCTGATCGCAAAGCTGCGTTTACTTTTGCTATAATCCCGCTAGTTCAGAGGAGAAAACCATGGCTACCACAACCACCACCCCGAACACCACCACTGCACCCAATGTCGAAACCAAGCCCCTCAGTCTGACACCCACGGCCATCGCCAAGGTGAAAGAGATTATGGCGCAACAGAACCCGGTTCCGGCGGGACTACGCGTGGGAGTGGTCGGCGGCGGATGCTCCGGCTTTTCTTACTCCATGTCATTCGAGAACGGCGCCGGCATGATGGACAAGACCTTCGAATTCGAGGGCCTGAAGGTCTACGTGGACGCGACCTCGCTGATGTATCTGAAGGGCGTGAACGTGGATTACATTGAGACCCTGGAAGGCGCCGGCTTCAAGTTTGACAATCCGAACGTGAAGAGCACCTGCGGTTGCGGGTCTTCGTTCAGCGTCTAAGCTGAGCGTTTCATTGCGGGTCACATTTCAAGAGCCCTGTCCTCAGCGACAGGGCTTTGTTTTTGCGCGGTACTTGTAATGCGCGGGCGCACGCCATCTGCGCGCCCAGAAAATGCCTAACGCAACCTTGAGAGCCCGGTCGGGTTTCTGAGTGCCGGGGTTTCGGACCGCTATAGCGGGCGGGCACGGTACAATGTATTTTCCGGTTTGGCATCGGCGGGCTTTGGCAGTTTGCCGTCAGGAGTGTGGATGAAGGGTTTGCGCGTAATCATTTATTTGTTGTTGGCTGCGTTCGTATTGTTGTCAGAACTGGGCTGTGGCGATCAATACCGTCCCGTCGCCAATCCTATTATCGGTCCGGGCGGCCAGCCGCAGGCTGGACACGCCGCTTACGTGGTGAACTACAACGTCAATGGCCCCGGTTCAGCCAGCACAATCGATGTTTCCGGCGATACCGTCACCTCGCAGCAAACCCTTGGCGTCGGTTCCATCTACGAAACAGTAGTGCCCACATCCAGCCTGATTTATGTCGCCAACAACGGCAATGACACAGTAAGCGCTTTTCAGCCTTTCAACATCGGCACGGTAACGACTGTCGGACTGCTGTCTGGATCGCATCCCATATTCCTGGCGGCAACGGCGAGCAGCAATGTGTACGTCCTCAATTCGGGCTTCAATTCCACCTGTCCGGCGACCGGATCGGTGAGCGTTATCTCGACGGCCACCGCATCGGTTACGAATACGGTATGTGTGGGATTGAACCCCATCAACATGGTACAGGGACCTAATGGCGGCCAAATCTTCGTGCTGAACCAGGGCGACAACAATGGCCAGGGTTCGGTCACGGTTTTGAGTGCCGTCACCCTGACGGTGGTGACGACGCTGACGGCGACGAATGGGCTTGGCGTGAACCCGGTTTACGCGACCGTCAGTCTCGACGGCGGTAAGATCTTCGTCGTGACCCAGGGCGACCAAGTACATCCGGGTACGCTCGACATCATTGCGGGGACACCGCTCACCGTGGCCGGATCGGTCCCGCTGGGGGTGAAGCCGAATTATTCCTACCTCGACCCGCACCTCAACCGGCTCTACGTCACCAATGGCGGCGACAACACGGTCAGCGTGTTCGATGCTTCGAATGTGAATTTCGCCAACACGCCGCCCATCCCATCGTTGACTGCGCCGGTGGCCGTGGGCGCAGCGCCTTCAGGAGTCGTCGCCTTGCAGGACGGGTCGCGATTCTACGTCTCCAATTCCGGCTCGAACAATGTGAGCGTTGTAAGCGCTACCAGTTTTACGACGCTGAGCGTTATCCCGGTGGGAACGAATCCGACATTCATTGCCGCCGATCCGACGTCGAGCAAGGTGTACGTGACCAACCCAGGCAGCTTTTCGACCAGCATCATCCAAACCTCGAACAACACTGTTTCAACGACCATAACAGCGCCGACGCAAGTCGCCGGTTGTACGGCTACCTGCGCGCTGCAACAACCGGTGATGGTAGTCACGCAGTGAGAAACAGTAGTCAGTTGCCGGTTGTCAGTTGCCGGTTGTCAGTAAAGACAAACGCAGATCCTTCGACTCGCTCCGCTCGCTCAGGATGACAAGTCAACACAACTGAACCGCTCTACGTGAACATGAACTCTTTGGTGCGCAGATCGCGAATGGTATCGCGGAGACGCGCGGCTTGCTCGAACTCGAAGCGTTTGGCCGCCTCGCGCATGTCACTCTCCAGCTTGGCAATGTAGGATTCCAATTCCTCCTGCGAACGGAACTCCGGCAAACCTTCCGCCTCATTCGTCAAGTCGACATAATCTGCGTCGGCAACGGCCACCAGCGTCATGTCGAGCGGACGCACGATGCTCTCCGGCGTGATGCCATGCTCCTCGTTGTAAGCGCGCTGAATGGCGCGCCGGCGGTTGGTCTCGTCGAGCGCTTTCTGCATCGAGTCGGTCATCTTGTCGGCGTAAAGAATGGCGCGGCCGCTCAGGTGGCGGGCGCAACGGCCGATGGTCTGGATTAACGAACCCGCCGAACGCAGAAAGCCCTCTTTGTCGGCGTCGAGAATGGCCACCAGCGAGACTTCCGGCAGATCGAGACCTTCGCGCAGCAGATTGATGCCGATGAGCACATCGAACTCGCCCTTACGCAGATCGCGCAGGATTTTGATGCGCTCCAGGGTCTCAATCTCCGAGTGCATATAACGGCAGCGAACGCCGACCTCGCTGTAGTATTCGGCCAGGTCCTCGGCCATGCGCTTGGTCAGTGTGGTAACCAGCACCCGCTCATTCCTGGCGGCGCGCTGGCGAATTTCGTGCAGCAGGTCGTCAATCTGTCCCTTCACCGGGCGCACTTCCACTTCCGGATCGATGAGCCCGGTCGGTCGAATAATCTGCTCCACCACCACACCCGCCGATTTGGTCAGCTCGTAGGGGCCGGGCGTGGCGGAAACATACACCGCCTGGTTCACGCGATGTTCGAATTCCTCAAAGGTAAGCGGACGATTGTCGAGCGCGCTCGGCAGGCGGAATCCGTACTCGATCAGGTTCTGTTTGCGTGAGCGATCGCCGTGCCACATGCCGTGCACCTGCGGTACCGTCTGATGCGATTCGTCGATGAACAACATGTAATCGCGCGGGACGTAGTCCAACAAGGTCGGCGGCGGCTCGCCCGGCAGGCGCCCGGTGAAGTGGCGCGAATAATTCTCGATGCCGTGACAGTAGCCCATCTCCCGGATCATCTCCAGATCGAAGCGGGTGCGCTGATGGATGCGTTGCGCCTCGACGATTCGCCCCTGCTTCTCCAGTTCCGCTTCCCACCACGCGAGTTCTTCCAGGATGGACTGCACCGCCGATTGCTTGCGCTCAGGCTTCATCACGTAATGGCTCTTGGGATAAATGGGCAGGCGGCCATACTTCTGCTTCACGGTGCCAAAGAGGGGATCAATCTGCGCCAGCGATTCGACCTGGTCGCCCCACAACTCGATGCGATAGGCGTTGTCCTCGTAGGTGGGAAAAATCTCGATGATGTCGCCGCGCACCCGGAAAGTCCCGCGACGGAAATCGCCGTCGGTGCGCTCGTAGAGAATTTCCACCAGCTTGCGGACAATGTCGTCGCGCTTGATCTTCTGTCCCTTTTCCAGGAACAGCAGCATGCCGTAATAGGCTTCCGGCGATCCCAGGCCGTAAATGCAGCTCACCGACGCGACAATAATGCAGTCGCGGCGCTCGAACAGCGACTTGGTGGCCGCCAGCCGCAGCTTGTCGAGCTCATCGTTGACGGTGGCTTCCTTCTCGATGTAAACGTCGCCCGCGGGAATGTAGGCTTCCGGCTGGTAATAGTCGTAATACGATACAAAGTATTCGACCGCATTGTGCGGGAAGAACGACTTGAACTCGTGATAAAGCTGCGCCGCCAGGGTCTTGTTGTGCGCCATGACCAGCGCGGGGCGATTCAACTCCGCGATGATCTTGGCCATGGTGAAAGTCTTGCCCGAGCCGGTGACGCCGAGCAGCACCTGGTGTTTGTCGCCGTCGAGGATGCCCCGGGTCAGCGACTCGATGGCCCTGCCCTGATCGCCTTGCGGCTGGTACGAACTGGTTAATCTGAATTCCATGTGTGCGCCTGATTGCCCAGCGAATTGGTTCTGCGGCTGCACAGAAGCCAATTTCGTCGAGTAGGTAATTCTTTATTATACGACGGCGCGAAAGGCCGATCCGGGTCCGGCCAGATGCACGTTCATTCACGAATACGTAACATAAAAATTTTCTATTGGACATCCTTCCCGACCACGGACAGACTCCCGTAGGAGATTTCCCCAATGAGCTCGGCGGACTTTTTTCCGCAAACCGTGCGCGGCGTGGCCACCAGCGGACCCGCTTTCCTGATGTGTTCTCCAGACCTGTACGAGGTGAACTACGTGATCAACCCTTGGATGGAGGGCAATGTGCACACCTCGTCGAAGTGGAAGGCGCTCGCGCAGTGGGAGCAGTTGCACTCTGCCATCTCGGGCTTCGCACGCATCGAGTTGGTACAGCCCCAGTCCGGGTCACCAGACATGGTCTTCACCGCTAATGCCGGCCTGGTGCGGCATGGGATTGTGGCGCTGAGTCGATTTCTTCATCCGGAGCGGCAAGGAGAGGAGTCCCATTTCGGCAAGTGGTTCGGCGACTCCGGCTTCGCCGTCCGCGAAATGCCACGCGGCACCCCATTCGAGGGCGAGGGAGACGCCTTATTTGAATGGGACGGTTCGCGACTATGGGCCGGGCATGGCGTGCGCACGCTGCAATCCACACACCGCTGGCTCATGGATATCTGGAACATCGAAGTTATATCCCTGCGGCTGGTCGATCGCCGCTTCTATCACCTTGATACCTGCTTTTGTCCACTCTTTGGCGGCTATGTCATGTACTTCCCGAAGGCCTTCGACGCCGAATCGCTGGCCAAAATTGAGCAGCGATATTCGCCGGACCAGCGCATCTGCGTTGGCGAGCCCGATGCGTTGCGCTTTGCCTGCAACGCAATTAACGTGGGCCGCAGGATCGTCTTAAATGAAATCAGCGTCGAACTTTCCACGCAATTGGAAGACCTCGGGTTCTGGATACAGCAGGTTCCCCTGACCGAGTTCTTGAAGGCCGGCGGCGCGGCCAAGTGCCTGGCGTTGCGCCTGAGTGAGATGGATGTGACGCATGCGGCTGCAGTCCAATCTTCGTTACTAAGGGAAGCCGTGCCCGCGTTACACAGAAGCGCCTAACAATTCTGTTCCCCCCGGGATTGCGCATGAGGTTCCCGCGTCTGTCCCGTTTCCCCAGGCATTGCAATTCCGAATGGCGTGCACAGGCGGAACTTTGTCAAATTTACTTGGTGATTTATGCTGTTGGTACGGGCCGAAATTCATAAGCAAGCGCTCGCGGTTCTAGAAAATACTCATATTCTGTTCCATAAAAAGCCTCGCATCGAGTCGGTGGAGGAATTGCCCGAAGAAGCTCTGGCCGCGGTACAGGAGAACTGATTGAACTTTCTAAATCGTCTGCAACCTGTAGGACTGCTGCTTCTGCGGCTGGCGCTGGGCGCGGTCATGATTGCGCACGGCTACCAGAAGGTGTTTGGCGGCCTGCCTCAGTTCACGCAAATGCTGTCGCACATGGGAATACCGGGCTGGATGGGTTATCTCACGGCGGCGGCGGAGTTCGGTGGCGGCATCCTGGTGGTGGTGGGATTTCTGACGCGCTTTGCAGCCTTCGCCATTCTCATCGACATGCTGGTCGCGATTGTGAAGGTGCACCTGCCTCACGGGTTCTACGCGAAAAACGGAGGCTTCGAATTTCCCATGGTATTGGCGGCCATTGCGTTTTCGTTGATCCTCAGTGGCGCCGGCCCGATTGCGATTGATTGGCTGTGGGGGAGTAAGGGCGGGCGGTAACAGGATGCGCATCTTTCCGGTTGACGTTTTTTCCCCTGATGAACCGCGGGCGGCAAAAGATTTGCGTCAGGGCACGGCTTCAGCCGTGCCGGAACGGGTCAACAATGATTTGGGCTTCAGCCCCTGAGGGACTTTGTTTTTGGAGGGGCTAAAGCCCCGTCCTTTTTCTGCCACTTACGGCACGACTAAAAGTCGTGCCCTGACGCGAACCTCCGGCACTAGCGACTAGCCACTAACCACTAGCAACTAGCCCCTAGCCCCTGCCTCAGTACCCCGCCAGCTCCAGCATTGCCTTGTACACATCTCCCGCCTGCGGCAGAATCTCGTCCTCTAAGATTGGCTGGTAGGCGACGAAGGTGTCTTTGGCGGCGACGCGCTTCACCGGCGCGTCCAGCTTGTCGAAAAGTTCGTCGGCGATGCGGGCGGCGATCTCGGCGCCGTAGCCCCAGCTCAGCATGTCCTCGTGGGCCACCAGCACGCGGCTGGTCTTGGCGACGGAAGTGGCAATCGTCTCCCAGTCGTAGGGATTGAGAGTGCGTAGGTCAATCAGCTCCACGCTGATGCCATTCTCGCGCTCGATGCGCTGCGCCGCTTGCAGCGCGCGCGGAACCATGGCACCGTACGTCACCACAGTCAGGTCGTGCCCGGGACGAACAATCTTGGCCTTGCCGAACGGAACCATGTAGTCCGGACCGGGATAGGGAGCGCGCCCGAAGGTTTCGCGGTACAGGCGTTTGTGCTCCAGAAACATAACCGGATCGTCGCACCGAATGGCGGTGCGCAGCAATCCGTTGGCGTCGAGGGCATTGGACGGAAAGACCACGCGCATGCCCGGCGTGTGGGTGAAAATGCTCTCGCCGCACTGCGAGTGATAAATCGAGCCGCCCGTGAGATAACCACCGATGGCGACGCGCACCACGGCGGGCGATGAGAAAGCGTTATTGGAGCGCCAGCGGATCAGCGGCAGCTCATTGCGAAGCTGCTGCATGGCGGGCCAGATGTAGTCGAAGAACTGTATCTCAACCACCGGCTTCAGGCCGCGGGTCGCCATGCCCACGGCGCGGCCCACAATATTGGCCTCGGCCAGCGGGGAGTTGAAGACGCGGTCGCCGCCGAAGTCGCACTGCAGGCCTCCGGTCAGTTTGAAGACGCCGCCCTTCCCTTTTACTTGCTTGTCTTTGAGATATTCCTCGCGGCTGCAGTCGGCCACATCCTCGCCGAACATCACGATGCGCGGATCGCGCTTCATCTCGTCGCGGAGACACGCGTTGATGAGGTCGGCCATGGTTTTTTCCGGAGCAGCCAGCGCACCCTTCTCGGCCGGCTTGGGATGGACCGGTTCGGTCTGAAACGCCGCCGACGTGGGATCAAGATCGGGCGAGTACACAAACTGTTTGTAGGAGTCGGGCGCGGGCAATGCAGCGGCCACGGCGCGATCTGCCGCTTCCTGAATTTCCGCATCTGCTTCCTTCTCGAGATTGTCGATGGCGCGCTCGTCGAGAATGCCTTCGCGTATCAGGAAAAGCTGAAAGCGCGTGATGGGATCGCGTTCCACTTCCAGCTTGCGCTCAGATTCGGGGCGATAGAGTTTTTCGTCGTCCGACAAGGAATGCGAGTAGGGACGGATGACGTGGCCGTGGACGAAGGCCGGACCGTTGCCGGCGCGAATGTAATCGACTGCGGTCTTGAGCGCGGCATAGCTGACCAGCGGATCGGTGCCGTCGAATTCGGCAAAGTGGAAGTTGGGAAATCCTTTGACCAGCCTGCTGATATTGCCGCCGGCGGTGCCGACTTCCACGGGCACCGAGATGGCGTACTCGTTGTCTTCGATGAGATACAAGACCGGCAGCTTCAGGTTTGACGCGGTGTTGAGCGACTCCCAGAATTCGCCTTCGCTGGTGGTGCCGTCGCCGCCGGAAACGTACACGACTTCGTCGCCGTGGAACTGAACGTCTTTGAACTGGCGATAATCGCCGGCGGCTTTTTCCGCGGCCTCGGGATGACGGACGAAATAGCGTCCCGCCTCGGCGCAACCCACGGCCTGCAGAAATTGCGTTCCGGTGGGCGAAGACTGGGTCACGATGTTCAGCTTCTTGTGTCCCCAGTGCGAGGGCATCTGGCGGCCGCCGGAGTTGGGATCGTCCGCCGCGCCCACGGCCTCCAGGAGTTGCTCGTAGGGCGTCATGCCCAGGGTGAGGCAGAGCGCGCGGTCGCGATAGTAGGGATAGAACCAGTCGTAGCCCGGGCGCAGCACCATTCCGGCGGCCACCAGCAGGGCTTCATGTCCGGCGCCGGAGATCTGGAAGAAGATCTTCTGCTGGCGCTTGAGCAGGATTTCGCGATCGTCGAGCCGGCGCGACTGGTACATCAGCCGGTACATGTCGATCAATTGCTGATGGCTGAGGCCTTCGTACTTGTCACGGGCAGAAGCCTGCGCTAGCGCAGGTTTAGGCTCTGTTTTTGTGGTGGCCATCCATTACCTCAGGGGTGAAATACAAACCCGGATCACGCCGGCAAACGTCCCATCATTGTAAATCGTCTGCCGGAATTTCACTGGTAATCGACATAATCAATCTGCAGCGCATCATCCTATACCAACCGCTTCCTGGAGATGATATTCTCGCATTGCTCCGAAACTTCAGGAACAGACCAACTTTGGTCGCACAACTGTGTTATTACATGTGCGTGCGACGGCGGACGTCACTTTGAAGAAACTTCTGAACACGATGTTGCTCCTGGCCGGGCTCATGCATCCGGTGTTCGCACACGCCGGCGCGGCCATGCTGATCGAAGAGCCGTATGGCAAGTTCGGCGGCGGCGTCCCTATGGGACACTCGGCCATGTACCTGCCGCGAGTCTGCGCCGTCACCCCGACCGAGTTGCGGCGCTGCGGACCCGGCGAGCTAGGTGTGGTCATCAGCCGGTATCGCCACGTCGATGGTCTGGACTGGCTTGCGATACCCATTATTCCTTACCTCTACGCGGTGGATCGCATCGAGGATGTGCCGGTTTACGTCAGCCCGGAAACAGTCCACTCGCTGAGGAACGAATACCGCCGCACTCACCTGGGGAACATCGTTCCGGACGGTGCTGATGGCAGCATGCCGAAGGATGATTGGAAGCAGTTGATGGGTGCCGCATATGACCGGAAAATCTATATCTTTCATTTTGAGACCACGGAGGAGCAGGACGACGAGCTCATTGATATTTTCAATTTCAGCGACAACCGGGAACGTTTCGAACTGTTCTACCGCAATTGCGCCGACCTCACTTCGCAGGTGATCAACTTCTATTATCCCGGGGCCACCAGCCGGAGCGTGATTGCGGACTTGGGAATCATGACCCCCAAGGAACTGGCGAGGGGGCTGACAAAATATGCCAAACATCACGAGAGGGTGAACCTAACAACCGCGCTGATTCCGCAGGTTCCCGGAAGCGTTGCGCGCAGCCATAAGCTGCATGGGGTGGTCGAGACCCTTTTGAGAAGTAAAAAATACGCGGTTCCCCTGGCGCCGTTGGCGGTCATCCATCCCTTTTTCGCCGCCGGCGTGGTGGTCAGCTACTTTTATTCGGGGCATTTTCAAGTCCCGAAATCCATTGAGGTGCTGGGCGATCCCGAGCATGTGCAACTGCTGGCCGAGCGCTACGCGGGCTGGGATGTTCCTGACGGGCGGAAGATGGCGCTCGCAGAGGGCGTTCCCCCAAAGCAGTTTCAGAATGGGTGTATCCAGACTAAAGTAGGCCTTCAGGCGCAGGGAATAAGCTGCTTTGTGAACAGTCCCCAGCCCTAAAGGCCTAGTTTCGCTAGAAGATTTTGACGAGTGGCGAAACCTTTATTTTATTTGCGGGCGCCAGCTGCGATTTCTTCCAAAAGGTGGATCATCACGTTCGTCTTGCGGATATAAACCGTGGGAACGTAGATCGCCAGCAGTGCCATCACGATAAGACAAGTACCGACCAAATAAACTGACAAAAACATAGATGCCTCCAATTAGAGTGTCGAACACCAAGGGACGGATATTTCATACCTAGTATCACTTCGCCCGCGAAGTGCTGTCTGTGACGAAGGTCACTAAAGCATCAATTCTTGATGAGACAAAAGTGGTGGAAAAAATGCTTTTGCCGCTCCAGTTCGCCTCGAACATAAGGGAAATCCTGCAACACAACATGTAAGTTGTGTTTGGTCATGGCGTGTAGCGACAATTTTCTGTCTGACACGCGGATGCGCAACCCGCAAGAGCCACTGACGAGTGGTCGTTTTATGGCACGACCGCCAATTGTCTTGCCCTGAATTTCTACCACATTGGTGTATTTCGAGATGGCGAAACTTAAACCGAAACACTACCGCGTGTGTGGTAGTGCGTTCGTTGACACCGCAACTCGCGCTCTGTTAGTTTTAATAGTTCCACTTGAAACCCTAGCGTCCTCAGTGTGTCTTCAGCAGCAGGCACTCACGAACAAACATGGATCTCATCCTCAAACAGGTAGGCGAACTACTGCTCGGAGCCGTCCCGACGGTAATTCTTCTTTTGCTGCTCTATGCCATCTATAGCCTATTGGTCCACCGGCCGCTGAAGCAGGTCTTGGAAGAGCGTCGCGAGCGCACCGAGGGGGCCGTCGCGAAGGCGCGCACCGACATTGCCAGCGCTGAAGCCCGCACTCAGGAATATGAGCAACGTTTGCGCGAGGCGCGTCTGGTGATATTTAAGGCGCAGGAAGCGCGCCGCCAAAAGGCGCAGCAAGCTCGTGCCGAGGCGGTGATGCAAGCGCGTACTCGGGCCCAGGAGCAGGTCCGGGAAGCTCGCGCGGCCATTGAGCAAGATATGGCCGCTGCACGAGCGGGATTGCAAGGCGAAACCGAGAGACTGGCGGCCGAGATTATTCGCACGATCCTTCGGCCTGCGGGAGCGGTTCCCGTGGCAGGCGGTCAAGCGTGATGAAGCGCGCAACCCGGCTCGCCGCCCTGAGTTTTCTGTTGGTCGTTATTGCCTTCGGCGTTCTCGCCGCGCAGGAACCGGCTGCGTCCTCTTCTTCCTCCTCTGGGTCGGCCAACCAGGCACAAGCTCCATCGGCCGAACAGCAGCCCTCTCATAATCCCGACACGGTAACCGACGAGGAGTTGGATGCCGCCGCTGCCGGCGAGTCCGGTGAGAAGGAAGAGAATGCGCAACTGAAATACTCCAAGAATGTGGTGCGGTGGGGCCACTTCGTGGGACTGAGCCCGCGCGCCAGCTACACGGTTTACTGGTTTCTGAATTTTGTTTTGCTGGTTCTGTTCTTTGCCTATTTTCTGCGCAAACTTGGTGTGTCCAAAATGTTCCGCGATCGCACGGCAGCGATCCAGGAGGGGATACGCGAGGCGCAGGCAGCGAGCGCCGAGGCGAAGCGACGTTTGAGCGACATCGAAGCCCGGCTGGCGAAACTGGACGTCGAGGTCGCGGAGATCAAGAGGTCGGCCGAAAGCGAAGCCGCAGCCGAAGAGGCGCGCATCCTGGCGGCCGCCGAGGAAGACAAGCGCAAAATATTAGAGTCGGTGGAGACCGAGGTCACCGCTATCGCGCGCAATGCCCGCCGCGAATTGAAGAGCTATGCCGCCACCCTGGCGGTTGATCTGGCGTCGCACAAGATTAAAGTGGACGACACCACCGACCAGGCCTTGCTACGCGAGTTCGTGGGCCAACTCGGAAAGGATGGCAAGTAATATGGCCGCCATTGCCCGCCGATACGCCCGCGCCCTGGTTGAGGTTGTCCTGGAACAGAAAATTGATGCCGACACGGCTCGCCAGCAACTGAATGCCATCGTAACTGCCGTACATGAAAGCACTGACCTGCGCCGCGTGTGGGAATCGCCAGCCATCTCGGCGGAGCAGAAGCGTGCCGTCCTGGATGCAGTAGCGCGGCAGATCGGCGCGGCCAAGCCGATTCGAAATTTCATCGCGGTGCTCATCGACCACCGGCGCATTGCGATGCTGGATGACATGGCGAAACAGTTTGACAGCGAGTTAAACGCGCAACTGGGATTGGAAGAGGCGGAAATTTCCAGCGCCCGTCCGCTGTCGGCCGAGGGAAAGCGCGGGTTGGAATCGCAACTCGAGCGCTTGATCGGCAAGAAAGTGCGCGCCACCTATTCCTCAGACCCTGAATTACTGGGCGGAGTTGTGGTTCGCGTGGGCAGCACGATTTATGACGGTTCGGTGCGCGGTCAACTGGAGAAGATGAAGCAGGAGCTGATTAGCGCGTGAACCGCAGGTCCCTCGCGGGCTAAAGCCCGCTCGGGATGACAAAAATAAGTGGGCTAAGTCCCGATGGGACCCATCTTTCACATTAGCAATACTGGAACGAAATTTTATGGCGCAGATTAAAGCAGACGAGATTACGAAGCTCATCCGCGAGCAGATCGAGAACTACGAAACCAAGATCGCGGTCGATGAAGTCGGCACCGTCATGTCCATCGGCGATGGCATTGCCCGCGTTTACGGGCTGGACAAGGTCATGGCGGGCGAACTTCTCTCCTTCCCCCACAACGTTGCGGGCCTGGCGATGAACCTGGAAGAAGACCAGGTCGGCGTGGTGCTGCTGGGCGAATACACGGCAGTGGAAGAGGGTGACGAGGTCAAACGCACGGGACGCATCATGAGCGTGCCGGTGGGCGATGCCATGATTGGCCGCGTGGTCAATGGTCTGGGCGTACCGATCGACGACAAAGGTCCCGTCAATACCGACAAGTTCATTCCGGTGGAGCGCCTGGCGCCGGGCGTCATCAATCGCCAGCCAGTGAAAGAGCCTATGGCCACCGGGCTGAAGGCCATCGACTCGATGATTCCGATCGGCCGCGGTCAGCGCGAGCTGATTATCGGTGACCGCCAGACCGGCAAGACCGCAGTCGCGATTGACACCATCATCAACAGCAAGGGCCGCGACCTGATTTGTATCTACTGCGCCATCGGCCAGAAGCGTTCTTCGGTGGCGCACGTGGTGAAGACGCTGGAAGATTTCGGGGCGATGGAATACACCATCGTGGTTTCGGCGTCGGCCTCTGATCCGGCTCCCATGCAGTACATCGCGCCCTATGCTGCCTGCGCCATCGGTGAGTTCTTCCGCGATAACGGAAAACACGCGCTGTGCATTTACGACGATCTGTCGAAGCACGCGGTGGCGTATCGCGAAATCTCTTTGCTGCTGCGCCGGCCGCCGGGACGCGAAGCTTATCCCGGTGACGTGTTTTATCTGCACTCGCGACTGTTGGAGCGCGCCGCGAAGCTGAGCAACGAACTGGGCGGCGGCTCGCTGACCGCTCTGCCCATCATTGAAACCCAGGCGGGCGACGTTTCCGCCTACATTCCGACGAACGTCATCTCCATTACCGACGGCCAGATTTATCTGGAGACCGATCTGTTTAACTCGGGCGTGCGTCCGGCGGTGAACGTCGGCTTGTCGGTGAGCCGCGTCGGCGGCAGCGCGCAGATCAAGGCCATGCGGCAGGTGGCCGGCACGTTGCGCTTGGACCTGGCGCAGTACCGCGAACTGGCGGCGTTTTCGCAGTTCGGCAGCGACCTGGACAAAGCGACGCAGGCGCAACTGGCCCGCGGCAAGCGCCTGACCGAGATCCTGAAGCAGGGCCAGTATCAGCCACTGCCGTTCTCCAAGCAGATTCTGATCATCTTCGCCGGAACCACAGGCTTGCTCGATGACATGCCGGTCGATCAACTCGGCGACTTCGAAAAAGGCCTGTACGGGTACGTGGAAACTACGAATCCTGGAATCCTGAAGGCAATCGAGGAAAAGAAGATCCTCGATGACCAGCTGAAAGAGGAGATGACCAAGGTCATCAAGGAATTCAAAGAGCGCTTCGCCAGCGAACGTCAGCCAGTAGCGGCGGCGAGCGCGTAAAGACCCATGGCGAACATACGCGACATTCGGCGGCGCATCCGCAGCGTGAAGAACACGCGCCAGATCACCAAGGCCATGAAGATGGTTTCGGCGGCCAAGCTGCGCCGCGCCCAGGAACGCGCGCTGGCCTCGCGGCCGTATGCTCAGATGCTGGTCAACGTGATGACCTCGGCGATGGAACGAACCGACGTGATCGATCCGGTCACCGGTTTGCCCTGGCATCCGCTGCTGGCAGTGCGTCCAGAGAACAACATTCTGCTGGTGCTGGTGACCGGCGATCGCGGACTGGCAGGCGCGTTCAACTCCAACGTACTGAAGGTAGCGACCAAGTTCCTGCAATTTTTTTCTGATAAGAACATTGACATTCTGGCGGTGGGGCGGAAAGGGCGCGACTTTCTGCGGCGCCGCTACCCAGCAGGCAAGCCAGAGGAGGCGGGGCGCGCCGGGAAGATACAGATTGTTGGCGAACATCTGAACCTGCTGGCCAAAGTGCCGTATGAAGAGGTTGACGAGATTGCGCGGCGCATCGTCAAGGCCTACGCGGAGGAACGGATCGACTCAGTGTACGTGATTTTCAACGAGTTCAAGTCGGTGATCTCGCAGCGACTGATTGCGCAGCGGATTCTACCGGTGCAGGAGATTGGACGGCGCGAAGTTGCGCTGACGGAAGAGTTCTCGATCGAGGAACGGGAGCGCATGGGAGAAGCGGCCCGCGCGGCTGGGATCAGCCTGCGAGATGCCGGCCCGAGTGAGTCGGAACAAGAAGCGGCGAAGTTCGGCACCGCTCCCGTGGACTACATCTACGAGCAGCCCGCGGAGGAGTTGTTTGCCGATGTCCTGCCGCGCTACGTGACGATTGAGCTGTTCCAGGGACTACTGGAATCGGTGGCGGCCGAACATGCGGCCCGCATGACCGCGATGGATTCGGCGACCAACAACGCCAATGACGTAATCGATTCGCTGACGCTGACCATGAACCGGGCGCGCCAGGCGGCGATCACCAAAGAGATTATCGAGATTGTGAGCGGGGCAGCAGCCCTGTAGGAGCTGCCAGCCGTCAGCTTTCAGCTAAGACGACTGCAGAGTTGAGGGGGCACGAGTTCAATGCCCCTGAAACCGACGGACACGGCAACAAGTATTTCGCTGACGGCTGAAAGCTGACAGCTGAGAGCTGAAGTTCTATGCCAGAAAATATCGGACACATTATTCAAATCGCGGGGCCTGCAGTGGACGTGCAGTTCTCCGAAAAGGCGTTACCGCCCATCTATTCGGCGCTGCGCGTTACCAGTGAGGGCTTCGACGTTCCCGAGCCCATCAACGTCATCCTGGAAGTGGAGCAGCAACTCGGCGAAGGCCGCGTGCGTTGCGTCGCCATGGAGCCCACCGAAGGCATGGTGCGCGGCATGAAGGCGATCGACCTCGGCGGTCCGATCACGGTGCCGGTTGGCCGCGGGACGCTGGGCCGTGTGCTCAACGTGATTGGCGAGCCGGTAGACAACCTTGGCCCGGTGCCTTACGAGAAGCGCATGCCCATCCATCGCGAGGCGCCTGCGTTCGACGAGCAGTCAACCGAGATGGAGATGTTCGAGACCGGCGTGAAGGTCATTGACCTGATCCAGCCGTTCCTGAAGGGCGGCAAGATTGGCCTGTTCGGGGGTGCGGGCGTCGGCAAGACCGTCGTCATCATGGAGCTCATTAACAACGTGGCCCTGAAGCACGGCGGCTTCTCGGTGTTCGCCGGAGTGGGCGAGCGCACGCGCGAGGGCAACGACCTGTGGCTGGAAATGCAGGAGTCGGGCGTAGTCAACATTAAGGAGCCGGAGAAATCCAAGGCCGCGCTGATATACGGCCAGATGACCGAGCCGCCCGGGGCGCGTCTGCGCGTGGCGCTTACGGCGCTGACGGTCGCTGAGTATTTCCGCGACGAAGAAGGTTCGGACACGCTGCTGTTCATCGACAATATTTTCCGTTTCACCCAGGCGGGTTCGGAAGTGTCCACCCTGCTGGGCCGCATGCCTTCGGCCGTGGGATATCAGCCGAACCTGGCGACGGAGATGGGCGAGTTGCAGGAGCGCATCACGTCCACCAAGAAAGGCTCGGTGACGTCGGTGCAGGCGATTTACGTGCCCGCCGACGATTTGACCGATCCGGCGCCGGCCACGACCTTCGCTCACCTGGATGCGACAACGGTGCTTTCGCGCCAGATTTCCGAGCTGGGCATCTATCCGGCGGTCGATCCGCTGGCTTCGACCTCGCGCATTCTCGATCCGCGCGTCGTCGGCGAGCAGCATTACAACACGGCACAGGCGGTGAAGCGCGTGTTGCAGAGCTACAAAGACCTGCAGGACATCATCGCGATTCTGGGCATCGACGAGCTCAGCGAAGATCAGAAGCTCACGGTATCGCGCGCCCGCAAAGTGCAGAAGTTCCTCTCGCAGCCGTTCTACGTGGCCGAGCAGTTTACCGGTCTGGAGGGGCGCTACGTGAAGATCGACGACACCGTGCGCAGCTTCCAGGAGATTGTGGACGGCAAGCACGACGACATTCCCGAGCAGGCCTTCTACATGAAGGGCGACATCAACGAGGTGCTGGAAGAGGCCGAGAAGATGAAGGCGGCACACGCGTAATCTGCCATGGCTGACACGCTGCACTTACAAATCGTCACTCCCGATCGGCTCCTCGTCAACGAGGAATGCGACCAGGTCCAGATACCCGGCAAGAACGGCGAGCTGGGGATCTTGCCGGGACATGCGCCGCTTATTACCGAGCTGCAGATTGGCGAGATCAGTTACCGGGCGGCCAGCAATACGCAGTATCTCGCGGTCGCGTGGGGCTTCGCCGAAGTCTTGCCTGACCGGGTGACGATTCTCGCTGACAGTGCAGAGCGCCCGGAGGACATTGACGTCAAGCGCGCGCAGGATGCCAAGGCACGGGCCGAAGAAGCGCTGCGCCAGGCCGCTCCCGATCTTGACTATGAAGCGGTGCTGCATGCCCTGCGCCGCGCGGAAGTTCGGCTGGCTGTCGCAGGGCGCGCAGGGCAGACGGTGGCGCGCTAGCGCGTTTCCGGCCAGCGCTAAAGCGCCTGGTCAAATCAAAGCTCCTTCCACCAAAAAATAAACTCCAATGGGTTTCGCAGACGCGGCGCTGAAGCGCCGCACTACCCCGATCAGGAATGCGCCATTCAAGGAAACGCCGCGCCGGAAAGACTTCCAGCGCGGCCCGGTTTTTGGGCTCCTTCACGGACAACTGGGAAAGACCAGTTCTTCTTTTGTATTGAAGTTGAAGTACGCCAGAATCCAGGCCTGACCTGATCGGTAAACAACAAACTTGGCGAAGAGCGGCCCTTTCTCGAAGTCCAGGACCAAATAAATCACCCGCGTTTTGGGCGAAAGGTTTTTGGTGCTTACGATCTCAAACGCCCGATATGCACCGTAGTAATCCTGGACTTGCCGCAAGACGTTTGCCTGGCTAAGGGCCTCCTTACTTCCATCGAGCGACCCACCTTTAATCCAGGCTTGAACGGCTTCTTCGGGACCACTGGTTTTGTATGCTTCCAGGCCTAAGAGAATGATCGGTGGAAGGTCTTCGCTAGCTCCCTTTCCGGTTGAACCAGAAGTTTGTGCAGGCGACACCAACGGTGCGAAGAAGAGGGCACAAAAACACAGGAAAAACAGATGCTTATGCATTTAGCTGCCCTTCGCAATGCCGATTGAGCCTCTTTAAGATCGAAAGCTCAGAAGCGAGTACCGGACATCGCACTACTTTGATTGCGCCGCGCCGGAAGTTCCCTTCCAGCGCGGCTTGGTTTTGCGATCACAGCTCGGCAATCAGGCCGAAACCGCCTTGAGCTGTGGCGCCGCAAAGCGAATCGCCTTGGCCAGCAAGATGGTCTCAATGTTCCGCAAGCCGTCGAGCACCTTGCCGGTGATCTCGCCGTCCACCTGCACCACCGCGACCGCCGATGCTTCCTGCCCGTTCTGCCTGCGGCCGAGCGAGAAGTTGGCGATGTTCACATTGTGCTGCCCCAGCACGGTTCCGACGCGGCCCACAACGCCGGGCACGTCGAGATTGCGCAGGTAGATGAAGGTGCCTTCCAGCGGCGCCTCCACGTCGATGCCATCGATTTCCAGCAGTCTGGGCAGGCCGCTGGGCTGAACGCAACCTGCCACCGTGTTTTCCTGCTGGCCGGTCTTGAAGGTCATGCGCAGCACGTTGGAGGCAGCGCCGCCCGCGTCGCGCGCTTTCTTGCGCTCGGTGATGCGGATGCCACGCTCCTCGGCAATCGACGCCGCATTCACCAGATTGGCGCGCTCATGAGCGTGAGCAATCTGGTTCAGTGCGCCGGCTACCGCGGCATTGCGAATGAGTGCGGTCTTCCAGTCGGCGATTTCGCCGCTGTAGCTGAGACCCATCTCTTCCACGCCACCCTCACCCGACTGCGCCAGGAACGCACCCAGACGCTCGCCAAGCAGAATGTACGGCAACATCTGCTGATACTCTTCTTCGCTGATCGAGGGCACGTTGACCGCATTCTGGATAACGCCCTTCACCAGATACTCGCGGACCTGCAGCGCAATCTGCACGCCGACGGCCTCGGACGCCTCATGCGTGGAACCCGCGATGTGCGGAGTGAGGATGACGTTAGGCAGAGCTGCCAGCGGGGAATCCTTGAGCGGCTCATGGCTGTAAACATCCAGCCCAGCGCCTCCCAGTTGTCCCGACTGCAGGGCTTCGATGACGGCGGATTCATTCAGCAACTCGCCGCGAGCGCAATTGATGAGGCGCACGCCCTTTTTCATCTTGCGAATGGAATCGGCGTTGATCATGCCCTGGGTCTGCGGGGTGAGACCGACGTGCAAGGTGATGTAGTCGGACTGAGCGAAGACCTCGTCGAGCGATCCCAGGCTGATGTTCAACTGCTGCGCCAGACTGGGGGCAACGTAGGGATCGTGGCCGACGACCTTCATGCCGAAGGCGATGGCGCGGCGGGAGACTTCGACTCCCACCCGGCCCAGGCCGACGATGCCCAGCGTCTTGCCGCGAAGCTCGGTGCCTTGCAGGGTTTTCTTTTCCCACTTGCCGGCATGCATGGTGGAGTCGGCGCGCACCAGGTGCCGCGCCAAGGCCAGCATGAGAGCGAAGGTATGCTCGGCGACCGCGACGGCATTTCCGCCGGGCGTGTTCATCACCACGATGCCGCGTTTGGTGGCAGCGTCGAGATCGACGTTGTCAACACCCACGCCGGCGCGCCCGATGACGCGCAGCTTGGGCGCCTTTTCCATCATGGCGGCATCGACGAACGTGGCCGAGCGGACCAGGATGGCATCCGCAGTGGCGAGTTCGCCGGGCAGCGTTTCCTTGTCGGTGGTGACAATTTTCCAGTCTTTGTGTTCGCCGAAGATGGCGGACGCGGAAGCAGAGATTTTGTCAGCGATAACGATTTTCATACGCTAGCCACCTCGGCGAGTTGTCCGGCAAGCACTTCCTGCACGGCGCGCACGCCTGCGCCCAGTTCGATGTGATGTGCCGGCGCAACTTTCGCGAGCACATGTTCCAATGCGCCGATGACGCCCAGGGCGTCAAGATAGTCGTAGTAGCCGAGATGGGCAATGCGGAACAGTTTGCCCTTCATCTCGCCCTGGCCGTTGGCAACGACCATGGCAAAGCGCTCGCGGAACTCTTTCACCATGGCGCTGGAATCGACGCCCGGGGGCGCCAATATAGCGGTGACGGCAGCCGCGGGACAGGTGGGCGCGAACAGTTGCAGGCCGAGGGCCTTAACCCCGGCGCGAACCATGGCGGCGGATGTTTCCGCGTTGTGGATGAGAGCTTCGCGTCCATCGGCAAGATTGCCGTTGCCGCAGCGGCGGATGTAGTCGAGCGCCGCCGCCAGTCCACAGATCAGCGCGACGGCCGGAGTAAATGCCGATTCGCCCTTGGTCTGCGACTTGCGCTCCTTGCGCAAATCGAAATAGAAGCGCGGCTGCTTGGCCGTCTCCATCCGTTGCCAGGCGCGCTCGCTGACGCTGAGATAGGCGAGTCCGGGCGGAATCATGACCGCTTTCTGGGAGCCGCCGATGAGGATATCGATGCCCCAATCGTCCACCTCGAAATGAGTGGTGCCGAGGCCGGTGATGGCGTCAACGACAAACAGCGTGTCGGTGCCTTTGAGCAGGGCGGCGATGGCCTTCACGTCGTGACGCGCGCCGGTGGAGGTCTCGGTGGCCTGCATGAAAAGCACGCCCGCGCCGTCCAGCTTGGACTTGATTTCGCGCAAGTCGAAGGTCTGCCCGTATGGGACTTCGACCAGTTCGATTTTGCAGGCGAAAGCCTTCGCGAGATCGCGCCAGCGCTCGCCGAACTTTCCGGCGGTCAGCACGACCACCTTCTCGCCGGGAGAAGTAAGGTTCGAAACCGCGGCTTCCATGGCGCCGCTGCCGGAAGAAGCCAGAATGAGGACATCGTTCTTGGTGCCGATGAAGGTTTTCAGGTCCGCGAGGGTACGAGTGAAGATTTCACGGAACTCGGCCGTGCGGTGATGCATGTCCGCGGCGGCGATGGCATTTTGGGCGGCTGGAAGTAGGGGAGTTGGACCGGGAGTAAACAGACGTGTCTTGCGAAGCATAGAAGTACCTCTAGAAATTGATTGCCGGTGCGAACGCGCGCCGACATTTATCAATATAGGCTTTCGCGGCGGGGCAAGCTACGACACGTGGGTGGTGGCGGTGTGCTGCGAGTCACCAGCCCATGTGACCGAGTCCACTATAATCATGTACATGAGTTTGACTCAACAAGTGCAAAAAGACATGGTTGACGCCATGCGCAAGAAGGAAGAGTTGCGGCTGTCGGCCTTGCGCATGATGAAAGCCGCGTTGCAGAACAAACGGATCGAGAAGCGCGCCGATCTCGACGAAAAAGAAGAGCTGCAGGTCTTCACCACCATGATCAAGCAGCGCAAAGACTCGATCGACCAATTCGAAAAGGGCAACCGGCCTGAACTGGCGGCTATTGAAGCCCAGGAGATCGCGATTATCGAGGCCTACATGCCGAAAGCGGTCGGCGAAGAGGAGATCGTTGCCACCGTGCGTGCCGTCATCGCAGAAATGGGATCTCCCACAATGAAGGACATGGGCGCGGTGATGAAGAATGCCAAGGCCAAGTTCGGAGATGCGCGGGTGGATGGCAAGCTGCTGAGCGAGGAAGTGAAGAAGCAATTAGCAGGAAAGTAACCAGGACTCAGGGCTCAGCACTCAGCATTCAGACAATCCACGCGGTTCGAGGGGGTCCTCGTTGCCGTCGAAAAGAACAGCAGATCCCTCGACTCGGACTTACGTCCTCGCTCGGGATGACAATTCAAATTAAGTCAGCATACTCGCGGAGTCCGACTGGCTACACCGGGGTTAAACGCCAAGTGCTAAGTGCGAAATGCTAAATGCCTGCTGTTACCCGCCAACCCCGTTCTTCGCGCTACCGGATGTTGTAATCTGAAACTGCCCGCATGACCTACCAAAGCACTGTAGAGCAGCTTTACGCGCTCGGACACGAGCTCGCCAGCACGCCTGCGCATAAGTTTGACCTGGCGTATGTGCGCGAGATGCTGGACGCGCTCGGGCATCCCGAGCGCCGTTTTGCCAGCGTGCTGATTGCGGGAACCAACGGCAAAGGCTCGACCGCTGCAATGCTTTCCTCGATGTTGCGGGTTGCGGGATACAGGACCGCGCTCTACAGTTCGCCGCACCTGATTCGCATCAACGAGCGGATTCGCGTGAACGGCGAAGCCATCTCCGACGCGGAGTTCGGCGAAATGCACGAGCGCGTCGAGCGCACGGCGCAGCAGTTGCTGCACTCGGGCAAGTTGCCCTGGCATCCCAGTTTCTTCGAGATGCTGACGGTGATGGCCTTCGAGTATTTCGCCAGCGTCGGGGTCGAGATTGCGGTGCTGGAGGTCGGTATGGGCGGGCGGCTCGACGCGACGAATGTGGTGGAACCGATGATCTCGGTCATCGCCGACGTATCGTTGGACCACCAGAAGTATCTCGGCGAAACCATCGCTGAAATCGCCCGCGAGAAGGCGGGCATCATCCGGCAGAATGGCGTTGTGGTCACGCTGCCGCAACATCCCCAGGCTAACGACGTGATCGGGCAAGCCATCCTGGAGAAGAACGCGCGAGCTGTGAGCGCTACGAAATATGTGCCACCAGTTTCGCCTGGTGCGGGAACATATCTTGAAGGACATCCGCGGCCCGAACCTGGACACAGCCGTTACCCGTTGGTTGTGATGGGCGAAGAGATCGATGTGGACTCACCGCTGGCCGGTCGCCATCAACTGCGCAACCTGGCATTGGCGATCACGGCGGCGGAAGAGTTGGCGCAATTCGGGTTCAAGGTGACGCCGCAACAGATGGAGCAAGGAATTCGCCAGACCCGCTGGCCTGGCCGTTTTCAGGTGCTGCCGCCATCGGCGGCGACCCATCAACGCGAGATGGTGCTGGATGTGGCGCACAATCCGGCTGGCGCATGGGCGTTGCGATCGGCGCTGTCGGAGAATTTTCCGGACGCGAGTTGACCATGGTCTTCGCCGCCATGCGCGACAAAGCGCTCGCGGAGATGGCGACGATATTGTTCCCCATTGCCGAACAGGTCGTCGTGACCAGAGTCGCCAATCCGCGAGCGGCCACCACCCACGAACTACTGCAAGCCGCCTCGAATACCGGAACACCGTTGTTCGCGGAGGACTCCGTAGCCGCCGCCCTTGCCCGTGCGCGCGATATCAGCAAACCGGAAGGCTTGATTGTGGTCACGGGGTCAATCTTCCTGGTGGGGGAGGCGATGTCGGCGATGGGGATTCCGGCCTAAACGCGATGACGAGCACCGGACCACAAATCGCAAACCAGGAAGCGCGCCGGGGCTCGCTGCTGAGCCGCCTGCGTTCGTACCTGTTTCTCACGCCGGTGATTTATCTTTACACGGGAGTGATGGGAACGCTCTCATTGCTGGCGTCGCTGTTCGACCGCAACGGGCGTGTGCAACACTGGTTCGCCCGCACGTGGGCGCGCATGATTCTGAAAACCGCGATGGTGCGGGTGCGCGTCGAAGGACTCGACCATATCAGCCCGCGGCAAACGGCCATCTATGCCGCCAATCATCTGTCGGCGCTCGACATTCCCGTGCTCTACGCCTGTCTGCCGGTGCAGTTCCGTATCCTGGCGAAGAAGGAGCTGTTCCGGTATCCGTTTCTGGGCTGGCATCTGAAACGGTCAGGCCAGATTCCGATTGATGCAGGCGACGCGCGGGCTTCGCTGCGTAGCCTGAGCCATGCGAGCGAATCGTTGCGACACGGCACGCCGCTGGTGGTGTTTCCCGAAGGCGGCCGCTCGGCCAACGGGCAGCTTCAAGAATTCATGGGCGGGGCAGCGTATGTTGCCATCCGGGCACAGGCGCCGATCGTGCCAATAGCGCTGGTGGGAACCGATGACGCATTACCGATGAACAGCTTTCATCTGTTGCCGGGCGAAGTGGAGATGGTCATCGGGGAACCGATTTCCACCACGGGAATGCGCGTGCGCGACATGGACAGGCTGACGACCCAGATACGACAGACGATCGCTGAGATGTACTATCCGCGTTCGAAGACCACGTCTGCCCCGCAGGCGGGAGCCATCGCCGCGCCGCTGGCGCTCGACCGGGAGCTGCAGCGAAAAGAGCCGACATGAAACCGCGCATCGCCATTCCGACTCCCAACTCAACACGGCCGCTGTATGTCATGCGCGCGCTGCCGCAATATGAGCGGGCGGTCCGCGCGGCGGGAGGCGAGCCCGTCGTCATTCCAGCGACGGCTACCAACGCGGAGATCGCGCAGGCCGTCAAGCGCTGCGATGGGGTGCTGCTGCCCGGCAGTCCCGCGGACGTCGATCCAGAGAAATACGGAGCACAGCGGCATCCCGCGACTGCGCCCGGCGACGCCTTTCGCGATAATGCCGATGAGTTGCTGTTGCAGGATGCCTACAACATGCGCAAGCCGGTCTTCGGCATCTGTTACGGGTTGCAATCGCTCAACGTGTGGCGGACGGGTACGCTCAGTCAGGAATTGCCTGGGACAATCAATCACAAGCCCGGCAGCCGCGTGGCCCGGGCGCATCAGGTGCAAGTGGATCCGCAGTCGAAGCTGGCGGGAATCCTGCGCGACGCGGGCGCTCTGCCGGGCGGCAACGAGCTGGCCATGCCGGTAAACTCCAGCCATCATCAAGCGCCCGAAACCGTGGGCGATGAACTGCGACTGGTGGCGTGGTGCCCCGACGACGGAGTGAAGGAGGCGGTCGAGGGGACGGCGCCCGATCAATTTGTCTTGGCGGTGCAGTGGCACCCGGAGCGGACCTATGAGAGCGATGAGGGTTCGCGGGCCATCTTCCGCGCGTTTGTTCAGGCGGCCGCCGAGTGGCATGAGAACCTGGCGAACAAGCAGCAGGACTTCGAATCGGTGAGGAAGAGTTAGTTCACCACAGAGGCACAGAGACACGGAGAGTAAGAAATCTTCACCACGGAGTTCATGGAGGGCACTGAAAAAAAAGAAAAACTCTGCGTCTCTGTGTCTCTGTGGTGGCATTTTCTTGCTTTCCCGTGAACCCCGTGTTCTCCGTGGTGAAAATCAAGTAACCTGATTCTTATGCTTGATCTGGCCTTTGTACGTGACCATTTACCTCTTGTCGAAGAAAAGCTGCGCCAACGCGGCATGAATCCCGAAACCGTGCTCGGGGATTTTCATGCCATCGATCTGGAGCGCCGCAGCGCCATCACTGAAGCTGAGACCCTGAAGGCCCGACGAAACCAACTCATCGGAGAGTTTCAGGGGCTGAAGAAGGAAAAGCAGGACACCGCCGCCAATCTTCAGGAACAAAAAGATCTGAAGGAAAAGATCGCGCAGGCCGACGCGCGCGTGGTTACGTGTGATGCAAAGTTGCGCGAGGTGTTGACCGGAATCCCCAATCTGCCGGACGACAGCGTGCCCGTCGGCAAGAGCGAGGCCGACAACGTCGAGGTGCGGCGTTGGGGCAAGCCTCCGCAGTTCGATTTCACTCCCAAGCCGCACTGGGAGCTGGGCGAGGAGCTCGGCGTGCTGGATCTGGCGCGCGCTGCCAAGCTTACGGGGGCGCGCTTCGCCGTGTACTGGGACATGGGCGCGAAGCTGGAGCGGGCGCTGATGAACTTCATGCTCGACCTGCACACGCGCGAGCATGGCTACACTGAGGTGCTGCCGCCGTTCCTGGTCAACGCCGACTCGATGTACGGCACTGGGCAGTTGCCGAAGTTCGAGGCGGATCTGTTCAAGGTGCCGCACGGCGACAAGAATCTTTACCTGATTCCTACGGCCGAAGTCCCGGTAACCAATCTGTATCGCGACGAAACGCTTGACGGCGCGCGCCTGCCGATCTCGCTGACGGCATACACGCCGTGCTTCCGCAGCGAGGCCGGATCGTACGGTAAAGATGTCCGCGGCATTATTCGGCAGCACCAGTTTCAGAAGGTGGAGCTGGTGAAGTTCACCAAGCCCGAGCAGTCGTGGGAGGAACACGAGAAACTGACGCGCAATGCCGAGACGGTGTTGCAGAAACTCGGTCTGCACTATCGCACCGTGGCGCTGTGTACTGCTGACTTGGGTTTTTCGGCGGCCAAGACCTATGACATCGAAGTGTGGCTGCCGGGACAGAACCTGTTTCGCGAGATTTCCTCGTGCTCGAACTTCACCGACTACCAGGCGCGACGCGCGAACATCCGCTATCGGCCCGAAGGCGGCAAGAAAACAGAGTTGGTACACACGCTCAACGGCAGCGCGCTGGCGATCGGGCGGACGTGGGTTGCGATCGTTGAGAACTATCAGCAGGCCGACGGGAGCGTGGTCATTCCAGAAGTATTGCAGCCGTACATCGGCAGCGAGCGGATTACGGCGAAGAAGTTCTAGAGGCTGCGAAACATTTCACTCGCGAAAGTAGTTTGAAAAGGGCACGGCTTCAGCCGTGCCGCAACGCCGACTTTTTATCGTGGCTTTAGCCACGGAGCACTCCACTGCGGCACTCCCCCAGGGCTAAAGCCCTGATCTTTCCTGGACTTTGTCGGCACGACTAAAGTCGTGCCCTGACACAAACCAACTCGTTCGGCGCGGCTGAAGCCGCGTCCCTTCACGCCATCATCATGAAGAAAAGTATCTAACCTGCTAAACATTGAAGGCAGGTTACAATAGAAGTAGTGCAAAGCGGCCAGCAGCCTACCGGATATCAATTCGATTTAAGCGGCGGAGCGCTTTGCCTTGATTTCGCCAATACGGTAAGCCGCCGGCATCTTCCGCAACGGCGCGCCGAACATCTGACCAGCTATGCCGATCTGATCGAGTTCGCGAAGCAATCGAAACTGCTCTCACCAAAACTAGCGGCCAGCCTGCGGGCCCGCGCGAGCCGCGATCATGCCGCAGCGCAAAAAGCATTTCGCAAATCCATCGCCTTTCGCGAAAGCCTGTATCGCGCCTTCTCCACGATCGCCACGGGGAGACATGCCCGGCCCGCGGACGTGGAGCAGATCAACAACGTGGCGCTGGCGGCGCTGCCACACCGCAAGCTGGCACGAACCAACGGCGATTATCGCTGGGAATGGCAATCGGACGGAGGCGATCTTTTCGATCGCATACTGTGGCCTATTGCGGAGTCGGCTGCCGAGCTTCTTACCTCGGAAGCCCGGGCCGCTATTCGCGAATGCGGCGCCCCCGATTGCGAGTGGCTTTTTTTGGACCAGAGCCGCAACGGCAGCCGCCGCTGGTGCGACATGAAGTCGTGCGGCAACCGCCAAAAAGCGCGTCGCCACTACCAGCGCGCCCACGCATAAGCTCAGTTGCCTCAGGGGCTAAAGCCCGGTCCTTTTTGCATTTACGGACGGCCTGAAGGCCGTCCCCTTCAAAGAGCCCAGAACCGGACTCGATCAGACATTCCCTGGTTATTCCGGACGCGATTGCGGCCTGACCGTCAGCTTCAGTAATTCGGTTCCGCGTATCACCTCAATTTCGCACGCTACGCCTTCACGCTCGCCGGTCAACATGCGATGCAGATCGTCAACGCCGCTGATCGGCTTCCCCGCAAAGCGGATCAGGACGTCGCGCTCTCGCAGTCCTGCGCGCTGCGCCGCAGAACCCGGCACGATCTCGAGGACCAGCAACCCACTATCCGACGGAAGGTCGTAATAACGCACAAGGCGGCGATGCAGAGCCACTCCCTGTCCGGTCAGGCCAATGTAGCTGCGGCGAATCCGGCCATCGCGAATCAGGTGCGAGGCGACGAACTCTGCTGTGTCCGCCCCAATGGCGAAGCAGATGCCTTGCGCGCCCATGATGGTCGCGGTGTTGACGCCGATGACCTGGCCTTGGGAATCGACCAGCGGGCCGCCCGAGTTGCCAGGATTCAGCGCGGCGTCGGTCTGGATTACGCCGTCAATCAGGCGGCCGGAGCGCGAGCGCATGGTGCGATCCAGCGCGCTGACTACACCCGCAGTCACCGTGTGCTGAAAGCCGAGCGGGTTGCCGATGGCGATGACCAGTTGTCCCACGGCGAGCCGTCGTGAGCTGCCCAGCGGCACCGACGTGACCTCGTGACCGCCGCGAATCACGGCTAGGTCGGTGTCGGGATCGTCGCCGACAAGTTCGGCAGAAAAGCGCGCACCACCTGCGGTGGAGACTACGAGCTCGGTCGCGCCGTGCACCACGTGGCTATTGGTGAGAATGAATCCGTCGGGAGTGAAGATGAAGCCCGAGCCAGAGCCGCCGCGCCCGCGCTCCTGCCGAACTTGAATGTGAACGACCGAGGGCCCGACGCGCTGCACCGCGCCAACGACGGCGCGCGAGTAAGCATCGAGCAGGCCGAGGTCGGGATTCGGCGGGAGATCGCCTTGCGGAGCGAGCGGAGCGGTAGGAATGTCTTGTGCAAGCCAATCAATGGAAGCCATGGAATGTGGATGCTGGAGGACGCGACTTCGATTCCGGGCAGGCTGTCATCTCGAAACGGAATCGCGGCGATGGATTATTGATGGGATGGCGAGGTTATGACAGACAGTACAAGCCCGAGGGGCAGCATCGCGAGTTCCTATCGCACAACTTTGAAGACAAGCGATATCAGCATATTCGGCTGCACCACCTCCAGCCCTGGTTCTAAGCTGTCGAGCGGTACAAGACTTCCCAGGTTGGCGCCGCTCATCCGGTCCCATAGCCGCAATTTAATCATGCCATACTTACGTCCGGCAGCTGCATAGCTCACGAATGACGGATCACTCGAAAAATCTGGTACCGTGATCTCAAAATCCCCGATTTTTCGCGGGATCGATGACACCAACTGTTTCTAAGCTAACGAACTGCTCATTTTGCTCAGCGGGGCCGTAGAGAAAGTCACGCATCCATCCGGTTTCGACAATCAGCCAATATATCCAGTTGACGCAGGAGGGGAGCTTGAACAGTAGGTACGCGTGGGATTTGGTCTGGAGGAATGCTCGTACCGTCTTGTTTGGAAGTGGATCGCATCGGAAGATCTCTCACTAACTTCGGAACCAGTGAGGTCGAGGTCGAATATTCTGTAGATCGACATCCTGATGCAGTAAATCGCGAGTCTTAGCGAAACAATGCCGGGCCGGGCCGCTTGGGCACAGTCCGCTAACTACGAATGGCATGCCCTGAGCCGGAGTAAGATCCCGTCGAACCGCCGCCGCAAAGGCGGTTGCCATCCCAGAACGACGACTCGAGAGATTACGGTTTGCGGTGTTGCAAATCGTCGGGCCACGCAAGAGTGACTCTCGGCCAAACCCTCCGCTCAATCAGCAGGACTTTTCCATCGCTTGGCCGAATGGACGATTCGTGAACCACGCCACCGACGCACTTGCCGACCTGGCAAGTATGGCGTCCGATTTCTCTCGGGACAACACGGTGTTCCGTAAACCTCCCATGTGTCACGGTTTCTCATGATAGTCAGCGGCTGCTCGTAGTCGATTTCTTCCCTCCCGTAAGCCTTGATGCCTGCCGATTCTGCGATTTGCAAGGCAGTCTCTGAATCGGCCACGCCAACGGGCGCGAATCTTGCGCCCAGCAGCACAGAGCCGTAGAGCAAACAAACAGTGCCAGGAAGACCCATTCACGAGACATCGGGCACCTCTGGTCCCGATTATAGCCGTGACTATCCGCGATAACGGATTTCGCAAGTAACCCAACGGGAAGATCGGCGAGGCGTTGGGAAGCCGCTGGAACCCGGCTACGTCTATTGCGCTTTCCTCTGCAGCTCCATGCAACGCTCGTGGAGCTTGGCGTCGTGGGTCAGGCCGTCGGCGATGGTGCACTCGTCGGCCGCGGCTTTGGGGTCTGAATCCTTCAGCAGGTTGGTCAGCATGAGATGCGGGGTCGGCCAGTCGGGCGAGAGCTTTGCCGCTTCCCGCAGCTCAGCCACGGCGTTGGGCATGTCGTGCTTCTTCTGATACACGATGGAAAGATTGAAGTGGATGCTGGCATTCCGGGGCTGCAGCTTCATCGCTTCCTTATATTCGGCGATGGCTTCATCGGGTTTGCCGGAATCGTCGAGCACGCTGGCCAGATTCATGCGGGTCTGCGCGTTCTTGGGATCGATCCCCAACGCCGCGCGATAGTGCAGAATCGCGCCGGCGAAATCGCGGCGCGCGTAGAGCAGGTTGGCCAGGTTGTTTTGCGCCGACGCCATCTTAGGATTCAGCCGCACGGCTTCGCGGTATTCGATGGCAGCGTTGACGGTGTCGCCATTGTGCTTCAACGCCAGCCCGAGGTTATTGTGGGCGTCGGCATCGTTGGGTTTCAGCCGCACCGTGGCCCGGAACTCGGTGATAGCGTCCGCATATCCCTTGCGCTCGACGTATAAACGCCCGAGGTTATAGTGAGCGGCGGCGTAATCGGGAAACTCCTTGATGGCGGTCTTGTATTCGTCGATGGCATTCTGCACATCGCCATCTTTTTCGAACGTGACCCCCGCGTGGAAGTGCCGTTCCGCACTGGCGGGGACGAATACCTTCTCCTCGGCTGGCTTTGCGGGCACAGGCGGCTGCGCCGGAACTGGCGACTGTGCCTGAGGAGCCGGCTGCGGCTGCGGGTTAGCAGGCGGTGGAGCAGCCTGGTTTTGGGCAGAGGCAAAACCGCAAAGCAACAGCGCAAAGAGCACGGCAGTTAACCCGCGGCTACGCTGAGAACTCTTGCGCCAATAGGGGTCCCTCGACTCGCGGCGCTCGCTCAGGATGACAGAACAGTTGTCAGTTCTCGGTTTTCAGTTGTCAGTGAATGCAACTGCAGATGACACCTCGACGCCTATGCGTAGACCAGCTGCGCTGGCACGTTTGCGACATACACCGGCTGCGCTGGCACGTTGTGAGCATAACAAATGGGCCGCGGATTTGTTGGAAGGTTCAGCCGACAGCGGCTTTGATCTGGCGATGATTCGTGGGAGGATCAGCCGAGAGCTTTGACCCAGCGATGATTCGTGGGAGGTTCAGCCGAGGGCGGCTTTGACCTCAGCGATGGTCTTGTTCTTCCACAATCGGGCGTGGAGATCGAGGGCACAAAAGGTCCGGCTCTGCATGCGATCAAGATATAGCGTTCCATGCAGATGATCGACCTCGTGCTGCAGGATGCGGGCGTACCATCCCGCAGCCTCGATGATCTGTGGCGCTCCAGTCTCATCCAGGCACTCCACCCGCACCTCACGCGAGCGCGGCACAATCGCGGTAAAGCCGGGCACGCTTAGGCATCCCTCGAAGAACTCGACGGGGTTTGGCGACTGCTGGTGTATCACGGGGTTGATGATCACCTGAAAAGGGAGCGGCTGGCGCTGGCGCCCGTGCTCGGAGGGCGCGGTCGCGCCGGCGAAGTACTCTTGCTTGTCTTCGATGATGGCGAGCTGCAGCGGGAGCCCGACTTGCGGCGCGGCGAGGCCGACGCCGGGCGCATCATTCATGGTCTCGCGCATGTGCTGGATTAATTGCTGGATTTCCGTGCTGCGAATTTCGGCGACGGTCAGCGCTCTCGCCTGCTGCCGCAGAACTGCTTCACCAACGCTGACAATCTTGAGGCGCATGCATTTGTGGGTCACACTATCGCGTGGCTATGGTAACAGCAGATCCCTCGCGCCAGAAATTGGGCGCTGTGATGACCATTCAGAAATCGCTTCGACGACCAGCGACTGACGAGCCCGCAGCTATTAGTTCACCGTCACCGTGATGTCTATGCTATGGACAAGGACGCCGCTGGTCCCGGTTACGGTGACCGTGCCGCTCTCGGGTCCCGAGCTGCCGGCATTTTGACTGCTGCCACTGCCGCCTCCGCAGGAAACGGTGGCCATCAGGGCCACGATCACCAGCAACATGAGCATCGCACTCCAGCGGCCGATTCGCTGGCGCCGCGTTGGTGTGGACTTTCTCCTTGTTAGCAGAAGACCGGCAGCAAACACCCAGCTTGTTTCCATCCCACCGCCTGGATGCCGGAAGAGTGGATTGAGCCGCCGCATTCCCGCAAGCGGGCTGGCAGTCACCGTCAAGGTTGCGGTCGAGCCTGGAGTGACATTGGTGGGACTCAGCGAGCACGTGGTGGCGTCGAGTCCCGACACTGCGCACGTCAGGGCAACCGTCTGGGAGAATCCCGCCAATCCAGTTACGGCTATCACATCGGTCGCCGGAGTACCCCGGTTGATGCTTAGGCCGGGGTTTTGTTCGGCAACCTGGAAGTCCGGATTGGTGGGCCCGTTCCATGCGGCGACCAACGCTCCGGCGTCCACCGATCCCCACCCCGTCGTGAGGTCATACCCAGGTCCGGCGCTGTAGCCAATCATCCCGCTGGGAGGACAATCCGTGGAACCCGCCGCGCAAGGCACCATGTTGTCGCCGGTGGTGGTGTCGTGGAACGCAATTGGGGAGGTGGCTGCCAGCGAGTAGAGGTAGGGATTGACGTTGCCTTGGGGATCGTTGGTGTTCTGCACAATCAGCGTCACGACGCCGGCAAAGGTGGGAACGGCAACTGAAGTCCCACCGATCACGGTCAACGTCTGATCGGATTTCCGGTATCCATTCACGCAACTGCTTTGCGAGCAGATGAGATAGCCATCGTGATCGGCCGAGGCACTGAATGCCAGGTCGGGCACATCGCGCTTGCCATCAGGGGGAACGCCGACACCATTCTGCCACGCAGGCTTGGGAAAAAGTTTGCTGACGCCCCCGCCGCTGGCCGCCAGGAAGCCGTTCTCCACCGTATCGTTCCACACCATCTCTGGAATGTAGGAAAGCGCGGAGCCATTATTGCTGTTGTTGGTGCCACTCCAATATTGAGTCGCGCCGGTGTCATCGCCTTCACTGAATTCAGTGCCTCCCATTCCGGTGACGCTGGGGAGGCTGGCGGGCACATCCACGGCGTAGCCATGAGTGGCGATCTTCACCGGGTTCTTGGGATCTGTGGTGAAATCGCAATCGGCAGGGCCGCTATCTCCCGACGAAGCGACAAGGGTCTGCCCCTGCGCATTGGCCTGCTGAGTCACCGTCATCAGGGTGTTGATCTCAGAGCTATTGAGACTGGCCTCGCACAACCCGTAGCTGATACTGATGACCGGCGCCAAATCTTGATCAATCGCGTAGGGCATGGCGTTGAATAGAGCATTCTGCGAATTGACGTAGATCAGGCTGGCATCTCTGGCGATTGCGCCTGACCATTCCACATCCAGATTGGCTTCGTCCACATCGTTGGCGACGACTCCCGGATCCTGGTCGCCCGGAACCAGCACCACCTGCAGGTTTGCCGGCGGAAGATTCGACACCTGGCGGAAAGTCACCACATCGTATTGATTACCGTGGTTGGTGTCGGTGGACAGGTCGGACTGCCCCATGATCGCAATGGTTTGACCGGCGCCGGTGATTCCACTGGCATACAGTCCGTGCAGGTCATAAATGGTGGCGAAGTCATCGGGCGCCAGGAAGTGCTTGCCGGAGAGTTCCGAGGTGAAATCGGGATGCACGACAATGCCTCGCGGCCGGGGACGAAAATCGTTCAGGCCGGTAATCCCCTGCACCGCTCCGCGCAAAGCGCTGGGCAGCGATGGGTCGGTGGTGTTGGCATAGTAGGCGCCGCCGTTAACTACATACTGATGAATGGACGTGCGGAACGCCGATTCCACTTGAGCTGCCGAGCCACCGAACGCGATCCAGATGCGGCTGCGCGAGGCCGTGACCTCACGGAAACCCTGCTGGCGCAACCAGGTCGCTGCCCGCTGGATGTCGATGGCGCTTACGCCGAAGCGCTCGGCATACTGCTCGGGGGTAAGCCAGTGATGATAGTTCGCGGAGGTCCGGTCCTGTTGCTGTTCGAGCAGCGTCTCCAGACTTTTCTGCTGCGCCGGGGTCAGACTGAAGACCAGCCTCATGCCTCGCATCGGCAGCGCGGCATTCACGCTTCCGCGGTCGAACTCGGGACGCGCTATCGGCGTAACTCCGCCTGGCAAGCGCTGCACGCTGGCATTGTCGATCTTCGGAGGAATTCTCTGGGCCTGCGCGCTGGGTGAGAGCAGGCCCAAAGCCGCAAGAATGAATAAAGCTAGCATGCGTAGGTCAATCGACAACGTGGAAGTCATGTGGTTCCGGAGGTTGTTACGTTTCATGCATATTACCCGAAAGCACGGCGTGGACGCGATGAGAAAGCTGAGCCTTTGCCGGCTGTTGTTGCATCCATTTCCTCGCTAAGGTTTTCGCCTGACGCGGGGCAGCAACTCTGATACTCTCGCCCCAAAGAGGCGGTCAACAAGCGCCAACCTCGGAATCGTTGCAATAAAGGTGACTGGCCTGAAGAAGAAATCCATTCGCCCGCCCAAGGGCCGCGACCATCATGAACTGGTCATCCTCTCCGGCATGAGCGGGGCCGGCAAGGGCTCGGCCCTGAAAACATTTGAGGACCTTGGCTTCTACTGCGTGGACAACCTGCCGGTCGGACTCATCTCCAATTTTGCCGAACTGGTGGTGGATTCGTCGGAGATCCAGCGGGCCGCGCTGGTGGTGGACATCCGCGAAGGAGCGCGGCTGGATAAGTTGCCGCAGATTCTTGCGTCGTTGCGAAGGCTGCTCAAGACCACCGTAGTTTTTCTGGAAGCCGACACCGATGCGCTGATTCGGCGTTATAGCGAGACGCGGCGTCCCCACCCGCTAGGACGCGACGCCTCCGTTAGGTCGTCGCTGACCGCGGAGCGCCGCCGCCTGCAACCGCTGCGTGAATTGGCCGATGTGGTGGTAGACACTACCAAGTTCAATGTACACGAATTGCGCAGCCAGCTCGTCGAGCGTTTCCAGGGCAGCAATAGCGACAGGAACCTGCTGATTTCATGCGTCAGTTTCGGCTATCGCGAAGGGGTCCCGGAAGATGCTGACCTGGTGTTCGACGTGCGCTTCCTGCCCAACCCGCACTTTATACCCAAGTTCCGCCCGCTGACAGGGCGGCATCCTGAAGTGGCGAAGTACATCCGCTCGTTTCCGCAAACCCGGGAGTTCATCAACCGCATTTCAGAGTTGCTGGTTTATCTGATCCCGCATTACATCCGCGAAGGCAAAAGCTACCTGACCATTGCGTTCGGATGCACCGGCGGCAAACATCGCTCGGTGATGATCGCCGAAGACGTGAAGAAGCGCCTGTCCAAGGCGGGTTTCAACGTGAAAGTCGTGCATCGCGACGCGCCCGTGGCGAGTTAGGCGAACGGGGCGAACCTGTCTCATGCCGCGGTAATGCTTCGTAGAAGCGGCGGAATCCAGTAGAATCAATAGTTGAAACCACGATTTTTCCAAGGCCTGTTTCTTCGCGGAGATAAGTACCAATCGAACCTGCAGGAACTATGCGTCAACTGAGCCGCCTGCTTCGCTATTTCAAACCGTACGGGTTCCACATGCTGGCGGCCGTGGTGTCCATGGCGATGGTCGGATTGCTGGACGCCTTCCGGTTGTTGCTGATCGGGCCCATCTTCGATCTGGTACTGAATCCTTCCGCTAAGTCGCACAACCTGCCCTTGTTCAAAATGCCGGTGACCGGCAAGCCCATCGAGCTGAACTGGTTCATTCCCGAGCACTTTCACAACGTGTGGACGATGGTCGCGTTTGCGCTGGTCGCCTCGACGGTGCTGAAGGGCATCTTCGACTACGGTGGCAGCTATCTGGCGAACTACGCCGGCTACGGCATGGTCACCGATCTGCGCAACGAACTCTACGCGGCCACGCTGCGGCGCTCGGTGGCGTTCTTTCAGAAATATTCCACGGGCACACTGCTCTCGGCAATTGTGAACGACATCGAGCGCGTACAGTTTGCGCTCTCGTCGGTGCTGGCCGAATTTCTGCAGCAGTTTTTCACCTTCCTTTTCACCGCCTGCGTAGTTGTGCTGCTGGGCGGGCGGCTCACCTGGGTGCTTATCATCTTCGTCCCGGTGGTGGTGATGGCAGCCAGAAGGATTGGTCATCGCGTGCGCACCACCACGCGCCGCGGCCAGGACAAACTGGCGGAGATCCAGAACATTCTGCAGGAGACCATCACCGGCGTGCGCATCGTGAAGGCTTTTTCGATGGAGGCCTGGGAGACGCGCCGCTTCCGCGATGCTGCGCGGCGTCTGTTCAAAGCCAATCTGCGCTCTGTGAGCGCGTACGCGCTGAGTTCGCCGATGATGGACATTTTCGGCGCCATCGCGATAGCCCTCCTGATCCTGATGGGCCGCGAGTACATTAAACGCGGCTTTTTTACCGAAGGCGTCTTCCTCGCGTTCATCATTGCGGTATTTAAGCTGTACGAGCCGGTGCGCAAGTTTGGGATATTCAACAACAACTTCCAGCAGGCACTGGGAGCCTCCTCGGCGATCTTCGAGTTCCTTGACGCCCATGACGATGTGCGCGAGAAACCGGGCGCACAGAAGCTGGCGCCGTTCCATCAGGGCATCCGCTTCGAGCATGTTTATTTCGGTTATGGGCAAGAGGGCGATGATCGCGATGTGCTGCACGACATCAACCTGGAAGTTGCGCCGGGAGAGCTGGTAGCGGTGGTCGGCTCCAGCGGCTCCGGCAAAACCACGCTGGTGCATCTGCTGCCGCGCTTCTTTGACGTGACTCGCGGACAATTGCTGATCGATGGCTACGACGTGCGTGATTTGAGCATTGCGTCTTTGCGGTCGCAAATCGCCATCGTCACCCAGGACACTATCCTGTTCAACGACACGGTGCGTAACAACATCGCTTATGGCCAGCCGGAAGTCCCTCACGAGACCGTGGAAGAAGCCGCCCGCGCGGCACTGGCCCACGACTTCATTATGGCCCTGCCCGAGGGCTATGATTCGGTGATTGGTGAACGCGGCCTGCGCCTGAGCGGTGGCGAACGGCAGCGCATCTCGATTGCGCGCGCCATCCTGAAGAACGCGCCCATCCTGATTCTCGACGAAGCTACATCTGCGCTCGACACCGAGAGTGAGTCGCTGGTGCAAATCGCGCTACAAAATCTGATTACAGGACGGACTGTCTTTGTGATCGCGCACCGGCTGTCCACGGTGCGCCGCGCCGACCGCATTCTGGTGCTGGAAAACGGAGTAATCACCGACGAGGGGACGCACGAGTGTCTGCTGGACCACCCCGGCACCTACCGCCGGTTGTATGATTTGCAGTTCGTTGATGTTGAGACCGCCAGCGGGACGGAATGAGCGCCACTATGAACATCCGCTCCATGACCGGCTATTCGCAGGTGAAAACGAACGCTGACGACCAGTTCGCGTTCACCCTCAGCCTGAAGTCGGTGAACCATCGCTTCCTCGATCTGCATCTGCGCCTTCCCGCAGAGATGGACCCGATCGAGATGAAGGTCCGCCGGATCCTGAAGGACCGCCTGCACCGCGGCCACATCGAGGTGACGCTGAGCCTGGAGCGCGGCAGTGGAGCGGCGTTCTCCGTGAATCGCGAGCTAGTTGGCGGCTATCTGCGCACCTTCCGCGAAGTTGCTGAAGAATTTGGCGTGAGTGCAGACCCCGACCTCAACGCGGTGCTCAAACTGCCGGGCGCACTGAATGCCGCCGAGAACGGCGATGCCCTGGGCGCGATGGAGAAACAGGTGACGGCTGCGCTGGAGCAATGCATCGAGCGGCTGAACCTGATGCGCGAGGAGGAGGGCCGGGGCGCAGCCGTGGAGTTGCGCGAACGCATGACGCATTTGTCTTCGGCGACCCATGAAGTGGAGCAACTGCGCGGCAAGGTGCTGAAGGCCTACCATGAGAAGGTGCATGGGCGCATGCAGGAGTTGCTGGGGACGCATGCCGATCCTGACCGCATCTTGCAGGAGGCGGCCATGCTCGCCGAGCGCAGCGATATCCAGGAAGAAGTCGTGCGCATGAAGAACCACATCCAGCATTTCCTGTCGCTGCTGGAGGCTGGCGGCGAGGTCGGAAAGAAACTCGACTTCCTGCTGCAGGAAATGAACCGCGAAGCCAACACCCTGATGTCGAAGACCACCGGCGTGGCCGGCGAAGCGTTGCGCATCACCGGCCTGGGATTGGCCATGAAGTCGGAGATTGAGAAGGCGCGTGAACAGGTGCAGAACCTAGAATGAGCGGCGGCAACATCTTCATCATTTCGGCCCCGTCGGGCTCAGGGAAATCCACGCTCACCAACGAGGTTCGACGGGTAGTCCCCAACCTGGAGTTCTCCATCAGCTATACCACACGGCCGCCGCGTGGCAGTGAGCAGTCGGGGCGCGAGTATTTTTTCGTCTCGCGCGATGAGTTCGAACGTATGATCGCCGAGGACGAGTTCCTGGAGTACGCCGAGGTCTTCGGCAACTACTACGGAACAGCCAAGCGGTTTTTGCGCGAAGCTACGGCGCGAGGCCACGATTTGCTGCTCGACATCGACGTGCAGGGTGCTGCCCAGGTGAAAAAGAAGGTGCCCGACGCGGTGAGTATCTTCATCCTGCCGCCCTCGCGCGAGGAACTGGAACGGCGCTTGCGCCGTCGCGCCGAGGCCGATGACGATTTGCAACGCAAGCTGCTGGGGGATGGCGCTCGGCCTTTCAATACCGAAGACATTATCCAGCGCCGGCTGCAGACCGCGACCCGCGAGATTGAGAATTTCTCCCAGTACGACTATATTTTGGTCAACGACCGGTTGGAGCAGTCGATTGACGTTCTGAAGTCGATCGTGGAAGCCGAGCGATGGAAACGCTCGCCGTCAGCTGCGACAGCAAAGGATGATGCAATGTTCGCCATTGCTCATGGCGCCTTACGGACCCAGATGCTCCATCAGGTCCAAACTATTCTGGCAACGTTCGATCTTTCCCGTTTACCCATCGTCACGGAGTAAGCTATGAAACTGGTTGAAGGTTTCGACAGCAATTATCGCTATGTTCTGGTGGCTGCACGGCGCGCCCGACAGTTGCAAAATGGCGCGCTTCCCGCAGTAGAGTCGCACTCCCGCAAGCCCTGCCGTATCGCCGAAGAAGAACTGCAGGCCGGCAAAGTGAAATGGGAGATTCCGAAGATCGTAAAGACTCCACAGGAAGCGGCCGCCGAGGTGCTGGATCAGGCCGTCGTTGGCGGCGAGGACTAGGGCTGCGTGCGGAGCTGCAGACGGATTGCTGCGCGAAGGCAGCAGCTGAGGAGAACTTAGTCTCCGAACGGCCGGCGCGAATCGCCAACCGCAACTGCGGCATCAGCTAACCAGGTACACATGAAAATTGCACTCGGGGTAAGCGGCGGAATCGCAGCCTACAAGGCTGCTGAAATCGTTCGCCTGTTGCAGGACCACGGCGTGGGCGTGCAGGTCATCATGACTGCCGCTGCGCAGGAATTTGTCCGGCCGCTCACCTTTGCCGCGCTTTCCGGCGAGAAGGTTATCACCGGCATGTTCGGCTCGGCGGCCGAGCAGCCCAATCTCGACTCCGCCGTCGAACACATCGCGGTCGCGCAATCGATCGACGCGCTGCTGGTGGCGCCAGCGACCGCTGACACCCTCGCAAAATTTGCCCAGGGCATCGCCAACGATTTCCTCAGCACGCTTTATCTGGCGACCATGGCGCCGGTCATCGTTGCGCCTGCCATGAATGTCAACATGTGGGAGCATCCGGCCACGCAGGCGAACCTGGAAATCCTGCGCCGCCGCGGTGTAACCATCGTCGAGCCAGACAGCGGTTATCTGGCATGCGGGATGATCGGCGCCGGACGCCTGGCGGAGCCGGAGCAAATCGTCGCGGTCACGTTGGAGCGTCTCGGCGTGGCACAAGATTTGGCGGGCGAAACCGTGCTCATCACCGCCGGTCCCACCCACGAGCCCATCGACCCGGTGCGTTATCTCAGCAATCGTTCCAGCGGCAAGATGGGATACGCTCTCGCCGAAGCCGCGCTGCGACGGGGCGCGAAGGTCGTTTTGGTGAGTGGGCCAACGGCACTGCAACCACCGCCGGCGGCAGAAACAATTTTCGTTCAGACCGCACAGCAGATGCGCACGGCGGTGCTTGACCGGTGGGAGCAGGCGAGTTTCATCATCATGGCTGCAGCCGTCGCTGACTATCATGTCAAAAGTGTTTCGCCGGAAAAGATCAAGCGCAAAGCTGCGCTGGAGCTGCAACTGGAGCCGAATCCGGACATTCTTGCCGACCTCGGCAGCTTGCGGCAGGCAACCGGCAAGCGCTCTCCATTGCTGGTCGGCTTTGCCGCGGAGACTGAGAGCTTACTGGACAACGCCCGCGGCAAACTGACCAGGAAACGCGTTGACGCCATCGTGGTAAACGACGTCAGCCGCGCCGGGATTGGCTTTGACAGCGATCGCAACGAAGTAACTATCATTACCCCGACCGACATCATCGCCGTGCCGAATGCCAGCAAGCGGGAGGTCGCGCAGAAAATTCTCGAGGCCGCAGTGCGCATCCGGCAGCAGCAGCCTGCCTCTCTCCCCGCGTCAACGGCTGCAGTGGAACGTTAGCGTCTGCCCTTTCTTGTTTTTGTCATCCTGAGCGACGAGGTCGCCGTGGCGACCGAGGAGTCGAAGGACCCCTATCGCCGCAAGAAATCCTCATGCTGCCTTCCGGTTCGCCCACTTCCGGTACTTTGCGGCGCGTCCTCGTGTACCGTAGAATCGCACCATCTACTCCATCCCATGACTCTCGATCCCAACACTAAGTCCGCACTGCGCGAGCGCCTCAACTTCTATCGCGAACTGGGAGTCGGACCGCTTTATTTTCGCAACGTGACCAACAGTGGAACCCCTGATGATCTTGGCGTGGTACTCATTGACGAATTGGCAGAGGCGGGCGATCGGCTGGCGGTCGACGCTGAGAGCGCGGCACAGGAGCGCCTATCTTCGGTCCGCTGACGCCGGCGTCGATCGCGCTTCCCTTCTGCAGGTCATAGCCGACGACATTGGTCCTGCGTGCCAGCGTTGCAAGCTGGCGAAGCTGGGGCGAAAGCAGATCGTATTCGGCACCGGCGATCCCCATGCCGAGCTGATGTTCATCGGCGAGGGCCCGGGCGCGGATGAAGATGCGCAAGGGCTGCCGTTCGTCGGGCGCGCCGGCCAACTGTTGAACAACATGATCGCCGCCATGGGCCTGAAGCGCGAGCAGGTGTACATCGCCAACATCGTGAAGTGCCGGCCGCCGGGGAACCGTACACCTGAGCGCGACGAGTGTGAAACTTGCTCTCCGTTTCTGATGCGCCAGATCGGGGTTATCCGGCCGAAAGTCATCGTAGCGCTCGGCGCTACCGCGGCCAAAAACCTGCTGAACGTCAACGACTCCATGGCATCACTACGCGGACGATTTTACGACTATTCGCCGCCCGGCAACGCCGATAAATCCGATGAACCATTTCAATGCAGGCTGGCAGTCACTTACCATCCGGCGTTTCTGTTGCGCGACCCTCGGCAGAAAAAAGAAGCGTGGAAGGACTTGCAGATGGTGATGCGCTATCTGGATCTGCCCACGCCGCAACGTCCACCCAGCGACGAGAACAGTTAAAGACCATGCCGCAATTCTGCGATGTGGCCCTGCCAGTCCCGCTCGACGCCGTTTTCACCTATCGCATCTCCGACAGCGAACCCTGCGTCGGCGGGCGCGTCATCGTGCCCTTCCGCGAGAAGCGCTTGTGTGGCATTGTCACCGCGCTTCACGATCGCGAGCCGAAATTCCAAACCAAGCGTGTCAGCCAGGTACTCGACGCAGCCCCCGCTCTCACGCCTGAGCTGATGCAACTGGGCCGCTGGATCGCGCAGTATTACATTGCGCCCATCGGCGAGGTGTTTCGCACCATGCTGCCGCTGTCGGCGGAGTTCCGGCGGGTCGTGGGCTACCACATCACCGACAAAGGAATTGCTGCACTGCATGCTGCATCTACCGTCGGGTCGTCGCTGCAGTCACGCCAAGAGCCCGCACACCAGATGATGGAATACGCCGCATTAAACCGCCTCGCCGAGGGCGAAGTGGTGCGCGAAGCCGCTCTGCGTTCGGCGACTGGAGCGTCGCGTGTTGTGCTGCAGGCCATGCTGCGAAAGAAGTGGATTGCGCGGGACGACCTCAGCGATGTCCGCGATGCCACCCGCACCGTGCAGATCGCGACCTTGAAAGAAGTGCCCGGCAAGCTGAACGCCAACCAGGAGAAGATTGCGGCTTATCTGCGCGCACAGGAGGGCCAGCGCGCGCCGGTCGAAGCGATTCGTGAGTTGGCCGTCCCGCGGACCACACTGCAAACGCTGGTGAAACGCGGGATCGTCGAGCTAAGCCGGGAGGCGGCGGCATTCCGCATGTCGGGGATGAAGCCGCGCAAACTGGAGTTCCTTTTTACCCCCGCACAGAAAGCGGCGCTCAACACTATCATTACGGCCACTGAAGAGCGCCAGTTTCTGCCGATGCTGTTGCATGGCATCACCGGCTCGGGCAAGACCGCAGTGTACCTGTCGGCGATGCAGGCGGTGCTGGGCAAAGGACGCTCCGCCATTCTGCTGGTCCCGGAAATCGGCCTCACTCCCGCCGTGGCCGCCGACCTTCATCAGATCTTCGGAGACGAGGTTGCGATTCTGCATTCAGGGCTAAGCGACGACGAGCGGGCCGAGCAGTGGAAGCACATCCGCAATGGCGAGTCCCACATTGTGGTAGGCACACGCTCGGCCATCTTCGCGCCGGTGCCCGATCTGGCCCTGATCGTGGTGGATGAAGAGCACGACCACTCCTATAAGCAGGAAGAGATGCCGCGCTACCATGCGCGCGACGTGGCGGTGATGCGAGCCAAGATGGGCAACGCGGCCGTGGTGCTGGGGTCGGCTACGCCGTCGCTGGAAACGTACTACAACGCGGTCAAGGGCAAGTACCGGCTGCTGGAGTTGCCCGAGCGCATCGAGAAGCGGCCGCTGCCCGAGGTCCAGATCCTCGACATGCGCGAGGAGTTCCAGCGCACGCGCAAAGACGAGCCCCTCTCGGTCAAGCTGGTGGAAGAGATTGGCGAACGGCTGTCGCGTCACGAACAGGTGATGGTACTGCTGAACCGGCGCGGGTACTCTGCCTTCGTCCTCTGCCGGGAATGCGGCGAGAGCGTGCAGTGCAAAAACTGCGCCATTTCCATGACCTATCACAAGCGCGAACATCGCCTGCTGTGCCACTACTGCGGCTACACGCGCCCTGCGCCGCGCACCTGCCCCAAATGCGGCAGCGAGTTTGTGCAGTATCTCGGCACCGGGTCGGAGAAGTTGGAACACATCTTGCACGGCATGTTTCCGGAGGCGCGGATTTCGCGGCTGGATCGCGACACCGTACATGGCCGCGACGACTTCGAGCGCATGTTGAGCGCGCTGCAGGCGGGGGAAATCGATCTGCTGGTGGGCACACAGATGATCGCCAAGGGGCACGACGTCGCCAACGTCACCCTGGTGGGCGTGGTCGGCTCCGATGCCGCGCTCAGCTTTCCCGACTTCCGTGCCGCCGAGCGCACGTTTCAGTTGCTGACCCAGGTTGCGGGACGCGCGGGAAGAGGCGATACCCATGGCAAAGTTGTGTTGCAAACATTTTTTCCCGACCACTACGCCATACAGTTTGCCGCCGCACACGATTACCACGGCTTCTACGAGAAGGAGATACGCTTTCGCAGCTGGATGCACTATCCCCCGTTCAACGCCGTCAGCAACGTGGTGGTGCGCAGCAGCAAACTCGACGAGGCGCTCACCTGGTCGGGCATTCTGGGGAAATGGTTCGAAGCGAATCGTCTGGAAGGCATCCGTGTCATGGGACCGGCGGCCGCAGTGATTGTCCGGCTGAAGACTGAGTACCGCTATCATTTCCTGTTGAAGTCGGCCAGCCGGGAGCGCATGAACGCCGCGCTACGTTCCATGCTGGCCTACGCGGATGAGCAAAAAATTCCCCGCAACAATGTGGTAGTAGATGTGGATGCGTTGTCGTTAATTTAGCTGTCAGCTTTCAGCCGTCAGCTATCAGCTAAAACCTTAGCTGCACATATTTCGGAGTAGGATCCACATCTCCTATCCTTTCCACGCACCCAGCGCCTTGCGTACCAGGACCAACTGTCCCAAGTGATAGGCGCCGTGGTCGGCGGCCAGCAGGACTTCACGCAGCAGCGTTTGACCGTCGCCATGGGGCAACGGCTTGAACAGATCCTGCGCGGGATCGTTAACCAGTTTGCGGAACTCCTCCTGCAATTTCAGGATAGCCTTCACGCTGTCGTCCCACGCTTTTTCGCTCGGCGGGGCCGCGGCCTTCGGCCAGTAGCCCTCCGGCCATTTGGGCGACTTGTGTTTGGGGTTGCGGCTGAACTCCAGGATGTCCTCCAACGCTATTCGGATGTGTTCGAGCAGTTGCCAGGCCGAATGCGGTAGTCCGTCTGGAACCTGACCCCGGAGTTTTGCGGGGAAGCCATCGATCGTCGCGTTCAAGTCGGCATGGGCCTCGTTCCAGTCGATGACTTTCGCCAATTGTTGACGGAGAAGTTTGTCGTGATCCATGAGAGCCTCACAAGAAAAAGTCGTCACACGTGTTGATGTGATTTGCGGCCTTGCGGATGGCAATTTCGGGGAGGCTCGTCGGCGGAAAAAGGAGTTCCGGCATTCACCTGGCGGGAGGCAGCTGTGCCGCGGGCTAACCGGGCTACAGGTTACGGGAAGAGTCATCGCGATGGAAGAAACCGCAGATTCCTCGGGGCTGAACTTTGCCCCAACAAGCGCAACAACGGCGCTTGTCGGGGACCCCGGTTCGCCCCTCGGAATGACAAAAATAAAGAGTTGCAATGGCGCACCTAAAGGTGCGCCCCTTCAAAACATCGGGCCGCTAACCCAGCCTTACGCGCCGAACTTCCGTCTTCGGCGCTGGTGCAGAATTTCGGTGGCGCCGGGATTCACCATAATGGTGAACCCGTTGTGAACCGGATTGTGATCGCTGTCCACCAGGGCGGCGCGTTCGCCGTCAATGCAGCCGCCGAGCAGGCGTCCCAGGCTCAGCAGCGAACGGCTGCCGCAAATCTCGCAAGCATCGCCCGCGCTGTTACTGATAATTTCGCAGTCGGCACATAGCACCGCTTCCTGCAGAGGGACCGAATTCAGCTCCAGGCCCCATTTGTGGCCTTCGTCCATAGGAGTCTCTGCTCTAACCCTAGCCGTCGCCCCGCCGCTGGGGAAGTACCTTTGGAGTGGAGAGACGCAGAAGAGTAAATGGGAGGAAAGTTGGGCAAGAGAGCAGTGCGACTACTTTAACGGTTGAGTTATTTCGATACGTCCGTCGCGGAACTGGGAGGTAGCAAATTATGGTTCAGGGCAAACAGTGCCAGTTCCAGGCGATTGCCAACTCCCAGCTTATTGAAGATGTTAGTCAGGTGGCGCTTCACGGTTTCCTCGCTGATTCCGAAGGTCACGGCAATGTGTTTGTTGGTGGAACCTTCGGTAATCAAAGTGACCACCTCCAGCTCCCGACCGGTAAGCCCGAAGGTTTTGCGCGAAGGCGGGGCGGTTTGTGCCGCCAGGTCGTGCAGCACCTGCACCAGGTTCTGCACCGGCCGTCCCTCCAGCCAGTACTGGCCCTGCATGACGGCGCGAATGCAAGCGGAGAGATGTTCCACGACCGCGTCTTTCAGTACCACACCGCGAGCGCCGAGTTGCAGCGCCTCCAGGATTTGCCGCTTGTCCACCAGTCCGGTCAAGACAATGGTGCGGGTGTTAGTGGTGGCCTCGGTGGTGAGTTCACGTAGTGCGTCCATACCCGGCATCTTGGGCATGGCCAAGTCCAGCAACAAGATGTCTGGATGTAAGGTGCGCACCATTTCTAGCGCCTCGGAGCCATCCTTGGCTTCCGCCACGATCCGGATCTGGTTGTCGGCCTGCAGCATGTTGCGCAGTCCGATGCGCACCACCGGGTGGTCATCGGCAATCAGGATTTTAATGGGACTCACAGCCGCCTTAGTCATAATGTGCGCAGATGATCTCCTAAGCGGCCGACCCTTCGACCGGAAGAACCTCGGGACCGAGTATCTTCACGAATTCCTGCTCCACGGCCTTGAGGACGGCGGACAGTTGATCGAGCACCGGCCCCGCTTCGTCCAGATTGCCCTTCTTCCCCATGGCTTCCAGAGTGGTACAACATTGTGTCACCCCGACGGCTCCCACGATCATGCTGCTGCCCTTCAGATAGTGGGCCCGGTCGCGTAGTTCTTCGGCTTGTTTCAGTGTAAATGCATTGCGCAACTGTGCAAGTGTTCGCTGGGCTTCCGTCAAGAATTCGTGGCAAATCTCCACCAGTTCCGCCGGGCGAGAAGCGGTCATCTGCCGTAATCGATCGAATGCATCGACGGAAATAAGGTTGTCAGTCACGGGCCCGTTTCCCACGCAGCAGAGGTTGCCACATAGTAAATCCTTTCCGCGCAGTCTGCGTCAAGACCGGAAGGGGGGCGATCCTTGTGATTTCCTGAAGCGGGTGAGATGTGGGATTCCAAAACACCGTCGGGATTATTTCTCCCGAGTGTAAACCACCTTCAGCTTGTCAGCTTCGAGGATGCGAGCGATCTGGTTGCGGGCATGCACTGACCACGGACCGCCGCTATCCAGCTTCAGGTAAGTCTGCCAGTGAGGAAGCGCCTGGCGTGGCTTCTGCAAACGTTCATAAGCAAGCGCCAGGTTGTAATGGGCATCGGCGTAAGTGGGCGCCAGTCGTATCGCGGTGGTGTAGGCTGTCACCGCCTCAGTAATCCGGCCGGTTTCGTCCAAGACATTACCCAGATCGAAGTGCGCCAAGGCATAACGGGGATCGGATTCCACTGCCTCGCGGTAATGCTTTTCGGCCGACACAAAATCCTGCCGGTTGTAATACAGAGTGCCCAGGTTGATGTGGGCCGGAGCGTGGTCGGGCTCGATTTCCAGCACCTGCATGTAAGTCTGAATGGCTTCGTCGTGGGTGCTGGGATGCTCTTCCAAGGTGACGCCGCGCGCAAAAAGGTCGCCGGCGTTATCGAAGGTGGCGATCGGCCGCACCTTGACCGAGGACACCACCATCCCCGTGTTGGCAAAGTCCATAACGAATTGCCCGGCAATGGGCTCGACCGAATGACCTTTATGACGGTAGGCTACGCGTGAGCCAACGCTGAAGGCACTGGCTTCGAGAAACGGGTTCTCCATGCCGGCCACCTGCTTCTGCATAGCTTGCAGGGATTCGCGGATGGCTGCCGGACGCACACGTTTGGCCCTGAGGTCTCGCACTTTGGTGAGTTGGAGCAGGTCGAAGAAGGTAAATGTATCGGAAATGGGGACGAGCCCTGCTTTCTGCCAGCCAGCCAACTGGTTGGCCGAGATGTGCAGGATGCGAAGGACGTCCGCTCGACAGAATCGGTTCATGTAGGCTCGGCCAGAATCGCCGCAGAGCTTTATTGGATTATCGGCGGAAGCCACTTCCGACGCAAGTGGAAAACGGCGCAAAACAGTGGAAAAACGAGGCTTGTACCTCTTTACCGTCTTGGTTACCAGAGACAGACGGTTAAGAAGGGCGAGGTAGCGCAGGATAGAGCGGCAGATTCGTACGCTGTTTTTCCGGCTGTTTCAATTGGCTGTCGGCAAAAAGTCAGCGAAGAAAATCCCAGGCTCGTGCAGAAGGGTCCCCGCAGAACCAAGTGAGGGAAGCAAGTTACCGGAGACCCTGCGCAGCATCAGTCGTGGGCGCCAGATCCTGCCTCATGGACTTTGTGCCTTCTAGACAGGCCGCAAGTTCGACAGGTGCGAAAGCCGGCAGTTGGCTGGAACGAATGTGGATTGTCTGCTCCACGACGGGCCAGTTGCTCTCGCACTGCATTTACCTCTCGTTCGCTGGTGTTGGCCATTTACATCCTCACTCTCTCTTAGTGACGCGCATTTCAGAAGTGGGCGCTGCTTCCACCCTTGCCTACGGGAGAGAAGCTGCGGAGGCTTTCGATTGCAGAGCGAGATTCCCTCTCGGCCTGCTTTCGAAAGCCCAAACTGCAATTCACGGTTTTGAGAGTGTGCACCATCCAGCATGCTGATACAAGTACCTAAACGTGTTCGAGCCAGCCTGCCACGTAGAGGCGCGATCCACATAGTCGCCTAGCCCCTTAGGGCTACGCATTCTGTTCCCAAAACGGAACCTGAACCGTGACTCGACTCCGCAGGTACAGTAAAATTAATAGTCCGGAAGAAAGCCAACGCAGCCCAGTTGCTGAAGCAGTCAATTCGTAAGCAGTTCGGCTTATCTCGAAGTGTTTTTGTTCAGTTGGTTGCATTTGCTGTGTCGCGAAAGTTCGGACCTATACTCTCGTTTCCCAGAAAGCGCACGCATACATGACCGGGAAAATATTGCGGTTCTTAGTGGCTGTCGCTGTAATACTTCTAGCCGTTGGACTGCTGGTGATGGGCTACGACTTCCTCGTCCTGGGGACCGGACTTACTGGAACGTTTGCGCTTCTTCATCGTTGGCGAAACGCCCTTGTCGCATTCGGCTCAACCGGGATCGGCGTGTTTGTGATTGTCATTGTAGTGGGGCTGGTTTTTGGGTCGTTGGTCTCGCGCCAAATGAAGGATGGGACGTTCTAATTCATATGCCTTCCACGGCAAACGGAACTAGCAGAAACATGTCCCAACACTGATCCCGCCAGCAGTGACTCGATTCGGCAGGGTAAAGTAAAATCAATACGTCCGGAAAAAGCCGACGTAGCTCAGTTGGTAGAGCAGTCGATTCGTAATCGACAGGTCATCGGTTCAAGTCCGATCGTCGGCTCCAGTAACCTGAAAATCGCTTCGAGGTCGAAATCGATAACCTCAGCAGGCGATACCTGCCGCAGCCGTTATCTTCACGGGAATGTGTTGGCCATTCCTGTGGTGAGCAAAGACCTCGGGCATGGCAGCAAAGAAGAAGATCTCGTTCCAGACCTTGTCAAAGGTGTTCGTCTTAAATAGTGGTGAAGACTTGAGAGAATCGTAGGACTGGTGAGTGCGTGGTGCTCCGCTGCCCGCTGGTTGCGCCGGTCTCAACCGGTAGTGCCCGACGATATCCAGGTGATCGGCTTGGACCAGCACGGTTTCGCCCGTAGGCCAAAGCATTGAAACCGTGTTAACAATACCGTCGTTGTCCCATAGTTCGATCGGCTGAGGCGGAAGCGGTTCCAGCACTCTGGTTACTTTGCCGGCCAGTTTCGGCCACTTGAGTGGCCCACCAGCGCACGCCCGGTAACAGAACCGATAGGAAATATCGGTGCCTGCACTCAGCTCGCAGCCTTGGGCAATATCAATATAGTCGACTGGGTTTGTCAGACTGAAGAGGGGCGCGGGACATCCGGAGCGCGAACGGAAGTGAAACGGGCGGCCTCCCACGGTTGCATACGACAGAGTTCGGATTGGCCGTGGCTTGTTCCAGGACTTGAGTTCCTTCTTGCGCTCCGCGTCGTTGTAGTGCGCCGGGCTCTTCTCGCCTTCATAAGGCTTAGAGGTGAGATCGTTGATCACCCGGAAGTCGGTAGCCATCTCGCGAAAATACAATTCGAGGTCGGATGCGGTCTCCTGCGCAGCGGCGATCTGCGTCGGATCGGGTCTGCTCAAGTAGTCATTGGCCTCGGTCAACGCGTCCCGCAACGCCAGAATTATGTTTGCGCCGGTGAAGGCGGCAGCGCTGCCTGCGATTCCTGCTTCGATCTGATCGAGCAAGTACATCTGCGAACCTGCGAAGGCAGCCCGCAAGTCAGCGATCGCGGTCTTACGCAGAATTGGGTGGGAACATAACCAATCCGCGACGTTGGTGCCCCAGTGCGGGACGGAGAGAAATACGACTCCGTCCAGACAGTTGCGGATTTCGCGCGCATCCACACTCAATCCGCCGTCGACGGGAATCCAGCGTTTCTTGGAGTCGTGCAGGTCGCAAACCAGCTGGCGGATATCGAGCCCGCCGGTCGAGTGCCCTACCAACACGATTTTGTCAGTTTCCAGAATCTCGCCACGCGCCATGCGCTTGGCAAGATAGTTTCGCAATCGTGTGGCGCGAGTAACTACTGCTGCAGTGGGGAGATTATCGAAATAGTGAAGTACCACCGGTAATGAGCGATGTGCCTTTTTCCACTGTTGAAACAGGTGCGTGATGCCCGCATAGTACTCGACACGTCCCAGCGCGTCGAAGCCGCCGAACCCCGGTACAAGCACGATGTGGCAACGCCGGCAAGGATCGGAACGGTTTCGGTTGGCCATTGTTCAAGACCTCTCGATCGCCACCAAAGATTGCACGCCTTTCCGTCATCATTTGTCGGTGACGTGTGTCAGAGCGCGATGTGATAACCGGGGATATCGAACGTCGCATCAGGAAGTCCCGTTTTGGACGCTTCACGTAGAAAGGAGCCCCCTCGAGCCCCCGGGGCTGGATTGTTTTTCCGTCGTTAGCAGACTTGTCGACAGTCGCGATGTACTCAAACGATGCTGTTGGGCGACAGCCTCACTTGATCACTCGGTGTTCTTTCAGTATCTCCACTGTCTTTTCAATCGGCAGGGCCTCGACGGTATGTCCGTTGCCAGTCATCGTCGTCGCCTTAAACATCGAGTTGTACACGGCTTCTTCTGTCGCCTCGATCACGGCCTGAAACAGCGGAGACATCGCGTCGTTGGTTATCACTACGGCGCTCCGCGTCAGCGCTTTATCACTGGCATGGATGCGCACCTGCGGCGCAGTTGAGAATGCGATGGCGTAGTCTCCGCTGCCGTTTGAGGCCGAACTCCCGGTACGCGCCACGCCCAGCCACGCCCGCGCCGCCAGGCGTTTCAGGTTGCGCGCATCCAGCGGCGCGTCGGTGGCGACGATGATCATGCATGATCCGTCGGCCTTGTCTTTCCCACTGCCGGCCTTCTGTAGTTCCTCACGCAGGTAGTAGCGTCCCAGTTCCTGGCCAACGGGAGCGCCGGCGATCGTAAGGACACCGCCGAAATTCGTCTGCACGAGAACACCAACCGCGTATCCACCGAGATCAGCGGGCAGGCGGCGCGACGAAGTCCCGATGCCGCCTTTCCAGCCGAAAACCACCGTCCCCGCGCCCGCGCCGACAGCGCCTTCCTCAACCGGCCCGCCCTTTGCGTTCTTGATGGCGGCGAAGACGTCGTCGGGCGTGATGTGGCGGCCGCGAATGTCGCTCAAGTATCCGTCATTGGTTTCGCCAACCACCGGGTTGATGGAGAGCACATCCTCGTTACCCGGCAGCGCCAACATGTAGCTGATCAAGGCGTCCGCCACGCGCGGCACGCTGGTGGTGGACGTCAGAAGAATCGGCGTTTCGATGTCGCCCATTTCCTCTACCTGCGTCGAGCCCGCGAGCTTTCCGAAACCATTGCCCACGAAAATCGCGCCGGGAACCTTCTCGCGATAGAGGTTGCCCGAGTGTGGCAGAACCGCGGTCACGCCGGTGCGAATGTTGTCACCGCGAATAATGGTCGTGTGCCCGACTTCCACACCAGCAACGTCGGTAATGGCATCGAGCGGGCCGGCAGGCAGGACGCCGACTTTCAGCCCCAGGTCGGAGGCGCGGGGGCGTACGTTCGGAGTTGTGGATTGGGCGGCAGCGAACGTGGCCCCCAACAAGACTGTAACAACGGCGAAAAAGTTCTTGGCCATCGGCATAGCATACGATGAAATCCCAATCCGTTGGCAGGGCGTGAGTCAGAAGTCTGCGCTACCGTTTTTTTGACGTTGACGCTGGACGAAACACAAGATCGAACCATGGCTTCCAGGTCTTGCCGCCATCGGCGGAGATCACCGCGGTCTCGCGAACGCCTCCCTTCACTGGTTTCCACGTGCCACGAACTAGTTGCTCGCCTTTGCCGTGATCTACGCCAGTAAGGACCATGGCGCCGTCTTGAAATTTGCCTTCGATGACCAGCATCTCGCCTCGATTGGTCACCCAACTCTGGTGCCAGACCCTTCGCGACGAGTCGTAGATGCTGAAACTTTGGCCTTCGTGTCCGTCTGCACCGGCATAATCTTCGCGCAGAACACAGCCGTTGAGGATGCGATCAACCTTAAGGCGTGCGACCTTGGTTGTCGGGTTGTCAAAATCGAAGGCGTCCCAATCGCCAACCCAGAAATCAAACTGATGATACTCGGCGGCCGCGCAGGGTGTGGGTTTCACGGAAGGCGGAGGAGAGACAAGATCGGCAGTCCTGCCATCGATTCCCATGAAGAGGAAGACAACCGCGCAAACCATGCCGACTCGGAACCATCGAGCAAGCAGATTCATTCCGCAACCTCTTTTTTCGCGAACGACTAATTAAGTGTGCGTAGCTCTTGTGCTTGACGAAGTGAGGGCAGGAATTTTCCCTGCCCTCGCAGTTTAATTTAGGCCCCTCATTATCTCGGGACAAGCAAGAACGCGGGACTCTTGCCGGTGCTTTGGTCAGTGGCCTGGCCAACAATTTCCCCAAGGTCGTTGATTTCCTGGGCGGCCTGAAGAGAAAGCGAAGACCCAGGCGGAATGAGCGTATTGAGGTCGGTCATCACTCCGTTTTGCCAGATGAACGCTCGGGGGTTGGTGAAACCCGCCCCGTAGGACACGCCCACAACCTGCCCCTGATTGTTAATGCCAAGGGCTTCGCTTATGGCGTCTCCCGGAAGCGTGCCGAGGTCTTGCATGCCGCGGCTTTGGGTCCAGAGGAACGCGTGGAAGTTCGGGTTGGCGCCGTTCTGGTCGCCAGGAAGATCGGAAAAACCAACAATCTGGCCGCGATTGTTGAGGGCCATAGGAGTGTGCCACGCGTAGCCTCCGAGGTTGCCCAGGTTGGTCACCGTGCCATTTTGCCAGAGCAGCGCATGTAAGGCGCTCTGGTTCCCAACTGCATTCTGACAAATGCCTGAGATGCCGATCACCTGGCCTCTGTCATTGATGCCGGTCGCGGCCCCGTCGGGATCACCAGCGTAAGTAGGCAGTTGCTGGATCTGGCCCGGCCCTGGTCCCCAGATGACCGCCTCAAATTGCAGCACCTGTGGAGCAACGCAGGTCGGGTCATGAACAGTGTTCTCCGCCCAACCCACGGCTTGCCCAAAGTCGTTCACGCTGGTGGCGAAACCGTTATTGCCGCCCAACGTGGGCAGTGCCGTCATCCCCGCGCCCCATTGCCACTTGAAACCAACGCAGGTGTGCCCGCTATGTGAAGCGGGGAAAAACGCTCCGCAACTCCAACTCTCGCCCAGCGGATCGCTAGCCCCGGTGTCGGAGATGCCGACGGCCTCGCCCCTAATATTCAGGCCCGGCCAAAGCACGGCGCTGTTAGGACCACCAAGTGTGCCCATATCGATTGGGTATCCGTAGACCCAAAGTTCGGCGTGCTGGCTGGCGTCTCCTGCCAGGTTAGAATCGCCGGCCACCCAGCCGAGATTGTTGATGGCAGCGGCGCCGGCCGCCGATCCGCCAAGTGGTACGCCGAGACTGACTACACGGTAATGCGTCTGCGGCTGATGTTCGGCTGGTTCCTGCGCCGCCAGTTGAAGCGAGACGGTCAGCGCAACCAATACGAACATGGTGATCATGCAGGTCAAAATTCTGGATTTCATGTTGTCTCCCTTTTCGCTTGAGTCTGAAGTCGCGAGATCGATTGCGGCCTCGCGCTGATTCGCCCCACGTTGTTGCGCCCCGGGTTGGTGGCCGCGAAGTTTTGCACCCTTGAAAACTGCCGGTGCTGATATGCGGCGACCTGTTGAGGTCAAGATAGGTGGATTGGCCGGAAAAAATTGGACACTAACGGACGTTGCTGCGGTGCAAGTTGGACGTTTGCGGACGTCGCTATCGGGCGGAGTGAAGAGTGGAAATTCTTTGAAATCGCTTACCACTGAGATACGGAGGGCACAAAGTTTTGATTTCTTTCGGATTTTCTCTGTGAGCTCTGCGCCTCAGCGGTTGATCTTTCTTACAGCGGGATCGGAAAATTCGTGGGACGCAGCGAAGTCCGAAAACGTCCACCTCGAGACGCAAGATCAATTACCCTAGGTTTGTGAAGGACATGAATCTGGATTGGCAGGTGTGTTCGCGAGCACGACTGTCGCGCGACCCGCGCTTCGACGGCAAGTTCTTCATCGCCGTGCGGGGCAGCAGAGTGTATTGCCGTTCTATATGCCCGGCGCCTACCGCCAAGGAAGAAAACTGTAGTTACTTCGCGAGCGCCGCCGCCGCGGCAGAGGCGGGTTATCGCCCCTGCCTTCGTTGCCGGCCGGAATGTTCACCGGGAACCCCGGCCTGGCTGGGAACTTCGAACACCGTTTCGCGCGCCCTGCGGCTGATTGGCGAAAGCGGTTTGGAGGACGGGGGAGTGGAAGTTCTGGCGGAACGTTTGGGAGTTGGCTCTCGCCATCTGCGGCGCTTGTTCTTGCAGCACCTGGGCGCCACTCCCAGCGCCGTGGCCAACACGCGACGTATGCACTTTGCCAAGAAGCTGATCGACGAGACCAGTTTGCCGATGAGCCACGTGGCCCAGGCCTCAGGCTTTGGTTGCGTACGCCGGTTCAATGCCGCGATACGCAAAACGTATCATCGCACGCCAACGCAAATTCGCCGTATCGCGCACCAGAAGACCAGCTTTCCGGGTAACCAGTATGTGTTCCGGCTTGGTTTCCGGCCTCCATACCAATGGGAAAATATGCTGACTTTTTTGGCGGCCCGCGCCACGCCGGGCGTCGAAGAAGTGGCTGAGGGCCGTTATCGCCGGGCCATTTCGTTGCAGGGCAACGATGGTTATTTCGAAGTCTCGCTCGACCAAAAACACGAGGCGCTCTCCGTGCATATTCAGTTTGATGATTCGCGGGCGCTGTTCCTGATTATCGAGCGGATACGACGGATGTTTGACCTGAATGCAGATTGGCAACCCATCGCGCTCAGGCTACGAACTGACCCGTCGCTGGCTCGGCGGGTTAAACAAGTTCCGGGTTTGCGTGTGCCCGGCTGTTGGAATGGCTTCGAACTCACGATACGAGCGATTCTTGGCCAGCAAATAACGGTGAAGGGGGCGACAGCCCTGGCTGGCCGGATCGTCAGCGCGTTCGGGCGACCGTTCCCCGCGACCGGCGGCATTACTCATATTTTTCCCTCCCCCGAGGTCCTTGCCGATGCCAACCTTGCCAGCGTCGGGTTGACTACCGCACGCGCAGAGACGATCAGAGCCCTGGCGCGTGCGGTCTGCGAGGGACGCATCGGCTTTGAGGGCGTCGTGGACTCCGACGCTTTTCTCGCGCGCCTGTGCGAGATCCCGGGTATCGGACCATGGACCGCGCAGTACGTGGCCATGCGCGCACTGGGCGAACCCGATGCGTTTCCGTCGGGTGACCTCGGTCTCTTGCGCGCGCTGAATGTGGACGGTGTGCGAGAGTTGGAACGCCGCTCCCAAGCCTGGCGGCCCTGGCGGGCCTACGCAGCCATGTACCTCTGGAACAGCGCCAGCGATGGGAAAGCCCTCGCCAGAAAAACCGCTTTATCCCGCATTGAAAAGACCCCGATGGTAAAGACCACGGCTCGCGAGCGTGCATCACGTGAGCGCGCCTCGATAATGGCGTAGCGGCTCTCTTCCACCCTGCCCCAGACACAAAATCGGTCCGCGATTTGATGTAAGCTTTAACTGCGATGAAATCTCCAGGCACACTTCGCTCCCTTGAAAATCGCACCCGATTTATCAGCGGACTCTACGGCGACCTGATGGAAAATGGCATTCGCTATTTCTTTCCAGGAGCGACGCTGGAACGGCTAGCGAGCGGTCCGGAGCGGATGCCGAGCCTGCTGGGCGCGGTACCGAGCGGCGGGCAGGTCGAGTTCGAATGGATGGGCGAGGGCTACTCGCTGAGCGCCAGCTCGAAGCTGTCGGACCATGAACGGCGGCTGCTGCGCAGCATCGGCATGGTATTGTCTGCGCGTTATCAGCTCATCACCAACCAGGCGCTGGCGGCGCAAAGTTTTCAGCTCTTCCGCGGCCTGCCCGAGGACCGCTACGTCTCGGCATTCCTCGATCCTTCGCCGCACACCAGCGGCGAAGCCGTCGCCGACGTGCCCGATCGCATTGCCGACGCCATTGAAGTGTTGCGCACCAGCAGCATGAGCACCTACGAGAACCGCCGCATCGCGACCGGTGTGCTGCTGTTCGGCTCCATGCCGGAACCGTGTCATGAGCCGCCGCAAACGCCGGATTGGGCGATGCGCTATTCGCACGAACTGACCAGCATCCGCAGCTTCCATCGTTTGTGCGATGGATTACAGACCCTGGCCCTGGTTGACCGCGACGGCCTGCTGGCGGAGTTGATCGACGTACACGAGTGGGCCGAGCCGTATCGCGACATGCCGTTGCCAGTGCCGACCTCAACCCGCTATCGCGACCACTGCCGCGCCACCTTGTGCGGCGGACATATCTGTTGCATTTTGTCGCCCAACGGCGAGGTCAAGATTTATTCCGATGGCGTGCCGGTCTTCCGCTTTCTCGACGGCAAATGGCGGCTGGTGGATGCGCGCTATCGTTACGAGATGTGGAAGAACGCGATCGGCCACACGGAACTGGCCGAGCGCCTATTTACGGTGGCGCTGAACCTTACAGAGAGCCGGCGCGGCGCGCTGTTTGTAGTGCTCGACGATCCGGAGTCGGCGCGGACCCTGGTTTCGCTGCCTGACCTGCTCGAGCACATGAATCACGAACCTGCGCTGGACGGAGTTTCCAGCAAGGACCAGTTGCACTATCTGCTGCGCGACAAGAGCGTCTTCGACTTCCCTGCCACGGTGCTGGAAAACGTGGCCCGCATCGACGGCGCCGTGGTGCTCACTTCCAAGGCCCAACTGCTGGCCTTTGGCGCCATTCTTCACCATCAGTCCAGCGAAGAGGCCATCAATCGTCCCGTCGAGGGTGGACGCACAACCGCTGCCATCGCCGCTTCACGCTATGGAACGGTTTTAAAGATCAGCGAAGACGGCATGATCTCGATGTATCGCGACGGACAATGTCTGTGGGAGATGTGACGCAATAGTGGTTAGTGGCTAGTGGATAGAAATTCTGGTGAGGGACGGGCTCAATTCATAAACTAATCCGTTGGTCGCTCTCGGTTGCAATTCTGCTCATTGCGGGAATCGCCATGGCCGAAACCACAGCGCCTCCCGTATCCTGCCCACCCGCAAACAACCTGGCCGGGGCCGATGTGGTCGCGCACCTGATGAGCCGCAACGCCGACCGCGCCCGGGACTTGCTCAGCTTCCAGGCAACGCGCGACTATCAGTTGCACTACACCGGTTTTCCATCGCCGCTGGCTGCTGAGATGCAGGTGAAAGTAGCCTACACCGCGCCCGGCACCAAGCAGTTCACGATTGAATCCGAATCTGGGTCCAAGCTCGTGCTCAACCGCGTACTGCACCGACTGTTGGAATCGGAAAAAGAATCTGGGGCCGACGAAGCCAACCGCGCGGCAGTCGCCCTCACCACCGCCAACTACACTTTCTCGTTGTTGGGTTGCGCGCCGGGCGACGGCCGGCCACTCTATGTCATGCAGGTCGCGCCCTTGCGTGACAACAAGTATCTGTACCGCGGTACCGTCTGGATTGATGCCACCGACTTCGCTGTGACCCGTATTGAGGCCCAACCCGGTAAAAATCCGTCGTTCTGGACCAAGCGCACTTTAATCGATCACGAGTATCAAAAGGTGGACGGCTTCTACTTGCCGGCGCTGAATCGTACGGTCACCGACGTCAGGCTGGGCGGCAAGGCCGTGCTCACCATTCGTTATCAGAATTACAAACTGTCAGCCGCCGCAACGAACCCACAATGAGCGGGCCTATGCGGGCTGTACAATTAGTCTATAAATCGCCGCGGCGGGAAAAGGGAAACGTTACATGCCTGTTGAACAGCATCCCAGTGCAACGCACCGGTTTACCGTCATCTTCGAGAAGGAAGGCGAGGGAGGCTACCACGTATTTTGTCCGACGCTACCGGGTTGTCACACCCAAAGTGAAACGGTCGAAGAAGGCGTCGTTAACATTCGCGAGGCGATTCAACTTTATATAGATAGTCTGATCGAAGATGGGCTTCCAATTCCTCAGGAAGACATTTTTATCGCGCCGATCGAGATTACTGCGTGAGTCCGAGGCTTCCGGCCGTAACCAGCAAAGAAGTTAAGCGTATTGCTCAACGGCTCGGTTTTGAGTTTCGCCGCCAAACGGGCAGTCACGCCATCTACGTGCGGTCTGCCGATCATCACCGGGTGGTCATTCCGATGCACGCTGGGAGAGACCTCAAGCCGAAGACACTGCGGGGCATTATTGAAGACTTAGGGATCACGGCGGAAGAGTTTCAGAGGATGCTTTGAAGAGCGGACTGAAGGTCCCCGGGGATGGCAAAGCTTTTCTGACGTGGCTACTGTCTGCTAATTGCTAGCTGCTAGTTGCTGCCTTTAGCTTTGCCCCGATATTTTCAGCTTCAGGTCTTCGGGAATGCGGTCACGAATTTCTTCCGGAAGTCTTTCCAGCCCCAGGCGGGCGCCAGTCAGGGCAACATCTTTCACTACCAGAGGAGCCGGAGTTGCCACCGCCACCAGCAGCCACAACAGCATGGAGAGCAAGAATCCGCCGAGCGCGCCGATCTCCAGCAGAAACGCGTGGGTGGGCTTGAAGTGACGAATCACTCCGTAGGCGAGCAGGAAAACGAACATGGACATCGAGGCCAGCGCCATGAGTCCGATATCGATGCCGCGATGCAGGCGCTGACGCGAGCGGCAGAATACACACTCCGCCAGGTGCGCCTCGTAGTCACCGCGCATTTCGGGAGCGAGACCAGAGATGTCGTAGCGCCATCCGGCAAGGATCTTGCCGATGACGCGGTCAGTACATTGTGTCATTTAATCCCGCCGAACCCCTCCCCCAGTGCAGCAGTCCCGCAGCGCGGAAACTACAGCCGGACCGCAGGCAGCGGCTCATGCTGTGCCGCAAGCAGAAGTTGGTTATGCAACAAGCTGCGCTGGGCGCCCAAGGCACGTTCGGCTGTCACCCGGGCAATCTCTGGATGATTATTCAGCTCCGAAAGATGCGCCAGAATGAGGAACTCGGCACTTCCATCATAATCGCCGGTCAGGAATTCCGCGAGTTTGCCATTGGAAAGATGGCCGACCTGGCTCATCACCCGCTGCTTGACGCTCCAGGGATAAGGGCCGCCGCGCAGCATCTCGAGATCATGGTTCGACTCGATCATCAGCACCTGACAACCGCGCAGGTTGTCGCGCACGCTGGCGGGCATATAGCCGAGGTCGGTACAGACGCCGATTTTGATGCCGCCGCTGCGGAAGGTGAACCCCACCGGGTCCGCGGCATCATGGGGAATGGTGAACGGCTTCACCGTGATGTCGCCAATCTCAAAGGCGCGGCCGGAGCTGAACAGCTCCACGCGCTCGAGGGTGACGCGTTTGCCGCTGCAGTCGCGGGCAAATTTCTGGTACGCGTGATAGGTTTCGCCGGTGATGTAGACTGGCACCTTCAGCCGCTTGGCCAGCACGCGCAGCCCGCCCACGTGGTCGCTGTGCTCGTGAGTGATCAGGATGGCGTCGATCGCGCACCAGTCTTCTCCGCAGAGCACCATGCGCCGCAGCAGTTCGCGGCAGGAGAGCCCAGCGTCCACCAGCAGGCGGGTGCCCGAACTAGAGACGATAGTGCAGTTGCCTCCGCTACCGCTCGCCAGCACCGTAATCGATACAGCCATAGCCGCGAGCATAACTGGAAGTAAGAGTTCGCGGTAGTAACAAGGTGGTTAACTGGGCAAAGCAGTGGTCAGTTGCCAGTTGCCAGTTGCCGGTGCTCAGCATCCAGTCTCACTTCTTGACTTGTCATCCCGACCGAGCCCGCCGCGACGGGCGAGCGGAGGGACCTGCTGTTTGCCAGTTGCGCGCAAAATTTTCGTTCGCCGAGGATTCCGCTCCGTAATCCACAACCGCACACAGCTTTTCGAACGAAATCTGATTTCAGACTTCCGCCGAACCTGATTCGGCATTGCCAGCGTCGTCGCTCGTGACTAAATTTATCTAGCGAGAGATGGCAACCACCGACTACAGTCTGGAACGCGGACTCCCCGTCAGCATGGAGGCCGAGCGCTCAATCCTGGGCGCGATCCTGCTCGACAACTCACTTTACGATCAAGCCGCCGAAAATCTCATTCCCGACCATTTTTCTCTGGACGCACACCGCCGCGTTTATTCGCGCATGCGCGACTTGCAGGAGTCGGGCCGTCCGGTGGACATGATCACGCTGGTCGAGGAACTTGATCGCCACAAAGAAGTGGAGGCCATCGGCGGGGTTGCGTACCTGTCGTCGCTGATCGATGGCGTGCCCGACCGGCCTTCGATCGAGCACTACGTGCGCATCGTGCGCAACAAGGCGCTGCTGCGCGGCTTGATTAACCTGGCGCAGAACGCTATCGCCGAGGCCATCGAGCACTCCGACGAAGCCGAAGAGGTGCTGGGTCGGGCCGAACAGGCCATCTTCCAGCTCTCGGACAACCGCATTGGACAAGGGTTCCTGGACATTCCGGCCATCATCAAAGGTTCGTTCGGCTCGCTGGAAGAGTTGTACGCGCGCGGCCAGGAAATTACCGGACTGGCGACGCATTACACGCAGCTCGACAAGCTGACCAGCGGGTTGCAGCCATCGGATTTGATCATCATCGCCGCACGTCCCTCGATGGGCAAGACCGCGCTGGCCATGAACATCGCCGAGAATGCGGCGGTACTCGACGGCAAAGTGGTGGGCGTGTTCTCGCTGGAAATGTCGCGCGAAGCGTTGCTGATGCGCATGCTCGCCTCACACGCGCAAGTTGACTCCAAGGATTTGCGACAGGGCTTTCTCACCAAGGATGACCGGCATAAGCTCACGCGCGCTACGGAAGAGCTTATGCATTCAAAACTTTTCATCGACGATACGCCGGGCATCTCGGTCAGCGAGATGCGCGCCAAGGCCCGCCGCCTGCGCCAGACCGAAGGCCTCGATCTGCTGATCGTGGATTATCTACAGCTGATGTCGGCGGTACCCATTGGCGGCAAGCGCTTCGAAAATCGCACGCAGGAAGTTTCGGCCATCTCGCGCGGGCTGAAGGCGCTGGCCAAAGAGTTGAAAGTGCCGGTGGTTGCGCTGTCGCAGTTGAGCCGCGCCCCCGAGAGCCGCGGCGGCGATCATCGCCCGCAGCTTTCCGATCTGCGCGAGTCAGGCTCGATCGAGCAGGATGCCGACGTCGTGGCTTTCATTTTCCGCGAAGAGGTGTACAAGAAAGACGATCCCGACCTCGACGGCATCGCCGAACTCATCGTCGCCAAACAACGCAACGGTCCCACCGACATGATCAAGATGGCCTTCATCAAGCGCTACACGCGGTTTGAAAACCTGGCCCAAGGGAATGATTACCCGGCCTAGCGCAGCTACGGCTATGCGCCGGCCGCTCGCGCCTGCGGACTTGTCTGCGGGCCGATGTAGCGCGCGTCTCCGAAGCCGAGAATCAGGTATCCGATGCCGCTAAGCAGGAACAACAGCACGATGCCGAACACTGGGCTCTGCCCAAATGCTTTCGCGACGTCAATGGCCACAATGACGGCGACGATGACATTGGCCAGCGGAACGAAAAACAGGATGAGCCACCATCCCGGCCTGCCGGCAATCTTCAAGAGAATGTAGGCATTGTAAAGCGGGATCAAGGCCGCCCATCCGGGCTGCCCGGCCTTCGCAAAAACCTTCCACATACCGATGATGGCCACCGCCACGATGGCCAGTATGATCATCAGCATCGTGCTTCCGAAGAGCGCTGCCACGACGGGGTTGCTATCTTGCTGCAGGACTAGCGATGCAATCATTGGCGCCATAAGCCTCCTTGGCGAACTCGAAGAGTCGCCTCCGCAAATTGTGAATTGCGTTTATGGGGCGAAGCATACACTAGACCGGCAACCCTGCCTATCTTAAAAAAGCGGCTAATTACGACGCGCCTGTCGACCCACTTACACTGCCATTCAGTGCAGAACACTGCGCCTTCATTGGGTTTCCATGCGGTTTCGACGGCCCCTTCGTCTATAGTTTCTACAGATGCGAGAACGTTACCGCCGCTGGATGCACGACTGGGAATCGCGAATGACCTCGCGCGATAACAATCGCGTGGTGCGTGCCTTCGAGTGGGGAACGGAGTGGGCAAGCCGTTGGCCCACACTGGAGAATTTCCCTGCGCCGCAGGACGATAGCGACAAGGAAGCGATGCTGGCGTACTGGACGGCGGCCAACGATCACATCGTCACCCACAGCGACGAGTTCTACGCCTATAAGGTGCCGACGGATTTCCGTCTGGAGAAGCGCAAGGTCGAACTGTTTCACACCGGCAGCGACGCTCCCAAGAAGCAGCCGAAGGACGAACTGGGCACATTTCTGCGTTTCACCTCGCCGGTCGAGTCGCCTTATCCCGAGAACAATTGCATGAACGCGCGCTGGTTTCCGGCGCGAGGCCGGCGTGCGGTGATCGTCATTCCGCAGTGGAATGCCGATGGCGTAAGCCAGAACGCGCTGTGCCGCATCTTCAATATGCTGGGCATCTCGGCGCTGCGCATGAGCATGCCGTATCACGACATCCGCCGCCCGGCGGGAATCACGCGCGCCGACTACGCGGTATCCGCCAACGTTGGGCGCACGATTGACGCGACGCGGCAGGGCATCATCGACATCCGTTGTTGTCTCGATTGGCTGCAGCAGCGCGGCTACACGCGACTGGGCCTGGTGGGCACCAGCCTCGGCTCTTGCTACGCGTTTATCGCGGCGGCCCACGATGAGCGCATCAGCGTTAATGTCTTCAACCATGCTTCGACGTCGTTTGGCGACGTGACCTGGACGGGACAATCGACACGGCACATCCGCCAGGCAGTCGAAACCGTGCTAACTCAGGATGAACTGCGTCAGGTGTGGCTGTCGATCAGTCCTATTGTGTACTTCGACAAGTTTGAGCGCTGGCCGAAAAAGTCGCTGATGATCTATGGCCGCTACGACCTGACGTTTCTGCCGGAATTTTCCGCCCAGACAGCGGGCGAATTCCTGCGCCGCGGGCTCGACACCACCGTCAAGGCGCTCCCCTGCGGTCACTACTCCCTCGGCGAGACCCCCTACAAGTACATGGACGCCTGGCACATCTCGCGCTTCCTGGCCAAGGCCTTCGCCGGGTAGATTCTTTACCACAGAGACACAGAGAAATTCATCACCACAGAGACACAGAGGCACAGAGAATTCTAGGGGGGGATTTTCACCACGGAGAACAGAGAAATATTTAGGGGAATTTTCAACACGGAGAACACGGAACGCACGGAAAAACCAATTCTTTTTTTTTAAATTCTCATTTCCTTTGCTTCCCGTAGGAGAAATCCCATTTTTTCTTTTCCGTATTTCTCTTTTTTCCGTTTTCTTTCTTTCTTTTCTTCCTCTGTGCCTCTGTGCCTCTGTGGTTCATGCCCTTAGTTTTTCCGTGCTCTCCGTGTGCTCCGGGTGAATAAGGTTTTCCGCACCGCTACGCGCTACAATGTTGGCGATGAAGATTGCACTGGGAGCGGACCACGCCGGATTCGAGCTGAAAGAGAAAATCAAGCAAAAGCTGTCGGCGCAGGGCATCGCCGTTGATGACCGCGGCACGAACTCCACCGTCTCGTGCGACTATCCCGACTTCGCGCGGGCGGTGGCAGAAGAGGTCACGGCGCATGGCGCCGACCTCGGCATCCTGGTGTGCAGCACTGGGATTGGCATGTCGATCGCCGCCAACAAGGTCCCCGGAATCCGCGCAGCCAAGGTTGATACTGAGTTCGAAGCCGAGCGCTCGCGCGAACACAATGACGCCAATGTGCTGACCATGGGCGCCTCCGTGATCGACGAAGCCACAGCTTTCAAGATCGTGGACATATGGCTGACCACGACCTTTGCGGGCGGGCGGCACGAGCGCCGCGTGGAAAAGATCACGGCCATCGAGCGCGAAGACGAAGGACAGGCGGCGAAGGCGTGAGCTATCGTTTCCGCCAGGCAAGTTTGAATTGTCATTACGAGCGCCCGACTCTGGCGCGAGGAATCTGCTTTTTCCAGCATTACGTAAAAGCACGTCCCTCGCGGCGCTCGTGACGACAAACTCGACGCGGAATGCCATGGGTCGGGGTTTCTGACCGTTATTGAGAGAAGGGCATGAGGGAAGGACGCAATCATGAAATCGAATCCAATGGAACGTCCGCTGGCCGAAGTTGACCCGGATATCGCGCAGGCGATCGAGAACGAAGAACGCCGCCAGCACGAAGGCCTGGAACTGATCGCCTCGGAGAATTTCGTCAGCGAGGCCGTGCTGGAAGCGGCCGGCTCAGTGTTCACCAACAAGTACGCCGAGGGCTATCCCGGCAAGCGCTATTACGGCGGCTGCGAATTCACCGACGTGGTGGAGAACCTGGCGCGGGACCGCGCCAAGCAGTTATTCGGGGCTGAGCATGCCAACGTGCAGCCGCATTCGGGTTCTACCGCCAACATGGCCGCGTACGCCGCGGTCATCAAGCCCGGCGACACGGTTCTGGGATTGAACCTGGCGCACGGCGGGCACCTCACGCACGGGCATCCGCTGAACTTTTCCGGCAAGACCTACAAGATCGTTCCTTACGGCGTGACCAAGGAAACCGAGACCATCGATTACGACGATCTGGAGAAGATCGCGGAGCGGGAGCGGCCCAAGCTCATCATCGGTGGCGGCAGCGCGTATCCGCGGTTCATTGATTTCGTGCGCATGCGTCAGATTGCCGATAAGGTTGGCGCGCTTTTCCTGGTGGACATGGCGCACTTCGCCGGACTGGTCGCCGGAGGGGCGCATCCTTCGCCCGTTCCGCACGCGCACATTGTAACCACCACCACCCACAAAACGCTGCGCGGTCCGCGCGCCGGAATGATTTTGTCGAAAGCGGAATACGCTGCGCCCATCGACAAAGTTGTCTTCCCCGGGATACAGGGCGGCCCGCTGGTACACATCATCGCCGCCAAGGCCGTGTGCTTTCATGAGGCCCTGCAGCCCAGCTTCAAAGAGTACGCACGGCAGGTTGTCGCCAATGCGAAAGTGCTGGCACAAACTCTGGCCGATGAGGGCTTCCACATTATTTCCGGCGGCACCGACACGCATTTGATGTTGGTCGACGTCTTCGCCAAGGGCATGCTGGGCAGCGAAGCCGAGAACGCGCTGCACGAGGCCGGCATCACGGTGAACAAGAATGCCATTCCATTCGACACCAATCCGCCCATGAAGCCGAGCGGCATCCGCATTGGGAGTCCGGCGCTCACCACCCGCGGCATGAAAGAGCCGGAGATGCGCCAGGTCGGGAAGTGGGTCTCGGAGGCGCTGCACAATCGCACCGACAAGAATGTGCTGTCGCGTATTCGTCGCGAAGTGCTGGAACTGGCGGAGGCATTCCCGCTATATGCCTCGCGCAGGGCGAAGCATGCGGAGGCGGTGAAGGCGTAAGGGATAGAAAAATAAAAGCCGACGATTGAGAATTGCAAATTATTGCTGCAGCGGCAACCACACCGGAAGTCGGCAACAATCATGGAGTTGTCATTACGAGCGCCCGGGGTTGGCGCGAGGAATCTGCTTTCCCGGTCAACCACGAAAAACAGATCCCTCGCTTCGCTCGTGATGACAATTCCAGGCTTTAGTCACTATATCGCCCAAACCTAACTAGCTTGCCGGAATGAATGTTCCCCCGGTTTACACTTAAGTTAGTGCGCATCGCCATCGACATCCGCCGCATCAACGAGTTCGGAGTGGGCACCTACACCCGCAACGCGATCCGCACACTGGCGCGCCTGGATCACGAGAATGAGTATTTCCTGATTGGCATTCCCGGAAAGCTTCCCGGGACAGAGGGACTGCCGGCAAATTTCAAGACGTTGCCGGCACAACCGAATGAGTTCTCCCTGTCCAGCTACTTCGAATTGCACCAACTGCTGAAACGCTTTCGTTGCAACCTGTTGCATGTGCCGCATCTGTTCTGGAAGCCACAGGGCATACCGTGTCCTTACGTGGTCACCGTGCATGACCTGTTCGATCACCTCTATCGCGTCAATAGCCACTCCACGCTGAAACGAAGCCTGCATTTTGAGTTCACCAAGCGGGTGCTGCATCGCGCCGCGCGGATCTTCGCGGTCTCCAACTTCTCGAAAAAGGACACGGAGCGGCTGTTTCAGGTACCGGCGGACAAGATTGAGGTCATCTACAACGCCATCGATGAGCGTTTTCGCCTGGGGCACACCAGCATCGCGGAGCGCGAGTTCATCGCCGAGCGTTACCAGGTGAACTATCCTTTTCTGCTCTACGCCGGCCGCATCAGTCCGCACAAGAATGTGGTGCGCATCATCGAGGCTTTTTCGGCCCTTAAGACGGAGTTGACCAAGGAGAGGCAGTACGAGGACCTGAAGCTGATCATCATTGGCGATGAAGTCTCCAAGCACCCTGACCTGCGTCGCGCCGTGGTAAAGGGGCGAGTGCAGAATGATGTGCGCTTCCTCGGCTTCGTGCCCATCGAGGTGCTGCGCATCTTCTACGATCAAGCAAAGATTTTCGTGTTTCCATCACTGTATGAAGGATTCGGCTTGCCTCCGCTGGAAGCTATGGCGCACGGGACGCCGGTGGTCACCAGCAATACCTCCTCTATTCCGGAAGTGGTGGGTAACGCCGCCGTAATGGTGAATCCTGAGAACGTATTCGAGATTATGAAAGCGCTACATCGCGTTTTGCTTGATCAGGGAGTACGGGACAGGCTAACGGCACGCGGACTGCAGCAGGTCGAGAAGTTTTCGTGGGACGCGGGCGTGCGCCGCATGCTTCAGGTTTATCGCGAAGTGGCACGCCCGGCGTAGTGCGGCCCGGGGGACATTTTCTCCCCAATAGTGTTTGTGGGTACCGCGAAGCCCCACATGAGCACGGAAATGCCACAACGCAACGTACCTAAGAAAATAATGCCCTTCGCTAGGTCCTTTTTAGTCGAAGCGCGGACCTGATTCGCCGATCGTTTTCTTCGCAAGTTATTGACACGCTGAGGCCGCACTATCCCGAACCTGACAGGCATCGAGTGGAAATTGACTTGCTTCTAACCAGGTAACCGAGAAGTTACTGGCCCCGGGGACCTGACGATGCCGCTTTTCCCTTCAATCCGGACCCTCCTTATTACGATTACGGCGATCTGTTCGGCGTTGTCAGCGAGCACTTGGGGCCAGTCGCGCAACCCGTCGGTGGATGACATCGTGAGCAGAATGGAACAGGCCCACGCCGAGGCGCGGGACCACTCAGTTCCCTACACGGTGTCGCGCGAATATCAGCTTTCCAGCGCCAAAACCCCCAAGACGGTTTCTGAAGTTTTGGCACAGATCAATTTCGTTCCCCCGTCGCAAAAGGACTACACAGTCCAAAAGGTCGAAGGCAGCGATCGCGGTACGGACATCGTGCGCCGGGTGCTTGAGCACGAGTCGCAAATGGCCACTCACGCTGAATTGCACGAGATCATCGCTCGCAACTACAAGTTCGCGCTTCTCGGGCGCGAGCCGGTGGACGGACACGATTGTTATGTATTGCAATTGACGCCGAGGCGCAACGAATCCGATCTGGTGAACGGCAAAGCATGGGTCGACACGACGAGCTTTCAGATTCGGCGCATTGACGGCACTCCCGCAAAGAGCCCATCGTGGTGGATCCACAACCTCCACGTCACCATTAACTACGGCGTCGTGCAGGGCATTTGGACGCAACTGGCCAGCAAGGCCGTGGCTGACGTTCGGCTGATGGGAACGCACGTGCTAACTTCGCGGGAAGTTGCATTGCAGACCACGTCCGTAGATGCCAGAAACCGGCTGCCAAACCAGGTGGTGGAACATCGCAGCCGCAGCCACGCACCCCACCAGACGATTGCTGACAGCGCTGTTTGGATGCCGCGTTAGTCCTCGATTTCTCGCTTTCGATTCGCCTTCCCGTACAATGCCTTTTGTCGCAGCAAGGTGGTATCTGCCACGCCATTGTCGTTGGGCGTTGTCCCGAGGGGCCACAGCATGAGTCACATCGAAAGCCACAGTGATGGCGCCGTGCGGCGCATCACCATAAATCGTCCGGAAAAGAAGAATGCGCTGACTGCCGAGATGTACGAGGCGCTGGCGGAGGAGTTGCAACATGCCGAGGCTGCTCCGGAGGTCCGTGTAATGCTCTTGCACGGGGCAGGCGAGGCATTCACCGCCGGCAACGACCTGGTCGACTTCCTGCAAAAACCGTGGAAGGGACAAGAAATACCGCCCGCCGTTCGTTTCATCCGCGCGGTGGTGGACGCGAGAAAACCGATCGTCGCGGCCGTCCACGGCGCCACCGTCGGAGTCGGCACCACGATTCTGTTGCACTGCGACCTGGTCTATGCGGCCGAGAATACAAAGTTCTTGATGCCCTTCATCAATCTCGGCATTGTCCCTGAAGCAGGTTCTACCGTTCTCTTGCCGCTTCTTGTGGGCCATCAGCGCGCCGCGGAATTGCTGATGCTGGGCCTTCCGTTCACTGCCCGACGAGCCTATGAATATGGGCTGGTAAACGGGGTTGTCCCTTTTGAGGAGTTGCTGACAACCGCGGCCAGTGCGGCACAAAGGCTGGCGGAAAAACCTCCCGCAGCCCTACGTTCTTGCAAAGAGCTGCTGAGGCGTACTTTCCGGGCGGAAGTCGATCGCGCCCTCCGCGAGGAGGTGGCCGTCATCTCCGAAAGACTCGAGTCGCCAGAGACCCATGAAGCGCTCAGTGCGTTTGTGGAGAAGCGGGAACCCGACTTCACGAAGTTCAGGTAAAAGTTTGCTATTAACGAATCGTACAAGTCCGCTATGGAAATCAATATTCCACCCGTCAGATAATTCAGAATTCTGTAACTCCATCCCTAGTTAACTAGTGTAATCGGCAATGCTATCAATCACTTAAGGCGAGTGTCCGAGTTTGGCCAACTGAGTGCTCCTATCGAACCAATTAATCTCGCGCTCCGCCTGGATTTGGGAAAAGTGCAGTGGGTTTGCCGGAGCGTTTTAGTCCTGAGTTAAGCGATTGTTCTGTCGTTAGATTCTCTTTCATGCGGCTTCTTGAAATCCGCGCAGTCAGATGTCAGACACGAGTCAACCTCTGGAGGGAAAGATGACACGACTTGGACGCCGTTCTTGTTCGTTACTTTCAACATTAGCTCTGCTGACCATAATCCTGCTCCTGGCGAGCGCAGTGCCGGTATGGGCACAGGTCACTACCGCCGGTACAGTCACTGGCACGGTGACAGACAAAACCGGCGCGGTGGTGACGGGTGCGGCGGTTACGTTGACCGACACCTCCACGCAGGAGCAGCGCAACACCACCACCAACTCTGCCGGCCAGTACACCTTCGTGAGTGTACCCCCGGGCGTGTACAACGTCTCGGTGAGCAAGACGGGGTTCAGCAAGTCGGAAGTTTCTGCCCAACCAGTTAGGGTAGGAACGAGCACCACCGTCAATTTCGCCCTGGAAGTCGGGGCGGCGTCGCAGACCGTGGAAGTGGCAGCAACCGGTGTCGAGTTGCAGACCATGAACGCTACCATTGGAAACACCGTCACCGGTGTTGCATTAAATTCGCTCCCCAGCTTGGGGCGCGATGTCAGCACGTTCGTTACCCTGCAACCGGGCATCAGTCCGGATGGTAGCGTGGCGGGAACCGTCGTGGATCAGAGCAGTTTCGTGCTTGATGGTGGAAACAACACCAACGACATGGACGGCAGCATGAGCGTTTACACGCCCACCTTTGCGGGCGACCCTACGGGGGGCGTCTCCAATCAAAGCAATGGTGTGGCTGGTGGGCCCACCGGTGTCATGCCGACTCCCGCCGATAGCGTGGAAGAGTTTAAAGTCAGTGCAGCCTTGCAGGGCGCCGACTTCAATAGCTCGTCGGGCTCACAGGTGCAGGTCGTCACCAAGCGCGGCACCAACCAATGGCACGGAACCGTTTACGAGTACTACCTGGACAACAACTTCAACGCGAATACCTGGGTGAATAATCACACCGGCCTGCCAAACGCCGACTATCATTACAACCGGTTTGGAGCGGCCGCCGGCGGTCCAATCCTGCCCAAGATGCTGGGCGGCAAAACTTATTTCTTCGCCAACTATCAGGGCTTCCGCTGGCCCAATGCCACCACTACCGAGAGGGCGGTTCCGACGGCGGCCATGCGCGCCGGATTCCTCACTTTTAACGGGGTGCAGTATAACGTAGCGCAGTTCGATCCGCTGGGCATCGGAATCAACCCCCTGGTACAGAATTTCTGGAACAAGTACATGCCTCTGCCGAATGAAGCGAGCTGCAGTCTCGGCCGCTGCGATAACGTCAACATCGGCGGATTTATCTCGAATGTGACCGTTCCCCAGAATGACAACTTTGGCGTTGCCCGTCTCGACCACGATTTTGGCGATAAGTGGCACTTCATGTCGAGCTATCGCTACTATCACCTGACTCGCGCTACGATTAACCAGGTTGACATTGGCGGCTTCTTCCCCGGCGACACGCTGGGCACACCCGCGGCGGTGTCGAACCGCCCGCAAACTCCGTGGTTTCTGGTGGCGGGGATGACCACCAACATCAACTCGAACACCACCAACGATTTCCATTACAGCTTCCTGCGCAACTACTGGGCGTACGCTTCGCTGGGAGCCCCACCGCAGGTGGGCGGCTTGGGAGGAGCGCTGGAACCAGGTGGCGAGTCTGCGACACAAGCGCTGCTGCCTTTCAACGTGGACAATCAGAACACCCGCACACGCTTCTGGGATGGGAAAGACAACACGTTTAAGGATGACTTGACCTGGCTGAAGGGCAAGCACATGTTCCAATTCGGTGGTCAGTATCAGCACAATTTTGATTTCCACGAGCGCAGCGATAACGGTGGTGGTATCAACTACTTTCCGACCTATCAGCTGGGTACGACCTCCGGCGCCGGCTCAGGAGTTAACCTGAGCGGCTTTACGCCGCCGGGCATTTCCTCGAGCAGACCCGAATTGGGGCCGCGACTATGCCGCCATGCTCGGTATCGTTTCCATCTCGCAGATTGCCTACACCCGTAACAATGTAAACAGCTTGAATCCGCCGCTCACACCAGCTTCTGATAAGAGCACCATTCCCTATTACAACCTGTACTTCAGCGATACCTGGCGCATGACGCCGAGGTTCACCCTGACTTACGGTCTGGGATGGACGCTGGAGATGCCACCAACCGAGCAGAACGGAAAACAGGTCATATTGGTGGATACCTCCGATAAGCCGATAGCTTTGTCAAACTTACATGTCGAACCGGGAATCCGCCGCTCTGGCGGGACAAGTGTACAACCCAGAAATCGGGTTTGCCACGATTGGTAACGTGGCAGGCCATCCCAAGTACCCCTACAATCCTTACTACAAGGAGTTCAGCCCCCGCGTGGCGGCCGCGTTTGACATCTTCGGCAATGGCAACGATGTGCTTCGCGCCGGTTATAGCCGAATCTACGGACGGCTGAACGGAGTGGACCTGGTGCTGGTACCCCTACTCGGCGACGGCCTTATTCAGGCCGTACAGTGCGTAGGCGCCCTAGCCCCGGCGTATCAGACGGCATCTAATTTCGGGTGCGGCGGCGCTGGCGGCGCCACTCCCGTCACCGCTTTCCGGGTTGGCGTCAATGGCCTGGTAGCGCCGCTGGGACAGGCGCCCAGCGCAGACGCTGCCACAGCCTATTTTCCCGGGCTTTAACGGACCCGAAGCGGGAGCAGCCGAAACCCTGGATCCCAACTTCCGGCCCAATGTGGTGGACTCGGTTGACCTCACCTACCAGCACCAGATTTCGCGCAAGGTAAGCATGGAAATGGGCTATATCGGGCGCTGGATTAACAATGAGTACCTGCCGACGAACATCAACGCCGTACCTTACATGATGACGCTGGGCGGCCAGCGCTTCGACAAAGCGTACGCCAATCTGGAAATACAATATTGCGGAAACGGAAGCGTCGCGGGGCTGGGCGGCAGCAGATGCGCTGGCAATCTCGCTGCGGTGACACCTCAACCATTCTTTGAGACGGCCCTGGCCGGCACCGGCTACTGCAATGGCTTTGCCAACTGCACGCAAGCCGTTGCGGTTAATGAGGGACTTAACGGCACGGGAAACCTTGGCATTCAGAACGTGTGGAGTCTGTGGAGCGATCTGGACAACGGCGGTGGCGCCGGCAGCATGGGATTCAACTTCCCGCGTAGCATGCTGAACAGCACTGGTCAGTTGAGCAGCGGCGTTGGCGTCAATGCCAGCATCGGCTACGGCAACTACAACGCTGGTTTCTTCAGTCTTAAGATGTCGGACTGGAAGGGCCTGACCATGCAGTCGAACCTGACCTGGTCCAGGGCGCTGGGCACGGGAGCCGAAGTTCAGGCCACCAGTGCGGCCACCCCACCCGATCCTTTCAACCTGCGTAATGGCTACGGCCTGCAGGCGTTCGACCGCCCGCTGGTCTTTAACATGTTCTTCGTCTATCAGCCGTCATGGTATAAGGGGCAGCACGGCCTCACCGGGCATCTCCTGGGCGGCTGGACATTTGCCCCGGTATTGACCGCTGGCAGCGGCCTGCCCATCACTCTGGGTTCGGCCAACTTCGGTGGCCAGGCCTTCGGCGAAGGCGACTCCAACAACTTCTTCGGTTATGGAATCTCGGAAAATGCGATTCCGATTGGACAGCTTCCCCCAGTCGGCGTGAACTCTACACCTGGTTCGAATGGCATCGGGACCTCAGGCTATGGGGTCAACCTGTTCGCCAACCCGGAACAAGCCTGGAACCAAGTCCGGCAGCCTATTCTGGGTCTGGATACTCATGATGGCGGCTTTGGCGTGGTGCGCGGGCTACCGTACTGGAATATAGACTTCAGCATGAAGAAGCAGTTCGCGATCACCGAACGCGTCAACTTTGAGGCGCAAATCGTAATCACGAACATCTTTAACCATATGCAGTGGGATGATCCCGCGGCTGTCGGTGGTGATTACATCGATACCAGCAGTCCGGCGTCCTTTGGCACCTTGCCAGGGCAATTCAGCACGACTTCTCCCCGGCAGATGGAGTTCGGGTTCCGCGTCAACTTCTAACCCCGGGATTTGAGGCGCACCAGCGCTTTCAGATCAGCCGAGCAGATTCACTTTGGCCGCACCTCTCAGGTGCGGCCTTTTCTTGTGCCCCGAACGCGGTTGTGGCCTGTACCGATTTGGGCCTCCCGGCTCGAGTGGGCCGTGACACGAATCGGGGAACTATCACGGCGATTGGCGCGTAACCACCATTGGGTTTGTGTCCTGATTTTCAGTAGGACTACTCTACCCACATCCGCCGGCCAGGAGTTGAGCTTATGCATCATCGCGCGCAATTGTTGCTGACAGCTGCTTTGCTGCTTCTCATCGTTACGCCGCAAACGCTTCACGCTCATGATGGAGACCAGGTCCACATTGGCCAAAGTCTTACCGTCGGCCAAAACGAAAATGTAGGGGACCTGGTTTGCATCGGGTGCTCGATTCGCATGGCAGGCACGTGCGGGGATGTGGTCGCCATCGGCGGAAGCATCATGGTGGACGGCACGGTGAAAGGGAGCGTGGTAGCGGTCGGCGGAGGAGTGGTGTTGGGCGACAACGCGTCGGTCGCCGAGGACCTGGTGACGGTCGGAGGGCGTTTGTCGCGCCATCCCAACGCGGTTGTGAAGGGCGACATCAGTGTGCAGTCGGGCGCACTTATTCTGGTCGGGGTTTTTCTTATCCCCTTGATTCCGTTGGTTCTAATCATCGCCTTGATTGTCTGGCTAGTCAGGCGCAACCGCCGGCCTATGCCGGCGCATGCCGTGTAGTAGCCTTAATCTTCACGCAGCCCCAAGCGGGCCCCGGATATAATGAACCCATCTGCCGAAATCTTGAATCGGCTTGCGTAATCTTGCAGGCATGATTTGCGGGCGGCAGAGAGCTTCATGTTGCCGTTTACCTCTCCAACTCGTCCCCAGCAAAAACGAAACCGCACGCCCGCCCTGGTTGCGCTCTCCATTTGCACCTTCTTTCTCTTCGCGGTTATTTTCGCGCAGGCCACGTTTAAACTGACCTTCCTGCAACCGGACACCAGCGAAGAGACGCTCATCTTTGCTGCCGTCTCAGCGCTGATATTCCTGTTGTTTGTGGCGCTCACGTTTGTCCTGCTGCGCACGCTGTTGCGGCTCTACGCGGAGCGCAAGACCGGTGTACTGGGCTCTACGTTGCGCAGCCGAATGGTGCTGGGAGCGCTGCTGCTTTCGCTGGGGCCTGTGATCTTCCTTTTCCTGTTCTCCTACGGGCTGATCAATCGCTCGATGGACAAGTGGTTCTCCCGGCCGGTGGAGGAAGTGCAGTACCGCACCAACGTCATCATTTCGCTGCTGACCGAATATGCCGCCACCAACGCCGCGGTTGAGGCGCAACGCATCGCCGCGAGTCCCGATGCCCAGAAATCATTCCAAACCGGAAATTTCGGCTTAATTATGGACGAATTTCGGCGCAGTGAAATCACGCTCCAAGGCGGCTTCGCTTTTGCGGTCGTAGATGACCGCGCCGAGGCCAGCTTCCATGCTCCCGAAGCGTGGCCGCTGATACGCCACAACCTACCGTTGAAGCAAGCCTTGCCGGGCCAGGCAAAATCTTTTGACGTTATGGGGGAAACGTATGTTCTGGGCCGTGCCCGGGTGGGACCGAATGGGCAGGTTCTGGTGGCGATGCCCTTGCCGGCAAATTATTCGGACACGCTGCGCGATGTGGAACGCAGCCAGCAGCAATACAGTGAGCTGCGGGTGCAGCGACGCCGTCTACGCCGCACTTATATGGGCTTTCTGTTACTGCTCACGGTGGCTGTCCTGTTCGCATCGACCTGGCTGGCTTTGTATCTGTCGAAAATGGTGACCCGCCCATTGGTAGCGCTGGCCGAGGCCACCCACGAGATTTCCCGCGGCCGGCTGGACTACCGTGTGGACGTGCAGGCGGGTAATGAAATCGGACAGTTGGTGGAGTCGTTTAATCACATGGCCGCCGACCTGCAGGCCAGCCGGGAAAAAATTGAGGCGTCAACCCACGATCTGGCCGACGTGAACGTCCAACTGGAGCAGCGTACTCGTCACATCGAGACCATTCTGGAGAGTGTTCCTTCGGGGGTATTTTCGCTGGACGCCTCGCGCCATATTCTTCACGCCAACCAGGCGGCGCGGCGCTTGCTCCGACTTGATGAGGATTCGCCTGATTCCGGGCAAACTCTGCGCGAGCTTTTTCCCGCGGACGCGGTGACCGATCTGGAGCACTTGCTGCGCAAAGCCGACCGCATGGGAACCACCACCAGCCAGATGGAGATCATGACGTCGCGGGTAAATCTGAATGTAGCGGTGACGGTCGCCTCGCTCGATCCGCCGTCGTCGTCCGCCAGCGACGGTCCCCGCCAGCGCATGGGATACGTCGTGGTCTTTGAGGACCTGACCGATTTGTTACGCGCCCAGAAGCAGACGGCGTGGCGTGAAGTAGCTCGCCGCATTGCGCACGAAATCAAGAACCCGCTGACCCCGATTGCGTTGTCGGCCGAGCGTATTCGCCGCCACCTCGAACGCGGAACCACTCCCGATGCTGCGTCGCTCAACGTGATCCGGCAGTGCACGGAAACCATTGGGTCATCGGTGGAAACCGTTCGCACGCTGGTGGATGAATTCTCGGCCCTCGCCCGCTTCCCGGCATCGCAGCCGCAACCCTCACAGATCAACAGCATCGTCAATCAGGCGCTGGCTATGTTCGACGGCAGACTTGATGGGATTCGGGTGGAGAGATTCCTGGCCCCCGATTTGCCGCCTGTGCAGGCCGATCCCGAAGCCATGAAGCGTGCCATCGCCAACCTGGTGGACAATGCCGCTGAGGCCATGCAGAACTCGTTGCTAAAAGAAATCTATATCTCCACTGCGCTGGTGGGGGAGCGGGACTCGGTCGAAATCACGGTCGCCGACACCGGGCATGGGGTCACTTCCGAGGTGAAGGAAAAACTCTTTCTGCCTTATTTTTCCACCAAGAGGCGCGGGACGGGACTCGGTCTCGCCATTGTCAGCCGCATTATTGAAGATCATCACGGGTCGATTCGCGTGGAAGAGAATAAGCCTGTGGGAACCAGATTCATCGTAGAGTTGCCCTTGGCCCAGGACATGGCCGCGGCGGCTGTCCAGCAAAATGCAAACCATTCTGATCGTGGATGACGAGTCCGAAATCCGCAGCTCGCTGCAAGGCGTGCTGGAGGATGAGGGCTACAAAACGCTACTGGCGGGAAGCGGCGAAGAGTGCATGGACACGCTCCGCCACAAGTCCGTGGACGTGGTATTGCTCGATATCTGGCTGCCCGGCATTGACGGCCTGGAAACGCTGGAAAAAGTGGTCGAGCACGGGGACCATCCCGAGGTCATCATGATCTCGGGACACGGCAACATCGAGACCGCGGTGCGCGCCACCAAGCTGGGGGCATTCGATTTTCTCGAGAAGCCGCTCTCGATTGAGCGGACGTTGATCGTCCTGAAGAACGCCATAGAAGCCAAACGGCTGCGCAGCGAGAACCTGGAATACAAGAAACAGTTCCAGGTACGCAGCGTTATTGTCGGCGACAGCATTCCGATGAAGGCGCTGCGCCAGCAGATCGCACTGATGGCGCCCACCAATGGCCGGGTGCTGATCTATGGCGAATCGGGCACGGGCAAGGAACTGGTGGCGCGTGCCATCCACGCGCAGAGTCTCCGCAAAGACGCCATGTTCGTCGAGCTCAACTGTGCGGCGATTCCCGAGGATCTGATCGAGAGCGAGCTGTTTGGACATCGCAAGGGCGCATTCTCCGGCGCTGCCGCTGACAAAGAAGGCAAATTCCAGAAGGCCGACGGAGGCACGCTTTTCCTCGATGAGGTCGGCGACATGAGCCTGAAGACGCAGTCGAAAGTACTGCGCACGCTCGATGAGGGGCGGTTTGCGCCGGTCGGCGAAGAAGAGCCGATCACGGTGGATGCCCGCGTCATCGCGGCCACCAACAAGGACTTGGAGGAGGAAATCTCCAAGGGGAACTTCCGTGAAGATCTGTTCTACCGGCTGAACGTGATCCCGTTCTACGTGCCGCCGCTGCGCGAACGTAAGGAAGACGTTCCGCAAATCGCGCGCTATTTTCTGAAGGAGTTTTCCCAGACCTACAATCGGCGTCCGAAGGAGATTGCCGACGACGCCCTCGATGCTCTCATGCGCTATTCGTGGCCGGGCAATGTTCGCGAGTTGCGTAACCTGATTGAGCGCATCGTGATCATGAATCCCACCGTGAGCAAGCTCGACCGCAAACACCTGCCCACGCTGGTTTATCGTGAGAGTGGCCGCCGCACCATGGGCGACTTCTCCAGCCTGCACCAGGCGCGCGCCGCTTACGAACGCGACTACATCCTGAAGAAGCTGGACGAAAACCATGGCAGCGTCAGCCGCACCGCCGAGGTGCTGGGCCTGGAGCGCAGCCACATGTATCGCAAGATGAAGGCGCTGGGGATTGCGGTGAAAGAGTAGCCAGTCCCCAGGGCGTAAGAAGTTTGAGTTTGTCATCCTGAGCGCAGGCGGCGCGGGGTTTGCGCAGCCGGAGTCGAAGGATCTGTGGTTCCTCCGTTGGATTGCCAAGACCGTCCTTCAGCGCGATCGGCTCCAACGAGCTTTGTTCTTACTATGAGATTACCAATGCTAACGAATGCTAACCATACCGGGTTCTGCAACGCGGCCGGAAGATCGCGGCGCGGACGCGCGCGCCTAACCCTCGCCTTCACCATCCTGCTCGCTATCGGCGCTTCCACTCTTACTTTCGCGCAAGAGACATCGGCCGCGGATGAGATACGGGCCGGCACCCTGGCCTATCAATTTTCTAACTACGCGGGTGCGGTAGAACACTTTCAGGCTGCGCTGAAGCTGGATCCCAGCTCAACCCAGGCGCGCATGCTTTTGGCCAATTCCTACGCCCAGCAATACGTTGCTGGGGATGAATCGGCGGCCAACATCGAGATCGCGACTCAGGCGATCGCCGAGTTCAAGACCGTTCTCAAGGATGACCCAACCGATCAGCAGCGCTATCGAAGCGTAGCTTCCATTGCTTCGTTGAGCCTCAACCTGAAGCACTGGGACGACGCTCGCGAGTATTACATGAAAGCCATCGAACTCGACCCCGATGACGCGCATAATTATTTTTCGATGGCCGTCATCGACTGGACCCTGGCCTACCCGCCGCGCGTCAAAATGCGCGAAGGCATGCACTTGAACGATAGCGAAATGATTAGTGATCCGGCGGCGTGTGCATCCTTGCGGGCGCAGAGCCAGCGCTACGTTGACGATGGAATTCAAACCCTGGAGAAGGCGCTGGAGATCGAGCCCAATGACGCCGACGCCATGGCCTACATGAACCTGCTCTACCGCGAACGCGCCGAATATGAGTGCGACCAGCCCGACGCCCGCAAGGCTGACCTGAAAGCGGCCGACGAGTGGGTGGACAAAGCCATCGCCGCCAAAAAAGCCAAGGCCGGAGAAAACGACAGAGACTCCGCATTGATAATTTCTGGTCTGTCATCCCGAGTGACGAGGCAGCCGTGGCTACCGAGGAGTCGAGGGAACCGCGGCTTATCGGATGGTCATGACGCCACCGGGAAACAACCTGATATGGAAACCGCAATCACAGGCTCGGAATCGTTTGCAGTTAACTGGCACCGTTGTCCTATAATTGGCGTGTGCTAACCGACGAAGACAAACATTGGATCAAAGAACAACTTGAGAAGGTCGAGACCACTCTGCTGACCGAGTTTCACAAGTGGGCCTCGCCTGTCGAATTACGTCAGCGGAGCCACGCTGCAGCTCTGCGGGCACTGGACGCGGAAGTTGAGTCTCTGTCAGACCGGCTCAAGAATTTGGAAGGCCGCTGATCTGTCCCTCGCACGAGTGCCCTGGTGCCCCGGGTTCGCCCCTCTGTTGGGCAGACCTACGATTACTGCTTTCGATGTTGGCCACACGAATGCTGCGAATGTCGCCCAAAAGTCGTTTACTTGGCCTCTGGCTTTGGCTTCACGGAATCGCTGGCCGCTAACTTCTGGTCAAGCACCGCGAGATAAGCCGCGATCAACCGATAGGAATCGTAGTACAGGTTACTTTGAATCGCCTTGATGCTATCGCCTTTGCTGTGAAGCAAGGGCCACGTTTCCTGGGTGATCGAGTGAATGGTAATGCGCGGAATTTTGTAATGTGCAAACGATTCTGAATCGGTGGTGCCCACTTTATCGACGTCGACGCCGCTTAAGGGGAGCTGCAGGAATTGCGCCACACCCCACAGGAGGTTGACTAGCGAACGTTCTGAATGGCTCATCCAGATTTTGGTTGGGCTCACTCCCAGGCATTCAAGTTTGACCATGGCGACAATGTTCCTGCGCTGCTCCGGTGTCAGTTGTTTCGCATAGAACTCAGAGCCGACCATCCCCTGCTCCTCGCCTGCAAATCCAACAAACACTAGCGTGTGGGAACGTGATGCGCCGACCAGAGTCTGATAAAGAGAAGGCAGCAGCGCGGCTCCGCTCCAGTCGTCGATAATGCCATCCCCTTCATCTGCGTGATCAAAATGCGCGCCAACAAGGATGACAGAATCCGATGTGCCGGGCAGTATGCAGATAATATTTGGCTCTCCCAAGTGCTTGACGGGCTGTTCTGTAGGTTGGCATCCCACCGCACGAAACATCTTGCCCAGTTCCATCTCGCGTTCCGTGTCTTTCCGCGGAGCTTCTCGAAGACGAGCCAGTATTACTTCCTTGTCCAGCAGAAAATATTGTGCCTGGGTAGAAGCTCCTGTGAAGCACGACAAAATACAAAAAAGGCAGGACGCAATAAGGGGCCGAACGAAATGGCGGCGAATTTGCATTTCAACTCCAGTCCAAGTTCGGCAGGTAGGATAAGTTTTGCTAATAGGACGATTCTAGCTCTCCGGCTCGTCGTTCGGCGCGGGGGTGGACATGCTCTGCAACTGAGTGCGCCAGTCGGTCTCCTGCACGAAGTCGCGGGAATCGCGCCAGCCGGCACGCACTTTCACGAAGAGCTCCAGAAAAACTTTGGTATTGAGCAGTCCCTGGATTTGCAGCCGCGCGGCCGTCCCAATTTTCTTCAGGGTTGAGCCCTGCTTGCCTATCAGGATCGCCTTCTGCCCTTCACGCTCGCAGTAAATGGTGGCCGCGATGCGCGTCAGTCTATCGCCCTCTTCGTACTGATCAATCAGCACCGTCGTCGCATAGGGCACTTCCTGCTCGGTCGCCAGCAGCACCTGTTCGCGAATCAACTCCGCCACCAGAAATCGTTCCGGCTGATCGGTGATCTGGTCTTTGGGAAAGTAGTGCGGGCCTTCCGGAAGCGCCTTCATCACCGCATTCAGTAGGGCGTCGAGACCTTCGCGCTTCATCGCCGATATGGGGATGACCTCGGCGAACTCGTGCCGCTCTTTGTACTCGGCGATAAGCGGCAGCAGCTTTTGTTTGTCGAGCGCGTCGATTTTGTTCAGCAGCAGGAAACAGGGCTGGCCACTCTGCTTCACAATGTCGAGCACGAACTTGTCGCCGGTGCCGAACTTGGCGGTCGCATCCACGATCAGCAGCAGCAGATTGCAGCCTTCCAGCGCGTCGTAAACTTCTTTCATCATGCGCCGGTTCAGCGAGTTGATGGGCTTGTGAACTCCGGGAGTATCCACCAGAACGATTTGTCCGGCGGGACGCCTGGCCTTGCGCTCGACGTTAATGATTCCCTGAATGCGATTGCGCGTGGTTTGCGGTTTGCGCGTAACGATGGCGAGTTTTTCGCCGACCAGCGCATTCAGCAGCGTGGACTTGCCGGCGTTGGGGCGGCCGATGATGGAGACGAATCCGGAGCGGAATGCCATATAGGGAATATCTGATTAAGTCCGTTGGATCTTTCCGGGGCTAAAGCCCAAGCATCATATCGACTTTACGGACGGTCTGAAGACCGTCCCCTTCAACAACCCGAACTTAATCAGGGCCTCCTTAGCTTCGGACCTGACTGGAAGCGGGGCTGGTCTGCAAACTGACGCGCACGCGATCGACGCGGCGCTCGGTGGATTCCAGCACCTCGAAGCGCAATCCGTTTTCCTCGAAGATTTCACCCGCCTTGGGAATGTGTCCCGCGAGTTCGCTTACCAGCCCGGCAATCGTAGTCGCCTCTTTTTCATCGGGCCGCACGCCCAGCAGTTTCTCCAGCAGGTCAACGTCGGTGTTGCCGTTGAAGATGTACGAGGAGTCGCTCTCTTTCACGATCTCGGCCTTCTCGTGCTCGTCGCGGATCTCGCCGACTATCTCCTCCACCAGGTCCTCAATGGTCACCAGGCCCGCAACACCGCCATACTCGTCGATAACGATGCCCATGCGGATATTGTCACGCTGCATCTCGCGCAGCAATTCGCTGCCCCGCTTGGTTTCGGGAACGAAGTAAACATCAGGCTTCATCAAGTCGCGCACGGTTTTGGTGCGCGCGTCGGTGTCGAGGACCTGCAAGAGGTCTTTCGCGTACACAATGCCTTTGATGTGGTCGATGTCGCCTTCATAGACGGGGATGCGTGAATAGGGATACTTCTTCACCAGTTCGGTGAATTTTTCGATGGTCGTGTCGATGGGCACAGCGACAATCTCGGGCCGCGGCGTCATCACTTCACGCACTGTCTTGTCGCCGAATTCCACAACGGACTGGATCAGGTCGCGGTCACTTTCCTCCAGGATGCCTTCTTCCTGACCGGCTTCGATCAGGGCGTCCACGGCTTCGGACGGGTGTTCCGGCTGCTGCCCCGGATGCTCCTTAGAGAGCGCAGCGACCGACAAGGCAAAGCTGAGGATCAGGGTCACCGGCATAGCAAGATAAATGAGCACGCGCAAAATCGGGACCCACCGCACCAGCCACTCGCCTTTGGTCCGCACGAAAAATAAATATGGCAGCAAACGATTGAAGATGACGATGATGAAGATGAGGCTCACGGCCGCCTGCACCAGATCGAGCACGACCCAGCGCTTCTCCATGAACAGGACGTAGCCGATGAGTACGCCGATACTGGCCATGCACATCTGGGTCAGCACGGCCATGGAAAGCGCCGCGCGTTCGCGGCCCACATGAAGTTTGGGCTCGACGTGCTGCTCGTAGGCGTCCAGGTTCTCCTGGAACTCTCGCCCCAGGAATTTTCCCATCTCGGCGTAAAGCCTATCCACGTAGGACACCAGCGCCAACAACGCCATCAAAACGATCAGAAGGATGCCTAACGGGAGGCTCATCTGCGGACGCCTCCGCCGCGCTTGTGGCTGGCAGACTTGCGGGAAGCCCTTGGCCGAGATGGATGGCTGTGCGCTCGCTCGATCAGTCCAACCGGCAGGCCGAGTTTGCGGCGCAAGGCGGTTTCGCGGCTGCGCATCTCGCCGTCATCGATTTCGTGGTCGTAACCGGCCAGATGAAGCAATCCGTGCAGAATTAAGACCTTCAGTTCGGCCTGGGGTGAATGGCCCATAGCCGCGGCATTGGCCACGGCGATCTCGGCTGAGATGGCAATGTCGCCGGCCAGTTTCGGCGTTTCCGCCGGGAAAGACAGAACATCGGTGGGGTGGTTCTGCTTGCGAAAGCGGTGGTTCAATTCCTGCAGTTCCCTGCTGGAGGCGATGCGAATGTTAACTTCACCGCGCAATCCAACCGCTCGCTGAGCTTTGGCGGCAAACAGGCTGAGCGCCCGCGCGCTGGTCCCTTCGGTTTCGTGCTCCAGAATGATCACTTCTCTTTCAAGTACAAATGGGAGGGCATGTTCAGCCCTCCCATATCATGGTAGCAAGAATCTACTCGGAAACGCGATTTTGTGCGGGCGGAGACACTTCGGCCGCAGGAATCTCCGCCAGTGCTGCATCCTTCTCGACGCTGGTCGTATAGACACGGCCATCGGTGCTGTGGGCTGTGGCGAAACCGTTGCCGTTCTTGATTTCCAGCGACAACGTCAACTGTTCGTTGCGGCCCTTGTGGTCGTCGTAGGCGCGAATGATGCGCTGCACCAGATGATGGCGCACCACATCGCCTTCGTCAAAGTGGCAGAAGCGGATGCCTTCTACGTTGCGAAGAATTTCGAGGGCCTCCACCATGCCGCTGCGATTGGCATTCGGCAGATCGATCTGGGTGATGTCGCCGGTGATGACCGCCTTGGAGTTGAAGCCCAGACGGGTGACGAACATCTTCATCTGTTCCGAGGTGGTGTTCTGCGCTTCATCGAGAATGACAAACGCATCGTTCAGCGTGCGCCCGCGCATGAACGCGATGGGAGCAATCTCAATGATGTTCTTCTCCAGATAGCGGTCCACCTTGTCGGGTTCCAGCATGTCGTACAAGGCGTCATACAAAGGACGCAGGTACGGGTCGACCTTTTCCTGCAAGGTGCCGGGCAGGAAGCCCAGTCGCTCGCCGGCTTCGACCGCCGGACGCGCCAGCACGATGCGATTCACGCGCTTCGACACCAGGGCGGCGATGCCCATCGCCACCGCAAGATAAGTCTTGCCGGTTCCCGCGGGGCCGACGCCGAACACCATGTCGCTGCTCTCGATGGCCTCGAGGTAACGCCGCTGATTGATGCTCTTGGGCTGCACGCTGCGCTTGCCAAATGAGCGCTGCTTGCCGGCCTCGGCCAGGCCGCGCAAGGTGGCCGTGGGATCGGAGGTCAGGACGCGAATCATGCCCCCCAGATCGCCGTTCACGAAAGTAAACCCGTTGCGCAGGAGATGCTGGTAGTCGGTAAATACCTGCTGCGCACGGCCAACGTCGCTGGCGGCTCCCTCAATTTCGATGGAATCGGGCCGCATGGCGATGGCGACGTTCAAGCCGTCTTCCAGCAAGCGCAGGTTTTCGTCTCGGGTGCCAAACAGGGTTTCGATATTCGGGCTTATTTCGATGTTCTTTTTCATTTAGAGTCGGGAGTCAGCCTCCGTCTGCATCGGGGTTCCGAAAGCGATGAGGAAAGGCATCAGACCAACCTTTCGGTCTGACATTGGGATGCATGGCAATGCTGTGCAGTGGTAAGGATTGAGCCCGGAAGATTGGCCGAGCGAAAAACAACTCTCATTGGCCGCTAGCGTATCCCCGAATGGGAACAGAGTCAAATTAATAAACTCCACCTGGATAACGATCCGACTTCTCTCCCGTAACCCACCATAGAGGCCCAATTAATTAGATGGCGGCCGGAGGAAAAAGGGAGCGGAGCTACGCGGACTTGTTTCTGGCCTTCCGGATGGAGTTCAGGCGGTCGACGGCTAGTCCAGAGGGCCATATGCCGGTTCCCAAGCCACTTTTCTCTCGGGACGGACGGGCAGTCGAAGGAACTGCGGATCCGCCGTCTCCGAGGAAAACAGTTCAACCATCCGTCCTATCGAGCGCTGAAGGGCTGGGCTGTCTTCCCCCGTCCCCCGCTTCGCGGGCCTGAAGCCATCGTTGCTGGCCGCGCCTTCAAAAAGTCGAAAGAAACCCAAAATAAATGTTCTTTGGGTTGCTTTTGAGCGCTGTGTTTCTTATCGGCGGTGTTGCAGAGTGCATCACCGCGATGAAAATCGCAACACCGATTACCGCCGATCTCCATTACAAGCTAACTCACTGGTTCTGCTGGCCCTACGGATCGACCGCAATCGCTAAACGGGACATTCCAAGGATTTCCCGTTGCAGAATGCAACGAATTGCGTTGTTGAAGAATACAGCCCGACCATCGAGGAGATTCGCAACAAGGTTGCTCAAGCCTAATAATCCTCGCTACTTGTACGCGCCAATCGCAACAGGCTGCCTCAGTCAGTGATTTGGTATGCCGAATGCCTTAAGAAGGTGTCAAGCGCAAAGCACCGAAGCGCTGACAAGGTAGAAGCCCTCGGATGCGAGGCAGGAGGCGGTTATGACAGTTCTTCTAGTTCTCATGATGTTCGCAATCTTCCTAACCATTGATTTCTTCTACTCGAAAGCAAAGCACCCCGTACTTCAGGTAGCCCCGGCAATGCGCAAACAAGACGCGACTGCAGCCAGATTGCGGCCCAGTCTGGTCGGCGGCTTCTCCGTCCCCGACAATCTTCGCTATCACCCCGGACACACCTGGGCGCTGAGCGAGAGCCCGAACCTGGTGCGAATCGGCATCGACGACTTCGCCTCCAAGCTGACCGGCAAGGTCGAGCACATTGTGCTTCCGCAGCGCGGCCAGTGGATCCGGCAGGGACAAAAGGTATGGAGCATCGTGCGCAACGGCGTCAAGGTTGACATGGTATCTCCCATCGAAGGCAGCGTGGCCGACATTAACGAGGCCGTAGTCAACGATCCAGCGCTGGCGGCGAAGGACCCTTACGGCGAAGGCTGGCTGGTAACGGTGCAATCTCCTGATTCCAAAACCAACTTCCGCAATCTGCTGGGCGGCGCACTGGCACGGTGGTGGACCGAAGAGTCCTCGATGCGGCTGCAGCGGGTAATGCCGAGCGCACTGGGCGCCCTGGCCCAAGACGGCGGAGTGGCCATCGACGATCTGGCCAGCACCATGCCCGACGAGCAATGGACCAAGATCACGCGTGAGTTCTTCCTGACGTAACTGCGGTGAAGAGAGCGAATGCCCCGGAGTGCACCTCCTGCTCCGGGGCGTTTTTTTGTGGAGGGAAACGCTGCAACTCCCGACACCAAGGAAAAACATTGCAAAAGCGGACTTGGCGGAGGCCTTGGACTGAAAAGATGGATAGCTGCCGGGCCTGTAAGCCGAATTCTGTGCGCCGCCGAAGCGGCACGACGGTCATTCCTCTGGGCCGCGCATTACTGCGCGGCTCTAGCGACCTACCCGGAAGTTGTGACGCGCCGAGCCGGCACGTGCATCCGCCGAGGCGGACGCTCCTCCCCTATTTGGTCTTGCTCCGTGTGGGGTTTTCCCTGCCACCGTCATTACTGACGGCGCGGTGCGCTCTTACCGCACCTTTTCACCCTTACCCCGCCGTGAGGCGGGGCGGTATGTTTTCTGTGGCACTTTCCGTCAACGACGCTTGAACATCGCCGCCCGGACGTTATCCGGCACATTGCTCTTTGGAGTTCGGACTTTCCTCTGCCTGCCCGCGCAACCTGCTCTCCCGCCGAAGCGGGCCGCCGAAACGGGCGACCAGCGTTCGCGGGCCGACAGCGACCGTCCGGCCCAGCAGCTAACCGTTCAATTATAGATGTTCGCAGGCCAACACCGACACAATGTATCGATCGCTGGGTCTTCTTCTGCGTATCAATCACTGGTACTTTCACTTCTAACGGAATAACATCTACATCAACGTTTCCTGTTCTCGACTGGAGTCATGCTGTGCGCCCTTGCCTATTATTCCTCGTCGCCGAAAAAATCCGCCATCAACGAGTGGCCGTCTGGAAAGAGGAAGCGGCGATAGAGGCCAACTGCAGAGCCGTCGTACTCACCCTGCTGATGCTCGCGCTGTCTGGCATGGCGATGGCGGCGCAACAGACCACGGCTCCTGCGCCGGCTGCCCAGCCAGCCCCAGCCACCAGCAGCTCTACGGCGCAGGCTTCGCCAGCAAACGCGCCTGCCTCGCCGCCCGCAATCAATCCGAACGCGCCTGAAATGTCCTCGCGGGAAGAGACTTCGACCACCTTCAAGGTGAAGGTCAATCTAGTCGAAACGCGCGTGGTGGTTCGCGATCTCCAGGGACATGTTATTGGTAATCTGAAGAAGGAAGATTTCCAGCTAACCGACAATGGCAAGCCCCAGGTCATCACCAAATTCTCCATGGAGCAGTTGGGCGCCAAGCCGGCAACGAAGCCGAGGAGTGGCGAAGAACCGCTCGACGACGACGCTACGCTGAAGCTGCCGCTACGTTATGTCATTTTCCTCTTCGACGACGTTCATCTCAAGGCTGCCGACTTGGCGCATGTCAGAGATGCGGTCAAGCTCAATGTGGGGAGCTTGCAGTCCACGGAGCGGGTCGCCATCTTCACCACGTCGGGACAGACGCAGCTCGACTTCACCGACGACCGCGACAAGATTCAGGACACCCTCAGCCGTCTGCGGCCGCGTCCGATCACCGGTTCTGGAGGACAGGAGTGCCCGGATGTGTCGTATTACCTGGCGGACCAGGCGGGCAACAAGAACGATCCTCAGGCGAATCGGCTGATTACCCAGGAGACTTTGGACTGCTTATTTGATGGTGACGCCACTAAGCTGGCCGGCGCGCAGCAGATGGCGCAAGCGGCCATAAGCCGCCAGTTGGACCAGGGAAACCACGAAACCCAGATTTCTCTTTCCACCCTGAAGGGCGCAGTGCAGAGGATTGTCGCCATGCCCGGCCAGCGCAGCATAATTCTGCTCTCGCCCGGCTATTACAACCCTGACCAAAAACAGGAGCAGATGGAGATTACAGACCGAGCGCTGCATTCCGGTGTCGTCATCAGTGCGTTGGATGCCCGCGGTCTTTACACGCTTACGCCAGACATTGCCAGTACACAAGACACGGTTATCGCCGGGCCACTGATGCTGTACATTCACCAGGAAGCAACGGCAAATGCAGACGTGATGATGGAACTTGCGAATGCCACCGGCGGGATGTTCGTCCAAAACAGCAATGACTTTGAAGGCGGTCTGCGACGCTTGGCCGCTCCTCCGGAATACACCTACTTGCTGGCCTTTGCCCCGCAAGATCTCAAGCTCGATGGCCGCTTTCATAATCTGAAGGTCACCGTTAAAGGTCAAAGACTGAATATCCAGGCGCGCAAGGGCTACTATGCCCCCCGGCAGGCGACCGATGCGGCGGAGCAGGCCAAAGAACAGATACGCGATGAGGTTTTTTCGCAGGAAGAACTGCACGATCTTCCCGTAGAATTGCACACCCAATTCTTCAAGACCAGCGACGACGATGCCAAGCTCTCGGTCCTGGTCAGGCTTGATGTCCGGCACCTGCACTATCGCAAAGTGGATGGCCGCAACAACAACAGTGTCACCGTGACCGCTGTGGTGTTCGATCGTAATGGCAACTATATCAATGGCAATCAGAAGACGATTGAGATGCATTGGAAAGACGAGACCTTGGGCAGCAAACTGGCTGCGGGCGTGACTTTGAAGAGCAGCTTCGACGTAAAACCCGGCAGCTATATGGTGCGGCTCGTAGTCCGCGATGAAGAAGGACAATTAACGGCGCAGAACGGCGCCATTGAGATCCCATAATTCCTGGCAGCTAATGAGGTGTCCTATGAAAACGCGTCGTCTGTGGACCACGGGGTTGATTGTGGCCATCGCTGGCATGGGCTTAACGTTCGTGGATGTCACGACCATGGCGCAGGCGCAGCAGGCACAGCCGCAAGCCCAATCAGAACCGGCGCAGAACCCGGCGCCCGTTTCCGCTGACAGCTCCACCCCGGTCTTCAGGGCGGAAACGCGTCTGGTGCTGGTGGACACCATCGTCACCGATAAAAAAGGAAACTATATCAGCGGTCTGAGCGCCAAAGACTTCAAGGTTTGGGAAGACGATAAGGAGCAGCCCATCAAGAGTTTCTCAGCCGAATCCGGCCCCGCGGCTCCGTCTGACAAGCGTCGTCACTACCTGGTGCTGCTGTTCGATAACTCCACCATGGATTTCGGTGACCAGGCCAGGGCGCGCGAGGCGGCAGCAAAGTTTGTGGAAGCCAATGCCGGGCCCGACCGGTACATGGCAGTCATGAATTTCGGCGGCACCTTGGACGTTGCGCTCAACTTCACGGCCGACGCCGAGCGGCTAAAGCAGGTCGTCCGTGGAGTGAAGTTTTCCAGCGTGTCGGGCAATGCACCGCCGGAAGTAGCATCCTTGGGCGGGCCCGTGTTGGGAAGGGCCGAGGCAAATTTCGGTGCGCGAACCCTGCTTCTCGCGTTGCGCAGTGTGGCCAAAGGCCTGAGTTCAGTGCCGGGGCGCAAGAGCCTGGTGTTGCTAACCGCGGGCTTGATGCTCAATCCCACCGATCCCGAGTACCTGGAACGGCAGTCTGAATTGATGGCTGCAATCGATGCTTGCAATAAGGCCAATGTCGCCATATACCCGATTGATGTCCGGGGCTTGACCAGCGGGATATCGGCGGCGCCGGGATCGGCTCGCCTGGAGACCATTCCCGATGAAATGCCAGCCCGGCTGGTGACCGCGACTCTTCAGTACTCGGCCGACGAGCAGCCCGCCCATCTGGTTTACGTGCAAAAAGGCGGCGGTGGCGGCGGCGGTTCGCGCGGAGGCGGTGGCACCGGAGGCGGAGGCGGTTCGAAAGGCGGAGGTAGCACTGGAGGCGGCACGGGAACTGGCGGCGGTACGCATGGAGGCGGCACCGGAACGGGCACGCGTGGCGGCGGTACCGGCAGTACTCCTTACCTATACGGCCCCAACTACTACAATCAACCCCAACGGCTCATTCCGACGATTCCAAGTGTCGTCGCCAACCAGCAGGTCCTCTATCAACTGGCGGAAGGCACAGGCGGTTTCGTGATCGTCAATTCCAACGATCTGCTGGGTGGTCTGCAGAAAATCGCGAGGGAGCAGACCGAGTACTACATACTGGGCTATGCGCCGCCTCCGTCCGAGGAAGGCGCCTGCCACACGCTGAAGGTCAAGGTTGATCGCAGCGGGGTGGTCTCGCGCTGGCGGACTGGATACTGCAATGTGAAAGCGACCGACTTGCTGGCGGGCAAGCCGGAAGAAACCCAGTTGGAGAACCGCATCACCGGTTCGCAACCCGGAACCATCAAGGCTTCCATGCTGGCTCCTTTCTTCTACACTTCGGCAAATACGGCGCGCGTAAACCTGGCAATCGAGATACCGCCCAACATCGTCAAGTTTGAAAAGCAGAATGGCAAGCAGCATGGCACCATCAATGTAGTTGGCATTGCCTACAAGCCGGATGGAACGGTGGCGGCGCGATTCAGCGACACTCTCAACCTAACCTTCGAGGACAAGAAGGAGGTGGAGGAATTCAACTCCAAACCAGCTCATTACGAAACCCAGTTCGACGTTGCCTCCGGCCACTACGACCTGAAGGTGGTGTTCAATCCGCACGGCGGCGAGAGCTTCGCGAAACTGGAGATTCCGCTGGTGATTGACGCCTATGACGGCAAACAGTTCACCCTGAGTGCGGTGGCGTTGAGCAAAGAGATTCACGCGGTTTCGCAGGTGGGCGCAAGTCTGGACGCCGCCCTGCTGGAGGACCGCACACCGCTGGTGACCCAGGGATTGCAACTGGTGCCTTCAGGAAGTGACCAGTTCAAGAAGACCGATAAAGCTGCATTTTACGTGGAAATCTACGACTCGCTTTTGACCAGCGACAAGCCTCCCAAAGTCGGGATCAAGCTGACCGTCGTCGACCGGAAATCGGGTGATAAGAAGATGGAGAGTAGTGTTGCGGCCGCTGACGCAAAGGCTGGCAATGCGCTAGTTCCAGTGGGGCTGAAGCTGCCGGTGGATACGCTTCCGCCAGGATCGTATCGTCTGGAGCTAACGGCGATGGACTCCGCCGGCAACACCTCGCCGCCGCGAACGGCGGACTTTGAAGTGCAGTAGGGCGGGCGGGAGCTACTAGGCCGGCAACTGCCCCGCCCCAGCCAAAGGCGGGCTGGAACGGGGCACCCAGGTTTGACAGACTTCGTCAACGAATGGGTACCCAGGTTAGGAAGCTGAAATGGCGTACCTGGCCACGATAGTTGAACCGTCTCGCTCACTCCACGGTGATTCGTTCAGCCACGACGTTGCCTGCTACCTCGAACAGGAAGTTATTGTTCGGATCGTAGAAATCCAGCGCAAATGAACCGCCATGTGAGTTGCCGCGGTTGGTAAGCGATACGACCTCGGTGAGATGAATGGTTCCCATGAAGTCACCTGTGCTGTCGTACCACCATACTCGATGCGCTAGTTTATAGCTGTGCGGCCCCACTGGTACCCATGTGCCCAGGCAGACATCCCCAGTTCTCGGGTCCACATTAGGATTGTGGACTTCGGTGCCTCCCGTGTTCCAAATCTGATAGGCCTCCTGGACAGTCTGGCCGTTGGATTGAAAAAGAATGTGCCACAGTCCAACAATGGATGACTGCCCCCCATTGTTATCGGGGGAGGGCGATTTACTCGCTGACCCAGCCGCCGACGGGCCTGGTTGTGCAGTTTGAAAAGATGTGTGGACCGCAGCCGCGTTCGCCATCGCCATCAGGGAATCACCGCAGGCTGCGAATGTGCTGCCGCTGAGTGACAGCAACAGCATGAGCATGCAGCCTGCAAGACCGATGCACTTCAATATTCGGATCGAATTCATTGAGTCTCCTCCATGCGCCTTTCGGCAGGGCCCAAAATAGCCCGACAGCACCTGTTGCTGGCAATGCACAGCGGGTGAACTATGGGTAAAGATTAGGTGAAGGCCCGTAAGTCGCTGAGGCGCAAGAAGCCCCTCGTGCCCGTCGTGAAATCGGGTTATACTTCGCGCTAAATAAGAGGTTAGTTGGCTTGTCGAGGGAGCAGATCCAATTCGAGGACTTTGAGCTGGATTGTGACCGCTACGAACTCCTCCGCGACGATCAATCCATCAAGCTGGAGAAGCTGCCAATGGAGTTGCTCATCCTGCTGGTGGAAAGGCGCGGTCTTTTGGTTACGCGGCAGGAGATCGCGGAGCGGCTGTGGGGACAGAATGTCTTTGTGGACATCGAACACGGTATCAATACCGCCGTCCGTAAACTCCGCACCGCCCTGGGAGACAATCCTGAGCAGGCGCGTTTCGTTCAGACCGTAACCGGTAAGGGGTATCGGTTCGTCGCAACTACAACCGTAATTCCATCCATCGCGGAGAGCGGCAGTAACGGACAAAAACCTGAGGCGATGCCTCCTGCGGGTTTGGCTGCAGCTCACGATGGAAAACAACAGCAGAAGCAGATCGTACAGCCCAACAATGTTCGGCGGCGGATGTTGTGGCTGCTGGCCTGCTGCCTGATCGCGGCGCTGATGATTGGCACAGCATCGTGGACGATGTATTCCCGGGCTTCTCGGAACCGCATTGCCGCTCAGAGGTCAGCGCCGCCCATTCGCTCCCTCGCCATTCTTCCACTGGAAAACCTCTCCGGCGATCCTAATCAGGAGTATTTCGCGGACGGAATGACCGAGGAGCTGACTACCGCGCTGGCCCGGGACTCGAACCTTCAGATCGTCTCGCGGACCTCGGTGATGCAGTACAAGAAGGCCCGCCGGCCACTCCCCGAGATCGCGCGCGCGTTGCATGTGGACGCGATCGTCGAAGGGTCCGTGGCCCGTTCCGGGGACGAGGTACATATGACCCTTCAGCTCATACGCGGCGATGCCGACTCCCACGTCTGGGCCGAGAGCTACGACCGTGACGCCGATGATGTGGCCTTACCCGACGAAGCGGCGCGGGCCATTGCGAAGCGGCTCGACAGTGTAGTGGCCTCCGTACCGGCGATAGCGCACGTGAATCCAGAGGCGCACGATGCATTGCTGCAGGGAAAGTACCTTTGGTTCAGCGACGACCAGGTGGCCGAATCGGGTAAGTACTTCCAGAAGGCGATTGATATCCAACCGGACTACGCGCTGGGCTGGGCGTGGCTGGCCAATTACTACGGGGCCGCTACCGACGACGGATTCCTGGATCCGCGTGAGAGCCTGAAGCTACTGGACCAAGCGGCGAACCGGGCCATGCAGCTCGATCCGAATCTTGCTGAATCGCATCAAGCGATGGCTTGGGAGTATCTGTTTGGGCGATGGGACCTTGTCAGTGCTGATCGGGAACTGCTGCAGGCGATCAGCCTCGATCCGCACGATGCGGAGTTGTATCACCTTAGATCAGAGCTGCTGGGAATGTTGAACCGCCATAAGGAGGCGATCGACGCTGAGAATAAGGCGATGGAACTGGACCCATTCGAACGGCCCTGGGGCTTGGTACTTGCTTATCTCGAAGCGCGCCAGTATGACGCAGCTATCGCGGATGGAGAACTGCGGCGCAAAGACTATCCGGCTGATTTCCTCCTGCTTTACATGATGATGTTTGCCTATCTGGACAGACACATGGACAAGGAGGCCGTGGAAACCTGGATACGAGCGAAGGAAGTGCACGGACGTACACACGACGCGCGGGTGCTTCGACGTATCTATGCGGAGGGCGGCATTCGAGCAGTTTTGCGGTGGCAGCTGTCCCGTTGGGAATGGTACGGAAAGAAAAACTATGTCTGCCCGCTGACACTGGCAAAATTTCACGCGAGATTGGGAGAAGCGGATACGACGCTGGCGCTGCTGGAAGAAGGATATGAACGACGGGCACCCGATGTTCTCCGAATCCAGAGCGACCCGGCCTACGACTTTCTTCACGCCGACCCCCGCTATCGAGCGCTGGTGCAGAAGGTCGGCCTGCGTCCGGCGTTATAGCATATAAGTGCTATATATAGCCAGCAATTTTCGCCACTATAGTGTAGTATAGATTCGCATAGGTGCCGCCAATGGCCGTAGGATGCCCCAGGACCGACGAAAGCTGCCGGGACGCCCCAAAGGTCATCCGAGGATGTCAACCCCGCCACGGGCCTCGCAGAGGCCCTAGCGTACGTTTCCCCTTTTTTACAGCTTCCAGCAATTTTCGCCAGTGACAGGGTCACCAATTTCCCATGACCGCAAAAAGCCGTCAGCTGGGTTCCCCATCCAAGCCGGCGTTGCTTGGATGGGGATTTCTTTCGCAGCAACGCCCTACCGGTACATCGTCGGATAAACGCCCGGGCGCTCATTGCCGCCGTACACCATCTTGGCGAGGTGTACGGTGTATTCCGGCTTCGACACCAGCGAGGTCAAGCTGAAGACCTTGTAGCCATCGCCGCTGATTTCAGTGCGGCGGAACAGTCCCGGTTCCGTCTCCGTGACCTCCCGGTTGCCGTGGATCTGGTCGAGAAACAGCTGCGCCGACTTCTGATCGGCCTGTCCCTTTTCGCTGGCGGTGGTCAGCGAATCCGCCGCATACGACCGGATGAGTTTCTGCCAGTATTTTTCCAGCAAGTCGGTGCTGGCGAAGACATCAGCCCACAGGATGCGGCCATTGATGGCGACGACGACGCCTTTCGCGCCTTCCTTCTTCAGTTCGCGCAGCATGTCGTTGTAATCGGCGGCAACCGATTCAACTTTCTTCTCCACATCGGGGTTCTGCATTGCCTTGGCATAGGAGGTGGACGCCTGCATGCTAGGGCGGGCTTGCGGGACGGCGGCGGCCATACCGGCAAGCGCCGAACCGACCTCGGCCCACACCTTCTGCTGATTGCGGTCGGCCATCGCGGGGGTGCGCACGCTGGGCTGCGCCATCTGCGATTTCATCGAGCCAAAGTGGTCGGACGAGGCCACCCAGCGTCCCGGCTCAACGCAGAACACCGACAAATCGACGGGCTCTGACTTGGGCGGGACGATGCGGTCCACGCCGATCACCCGGTCCTGCTTGCCGCCAGTCACCACTTCACCGGCGAGCAGCAGCAGAGGATGGTCGGAGTTGTTGATCAGGACCAGGCGGTTCACCTCAGCTCCCGATTGCCGCGGCATGGGCGAGCCTGGCCGTACCAAGCCTCGAATGGAACCTGCCTCGGTTACGACGACCTCGCCCGAGCGCACTCCTTCGTCGAGCGTCAGCAGGTGAACAGTGCCGTTTTCTGCGCCTCCAACAACGGGAAAGATACTGAGGTTGCCTTTGGTTACGGGTGGCAGGACATGCAACTCGGAATGTCCTGGATTTCCGGCGGCGGCGAATGTGGCCGCCAGCATGGCTGAAGCAAACGAGACCAGGATTCTGAAATTCACAGTTGACCTCCGGAGGCGCTAGAGCGTCTCTTCTAAGCAGAGAACGTTAAACAGTGTTCTTCTTGCACCCGAATTGATACGATTCGCTTGATGGCCTCCGCTTTCGTTCCCGCTCCGCTCAATCCGCAGGTGGTAGCGGCAATCAGGGAATTCTCTGCGCACCACTATGAGGAAAGCGCCGCGCAGCAGTTCGGGGTGTCGCCGGCTGGGCTCGCGGAGATTCTCGCGGACGTCGTGTCGCAATGGAATAACGCCGCACCAGAAGTCGCGACCCTCGATTTTCTGGCAATCTTGCATCTGGAGGAGTTGGTGCTGGCCCGCGCCTGCGCCGCTGGTGACAATCACGCCTGGGAAGTGTTCCTCACCCGTTATCGAGCTACGCTGTACGAGTCGGCCTACAAGATCGCCAAGGAAGAAAGCGTCGCCCGCGGTTTGGCGGACTCGCTGTATGCGGCGCTCTACGGGGTTGACGCCAAGGGGCAGCAGCGGACGTCCAAGCTCCGTTCGTATCAGGGGCGCGGTTCTCTTCAGGGATGGCTGCGCATGGTGGTTGCGCAGGAGTACGTCAACCTGTACCGAGCCACGCGGCGCGAGACCAGTCTGGACGCGGCGTTGGACGAGGGCGCTCAGTTTGAAGCCCGCGAGTCAGAGGTCAGCGTCGCCGATCCTCGCGCCGAGCTAGCCGCTGCCGAGGAACTGGTTGCCCTGACGGCCGAAGAGCGCTTCCTGCTCGCCGCGTATTATCTCGATCGCCGCACGCTGGCGCAAATTGCCAAACTGCAAGGCGTGCACGAGTCCACCATCAGCCGCAGGCTGGACCGCGTGACATCGGATCTGCGCAAACGCGTTCGCAAACGGATGATGGCCGCGGGAATGTCTGCGCGACAGGCGGACGAAGCCATGCAGGACGTGGATGTGCGCGATCTGCGCGTGCCGGTGCGCGAAACTTTAAGGCAAGAAACAGAAGATTTGTCGTTCTATAAAGAGAAGAGCGGGAACCAAGGATGAATCAGGAGATTCCCAAGCCGTTGCGGAAAGCGCTGGCCCGGCAAACGCCCGGCGAGGTTCATCCTTCGCCTGACGTTCTGACGGCGTTTGTGGAGCGCACCTTGCCTCCGGCAGAGGGCGAGGTGGTCACGCACCATCTGGCGCAGTGCACGGAATGCCGGGAGATCGTGTTTCTGGCAAGCAATGCAGCGGAGGACGAGGTTCGCGAAAAAATAGAAAGAGAATTGGTGCCGGCGGCGGCCTTCGCTCGAGTGGCCGCCGTGCCCGCGTACGAAACCCACGCGATGTTGGGTATGGCTCGGGCCCAGACATCTCGCCCCAGATGGACAAGTCGGATGCGATGGGCCGCGTCGGTTGCCGCCGCGGTAGTGCTGGTGTCTGGAGGTGTGGTTCTGCAGTTGACGCGCGCTGGCAGCGGGCACAAACCCGCGCCCGTCACCGTTGCCAGCAATCGTCCGTCCCCTGCAGTATCTCCCGTAGTTCCTAGTGTGCTACCAAACGCACCGACCAAGAATTCGCAAGAAGCATCTGCGAAACCTCCTGTGCCGGAGGCGCTCGCCAAGGCTTCGCCGCGCCCCATGATGAATATGCAAACCAAGAAGGTCCCGGCAGAGACGACCGCGGCCGATAAGCCTGGCAATAAGGCCAGCGATCTGTTGACGTTTGCTCCAGCGGCGGCGCCTGCTGCGCAAGCGAAGGCCTCGCCGGCAACTGGCGGCATCGCTGTCCTTGGCCTGAGCCACGCTGCGGTTCCCGATGTTCGTCAGAAGAGCTCACTTGTGGAGAGCGAATCGGAACAGAAAAGTGACTCGGGGCAGTCCGCGCAACTCCAGCAGCGCGCTTCCGCATCGTTCGGCAAATCACGGGCGAGCCTGTATGCGATGGCGCCCGCGCCGCCACTATGGCGCATCGGCCCCAACGGCCAGCTCGAACGATCACTCGCTCCGAACCAATGGACTCGCGCGCTCGCGGACCAACCGATCACCTTTCGGGCGGTGGGTGTCATTGGAAGCCAAGTGTGGGCCGGCGGCAATGACGGCGCGCTATTCCACTCGTCCGATGGCGGAGAACATTGGACCAAGGTTTCACTCCCCGCAAATTCCAACGTCGGGCCTGGCGCCATCGTGTCCATACACTTTGACGATCCGCTACATGGAGTCATCGCTTCCGACGCCGGCACTCGTTGGGCAACAACCGATGGTGGAGTCACTTGGGCGACGCAGTGAGTGCGACGAAGCGGCCCATCGAATTGCGGCCGATAGCGACACCGCTGACGGCGCTGGTGACGTTAGCTATTGCTGCCTACCTCATTCAGGCCAGCGTCGCGATTGCGACTGGCCGGCACCTGTTCGGGGATGGCTCGTGGCTGCTGCTTAGACTGCTGTCAGAAAATCACATCACCCACTTAAACAACAATACCTGGAACGACTTTTTCGTCGGACGTCTCGGCGCCTTTATGTACCAGCAATTTCCCACGCTGCTGGCGGCGCGCATGGGCGTTCGTAGTCTGCCGGTCTTGGCCGTGGTTTTTGGGGTGACGTTATTTTCGTTCCAGCCGCTCAGCCTGCTGCTCTGCTATCACTTTGCCCGCGACAAACGATATGTGCTTTTCCCGCTGCTTTCGCTTTTCGCCGGGACGATGAACAGCGAAGGCTATCTGATTTCTGAGAGCCACTTGATGAGCGCACTCTTCTGGGCAGCGCTGTTTGGGTTGTTCTATCCGCGTGAATTCCGATGGTTCGATGTCGCTGCGATGATCGTTGTGTCGGCGCCGCTCATTCTTTGCTACGAAACTATGGCGGTGTTCGGACTGGTGCTGATCGGGGCGTGCATCTACCGCTGGCGCGCGATCGCAAAAAGTCCGCGGGAAAAATGGCTGACGGCCATCTTCGGCGCCTGGTATGCCTTGGGAGCCATTTTCGCCATGCTGGCGATCATCTTCCCTCGCGATCCCTCGCAGCGCGCCGATTTTTTCAAGGGGATGCTGTTCGTATTTCATTACCCGCATGTTGCGGCGCGAGTCTCTTGCGTCGTCCTGATTCTGTGCGCGCTGGTCGTGCTGGTTCCAGCAATTTATAAGAAGACGCTCAATCTACTGGTGGCACTTGCGGTCGTTTGCTCATTGGAGATTCCAGCGTTCATTCTCATCTATCCGGGATTAACCAGCCTCGACGAACACATTGTCGCGCGAACCATGAATGCCATGGTTCCGTTGGCGCTGGCGGCCGCTTTTCTGGCCGTTTACTTCAACCTTCTGCAATTGGACACGGCAAAATACCGGCGACTGTTTGTGATCGCTGCGGTGTTGGGCATCAGCCAATCGGCTTGGAGCCTGGTCGCCAGCGAGCAATGGTCGCTCATGCTGAACGTGCTGCGCTCTGAGCTGCGGACCCAGACCGGGTTGTTGTCCTTCAAAAACAGCCTGGTGTCGCGGCCAACGCTGGGCGGACAGCCGATGCGCGCGATGCATGCCGACTGGCCCCCGATGTGTTTAAGCATCATCTACGCGGATGACGGCAGGGTGCAGTCGGTCCTGCTGCCACCCAGTACTTCCTTTTATCCATTCGATCCCCGTATTCCTTCGGCACTGCCCCGGCTGGATCGATTTCATGTCGATTACAGCAAGTACGTGGCGGCCCTCCCCAAGACCACCCCTTACCAACTTGGTGAGTGGATTGACTTCGGCGAAGGCGGCAACGCAATCCCTTACGAAACCGGCGGCTGGTGGATTCCGGAGCCTCGGGAAACATGGACTACCGAACAGGCCGGCCTCACAATTGACATTGGCGGAGAAGCAACCTCGGACCTGACCCTGGAAGCCTTGGCCACAGCTTTCGTGAACCCAAACAATCCCGCCGTCGATGCGGAGATCCTGGTGAACGACGTACCTTCCGGCAAGTGGAAATTCCGCTTCGAACGCGGTGCGCCGGAGTTTCAGATATACCGGACGGTGCTCAGCCAGAAGGCGCTGAACAAAGCGTTTCCACCCGTGATTCGATTTCGCGTGAGCGGGGCGGGTGTGCCTGCCGGGGCGGGTGTGCCTGCCGGGGCGGGTGCGGATGGCGATTCGCGCATGCTCGGCCTGGGCGTGCGCCAGTTGCGCTTATTGGCGAAGTGAGCAGCGCAGTTTCACCTGCGATTGGGCGGATCACGCCTTCAGTCGGCCGCTGAAACTCGAACGTTTGCAATTTTGAAGGGGTGCACCTTTAGGTGCACCATGTGCGGCCTTTATTTTTGTCATCACGAGCGGGCTCTGGCCCCCGAGGGATCTGCTTTACTCCCATATTGTCATTCAAACGCAAAAGCAAATTCCTCGCTGCGCTCGTAATGACAATTCCAAACAGTGTTTTGGCACTTGAAAGCCCGCGGCTTCACCCAAGACGCTGCATTCGTCTCCCCGATATAATCGACCGCCATGGAGCCAGGCGCTGCATCCTTCTTTCGGCGGTGGTTCGATCCGCAGTATGGGGCGGCGGACCGCATGATTCCGCGCTGGATCTTTTTGCGGGCACTCGGCCTGATTTATTTTTCAGCCTTCTTTTCGCTGGCATTCCAAATCCGCGGGCTCATCGGCGCCCAAGGAATTCTCCCGTCCAATGAATACCTCGAAGCGCTCGCCCGCCAGTTTGGGGCGGTCCGCTTCTGGTTTGCGCCGACGCTGCTATGGCTCTCCACCAGCTCGCATATGCTCGATGCCATCGGCTGGGTCGGGATGATTGCCGCGCTGCTGGTCGTCCTCAACATCTGGCCGCGCGCCACGCTGTTGGTATGCTTTGTCTGCTTTCTGTCGTTCGTCGCCGCGGCTCAGGATTTTTCCGGCTATCAATCCGACGGTATGCTGCTGGAGGCGGGATTCATCTCCCTGTTTTTCGCGCCGCCCGGATTTCTACCCGGCTGGGGCAGAGAGCATCCGCCTTCGCGCGCCAGCCTGTTTCTACTGCAATGGGAGTGGTTCCGCATCTACTTCGAATCAGGCGTGGTGAAGCTCGCCAGCGGCGATGCCGAGTGGCGCAATTTCACTGCAATGGACGAGTACTACCAGAATGGCCCGTTGCCCACCTGGATTGGCTGGTATGTGCAGCATCTGCCGCACTGGTTCCACGCCTTCGCCACCGGGGCGACGCTGGTGCTTGAGCTGGGCGTGGTGTTCATGTTGTTTCTGCCGCGGCGCTGGCGAATCGTGTGCTTCTTTATCGTCACGGCCTGGCAGGTCCCAGTGATCCTCACGGCGAACTACACGTTCCTGAACTACCTGGTGCTGGTGCTCGGCTTTCTCCTGCTGGACGACCCATTCTTGCTGCGGATAATGCCGGAGCGATGGCGCGCCTACATCGCTCCGCGGATCGGCGTTCCGCCGGAGAAGAGTGTGGAGTCGCAAGATTCCGACACTCCACTTCCCAAGCCAAAGGCCCCACGGCCTTTGCAAGCCCTGCGGTTGTCCCTCACCAGCGTGATGCTGATCTGGATCTTCTATGCCACCACGGTGCAGATGATCTGGATTATTTTCCCCCGCCTACCGCTGCCCAGCTTGCCAGTCGCCGCGCTCGAGCCTTTTCGCATCGCCAATCGCTACGGGCTGTTTGCGGTGATGACGCGCGGCCGCTGGGAGATTGAGTTCCAAGGCTCGAATGACGGGCACGCCTGGGTGGCATATCCGTTCCGCTACAAGCCGCAGGACCCGAGCAAGCGGCCGGGCATTTATGCGCCCTATCAGCCGCGCTTCGATTGGAACCTGTGGTTCGCATCGCTGGGCTCCTGGCGCGAGAACGTCATCGTGCCCAGCACAGAAGAGCGTCTGCTGGCTGGCTCTCCGGATGTTCTGGCGCTGTTCGCAGGCAACCCGTTCCCGCAGGGCCCGCCGCAACAGGTTCGCGCCGTGCTTTGGCAATACTGGTTCACCACGCTGGAGGAGAAGCGCGCTACCGGAATGTGGTGGAAGCGGAAGCTGATCGGGCTATATGCGCCGGTGCTGGCACGTACCCCTGACGGTAAAGTTGGTGTCGTGCAATGGCCGGAACCGCTGCCGCCGCGCGAGTAAGCCTGTTCTTCTCGAAGCGCATCCTAACCCACTAGAGCTTGATTTGAGATGAGGAGCGACAATGCCTGCTAAGAAGACAAAACGTTGGGTGAAGACGGTGACTACGGATAGCACTCATCCACCGGAAGGCTTGTTCAATAAAAGCGCGGCGACCATTGCCCGAAGTCTTGCCTCCAAAAAGGTCTCCCCGAAAGGGCCAGCCTCAGGCATGCGAATGCTAACGTATTACATCAACCGCGCCGGGCACAATCTGAGTGCTACGCGCCGCGCCGAGTTGGAGAAAGCGAAATCACTGCTCTCCAAGCGCGTGGCGGAACATAAGGAGACAAACAAGCGGAAAAAAGCCGCGTGATTACCAGGAGCGGCAGCTAGTGCTTTCCATATTCACTGCGGTAACCGTAAAGGTGCCATTGTCGTCCGCCGACTTCACAGCTGTCACCGTGACCTCCTGGTTGAGATGAGCAGCGAGGTCCGCATTGTCACTTTTGAGTTCCCACCAATGTAGGGTCGGACCAAATAGTGTGTACTCGCCGTCGCCAGAGCCTCGCTGCAGGCAGCCGGACAGTCTCACTAACGCAGGGCTGCCCTGTTCGGCCGTGGCAGTCGCAGCCTGGGTTGTATCTGCCGGAATCGTCGTCGTGTTCTGCGCTTGCGCGACTTGCGCAGCGGCCACCAGCAGTCCGGCTGCAAGTAACCATAAATTGAATGTCTTCTTAATCATGGTGCCCCCATCCGAGGTCGCTCGCCGCTTCCGAACGCCTTACCAAATTGCGAACGCCTACCGATAGAGATGCCGAAGATCCAAAAAAAGCTTCCCATGCCGACCCGAATCGTCCCTCAGGATGACAGAGGAAAGCCGTGCTCCACCCCGATACACAACGCAGAATCTGCTCTAAACTGTTGCTATATGCCTGCGACGCCACGACGAGCCGCTGTGATCGGCGCAGGTCCCAACGGTGTGGCGGCCGCCATCGTCCTTGCCCAGGCAGGCTTGCAGGTAGATGTATTCGAGGCCGAGTCGCAGCCCGGCGGCGGCGCGCGCACCATGGAACTCACCCTGCCCGGCTTCCGTCACGACTTCGGCTCTGCCGTGCATCCAATGGCCGTCGGATCACCATTCTTCACTTCCCTACCCTTGGGTGACCACGGGCTGGAATGGATCCACTCGCCAGCGCCGTTGGCGCATCCGCTCGACGACGGTACGGCGGTGATGTTGGAACGCGAGCTTGGCGCCGCAGAAGCTGCCCTGGGGGAAGATGGAAAACAGTGGCGCAAGTTAATGGGTCCGTTCGCCGAACACTGGGCTGAACTTGCGTCCGAGATCCTGCAACCGGTGCATTTATTTACGCGGCATCCCTTGCTGCTGGCGCATTTAGGGCTGGTCGGTTTTCCTTCAGCAATTGCGATTGCCAAACATTGGTTTCACAATGCCCGGACCAAGGCGCTGTTCGCCGGATTGGCGGCCCATTCTTTTCTCGCCCTCGATGAGCCGCTGAGCGCATCTTTTGGCATCACTCTCGGAGCGGCAGCCCATGCTGTGGGGTGGCCCATCCCGCGCGGTGGCGCTCAATCCATCACCAACGCGCTCTGCCGATACCTGGCCAGCCTGGGAGGCACGCTTCAGACTTCCACTCGAATTGAGAGCCTCGCCGCGATGGATAAAGACAAGTATGATGTCACGCTCTGCGATGTGACTCCGCGTCAGTTGCTGGCAATGGCAGGCGAGCGATTATCGCCTGCCTATCGGCATCAATTGGAGAAATACAGTTACGGCCCCGGCGTATTCAAGGTTGACTACGCCTTGTCGGAGCCGATTCCATGGAGAGCGTCCGAATGCCTGCGTGCCGCCACTGTGCACGTCGGGGGAACTCTGGAAGAAATTGCCGCGTCGGAGGAAGCCATGCGGCATGGACATCACGCCGAGCGCCCGTTTATTTTGCTGGCGCAGCCCAGTTTGTTCGACCCTACGCGCGCCCCGCAAGGAAAACACACGGTGTGGGCTTATTGCCATGTGCCCAACGGTTCGCAGTTCGACATGCTCGACCGCGTAGAGACGCAGATTGAGCGTTTCGCGCCCGGATTTCGCGACTGCGTTCTACAGCGACGGGTGCTCAATACGGCATCACTGGAGAGCATGGACGCTAATCTGGTGGGCGGCGACATCGTGGGGGGAGCGATGACCCTGCGGCAATTTCTGTTTCGTCCCACGCGGCGGCAATATGCGACGTCGGCCAGCGACATCTATCTCTGCTCTTCTTCCACTCCACCGGGCGGCGGGGTGCACGGAATGTGCGGCTACCATGCGGCACAGTTAGCCCTGTCGCGGCTGACACTGCGCTAGCTTTTGGGAAAGCCGTCGAGTTTCGTCAAGTCCACCGAGTCATCGAACTCGATTGCGAAATAGTCACGCAGGCATCGGCGCACTTGGTCGGCGCCTCCAGGCACGCTCTCCTCACGATGATCTCCCGCAGTAATGATCAGCCTCCCGTTGGCCAACGTGATGCGTCCATCCTGCGTGGCCCGGCTACAGATCCAGCGTTTGGTAAAGCCAGACTCGGGCGAAGTCTGATGGAACGTGGCCATATCCTCGTACTCGCTAAAACGGCGCGGGAGCTCACGAAAGATGTAAAGCGGTACTTGGCCCTTGTGGTCCTCGCGCAGCAATTGCCACCCGTCACCAAAGGGCGAGACGAGGTAGCGGTGCCCATTCACCTGGTCGGCGCCGCCCGCGCGAAACACAATCGGATCCACAAACGAGTCGCCGAATCCCACATCCACCAGCCAGGGTTCTTCCAGGTCAACTCGCAGCAGCATGTGATCGAACTCGGGACCGAAGCCACCATCGTCGCGGCGCACCCTGGCGGAGAGCATTTCAACCCGGAAACCGAGGGCAGTCAACAGCAAGCAAAAGAGGCCATTCAACTCGTAGCAGAAGCCGCCACGCCGACGGCGTACGATTTTGTCATACAGCAAAGTATGGTCAAGAAGGATGGGCGTCTTCAGCGGGATATCGAGGTTTTCAAACGGAACGGTAAACAGGTGCTGGCGGTGCAAACCACGCAGGGTAGCGGAGGTGGGTTGACGCGGACCATCATATCCAATGCGGCGCAAATACGGCTCGACATCCATGCCTACACGGGCAGCTCACCTTGCAGCCAGCCAGCCTCCTGCACTTTCGGTTCGACGGTCAAATCAAGCACCAGATTCTCCAGAATAAGTCGTTTGCTCGGAGGATTGGAACGCAGAGCAAGATCGGCACGGGCCACGCGCCGAATAGCGCTGGTCAGCTCGCGGCGAGACTTATAGCGCCGCGCCTGCCGGATAATGTCTTCCGCCGCGAAAGGTGGAATGCGAAAGCCTTGCCACAAAACCTGCCACAACGCTCGCGAGTCGCGCACATTCCGCTCGACAATGACCAGCATCTGACGGAAGGTGCGGGCCAGCATATACAGATGTCCGATGGCCGCCTCGTCGCCATCGCCGCTGCTTAGAATAGCGTCAAGGACACCCAGGGCCCGGGCCCGATCGCGGGCGGAGATGGCATCCGTCAATTCATAAAACGAGCGTTGCTTGGCAGCGAGCACCAGGGTCTCGACGTCGCCCAGCGTGATCCGCTTTTTGTCGCCGACGAAGAGAACCAGCTTCTCCAGTTCATTGGCAACCATCATCATGTCACCGCCGAGAGAATCCACCAGTTCGCGCGCCGCATCGTTTTCCAATTTCACGTCCTCGGCATTCGCGGTCTCCATCGCCCATTTAACCGCGTCCCCTTCATCAACCCGGGCGAACTCAAGCACCGTGCAATATTCGCCCAAAGTCTCGCGAATGCGCTCGTAGCGATCTTTGTCGGTCAGGTCCATGCGGCGCACGTCGGTGGGAATGTTGATGTGATCGGCGACGAAGATGAGCAGCGCATCCGGATTGGGATTCTTGAAGTAATCTTCGATGGCGCCGAATTCGTCGTCATGTTTGCCGCGTCCGTAAAGATGCTTGACGCCGCGAATGAAGAAAACCTGGAAGGGCGACATCAGGGAAGGAGTGCGCGCCTGATCGAGAATGTGCTGCAGTTCCACCTCGCTCAGGTCCATGTCATAGACGCTGAGCTCCCGCACCTCCGCCGGCACCAGGTGTTGCAGAATGGCATCACGGCAACGCTTGCGGAAAAACGTCTCATCGCCGATGAAGACATACCCCGGCGCCACTTTGCGCGCCTTCACGTCGGCGACGAAGCGGTCTGAAGCGGCGAAACTGCGCACTTAGTAGGCCTCCAGGATGTCGCTGACGAGCGCCTTCGCAAAACTACGGGCGATGCGACCCAGGGCCGGCTCCTCTTCTTCGAAAAAACTGGGAGCGTCCCGCGAAACCTGGTACTGCTCGCGGTACAAATAATTGGGATTCTCCCAGAGTGTCTTGCCCTTGCTTGTGACCAGCGATGCCTTCACGGTGACCGATACCATTCCCGAAGAGATGCGTCCCGTGGCCGGGTCAAACGTTAATGGAGTTATGATGGCGGCGGTGACGGTCCCATGCAAGGTGGCATCGGCGGCGCCATCCTCATTGCTGGTGACGATGCGGTAATGGGTGCGGTCGCGTAATTCGCGTATGACGTCTTCCGTAATGGTTTGTTCAATGCGATAGATTGACGTCCCGTTAACGAAGGTTGGCACGTAGAGAGTATGCAGGTCAGTGGGCAAGCGCACGGCTTGCCCGCCGGTGTGATAACCGCAACCTGCGGTCGCCAGCAGCAGCATGATGCAGCCAAGCATAAGCGCGCGCGTGATTCGCGATGCGGTCACTGGACGGTCCCTCGCGGCCGGGCGGCGATCATGCTCTCAGCGCTTTCCACTGCCGTCAGGGCCGCAATCCGCAGATTATCCGATGCCGCCCACAGCCAGAAACCGTTAGACGGTTGCGAATCGCGACGCACAAATACTTGAACCTGCTCTTGTCCTGCGGCATTCACGTTGCTCGGCGCTTCCTCGCCGCTTTGCAACAGCTCAACGTGGTCGCCGGAAAGTGCAGCCGTCAATTCTTCCACCTGGGCCACCTGTTCCAACTCAAGATAAAGGGAGAAGGCATGGCCGTGGAAGATAGGCGCCTGCAGGAGCATCAAGGAAGGCATAGGCAGGCGGTCGCTAACCAGTTTGTGGAAGTGTTGCTGAATGCGATTTTCGACCGAATTCAGCGGAAGGAGCGCCTTCTCGCCGTAACGATCGATCAGATTGAAAGCCAGTTGCGCGTCAAACACAGACTTCGGCAGCTGCTGGAAGGAGAGCAGGTTTATGGTTTGCTCGTGCAGTTCGTCCATGCCACGCTTGCCGTACTCTGAAGCCGGCTGGAAAACAGTGGCCGCGGCGCGCGCGATGCGACCCACCTTCTGCGCGCGCAGCATCAACAGTGCCAGCACTACGGCGGCGGGATGAGCGATCGTCACCGGGACCGGAGTAAAGTCCACGCGCGGACCCAGGCCCAACTCGCGTTCCACCCACGGAGCGCGCAGCAATACACCCTTTTCGTTCTCCAGACCGTAGGACATGTCAATGATGTCGCTGCCTGCCTTGCGCGCCATCGGCCAGGTGTTACGGGTAAAGCTTTCTTCCCCAGCGAAAAAGGTGAAGTCCACGTTTTCCAAGTGCTCCGGAAGGACGCTCTGGATGAAAGTAGGCTCATCGCCTACAGCCTCGAGTTGGCCGAGGGTCTCGTCGTCATCGAGCAGGCGCGTGTCGGTCGCAGGAAAATTGCGGTCGCTAAGGACGTCCTTCAATTCACGGCCTTTCAGCGTGCCGGCACCTACAATCGCTACGCGAAACATAGCGCCTCAATGTTACCCGCCGGCGAAAAGACAGGCGGTGCGATTTGGCTCATTTTCATCAAGCGTGCGAGGCCTCGTCTTGACGCGGAGGTGGCGGCGCCCCGGGCCGCCGGAATACGAACGAAAGCCGGGCCAATACCCCTGAAAGGATATAGACCAGCGCGATTACGAACAGTACATATTGCGAGGAAAACCAAATCAGCGCAATGACGGCGCCCATCACAATCAGCCAGCGGAAATTCTGCGGCTGGCGAAAGTTGATCCCCTTCAGGCTGGGAAACCGCCAAGTGCTCACCATGAGGAAGGCAACGGCAAAAACGAAGACGCCCCATCCGATGGAAAGCCACCAAGATTGCAAAGGGTTTCCTTGCACCAGATGGACTACGGCGGCCACCGTTCCTGCGCCCGCCGGAATGGGCATGCCGACGAAATATTTGCGTCCCGGGCGGCCAGGATTTGAAGGTTGCGGATTGACCTGGATGTTGAAGCGGGCGAGGCGGGAAGCGCCCGCCAAAAGAAACACAAATGTAGCGATCGCGCCCAACTGAATGACGCGATTGCGAATGTCGGGATCGGTGCCCAGCGGCAGCATGCGGAAACCCCACATCCACGCCAGAATTGCAGGCGCCACGCCGAACGCAATCACGTCAGCCAGGGAGTCCAGTTCCCGGCCAAAAGCGCTGGCAGTATTGGTGAGCCGCGCTATGCCGCCGTCAAAGAAATCGAACACAATGGCGAAGCCGATGGCCTTGGCCGCGTGATCGAAGTGCCACGGATCCGACGCCGTACCCTGGATGGCCTGCGAGATGGCGTAATATCCGGCAGCTATATTGCCGGCCGTGAACACGGACGGAAGCAGGTACAGTCCCTTCGGCGTTCCGCGGCGCTGATGGGAATCGCTTGCCAGTTGGCTCGGCTGATCGCTCATCGCACCTCCGCCGCATTCTGCCGGGAGGTGGACGTGGTTTTTGCGCCGGATGGGCTGGTTGGAGGCGTGACCGCGCGACGCTGGGCCACCGCCAATATGCTCGATCCGCCTTTGACGCGGTCGCCGATGCGCACTTTCATGTCGGCTTCGGCGGTGAAGACCACATCCGTGCGGGAGCCAAACTTAATCATCCCGACCCGTTCGCCCCTCGCTACCGGATCGCCGACCTTCTTGGTGAAGACAATTCGGCGTGCCAGCAAGCCCGCAATTTGTTTGAATACCACTGTACCCGCATCGCCCTGAACCGTGACCACGTTCTGCTCGTTCTCTTCCGCTGAAACAGCTTCCATGGCATTGCCAAACTTTCCCTTACTGTACTTCACGTCGGTGATCACACCGGCGACTGGCGAACGATTGACATGCACGTCGAATACATTCAGGAAGATGCTGATCCGGGTGCGCGGCTCGCCATTTTCCTCGATCGTGGAAATCTCGGTAATCTTTCCGTCAGCAGGAGAAACGATGGCGCCCTGCACCCCGGGAATCTTGCGCTCGGGATCGCGAAAGAACCATAGTACGAATGCGGCCAGCAGCAACGGAATGACCGCTAAAGCGGGTACGGCCAGCCATCCCACCAGGATCGCCACGACAATGCAGGCTAGCCCGTAATAGATGCCGTCGCGAACCATGGGTTTCTAGATTATAGAGCCTGGGTTGAGGCTCCGCCTTAATTCGCGGGCAGGCGGATCGGCTCATCGCGAGGTACTGCGCCTCTCACGGATGATTGTCGCCGATAGAGGCTCCCCGGGAATCCCGACCGGATGGAAGCCAAGATCGACGGCGTTTTCACACGCGTTTTTGACCTGTGGCATCAGTTTGCGAAACCCCTCGGCGAAGTTCTTAGCTTGACCTGAAGAGGGGAATGGCAGCGGGCCATCGTTGATTACCGGTAGTCCAGCCTCTTTGAATCTTTGAAAAAGCGCGTGATAGACGGTGGTTTTGATCAGGACGATTTGTTTTGGATCGATCTTCTTGACCTCTCTGATCAACTGCCTTGCGTCCGAGCTAATACGAGCGATTCGCTGTCTGCCCGTACCAGATATGGGTTGCTTCACCGCGTCAATCAGCAAGAAACCATCGCTTTGAAAACGCCGCAGCCAATACGGTTTTCGCGCGCGCTCCTCCCTTGCACCTTTCCATCCTGGCTCATAGAGCGCCTTCATCAACGCAATCCAAAGCCAGTCGCCACGCTCCACTTTCTCAAAATAGAAGTAACGATCGGAGGACAACGGTGGCGCTTCTGTTATGAAGAGCACGAGTGTTTTGGGAGGCGTGTATTCCTTCGCTGCGTCTTGATAACGATTCGCTGAGGTTTCCATTATGAACCTGGGTCTGGAAAGAACTGAAACTGGTTCCTATGTTCATGCGCAGAGGATAGAACTTAGGCGGGGCGACAAAGAATCCGGTCTTTACCGCCGCGAGAACGGGCTTAATGCTGACTAAACGACCTGGTGGCCGGTCCGGAACCGGTGTTCCAAACTTTCCATCTGGTCTTTCAGGCGGAGCTTCAGCTTCTTGAGTCGCACTTCCTCGAGCTTCTCATCTTCAGAAAGATATTTTTTCTGGGTCAAATTTTCGAGGCGCTGCGAATATTGCGAGTGTTCATCCGCCAAGCGGCGGAATTCATCGTTACTTGCAAGAAGCTGATCGCGTACCTGAGTTGCCATTCAGTGAACCTCCGAGAGATGCAAAACCAAAACGCTAGCACATGGCCTATTCGGCTTCAAGATGAAATTGTCTCAGATTTTTAATGTGAAAAGTCAGCAAAAGTGCGTCTTCCTCCGGATTTCGGTAATACTTGCTTCGCCGCCCCTGTTGGCTAAACCCCAGCTTTTCATACAGTCGGCGTGCCGCCATGTTCGATTCCCGCACCTCTAGTAGCACGGAAGTGGCTCCTGCCGACTGGGCCCGCAAAAGCAGCTCCTGAATAATTTTGATGCCCACACCCTGCCGGCGTTTTTCTGGTGCGACAACCACATTTTCGATTTCCCACTCGCCGGCGGCGCAGCGCGCGATCGCAAAGCCGAGCACTCCGCTGGCATCTGCGTGAGACATAGCCACCACAGCGACTCGCGGCGGAGCCTCCGTGGCAAACAACGCATCGTATTCACGCTCAGCCCAGTGGGCGGCCGTTTCGGCCTGCTGCTCCAGCGCGCGGATATAGGGCACATCGGCAGGAGTGGCCGTGCGGATTATCACGGCGTCTTCTTCGCTGCTGAGAATAATTCCGCATCGGACCGCCGGATGTAGTTGACATCAATGGTGACGGGATCGTCGATTGCTCCCGCGAGCAACTTGCGCATACCGATGCGGCCAATCTCGCCGGCATTGAGCGGCGCGACCAAGATGACGTTACAGTTTGCGGCTCGCAAAGTCTCCGCAACCTTTTCGTCCGTTGTGAGAACACTCCCTCGGCCAGTGGAGTTTTGCGCTGTGAATTCGTCCAGCTTTGTAATGTATTCCCGCTCCAAAGTGGCGCGAACGGAATCAAGCCGGTATTCGCCGACATAAATTTCACCTCGGCCGGCGTCCAATGCCGCGGTCGCATTTTCGCCGGCCCGTCCATGCACAAGCACAAGTGCCTCCAGCATCGAGACCGACGCCAGCGGCTTGCGCAGGACCTCGCAAAGTCCCTTCACCGTGGACAGACCAACCCGCAGCCCGGTAAACGAGCCGGGGCCGCAAACCACGACGAATCCCTCGACGTCACTCTTCGTAAGATTCTTCTGCTGGAGCGCTTCCGCGATTCGCGGCAGCAATTGCGCCGAGTAGGTACCGCCCTCGAGTGAAGTGAGTTGCAGAACTTCGAAACTATGGCCATCGCCGCGACAAAGCGCGATGCTTCCGTGACGGCCGGAGGTATCAATGGCAAGGATCAGCATTCTTTCAACTTTAAAAGCGCAGCGTTGAAGTAACCACTGACTGAAGGATCAGCGCAGCTTGCCAACCCAATGGCTGGTGCCCGAAATCCTGTCGATTTTGTCGGCTAGTGCAAGGACCTTTCCGGGCGAGTTACATCCTTCCAAGACATGCTTGCGCTGCCCGTTCATCGTGGCAGTGATATGCACCTCGGGAAAATCGAGGCACACCTGCTTCTTTTCCTCCCATTGGAAGAAGTCTTCGTCTCGTAGCCTTTGAACCAGCTTTTGAACCGTGGACGCGGGAATTGTGCTCCGGCGAGTGCCCTCGATTCGCACATACGCCCGTCCCACATATTCCACAGCGCCATTGGCAAGAATAGTGACCTTGTAGTCAGGACAACTCCCGAGACAGCCAACTCGCTCTAGTGTGATAGAAAAGTCCTCTGCCACGGAGTTAGTCTGCGCGGCCGAGAGCAAGGCCACGAGCATTATAAAAACAAGCCGTACAATCGCTCTTCCACTGAGGGTAGCAAAGAGTGTCACAAGCGCCCGCATTCACCACTCAGACGCCCAGGGGAGCGTCTTCCACCAGTTCCAGCAGCACGCCTCCGGCGCTGGAAGGGTGAACGAAAACGTAGAGATGTCCGCCCGCGCCAATCTTGATGTCGTCAGAGAGCAGGCGCGTTCCCGAAGCCTTCAGCCGCTCCACGGTGCCGGCCAGATCGTCGACGTGCAACGCGACATGGTGAAGGCCTTCGCCCCGCTTGGCCAGAAACTTTCCGATGGGCGAGTCCGGCGAAGTAGGCTCCAGCAATTCCAGACGGCTTTCACCCACCGGCACCATCGCCAGCCGCACCTTCTCCGCTTCCACGGTTTCTTCCGGCATCACTTGCAGTCCAAGCTTCTCGTAAAACTTTCTGGCCTCGGCCAGTGACTTCACCGCGATACCGAGATGATCAATTTGATTCATTCTGGCTTCCCCAAATTTTCGATGATCTTCTCCACCAGAGAATACGGGTCGCGCTTATGTTCGGCAACTTCCGCCGCATAGCGGGCGGCCTCGCCTTCGCTGAGGTAATACGCCAACACGCGCTGGAAGAGTGCGTCACGCAACATCTCCGCAATGCGCTCGCGCCAGTTATCGATGCGGCGCGTGAGTGCGCGCCCGTCCTGCTGGAGATAAGCGCGATACTTTTCGATTGCCGCCAGCAATTCCGCGGTGCCAGTCCCACTGCTGGCCACGGTCTTCACGATGGGAGGCGTCCAATTGTCTTTGCGCACGGCCAGCGTCTGCATGGCGCGGATCTCACGCTCCACGCGCTCGGCGCCGTCGCGGTCCGATTTGTTAATGACGAAAATGTCGGCGATCTCCATGATGCCGGCCTTGATGGTCTGCACATCGTCGCCCATGCCCGGTACCAGCACCACGACGGTCACATCTGCCAGACGCACGATGTCGATCTCGTCCTGGCCCACGCCGACGGTCTCGATCATAACGATGTCGCGGCCGCTGGCGTCAAGCACGGTCGCAGCATCGGCGGTAGTGCTGGCCAGACCGCCAAGCGAGCCGCGGGTGGCCATGCTGCGAATGTAGATTCCGGGATCGGCATGGTGCGATTGCATGCGAATGCGATCGCCCAGAATTGCGCCGCCGCTGAACGGGCTGGTGGGATCGACGGCGACAACGCCAATCGTCTTCCCTTGCTTGCGATACGCATGGGCAACTTGATCGACCAGCGTGCTCTTGCCGGCGCCGGGCGAGCCCGTCATACCCAGTAGCAAGGCGTTGCCACTATAGGGAAACAGCGCCTTCAGCAGTTCGGTGGACTCTGCGCCGTGGTCTTCGACGATGGAGATGCCCCGCGCCAAAGCGCGCGGCTCCCCCGCGCGAATTCGCTTCACAAGTTCCTGGATATGAGGGTTCGAGGTCAATAGACAAGATTACCAGCAGCGGGAGGTGTCGCGTGGCCCCTATTCTCCGCGGAACACGGCACCTGATTGCAAAAATAGAAATTAGTGACCGTGCGCTATTTCAGGCGAAATTCGCGAGCGGGAGCGAGCCACTTCCTTCGCAACTGGCTTGCGGCCGCTTAAACAACCATTAGAATTGAGGAGGCGTCGCCGGCAGCGCCGCAGAGTTGATGCCTTCGCACATCCCGTTGTTCACCGTCAAGTTGCCGTGGGCGTCAAGCTTCACCGTCCAGATGGTGTCATAGTCGGTGGGCGGCCACACGTCGGAGGGCGGAGCCTGTTGGGCGGCGTTGTAGCTGGTGAGCAGCGCGGCGATCGTCGGCTGTATGAATTGGTAAGACCACGCCAGTAGCACATTCTGATTGGAGAATTGTTGGCCGCCGTTGACGTTGAAGAAGAAAGTACTGGTCTTCTGGGCGACCTGCGGATCGGAGAGGTCGAAGCAGGTGACCAGATTGTAGGGCAAGTTGTTGGCGATGGCGTACGGTACGGCGGTCAACGGGGGCGCAACCGACGACCAGGTGGAGTCCCTCGAGGCGCTAATGGAACCTGGGCCAAATTGAGCAGGATCGTTCGAATACACCTGCTGAACATTGACTTTGCCGAGCAGCGCGTTGGGAAGATCGAGCGCGCGCTATTGCCCCGCGCCGATATAGTTGTTGTCGTCCCAGTAGGCCGTTGGGTGCGCGTCTGCGTGGCGGATGATGTATAGGGTTTCGTTGGTGAAGGTTCCGGCTGGAATGACGGCGCCATTCTGACCGCCGGTCACGGTGATGCTGAAAGGCGTCTGCGCCGTGCATGGAGCGCTGGCCGATGGCGGAGACAGCGCCGGGTAGGTGGAAAGCGGAGTAACGTGACTGTCGTAGGTGATCAGGCTGGCGCTTCCCGACGGCGTGATCGAAATCGCGTAGATAAAGTTTGGACTGATATAGCTCGCTGGAAGGGTCAGGTTATAGCCTTCGCGCTGGTTGATGTTCGCCATCAAGGCGCTCATCGTTTCCCATGGTGCCGAGAAGACATAGAAACCCGCCGGGTCTTTCTTCACGATAGTGGTCAGCAGGACCTGGTTGTCGCCGTCCTGGTCGCGGAAGTCTAGCCCTTGGCAATTTGCGCAGTATTGCTGCGGACGTACAACTCCGATGGGCAGCGGCACGTCCGCATAGGATGCATTGATGGGGTAGCTGTGGCCGGCAAGGGGCGTGCCGCCATACTGGTCACTGGACAGTGTGATCTGGTTGAGCATCGTGAACTGCTGCATCGTCTCCAGGCCCACCATGTCGGGGTAATTGTTTGCCGTTTGCAGATGGGTCATGGGTTCGAGCGCGTAAATTTGCGTCACATTCTGCATCCCCAGCACCTTCTGTTGCAGAAACGTGGCCGTGAGGAGCGATCGCTGTAAGCCCTGATTGGTGAGGTTTGCGGTGCCGAGGTTGATGTCGCCGGAAGCCTGGTAGGCCAAGTCCTCACTGGCAACGAAGATCAGGTTGAGGTTGCTGGAGCTCAGCGGACCGGGGGTTGGCGGCTCGGCTGACTGAGGGCTAAAAGAGCTACCGCCGCAGCCGGCCAGTAGCGTCAGGGCCGTTAGAGCGCCGATAACACTAGTCACCCTCTTTTCTGTTGAGCATCTTTTTATTGCATATCCCATAGCTTGATTTGCGACCGCGAGCAGTCTGTTGCGGATAGTATTGCCCTTGAAGTCCACTGGGCAACCGACTCTTCCTGGATGATCTAATATTCGTGTCTTTCAGGTAGAAGGCGTCTTACTGGTCAACTCATTGCTGATGTCCACGCATACGGTACTAATGATAGGTAGGCCCCGCTTTGGTGGTCTGTGAGGTCAAAGGCGTTTTCGCACTAAAGTAACCACTTTAGGTTGGCTTGGAATTGCAACCATGGCTCTACACGAGCCGGTCCTTCATTGTGAGGACAGTCACTGACATGCGCCCGCATGATCTGCTGAGATTGGGTTGTGATCTCTTAGATTGCGCTCTCGAAAGTTTGGGAGAATCTTATGGAAACACTTTCCCGGAGCTGGGATCTTTTAGGGCAAAGCTTCGCAGTCTTAAAGTCAGACAAACAACTGATGTGGTTGCCGGTCATATCCGCAGTATTCTGCCTGGCGGCGACAGCAATCATCCTCGGTATCGGACTGATTCTGGTAATGCCTCCGGGGCCCTTCCCCCACGATGCTGCCCAGCAAAAACTGCTCGGCAAAGCGATGCTCCCCTTCATTTTCGTGTTCTACGTAGTCACCTATAGCCTCGCCACTTACTTCAATGTGGCGCTGGTCAGCATCGCGTCAAATCGACTGGGCGGCGGTCACGCCACCTTGAACGATGGCTTGCAGCTTGCATGGCAGCGCAAGTGGAGCATTTTTCAATGGGCGCTGCTGGCCGCTACGGTGGGCACGTTCCTCGAGATGTTCGAGCGCCGCCTAGGCTTTCTGGGGCGTATCGTCACGCGCGTCACCGGCCTGGTATGGACGCTCGCCAGCTTCTTCGTCGCCCCGCTTCTCGCCGCCGAGGACATGGGCCCCGTCGAGGCGCTCGGTAAATCAACGCAGCTATTTCGCAAGACGTGGGGCGAAGAAGTCACAGGCGGCTTCAGCTTCGGACTTGTCTTTGCTCTCCTCACCTTGCCAGGATTGCTTCTCCCGGTTATGGGGGCCCGGCTGGGAAAGACAGAAATGTTGGCTGGCTTCGCGGTTGCGGTAATTTACTGGCTGCTCCTCGGTGTTGCCAACTCAGCCGCTCGGGGAATCTTCGTTGCGGCGCTTTACCGCTACGCAATCAAACGAGAGGGCTCCCCCGGGTATGACCTCGGCGATCTTTCCGGTGCGTGGCAGCCGAAGCAGCGTTGAACTCCGTACCTGCAGTCCCCTCACAAGACCGCTCGCTCGGCCGACAGTGAGTCCAATCCATTCGTTTTCTCTCCTGCTAATTTTGCGAGCCCTACAATATTCGCACCCCCCAATTCGTCTACATCGGTAGATGAAGCACGCGGCGAGCCTGGAGCTGATGAGCGTCGAACAGGACCGGCAGATCTCCGAGGTGGTCAAGCGGGAGCAGCCCCGGCTGCGCAACTTCATTCGCCGGCGTGTGCCTGACCCGCGCGACGCCGAAGACATTCTGCAGGAGGTCTTCTACGAACTGGTGGAAGCGAACCGCCTGCTGATGCCGATCGAGCACGTTACCGGTTGGCTTTTCCGCGTGGCGCGCAACCGCATCACCGACCTGTTCCGCAAGAAGAAGCCGGAGAGCTTCAGCGATGCCGCCGTGGCCAACGACGATGAAGAGTTGCTGCGGTTGGAAGACTTGCTGCCTTCGCCCGATGCTGGCCCGGACGCCGTTTACGCCCGCAACGTGCTGCTCGACGAGCTGGAGTTTGCGCTCGACGAGCTACCCGATGAGCAGCGCGAGGTATTCATCGGGCACGAGCTCGAGGGTCGCAGCTTCAAGGAGATGGCCGCTGAAACTGGTGTGAGCGTGAATACGTTGCTCTCGCGCAAACGCTATGCCGTGCTGCACCTGCGCGAGCAACTGCAAAGCATCTACGACGAGTTTACGAAAACATGAGGAACCGAACATGAGACCGAAATGGAAGAGGATGATTTGGATTGCTCCACTGGCGATTCTGGGAATGCTGCTATTTGTTTTCATCGGCGGCGAAATCGTGCTGCACCTGTGGAATTGGCTGCTACCGCCGCTCTTCGGCTGGCGCCAGATCACTTTCTGGCAGGCCCTTGGCCTTCTGGTGCTGTGCCGCATCCTCTTCGGCGGCATTAGTGGCCGAGGGATGCACCGCTCTTACTCCGGCCGTCGCCTGGCCGAGCGCTGGCAGCGCATGACGCCGGAGGAGCGCGAGAAATTCCGCCAAGGCATGCGCGGACGTTGCGGCGGCTTCGAACCGCCGGCCAGCGAGACTTCGCAGCCATGAGTCTGGAGAGGCTGATGCTCCTACAGAAGCGACTCAGTGATAGTACTTGGTGCCGGGAGGGGGGGTCGAACCCCCACGGGGTGATAAGCCCCGGCGGATTTTGAGACCGAATCACCCAAACCGTAAGTCAAGCTAAATCAATGATTTAGAGCCACTTAGCCGAAATGGGCTGTTAGGTTTTGCACTGCAAAATACGGGTCTACAAGGTCTCCTGCATCACGATTACATCACGCGGCGATCGTCATACTCACCCATGCGCAAGGCTGCTCGTGCAGGGTCTTGAGCCCCCCGAACCTTGACTAGACAATTACATCGCTCCGCCGGAGTCCTGGACATCGCAAGGTGCTCCACCCTGAAACAAACAACTGGAGCGGCATTTCTCTGACGTACTTGCCCTGTACGTGACCACTCATCTTCAAGGTGTTTTGTTCGAACTCACGACGTTCCATCTGCGCCGAGCGACCTGATTTGCAGACGAACGGCCTGCAGTTGGCCAGCAGACTCGCGAGCGTCGAATTCCGCGTCAACGCAACTTGGGACTCGCCGCAATTTAGCCGAGCGAAGACAGCGGCGGTCGTTTCGCTACCGATCTTCCTGCTCTCTTCTTCGCCCAGTAACCGCGACCAGGCCGCGGTACGCGAAGGGCCTTGCAGACTTTCGACAGCCAAACATCTGAGACTCCATAGCGTTTCGCCACAGTCCGAGTCGGCTCCGTCCAGAGCTTCTCATACAACTCTGCGCGGTTGTAGCGCGCCAGCAGCGCCGGGGGAGGCGGCTGCCGCTTTCTGTTCTGCCTGTCCTCAAGACTCAGGCCCAAGCGTGAGAGGTTCCGAGTCTCCGTTGAGAGATGCTGCCTCATTCTTGGTGTCCGCAGCAGTTCTTGAGCTGCATCGCGCGGGTAGGCGTTGTGCCCAAGGAACAGTTTCATCAGATCGATCGTGACCGAGGGCTCGCACCCGTACAAAGCCCGGCGAAGCGAATTCATCTCCGCGCGGTCGGGCCTCCAGATCGCGCCATACGCGACGAGTTCTTCGACGCACTCCAATGCCTTGTGCACGTCGTATCTCGATCGCAGCCGTTTACTGCGTAACGCCTCAAACGATCCGAAGTGCAAGTGCCACAGACTGGTGTCAAGCCCAGATGATCCTCCGTTGGCCTTGTCGTTCGCATTGGCGCCACGCTCGAGTAAGTACCGGAGAGTATCCAGACGAGCCGAAATGGCGGCACATTGGAGCAGGTCGCTCAGATCGTCGCAGTCTGGGTCGACCTTGAGTTTCTTTAGAGCCTCAATATTCTCCGCGTAACATGCTTCTCTCAGGCCCGTGGTGTCGAATTCAGGATCATGGTTGTACCGCTCATCCAACGTAGGACCGAGCGTTCTGGGGTCTGCTCCGGCCCATAGCAGCAGGCTTATCCACTTCAAATCGGCTTGGCCGCAAAAGTGCCGGAGTGCGCAGTCCAACTGGCTGTGAAGTTCGGTGGCGAATTCAGGATGCGCCTGTCTGTATTCGATGAAGGGGCGAAGTGCAGTCCGGACCCTTGCCCCGAAGGCGACAGCAAATGGCGAGCCCGTGACCACATCTGCTCCGTGATCGAGAAAGAAACGAATGATCTTGGGCTCCCAGTCGAGCAGGACGTCAGCGAGGGGAACGGATTTGATATCCGCACCGTTTGCAAACAGCAACTGCACAAGATCAATCCTACGCATTGAAACTGCGTTGGCTAACGCCGCATTCTTCGATGACTGGCTGCTCTCATGCATTGCGATCAGCTCCACCAAGCTGTGAAATCCAACCTCGACAGCGATTTGAAGCAGCGTTTTCTTTGATACGGAAGCAATCTGGAGAGATCTCCCATCGGCGATCCATTTCTGTACGTCATGCAGTCTTCCAGTGCGACACAAACGGATGAGTTCCTTGGCTTGCTCGGTCGTCAATGATTCATCAATGTCGCTCATGCCCACGACCCCACTGCCGGTGATACTGCAAGTAGACAGTGGAGAAATAAGGATCTACTTTTGCGATGCCAGCTCTGAGGATAACGGAGCATTCGGTTGACAGCCGGACATCCCGCATGCCGCCCGGTGATTCTGAGAGGAATTACAGATGTCCGAAGGCAACAAAACCGCAATTCATCTGACACCTGTTCGGTCGAACCGCGCAAGGCCAACAGTGACATGAATACTGGGCCACCGAGCCGATTTCTCACTGGCGCCCATCGATCGGAATCCAGCCCAACTTCCGATCACCGTAGAGTCCACCTCTTCTGGATTTCCGAAAATGCTCCGGGCTCCCCTTTAGCATTTCCCACATGCCGGTATCTCGGGAGTTGACACCAGCTGGCACTTCCGCGCATAGCCGACTAGGACGAAGCCGCTGGCGCGGCGGACGCTACGCGTGAGATAATCCGTCGCGTGTGTGCTGGTATTTGCCTCTTTTCTCCGGCGCGTTGGAAGCGCACTCGTTACTGGCAGACCACGAAGAAAGAGCGAAGAAAAAGGCATTCAAATTCCATAGTCTGACGAGTTCCCCGCGTCCGCCGCAAACGCCAGCGTCTTCCTCCTAGTCTCCTTATCGAAAACGCCTCGGACCCAGTCTTCCGCCCTTCCCACCTGTCCTGCCCGAGGCGTTTCCGATCAAGGCTAGCGACTATACGACCAAGTGCTTTCCGTGACCGGCGTGTCACGGGAGTGACCAGGTCGGGCCGGCAGACTTCCCACAAGCCGACTTCGGGACAGCTCGGCCGCAGTCTGGCTTTGCTCAGGCATGTTGTTTGACCACCAATAGTGACGCGGCGGCATTATTTCTGGACGAGAAGGAGCAGGCCTTCCTAGTCCGGACAATTCCGGTTACTCGTCATACGCTCCAAATCGGCGGGAAGCAGCGGGACCCATGACATGTTTTGATTGTGAGAAGTGAATTCTCAAGCCGAAAGAGCATTCCCCTCAGCGCGTCGAGGGATTGTGGGCTACGATTGCGTCACCTGCTCTGTGTTCGCTAGAGTGGACATCAGAGCACAACGAAGAGTTAGTCGCTACTTAGTGAGGAAACATGCGGTCCTACATCCTGTCGCTCCCGGCGAAGATGCAACCCGTGGTGATCGTCGCGTCGACGATGGCCGCGGCCTTGGTTGTTTCGTTTCTCACCCGCATGATCTTCAGCGAGCAGCAACTGGCACTGGACAATAGTTTGACGACTTCGGTCTATGGAACTCTGGGCACCACCTATGCCGTGCTGATTGCCTTCGTGGTTTCGGGCGTGTGGCAGAGCTTCAGTGACGCCAGCAACGCAGTCAAGTGCGAGGCAAATGCGCTAACCGACTTGACGTTTGTGGTCTGCAGCTTTTCTGCAGAAAAGACCAGGAGAATTCGCGAGTCCGCGAAAGCCTACGTGCAAGGCGTGGTTGAGCGCTGGGATTTACTGGCGCGCGCTGCCCGTGACAATGCGCCCACCGAGGAGATTAATCTGGACACTTCCTGCGCATTGGTGGCGGCGATTCTGGCGATCAGGCCCGAGGATGACCGCGAGGTGGCGTTGTATGGACAAGCGTTGGACCTGATGGGAATCTGGCTCGACGCCCGTCGCAGCCGCTTGCGCAGCGCTGAAGGAAACACCGCTGGCGCTCTGTGGGGCTTGCTGATTGCGGGCGCGTTTGTTCTGTTCGCCTTCCATGGAATGTTCGTGGCTCATGCCTGGGCGGTCTGGGCGGTGTTGCTGCTGGGCATTTCTTTTGTACTGGGGCTGGCTTTTTATCTCATCTTCTCGCTCGATAGCCCATTTACCGGCAGGCTTAGCGCCGGACCAGCGCCTTTCCTGTGGCTTCTCAGGGAGTTCGAACGATCAGACGGACTGGGCTTCACTCCGGCTGCTCCGCTAAAGCCCCGAGCTAATGCCGCTCAAGCAGGAACATCCGCATAAGAGGACATTATCGCCGCGTACACTGCGGTCTCGACAGTGGCCAGAATGAATATGCAGAGCTGAGTTCCAACCTCTGCATGACAACTGTCGATAACGGACCAACCACAACCGATTCGGCCGGTCAAAATGATCGGCAAAGTGGCCGCGCGTCTCGCGGCTCCAGAAACGGTTCTGAGAGATCAGAAGTCTGGCAACTGCTCTGACCTGCGTGGCGTAGCAGTCGCCAGACTAATGGCAAAGGCTCTCCGGCTCCGGCGGGAGTCTAATCAACAGGTGACCAGTTCTCGTTGGGGTCGTACGCCTGCACAGCACCGGCGATTACTGCCGAGCCCGGACCGAAGTCTTGTTCATATACGGTTCCATCTAGGCCGACCATGAAGGTCATGATTCCAGTCTCTGCGTACTTGACTGGCGTAGCCAGCACGGCAAAACCGCCGGTCAACTTGCCATTACCCACATAGCTCCGCGCTCCGCCAGGCGCGTCGTCGCCCTGGGCCGTGAGGATGCGGAAGCTGTAGCCATCCAGCACAAATGGCTGGTCGGGAACCACCGGCGCGAGTGAAGACTTCGCGAGGTCGTCCAACACCGCCAGCGGACTGGGAACCTGTCCCGCCGACACGGGCCAGTACAGCCCGTCGCGCTTGCCCTTGGTGCTGACGATACGCTCGGCGTACACCGGCGCGTGGGCGTGCATGGCGAAGTAGACCTGTTCTGCGGTGGCTAGAGCATTGCTGGCATCGATGGCCAGCAGTTCGTTGCGGCCGATGTCGCGCGCTCGGATCTCCTGCGCGCCGGCGAAACCGTCGAAGTACCACCGGCCCGAGGAGTCTTGCGCGAGGGGAACCGGGAAGGCGAAGTTGTCGGCGCCGAGGTAGAGCACGCGCGTACCGTCGCTCATGTCGAGCCACCGGTTCATCGTGGTGTACTTGGCGGCGAAGGCCTGAAGGTCGGCTTTGTCCTGGTCCTCATTTCCCGAGGACAGCAGCGTCTTTGTATCGAGGCCCAGCATTCTGGACAGGCCCATCTCGTCGTCATCCTTTGCTGCCTGCACCAGCGCAGCGCCTGCTGCGGCCGGAGTGTCAAACGTAATCTGCGTTGCCTTTTCCTCTGCGAGGGCTTCGGTCGCTGCCTCCATCACTGCCATTCCGAAGCCGAGCACAACCAGTAGAGCTATTGCGGCGAAGCGCCTCCACACATGAGTTCTGTTCATACGAGCTGGCATCTTTAATCTCCTTTCGATGTTGTGATCCTGGATGAATGCATTTGCTTAGGCGTTAACGGCGGTGTCCGTCACCACCGCCATGGTGCTCAGCGGGTGCGTGCTCGTGGGCCATGTGCTGCTGCGGACGACGCCCAGCCATGCTGTTGCGGCCACGATTGCTCTCTGCGCGATTGGCGGCGCCATCTCCGCTCCAGCGAGAACGATTCTGGTCGGTGCTGGCGTAGTGATTGCCATTGCTGCGCTGCTGACTGAGCTCGCCGTTGTTGCTGCGAGTGGGCTCGGGACCAGCTGTGTGCTGCGCGCCCAGCATGCTGTTGTTTGCGCTGGCCGGCTTCGCGGTGGCGACGTTCTGTCCCGCATTCGGGTTCTGCACGCCGCCGTTACCGCCAATCAGGCCGTGATTGCCGTTGTTTCCGCCGTTTGGCTGGTCCGCGGGATTGGTGCCCGGTTTGTCCTGATGGTAGCCGCCGTCAGGGCCGAAATATCCATTCGGGTGATAGCCGCCGTTGGGTCCATAGTGCGTGTCTTCGCCCGGCTTATAGCCAGCGTCGGGATGATACGTGCCGTTGGCACCGTAGTACGCATGGTTCTCCGATCCGGTCGCACCCCCTGCATGATTGACGGAGCCGTCTGCGTGCCAACCGCCGTCAGGGCCGTAGTAGCCATTGGGATGGTAGGCGCCGTTCGGGCCATAGTGCGTATCGGTCGCCCGGACGGTATAGCCGGCGTCGGGGTGATACGTGCCGTTGTTGGCGTAGTACGCGTGGTTCTGCGAGCCGGCCGCTCCGTTGGCCCACGGACGATAGCCGTTGTAGTTGTTGTTATTCCAGACGTGGTTATTGATGTAGGTGGTGTGGTTGTAAATGATGGTCGAGCCGCCGCCACCACCCCAATTCACGTTCCAGGCGTGCCATCCCCAGCCGAAGCCTCCACCCCATCCGCCGCCGGCGAAGACGGCGCCAACGGTGATGCCGTTACCGAAGTAGAGACCAACCGAAGCAACGGGAACTGGCGGCGCGACATACCACGGCACCACCACGGGCGCTCCATAAACCACGGCCGGGTTGTACTGAGGAACGTAGACAATTTGTGGATTCGCCGGTTGAATCACGATGGTGCTCGGCGCCGACTGGGTGACCGTGACCTGAGAGTTGGACTGCAGCGTCCCTGCGGCTTGCGCCCGGGCGCGCATGGCTTGCACGGCTGCCATCAAATCCGCCTGCTGATTGGCGAACGCCTGGCCCAGGCTTGAGGTCCACGAGAGGTTATGCGCCAGGTTGTCCAGCACCGACGGAAACTGCGTCAGCGCCTTGACGCTCGGGTCCCACGGCTGCTGGTCCACAGCCTGCGTCAGTGCCGCGCCAGTGAGGTCCTTGTTCTGCATCAGCCAGTCGTCGGCGTAGGCGACCTGTTGCGGATTTGTCGACGCCGCCAGCACCTGGGCCACGAGCGCATCGGGATACAGCGCGATGGGGGCGACCAGCGAGTCGAGTTGGCTCGCTGACAATGGCGCGGGCGCCGGACCCGAACTGACCTGCGTCGTGGAATACGAAGTAGGCTGAGCGACGGGTGCCGGCGCGGGCGGCGGCTGGGGCGCTAGTTCGGGCTGCGAAGCATAGACAACGCCAGTTGCCGGTGCGAGAGGCGCGACGGGCGCCGCGGCCGTCGCGGGACGCACAGCCTGCCACGCAGCATGCTTGCCGTGGAGCCCATACTCCCCGGTCATGGTGTCGCCAAATATCTGCCCGTGGAAGTTGAGAACGTTCTTGGTCACGGTGCTGAAGCGGATGTGATGTCCGTTTACTTCGCCTTCAATCGGCCCTGACTGGTCAGGACCCTCGAAGTATCCCGTGACCCGGTTGCCATACTGTGCAATCTGAACGTGCTTTACGACCGTCTCGCCGGTCTTGATGCTGGTGGAGTAAATGGTCCAGTCGCCCTGGACGTTGTCGGGCGGCTGCTGAGCTACCGTAGTGCAGCAAAGCACGAGCGACAGCAGGACGAATACAAGAGTTGGTTTTGCGTTAACCATTTTCATGACAGTTCTCCTGAACTCTTTCTCGGAGTTACTTGGGGGACTCCGCTCTCCCCGGTTCAACGGCCATCGTTTACTTCGCGCTGCTCGCGCTGGCGATCCATTCGCGGATGTATGCCGGACACCGCTGAAGCTTCACGCCTAGCGCTTCGCACAAGCTGAGAAAAGTGACCGCCTCCTGGTCAACCAGCTTGAGTTGGTCGAGGTCGAGGACGACTTCTCGGCTCGCAGCCTGCGAAGAAATAAGTTGTTGCAGCTCCTGCAACTGGGTCCCTTCAAGGCGACCGATCAAGTTCAAGATCAACCGCTCGCCTTCCATTGCTTGTTGCACCTTCCACATGTCTGATTAGTCCTTCTGAACCTGCACTGATTACGCCGGTATAGAATGCAAGAAAGCCGCCAATCGCATCTAGTTGCAGACGTGGAGCTTAAGAGGAGAGTGGAGTCCCGAGGCTTCGGGAATTCACGAGATCTCGTGACGGGATGTGCTCGTGCTTGGTTCTGGTAGGAAGGGACGAGGTCGCGCTTGGGTAACTATTCTGCTCCCTGTGCAAACCGCCGTTTGTTGATCCCCAGCGCCTTGATCTTGGAGTCAAGGGTAGAAGCCGGCATGCCCAGCTTCGCAGCCGCGCCTGACGGACCCGACACACGACCACCGCACTCTGCCAGCGCGGCTTCGATGGCTTGCTTCTCGTGCATGCCCATCTCAGTCGGCAGAGCGCGGGTCGCCCCGCCCTGGTGTGGCAGCCAGCTTTCGTCTACGGAGAACTCGTCGCTCTCACATAGGATCACCGAGCGCTCGATCACGTTCTGCAGTTCGCGGATGTTTCCTGGCCAGGGATACGACTGCAGCCGTTCCAGACTGCGCCGGTCGAGCTTGCGTATCGACTTGCCGGCCTTGCTGCAGTAGCGATCGAGGAAGTACTCGACCAGCAGACGAATGTCCTCGCGCCGCTCTCGCAGCGGCGGCACCTCGAGGGGGAAGACGTTGATGCGGTAATAAAGGTCGCTGCGGAAGGTGCCTGCCTCAATCGCTGCGGGCAGGTCGCGATGCGTCGCCGCGATGACGCGAACGTCGGCGCGTATCGACTGGCCGCTTCCCACGCGTTGGAATTCGCGCTCTTGCAGGACGTGCAACAGCATGACCTGCGTCTCCGCTGAGAGCTCGCCAATCTCGTCCAGAAAAATGGTCCCGCCCTCAGCCAGTTCGAAGCGGCCGAGCCGCCGTTGCAACGCGCCCGTGAACGCCCCTTTTTCGTGCCCGAACAGCTCCGACGCAATCAGGTCACGAGGGATGGCCGCGCAGTTCACGCTCACAAACGCTCTTGCCGCTCGCGGTGACCTCTTGTGGACGGCGCGCGCGATGAGTTCCTTGCCGGTGCCGGTCTCGCCCGTGATAAGGACCGTCGAATCGGTCGGCGCAACTTTCGCAACCCGCGCGAGAACTGGCTTTAGTGCGGGCGATGCGCCCACGATCTCCTCGAACATCGAGGCCTCGTCGACTTCTTCGCGCAGCACCAGGTTCTCGCGCTCCATGCGCTCGCGCACCCGCTTCTGCTCGTCGATGTCGGTGCGCACGCCGCACCAGCGCACCACGCGCCCCTCGGCGTCGTGCAGCGGGACAAACTGCTCCAGGAACCAGTGATACTCGCCATCGCGGCCGCGGAAGCGCGATTCCAAATGGAAAGGCCGTCCGGTCCGCTGCGCTTCCGTCCACTTCTCCCACATGCCCTCGACGTCATCCGGATGGGCGAATTTGGCCAGAAACTCTCGCGGTGAGACAGGATCGTAAGGCTCGAAGTACGCACGCGAGGCGCGATTCGGGCGACCGGGGCTTCCGTCTGTATAAAGGATGAACATGTGCAGCGGGGCGGCGTCGATGATCTGCTGCAGTTGCTCCTCGCGTTCGCGTACCGCCGCCTCAGCCTTAACCAACTCCTCGAAGGCGCGCGCGTTCGCAATCGCGACGGCCGCCTGATCGGCGAACATCTTCAGCCACCCGCAGTCCTCCTGCGAGATCGCTTCGCGACTGAAAATGCCGAGAACGCCAAGGATCTTTCCTCTATGAACCAGCGCGTGGCCGGCGAAGCTGCGAATCTGCTCACGCGTGGCCCACTCCGGTCGCATGAACCAGTTGCTCTCGGGCGCGAAGTCACCGACGAGGATGGACTCGCCACTGTCGCCGATGTGTCCGACTTTGCCCTGCTTCAGAGGTATGCGGCGGAAATGACCTTGCAGGAATGCCCAGTCCTCGCCGTCAGAATGTCGCGGCTTTCCGGCGCTGGCTGCGAGGTGAAGACATTGCGCGCGAGTTGCACAATTAGCGCTGAGGAAGCAGGAGTCGCAGATATCGCCCGGCGCGAGTAGCCAGATTCGGGCCAGCGCAACACCGGGCTGCTCCGCGAGGCCCCACACGATGCTGCGCAGTGCGTCATTGGTACGGTGCTCGCCGGCAACACTGGCTGCCAGCGAAAGTAAAGGCTCAGCGCGCATGGCTTGTTTGCATACACATTCTATTCCTGCGTCTTGGCGAGCGTGCGCTTTTCCATACGATTGAATCTCGTATCCGACTATTGGTCCAAGCTGGCCAGAACCAGGCTGCAATCCACAACTTTTCGTGAAATACATCAAACGTTTCCGGGAAACCTCACCGCACTAACAATTCCAAAGAACATGTTGCAAGCTGCCGCCGTTGTATCCCGTAAGGTCAAGATATTCGATCGGCTTGAAAAGGCGCGGCTTGCAGCCACGACTAGTCTCTTCGGATTGCCTTCTCCGCGGCCTCGATAAGGCCTACAATTCAGCTTCCCATTAATTCCATCAACCAAGAGGCAGAAAACGGTTTGGGCTCGCATGCTGGCCTACATCACCGGCACCGTCGATCAAGAACTGCTGGTGAGGAACGAATATCTGGCTGCGGAGAACCGCATCCTGAAAGCCCAGATCAAGGGCCGGCTGCTCCTGTCGGAAGCTGACAAGGTCACGCTGGCGGAGATTGCTCACCGCCTAGGACGTAAGGCGCTGGAGGACGTAGCGGCCGCGGCCATGCCGGATACCATTCTGGGCTGGTATCGCAAGCTGATCGCCAACAAGTTCGACGGGTCCAGATTCCGTCGTTCCGCAGGACGGCCCAGAGTTGACGAGGAGATGGAACGGTTGGTGGTGCAGATGGCGAAGGAGAATCCCACCTGGGGCTATGAATCGCATGGTGGGTGCCTTGGCCAATCTTGGCCAGCGGCTATCGGACCAGACGGTGGGCAACATCCTGCGTCGCCGCGGAATCCCTCCTGGCCCCAAACGAAAACACACCACCAGCTGGAGAGATTTCATCCGCGCGCATATGGATGTTCTGGTGGGAACGGATTTCTTCACGGTGGAAGTGCTTACGCTCAAAGGCTTGGTTACCTACTATGTGTTGTTCTTTATCCAGTTGGAGAGTCGGAGGGTTTGTCTGGCAGGAATCACGCCCCACCCGGACCAGCAGTGGATGGAACAGATAGGGCGCAACGTGACGATGCAGAGGTGGGGATTTCTGGCCGACAGCCGATACTTACTGCATGATCGGGACACTAAGTTCTGCATGTCGTTCCGTCAACTGATCGAGGCGGGAAGGGTGAAAACCATGCCCCTACCAGCCAGGAGTCCGAATTTGAACGCCTATGCGGAACGCTGGGTGAGATCGGTGAAACAGGAATGCCTGTCGAAGCTCATCTTGTTCGGCGAGAGGCCACTGCGCCGAGCCCTGCAGCAATATGTGGCACATTACCACGAGGAGCGCAATCACCAGGGCAAGCAGAACCGGCTCCTGTTCCCATTGCCGAATCGAAGGGCGAGCGGGGATAGCGGAACTGTGCGTTGCAAGGAACGACTGGGTGGTCTGCTGAAGTACTATGAGCGGGACGCGGCATGAGCCTTCGGTCGGGTGAACTCCTCTTCCTTGGAAGCAAAGATGAGTTTTTTGACCATAACGGATTGACAAGGGGCCTATCCTGAAAGCACTCGGAGAGAAGGCGAGCTAATGGACAGACTTTACACAATCTTGGTGGATCATCATAAGACCTACGACATACCGGGAAAGAGAAAATATGGGTTAACGATCACCCTGGCTGGAGTGGGCTTTGGCACCGGTCTGCCTAAAGAACTCTTCTCTGATGCAGAACTCCGCCATGCCCTCAGCAGGCTTGGTTACGAATCGGAAGGGATTACCGATATTTTGGAAGCGTTGACCGCGAATAAAGTCTCTTGGAAGCAGACGCGAGACTTCGATGAGTCCGCAGTTGCAGCACTCGGCTTTTGACCCCCTGTGGAAATCAAACTCGTCTGCTGAAGTACATTGAGCGGGAAGCGACATGAGCCTTCGGTCGGGGAAACTCCCCTTCCTTAGGAAGCGAAGATGAGTTTCTTGACCATAGGAGGATTCGAACCTGCGTATAGCGTGAGTAACAGTCACGTGCCTTTCCAGCTTGGCTACCGGCCAAAAAGCCGAAGGCCCCGATTTTTAGTCGGGGCCTTCGAGAATCGAATCTGAACTTGGAAATACTACGGACAGACCAATCCCGAGGGCCCAGCGCGATTGACGCGCCGTCTCATAATGGATTTGGTCTGTATCGTCATTTTCGAAAGCGAGTATAACATTGCTTTCAGCTGGAATCCACTAAGACGCCCAAATTATCTACTTCGCATCTATCGGCACCCGGGACGCAGTTGTCCTCGTCTTTACTCTGGACGTGCCGTCTGTCACGTGCCGCCCTACTATGGAGCCGGCACCACCGTATAGTGCACGCCATTCGCACCGTAGGCTGGACTGAACCATGTGTTGCCACACAAGTAGTAGGTTCCTCCACCGGAAACGCTCGGCGTGATGCAACCCCCGGGTAGCGCCCCATGGACCGAACCCATGGGATAGGCGGCGGCTAAATTTGCATTGGCAGCTGCGGCATTGGCGTTAGCAGCGTTGGCGTTAGCCGCCCCGGCGTTGGATGAGCCTGCGTTGTAGCCCTGGGCGTAGGCGTTTTGAGAGGCGGCGGCACTTTGCGAAGCAGCCGCAGAGGAGGCTATCGCTGCTCCGGTAGCCATGCCGACCGCAGCACCCACGACAGCTGCGCCCGCAGTCGAACCGCAGTTGTAACATCCAGCTCCGTAGTAGCCGACGGTTGTTGGCGGATGATACGGATAGTACGGTGCGGGAGGATGATAGGCGGTTGTGCCATAGGCAGGCGGATGGTAGGCGGTTGCACCGTAGGTATCCGTGTGTGCTGCGCCGTAGCCGACCTCTCCCGTAGTGGTTCCACCGTAGGCGTTGGTGTGGCTCGTGCCCCCATAGGCGGAGTGCGAAGTGCTGCCGCCATACTCGTTCGTATGGGACGTGCCCTCGCCGTAGGTGTGTGAAGTGCTGGTGCCGTAAGCGCTGCTGTGGCTGGTGGAGCCGTAACTGTGCGAGGTGCTGCCTCCGTACGCATTCGCGTGCGAGTAGGCGGCCGCGGTCTCGAACGGCAATAACGCGATCGCAAGACTGACCAGACTGACAATGATCTTTTTCATGATGTGCCCTATTCTTTATTGTTGCGCTTTGGGTGGGTTGGCCTTCGCTGGAGGCTTGGCACCCGGCGAAGGATGGGGATGAGCGAACGGAATGTGCTTTGCCCCGGAAGCGTTCGTCGGCGCAAAGGCATCGTCCGGAACGGCAAGGTCGAGCTTCCAGTCGGAGAGCAGCAGATTGTGGCGCAGTTGCGCTGGATCATCCAGGTAAACCGCATGGACCAACCGCGGCAGCTTGTCTTCAACCCCGATCCAGATCTCAATGAACGCCCCGTCGTCGATATAGGCCACCATGTCCGTTGTAGTATCGCCGACGACATGAGATTGGCCGATGTAATAGGCCAGTTTCAGCCCCGGGGTCATATCTTTGTAAGGATCAGCAACAATCAGGTCGTCAAACGGAAAGTAGGTCCCGGACAAGTGATAGGCGGCTTCCATGGCTGCATCAATCGTGGGCGGGGCCTCAGCAACGGCAATCAGGTTCTCCGACGGCACGAAGGCTGTCATGGTCTTGCCGTTGTAGTAGAACTCTGAGGCGGGGCCATCGCCAGGCGTGATAACCCGGAGCTTGTCTGGCCGCTGCAGAGTGACTTCGGACTTGTTTACAAAGACGAGCGGGTGGCCCTGGCGGCTCGGGCTTTCATAGCTCTCGAGCGCGGTGAACGCCAAAGTGTGAGCGGCGGCCAGGCGGTCGCTCGAGGCCTTCAAAATGTCGAGCGCTTTCTGCTCCAACGCGGGCGGAGCCGGCGCGCCCGCCACGGGTTTCTTAGCGGAGCCCGCCTTCTTCTTCGTTTCTTGAGGCTGGATCTGTGCATTGGCACCGATTGCCAGCACCAGCAGTGCGAAAGACAAGCTCCGGCCAACTGACTTTCCTAGGGACATAATTCGACCTCCAATTGCATCGCTTCTGTTACGGCAGCACGAAACTTAGGGGATCATGCCGCATTCGAACATCTTGTTTGCGATCGGAGCCGCGATCTTGGCAATGAATGCCTCACGCATCTGCGGGTCGCCCTTCAGCAACTGGATAGCATTCTGCTCCTGCTGCGTCGGCGGAGCTTTCTTTGTCTTTTGTTGCCACAACTGCTCACAAGTAGACTGCTGGTACTTTGCAATCACCTTGTTAGCGACTGCGTCCATCACCGGATACTGTGCGTTCGCGACGGTTATATAGAGCAGCGCCACTACCAGCGCCGATAGCAATGTCCGTGTTCTCATATTTCTTCTCCTAGTTTCAAATGAAGTCGGGTGCCCGGGCGCAACCCAAAGCGACCCATAGCTACTCTGGTTCTCAACTGCTGCTTTCGCCTCATGCGCGCTTTTCTGCTGGCAACTTCCCCGTGGCAGCGGGCCCGATTAATGCTTCCAACCGGCGTACTGTCCGGCGTCGCGTGTCCCGTGACATCGAAGTAGATTGCCTCCGCAGTGTCCGGATCGAGCTGCGATTTCGGCAAGAGCGTAAGCCGACCGACCGTGTGAAATGGTGCTTGCGCTTCGTTCCACTTGACACTCGCGTTTTCAATCCAAAAGTTGGCGTCGTAATGCTTGCCCCAGTACGTCATAGTGTTGGCATCGAGGAACTGGAGTGAAAAGTCGAAACTGCTCATCTTGCTATCTTCATCAAGATGCCGAATTAGCTCATCCTTCAAGCCGTTCGGGTTACTCCGTTGCAGCGGGCACGCCGGATTCTCCGGCGCCGAAGTAGCCGACTGCATCACGACGTCGGCCGGTCCGTGACGAAACGGTACGTTGCTCCAATAGCGCAATTTCTGATATGGCTGAATTTTCTGGCGCGACTGCAATTGCGCCAACACTAATACCCTCAGCACTCTCAACTTGTCCTTGAACGGAAGCTTCCACAAGCCGACGGCGGGGTTCGAGGCCGTAAGTAACTTCATGGTCGCCAGAAATGCAGTTGCGTCGTTGATAGGAAGCGGCGGCGCATTTTGCAGCGAGAAATCCTGTCGATCAACGCTCGCGCCAGAAACAGTCGCGCCATTTCGACTGAGGTCGACCGAAAACGACAACGATCGCACGTCGGGTTTGAAATCAGAGTTCACTTTCGGATCGGCGTTGCCGAACCGCACCACAGCGGGATATACGCCAGGCTTGGCGAAAATCCCCTTCGCCAGCCGAGCCGCCAGCCCAGGGTCGTGCCCGACGGTAACGTCAAATACTTCAAATTGGGCCCGGGCGCAGACGCCCTTCGCATGAGTTCCACGACGGATCGGTCGGTGTTGCTGGGCGGCAGAATTTGCCTGCAACAGGAGAACTTTCTCGACGAGCTCCGCGAGTTCAGACTGTTCCCGAGCGAGGCTACGCTCACTGTCGCTGCCGGTTACTCCGAACCATCTGGTCACGAATAACATCTGAACTCTCTTCGGCCGTCGCCGGTTACTGGAGGTTGGAGATGAATTTGATCGCGGTAATGCTCGGCAAGAAGCAGTAGGCTGCGGCTTTCGTCGTAACGAAGCTTCCGAGCCCGGTGATCTTGATGGGAGGCGCGCCATTCGCCTGCGGAATCACGAAAATGCTTTCCGCTGGGTCCTGAGTCCCAATCATTGGGTCCTTCGATTTAGGGTTCAGCCTGACCGCCCCGGCAAATTCGCTGTCATTCACCCATTGGCTCAACACAAACTCATATTGATTCTCGATACTTGAGTTGATGAAATAACCCATAAGCCCGCGCTCGACGCCGTCGTAAGGTTGCGCCGGATCATAAACCGGCCCGTAGGGCATACCACGACGGATCAGCCGGTGCGTATTGTTGCTGCCGCCGGGATGAGCCTGGCCGGCGACTGGCTGGCCTCGTGGATTGATGCGGCGCATGTGCGCGCCTACTGGGCAGCGCAAGCCCTTAGGGTCGCCAGACCCGTCAGGATTCACGTATTCGAAGTCATTCAGCTGCTCGGGTGTTATCCCGCCCGGAGGGCTGTCGGTATCGGGCGACAACGCGAGAGGAACTCCGTTGCGCCATCGTCCGCACATCTTGGCGGCCAGCAGTTCGGGATCGATCTTGTCCTTGTTCGATTGCAGGAAATTCTCGAATCCAACAACGTCCGTCTCGGCCATTTTGAACACAGCAAAGCTGCCGTTAAGCCCAAGTTCTTTCGGCTCCGGCACAAAGTAATTCTCAGCCTCGTCCTGTAGGACAAATAACCAAGGTTCGCAGGGCTGCTGGTGATCTGGCGTATATCGCTCTGGGCCGCCGCGGATGGTGGTCATGCTGATGCCGTCGGTGTAACCAAAATGAACCTTGGAGGTCGGAACGGGAGTGCCATCCTTCATCTCCATCAAAGCCATTCCGTCGGCCCGCCAGATCTCTCGAAAAGCGCCTCCCTCGGTAAACAAAGCAGAAAGACGATCGCTGTAAGCCGCCATCGCGTCCGGGCTGATGGCATGCAGCGTTACCAGGACGTGGTCATTTCCCTTCCCAAAGGAACCAATCCAGTTTTGCGGCGCGCTTGCTCCCGTATCACCTACCAATTCCGCCCGTGCGGCGGCTCCGGCGGTGAATGCGTCGAACGACTTAAACGCCAGCGTCGGGACACGGTCTTTGACTTCCAGCGCGACGAGACCTGGCCAGGTGATGCCCACGTTAAGGCAGTAGTCAGGCTTGTGCCGCGGTAGATCAGCAGGATTGTCTCCCGGTCCCGGCGCGAAACCTACGTGCCAGTCTTCCGCAGTGGTGATCTGTGGCGTGTCAGACTCGTCGCCGCTAACAAATCGTCCGAGCAACTTGCGCGCTTCTGCGGGTACGCCGACTGTCAGCAAGAAATGCCGCACCATCGGCATCCTGTAACCGCGCAGGATGAACCCCTGAATATCAGCGAGCTCGAGTGTGGCCGACCCTGTACTTGACCCCGAACGGGCATCAGATTGTGAACTCTCAGGAGCACCATGTCCGAACAGTTGGCGGAGGCGGCCGCCGCTTTCCTTCACCTTGGGTGGCTTGTGCCTTGTTGTCCTCGCTCACGAAATCTCCTATTCGATCGCGGCTATTACTCATGCAGCGGTTGGCGCTCGGCATCTCGGAGCGGTTGCTAATCAGCCGGCGCTGATTGCGATTTGCTATCGGCAACCAAGGCATGAACGTCCTGAACTGTCAGACCCGGATATGCCTGGTAGAACCCGATCGGCGTGCGGTTCGCGCCCGCGGCAAAATCAATGAACTCTTGGAGGTGCTTTCGGCACGGTGAGGGCGGCGGTCCTTTGGTGAACTTGAAGATGAGATCGAACACGTGACCAATATTCTTGGTGAAGTCGGCGATGTATTTCTCGAACGAGCCGTCATACACCGTAAAGAAACCAATCTGGTTGTCCTCCAGCGGGACGAACTGCGCGAAGTGGGGCGTGCCAACCGAATCCAAATCTTTGGTTGTTCCCTTCCCCCTCGCTTTGAGAAGAAGTTGCACCTCGACGAAAGCAAGGCGTGATTTGATAGGCAAGATCACCAAGAACGGGCGTTGTTCGCCGCCCGCACTGACGTCTGCCGCGGCCGCCATGGCTTTAATCTCCTTGGCAGTCACGCCAGGGTAGGCGGTGTAAAGATTCAAGGCATGGACGAGATGTTCCGCGGCCCATTCGACGAAAGCGTCTGCGTTAGCCGCAACCGGCGCGGGCGGCGGATTGTCCACGTGTTCAAAGATCGCATCGAACACCGGCCCTGCCTGCTTGGCTAGATCGGCCATGAGCTGGCCGAATTCGCCGTCGAAGTCGGCAAGAAACAGCAAAGTTTTCTCGCTCAGGACCGTAAAGCGCGAGTAGTGGATCGTGCCGATGCTGTCTTCTGCCTCGAACAACCCCGGCATCAGTGCGGGAAGTTGTTCCGCCACGGCCTTCGCGTCGGCGGGCGACTTCAACGGAAAGCTGATAGTAAAGTGGTTTTGGCTCGTCACGTGATCTCCTTCACCAGGCACTGCTGCCTTCGCCGTGCTTGTTGAGTTTTGTTGTCCGTTACCTTTGCTGGTAGTTCGAATTCTGCGTCATCACCGTAAGCTGTTTACTGACGCCATCCACCTGCGTACTGGCAACATGGTTGGGACCTCCGGGCATCCGCGTAAATTGTGCGGCGATGGTGACCGCATCCTTCGGGTCGGTCAGGTACGTGGCCACCCGCACGCTCTCAATCGACTTCGTGCCCTCGTTGAAAGCGAGCGTCATCGAATCATTCGGCTTGACGTAGTTCTTGATTACCAGGCTCACTGTGCCGCTTCCGCCTAGCTGCACCGAAACGTTACCTTGCTTGTAGGCTTGCTCCAGCTTTAGGGGGTCGGGCGGATTGTACTGCTTGGCAAGAGCGGCAATTTGCTGCCCGTATTCTTCATACTCACCCTTTACATGCTCCTCGGCTCGTTTCTTCACGCGCCCCTGGCGGCCGCTGGGCTGTGTAGGGTCATCGCCGACTTCGGTCTTTTGCGGCTGACCGTTGGGACCCATCTGCACCTGATACATCTTCGTATCTTTGACCTCGCCCTTGACGCTGATGGTTTCTTGTTCCTGCCAGGTATAGCGCGCCAGGGCCTGCTTGTTGGCGGCGATGGACTGCTTGACAGCGATTAGTTTTTGCTCGAGTTGCGGGTTCTGCGCCACCGCCGGCGGGACTGCCGATAGCAACATTGAGGAGCACACGGCCGTGGCGAGTGTGATCGCGTTAAACCTGGGGAAGTGGGTGCCTGGGACTTTCATGATTACTCCTCTGCTGCTTGGGTTAAATGGTGATTTTCCGGCCTCGATCACTCGCATTCGAGGAAATCGACTTGCTCTATCGTTCCCATCGAGGATGGCAAACGAGCAACTGACTCTTAGCTCTTCGGCCACTGCTTGAACATCTTCTGCACGGCTTTCTGGACCAGTTGCTGGTTCTTATTGCCATTGTTGCTGAGCGTATCTTGAGCAATTCCTCGCCACACTAGGGATTGGCTCTTGGCGTCGTACAGGTCGATAATCATGGTCCCCTCTACATTCTGCTGGGGAGTAATGCCGCCCATGCCTCCGCCGATGCCGCGCATGCCCCATGCGGTGTAGGAAGTCTGCTGTTTCATGCCTCCGTTCGCAGTGAGGATCAGGTCAGGATTTTGCGATTCCTGCACCATCGACAGACCCTTGCCCTGCATGGCGGAGTTGATGTCTTGTTGTGCTACTTGCGCCAGGATGGAGTTCTGAATCTGGTTGGCATTGTTGGTGGCCCAGGCATAGGTGTGATAATTCGAGAAGCTCGCACCGTGGTTGTAGTTGACTGATACTTGCTGTCCGAACGCAATCGCGGATGCGATGCACACCAACATTGCGCAAAACGCTAATCTCGTTTTCATGGTTCTCATTCCTTTCGTATTTCCAATCCGAAGTATCCCTAGTCTTTAGCGGCGGCGAGCATCACCGCTGCCTTCCGTTTGTCCTCGGCGGATAATTGTTCCGGCCCGAGCCGATAGTTCAGCTTGTCAATCGTCCCAGTGAATGCAAATGGCACGTCGTAGGAGAAATCCACCGGCGTAAGAGTGTCGAGCCCAATGTCGAAGGTCTCGTCGACAGTCATGAGCAACGGAATGGTGTGCGCGATGGTCTTACGGTCGACCTCCTTGCCATCCACCGACAGTACACCGGTGCCGCCTTTAGCTGGACCGGGACCGTCATACTTGAAGTCGAAGACAATGGTGTGCTTGCCTTCGCCCAACGAATCCAGTCCTCTCCAGCGGAACCGCTCCAGGTCGAGGAAGTTGTAAACAAACACCGGCCTGCCTCGGCCGATGTGGAATATGTCAGTGGCGAAAGACAGAACGAGTCCAATCGCGGCGACCAGCAAGAATGCGTAGCCGAACCGTTTTCTCCATTTGCCGGCGCTACCAATCAGGATCAGAAGCAGTCCCAGCACCAACAAACCCAGAACGATGTATTTGACTGGTTTGCTGCTGAGCAACCAACTGGCGCTTGGGCTGAGCATGAGTGCGTAGCCACCGAAGCGGCCGCCCAGGGTCGCGATCACTCCCTCGGCGCCGCCGGAAGGAATCGTAACGTTGGCAGTAATGGTGTAGTCCCTGTCCAGAATGCTGGGAGCATTGCCGACAGGAATGCCGACGTTCACCCCAGTGTAGGTGAAATCGGTTTTTCCCGCGGTTGCGCTCGGTTTCGGCGCCAGCAAGCGCACGAATCCCGAGTTGTCGAGCGGGAAGACCTGGTATTTTCCGGCTTCCGTCAGGAACAGCGCCTGCATTTCCTTCAGTTTGGCGGGATTGCTGGCTGCCAGGTCGTTGTACTCCGAATAATCCTGGGCAATGTTGTAGAGCTCCCACTTGTAGTCGCCGAGGGCCGTCGACTTGCCTGTTCCCATCTCCCAAGAAGGAGAAGGTGGAGTGGTAGCAGCAATCCAACCGTCATGGTAGATGGCACGGTTGCCGACCATCTCGAAATACTGCGTGTCGCGCTTCGACGGCGCGTTGGCATTCGTCGAGTCGAAGGTGTAGGCCATGCTCACGCCTTCGATCGGCTTCTGCTTGATGCCGTTGACCATGTCGGGCGCGGTGACGCCGGCGGCTTCGAGGATGGTCGGCACAATATCAATGACATGGTGGAATTGGGTGCGAATACCGCCCACGTCCTTAATGTGCCCGGGCCAGGAAATGGCGAGGCCCTGGCGTGTTCCGCCGAAGTGCGAGGCTACCTGCTTGGTCCACTTGAAGGGTGTATCGAACGCCCAGGACCAGGCCACCGACATATGGGGATAGGTCTTGTCCGAGCCCCAGTTTCCATAGTGCAATATATTCATTGCCTTGACGGGCTTGACTTCCGGTTCGTTAATAATGCCGTTGTAGGCGGTAAATTGGTTGAACGTGCCGTACAAGGAGCCTTCTGCACTGGTGCCGTTGTCGCCGTCAATATAGATAATCAGCGTGTTATCGAGCTTGCCCATGTCCTGGACAGCCTGAATTACGCGGCCAATCTCATAATCGGTGTAGGCGGTATAGGCGGCATAGACCTCCGCTTCGCGGGCATACATCTTCTTTTCCACGTCGCTAAGCGAGTCCCACCTCGGCAGCTTGGCTCCGCCATAAGCCGCTTGTCCGTCCGGCCACGGCGTCAGCGTCGTGTTTGCCGGAATCACCCCTAGCCGCTTCTGGTTTTCGAAGATCTGCTCGCGCAGCTTTTCGTAGCCCATGTCGAACTTGCCCTTGAATTTGTCGATCCACTCCTGGGTCGGCTGGTGCGGGGAGTGGGATCCGCCGGGCACGTAATAGAGGAAGAAAGGCTTGTCGGGCGCGGACGCATTGAGATCCCGCAAGTAGCGGATGGCATCGTCTGCCAGGTCGGTGGTGAGGTTGTAGCCCGGCTTACCGATCCAGGGATACACCTGGGTCGTGTTGCGGAAAAGATAGGGCGTCCACTGGTCGGTCTCGCCGCCGAGAAAACCATAAAAATACTGAAATCCCATGCCGACTGGCCATTGCTCAAAGGGCCCTGCCGTGGTGCTGTATTGGAAACTTGGCGTGTTGTGGTTCTTGCCGAACCATGACGTGGCGTAGCCGTTTTCCTTCAAAATTTCGGCAACCGTGGCGCTCTGCGGACCGATGACCGAGTCATAGCCCGGGTAGCCCGTGGACAGTTCGCCGATGACGCCGAAGCCAACCGAATGGTGGTTGCGGCCGGTGATCAGCGCCGCCCGCGTCGGCGAGCAAAGAGCGGTAGAGTGAAACTGAATGTAGCGCAGACCCGACTGGGCGACGCGGTCGAGTGATGGCGTTGGTATGACCCCGCCGAACGTGCCCGGTACGCCATATCCCTGATCATCGGTCATGATGAGAAGCACGTTGGGCGCGCCTTTGGGCGGCACGACGCGAGGCGGCCACCAAGGCGTGGAATCCTTGGCGCTTTCCTTGATCACGCCGCCGAATTTCGGCGGCGGTGGCGGAAGTTGTTTTCCGTCGATCGTTGTGGTGGCGCTTGGCGAACCCAACGTGCCGGTGACCTGCTGCGCGGAGGCCGCACTCCCACTCGCGAAAAAGCTCGAGACGGCAAGCACTCCCAGGATCAGTTTCTTAATACCCGCTGCCAAATCCATTAGGTTGCTCCTCGTAAGTGCTGTTGGCCTCTGTCCGCAGGAGGGTAGTAAACGAGTTGATCCCCACGATCAACTCAGAGATGAGCGCCGATTTCAGGGCGACCCACGACCAAAAACTTGCACCGTTGGCCGCTACTTCATCACACGGGT